>NZ_MKZO01000058.1 GCF_001941965.1 Pseudomonas putida | reverse complement strand
TCAAGAACCATGCTGGCAGCACGTTGCTTAAACTCGCGGGTGTAGGTCTTCCGTTCTTGCATAGAACCTCCTGAATGGGCGAATCATATCGCCCTTAAGAGGTGTCCGGGATCATTAGGCCAGTTCAGCTTGCCAGCGATAGGGCCCGGTAGGGCAATACAAGACTCAAGCCTTCGCTGGCTCCTTGATCCTGTACCACGCCACATACAACGCCGGCAGGAACAACAGCGTCAGCAACGTGGCCACGATGATCCCGCCAATCATGGCGTAGGCCATCGGCCCCCAGAACACTTCCCGGGCAATCGGGATCATCCCCAGGCTGGCCGCCGCCGCCGTGAGCAAAATCGGCCGGCGCCGGTGGTTGGTTGCCTCGACCACCGCATCCCACGGCGCATACCCCTGCGCTTCATATTCGTCGATCTGCGTCACCAGGATCACCGAGTTGCGAATGATGATGCCGATCAGCGCAAGAATCCCCAGGATCGCCACGAAGCCCATCGGCGTGCCCGTCGGCACCAGCGCCAGGACCACGCCAATCAAGCCCAGCGGCGCGACACTCGCGACCAGGAACAGCTTCTGCACACTGTGCAACTGAATCATCAGGAAGGTCGCCATCAGGAACAGCATCAGCGGGATCACCTTGCTGATCGGCCCCTGGGCCTTGGCACTCTCCTCCACCGTACCGCCCGTGGCCACTTCATACCCGGTCGGCAGCTTGCTGGCGAACTCGTCGATCTTCGGCTTGAGCTGCGCCACCAGGTCGGTCGGCTGGATCTCGTCACGCACCGAGGCCTTGATGGTGATGGTCGGCTTGCGATCGCGGCGCCAGACCAGCGGCTGCTCCAATTCGTAACGCACCGTGGCGAACGCCAGCAACGGAATCGACGTACCGCTGGGTGTGACGATCTGCAGGTTCTGCAAGGTCTGCGGCGACCCTCGCTCGCTGTCCTCGGCCCGCGCCACCACGTCGATCAAGTAGATGCTGTCGTTGACCTCGGTGACCGGCGCCCCCGTGACGATGGCCTGCATCACATTGGCCACATCCTCCGACGACAACCCTAACTGCCGCGCCTTGTCCTGGGCGATGTCGATGCGCAGCACCTTGCCCGGCTCGTTCCAGTCATAAATCATGTCGCCAATATGCGGGTTGCTGTCGAGCAAGGTTGCCAGGTCGATGGCATGCTTGCGCACCAGGTCGATGTCCTTGCCGCTGACCCGGTACTGGATCGGCCGCCCCACCGGCGGGCCCATTTCCAGCGACTGGACGTTACTGCCAATCCCGACGAAGTCATCCCGCAAGCGCTTCTGCAAACGCGCCTTGAGCGCCTCGCGCGACTCCAGACCCTTGCTCACCACCACCAGCTGCGCGTAGTACGGGTTCTGCAACTGCTGGTCGAGCGGCAGGTAGAAACGCACAGCCCCCTGGCCAATATAGGAACTCCAGTGCACCACGTCCGGGTCGTCCTTGAGCGTGGCTTCGAGGCGGTCCACGGCCTTGCGCGTCTCGGCGATCGAGGCGTTCTGCGGCAGGTTGAGGTCCACCAGCAATTCCGGCCGGTCCGACGAGGGGAAGAACTGGTTCTGCACGAAACGGATGCAGAAGATCGACAGGGCGAAGATCAGCACCGTGCCAATGATGGTCAGCCAGCGGTGGCGCATGCACCAGAGCAGGCCACCATGGAAGCTGTTGCCGACCCAACCGGGCTTTTCCTCGTGCTTCTTGAGCTTGGTACTGAGCAGGTGCACACCGAGCACCGGGGCGAACAGCACGGCAACGATCCACGAGACGATCAACGCCACCGCGATCACCGCGAACAGGGTAAAGGTGTACTCCCCCGCCGAGCTAGCGTTGAGGCCGATGGGCACGAACCCGGCCACGGTGACCAGGGTCCCGGTAAGCATGGGGAAGGCCGTGGAGGTATAGGCGAAGGTCGCCGCCTGGTCTTTGGTTTCGCCCATTTCCAGGCGGGTGACCATCACTTCGACGGTGATCATCGCGTCGTCCACCAGCAGACCGAGGGCGATGATCAGGGCGCCCAGGGAGATCCGCTGCATGGTGATGCCGCTGTACTCCATGAACACGAAGACCATCGCCAGCACCAGCGGAATCGAGCAGGCCACCACCAGGCCGGCGCGCAGGCCGAGGCTGACGAAACTCACCAGCAGGACGATCACCACCGCCTCGAACAGCGCACTGGTGAAGCCGCCGACCGCCTCCTTCACCACCACTGCCTGGTCCGACACGGTATACACGCCAACGCCCAGCGGCAGTTCGCTGATCAACTGGTCCATGCGCTCCTGCAGCAGCTTGCCGAACACCTGCATGTTGCCGCCGGCCTTCATGCCGACGGCCAGGCCGATGGCGTCGTGCCCGTTGTAGCGGAACTGCACCGACGGCGGATCGACATAGCCGCGCTTGATCTCGGCGATATCGGCCAGGCGGTAGAAGCGGTCGTCGAGACGCAGGTTGACCTCGGCCAGGTCTTTTTCCGAGGCGAACTGGCCAGTGGTGCGCACGGAAATCCGCTCCGGCCCGGCCTCGATCACTCCCGCCGGGGTCACCGCGTTCTGCGCCTGCAGGGCCTGCACCACTTGGCGCTGGTCGATGCCCAGGGCCGCCAGCTTGCGGGTGGAGAAGTTGAGGTAGAGCACTTCGTCCTGGGTGCCGATCATCTCGATCTTGCCCAGGTTGGGTACGGTACGGATCTCGGCGCGGACCTGCTCCACATAGTCGCGCAGCTCGCGCATGCTCAGGCCGTCGGCGGTAAAGGCGTAGATCGAGCCGTAGACATCACCGAACTCATCGTTGAAACCCGGGCCCTGGATGCCCTGGGGGAACTCGCCGCGGATGTCCTGGACCTTCTTGCGCACCTGGTACCAGATCTGCGGGATGTCCTCGGCCTTGGTGGTGTCGCGCAGGTACACGTAGACCGTCGACTCGCCGGGCCGGGTGTAGCTTTTCACGTAGTCGAGGGAGTCCAGCTCCTCGAGCTTCTTCTCGATGCGGTCGGTGACCTGCATCAGTGTTTCGTCCTGGGTCGCGCCGGGCCAGCGGGTCTGGATGACCATGGTCTTGATGGTGAACGACGGGTCTTCCTCACGCCCCAGGTTGAGGTAGGAAAACACCCCCATCAGCAGGCCGACGAACATCAGGTACCAGACGAACGATTGATGGCGCAGGGCCCACTCGGAGAGGTTGAAGCTGCCTTTCATCGCGTCCCTTCCTCATCGACCATGACCTTCTGCCCCGGCTTGAGGCTGTTCACTCCGGCGGTGACGACCCGCTCGCCGGGCTCCACGCCCGAGGCCAGCAACACCGAATCCTGTCCTTTCTGCAGCACCTGAACCTCCCGCGGATTCACCACGCTCTGCCGGGTGTCGACGATCCACACCCGGGTCTGACCCTCGACTTCCTGCAAGGCACTGCGCGGGATCTCGCTGCGCGGGCTGACCGCCGTGCTCAGCGTGACGCTGATCGAGGTGCCGAGACGGAAGGCCTCCGGGGTCTCGCGCAGGGTCAGGCGCGCACGCCGGGTGCGCGTGCTGGCATCGGCCTGGGGTTCTATTTCGCGCACCACGGCGCTGGTGCGGATGCTGTTGTCGAGCTGCGCCATCACGGTGAATTCCACGCCTTGCTTCAGGTCGTCGGCGAGGTAGGTGGGCAGGTCGATCACTGCCTCCTTGATGTCCGGCCGCGCCAGCTTGACCACCGCCTGCCCCGCCGCCACGGTCTGGCCGGCCTCGGCCTGCCAGTCGGTGACCACGGCGGCGTGGTCGGTGCGCAGTTCCGCGTAGCCGAGCTGGTCCCTGGCCTGCTGTACCGCCGCCCTGGCCTGCTCGCGGCTGGCCCCGGTGGTTTTCAGGTCGGTCTGGGCGATATCCAGCTGGGCCTGGGCACCGACGCCACGGTCATACAACTGCTGCTGGCGCCGCGCGTTGGCCTGGGCATTGATCCATTGCGCCTCGATCTTCGCCAGGTCGCCTTCGGCGGCGCGCAACTGGTTGCGCTGGTCGGTGGGGTCGAGGCTGGCCAGCACGTCCCCCGGCTTCACCGTGGCCCCGACATCGACCCAGCGCCGCGCGATGCGCCCACCAACGCGGAAACCCAGGGTGCTTTCATAGCGGGCCTGGATGGTCCCGGCGAAACGCCCGAGGTTGAGCGCATCCTGGGTCTGCACTTGCACCGACAGCACCGGCCGGATCGGCTCGGGCTTTTCCTTTTCGCCGCCACAGGCCACCAGCAACAGGCAGCCCGCCAGCATCACGGATGTCTTCATTGACCCAACCCCGCCTTGGCCCCGTCGACGATTTCCACCTGCATCCCCGGGTGCAGCAGCTGGGTGCCGAGCACCACCACCTGCTGGCCCGCCTCCAGGCCATCGCTGACCACCACTTCGCCGGTGAGATAGCGGCTGACCGTGACTTTCTGCAGGTGCACCTTGTTGTCCTCCCCTACCAGCCACACCGCCGGCTCACGCAGTTCCTTGGTCAGCGCCGACCAGGGCAGCTCGATGCCCGGCTTGCCCTGGGCATTGCCGGTGGCGCTCACCGCCGAACCCAGGTCCATGCCTGGCGGCACCTTGTCCAGGGCGATCTTGATCTGCACCGTGCCGCTCTGCGCCGACACCGTCGGGGTGATTTCGCGGACATGCCCGGTGGCCTGCACCTTGGGGTCGTCGATCAGGCTGACGGTGATCGCCTGCTCGCTGTTGGGCGCCAGCAGCAGCGACTCATAGACGTTGAACACCGCATCACGCCCGCCATCCCGGGCCAGGCTGAAGATCGGTACCGTGGCCTGGACCACCTGGCCGACCTCGGCCTGGCGCTCGGTGATGACCCCGGCGGCATCAGCCACCAGCGCGGTGTAGCTCAGTTGTTCCTTGGCGTTGGCCAGTTGCGCCTCGGCGGCTTTCAGGGCGCTCTGGCTGCTGCGCAGCGCGGCCTGGGCCGAGTCGTACTCGCTCTGGCTGGTGTAGCCCTTGGGCAGGAGTTTCTGCTGGCGGACGAAGGCCGCCGAGCTTTGCGTCACCCGCGCACGCGCGGCCAGCACCTCGGCATTGGCCGAATCGACATTGGTTTGCAGGTCCTTGGGGTCCAGGCGCGCCAGCACCTGGTTGGCCTTAACGTGATCGCCCACATCGACGCTGCGGGAAATGATCTTGCCTCCCACCCGGAACGACAGGTCGCTATGCACCTGGGCCTGGACATCACCGGTGAGGGTGACCCGCGGGGAAAAATCGCCGGTCTCGACCTTCTGCACCGTCACGCGCGGATGCTGCGGCTCTTCGGCCGGTTTGTCGCGGCAACCCGTCAACCCCAGCGCCAGCCCCAGGAAAATCAACGAACAAGAACGCGACAACTTCATGCGGGCTCCTTTGCATGGGCCGGTTCGGAGGGGAATGTGATTAATGCGATTGTTAGCGTAGATCAGGCTTTGATTACTGCCCACGCAACAATGAGAACTCTCTTACAGAGCCTTGAGGTAAATCAGTCAACCGCGGGGGATGATTGGTTCAATCGGCTATTGGCATCGAGGCCCGGCACCCATGGAGTCAGCGCGAGGCATCGCGAATCCCCAGTACGCGGTTGACTTTGCGTACCGCAAAATTGCGCAGCCGTTGCACCTTGCCCGCCTTGGGCGGATGCAGCACCAGACCCGCCTGGTAGAACCTGGTGCCGTCCGAAGTGGTCAGGAATGGTGTCTTATCGGTCGGATAAAACATCGTAACGGGCGGCTCGTCAGGCGCTTTCGGTTCTTCGACGGGTTTGTCGGATCCGGGATCAGGCACTTTGCTTTTCCGTGCTTCCTTGGTGCGCTGGGCAAGCGCCGCAAGTTCGTCAAGCGAGGAAAGACTGTCGGAGCGGCTCACTCTTTTCCCCTTCACGTAATATTCACGGTAAAGCGGAGTAAACACCCCGCCTTTCGGCATCGAGGCCAACTTATGGATGGGATACCCGCTGCGCTTTGACGCATAAAGTAAAAGCGCCGACAGAGGAGCATGCCCATCGGGTCTGTCCATCAGCTTGATCTCATAACCATCCGTCTGGATTCATTTCCGAATCGTTCGTGCGGATCACGTTGCGGACACTACCTACACGATCGACGTTCCTTTTGTTGGGCTTGCCAGGGTTTTGCCCTAAGCGAGCGCTCTTGCTCCGTGTTGATTCCCGAGGGACCAAACGGCTATCGATCCACGCCTGCGTCCGTGCGCCTTGTGCGGACTCTGCCTGTGGGTTCGGGTGAATACGCACCCCCTGACTCGATAGATGTACGGGCCCGTCTTCCACGGCATCCGCAGGATCAACACCCCGGGACGACGATGCTGGTGGATCTGGAGGCTCAGGTAGTTTTCTGCCCCGCATGGACGCAACTGGATGTTTAGCATTGCCAGTTGTCGCCAAGGCATTCGTCCCACCCGAAGACGGCACGGAAGGCAACGGCTTTGGAGGAGTGGGCTTGGAAAATGGACTGAAAATTTTTCGAAACTGAGTCATCAGCCAACCCGCTCGTCCGTCAGGATCCAGCAGATTGACCGGATCCCCCAGGCAATAGGCATAGGCATTCAACCCACCCCGGGCAAAAGGGCTCAGCGCGTCGGGGTTGTTGAAGTGCATCAGCACCGGGTTATAGGCGCGGTAGCCGCTTCCGAGCAGGTAGTGACCGGTGCGGGACTCGAGGAGTTGGCCATTGAAGCCTGACCACCCGCCTCCGGCATTGCGCTGGGTATGAGGACGAGGCTGTTCGGTCGGCGTGGGCATGGTCGGCACCCTGAAGCGAAGAGATACGCCACAGGATAAAGACTCGAGGCCTGCCGCGAACCTGACAGAACTATCAGGTTCGACGAGCGGCACGCCCCGGCGGGTATCAGCCCTGCCACTTGCCCCCTTCGACGATCACGCTTTCCGGCTTGGTGTCGTCGCTAAGCTCCTTGCGCACGTACTGGTCATACAGCTTGTGCAGGAATTTCTCCTCGCCCAGGCGCGCCAGCTCGGCGTTGACCCAGTCGCGCAGTTCGATGTTGCCCTTCTTCACCGCCGGGGCGATCGGTGCTTCTTCGCCGAGGAATTCCGGAAGCACGCGGTAGCCCGGGTTCTGCTTGGACCAGCTGAACAGGATCAGGTTGTCCTGCGCATACGCATCACCACGGCCATTGGCCAGGGCCTGCAGCGACTCGCTGTTCTTTTCGAACTTCAGCAGTTTCCAGTCCGGGTGGTTCTTGGTCAGCCAGATATCGGCGGTGGTGCCGGTGGTGACGATGGTGGTCTTGTCGGCCAGGTCATCGAGCTTCTTCACGCTGCTGCCATCGGCCACCAGTGCCTGCACCGCAACGCGCAGGTTGGGGTTGGTGAATTCCACCGCTTCCTTGCGCTCCGGGGTGACAGTCATGTTGGCCAGGATCAGGTCGACCTTGTCGCTTTGCAGGAAGGGAATGCGGCTGGCCGGCTCGACCGCGACGAATTCCACCTTGTTCTCGTCGCCCAGCAGCGACTTGGCAAAGGCCCGGCCGATATCGGTGTCGAAGCCGACATAGCGGCCGGTTTCATCGACGAAGCCGAACGGCGGCTTGTCGGTGAAGACACCGACGATCAGCTTGTCGCGGGCCTTGATGGTGTCCAGGTAGCTGGCGGTGGCCGGGGCCGGCGCGGCGGCGGTAGCGGTTTTCGGCGCCTCGGCGGCCTTGTCGCAGCCGGCCAGCAGGGCCAGACCAAACAGTGAAAACAGTAGCTTGGACGTCTTGGCAGTTTTCATATCAGTTCCTTTTGAGGTTTCTCGGGCAGGCTTTCGACATAGGAGAATTTCTCCAGGAACTGCTGCGCGCGTGCGGTCTGCGGGTTCGTAAAGAAGCTCTCGGGGGAACGTTGTTCAAGGATCCTGCCGGCTTCCATGAACACGATGCGGTCGGCCACCGCGCGGGCGAAGGCCATTTCGTGGGTGACGATAAGCAGGGTCATGCCGTCCCGGGCCAGGCCCTGGATCACCTGCAGCACTTCCTTGACCATTTCCGGATCGAGGGCGGCGGTCACCTCGTCGAACAGCATCACCCGCGGGTTCATGCACAACGAGCGGACGATAGCGATACGTTGCTGTTGGCCGCCGGAGAGCTGGCGCGGGTAGGCGTCCCGCTTGTCCAGCAGGCCAACCCGGACCAACAGCGCCTCGGCCTGGGCCACGGCTTCGGCACGCGGGCGCTTCTGCACCTTGAGCGGGCCGAGCAGCAGGTTGTCGAGCACGCTCATATGGCCGAACAGGTGGTAGCTCTGGAACACCATGCCGACCTGCTGGCGGACTTCGCGCCAGTCGGTGTTCGCCTCCAGCAACTCGCGGCCGTCCAGTTTCAGGCTGCCGCCGTGGGCGTTTTCCAGGCCGTTCAGGCAGCGCAGCAAGGTGCTTTTGCCGCAGCCGCTGGGGCCGAGGATCACCACCACTTCGCCGGCCTGCACCGACAGGTCGATGTCCTTGAGCACCTGCTGATCGCCGAAGAACTTGTTGAAACCCTTGAACTCGATCAATGCGCTCATGCGTGCGTCCAGCGCCGCTCCAGCGCGCGCGAGGCGGCCGACAGCGGGTAACAGATAAGGAAAAAGAACAGGAACAGCGCACCGTAGATCAGCACCGATTCATAGGTGCGCTCGATGATCTGCTGGCCGACCTTGATCACGTCCACCACGCCGATCAGCACCGCCAGGGAGCTGGTCTTGATGATCCGCGTGTAGACGTTGATGGTCGGCGGGGTCATGCGCTTCAGGGCCTGGGGCAGCAGGACGTAGCCATACAGCTGCCAGCCGGACAGGCCGATGGACAGGCCCGCCTCGCGCTGACCACGGGGCAGCGACAGCAGCGCGCCACGCACCACCTCGCCCACCTCGCTGGCACCCCACAGCGCCAGCACCAGCACCGCGCACCAGAAACTCGGCAGGCTGATGCCGAGGAAGATCGGCAGGCCGAAGAACAGCAGGTACAGCCACACGAGCACCGGTATGGCGCGGAACAGTTCCAGGTAGATGCGCAGGACGATGTTCACGCCCCTCTTGCCGAGGGTCGCCAGCACACCGTAGAGCACGCCGCCGAGGGTCGCGAAGAGAATCCCCAGCCCGGAGATCGCCAGGGTTTGTGCAGCGCCCTTGCCCAGTTGCGGTAGGGACACCAGCAACAGCTCAAGACCCGAACTGGCCATGTTGCAGCCTCCGTTCCAGGCGGCTCAGCAGCAGCGACAGCGGGAGAAACAGCAGCACGCAGATCAGCGTCATCACCGCGAGCATTTCGTAGGTCTTGTAGTACAGGGCGATGTAGCTCTTGGTGGTGTAGAGAATCTCCGGCACCGCCACGGCGGAAACCACGGTGGTTTCCTTGAGCAGGAAGATGAAGTTGGCGAACAGCGCCGGCAGGCTCAGCAGGCCGGCCTGGGGCAGGATCACATGGCGCAGCAGTTGCAGTTCGGACAGGCCGATGGAGCGCCCGGATTCCAGTTGCGCAGCAGGTACTGCCTCGACACCGGCACGCAGGACCTCGGTGAGGTAGGCGCCGCCGAGGAAAGTCATGGTGATGATGGCGGCAGCGAAACCGGAAATCTTCACGCCCAGGGCGGGCAGGGCGAAATACACGAAGAACAGCTGGATCAACAGCGGGGTATTGCGCGCCAGCTCCACGTAGAGGGCGACCAGGCGGTGCAGGACGGGGATGCGGTAAAGCAGGATCGGCGCATTGATCAGCGCCACCACCAGCGAGGTGGCGATGGCGATCAGGCCCACCTGCAGGGTAACGCCCACGGCCTTGAGAAAAGCCGGGAGCGTGCTGAGGATGAACGCGAAATCGAAGGTCATGAACTGGTCTTTCCCGGACCGGCCCGGGGTAGACGGGCGCTTGCTGACTTGGGGCGAGGCGGGTAGCCTCAGTAGGAAAGACTCTAAGGGTATAAAAATAAATTTTTAAATACCGTTATCGAATATGTATAGCACTCAAATCGCGCCCTCACCGCGCCCCCTTCGAGACCGGGCACACCCGCGATACGTCTGGTGAATTCACTACCTTGATCGCGGGTAAACCTGGACGGTCCAAGCGTTTGGCAGCATGAACGGCTAGCGCAGGTAGGGGTAAATACCCTGGAGAAACTGGCGCAAGTTCGGGTCCCGGACCGAGAGAGGCTCTATCAGCCCGTATTCCCGTAATACATTGTAATCCCCCCTTTGGAACGCTGCGCCCGGCATCCGTCCATGAGGACGCTGACTACGCATCGGCATCATTTCATTCATGATCCTGCGAAAAGACGTTACGCCACCGCGCTCCTTGACTATCACGTCAACCCCCGCGTTGTCCCTCTGCTTGATCGCTAGCCTCAACTTCTTCTCATTTTCCAACGAAAGTTGGGTTACACGGCGCACCCGGGATTTGCTGACCCGAGGAGATCGCCGGGGTTGAGCCACTGGAGAACGCTCGCGGACAGGTGGGAACACAGGCGACAATGCGCCCGTAGTGGAGCCGGGTTCATGTCCCGCAGACAAGTTCATGGGCTCCTGCTGCTCCGGTACAGACAGCAACCTGTCGGATCGCGATGCGATCTGTGTAGCCGAGGGCTGGACAGTGGCTCGTCTGGAAAGATCGAGAAGTACACCGGGACCTGAATGGCGGGCTACATGCACAGTCGGCGCGGGTAGATACGTCCTTTGACGCCACATACCCGGCAAGATCGGCACGTGACCGCTAGGGTCGGCAAGATTGACAGGGTCCCCCTCGCAGTAAGCGTAGGCGTTGAGCCCACCTGCCCCGAATGGGCTCCAACTGTCCGGCTGGATAAACATCATCAGCCACGGGCTGTAGGCACGATAACCTTTGCCCAAGAGACAGTGACCGGTCCAGGACTCGAACAGCTCGCCATTGAAACCGAGTGAAGCCTTGGGCAGATGCCTTGTGCCCGGTTCTTTCATCGTCATGATCCATCACCTGCCTGGAGAATGGCCCAAGCGTATAACAGCGTGGCTGCGTCCATAACTGGCAGAACTATCAGGTATGGCCTGACAGGAAAAAGGTGGGGCCGCATTGCGGCCCCACCTCGGTTCAGCTTGTCCGGCGAATCAGAACGCCGGCAGTACCGCGCCGCTGTACGTCTTCTCGATGAAATCACTACCTCGTTCGAGGTCTTTTTTTAGGAATTTTCACAGTAAGACCGCGTCGCAGCCTGTCATAGAATTGCGCTTTTTCCTGAAGTCCTTCACGTAGCGCTCGATATGTCAGCGACTGGAGATGCTTTTGTGGAATGGTCGGACTTTGCCCCCTTCTGCTGTAAGCGTTCCTACGCTCGTCCGGGGTCAGCGGCAATTGCTGGTGCAGCTCCCTTAAAACGGGAATTCTTTTGAAACGCTGCTTGGCAAGGGCAATGATACCCGCTGCGTCGTTGGAGGAAATCATGCGTGAAATCTCCGTCTCTATGTACGGGTAATTGACGTTTCTAGTATTAGATCCCAGGACGACCCCAGATGGACCTACGCTTCTCGCGGAGGTGGGCAACGCTGAACTTGATTGAGAGACCGCAGGCGCAGTGTCAGCCAGGATATGAGGAGGCGAAAACCTTTCCGGGGGCCATACAGGAACAGGCGATACCCTCCCCCCAAGTGTTGGAACGAGATCTGCCTCCGACAGAACAGGGAGAACGGGAGGTAGGTCTTGGGGGGTAGGGGACGGGAACCTATTCACGCGACCGAACTGAAGCAATTGCTTGAACGGCATATGCCCAGTCGGATCGGCTGCATTGACCGGATCCCCCTTGCAATAAGCATAGGCATTGAGCCCACCCGCCCCGAACGGGCTCCAGCTGTCCGGCTGGATGAAGATCATCAGTACCGGGCTGTAAGCGCGATAGCCGTTGCCCAAGAGACAGTGACCGGTCCAGGACTCAAACAACTCGCCATTGAAACCGAGTGAGGCCTTGGGCGGATACCTTGTGTCCTGTTCTTCTACCGTCACGATCCATCACCCGAAATGGAGAATGGCCCAAGCGTATAACAGCGTGGATTCGTCCGTAACTGGCAGATCTGTCAGGTAAGGCCCGACATGAAAAAAGGTGGGGCCGCATTGCGGCCCTACCTCGGTGCAGCTTGACCGACGCATCAGAGCACCAGTAGTACCGCCCTGCTGCACCTCTTCTCGATGGCAGCCTAATCCTTGCGAAGTCTTCTACGACTCCCCTCAGTAAAACCGTGTCGCAATCTTGCATAGAATTGCGCTTTTTCAATAGTGCCTTCATTTACTGCTTGATTTTCCAGCACCACGAGTTCCCTTTGTTTAATTTCCGGAGCTAGCTCCCTTGTGGCGTACACGGGCCTACGCTCGCCCGGGCGCCGCAGCAATTGCCAGCGCAGCTCCCTTAAAACGGGAAGTCTGCTGGAGTCTTCTTTGGACAGGCGAATGATACCCTCTGCGTCGTAAGCGGGAATCATGCGTTTAATCTTCCTCTCAAGGCGCCGGTAATTAACGTTGTGACGATTAGATGCCCGGACGACCCCAGATGGGCCTGCACGTCCCGCAGGAGTGGGCAACTCTGAACTCGATGAATAAGGCTGGCGCGAAGGAGACGTCGGACGTAAAGGCGAAGCGGGAGCCGGGGCAAGGCCTGTCGGCGAACTCCAGGCAACCGCCACAGGTGCCATCACTGGTTGTTCAGGGAAGTTATCGAGCAGTGGGAAGTCTTGCATGTTCGCCATAAAAGGGCTGCCAGGCCTGCTGCGATTAGGGCTGGGAGGTGGCTGGGTCCACCGGAAATTCCACGGCCTCGAAGTTGGGAACGGCATATGACCGGTAGGATCGGCAGCATTGACCGGATCCCCCTTGCAATAAGCATAGGCATTGAGCCCACCCGCCCCGAACGGGCTCCAGCTGTCCGGCTGGATAAAGATCATCAGCCACGTGCTGTAGGCGCGATAACCGTTGCCGAGCAGGTAGTGGCCGGTAATGCATTCAAGCAGCTCGCCATTAAAGCCAATGTGCCCCGATTGCTTACGTGAGGGTTGTGCGGCGTCATTCGGGGTGGCCATCGCTTATTTCTCCGGCATCCGGCAGGAACACCACGGATTGTATAACCCCGCTTGCCAGCCCATAACTGACAGAACTATCAGGTATGCCGCAGAAAAAGAAAGACCGCCTCGACGGCGGTCTTTCAGTAACAGACAGTACTGTGGCGAATCAGAACGCCGGCAGTACCGCACCGCTGTACTTCTTCTCGATGAAGGTCTTCACCTCGGGCGAGGTCAGGGCCTTGGCCAGTTTCTGGATGGCGTCGCTGTCCTTGTTGTCCGGGCGGGCCACCAGGAAGTTGACGTACGGCGAGTCGCTGCCTTCGATCACCAGCGCGTCTTTCGCCGGGTTGAGGCCGGCTTCCAGGGCGTAGTTGGTGTTGATCATGTCCAGGTCGACCTGGTCGAGCACACGCGGCAGCATGGCCGATTCCAGCTCGCGGAATTTAAGTTTTTTCGGGTTCTCGGCGATGTCCTTCGGGGTCGCCAGGGCGTTCTGCGGGTCCTTCAGGGTGATCAGGCCAGCCTTCTGCAGAAGCAGCAGGGCGCGGCCGCTGTTGCTGCCTTCGTTCGGGATGGCGACGGTGGCGCCTTCCTTCAGCTCGGCCAGGCTCTTCACTTTCTTCGAGTAGCCACCGAACGGCTCGACGTGAACGCCGATCACGGTCACCAGGTTGGTGCCCTTGCCTTCGTTGAAGTTCTTCAGGTACGGCAGGGTCTGGAAGTAGTTAGCGTCCAGGCGCTTCTGGTCGACCTGCACGTTCGGCTGCACGTAGTCGGTGAAGACCTTGATTTCCAGGTCCACGCCCTCTTTGGCCAGGGTCGGCTTGATCAGCTCGAGAATCTCGGCATGGGGTACCGGGGTGGCGGCAACCACCAGTTTCTCGGCAGCCTGGACAAAACCGCCCACCGTCAGCGCGGCGGCCAGGGCAGAGAACAACAGAGCCTTTTTCATGTGCAGTCCTTATTGGTATTCCGCGCCTCGTGGGCGGCGATCAGTGTTGGTTGGCCGGGCCCGTGTTGCCCGGCGTGAGGCGGACAATACCGAGATTTTTTATTCCGGAACAATATCTTTTGATTAGCTGCTTATGCCTTTTTGCGATGCACACCTTGCAACGCTCTAGCTAGCGACTTGCGCAAGGCGCAACAGGGTTTGCTCCAGCAGTTTGCGCAGGGCGTGTCGCTCCTGTTTGTCGCCCAGCTGGGCGAGGCGGTCCAGGCGCTGGGCCAATGCGTGCAGTGGGGTCGGCAGGTTCAGATGTTCCGGCAGGATCTCGTCGCCGCTGCCCTGGAGCAGGGCGAAGTGAATGACGTTTTCCAGCTCGCGGGTATTGCCCGGCCAGTCGTGCAGTTCCAGCACGCGCTGGGCGTCTTCGCTGAGCAGCGGCACCGGGCGGTTGAGCTTGGGGCTGTAGATGCCGACGAAGTACTCGGCCAGCGGCAGGATATCGCCCACCCGCTCGCGCAGCGCCGGCAGTTCGAGGCGGCCTTCGTGAAGGTAGTCGTAGAGACGCGGATGGAAGTGCCCTGCTGCAACCGCTTCGGCCAGGTCGATGCTCGAGGCTGCGACCAGGCGCACATCCACCGGATGCGGCTGCTGCGCGCCGACACGGTAGACCTCGTGGTTTTCCAGGGCGGCCAGCAGCTTGATCTGGATCGGCAGCGGCAGGTCGGCGATTTCATCGAGATACAGCGTGCCGCCATTGGCCGAGCCGAACCAGCCGGCGCGGCTGCTGGCACTGCCGCTGTGGGCGCCGACGGCGTAGCCGAAGAGTTCGGCATCGGCGTAGGTCGGGCTGATCGCGCCGCAGTTTACCGAGACGAACAGACCACCGCGATCGCTGGCGCGGTGGATCTGCCGGGCCAGCAGTTCCTTGCCGGTACCGCTTTCGCCGCGGATCAGCACGGGCAAGGCCAGCGGGGCGAGGATTTCCAGTTCCTCGCGCAACTGGCGCGAGCGTGGATCGACGAACACCAGCGCCTTGGCGCGGATGCTCAGCGGGCTCTTGTCGAGTTCGGGGAAGGTCAGCAGCGGCTGGCCGAAGGTGTCTTCGAGTTTCATGGCAAAGCTCCCGCCCGGGCTCCTGGCCCGGGCGTTGATAACGGCAGTAAGGGAAAGCGGTGCGGGAATCAGGCGCGGCGCAGGGCGCCCTGTTCCATTCGGCTCTGCAGGCGGTACAGGTAGGCGAAGCCCTGTTCCCAGCGCTTGTGGCCGGACTTGACGTTGATATGCCCGGCGCCGCCGAGCACCCCGGCCTCGGCGCCCCAGGCGCGGGCCAGTTGCATGGCGCGCGGGGCGCTCACGGCCGGGTCGTTGTCGGAGGTGACCACCTGGCTCGGGAACGGCAACGGGGCCATGGGGATCGGTGCGAAGTTGCGCAATGCCGGGGAGCAGGCAGGCCGCTCCACATCCGCCGGGGCCACCAGCAGCGCCCCGCGCACTCGCCGGCGCAAGGCCGGGCTGGCCTGGTCGGCCCAATGAGCGACGGTGATGCAGCCCAGGCTATGGGCGATCAGGATCACCGGGGAATCGTCGGCGGCGATCGCCTCTTCCAGCGCCGCGACCCAATCCCCGCGCTTCGGCGTCAGCCAGTCGGCCTGCTCGACACGGGCGCTGTTGGGCAGCGTGGCGTGCCAATGGCTCTGCCAGTGATCGTCTGGCGAACCCTGCCAGCCCGGCACAATCAGGTAACGGATCGACTCGTTGCGCATGGGGAATTGCCTCCTGCTGCGGTTTGCGTGCATGGCGGCAAGTATTGGCGCTGGGGTTATATTCGTAAAGGAATAAGAAGCTATTTATTAATAACCAAACAGAAAACGGGACCGGGGTGCGGTCCCGTTGTGGTTTCAGCTTTCGGGCTGTTGCCAGGTGGCGCTTTCATGGCCTTCGAGGAGCGCGTCGACCAGGCCCTTGGCGGCTTCCACGGCGTGCATGGTCAACCAGGGGAAGGCGCTGGTGTTGGCGTCCGGGGCGAGGGAGTGCTGGGCGGATTCGTAGGCGCAGCGCAGGAACATCGAGGCGTGGACCAGGACGCTGTGGGGGTCGATGCCGGGGTTGACGGAGAAGAGTGGCGGGTGGGAGGAGGAGCAGTCGCCGAAGGGGCGGGTGCAGGTTGGGGATAGGGGTGGATCGGGTACGAGTTTTTTCATTGCAGTAACTCCATTGCGGTTTATGGGGCTGCACCTCGCCGTTTCCACACGAAGGGGTGGCAGCTGTACGCGGGGTGGAAAACCGAGCGAATGGAGAAACCCGGCAGGCCAAAGGCCTCCCGCGCACAGCCGCCATAAAGCGGTCTCACATTCACAACGCTTAGGTTTCCACGCCTAAATCACCAATTGCTCGGCGACCGCAGAAGACTAGAAGGAGTGGTTTCCGTGGGCAAGTAAGCAAAGACCGACAGATAGCGTAGGGTACGTCCTAGGATTTCCATGTTCCACAAACATTATGTTTGCAGGTGTCTGGAATGCGGCCTCTGTGGGAGCTGGCTTGCCAGCGATGGCGTCAGATCAAACAACATCAGTGGCCCTGCTGGCCTCATCGCTGGCAAGCCAGCTCCCACAGGGTCCGTGTCGGCTTCAAGGAAGGTGGCGGTTGCATGCAGAGTGGAAACCGGACAAATAGGGAAACCCGGCAGGCCCGAAGGCCTCCTGCATACAGCCGCCATAAAGACAAAGGTGGCCACTGCCCAGGCGGTGGAAAACCGGAGGAATAGAACCCCGGCAGGCCATCACGCCTCGCCTGCGCAGCGGCCATGAAGACGGGAAACGGTATCCCCGGCGGCTGCCGCAGGCCAGCGGCTTTGTGTTTGGAAATCTGTGCAGGTCTCTTGGCCGCCCGCGATGGACTGCGCCACCTCGCGCTCAATCCAACACACCCAGCTCCCGATCAATCTCCTCCAGAAACGCGGTCACAAGCCCCGACGCATACCGAGCCTCCCGGACCAGCTCCTCCTCATCAGCACCGAACCCCAGGATGAACTCCGCATAGGATCTTGGTCCCACCAGCAGATGCCCGGCCGTTCTGGCCGTATCACAGAACCGCTCTCTCAGCGCCTCACGGCAGGCCCGAATCGCCTCGGGATGAAGACCACTGCGAGCCCGCACGATGAACTGACGGACCACCTCGTCCAGACCACCGGAATAACGCAGCACATGAATCAGATCCCCCGCATCCTTGCGCTCCGCCCGGCTGTGGAATGCCAGCGCCTTGAGAATGATGAAGGCCGGCACATCGGCATAGTGAACCCGCTCCAGCGTAACGCCCCGGCCACCCAGCATTTCGGCTTCTATCTGCCGGGACTCGTACCATTCATGGACGATCTCCATGTGCTGTACAGCCAACGCGGCCACCTCCTCACCATCCAGGGCAACGATTTCCTTTGCCGGGCATTCCTCGGTCGCGCCACGCAGAAACTCGACCAGGACGGTATGGTGCTGCGAAATCCGGTACTCCCAGCGCCAGGCCTGGCTCCAGCCCTTTTCATTGGTCCACCGGGTGAATCCCCTCTGCCTCAACTGCTCCGAGAGGGACGCGTAGTTGCCAGACGCGAGCACCGAGAGGTTCAGCACCACATCCACATCGGAGGTGCCAAAGTGAGCCGGGACATCGGGAGGGTTTTCAGGCGTCAGGTAGCGAGGCACCAAGCCCCCGACCAGACGAAGCGTGTCTTTCAGCGTGCCGAAAGCACTCAGGAGAGTCACCAGCACCCGCTCGCAGGTCTCGGTGTGTGTGGTGCTGTATCCGGCAGCCGTTGTTGGCTTGGTTTCTCTAGCCACTTCAGATCATCAGTATCTCGCTCCTTAGTTGGGCCGCCAGCTCCGCGTTGCGTCCGCGGCCATCAAGCAGGTCAAGGTACTGAATAAAAGGACTGGTGGACCACGTTCTTTGCGTCGGTGAATAGTCCTGAAACAACTGAGTTGCGCCGGCACGTTCGATCAGGACCACGTTGGCTCCTTTTTCCGCTGGCTTGAGTCCGATGGCTTCGGCCATTTCCCGCACATCCCGAGGTGCGACCAGTTCGGCGACATCCACGTGAGTGAGCAGCGGAGACAAGCGGTTGGCGGCGATC
The DNA here is from genome assembly GCF_001941965.1 of Pseudomonas putida. GTDB lineage: Bacteria > Pseudomonadota > Gammaproteobacteria > Pseudomonadales > Pseudomonadaceae > Aquipseudomonas > Aquipseudomonas putida_L. The sequence goes on along the minus strand of NZ_MKZO01000058.1, from coordinate 319,753 downwards.
GCCCCCGTGAACGCAAGCGGGCTTTTGCTGGCGGCCATCCTGGCGCCGAGCTTGTCGGCAAGCTGCCTGGGGTCCTCGCAGAAGAAATACCAGCGGGTCTTGTCCTGCTTGCGCTGTGCCCAGTCGCGGGCCCAGGCATCCAGCAGTTCTCCCGGTCGGCTCAGGCGACGAAGGCGGTGTCGGCCCTGCCCCTGGGACTCGACCCACTCCAGTCGCTCCAGCGCTTGCAGAACCGTTGAAACCGAATAGCCGGAGGTGCTGGAAAGCTCGACGATATCCAGGCCGTGAAACCAGTCACCGCGCGACTGCAGCAAGGCGTGCACGACCATTTCCCGGGCCCCCCTGAACAACGCAACTTCCCGAGGGGCAGCCCTGGCTTTTGGCTTGCTGCCTTCGATATTGATCAACCAGTTGCGATGCTTCAGGAACAACGCACCCGCCGAATCGAAGAAGCCGACACCGCGTTGCTTCAGCGCTTCCTTCGCGCCCTTGCTCAAATGCTCGGCAAGCACCATCGGGACGATTTGCGAAGGATGTTGCGCACGGGTCCTGTGGCCCTCCAGCTTCCAGAGCGCTTCCCGGGCGTCACGAGGGTAGAAGGTCTTGCGGATGAAAAAGATCAGTTGCCATTGACCGTCGGGCGTTTGCAGGACTGCCGACGCGTCAGGTTCGGCATCGCCTTTTGCCGATCCGAAACGGATATCGCTGACAAGGATGCCACTCGCTTCGTGCAACGCATCGGCAAAGCCGTGCATCAGCAGCTCGTTTGAACCGTCCACCGTTTCCTCCATCAAGCCGCTGGCAAAGCTTCTGATTTTGGAATAAGCCTACTTTAGCTGCGCAGAAAAACAAGCATAAACAGGTTTTGATTTTGCAAATCACCTTGTTTTTCTGATCAGAAAAACAAGCAAAATCAAATCTTCTACCGAGAAAACAGCTCTTCTCCAAACAAAAAAAGACCAGCCCCTGCCACAGGACCGGCCTCCAAGTTTGCCTGAGTTGCATATTGCTCAGCGTGCGGTGATCACCGACAGCTTGGTAATCCCCGCACGTTCGATCGAGGCCATGGCGCGCGCCACTTCCCCGTAATTCACTCCATCGTCCGCCTGCAGTTGCACCCGTACCTCGGGGTCCTTGGCTTTCGCCGCCTGCAGGTTGGTTTCCAGCAGATCCGGCTGGATTTCATCCTTGTTGATAAACAGCTTCCCTGCCCCGTCGATGCTGACCACCAACGGATCCTTTTGCTCCACCGGGGCCACAGCCTCGGTCTTGGGTAGGTTGATCGGGATGGCGTTGGTGAGCAGCGGCGCGGTGACGATGAACACCACCAGCAGCACCAGCATCACATCCACCAGCGGCGTTACGTTGATCTCGCTGAGAACTTCGTCGCTGTCCTGGGTCGAAAAGGCCATGTCACACCGCCTCTTTCACAGGCTGGCCAGACGAGGCATTGGCCTTGTGCAGCGCAGGGTGGGCGATGACGCGGAAGGCACTCTTCTGCGCGAGGCTGTAGAAGTCGTGGGCGAAGTCGTCGAGGTCAGCGGCGGTGAGCTTGAGGCGACGCAGGAAGTAGTTGTAAACCAGCACCGCCGGGACCGCGACGGCGATACCCACGCCGGTGGCGACCAGCGCCGCACCAATCGGCCCGGCCACGGTTTCCAGGCTCGCCGAGCCCGCCGCGCTGATGCCCTTGAGCGCTTCCATGATCCCCCAGACCGTACCGAACAGGCCGATGAAGGGCGAGGTGCTGCCGATACTGGCGACCACGGCCAGGCCGGTTTCCAGCGAGCGGCGCTCACGCACGATCTGCTGGCGCAGGGCGCGTTCCAGACGGTCCTGGTGGTTGATCGAATGGCTCAGGTCAGTCGCCTGGCCCGGCTCGCCAACGGCGATGGCGGCATAGCCGGCCTGGGCGACACGGGCAGCAGAGCCCGGCTGGGTGTGGGCCAGGTCGGCCGCCGAGTCGAGGCTGGAGGCGGCCCAGAATTGCTTGTGGAAACGCTTGTCCTGGTTCTTCAGGCGGACGAACTGCACGGTCTTGACCAGGGCCAGGCCCCAGGTGACCACGGAGAAACCGACCAGCAGCCAGATCACCGCGCTTTCGATGGATTCAAGGGGGGAGGCCAATAAGCTCATGATGTGTTCTCTCTGTCGTTGCGCGAATTTGGGTTAGCGAATCTTGAAATCGATGGGCACGCTCACCCAGCCTTCCTGGGGTACATCGCCCTGCTTGGCCGGCACGAAACTCCAGCGCTTCACCGCTGCCAGTGCGGCGTCATCGAGTTGCTGGCGCCCACTGCTCTGCTGGATCTGGATCTCGCCGGGCTTGCCCGTGGCGAGCACCTTGACCCGCAACAGCACCGTGCCTTCCCAGCCGCGACGCTGGGCCAGCGACGGGTATTCCGGCGCCGGGTTCTTCAGGTACGCGGCGTTGGCCGAGGCCGGGGTCACCGGGGCGGGCGCTGGCGGAGCCGGTGGCGCGGGGGTTGCCGGAGTCGGTGCCGGAGTCGGTGGCGTCGGCGCTGGCGGTTGTTCCACTGGCTTGGGCGCAGGCTTGGGCACCGGTTTCGGCACAGGCTTGGGCTTGGGTACCGGCTTGGGCGGCGGCGGCTTCACGGCCAGCTCGTCCTCGACCGGCGGTGGCGGCTCCACCACCGGCGGCGGTGGTTCGACTACAGGTGGCGGCGGCTCCACCACCGGCGGCGCCGGCTGGGAGAACTCGATGGTCATCGGTGGAATCTCTGGCGGGACCACCGGCAATACCGGGGTCGGCGCCTGGCTCACCCAGTACGCGGCAGCGCCATGCAGGACCAGGGCGAACACCCCCAGCAGGACTTTCTCGCGACGGTTCAGAGCACTGCGCGGCGTACGCTGCAAGCGCTGTTGCCCAAGCGGCGAACGGTGCGGCCGGCCGAGGTCGACCAGTTCGCCCGGCGTCGGGCGCCACAGCACATCAACGGCACTGGCGGCGGTCTGGACATTACCCATTGATCAACTCCTGGGGGTTCGGTGCATGCTTCGAAGGCGGTTGAAGGTGTGCCCTCGCTTGACCGAATGATCCGGGTCAGACGCTTATCTCCGAAAGTAATCTTTAAAGTTATGGATAGAATTTTGCGCTATATACGATTTATCCACAGCGCTGTAACCCCCGCAGATCAAGGCCTCCAGCGAAGCGGGCAAAACGCCATGCCTTTGCTGCATTGAAAATATTCCCCAAAGGCATGGGAAATCGGTGCTTTTGCTGACTGATGTCATATGCATTTCGGTTATTTATTTATGTTTTTACATATGTTTACCGAATAAGCGATTGCCTTTATAAGGTGACGCCATGCACATCGACCTTCGCCAACTCCGCCACCTCATCGCCCTTGCCGAACACCGCAGCTTCGTTGCGGCCGCCGGTGCGGTGAAGCTGTCCCAGTCCGCTTTCAGCCGCAGCATCCAGGCGCTGGAGCAGAGTGTGGGCTGCCAGTTGGTGGAACCGGGCGAGCAAGGACCTGGCACCGACCCGGCAAGGCCTGGTGGTGCTGGAGCATGCGCGGCGGCTGGTCAGCGGCGCGTATCAGCTGAGCAACGAGATTCGCCAGTTCAATGACCTGGAAGCCGGGGAGCTGCGCTTTGGCTGCGTGCCGGCGCTGGCCGGAGGATTGGTGCCACGGGCGATTGCCGGGTTTGTCGGGCGCTATCCGCGGGCGCGGGTGCTGTTCGAGGCCGATTGCAGCTTGCAGGACGAGGCAGTCGAATTCTTCATCGCGGATTGCCGGGCATTCGAAGGCGATTCGGCGTATCGCGTGCAGAAGCTGAGGGCGCGGAGCTGGCAGTTGACCTGCCGGGTCGGGCATCCGTTGGCGTTGCAGGAGAGCGTTGGCGTCGAAGAGCTGTCAGCCTGGCCGCTGGCGATTCCCGGCGGTGAACCGAGCCTGGCCGAGCTGCCGGCGACCATCGAGTGTGCCGATAGCCAGGGCCTGCGTGGCGTGCTGCTGGGGTCGAATGCCCTGGGGGTGAGCCATGGGGGGCAGGGGCTGGTGCGGCTGAAGGTCGAGGGTTGGATGGTGGACGAGGCGCGGTATGGGATTGTCAGCCGGGCTCGGCAGCGTTTGTCACCTTTGGCAGAGGCCATGGTGGAGTGGGTGCTGGAGGTGGATCGGGTGGGGGATGAGATGGATCTGGGGTTGGTGGCGGTCTGAGGGATTTTCAGTGAATTTGAGGGCCCTATCGCTGGCAAGCCAGCTCCCACAGGGATCGCAGCGGGCTTGCCGGCGATGAGGACCTCAAGGCCTCAGATGTTCTCAACCTTCTGCCAGACCTTCGGCTTGAAGAACAAGGTCTCACCCCGGGCCAGCCCGGTCAGGCTGTCATGGTCCTTGACCACCTCGGCCTCGATCAGCTCGCTCTGCCCTTCCACCTTCAGGGTCACCCGGGTAGTCGCGCCCAGCGGCCGGATATCCCGCACTTCCGCGACGTGATGCCCTTCCACTTCATGCCGCGACAGCGACACTTCATGGGGCCGGAACAGCACATGATGGTTCTCGCTCAGGTGCAGGCGGTTGGAGTCACCCAGGAAGTGATAGACGAAATCACTGGCCGGATTCTCGTACACCTCGCCCGGCGAACCGATCTGCTCGATCACGCCCTTGTTCATCACCACGATGCGGTCCGCCACTTCCATGGCTTCTTCCTGGTCGTGAGTCACGAACACGGAGGTCAGGTTGATGTCCTCGTGCAGCCGCGCCAGCCAGCGACGCAGCTCTTTACGGACCTTGGCATCCAGCGCACCGAACGGCTCGTCCAGCAGCAGCACCTTGGGCTCCACCGCCAGGGCGCGGGCCAGGGCGATACGCTGGCGCTGGCCACCGGACAGTTGCTCCGGATAGCGATCCGAGAGCCAGTCCAGTTGCACCATGTTCAGCAGTTCATGGACCTTCTCGGCAATTTTGCTTTCGCTCGGGCGCTCGCCCTTGGGCTTCATGCGCAGGCCGAAGGCGACGTTGTCGAACACGCTCATATGGCGGAACAACGCGTAGTGCTGGAACACGAAACCGACGTTGCGATCGCGCACGTCGTGGCCCGACACGTCCTCGCCGTGGAAGACGATATTGCCGTCATCCGGGGTTTCCAGGCCGGCGATGATGCGCAGCAGGGTGGTCTTGCCGCAGCCGGACGGGCCGAGCAGGGCCACCAGCTCGCCGCTGTTGATATCCAGGTTGATGTTGTCCAGGGCCTGGAAGCTGTTGAAGCGCTTGCTGACGTTACGAACTTCGATCGACATGAATTATTCCTCCGCCGCACTGTGGCGCAGACGGTTAATGCGGTTCTCGCTCCACTGCTTGAGCAGCAGGATGAAGAGCGCCAGGATCAGCAGCAGGCTGGCTACGCTGAACGCCGCGACATGGTTGTATTCGTTGTAGAGGATCTCGACATGCAGCGGCAGGGTGTTGGTCACGCCGCGGATGTGGCCGGACACCACCGACACCGCGCCGAACTCGCCCATCGCCCGCGCGGTACACAGCACCACGCCGTAGATCAGGCCCCATTTGATGTTCGGCAGGGTCACGTGCCAGAACATCTGCCAGCCGTTGGCCCCGAGCAGGCGCGCGGCCTCCTCTTCCTGGGTGCCCTGCTCCTGCATCAGCGGGATCAGTTCACGGGCGACGAAGGGCACGGTGACGAAGATGGTCGCCAGCACGATGCCCGGCAGGGCGAAGACGATCTGGATATCGTGGTCCTGCAGCCAAGGGCCGAAGAAGCCCTGGGCGCCGAACATCAGCACGTAGACCAGACCGGCGATCACCGGCGAGACCGAGAACGGCAGGTCGATCAGGGTCACCAGGATGCTCTTGCCGCGGAAGTCGTACTTGCTCACGCACCAGGCCGCGCTGACGCCGAACACCAGGTTCAGCGGCACCGAGATGGCCACGGCGATCAGGGTCAGTTTCAGGGCGGACAGGGCATCAGCTTCGAAGATCGCTTCGAAGAAGGTGCCCACGCCCATTTTCAGGCCCTGCGAGACCACGATCACCAGCGGCAACAGCAGGAACAGGGCGAAGATCAGCCAGCCAAGGCCGATCAGGATGCGCCGGGCAGTGGCACTGCCACGGCGGGCGGCGTTGGCCGAAGCGGCCGCGCCAATTGCGGATGCAGACATGCTCAGGCCTCCTTCAAGGGGTTTCGATGCGCCGCTGCAGCAGGTTGATCAGCAGCAGCAGGATGAAGGAAACCACCAGCATCAGCACGCCGATGGCCGTGGCGCCGGTGTAGTCGTACTGGTCGAGCTTGACCATGATCAGCAGCGGCAGGATCTCGGTCTTCATCGGCATGTTGCCGGCGATGAAGATCACCGAACCGTACTCGCCCACGCCACGGGCAAAGGCCAGGGCGAAACCGGTGAGCCAGGCCGGCAGCAGCGCCGGCATCAGCACATGGCGGAACACCTGCAGCGGCTTCGCGCCGAGGCAGGCGGCCGCTTCTTCGACTTCACGGGGGATATCCGCGAGCACCGGCTGCACCGTGCGCACCACGAACGGCAAGGTGACGAAGGTCAGGGCCAGGGTGATGCCCAGCGGGGTGTAGGCGATCTTGAAACCGAGGTCGGTGGCGAACTGGCCGACCCAGCCCGAAGGGGCGTACAGGGCGGTCAGGGCGATACCGGCAACGGCGGTGGGCAGGGCGAACGGCAGGTCGATCATCGCATCGATGATCTTGCGCCCCGGGAAGGTGTAGCGCACCAGCACCCAGGCCAGCAGGGTGCCGATCAGGCCGTTGATGATGGCGGCGAGGAACGCGGTGCCGAAACTCAGCTTCAGCGCGGCGAGGACTCGCGGTGCGCTGACGATGTTCCAGAACTGCTCCCAGGTAAGTTGGGAGGCATGGACGAACATGGCTCCCAGCGGTATGAGCACAATCAGGCTGAGGTACACCAAGGTGTAGCCCAGCGTCAGCCCGAAGCCGGGTATGACGGGAGAGATACGACGCGACATAAAGGTCCCTGGTTGAACGCACGAAGCCCGGGACTAAAGCCCGGGCCCATGCTGGCTACGAAACAAGCATTCTAGACAGGCGAAATCACTGCGCCGAATAGATCTGGTCGAACACGCCGCCATCGTTGAAGAACTTGGGCTGGGCAGTCTTCCAGCCACCGAAGTCTTTGTCGATAGTCACCAGGTCGAGTTTCGGGAACTGGTTGACGTACTGGGCAGCGACCTTCTCGTCACGCGGACGGTAGAAGTTGTCGGCGGCGATCTTCTGGCCTACCGGGCTGTACAGGTACTTGAGGTATTCCTCGGCGATCTTCTCGTTGCCCTTCTTCTCGGCGTTCTTGTCGACCACGGCCACTGGCGGCTCGGCGAGGATCGACAGCGATGGTACGACGATTTCGAACTTATCGTTGCCGCCGTCTTCCTTGAGGGCCAGGAAGGCTTCGTTTTCCCAGGCCAGCAGGACGTCGCCCTGGCCGTTGTTGACGAAGGTGATGGTCGAGCCGCGGGCACCGGTGTCCAGGACCGGAACGTGCTTGAACAGCTCCTTCACGTACTCCTGGGCCTTGGCTTCGCTGCCGCCGGCTTTCAGGCCGTAGGCCCAGGCGGCGAGGAAGTTCCAGCGGGCGCCGCCGGAGGTTTTCGGGTTCGGGGTGATGACCGAGACGTCCTTCTTGATCAGGTCACCCCAGTCCTTGATGCCTTTCGGGTTGCCCTTGCGGACCAGGAACACGATGGTCGAGGTGTACGGGGTGCTGGCGTCCGGCAGGCGGGTCTGCCAGTTCTCCGGCAGGGTCTTGCCGAGCTTGGCGACTTCGTCGATGTCGCCGGCCAGGGCCAGGGTCACCACGTCGGCGCGCAGGCCGTCGATCACTGCACGGGCCTGTTTGCCCGAGCCACCGTGGGATTGCTGGATCTTCACCTTGTCGCTGGGGTTGGCCTGTTGCCAGTGCTTGATGAACTCGGCGTTGTACTGCTGATACAGCTCGCGGGTAGGGTCATAGGACACGTTCAGCAGCTCGTAGTCCTTGGCGATGGCGGAACCGGCAAAAACAGCACTGGCGAGTGCGGCCAGGGCATAACGGCGGATAGACATGGTGAAGCTCCCGATTGGCTTTTTTCTAATTAGGTAGACCTGGGACGCGCGAGCTTAGCTCGGCTTGTTGCCCGGGTTCTGCAGGCGGAATTTTTCCTTGCGTTCGATCTGCACGACTTGCGCGTTGTGCACGGTGATTTCCACGGCGCCGAAGCGCAGGTCGCGCAGGGCGCTCTGGATTTCACGCAGGATGGTGGCTTCGTCCTGACCGTCAACGCTACGCAGAGATGCGCTCATGCTCGTGCTCCTGAAAATGAGGGGGCCCTGGAGCAGCATGTGTAGGAAGGTGACTGCGCCTGGTGTGGGAGCAATCTTAGGGGGGGCTGAATATTCTTAAAAATACTATTTAAGAATTTTTATATAACTGAAAAACAGCTTCAAGCTTCAAGCTTTAAGTCATAAGAAAAAGCAGTCGGCGTTGCACCGGACTGCCTTTGCCCTTTTTTGCAGCTTGAAGCTTAGAGCTTGAAGCTCAAAACCTAAGATCCCGAGCCGGCACCGGCCGCCCATACCAGTACCCCTGCCCCATGTCGCACTGGTGCTCCAGCAGGAAACGCGCCTGCTCCGACTGCTCGATGCCCTCGGCATGGATCGCCATGCCCATGCTCCGCGCCAGGGCGATGATCACCCGGACAATCGCCACGTCATCGTCATCCCCGGGCAAACCGGCGACGAAGCCCTGGTCGATCTTCAGCTTCTGCACCGGCAAGCGCTTGAGCCGCAGTAGCGAGGAATAGCCGGTGCCGAAGTCATCGATGGCCAGGCGCAAGCCCAGGTCGCGCAGGCGATGAAGTTGCTCCAGCGCCACTTCGTGATCGTCCATCACCGCGCTTTCGGTCACCTCGACCTCCAGCCGCGACGGCTCCAGCCCGGTGTCGGCCAGCACCTGGGCGACCTGCTTGTACATCTCGCGGTGGGCAAACAGCCGGCTGGAGACGTTGCAGGCGACGAAGTCGAGGACCTTGCCCTCCCCCAGCCAGCGCACCATCTGCTGGCAGGCCTGGCGCATCACCCACATGTCGATATCGGCGATCAGCCCGGTGCGCTCGGCAATCGGGATGAATTCCCCCGGCGAGATCATCCCGCGCTGCGGATGCTCCCAGCGCACCAAGGCCTCGGCGCCGATCATCTTGCCGCTGAACAGGTCGTGCACCGGCTGGTAGTAGACCCGCAACTCGTCCTGCTCCAGGGCCCGGCGCAGTTCGCTGGCCGTCTCCACCCGCTGCTGGGCATGGGCGGTGAGTTCTTCGGTGTACAGCGCGTAGCCGGAGCGGCCATTGCTCTTGGCCTTGAACAGCGCTGCATCGGCGTTGCGCAGCAGTTGCTCGGCGCTCTGCGCATCGCCCGGGAACAGGCTGATGCCGATGCTGACCGTACTGAACAGGCGATGATGTTCCAGCTCGTAGGGCTCTTTCAGCACATTGACGATCAACTGGGCCAGGTCCGCCGCTTGCGCGACCTGGCCACAGTTCTCGCTGAGAATGGCGAATTCGTCGCCGCCCAGCCGGGCCAGGGTCACGCCCGGGTCGATCACCAGCTTGAGGCGGTCGGCCACGGCCTTGAGCAACTGGTCGCCAATGTTGTGGCCCAGGCTGTCGTTGATGTTCTGGAAGTGGTCGAGGTCGAGCAAGAGCAAGGCGCAGCCGCGCTTGTTGACCTGCGCCGCAGCCAGCGCCTGGGCGGCGCGGTCGTTGAACAATAGGCGGTTGGGCAGGTTGGTCAGCGGGTCATGGTGGACCAGGTGGGCCAGTTCACGCTCGGTGTGTTTGATGGCACTGATATCGCTGAAAACTGCAACATAGTGTGTCAAACGCCCGCTATCGTCGCGAATTGCGCATATGGTTTGCCATTGCGGGTACACTTCGCCGCTCTTGCGTCGGTTCCACACTTCACCGCTCCACTCGCCTTTCTCGTGCAGGGTGGCGTACATGGTCTGGTAGAAGGCCTGGTCGTGGCGTCCGGACTTGAACTTGTTGGGTCGCTGGCCGATAACCTCGTCACGGCTGTAGCCGGTGATGTTCATGAAGGCGCGGTTGACGTGGACGATGATCCCGTCGCCATTGCTGACCAGTACGCCTTCCAGGGTGCTGTCGAACACGGCGGCGGCCATGCGCAGGCGCTCGCGGTCTTCACGCCGCAGGCGCGCGCCGACCCCGATGAAGTTGAGCAGTCGTACTCGCGAGAAAAAGATGAGCAAGGCGCTGCAGCCCGCCCAGACATAGGCGTTGATCAGCTGCCAGCCGGCCCTTTCCACCGGATCATCGAAAACACTGCTTAATATTTGATCAGATACGACCAGCCACAACAGCGACAGCCCCAGGTACAGCGCGGCCATGCGCAAGGCTTCTCGTGCGGAAACAGACATAGCGTCTCGGATGCCCACATCAAAAGATGGGGCATTATAGGGATAGTTTTCCCGGTTGACCTCTTATCTAAAAGGCCGACTGGTTTTATTTGACATGGTGGTAATAATGACCATCGCTGTTCAACCGCTCTAAGAGGGCACTTCCACCTATGTGGTACTACGGTTTACTCGACCTGTCGGCCTGGCAACTGCTGGCGGTCACCCTGCTGATGACCCACGTGACCATCGTCGCGGTCACGGTCTATCTGCACCGCTATTCGGCGCACCGCTCCCTGGAGCTGAATGCCGGGCTCAAGCACTTCTTCCGCTTCTGGCTGTGGCTGACCACGGCGCAGAACACCCGCGAATGGACCGCCATCCACCGCAAGCACCACGCCAAATGCGAAACCGTGGACGACCCGCACAGCCCGGTGATCAAGGGCCTGTCCACCGTGCTGCGCAAGGGCGCCGAGCTGTACCGCGCCGAGGCGCAGAACCCGGAAACCCTGCGCATCTACGGCAAGAACTGCCCCGAGGACTGGATCGAGCGCAACCTCTACAGCCGCTACAAGCTCGGCGGTATCGCCCTGATGGCGCTGATCGACCTGCTGCTGTTCGGCACCATCGGCGTCACCATCTGGGCGGTGCAGATGATGTGGATTCCGTTCTGGGCCGCCGGCGTGGTCAACGGCCTGGGCCATGCGGTGGGCTATCGCAACTTCGAATGCAAGGATGCCGCCACCAATCTCGTGCCCTGGGGCATCGTGATCGGCGGTGAAGAGCTGCACAACAACCACCACACCTACCCCAACTCGGCCAAGCTCTCGGTCAAGCGCTGGGAGTTCGACATGGGCTGGGCCTGGATCAAGCTGTTCACCTGGCTGCGCCTGGCCAAGGTGCAGCGCGTCGCGCCGATCGCCCACCGGGTCGAAGGCAAGGGCCAGCTGGACATGGACACCGCCATGGCGATCCTCAACAACCGCTTCCAGATCATGGCCCAGTACCGCAAGCTGGTGATCGCGCCGCTGGTCAAGCAGGAGCTGGCCCGGGTCGACGACTCGGTGCGCCACCAGTTCCGCCGCGCCAAGCGCCTGCTTTCGCGGGAGACCAGCCTGCTGGAGGACCGCCATCACCAGCGCATCCAGACCATGCTCGAGCACAGCCACGCGCTGAAGGTGATCTACGAGAAGCGCCTGGCCCTGCAGCAGATCTGGGCCCGCACCAGCGCCAACGGCCACGACATGCTCGCGGCCATCAAGGACTGGGTGCACGAGGCCGAGGCCAGCGGCATCCACTCCCTGCGCGAGTTCGCCGCACAGCTGAAAACCTACTCGCTGCGCCCTGCCCTGGCCTGACGGCCACTGATCGGTGCGCCCCGTTCTGGGGCGCCCGTTTCGGAACTTCCCCCCGAAATCAAGTTCTTACCAGATATGTCGCCCGCCTGGCGGGCCGGGCCGTGGCCACTCCCTGCGCCTTACTAGAAGTACTGCGAACATGGTCAAGAACACCCCGCCGTTCACCGCACCTCCAGAAGCTGCCCAGACGCTGCTGGCCTTGATGCACGCCCAGGGCGAAGTCGCCCGCCTGAGCGAGCGCGAGCAGCTGTTCAGCTCGCTGCTGGACAGTGTCAACGCCGTACTTTGGGCCTTCGATTGGGAGAGCCGTCAGGTCCTCTATGTCAGCCCGGCCTACGAGCGCATCTTCGGTCGCTCCGCCAGCCTGTTGCTGGCCGACTACAACCAGTGGCGCGACGCGATCTACCCCGACGACCTCGACTACGCCGAGCGCACCCTGGCCGAGGTGCTGGTCAAGGGCGCGGTGGAAGACCGCGAATACCGAATCATTGCCGCCGACGGCCAGGTGCGCTGGCTCAGCGACAAGTGCTTTATCAACCAGCAGGGCGAAGGCCAGCGGGTGATCGTGGTAGGCATGGCCGAGGACATCACCGACAAGAAGCAGCTCGAAGGCGAGCTGCAGCGCCTGGCCACCACCGACGTGCTGACCCAGAGCAGCAACCGCCGGCACTTCTTCGAATGCGCCGGCGAGGCCTTCGACCGGGCGCGGGTGGAGGGCACGCCGTTGTCGTTCCTGTTGCTGGATATCGATGATTTCAAGCAGGTCAACGACACCTACGGGCATCCCGAGGGGGACCAGGTGTTGCAGCGGATCGCCGACAGCGGCAAGGCGGCGCTACGGCGCGGGGATCTGTTCGGACGGATTGGTGGCGAGGAGTTTGCCGCGGTGTTCCCGGGGTGTCCGCCGGAGATGGCCATGCAGGTGGCGCAGCGCTTGCAGCGGGAGATCCAGCGGCTGAGCTTCAGTCATGAAGGGCAGACCTATGGGATTACCGTGAGCCAGGGGCTGACCGGGCTCAACGGCGAGGATGGGGTGCTGGATGACCTGTTCGCGCGGGCGGATGCGGCGATGTATCAGGCGAAGCGGCAAGGGAAGAACCAGATCGTTCTGGGCTGATCCTGATTTGATGTTGCTCTTCCGGGCCCTATCGCTGGCAAGCCAGCTCCCACAAGGTCCGCGGCGCATGCAATCCCTGTGGGAGCTGGCTTGCCAGCGATAGGGCCCGGAAGATCAATAAAGAATCCTATTCCTTGCGCAACCGCGCCAGCTCCGCCCTTCCCACCTTGAGCAGCCGCGCCGTCTTCCCGGCCGCCAGTTCGTCCAGCCCGTCCTCCGCCGTCAACCGCGCCATCTGCCCCGCCAGGTTCATCACCAGGTCTTCCCGGGAATACACCCCACCACCCAGCTGATACACCGCCGCAATCAGCTCACGCAGCTCCAGCGGCAGGCGCCAGCGTGTGCGCAGGGCCGAACCATAGGCCGCGCCCGCCTTGCCCAGCGCCACCTCGATCTCGTTCTCGTCCAGCTCGCCACCGCCCAGCCGCCATTCCTGCAGGCAACGCAGCAACGCCAGGTCGCCCAGGCAATGCAGCAATCCGGCGCAGTAACAGCGCTCGTAATCCAGCTCCAGCATCTGCGCCAGGTTGCGCCCGTATTCCGCGGCGCGCAGCGACAGGTTCCAGTACTGCTCGGCATAGCGCGCCAGCACCGGGTCGCTGAGCTTGGCACTGCGCTTGAGCGCCAGCCCGAGGATCAGGTTCATGCTCTGGGTGGTCCCGAGCTTGTTCAGCGCCTGCAACAGCGTCTGCACGCCGCCTTCACGGTGCAGCGCCGCACTGTTGGCCGCTGCGATCAGCACCGCAGTGATCTGCGGATCGGCACGCACCTCCTCCTCCAGCACCCGCAAATCCAGGCCCTGGGGGTTCAGCGCACGCTTGATCGCCTGCTGCACATCGGCGAACAACGGCCCGCCATCGGCCGTGGCCCGATGTTCCTCGATAAACCGCGACAAGGTCAGCCCGGCCCGCAGCGGCGGCACTTCGCAGGCGATGGACTCGCCCACCTTGAGCAACTGCTCTTCCAGGCGCTGGCGCAGGGCTTCCAGATTCAGCGGCTTGGTCAGGTAGGCCGTCGGCGCCAACGGCAGGGCCTCGCGCACGCTGGTCACGTCGCTGCGGCTGCTGATGATGATGAACGGCAAGGCCGGCGTACGCGGCCGCGAGCGCACCTTGCGCAACAGGTCGAGGCCATCCAGGCCCGGCAGTTCGCGGGCGGCGATGATCAGGTCGGGCTTGCCGGACAGGCCTTCCAGCGCTTCGTTGCCATTGGCGCAGACCTTCACTTCAGCGTCGCAGCGCACACTGAGCAACATCTGGGTCAACATGTCCCGCACCCACGGGTCTCCCTCGGCGATCATCACCTTGGGCGCGGCAGCGAGGTCTACAGCAGTCATCGGTCTCTCCTTGCGGCTATTACGCAGTCCAGCGTACCTTCCGGCACCTCTCCTGTAACCCTTAGAAACCTTAGCGCCCAAAGTTCATCACGGAGACGAAAAAAAACCCGCCGAAGCGGGTTTTTTCTCTAGCGCATCACAAATCAGGCGAGTTCAGCGAAGCACTCTTCGATGATTGCCAGGCCTTTGTCCAGCAGCGCGTCTTCGGCGGTCAGCGGAACCAGGATCCGCAGGACGTTGCCGTAGGTGCCGCAGGACAGCAGGATCAGGCCCTTGTCACGCGCCTTGGCGACTACCGAGTTCACGGCAGCGGCGTTCGGGGTGTGGGTGCCTTTCTCGAAGACTTCGATGGCGATCATCGAGCCCAGGGCGCGCACGTCACCGATGATCGGGTGCTTGGCCTGGATAGCCTTCAGACCGGCGACCAGATGCTCGCCAACCGCCTGGCTGCGCTCCAGCAGTTTCTCTTCCTCGAACACTTCGATCACGGCCAGGGCCGCGGCGCAAGCGATCGGCGAACCGGCGTAGGTGCCGCCCAGGCCGCCTGGGGCGATGGCGTCCATGTACTCGGCCTTGCCGCACACACCGGCCAGCGGGAAGCCGCCAGCGATGGATTTGGCGAAGGTGGTCAGGTCAGGCGCAACGCCCATCTGTTCCATGGCGAAGAAGGTGCCGGTACGGCCAGCGCCAGTCTGCACTTCGTCAGCGATCAGGAGGATGCCGTGCTGGTCGCACAGGGCGCGCAGACGCTTCATCAGCTCTTTCGGCGCCGGCAGGAAGCCGCCTTCGCCCTGAACGGGCTCGATGATGATCGCGGCGATGTCACGTGGCTCGGCGTCGTTCTTGAAGATGCGCTCGATGGAGGCGATCGACTCGTCGACGCTCACACCGTGCAGCTCGTTCGGGAACAGGGCGCGGAAGATGCCGCCTGGCATCAGGCCCATGCCTGCGGAGTAAGGCACGACTTTACCGGTCAGGCCCAGGGTCATCATGGTACGGCCGTGGTAGCCGCCGGTGAAGGCGATCACGCCAGCACGGCCGGTGGCGGCACGGGCGATCTTGACGGCGTTTTCAACGGCTTCGGAGCCGGTGGTGACCAGCAGGGTCTTCTTCGCGAAGTCGCCTGGAACGCGAGCGTTGATCTTCTCGCACAGCTCGACGTACGGCTCGTAGGCCAGGACCTGGAAGCAGGTGTGGCTGACCTTGGTCAGTTGTTCCTGGACAGCCGCGACCACTTTCGGGTGCAGGTGACCGGTGTTCAGTACTGCGATGCCGCCGGCGAAGTCGATCAGTTCGCGGCCTTCAACGTCGATCACGGTGGAGTTCTTCGCGGTATCGACGAAGATCGGGTGGATCTGGCCGACGCCACGTGGAACGGCGTTGACGCGACGCTGCATCAGGGATTCGTTGGTCTTGCTCATAAAGTCCTCAGTTCGCCGATCAGGCGGCGAGTTCAGAGTGGCGACCGGTATTCACGGCAGGCAGTATTCGTTGATCGACTGCTGGCGTGGCCCGGGCCGCCGGGTGTTCCTGTGTAAAAAAGGCCAGCGAGACGTCGCTCTCGCGCCCCGCTGGCAGAGGTAAAGCCTTAACCGCGACTCAGATGCTGAGGCACAGGTATTTGATTTCCAGGTAGTCCTCGATGCCGTACTTGGAGCCTTCACGGCCCAGGCCCGACGCCTTGATACCACCGAACGGCGCGACTTCGTTGGAGATCAGGCCGGTGTTGATGCCGACCATGCCGTATTCCAGCGCTTCGGCAACACGGAACACACGGCTCATGTCGCGGGCGTAGAAGTACGAGGCCAGGCCGAATTCGGTGTCGTTGGACATGGCGATGACTTCGGCCTCGTCCTTGAAGCGGAACAGCGGCGCCAGCGGGCCGAAGGTCTCTTCTTTCGCGACAGCGGCGGTCTTCGGTACGTCGACCAGGATGGTCGGCTCGAAGAAGTTGCCTTCGATCAGCTTGCCACCGGACAGGACCTTGGCACCTTTCGAGACGGCGTCTTCGATGTGCTCCTGGACCTTGGCCACGGCCTTGCCGTCGATCAGCGGGCCGGTGGTGGTGCCTTCTTCCAGACCGTTGCCGATCTTCAGCTTGGCGACCGCGGCTTTCAGCTTCTCGGCGAAGGCGTCGTAGACACCGTCCTGCACGTAGATGCGGTTGGCGCAGACGCAGGTCTGGCCGTTGTTGCGGTACTTGGAAATGATCGCGCCTTCCACTGCCTTGTCCAGGTCAGCGTCGTCGAACACGATGAATGGCGCGTTACCGCCCAGTTCCAGGGAAACCTTCTTGATGTCCTTGGCGCATTCTTCCATCAGCTGGCGACCGATTTCGGTCGAGCCGGTGAAGGACAGCTTGCGCACCAGGGAGTTGCCGGTCAGTTCGGAACCGACTTCGCCGGCGCTGCCGGTGATCACGCTCAGCACGCCAGCCGGGATGCCGGCACGGGTAGCCAGCTCGACCAGGGCCAGGGCGGAGTACGGGGTCTGCGAAGCAGGCTTGAGCACCATGGTGCAGCCAGCGGCCAGGGCCGGGCCGGCTTTACGGGTGATCATCGCGGCCGGGAAGTTCCACGGGGTGATGGCGGCGGTAACACCGATCGGCTGCTTGATGACGATCAGGCGCTTGTCAGGCTGGTGGCCAGGGATGACGTCGCCGTAGACGCGCTTGGCTTCTTCGGCGAACCACTCGATGAAGGAAGCGGCGTAGGCGATTTCGCCCTTGGCTTCGGCCAGTGGCTTGCCTTGCTCGGTGGTCATCAGGCGAGCCAGGTCGTCCTGGTTCTCGATCATCAGCTCGAACCAGCGGCGCAGCTTGCCAGCGCGCTCCTTGGCGGTCAGTGCGCGCCAGGCCGGCAGGGCCTTGTCGGCGGCTTCGATGGCACGGCGGGTTTCGGCAGCGCCCATTTTCGGCACGGTACCGATGACTTCACCGGTGGCCGGGTTGGTCACCTTGATGGTCTGGCCGCTGTCCGCATCCAGCCACTCACCGTTGATGAAGGCTTGCTGACGGAACAACTGAGCGTCTTTGAGCTGCATGTCGACTTCCCTTGAACACCGTGCACGGACGGCGCGAATTATTGGTAGTTGAGTAAGCACCCTGCGGGGCGCTTGCCTGTAGGAAATGAGGCACCGGATCCGGGCCAATGTTCCACTCGCAGGCGTCGAGCGTTTGAAATCTCGAACGAGATCCTAGGAGCAACCCGTTAAAAGGACAAGGGGGCGTTCGAAAAAAAGAACGATTGACGGAATGGGTGGTAGGGGCAGGCGACCGGCGGTGACTTCACTGGCCCTATCGCTGGCAAGCCAGCTCCCACAGGGTCCGCGGCGCATGCAAATCCCTGTGGGAGCTGGCTTGCCAGCGATGAGGCCATCAGCAACACCCAAGTTCCTTCAGGTACGCCCAGGGATAAATCCCCCGCTCATGCCCATCACTGAACACCAACTGCACACCATAGCCCTGCCCTTCCACCCGCTGCACCCGCACCGCCTCGCTGACCAGGTCGATCCGCCCGCCCAGCCTGCCTGCTCGACATTGCGAACACGGGCACGCCCCCCGCAGCCGCGCATGGCTGATCACCTGCTCGCCATCGCCCCATTGCAGGACCAGCTCGCCCGCCTCGCGCCGGTTGCGCACCGCGTTCGGGGCGATCATCAGACCGCGCCCTGCAACTGGACCAGGGCGATGCGCACTGCCTTGCGCACTTCCGGATCGCTGTCCGCTTCGGCCTCACGCAACGTCGGCAACGCCGCCGCGTCGCCCAGCTCGCCAAGCGCCAGCGCCGCTTCCTTGCGCAGGTTGGCGATGCCATGCCCCAGCAGCTCGGCCAGCCCGCCCAACGCCGGCCGGTGACGCAGACGCCCCAACGCGCGGGCCGCACGCAGGCGAACCTGCCAATAGCCGTCCTGCAAGGCGTCGATCAACGCCGGCCCGGTCTCTTCCTGACCAACCTTGCCCAAGGTGGTCGCCGCCTCTTCCCTGACCTGCCAGGCGTCATCCTTCAATGCCGCCGTCAGCGCCGCCAGCACAGCAGTGTCCCGACCCAGGCCCAGCGCACCAATGGCCGCCCGACGCACTTCGGTATCCGGTTCTTCCGCCGCCAGCCGCGCCAGTGCCGGCAACGCAGGCTGATGCTTCAACCACCCCAGAATCCCCACCGCCTCACGCCGCACCGCCGCCTCCGGATCCTCCAGCGCCAGCAAGGCCGGCCCCGCCGCGTCCTCAAGGCGCAACTCACGCAACGCCCGCAAGGCACTGGCCCGCACGAAAGCATCGGCATGCTTGGCCCACGGCAGGATCAACTGCCCCGCCTCCAGGCTTTTCAATTCACTCAGGCTCTGCGCCGCCGCCAGCCGCACCGGCTCGGCGCTGTCCGCCAGCGCGGCACACAGCGCCTGCACCACCTCGGGCTCTTCCCACGCTTCCAGCAAACGCGCCGCCTCGGCCCGCACCTCGGCCGCCGGATCAACCAGCAGCGCGTCGGTCAGCCAGGGCAGGCCATCGGGCTCTTCCAGGTCCGCCAGGTCGATCAGGGCAATACGCCGCACCGCGGCGTCGGCATCATTGATACGCGGCAGCAGTTCAAGAATGTCGGGGTTGTCGCTGGTTCTTTCGCTCATAGGGCAATCCGTAACGGTGGATGGTCAGTGTCCGGCAGGCCCAGCGGGGTCAGGCGCGGCAGTTCGCGGCCCTCCTCGTGGCGCAGCAGGGCCAGGCAGTGACGCTTGAGATGGGTGAATTCCGGACTGGTCAGCAGGCTGGCCTGCCGCGGACGGGGGAAGGTCAGGCGCAGGTCTTCGATAAAGCGCCCGGGGCGCGGGCTCATCACCAGGATGCGGTCGGCGAGGAACAGCGCCTCGTCGATGTCATGGGTGACGAAGACCACGGTGGTACGAATGCGCGTCCAGATATCCAGCAGTAGCTCCTGCATGCGCGAACGGGTCTGGGCGTCGAGGGCGCCGAACGGCTCGTCCATCAGCAGCAGGCGCGGGCGGTTGATCAGCACCCGGGCAATCTCGGCGCGCTGCTGCATGCCGCCGGACAACTGGCTGGGCCAGCGCTCGGAAAAGTCGGCGAGGCCCACCAACTGCAACATCTCCAATGCCCGGCGCTGCCGTTCGACCTTGCCCTGGCCCTGCATCTTCAGGCCGAAGGCGACGTTGTCCAGCACGCTTCGCCACGGCAGCAAGGTGTGGTGCTGGAAGACCATGCCGCGCTGCGGCGAAGGCCCGTCCACGGGCAGGCCATCCACCTCCAGTTGCCCGCCACTGGGCACCAGGTGCCCGGCCAACGCCCCCAGCAAGGTGGACTTACCGCACCCGGACGGCCCGAGAATGCACACGAACTCCCCCGGCTCGATGGCGAAGTCCAGCGCCTGCACCGCCTCGAAGGCCTGGCTGCCCTGCCCCAAACGAATGGACACGCCACGGGCATCGATCCGCCCCGGCTCCGGGGCCTGTTGATAACTGCTCATCACGACGCCCTCCGCACGCGATACCAGGGCGTGGCCAGCGCGCCAAGGCGCTTGACCAGTGCGCTGCTGCCCATGCCCAGCACGCCGATCAGGAGCATGCCGACGATGATGTCCGGGTAGTTCTGCAAGGTGTAGGACTCCCAGGTGTAGTAACCGATGCCGAACTGCCCGGAGATCATCTCGGCAGTCACCAGACAGAACCACGAAGTGCCCATGCCGATGGCAAGTCCGGTGAAGATGCTCGGCAGCGCGCCGGGCAGGACCACTTCACGCAGGATCGCCAGGCGCCCGGCGCCGAGGCTGCGGGCCGAGGCCAGCAGACGCGGGTCCACGGCCTCGACGCCATGCACGGTGTTCAGCAGCACCGGGAACAGCGCCCCGGTGAAGGTGATGAAGACCATCGACAGCTCGGACGACGGGAACATCAGGATCGCCAGCGGAATCCACGCCACCGCCGGGATCGGCCGCAGCACCTCCAGCGGCGGCAGCAGGGTGTCCTCGGCCCATTTCGAGCGGCCGATCAGCAAACCGAGGCCGACACCCAGCACCGCCGCCAGCAGATAGCCGGCGAAGACCCGCGACAGGCTGCTGGTGAGGTGGGCGACCAGGGTGCTGGAGGTGAACAGCTGCCAGGCGGCATCGAGCACGGCCTTGGGCGTGGGGACATAAGTGAAGGTGAACAGGCCGAAGTTCAGCTTGGCGCTGGCCGCGACATGCCAGAACAGCAGGCAGGCCAGCAGCGACAGCAGCCGAACCGGCCAGCGCTTGAAGGTGCTCGTCATGCAAGGTCTCCGGGGTCAGGCCCCTTGCGGGGCCGACCGGTCAGCGCTGGGCCACCAGCTTGCGGCTGGCATCGACGAAGTCCACGGCCTCGCCACCATGGGCCTTGGCGTACTGCTCGGCCTGGTCCTTGAGCAGGAAGGCGGACAGCTCGCCCTGGCCGTTGCGCACGAACCAGGCCTGGTTGGCCAGCAGCTTGATCCCGCTGTCCGCCGCCTGGGCGTAGATGGCGCGGATGTCCTTGCCCTCCTGCTCCAGTTGGGCCAGGGCGGTCAGCGCCGCTTCCGGCGAAGCGTAATGACGGACCTTGTCCTCGCCACGCACCCAGATCTGCGCCAGGCGGCTGAAGTCGGTGATCGGCTTGCCGGTCATGGCGTCGTTGGCCTTGAGCGGCAGCGGCGCGTAGTTCTTCAGGGCGGCGTCGTAGTCCTGGCCGGCCTGCTTGAAAGCGGCGCGGATGTACTGGTCGTCGATGAACTTGTCAGTGTCGAGGCCGCGGTCGGTCTTCTTCAGCAGCTTGAGGGTGTCGATGGAGGTGGCGACGGCCTGGCGGTACTCGGGCTTCCAGGTCAGGTCGCGGGTCTGTAGGCCGAGCGGGCCGTGGAACAGGTAGTTCACCTCGGCCTCGATACCGGTGACCTTCTCGATCAGCTCGCTGTACTTCTCCGGCTCGGCGGCGATCAGGCGGTCGGCTTCGAGGCTGGCGCGCAGGTAGGCGGTGACCACTTCCGGGTATTTCTTCGCGTAGTCGGCATCGACCAGGGCGCCATGGAAGGTCGGCGCATTCGCCTGCGCACCGTCGTAGATCTTGCGGGCGAAGCCGCGGTTGGGGAACAGCTCGGCGAACGGCACGAAGTCGGCGTGGGCCTCGATGCGGTTGCTGCGCAGTGCGGAGCCGGCGATCTCCGGGGCCTGGGCGATGATCCGCACGTCTTTCTGCGGGTCCCAGCCCTGGGCGGCGATGGCGCGCAAGAGCATGCCGTGGGCGGTGGAGGCGAAGGGCACGGAGATGGTCTTGCCCTTCAGCTCGGCCAGCGACTGCACGCTGGAGGCGGCTGGCACCACGATGCCGTTGCCGCTGCCGTGCACGCTGCCGGACAGCACGCTGATGAACAGGCTGCGCTTGCCGGCATCGAGGTGCGCGACGCCGTTGAACGAGCCGGGGAAGTCGGCCATGGCGCCGAAGTCCAGCTTGCCGGCGACCATCTCGTTGGTCAGCGGGGCGCCGCTGGTGAAGTTCTTCCATTCGATCTGGTACTGGGCGTCCTTGTACTTGCCGTCGTGGGGCAGGTACTTGTCGAGCAGGCCCAGTTCGCGGATCAGCAGGCCGCCGGTGGCGCAGTTGATGGTGGTGTCCTGGGTGCCGATGGCGACGCGGATGGTCTCGGCCTGGGCATTCAGCCCGGCGATCGCCAGCGCAAGGCCGGCCACGGTTGTTGCAAGGCGCATGGTGTTTCCCCTCGAATCATTTAAGTATTGGAATCGTCTCCGCCACCAGGCTGGGTGGTGGGAAACGAGGGGGTCGGGTCTGGGCGTCCGGTGGTTCTCCGGATGGCGTATTGCTCGAGTTTTTGAATCAGCGCAGCAGGTACGGAATCTCGACCTTTACCGCGCCGGTGGGGCAGTCTTTTTCGCAGGGCATGCAGTACCAGCACTCGTCGAAGGCCATGTAGGCTTTCTGGGTCGCCGGGTTGATCGCCAGCAGGTCCATGGGGCAGACCTCGACGCACACGGTGCAGCCTTTCTCGGCGATGCACTTGTCCTCGTCGATGGTCACCGGGGCGCTGCTGCGGAAGAAGATGTCCTGGGCTTGATAGGCCATTTCACGGTGTCCTTGGAGCCTGTGGCTCTCTTTATCTGTGGCTGACAATTAAGCTTGTGGTGTGGCTGATGGCCTCATCGCTGGCAAGCCAGCTCCCACAGGTATTGCATGCACCACGGTCCCTGTGGGAGCTGGCTTGCCAGCGATGAGGCCCGCAAGACCACTGCAAAATCAGGCGGCATCGACTCGCACGCGCAAGCGCTCATAAGCCGTCTGCTCCTCCGCATCCAGTGCAATCAGGTACGGCTCGACCGCTTTCTTGAAACTGGTCATCCCGCCGTCCTCGCCTTTCTTCAGATGGCAATGGCAGAACCACTCGCCATCGTTGCGCTCGGGGAAGTCCACCCGGTGGTGATACAGCCCCCAGCGGCTCTCCTCGCGGAACAACGAGGCCCGGGCCGCCATCTCGGCGCAGTCGCGGATCACCGCCACTTCCATCGCTCGCATCAGCTCGTGCGGGTTATGCGCCTTCATCTGCGCCAGGTCGCGCTCGATCTCGGCGAAGCGCGCCAGGCCGATCTCCATCTTTTTGGTCACCTTGGGCGGCTGCAGGTAGTCGTTGACCATGCGCCGCAGCTTGTACTCGACCTGCGCCGGCGGCAGGCCGTGCTCGCGGTGCAGCGGCGCAAAGACCCGTTCGCGCTCGCGCTCCACCTGCTCGACGTCCACTTCGGCGAAGTCCCGCTCGGCGACATAACTGGCCGCGTTGACGCCCGCGAACCAGCCATAGGTAAAGGCCCCGAGCATGTAGTTGTGCGGCACCGCCGCCATGTCACCGGCCGCATACAACC
The DNA here is from genome assembly GCF_001941965.1 of Pseudomonas putida. GTDB lineage: Bacteria > Pseudomonadota > Gammaproteobacteria > Pseudomonadales > Pseudomonadaceae > Aquipseudomonas > Aquipseudomonas putida_L. The sequence continues at coordinate 296,661 of NZ_MKZO01000058.1, read as the reverse complement.
CCTTGACGCTGGTCTCGGCCTTCTCGTTGACCCACACCCCGGACGCCGAATGCCCGGAGCAGAAGCCGATCTCGGAGATATGCATCTCGACCATGTGCTGGCGGTAATCCGTACCGCGATTGGCATGGAACTGCCCGCGGCTCGGCCGCTCGTTGCTGTGCAGGATTTCCTCGATGTTCTGGATGGTTTCCTCGGCCAGGTGATCCAGCTTGAGGAACACCGGCCCGTTGCCGCCCTCCAGCTCCTGGTGAAATTCCCACATCATCTGGCCGCTCCAGTAGTCGCACTCGATAAAGCGCTCGCCCTTGCTGTTGGCGGTGTAGCCGCCCAGCGGACCGGTGACGTAGGCGCAGGCCGGGCCGTTGTAGTCCTTGATCAGCGGGTTGATCTGGAAGCATTCCAGGTTCGCCAGCTCGGCCCCGGCGTGATAGGCCATGGCGTAGCCGTCGCCGGCATTGGTCGGGTTCTCGTAGGTGCCCATCAGGTAGCCCGAGGACGGCAGACCAAGACGCCCGGCAGCGCCGCAGGCCAGCACCACGGCCTTGGCCCGGATCACCCGGAACTCGCCGCTGCGGCAATCGAAACCGAGCACCCCGGCGGCGGCGCCTTCGCCATCCAGCAGGATGCGCGTGCAGACCATGCGGTTGCTGATCTCTACCCGGGCGCGCTTGAGCTGGCGGTAGAGCACCTTCTTGATGTCGTGACCTTCCGGCATCGGCAGCACGTAGGCGCCCATGTGGTGGACCTTCTTCACCGCGTAGTCGCCGGTCTCGTCCTTCTCGAACTTCACGCCCCAGCGGTCCAGTTGCTCGATGGTCTCGAAGCCGTGAGTGGCGTAGGCGTGGACGGCCGTCTGGTTGACGATGCCGTCGTTGGCCACGGTGATTTCCTTGGTGTACTGCTCGGGCGTGGCATGGCCGGGGATGATCGCGTTGTTCAGGCCGTCCATGCCCATGCTGATGGCGCCGCTGCGCTTGACGTTGGCCTTGTCCAGCAGCAGCACGCGCAGGGCCTTGTTCTGCTCCTTGGCCTTGATCGCGGCCATGGGTCCGGCGGTGCCGCCGCCGATGATGACGATGTCGTAGTCCTGGGTCGCGATGCTCATGCCTTGGGCCCCTTCTGGCGGTCGATGCGCAGGCGATACTGGAAGGCGTCGCCACGGTAATAGAGGTGTTCGAAGTCCAGCGGCGTGCCGTCGGCGGTGTGGGTCAGGCGCTCGATGCGCATGATCGGCGAGCCTTCTTCCACGTCCAGGGCCTGGGTCAGGTCGCTGTCGGCCAGCACCGCATCGATCGCCAGGTCGGCATGGCCGAGGGCGATGCCGCAGTCGTTCTCCAGCACCAGGAAGATGTCGCGGGTGACCAGGTCGGCCTTCTCCAGCTTCTCGCCGACGGCGCGGGGCAGCCAGGTCAGTTCCAGCGACACCGGCTCGCGGTTGATCAGGCGCACGCGGCGGATCTCGGTGACCGGCGCGCCCTCCTCGATCTGCAAGCGTGCCGCCACCAGGGCGTTGGCCGGCACATGGCGCAGGCTGCGCAGGCGGTTGATCACCTCGTAGCCCATCTGCGTCATCGACTCGGCCAGGCCCTGCAGGGTGCTGACGTTCTGGAAGGCCTTGGGCTTGGCGACGAAGGTGCCCTTGCCATGGATCTTGAAGATCAGCCCCTCCTTCTGCAAATCCCCCAGTGCCTGACGCACGGTGATGCGGCTGACCTCGAAGGCCTTGCCCAGCTCGCTCTCCGACGGCATGCGGCTGTGCGGCGGGTAGGTGCCATCAAGAATGCGCTCGCGCAGCACTTCCTTGAGCTGGGAATAGAGCGGTACCGGGGACAGGGGGAGCAGTTCGGCCATGGTTCTCTTCGCTTGTTCGGTGACTTGTTATAACAAGTTGTGACGAGAGGTTAGGCGATCTAAGGAGCGGTGGTGAAATACTGTTATCGAATATGGATAGTCCGGGGTGCAGGGGAAAAAGGCCGAAGATCAAGGCGATGGACGTCATACCCCAAGATGGGTATCATGGCGCCCGCGTTGCACTCGTAGCTCAGCTGGATAGAGTACTGCCCTCCGAAGGCAGGGGTCGTGGGTTCGAATCCCGCCGAGTGCGCCATGAATCCCGCCACTTCCGTGGTTTCACGCTGACAGCAGGCTAAGGCCGTGACAGCAGCGTGACAGCAAAAAGCCCCGACATTCCGGGGCTTTTTTGTGCCTGACGCGCTAGATTCAGCGCCGCTCGAAAACCTGACGCATCAGGGGTGTCCTCAAATGTGAGGGAACCCCACCTTTAACCCGGCTCACAGCTTGCCGGTCTTGCACATGAGCTCGATCCGCCGGCGGCGAGCATCTGGCAGCACGGCGGTGATTTCGTACACCTTCGTCCCTTCACGTATGCGCCAGCTAGTAATCAGGTCGGGCCGGTACCGGAGCACAATGCGATAGATCGTCTGCGCCTGCACAGCTTGGGCGGCGATAAACTCGCTCCCGCTGATGCTCTCGATGTCGACCCACTCCCTACTCACTTCCTCCCAGGTGCGGATGACCCCGCCGCTGGGCGTGCGAGTGTCAATCGGCTTTTCGATCGTCACCGGGTAACGCAGCTTGCCGGCAAGCATCAGAACACCGCCATGGAGCGGTAAGGCGCCAGCAGAAGTGCATACGCGGTGTTCTCGGTCAGGGTTCGGTCGCCCTGCCGCTCTCGGTTCTCGTACAGGTCGCCCACCAGCAGCAGTACAGCGGCCTTGATCGGTGCAGGCATCGGATCGGGCAGGCTATCGCCCAGGAAGTTGCTGACGTGAGTTTCGGCGGCAGCGACCAGGCCCAGGATGTAGCTGTCCTCCTCATTGTGATCGACGCGCATGTGCAGCTTGGCTTCTTCAAGGGTCACGGTGGTCATACGAAAAATACCTCGGTATCGAGATCGGCAGGGGCCTCGGCAACCTGGGCGGCGCCGAACGCCATAGCCAGGGCCTGCAGGCCGTCGATGCGGCCGGTGCGACGGCTCTTGTCCAGCTTGCGGTTGCCGCTGGGGTCTTTCACCGCCACGGCGTTGGCAGCGCACAGGGTCAGTACGGGGTGGCCACCGTGGGCGATACGGCCATTCAGCAGCTCAGCCTCCAGGGCGTCGAGGGCTGGCGCCATGTCGCGGAAACCCTGCCCGTGGGGTACCAGCGGCAGCTCCAGGCCCAGGCGTTCCAGTTCCTTCTTGAGCACGTCGATGCGCCAGCGGTCATAGGCGATCGCCGCCACCTCGCAGTCGCTCAGTATCTCGGCCATGTCCAGGGCCACCGCTTCCAGGTCAACCGTGGCGCCTGGCGTGGTGCGGATGTACCCCTGGCGCACCCACATGTCATATGGGGCGCGGTCCTTCTGTGCTCGGTCGAACAGGCCTTGCTCAGGCGTCCAGAAGTAAGGGCGGACCTGCCACACGCCATCCACCTTGCCGATCAGCACCAGCGCCGTCAGGTCGGTTCGTGCCGACAGATCGAGGCCCGCATAGACCAGGCCCTCGAATGGGTCAGGCGAGGTGTCACAGGCCATCCACACGTCGGGGCTGATGAATGGGCTGTCGAGGATCACGCGCTGGTTAAGCAGCAGGTTGCGGGCGGTGTTGCTCATGCTCGGCATGCGCTCGGCTTGCTGCATCTGCTCCCGCAGGTCTGTCTCCGAGCGGAAAATGCCCAGGGCCGGGTTGGCCGCTCGCCAGCCGTCTTCGTCCATCAGGTCACAGCCCGCTGCCGCCGCGTACAGGCGGCACACGATCTTGGGATCATTGCTGCGCAGGGCGTCGTCAATCCACTGGCTCAGCAGGTCGGCGTCGTTGGCTGCCTGGGTGCTGATGGCAATCAGCAGCGGTGCCGAGTGGGCGCCCTGGCTGGTGGTGATGGCGTCCACGAAGTCGGATTGCGGGCCGCGTATCTGGCCAATCTCGTCCAGGATGGCCAGCACCGGGGAGAGGCCGTGCGCGGTCTTGCCATCAGCGGCCAGGGCGCGAAATTCGGTGTTCAGGTTCAGCCCCAGCAGCCGCTTGCCGCTGGGTACGATGCGGACGATTTTCGACAGGGCGGGCGATAGCTGCACCATCTTGGCGGCCAGATTGAACACCAGGGCGGCTTGGTCGCGGCTCATGGCACCCGACACAAGCTGGCTGTTTTGCTTTGCCTCGGGGCCGACCAGGTGCGCCAGCAGTAGGCCCGCGATCAGGCCCGACTTGCCGTTCTTCCTGGCCACGCTGAGGATGGCCCGGCGAGTGCCCACAGGGTTGTCGTACACGTCGCGGATGAACTGGCGCTGGAATTCAGCCAGGCACAGCGGCTTACCTACGTCCGCGCCTTCGGGTGTCACGCAATAGCGCTCGATGAACGCGATGATCTTTTCGGCGCGGGTCATTGCAGTGTGCTCAGGGTCGGGATCAGGTCGTCATCCACATGCTGCCGGGCCTCACGCTCGAGCGCGGCGCCCTTGTGGATATCCTGGGCTTTGCCCACCGTGGCGATGGTGGCCACCATGAGCTGGCGCCCGATGGCCAGGGACCGGCGCGTCATCTTGTCCAGCAGCTCACAGGCCGGGTTCACCTTCCCCTCGACCAGCATGCCGTCGCGGTCGATGCTGTCTTGCAGCGCCTCGATGTCGGCATAGGCCCGCGCCAGGTTCGCAGCCAGCACCAGGTCGGCGTCGGTCCAGGTGTCCCGTGGGCGAGCGGTCACGATGGCATCCCAGAACGGCCTGTCAGCATCGCGCACGCGAATGTGCGGCGGTGGCTGGATTGGGCCGACAGCCACGGCCTGGCTCGCGGCTACGGCGGCCTTGGCGCTGTCAGATCGGGGGCGGCGGGGCGTGGTCTTCATGTTTTTTCGGCAGTTAGCGAAGAAAGAGCAGGTCGGGGGCGGTCTAGGTCCCGCCGGTTCCTGGTGATCTTTTGGCCCTGTTCCAATGGTGGTTTGGGTCAAGCGGGATGCCGTTCACATCGCACCCCCGCGTGGTGCGCTTTCCCATGTCCTCGGCTGTCTTGATCGAGTGACACGAGTGGCACAAGGGCGCCAGATTCGTGCGCGCGTTGTTGTCGCCGTTGTTGTCCATGTGATCCACATCAGTAGCAGGTGTGAACAGGCCACGGGCCGCACAGTCGCGGCACAGTGGTTCCTCGGCCAGCACCTGTGCACGCAGGCGCTGCCATGCAGCACTACCGAGAGGAATCGCCCTCTTCTTGGGTTTGTACCGGCTCACCCTGCTCACGCTTCTTCTCCTTCGCCTGGCGCTGCCTTTCCTCCAGGTGGGTTCCCAGCACCCGTATCCGGGGCTTTAGGGTCTGGAGCCTTGGTTTTTTGCTCATCATCAATACCTTCGACGGTGGGTAGGTTTTCCATGCGGCGGACCTCGGATGGCAAAAGCCATCGGTCCTCGATGCCGCGCTGATAGAACTGCGCACGGTTGAGACTATCACCACGCAGCAGGCCTTCCACGTTGTGCTCAGCGAAGAAACCGCTGCCCAGTAGGGTGCGATTGATCGCCTGCTCCCATGCGACCAGGTGGCGGCGCAGGGTGTGAGTGACGAAGTACCGGCCCAGCTCCACGGCGTTGGAGTAGTTGGCCTCGCGCAGATCACCGATCAGTACAGGCGGTACACGGAACAGACGGGCCACTTCCTCGACCGACAGGCGCCGGGCCTCGATCCACTCGGCATCCTCCAGCGTCATGGATACCGCGCTGTACTTCGCACCCTGGGGCAGTACCGGGGTCTTGCCGTGGTTATTCACGCCAGCTTGCCCAGCGGCCCAGCTCTCACGAATCTGCGCGGCTTGCTCCTTGGTGGTGCCGGGTGCTGTCTCGATCACGCCAGACAGCTTGGTGCCCTGCTCGAACATCTTCGCGCCGTGGGTGCGTTCGGCCAGCGCCAGCCCCAGGGTATCCCTGGCCACCTGGATAGGACTGCGCCCAAGCACACCGTCTTCGGTGTGGTAGCGGATGTGCAGCATCTCGTCGGCGGTCAGCCGCTGGAGCTTGCCGTGGCGGTCGGTGTACTCGTAGACCAGGCGCTCGCTGACCGAGCTACGCATGATCGAGACGCTGTCCGGGTTTACCGGCTCCAGCGCCTGCACACGACCGGCACCACTCCAGCGGATGCGAGCGTAGGCATTGCCGCGCAGCAGGATGTGGCGTTGCAGTTGCTCGCGGAATTCCAGGGCGGTTTGCCACTCGTTCGGGGCGTCGTGCAGCAGCGCGTACAGGGGATGGGCACGGGCCTTATCGCGCCCGTCATCGGTGCGGCGGTACACGTCCAGCGGCAGGCTGCCCACGCTCTCGCTGATGGCCGCGACAGCCGCGTATACGGCACTGATCGACTCGGCGGTCTGTACCGTAATGTTTACCCCTGCCGAGTTACCGGCCTGGCTGAACTGGTCGAAGTACCGATCATACGCCGGGGTGTTGTTGGAGCGCGTGAACAGGCTGAACAGCTTTTTCACCGGATGCACTCCAGGAACTCAAGGTATCGACGGGCATTGGCCAGCGCCAGCATTGGTTTGCGGCTGCGCACCGATACGGTGGTGGTCGGGTAGGCCGGATTCGCCGTGATGGTGATTTCGTGCAGGTCCACGTCCTGCAGGCTGCGCAACTCGCCTTGCCAGTCCTCCTTCACCGGCACGAAGCCGAATGAGCACCCGGCCACGTCGCCGCGCTTCACCAGCTCGGACAGGTCACGACCCAGGCTGGTGTCGGGCAGGTCCAGTTCGAACGCAAGGCCCACGTCATCCTCAGTAAGGCGCAGGGTGCCAGCCCCGACACGCCCCAATAGGGCTGCATCATCGTGCTCGTAAACGGCGCGGATGCTGGCGGCGGCTGGGCCTGCAAGGGAGCGCTTGAAAGCTCCCGGAAGGATGATTTCGGTAAAGCCCTCAATGGGCGCTGGTTGGCCGAAACGTGCGGCATAGCCGAACAACGTCCGGCCTTTCCGTTCCAGGCTTGCGGCTGCTCGGCGTTCCATCAAGCCTTGTCCTCTGCAACGATCGAAGCGGAGATAATCGCGCCGCCCCAGCGCCGCTCGCCGATGCAGATCGGCACCGGCAAGCCGCTGGCGGTAGTGTTTTTGGCGCTGCCAAAGGCGTAGGACGGAAGGTTTTCAGGCGCACCGCTTTGTGCCAGCCCCTTGGCCTGCGGGCTGAGCATCTGGATGACACCGCCAGCAACCAATGCGATCCCAGGACCATAAGTTGCGCCGCCCGTGAAAGGCCCAGCGATGAGCAAAGCAACTCCCACAATGGTCTGCAGCAGGCCGGCGCGTTTGCTTCCCTCGATCACAGGCACAAAGCGAAGCTCGCGAGCACCGCCAAACCCAAGTTCGTCTTCCTTGATGTTCTGGCCGTTCTTGAAGATCGCGAAGCGAAGCCCACGGCTCTGCGCCTTGGCCAACTCATTGGCGAATCCAGGATGGTTGACATCCATGGCCTTAACCGCTTCCCTGGGGTCGCCACGGTCCAGCACGAAATGGTGCTCCTTACCAAACAGGCGGCGTAGGAATCCGCACAGGATGATCTTGGTCTTAGGGGTGTAGTCGATCGCCAGGGCAGCCATGGTTACGCCTCCGAAGCAACTACGAAACCTTCGGGATGGCGCACAGCGGTGTCGACAGTGGCCATTGCACGGACCTGCACACCCCCGCGGCTGTAGGCAGGCTCGGCGTATGGGTTCACCAGAATGTCCACTTCGGACCACACGCCCAGCATGACCTGGCTCCAGTCGCCCAAGATCAGCTTGCCAGCTGGGACGTTCTTCGATGCCGCCAGCGCCAGGTTGGCCAGGGTGCCGTTGTCGTACAGGAAGCCACTGCCAGACCCGGCCACCTTTTCGGTGCTGCCCAGGATGGTGCGGATCGCGGCGGTGGTCAGCCAGCGGGCGTTGGTGATGTTCACGTCATCCAGCTTCTCCAGCAGCGCCAGCACCTCGGCCCAAGTGGCGGGCATGTCGGCAGTCTGGATGCCGGTGGTGTTCAGAACGCCCAGCGGTTCACCAGCAGCGCCGCTGCCGTTGATGATGGCGCGGTCGATCTGGCGGGCGATCAGGAACGACAGGTCTTCGCGTACCAGTTGCTCGATGCCTGGCGACGATTGCTGCAGGAGCTGGCGGGACATTTCGGTCTTGCCGCCGACATGTTTGGGCGTCAGGGTCACACCGTCGAACGACATTTGGCCCTCGGGCACGGCTTGGCCCTCAGTGACCCAACCGGTTTCCAGACCGCTGCCGAACTTCGGCACGCTCACATTGCCCACCAGGCCGGTCAGGGTGCGGATGCCCAGCGAACGCGCCAGCAGCGCTTCACGCAGTGGGCCGATGTACAGGTCGGCACGGTGGTCGGTGCCCACCAGCTCGGGCGCGGTTGCGGTGGTGTTGGCGCGGCGCTCCAGGGCGGCGAACGGAACGAATGCGCCCTCGGCCTTGCGACCGGTGCGGCGTTCAGTTTCCTGGGTGTACTCGCGCTCGGCGCCGTCCAGTTGGCGGCCTTCCATCTGCGCACGCAGCACGCGGATCACGCTGACGCGCTTCTCCAGGTGCTCAGGGGTGTCGGTGGCGACGGGAGCGGCGGTGCGCTTCTCCAGATCAGCCAGGTGCTCGTGGCGAGTGATCTGGTCGGCCAGCGAACGCTCCTCGGTCTTGAGGGTTTCAAACTGGGTGGATTCGTCGGTGGTCAGGTCACGGCCAGCAGCGGAAGCGGTGTCCACCAGCTTTCTCATGCCCTCGACGGCAGCGGTGCGCTTCTCGCGCAGTTCGTGAAGTTTCATCAGGTAAAGGTCCTGTGATGGGGTTTTCGAAGACCCACCATAGGCTCATTTTTCGAGTCAAAACAGACGTTTACTGTCCACCTGATGCGCGCTCTGTCTCGTTTTGTTCAGTGGCATTTACAGGCACGATCCGCCGAATATTTTCCCGACGAACGGTAGTGAAGTGACTTCTCCCACTTCGCTTCCGCCTGGCTCGCATCCTCCATTTTCATGAATTCGTTAAGGTGTGCCGGGGCCAGCAGTGGCGCAGGGTGTAGCGGATTATGCGGGATTCCAAATAAGGCGTAGGTAAGGCGTGAAATCCTCCGCTGCGGTGGATCACGCAACACAGCGCCAGCCCAGGCCGGGCGGGTGGTCGCGCCGATTCCCTGAATTTCCGGATCGATGATGGGTCGAGCCGCGACAAGGCTTTCTTCATCCCCGGTCAAGCCTGCCGATTCGGACCACCTGAGCCGAGTCGGATCAAATGGTCTGTCTCGGCAATCCACTGTGGCGTTTCCTACACACTGTGTAGAAATCAACACGGTGGACGAATGCTCGATGTTCCCTCGGTGAGGGCTCGCCGAATGCTCCCGCAACCCCGGCACTAGATGCCGCCCTGCAGCTACTGCACCCCGTGCGTCAAATGCACCCCGTCTCGTTTGCCGGAACGACACCCCGATCTGAGCCACTGCCGGCCAGTGCCGCTTTGTTGGCCAGCCAGATCAGGTCGGGCTTCACCTCAACGGCGCACTCCCTGCACATCCCTATCACGGTCCACGGAAGAAATTCGACAACCAGGAATGACAGACCATTTGCACGCTGGCACTTGCCCGAATAGCCGTAGCTGCAGCGGGCTTGTTTGAACAGTACCGCCCCCATGAAATACCCCCGGTGGTGGTAATTTAATAAGACTGGGATTTTTTCCGTTTACCCAATCGGCTGGAGGCCCCGGTTTCCGTGGTGACTACTGGGAAATTTTCCTAGTAGCCGCTCCTCGCTATCCAGTAACCGCACGCAACCAGACAAACCAACTCAACCGACTGGGAAAAAATCCCAGTAGGTGCCGGAAAAAATCCCACCGAAAATCAGATGAACTTGAAGGTTGGCGGACCCGGCGATCGCTCAAGGTCTTTGCCAGGGCATTCATCGATAGCGGCCCAAGTGATTGCATAGAGCGCGCACCGCGCCATACCCCTCTCACGCCCCTTTCTGTACTCCCGGGTGCGAACAATGAGCCCTGCCTGAATTAACTCCTCAAGAGCGGACGCAAGCGTCTTGGCATCCATTGGGCGCCCCTGCGCCAGCATGTCCGCTGTGCACGCCAGATCACCGTTGTTGTGTCCGTTGTAATTACGGGCCAACTTGATGAGGACCGTCACCGCCTTGGGCGTCAGACAGTCGAATGCCGGGTGCGTGAGAAGGCGATAGGGCAGGGCCAGGACGCGCCCTCCTCCAAAGTCGACCTTGTACTTTTTCTTCCTCGCCATACGGGCTGGGCGTCAAGCTTGCGCTTGCGCTGTCTCTGTTGCCCCATATGCGTAGCCGATGTGTCGGTGGCGCCAGCAAAAGTTCTGCGAACCCAGCTTGACGTTCTCCAGGTGGGCGTAAAGGTGCTTGGAGATCGGATGTTGCTGCCCGAGCGCCGGAATAATCATCGTGGTGATGATGCGCTCAAGCTTCCCGAACTCGTCACGGGCCTGGTTCTGATGGAACATTTCGAAGTCAGCCAGGACGGCAGGGGCTAGGACCTCTCCCGAGTGGTGGTTATTTGTACAGTCGTTGTACTTGGTCTGCTGTTCTGTCACGATGGGTCCCTCTCGTTGGTGCTCACCAATGCGATATCGCCGGAGAGGTGTTGGCGCACCTTCTCCTGCAACTGGTCGTTACCTGTGGTGCCTTTAGCCCCGTCAACTGGGGCTTGGCGCCGGGTCACTTCAAACTCTATGTCGTCCAGCAGAACGCTTACCCATTCCGGCTCACCCTCGAGTCGAATGTGCCGGACCTTCCCGAATACAGCCCTGTTCGTGCTTTGGCATGCGACGCTCCAGCGGTCATGGTCAACGCCGTTCCCCACCGTCTGCTTTTTCACCCAATCGGGCAGCTCTCCCCTGCACCTCATCTCGTTCAACATCGTCCACCAGTGTCGAGCCATGGCCCTCTCTGCCTCGATCAGATCGGCGATCTGATGTCGCTGGTCCAGGTTCAGCGTTATTACCGCCTCTGCCGGGACTGAATCCACATCGTTCACCGGCTGCCCTCCTTCGCTACGCGGTTGATCCAAGCTTCCAGTTCCTTCACCAGGATCAGTCGGCGCTTGCCTGATTTGAAGGCCGGCAGCTCTCCTTTCGCGATCGCGCTATAGATCGCGCTCCGGCTGTGGCTTGTAAGGCGTGCAGCCTCCTCAGGGCCTACAGCCATTGGTTGCACCGGCATCGCTTGTTCCATGTTCACCTCCTGAGGTGTATTGAAAGATGTGGACACCTTAGCCGACCCGAAAACTGAGTGTCCACATTTTTCTTACACTGCACGACATACGAACACACTGACTGACACGTATCGACACGGAGCCAGGCGTGTGCCATGATTTTCGGAAATGAGTTCAGGAGATTGTGATGGCCAAGGCCCAGCCGAACAGAGTCAAAGCTGAAACCCTTTCCCTCAGGATTTCGCCAGAGCTGAAGTTCGGGCTTGAGCTGCTTTCAAGAATCGAGGAGCGCTCTTTGACGACTCAGGTAGAAAAAGCTTTGCGTGAGCTTTTTGCTACTGCTCGTATGTCAATTGATTATTTCAGCAACACCGATATTCCAGAAGAAATTCCTCGCCATGAAATTTACTTTCTAGACATTCTTCACATTGTTAATTCGGTTGATGCACCTACACGGCTTGTGCGCACGGCAATGCTATTGCCTTACACAATGAACCAGCGCGAGCAAGTTCTAATGGAGCTCATCCATACCCAAACTGTTTTTCGAGGCGAAGACACCGATATCTTCCCAACCGATAACGAATATACGGAAGCTCTTGACTGGGTTACTGAAAACTATTTCAGCAGATACTCTGGAATAAGTTTCAAAGCAATCCGCAAAAACTGGACACGGCTAAATGAGATGGCTGACCAAACCATAGAGCTTGGCCACTACCCGCCCGAGATTGAGTGGGAAGCCTGCTAGATCAGCTCTACGGCTGCGGCCTTGGTGTCCGGGGCCAGGTGGGCATAGCGCAAGGTCATGGCTATGTCCGAGTGCCCCAACAGCTCACGCACAGTATTCAAAGCTACACCAGCCATCACCAACTTTGACGCGAATGTGTGCCGCAGGTCGTGCCAGCGAAAGTTATCAACTTTGGCCAACTTCAATACACCATCCCAACTCTTTTTTACGTTGTCGAGTCGGCCAGCGTCCTTCGCCGGGAATACAAACCCGACGCGTACAATGTCACCGCGCCACGCTTTCAATACTGCAAGCGCTTCTTTGTTCAGCGGTATATGGCGGGTCTGACCCGACTTGGAAGTTTCGCCCTCTACCGTGAGAAACTTCCCTTGAAAGTTTACATCACGCCAATGCAAGTTGAACACTTCGCCGCGACGCATGCCGGTATTCAATGACAGCAGAACCAGTGGTTTCAAGTGGTCGGCGAACTTGGCGGCGCGCAGATCCGGCAGCAGCTCCCGATTGCGAGCGGTGCGCCAGGCGTTCGCGCTGTCGCGGTCGGCCCGAATGCTTTCCTCGCGCTCGTCCAGGGCTTTGCGCAGTGCCTGCTCCTCGGCCAGGTCTAGGTACCGCACCCTGCCGCGCGCGTCGACCTTGAGCCGCTTCACCTTCGCCAGCGGGTGCTCCGGGAGAACGCCCCACTCGACAGCGCGGCTCAGCAGGCCTTTCAACCTGGTGACGTTGCGGTTTGCCGTGGCCGGTGAGCGGCCTGCAGCCAGCCAGCCGGTACGCACCTGCTCGATGCGCTTTTGCGTGACCTGGTCCATGGGCAGCGCCAGCAGATCGGCGAAGCTGTGGCGGATGGCGCGCACGCTGTTGTCGCCGTCGCGCTGGTGCGCCAGCGCCCAGGGCTCGAACTGGTCGCGCAGAAACGTATCCAGCGTTGGCATAGCGTCGGATAGCCGAGCCTGGGTGATCGCCAGGGGTTCCCCGTGCTCATGAGCCTCAGCCAGGTACCGGGCAGCTTCCCGGCGGGCCTGCTCAAGCGTGACCACGTTCACCCGGCCCAAAGTGGCCGTCTTGTTCCTGCCCCAGGTCACCATGTAGCTCATGTGGCCGGACGGGAGCACCCGGATGCACAGGCCTGGCTGCTGGGTGTCGTGCACTCGGTAGGCCTTTTCCTGGGGCGCCAGGGTGGCCAGAAGCTTGGCGGTGAACTTGGTTTTCATGGCGCTCCAGATCCGTGACAGCAGGGTGACAGCAAAAAGCACTATACCGGCCTGTATATCCATACACAACCATACGATAAAGCCCAATGAATACGGGCATAACCCCGCAAATACTGAGCCTCGTTTCGCCCTCCGAAGGCAGGGGTCGTGGGTTCGAATCCCGCCGAGTGCGCCATATACGAGAAGGCCCAGGTGAAAACCTGGGCCTTTTTTGTTTTCTGGATTGGCCAGGGTCGAGGTAGGAGCTGGCGCCGCATCCTTGGAGTCATTTCCGCTACATTTCCTGGGTAGTTTCTTGGGTAGTTTCTTGGGTAGTTTCTTGGGTAGTTTCTTGGGTAGTTTCTTGGGTAGTTTCTTGGGTAGTTTCTTGGGTAGTTTCTTGGGTAGTAATCACCCAATAACTCACCCCTCCCAACCACATATCCGACCCAAACCACTCCGACTTCACCACCCGGTGCGTCCCCGCCGACGGACTCCAGCGTCCTCGCCTAGCATTTGTCCACTTGAACGAGACAGTCATACCGTTCCCACCCGATTTATCCCGTTTCGAGAACCCCCTAATCTGGACACACCTAGCGGCAACCACCCAAACAAACTTCTCGAACAAAAGGATTTCCACCATGACCAACGCCACCTACAACCGCCTGAACAAAGACGACGCCGTAGTCCTCCTGGTTGACCACCAGACCGGTCTGATCTCCCTGGTCCAGGACTTCTCGCCGAACGAGTTCAAGAACAACGTATTGGCGCTGGCCGACCTGGCCAAGTTCTTCGAACTGCCAACCATCCTGACCACAAGCTTCGAGCAAGGTCCGAACGGTCCGCTGGTGCCAGAGCTGAAAGAGATGTTCCCGGATGCTCCGTACATCCCGCGTCCAGGCCAGATCAACGCCTGGGACAACGAAGACTTCGTCAAGGCGATCAAGGCGACTGGTCGCAAGCAGTTGATCATTGCCGGTGTGGTGACTGACGTGTGCGTAGCCTTCCCGACTCTCTCGGCACTGGCCGAAGGCTTCGAGGTGTTCGTGGTGACCGACGCTTCCGGCACCTTCAATACCACCGTGCAACAGGCCGCGTGGAACCGCATGACCCAGGCCGGCGCGCAGATGATGAACTGGTTCTCGGTAGCCTGTGAGCTGCACCGCGACTGGCGCAACGATATCGAAGGTCTGGGCAACCTGCTGTCGCAGCGGATTCCCAACTATCGCAACCTGATGAACAGCTACTCGGCGTTGACCGCCAAGTAAGACAAAAGGCCTGCTCTGAAAAGAGCAGGCCTTTTTATTGTTGCTGTCGTCGTTCAGAGCACCTTAAAGGCCAGTTCCTGCTTCAGATCGAAGAAATTCGGGTTCCGGATGCGCTTGGTGCCCTTGTCACTGCCCAGTTCGATACCACGGGCGGTGAAGTAGGTCCCTTCAAGTTTGACCTTCTTGCCCAGCAGCGCTTTCCAGATCTGCATTTCCTCCGGGGTGACCTTGGTCAGGTCAACCAGCCCCATGCCGTGTTCTTCACCCGGCAGGGACGCGCTTTCGAAATACAGCCACTCATCCCAGATTTCCGAACCCTGCTTCACATAGCCGATCAGCCGTTCTTCACGATGCTCGTAGTCCTGGGGCAGGCCTTCGATACCCGCGATCCGGTAGCCCGGATCTGCCTGAAAAATGTAGTCGGCATTGCTGATCGGTACTTCCCTGGCGATATCCCTGGCGTAGTCGAAGGTCTTTTGCGAGATCGCCCCGGTTTCCATGAACGCCCCGCCAACTGCCTCGGACTTGAGGGAAATTGCGTAGGTCTCGAGGTTCAACTTCGACATGAACAGGATCACACCAGGCGTGCGCAAAGCGTGCAGGTAGTCATTCAGCGTTGCGTCGAGGCTGTAGCCGGCGCTGGAGAAGGCCTTGTTCATGTATTTCGAATAGACGACCGATTGCTCCTTGGTGGGAAAGGCCATCTGGTGGGTCCTGCTCATCTCCCGCTTGAAGTCGCTTTCGTAGCGATCCTTGAACACGTTGGCGATCTCCTGCGCAGCGGCAGGGCTCAACGGCGCCGCCGGTTGTGCGGCGTACGCCAGGGTGCCGCAGAGCAGCAGGAAGGAAGCGGTCATTGCCTTGAGCAAAATAATCTCCTTATTGATTCGCGTGGTCGCATCGCTCGCCCGACAGCATCTGCAACCTGTCTACCGACGATGCAGGGGCGCGCGATTAGATCACAGCGTTCCTCGCGCGGAAAACACGGCACTACACCTTCACCAACCGCGTATCCAACCCAAACCGCTCCTGCCTCACCACCCGATACTTCCCCGCCGCCAACTCGCAACTCACCAGCAGATTCCACGAATGCCGGCTCACCGCCGACGGAATCAGCACGAACGCATGTTCCGCCAGCAAGGCATCGACGAATTTCTGTTGATTGGGCGAGGCCGCCGCACTGCTGAGCCAGACCGGATTGGGCACGTCCTCGGGCTGCACGACCTTGATCAGGCCGGGGTCCAGCACCTCGAAGCAGGTGAGCACATGGCGCACCGTATCCAGGGCATCGAAGCCAAGGTGCACCGCCACTTCGAGAATGGCGGTCGAAGGGTCCGCCGCGGCGTAGACCACCTTGCGCCCCGGCGGATTCCAGCGCCCGCCGAGCTTGTGCGCGCCGATGCCGCTGTCCCAGGAATCCTTGTACACCTCTCGATCGAGGCGCCAGGCGTACCAGGCGCCAGACCACGGCAACGGATTCACTGATAGACCCCGTGCTCGATGCGCTCCAGATAATCCTCGACCGCCTGGAAGCCGACCGGGTTGTCGATGACATCCAGCGGCACATCGCCGTCGAGGTACTTGCACGGCCGCCCCAGCCATTCCTCCGCCAGGCTTAGCGAACCGAATACCTCGATCGCGCGCTCCAGCACCCGGGCGAACTGGAAGGCCACGGCGCTTTGCTGGGCATTCAGATGGGCGGATTGCTTGCTGCCCTGGCGCTGCAGCGTCCTGACCGATTTGCCGACAATGCGGCTCATGATCTTGCGCGTCGAATACAGCTCGGACAGCGCCAGCATCGCCTGCACGTCCTTGAGGTCGAAACCCTGGGCGGTGAGGCGGTAGACCATGACCGGACTGAGCAGGCCGGCCTCTTCGCGCAGTAGGTACTCCGTGGGCCGGCGGCTGGCACGGAGGGATTTGCGGGCATAGGTGTCGGCGGCAACCATGGCTTACTCCTTGATATGCGACAAGTGACGCAAGCATAGCGCCATTTGTCGCGACGCACATCGACGGCTCATCGCCTCGCTTTTTGTCCACCAGAGCGAGACAGTCATACCGTTTTCAGCCGATTTATCCCGTTTCGAGAAACCCCTAATCTGGCCACACCTAGCGGCAACCACCCAAAACAAACTTCTCGAACAAAAGGATTTCCACCATGACCAACGCCACCTACAACCGCCTGAACAAAGACGACGCCGTAGTTCTCCTGGTCGACCACCAGACCGGTCTGATCTCCCTGGTCCAGGACTTCTCGCCGAACGAGTTCAAGAACAACGTGCTGGCGCTGGCCGACCTGGCGAAGTTCTTCGAACTGCCGACCATCCTGACCACCAGCTTCGAACAAGGCCCGAACGGTCCGCTTGTTCCAGAGCTGAAAGAGATGTTCCCTGACGCGCCGTACATCGCGCGTCCGGGCCAGATCAATGCCTGGGACAACGAAGACTTCGTCAAGGCGATCAAGGCGACTGGTCGCAAGCAGTTGATCATTGCCGGTGTGGTGACTGATGTCTGCGTAGCCTTCCCGACCCTGTCGGCGCTGGCTGAAGGTTTCGAGGTGTTCGTGGTGACCGATGCGTCCGGGACCTTCAACACCACCGTGCAACAGGCCGCATGGAACCGCATGACCCAGGCCGGTGCGCAGATGATGAACTGGTTCTCGGTAGCCTGTGAGCTGCACCGCGACTGGCGCAACGATATCGAAGGGCTGGGCAATCTGCTGTCGCAGCGGATTCCCAACTATCGCAACCTGATGAACAGCTACTCGGCGTTCACTGCCAAATAAGAGAAAGGGCCTGCTTTGAAGAGCAGGCCTTTTTTGTGGCTGATGACCTCGTCGCCAGCATTGCCAGCTCCCACAGTGTGGACTGCACCCTCTGTCTGCCTCCCCTCCGAAACCACGGCTTTTTGACGCCAATTCGAACGAATTGCTGTGTCATGATTTGACGCACAAATCATTTTGCCATTAGTGTTGCGCGGTTTTTCGGTATTGAAATCAGGATACCGGATGGAATCGGATTAGAGACTAGGTAGGTCTTCAAGGATGCGTGGAGTATTGCTGCGTAGCGGGCGAAGTGAAGACTTCACCGCATTGGGTGAGACCGGCCAGCCCGTCTATCGTGCGGCTTTGCAGATTCGCGAGGCGATTCGGCGCAAGTATCCGGAGCATCCGGACCTGGTCGAGCACCTGGCTATCCCCCAGAGTGATGAACGAGGCAGTACCCTCGATTGGTACAGCGAGCGCCCCGGCGACGTGATCCCGTGGACCAGCGCCACCGAGGAAGAGCGCGCGCCCGCCCGTGCCCAGCTCGAAGTGCTGAAAACCCGCATCAATGACCTGAGCAACAACCTGCTCGGCCTGGATGCTCACGGCCAGCCGCTGGCCGGGTCGCGCAACAACGCCCAGGGCGACACCACGGTGTTCGGCAAGCTGCTGACCTGCGTGATCCCCTTCCCCGACGAAAACTTCGTCTATCTGGTCGACGGTCGCCCGGTCCTGACCTTCTGGGGCTTTATCCATGCCGGTGCCGAGCGTGCCCGCGAGCCCCTGCTGTGCCTGTACCCCAAGGTAGCCAAGGCCGCGGAGCCGGTCGTGGCGCCGCCCGTCGCCCCGCCAACGCCTGTGCCTCCGGTCGCCCCGCTGGCACCGCCGCCGCCCCCCGTCGTGCCCGTCACCCCCTGGTGGCGGCGCTGGTGGTGGCTGCTGCCGCTCCTGCTGTTGCTGCTCCTGCTGCTGTTGTTCGGCTTGCGCCGCTGCACACCGGAAGTCGTGGTGCCGCCGACCAACGACTGGCCGACCACGAATAACGAGGACATCGACCTGAACAAGCGCGGCGGTTCGGTCACTGTGCCGGGCGGCACCGGCAATGGCCTGGGCAACCTTGGATCCGGCAACGGCTCCGCAGGCACGGGCGCCGGTGGCTCGCCACAGGACGGCTCGCTTGCGCCTGGCAGCGACACCGCGACCCCGCCCGAGCAGAAACCGGCGGACGGCAGCACTGCCCCCGAGCCACCAGCCCCTGCGCCGGAGTCCGAACCCCAACCAGAGCCACAGCCGGAACCCACCCAGGCTCCGCCTGCACCACCGGAACTGCCAGACGGCAAGCAACCCCCGGCCAACGCGCAGAACATGCTGAGCATCCCGCCAGGCGCGGCCAACGGTAACGCCGACTTCCTCAATGGCGACTGGGCCGGTGCCGGCATCCAGGAAGTGGGCACCGGCAAGCCGCTGCGCCTGAAGTACGACTTCAAGGACGGCAAGGGCCAGGCCACGGTGCGCCGCTCCGATGGCGTGAACTGCCAGGCGCCGGTATCCGCGGCCATGAACCAGGGCCAACTGTCGATCAACAGCACGGGCCAGGCGGCCTGTGCCGATGGCAGCAGCTATGAACTCCCGCAGGTGAACTGCAAGCCGGGTGCGACCAGCGCTGCGGACTGCTCCGGCAACTACGGTGCCGAAGCCTTCCCGATGCTGATGAAGCAAGCCGGTCAATAACACGGAAGCGCAGACGATGTTGCCCGAAATCACCCAGTTCGAAGAAACGGTCACGCTGGTCAGCGATACCGGCATTCAATTCATGGATTTCGCCCTGCGTCTCGGACCGGATGGCGAACAGGCCGGCAAGTTCGTGCAGCTGAACAACGGCATGGTGCCGACGCGCCTGCTGTGGTCCCGCGAGTACAAGGACTTCTACGAGCCGGAGCCGGACAAGGTGGTCCAGGTGGAATTCGACACCACCGACGACAACCATTTCCGCGTGCCGATGGAAGACAGCCTCAAGCTGTTCGACGGCATCTGGCTGCCACTGCCGTTCCTGCGTTTCATGCCGCCCAATCGCTTCGACGAGGGCCCGAACAACTGGTCGCGGATGCGCCTGGTCAAGCTGCCGCAGCCCGATGTGGACGGCAACACCCACCGCCTGACCCTGGCCTTCGACAGCCGTATCATGCCGACCGTCGCCGGCTCCGCCTACCTGGCGCCGAACGAGGACGACGTGCGCTCCGGCGTGGCCTTCAAGCTGGCCACCAGCGCCCGTGAATACGGCTGGTTCCTGACCCATGTATGGATCCGCGAGTGGATCGCCGAGCTGTACGTCGAGGCTCGCGCCGAGTGGACCCGCGAGCGGCGCGACCGCGACCTGCAAGGCAACCGCCACATCGCCCACTACCTCAACGTGCTGAGCCTGCTGCGCCGCCCGGTCCCGGCCGAGCAGAGCACCGAGAAGCCCCAGGTCGAGATCCCCGAGCTCAAGGTCATCGCCAACGAAACCCAGGGCGTGGTCAAGCCGATCCCGGTGGACCTGGTGCTGGACGTCGGCAACTCGCGGACCTGCGGCATTCTCATCGAGGACCACGGCCAGTCCGGCTCGGGCCTGAAGAACAACTACGTGCTGGAACTGCGCGACCTGAGCGAGCCGGAAAAGGTCTACGACACCGCCTTCGAAAGCCGCGTGGAATTTACCCAGGCCTATTTCGGCAAGGACCACTGCTCGGTCAAGAGCGGCCGCCACAACGCCTTCCAGTGGCCGACCATCGCCCGCGTCGGCGCCGAGGCCGGACGCCTGGCCGGCCGCCGCCGCGGCACCGAGGGCTCGACCGGGCTGTCCAGCCCGAAACGCTACCTGTGGGACGAGAAACCCTACGGCCACGGCTGGCGCTTCAACACCGCCTACGTCAAGACCGACAAGGAGCCGCTGGCCACCGCCGCGCCGTTCTCGCACCTGATCAACGATCTCGGCCAGGCCCTGTACCTGCCGCCGAAGAACGACATGCCGGTGTTCACCCCGCGTTACTCGCGCAGCAACCTGATGACTTTCATGCTCGCCGAGGTGGTCACCCAGGCCCTGACCCAGATCAACAGCCCGGCCCAGCGTTCGCGCCAGGGCCACGCCCGGGTACCGCGCCAGCTCAACAGCATCACCCTGACCGTGCCGCCAGGCATGCCCCAGGCCGAGCGCAGCATCCTCAGCAACCGCCTGTACGAAGCCGTCGGCCTGGTATGGAAGAGCCTCGGCTGGCACGCCGGCGAGAGCAATCCGTTCAAGGACAAGACCGTGGTGCCGCGCACGCCGCTGCCGGGCATCCGCGTGGACTGGGACGAAGCCAGCTGCGGCCAGCTGGTGTACCTGTACAACGAGATCAACGAGAACTTCGACGGACACCCGGAAGAGTTCTTCGCAGCTCTCGCCCGCCCGGATCGCCAGGAGCGCGACCAGATCACCCTGGCCACCATCGATATCGGCGGCGGCACCACCGACCTGGTGATCACCGACTACCGCTTCGACCGCGGCAGCAACGGCGGCACCGGCGGCCATGGGCACATCATCCCCAGCCAGCGTTTCCGCGATGGCTTCAAGGTGGCCGGTGACGACATCGTCCTGGACGTGATCCAGGAGTTCGTCCTGCCGTCGTTCCGCAACGCCCTGGGCGACGCCGGGGTGAGCGAACCGGACGCCCTGATGTCGCGCCTGTGCGGCAACGGCGATGCCTCCGCGCCGGAGCGGATCCTGCGCCAGCAACTCAACCTGCAGGTCTTCGTGCCGCTGGGCCTGGCCCTGCTCAAGGCCTACGAGCAGTACGACCCGGCACAGGTCCACGCGCCCGTCACCCAGACCTGGCGCGAGATCCTCGGCGACGCCGCAGTCAACGACGGCGTGCTGGACTTCGTCCACGCCGCGGTACGTCGCGAAGTCGGCCAGGACGGCACCCTCGATCTGTTGCAGACCGTCATCACCTTTGACCTGGCAAAAGTTCACAACGCCTTCATCGGCGGCCAGATCAACATTACCCGGGCCCTGACCGAGCTGTGCGAAGTGGTCGCCCACTATCCGTGCGACATGCTCCTGCTCACCGGCCGGCCATCGCGCCTGCCGGGCATCCAGGCCTTCATCCGCAAGTGCATCCCGCTGCCGCCCGGACGCATCCTGCCGCTGCAGAACTACCGCACCGGCGGCTGGTATCCGTTCCACCGCAACGGCCTGATCGACGATCCGAAGAGCACCGCCTCGGTGGGCGCGATGATCTGCCTGCTGTGCTCGAAGCACAGCGTGCCGAACTTCTATTTCCGCACCGTCGAGCTCAAGCCCTACTCGATCATCAAGCACTTCGGCCCGATCGACAAAGCAGGTACCATCGCGCACCGCAATGTGGTCTACCACGACCTCAAGTCGTCCAAGGGCCGCATCGAACTGCCCATCGTCGGCGAAGGCGAACAACGCGGCACGCCGTGGCTGGAAATGCGCGGCGACATGCACCTGGGCTACCGCCAGCTGTCCGCCGAGCGCTGGTCGGCCTCGCCGCTGTACACCCTGCGCTTCACCCCGCGCGGCAGCGCCAGCTTCTCCACCGCCCAGGGCAAGAACGGCGAAACCCCGGTGCTGCGCATTCGCCTGGAAGTCGAGGAACCGTCGGACCTGCTGCTGGAGCAGGGCCTGATCAGCGACAAGCTGGTGATCTGCGACTTGCAATCGAACATCCAGGATGCCGATTTCGATTACGACCGGGATCTGGAGCTCTCACTCAACACCATGCCAACCGGAAGCCTGAGTGACAGCGACTATTGGCTCGACAGCGGGAACGTCAAAGGAAAATGAGCGACCTTACGCCAAAGCAGCAGCAGTTGATGAATGCCTGGGGCGCCGTTTACAAGGGCGCCGGCGAGGCACTGGAGTGGATCGAGCAGGTACGCGGCAATGCCGCCAGCGTCGAGGCCGAGGCCGATGACCTGAGCCTGCGCCTGCGCAGGGCTCGCAACCAGGCCAGGAGCCTCCGCCACGCGGCGTCGACGCCCATGGGCGTCGGTTTCTTCGGCTTGTCCCAGGCCGGCAAGTCGTACCTGATCTCGGCGCTCGCCGCCAACAGCGCCGGGGTTCTGGAGAGCGACTTCGGTGGCCGCACCCTGAACTTCCTCGAGCACATCAACCCCACGGGCAGTGGCGCCGAGGCGACCGGTGTGGTCACCCGCTTCAGCCGTCGTTCGCAGCCGGCGCCGGATGCCAACTACCCGATCGAGCTGAAGATGCTCCGGGAAATCGAGCTGGCCAAGATTCTCGGCAACACCTGGTGGGAAGACTTCAACCACGACTTGACCAAATACGAGATCACCCCGCAGCGCATCGACGCGCTGCTGCGCGAATTCGAAGGTCAGGAGGCCGAACTGCCGCAGCCCGGGGTCGACGGCGATGACATTGTCAGCCTGTGGGAATACCTCTCGGGCAGCTTCACCAGGCCCCTCGCCGTGCTCGACGAACTCTACTGGCCGCGGGTCATCAAGCTCGCGCCGCGCTTGAGCACGCGACAACGCGCCAGGCTCCTGTCGCCGCTGTGGGGCGAGCAGGCGTTGTTGACCGAGCTCTACGAAGTGCTGGGCGGTGCCCTGCAGAAGCTTGGGCATCCCGAGAAGGTGTACGCCCCGTTGACCGCGTTTTTCCAGGACACGGAAGAGGCACGATACAACATCATGGCGGTGACGATCCTCAATCGGCTCGGAACCCGTCGCGATGTGCCGATCAATGTCCTGCCGTCGACAGAGGGCAAGGTGCAGTCCGCTGTCGGCATCACGGTTGCCCAACTGGCCGCCTTGACCGTGGAAATGACCTTCCGCCTGGTCAACCCGCCCAATGACGAGGTGGTGAACCAGGTCGACTTGCTGGACTTCCCGGGCTACCGCGCGCGGTACACCTTCAGCGACATCCGCAACGCGTCAAACGGGCAAAACCCGGATGAAATCAGCCCGGTCTGGAACCTGCTGGTGCGCGGCAAGGTGGCCTACCTGTTCGAGCGCTACAGTGACGCCCAGGAAATGAACGCGCTGGTGATCTGCACCAGCGCCAAGGGACAGGCCGAGGTGGTCAGTGTGGCCCCGGTATTGAGCAAATGGATCGGGAAAACCCAGGGCCATACGCCAAAGGAGCGTGCGGCGCGGGTGCCAGGATTGATCTGGGCGATCACCATGATGGACATCTGGATCGACGAATCGCTGAAAAAGGCGAGCCGTCCGCTACGCATCGAGTCGTGCGAAAACCTGATGAAAATGACCATCGTCGAGCGTTTTGGCACTGAGGACTGGATGCTGGACTGGTCCGGCCAGCCGTTCAACAACACCTATCTGGTGCGCAAGCCACGCCATAGCCGAGCATTCATCGACTTCGACGACAAGGGCGACGAAGTCAGCGTGTCCGGGCATTACGGCGAGAGTCTTGAACTGCTCACCGCCGAGTTCAAGGTGTACAAGGACATCGTGCGCCATGTGAAAGAGCCCGAAGCCTCCTTCGCGGCAGTGATGGGCATGAATGACGGCGGTATCAGCCGCTTCGCCTCCAGCTTTACGCCGTTCGCCGATATCGGTTTCAAGCTTTCGCGCATCGAGGAGCAACTGCACGAGTGCCGCACCAGCCTGCTCGACAACGGCCTCTACGCCTGGCGCGAAGAGGACTTCGAGGCGCTGCTGGCGCGCAAGATGCAGAAGATCAAGCTCCTCCTCAGGCCGCTGGGTGCCGACCCCGACGTCATCAGCGAGGTGATTCTCGCCCTGCAATTGCCCACCGAGCAGTTGCGCGAGCTGTACCTGAGCGGTGTGTACAACGTCGATGACGACGAAGACGAGGCCGGCGAGACCGAGCCGGCGTTCACCGCGCCGGCCAACAAGGCACCGGCGATCGACTTCGACTTCGGCGACGACGACGCGCCGGCCCCCGCTTCAGCACCCGCGGCCAAGCCGCTGGCCAGGCGCCTGAACGCCGAGCAGCGCTTTGCCCGTGCGGCGCTGAAGGCGTGGATCAAGCACATGCGCGAGATCGGCAACCAGCCCCAGCGCCTGGTTAGCCTGCGCATGACCCGCGAGCTGATGGACGGCCTGGTCGAAGAACTGGTCAGCGCCGCACGGCGCCCGGCCCTGCTCGAACAACTGGACGCGGCGGTGACCCGGCGCATCATCGGCGGTGCTCGTCGTGACCAGTTGGTGCAGCGCCAGGTGCTGGAGGTGCAACTGGTGATGCGCGATTTCCTGTCGTGGTTCGGCCTGCTGGGTAAACCGCTCGAACAGCGGCCAACGCGCATGCTGGGTACCAAGGGCCCGGTGTTCGACTTCTACGGCAAGGTGGCCGTGGGCGATCTGCCGGACTTGCCTGAGACGCCTTCGCATCAGGAGCAGCGCTTCCACATGGACTGGCTGTCCAGCCTGGCCTGGCTGATCAAGGAGAACGCCAAGAGCGGCTCCGATCCGGAAATCACTACCGAGCAGCGGCGCCAGCTGGCCGTCCTGCTCAACACTTTTGAAGCGAGTTGAGTGCAATGGGTATCAGAGTTGATGTGCTGCCGCTGGACGTGAACACGCCAGGCCATGGCGTGCTGCGGATCACCGGCTGGGAAGGTTCCGGCGAGGGCCTGCAATGCTCCCTGCAAAGCAGCCAGACCCAGAAGTTCCTGCAGGAAGGCGGGCTCTGGAGCGACGTTGCCCATTGGTTCCCTCTTGACGGCATGACCGCTGCCGAGGGCGGCGCGATCGAGACCCGCATCGGGCCGAACCTGATCAACCCGCTGCTGCAGGCCAGCGGCACGGCGAACTTCCGTATCGAAGTGAACCAGCCGGCCACCGGCCTGACCGAAGTGCACATGGTGCGCCTGAACCCGACCCTGGTCGCTTCGGCGGACCTCAACTCGCCGATGCCGAAAGCGCCTGAGCCGGCACCAGCACCGGCACCGGTTCCCGCACCAGCGCCAGTACCAGAGCCGGAGCCAGTACCAGAGCCGCTACCAGAGCCAGAGCCAGAGCCAACACCAGAGCCGGAAATCGTGCCCGAGCGCCTGGTTCCACCACCGCCACCGCCTCCACCTGCCAAATCCAATCGCTGGGTGATCCCGGTGGTGATCCTGGTGCTGCTGGCCCTGATCGCTGCAGGTGCCGCCTGGTGGTGGTTCAACAAGAAGGATCAACCTGCGCCGGAAGCGAAGCCTCCCGTGGCAGAGACTCCTGCACCAGAACCGGCACCCGCGCCTGCCGGCGCCACGCCGTGCACTCTGGAAAGCATGCAGAACCAGCCTGAACTGGCCTTCGTCCAGGCCTGTATCCAGAACAAGCCGGACAGCGCCACGGTGCTGGAAGTGATCAAGCAGGCCAAGGCCAGCAACCATTGCGGCGTGGCCCAGCGCCTGTACGCCAACCGCGCGCAGGGCGGCGATATCGAGATCGCCAGCGCCTATGCCCGCGAGTACGACCCCAAGTACCTGCAGCCAAGCGAGTGCTTCAAGGCTCCGGACAACGCCACCGCGGCCTACTGGTACGAAACCATCCTCGGCTTCGATGAAAACAACGCCGAAGCCAAGGCACGCTTCGAGGAACTCAAGCCATGAGCCTGCGCGGTCTCGGTGTCGCCCTCCTGGCCATGAGCCTGAGCCCGGCCCTGCTGGCGGCGGACAAACCGCTGCTGCAGGACGGCAAGAAGACCCTGTTCCAGCGCGTCCTGACCACCCCGAGCTGCAAACTCAGCAGCGCGGCTGGCGGCGCACCCGGGGCCGCGCAACCGGCCTTCAGCCGCTTCTACGTCTACGAACGCTCCGCCGTGGACGGCAATGACTGGCTGCGCGTCGGGCCCGATACCCAGGGCAAGACCATCGGCTGGCTGCCGGGCGCCTGCACCGTCGAGTGGAAGATGCAACTGACCCTGGCCTTCACCAACCCGGCCAACCGTGACCGCCTGCTGTTCTTCAAGGAGCGCAAGCAGCTCGAAGGCGTCCTCGACGCGCCGGATCCGGTCAGCCAGGTGGCACCGATCCGCGCCCAGCTGAAAAACGGCAAGGAAGCACCGGGCGTACTGGCCCAGGAGCCGGAATACTTCGTCGACCTGCAGAAGAACTTCTACCTGCTGCCGGTCCTGAGCGGCGAAGAGGTGATGACCGAGGAAGGCTTCCGCACGCGCATTCTGAATGTCGCCTCGGTGAGCAAGGCCGACGCCGCCAGCGCCGCCAAGGCCAATCCGGCGGACCCGGCCGGCGCCAAGACCCAGATGAAGGCGTTCAGCGCCGCGGTGGTGTTCGTCATCGACTCGACCATCTCCATGGACCCGTACATCGACCGCACCCGCGAAGCGATCAAGCGGGTCTACGCGCAGGTGGAGAAGGAGAACCTCGGCCAGCAGGTGAAGTTCGGCCTGGTCGCCTTCCGTTCCAGCACCAAGGCGGTGCCGGGGCTGGAGTACGTCAGCAAGATGTACGCCGACCCGAACACAGTGAAGGACGGTGCCGACTTCCTGGCGAAAGTGGCTGACCTCAAGCAGGCCAAGGTCTCCAGCAGCGTCTTCGACGAGGATGCCTACGCCGGCGTGATGCATGCCATCGACAAGGTCGACTGGAGCCAGTTCGGCGCCCGCTACGTGGTGCTGATCACCGACGCCGGGGCCATCGACGGCGGCGACAAGCTGTCCAGCACCGGCCTGGGTGCCGAGCAGGTGAAGATCGAGGCCAGCAACCCGGGCGTCGCCCTCTACACCCTGCACCTGAAGACCCCGAGTGGGGCGAAGAACCACAGCGCCGCCGAAGCCCAGTACCGCGTGCTGTCGAACTTCCCCGGCACCAACACCTCGCTGTACTACCCGGTCAATGCCGGTGACGTGAATGCCTTCGGGCAGAAGGTCGACAGCCTCGCCAGCGCGATCACCCAGCAGGTGCGTTCCGCCTACATGGGCGAGGACGCCATCGGCAGCGCGACCAATGCCAAGGCCGACCCGGCCGAGCAGAAGATGCTCGACGACGCCGCGCTGATCGGCCACGCCATGCAGCTGGCCTACCTCGGCAAGACCACCGGCACCCAGGCGCCGCCGGTGTTCCAGGCGTGGATCAGCGACCGTGACCTGATCAAGCAGAACGTGCCGACCACCGATGTCCGCGTGCTGCTGACCAAGGCCCAGCTCAGCGACCTCAGCGACGTGCTCAAGCAGGTCCTGGACGCGGCCAACGAAGGCATGATCTCGCCCACCGAGATGTTCACCCGCCTGCGTTCCGTGGCGGCGACCATGGGCGCCGACCCGAACCAGCTGAAACAGGGCTCGACCACCAAGGTGGCCGACCTCGGCGTGCTCGGCGAGTACCTCGAGGACCTGCCATACCACAGCGAAGTGCTCAACCTGGACGAAGAGACCTGGAAAGGCTGGGACGGCCTGGCCCAGGAGAAATTCATCCGCAACCTGGGCACCAAGCTGCGCCACTACCAGCGTTACAACGCCGATGTCGACCGCTGGGTGGCCCTGGCCCCGGGCGCCGACAGCCGCGACAACGTCTACCCCGTGCCACTGGAAATGATGCCCTGACCGCTCATGCTCGATATCAAGGGATTGAGAGTGGTCCGCGGACAGGGACCCCAGGCGCACGCGGTGCGCCTGGATGCACTGCAACTGCAACCGGGCCAGATTCTGGCGATTACCGGCGAGAGCGGCTGCGGCAAGAGCACCCTGCTCGAAACCATCGGCCTGCTGCTCAAGCCTGAGCGCCTGGAGCACTACTGCCTCGGCGCCGGTCGCGAAGACGTGGCGCAATTGCTTGCCGATGACCAGCAAACCGCCCTCGCCGCCCTGCGCGCGCGGGAGCTGGGCTTCGTCCTGCAGAGCGGCGGGCTGCTGCCGTTCCTCAAGGTCCGCGACAACATCCTGCTGCCCCGCCGCCTGCTGGGCCTGGCGCCGCACAGCGTGGCGGTGGACAAGGCGGTGGCCGCCCTCGGCCTCGAACCGCTGCTGGACAAGCTGCCCCAGGCCCTGTCCATCGGCGAGCGCCAGCGAGTTGCCTGCGTACGCGCCATCGCCCACGAGCCACCGGTGCTGCTGGCCGACGAACCGACCGCCGCGCTGGACCCTAACAACGCCCGGCGCCTGTTCGAGCTGCTGCTGAACCTGGTCGCGGAGCTGGGCATGAGCGCCCTGCTGGTTTCCCACGACTGGGCCCTGGTGCAAGACTTCGGCCTACCGCGCCTGGGCGCGGTCAACGCTGACGGGGAGACACGCTTTGAACCCGTTTAAGCGCCTCGCCCTGCTCGCCCGGTTGTCTCTCGCCGACCTCTGGCACGACCGCAACGTCTCGCTGTGCATGGCCGCGTCGCTGGTGGCGGTGATCGCGCCGCTGCTGTTGCTGTTCGGCCTCAAGCACGGGGTGGTCAGCCAGTTGCAGCAAGAGCTGCTCAGCGACCCGCGCAACCTCGAAGTGAAGATGCTCAGCAGCGGCCACTACGGCGAGGACTGGCTGCAAGGCCTGCGGGGGCTGCCGGAAACCGGCTTCGCCATCGGCCAGACCCGCTCGCTGAACACCCAGGCCGACCTGCTCGGCGCCCGTGGCCGCTTCGCCGACAGCGTCGAGGTGATTCCCACCCAGGCCGGCGACCCGCTGCTCGCCACCGAACTGAGCGCGCTGCAAGGCGACCAGGTGATTCTCAGCGAGCGCGCCGCACAGCGCCTGGAGGCCAAGGCCGGCGACAGCATCCGCCTGCGGGTGAGCCGCCGCCTAAACGAAGTCAACGAACGCGGTGAGCGCACATTGCAGGTGCGCGCGGTCCTCGACAACGTGCGCTTCGCCCGCCCGGCGGCGTTCGTCAGCCCCGCCCTGCTGCTGCAGCTGGAGCACTACCGCGACGGTTATCTGGTGCCCGAACTGGGCGCCGGCAGCGGCCAGCCGCTGGACGGGGTCAAGGTCGGCTACGCCCGCGCCCGGGTCTACGCCCGGGATATCGACAGCGTCGCGCCCCTCGAACAATGGCTCAACGGCCAGCGCATCGAAACCGCCAGCCGCCTGGCCGAGATCGACAACGTCAAGGCCATCAACCATGTGCTCGGGCTGATCTTCGGGGTGATTGCCGGGGCCGCGCTGATCGGCTGCATCGCCTCGCTGGTGGGCGCCTTCCTCGCCAATATCGACCGCAAGCGCCGCGACCTCGCGGTGCTGCGCCTGCTCGGTTTCACCAGCCCGGCGGTGGCCGGGTACGTTGTGCTGCAGGCGCTGGTGCTGAGCCTGACCGGCTACCTCGGCGGCCTCGCCTGTTACTACTTTGGCAGCCTGCTGTTTGACCAATTGCTCGGCAGCAGCGCCGCGACCGGCACCTTCATCTGCCATATCACTGTCTGGCACGGCCTGGTGGCCCTGCTTCTGGCGTTCCTGGTCGCCGGCCTGGTCGCCCTGATCGGCGCCCTGCGGGCGATCCGGATACAACCTGCGGAGAGTCTGCGTGAACTCTAGAACCTGTGCCCGCCTGGCCCTCGCGCCATTGACCCTGGGCTGCCTGCTGACTGCGCATGCAGCCACCTGGGAGGAGAAATTCTACAACCCGATGGCCGACGCCGACGATGTGGTCCTGCCCATGCCCTGCGATGGCGCCATGGTGTTCCGCAAGGTGCTGATCCCGGTGGCCGGCCCGCTGGACGACTACCCGATCAACATCGGCCAGGACAGCGCCGAGTACGGCTACGTCGAGCAGACCCGGCCGACCTTCATCGCCGGCAGCTTCACCAGCGCCAAGGGCGAGAAGTCGCGCTACTTCCTGATGGCCAAGTACGAGATGACCCAGCTGCAGTACCGCGCGCTGATGGACGAGACCTGCCCGACGCCATCGAACAAGCAGCGCCTGCCGATCGTCTCGGTGAGCTGGCTGGACGCCCTGCAGGCCTCCGACAAGTACAACCGCTGGCTGCGCGCCAATGCCGCCGCCAAGCTGCCGAAGGAAGACGGCGCCCTGGGCTTCCTGCGCCTGCCGACCGAGGTGGAATGGGAGTTCGCTGCCCGTGGCGGCCTGCAGGTCAGCAGCGCCGAATTCCGTGACAGCCGCTACCCGATGCCCGAGGGCCTGAACGCCTATGAATGGTTCGCCGGCTCGCAATCGTCCAACGGCCAGTTGCAACTGAGCGGCCTGCTCAAGCCCAACCCGCTGGGCCTGCACGACATGCTCGGCAACGCCAGCGAGATGATGTTCGAGCCCTTCCGCCTGAACAAGCTCGACCGCCAGCACGGCCAGGCCGGCGGTTTCGTGGTGCGTGGCGGCAACTACCTGACCGCCGAGGGCGAGCTGCGCACCGCCGCGCGCCATGAAGAGCCGTACTACGACGCCGAAGGCGCGGTGAGCAAGAAGACCAACGGCCTGCGCCTGGCCCTGGTGTCGCCGACCCTGACCTCGCGCGAGCGGGTCAAGACCATCGAGAAGAGCTGGAGCACCCTCGGCGCCGACCAGCCGGTGGCCGAAAGCAAGGACAAGGGCACGGTCAAGGCCCTCGAGGACCTCGCCTCCAGCGTCGACGATGCCGCCCTCAAGGGCCAGCTCAAGACCGTCGAGAACCAGCTGCGCGCCAGCAACCAGCAACAGCAGGAAGCCCGCGACCAGGCGATCCGCGCCAGCCTCAACCTGGGCGCCTTCCTCTGCACCAAGATGCTCGACGACGGCCACTACCTGGACTTCCTGCAGAAGAACTACAGCGCCAACTGCAAGACCGGCGAGGAAGACCCGACCTGCGGCATGCGCAAGACCAAGCTCGACGAGCAGAACGACCGCCTGCACAAGCTCAGCCGCTACTACGCCAGCTCCCTGGTGGACTCCGGCTCGCTGTACGGCCAGCCGCTGATCGCCGCCCAGGTGCCGGTGCTCGAAGGTGTGCTGACCGCCAACAAGAACCTCAAGGAACTGACGCCTTACCTGCGCACCCACTGGGCCAACCAGCAGGCGTTTCTCAAAACCCAGAAAATCGACACCGACGCCTGGCTGAAAAGCTGCAAGGCCGTGACCCACTGACTCCAGCCCCCAAGGAAGAGCAACCATGAGCTTCACCCGACCCGCCCGTTTCAGTTCGTGGATCAGCCTGATGCTGGTCGCCGCCCTGGCCGTTACCGGTTGCGCCAGCACCGGCAGCTCGCTGACCGACGACAAGGGCGGCACCGCCGACCCGCGCCTGACCACCGGCAATGATGCCAAGTTCTTCAGCACCTCCGGCTACCAGGCCTGCGCCCTGGCCGCCGGTGCCGGCGTGCTGGCCTGCGTGCTGTCCAACTCGGGCAACAAGGCGACCTGCGCCATTGTCGCCGGCGTAGCCGCCTGTGGCGTGGCCATGGGTGCCAACTACTACCTCGACCAGCGTCGCGCCCAGTACTCGAACACCACCGAGCGGCTGAACGCGATGACCGGCGAAGTGCAGAAGAAAAACGCCCAGCTCGCCGAGCGCAGCAACACCCTGCAGCGCGTGATCGCCGACGACAAGCAGCAGATCGCCGATATCCAGAAGAACATCAAGGCCAAGACCGTGGACAAGGCCAAGGCCCAGCAGGACCTGGCCAATATCGACAAGAACCTCGAGTTGATGAACCGCGACCTGAAGACCATGCACACCAACGTCAGCGAATACCAGAAAGTGACCCTGGCCGAGCGTAACTCCGGCGCCAAGCCAGCCGAGCTGAAGCAGGTCGAGGCGGAAATCGCCAAGATGAACACCAAGGTCGCTTCGCTGCAGCAGGAAGTCGACGGCCTGTACAGCCAGCGCTCGGCTATCACCCTGGGCTAAGGAGCGGACCATGACGTTTCGTCTGCTTCTCGGCGTCGTGGTCCTGGCCAGCCTGAGCGGCTGCGCCACCACGGCCTCGCAATGCAACGCCTCGAACAGCGACACCAGCCTGATCGGCAAGCTCAACTGCGACTACGGCGGCGGCTATGCCGAAGGCGTGCGCAACAGCGAGCAGGACCTGCTGGCCGCGCAAGAGCAGAACCGCCAGTTCAACCAGGTCTATGACGAACTGACTGCCATGCAGGCCAGCACCCGCCAGGACCTGGCCATCCAGCAACGCCAGCAGGCCGCGCTGCAGAAATCCCTGAGCGGGCTGCTGACCACGCTCAAGGCCCGTCACGCTAACAAGCAGGACGTTCAGCAGCAGATCGCCGGGCTGGAGAAACAGCTCCAGGCCGCCAAGGCGGCGCCTGCGAAGAACGCCAGCAGCGCCCAGCTGGCCGCCCGCCAGGAAGAGCTCAAGTCCCTGCAGAAACAGGTCAGCCGCCTGCAACTGAGCCTGGGCTACGAGTAATCCCCTTCGGCAGCTTCGGCTGCCGACCTCTTTTTTCAGGACACCACTATGCAGCGGGTTATCCGCGACACCAGTCCCTCGCAGGACGACCCAGGATTGCTGGAACAGGGCACGGCGCTGATCACCCGCTATTTCCCGCCCAGCGTGGCCCATCTGTTCGCCATTCCGCGGACCGGCCAGGACGGCACCCGCGAGTGGTGGAGCGAGCTGCAAGGGCAGCCGCAGCGCTACCTCGATCTGAACCAGGAGCAGCAGGCCGCCCTGCTCGGTGTCTATGAACAACGCCAGGGCGCCTTGCGCCAACTGGTCGGAGAACTGCGTGGCCGTGGCCTGGAACAGGAAGCCGCGCAAGTGCAGCGGCAGATCGGCCCGCCGAAGCTGGAGAACCTCTACAGCGTCAACGGCCAGCCGCTGGTCACCCGCTGGAGCGAGCCACCGCCCCCGCCGCCACCCGTACCACCGGTAGCCGAGGTGCCGCCGCCCGCGCCCGTGGTCCCGCCGCGCCGGGTTTTCTGGCTGCCATGGTTCCTGCTGCCGTTGCTGGCCCTGCTGCTGTTGGCATTGCTGCTGTGGCTGGCCTGGCCGTGGCTGATGCGCTGGCTGCACCCGGAGGCGCCCGTCCCGCCGGTGGTCGAACCGCCCGCAGTGAGCGCCCCGGCTCCTGAACCGGTGCCAGAACCGGTGCTCGAGCCCAAGCCCGAGCCGGTACCCGAGCCTGTCCCTGCCCCCGTGAAGCCGGACCCCGCACCTGCGGCGAAACCCGCCTGCACCCGGCCCGCGCAGGAGCTGCCACCGGAGTTCACCGTGGTGCTCGACACCTCCGGTTCCATGAACCTCAGCGTGGAAGCTTCCGACCGGGATGAACAGTGGTTCTTCAAGGTCCTCAACAAAATGGCCGTTCCGGACCCGCAACGTATCGCGCAGATCACCGCCGAGCCGGTGCGCATCGACGTCGCCAAGCAGGGCCTGACCCGCCTGATCGACAACCTGGATTCGAGCATCGACATGCGCGTGGTCACCTTCGACGGCTGCCGGGCACCGGTCGACCATGGCCTGTTTGTGCCGAGCCAGCGCCCGGCGCTGATCCGCGGGATCCACAACCTCAAGGCGGACGATGGCACGGCCCTGGCCGCCAGCCTCGAAGTCGCCGCCGGCAAGATGAACGGCCGTGATCGCGACGGCGTGATCGTGATGTTCGTCGATGGCCCGGACGGCTGCGACCGCAACGTCTGCGAGGTGGCGCAGAACATCGCCCGGCACCAGCCGCGCCTGAAGGTGAACCTGGTGAACATCAGCCGCAACAGCGAAGCCAATTGCGTCGCCGAAGCGACCGGTGGCCGTGTCTACACCGGCGACAACGCGGCGCAGGTCGCCAAAGCCCTCGAACAAGCCAGCCGCGAAGTCACCCGCGGCGGCAACTGCCAGGAATAACGATGCAACGGGTTATCCGCGACACCCTCGCCAGCCAGGACGCCGCCGCTGCCCTCGTGCAGCGCGTGGCGACCATCCGCAAGCACTTTCCACCGAGCATCGCGCACCTCTATGCGATCCCCCGGCAAGGCCGCGATGGCGTACTGGAATGGTGGTCGGAGCTGGAAGGCCAGCCGCAGCCCTATGCGGCCCTGGGCAAGGACCAGCAGGCAGCCTTGCTGCAACGCTTCGGCGAGCGCCAGGCCGCCGTCGGCCAGCTTGCCAGCGCGCTGCAGCAGCGCGGCCAGGCGGAGGTGGCGCAGGCCCTGCAAAGCCTGATCGGCGCGCCGGACCTGGCCAACCTGTACAGCGTCAACGGCGAGCCGCTGATCGTCCGCTGGGGGCAGCCCGAGCCGGTGATTCCGGCACCTGCACCGCCGCCTCCGCCGGTCCAGGCACCGGCACCGCCTCCGCCTCCGCCGAAGCCAAAACCCGCGCCAGTGGTGGTCATGGTCGAACGTCGGCGCTGGCGCCTGTGGCCCTGGCTGCTGCTCGCCCTGCTGCTGGGCCTGCTCTATTGGCTGTGGCTGAGCTGGCCGATGCTCTGGGCGCGCTGGCAGTCCGACCAGACCGCAATGTGCACGCCAGGCCAGACCTTCCAGCCCTCGCAATTCACCGTGGTGCTGGACACCTCCGGCTCGATGGACGAGCGCCTGCGGGTCAAGCGCCCGGAGGACCCGTGGTACTACAGCGTGATGGCCAGGATCCCCATCGTCGAATCCTTCATCCCGGTCGCGCCGGGCCAGCGCACCACGCGGATGGACGTGGCGAAGAGTTCGCTGATCTCGGTGATCAACGACCTCGACGACAAGGTCGCGATGCGCCTGGTGACCTTCAACGGCTGCCGCACACCCGTGGACCTTGGTGTATTCGGGCACAACCAGCGCGGCGAACTGATCGAGCGCATCGGCAAGCTCAAGGCCGGTGGCGGTACCGCGCTGGGGATGAGCCTGGAAGCCGCCGCGCAGGAAATGGACGGGCAGAACCGCGACGGCGTGATCGTGATGTTCGTCGATGGTCGCGACGGCTGCGGCACCGACATCTGCCATGTGTCGGAGAACATCGCCCTGAGCAAGCCGCGCTTGCGGGTCAACATCGTCAATATCAGCGCCAGCACCGGATCCAACTGTGCCGCGGAGAACACCGGTGGGCGGGTCTACACCGCCGATGATGCGGCGGCTGTAGCGGCGGCCTTGCAGGAGGCGACCCAGGAAGTGTCCCAGGACAAGGGCTGCTGACGGCTCATTCCGGCGCCTGGTCGCCGCCGCGGCGAAAGCCGTTCGGCGACTGGCCGGTCAGGCGCCGGAAGAACCGCGAGAAATAGGCCGGATCGGCAAAGCCCAGGGCGTCCGAGACCTGGGCCACGGTCATGTTGGTGTAGACGAGGTTGCGCCGCGCCTCCAGCAGCAGGCGCTGGTGGATGATCTGCAGCGCGGTCTGCCCGGCCAGTTGGCGGCACAGGTTGTTCAGGTGCACGGCAGACATGCCCAGGCGGTGGGCAAAGGTCTCCACGGTCAGGTGCTCGCGATAGTGCTGCTCCACCAGCTTGATGAAGCCGCCAAGGAACTGCCGGTTGCGCTCGTCCCGTCCACTGGCGACCTTGCCTTGTTGCCGCATGCGACTTATCCACACCATCAGCACGTTGACCAGCGAGCCCAGCACCAGGTCGCGGGAGGCGGCGCTGCCGTCATATTCCTTGAGCAGGGCTTCGAACAGGGTGTTGATGAAGGCGCGGTCCTCGCCCAGCGCATAGCAGCCGGCGGAGGCCAGTACTGCCAACGGTGCGCCCAGGCGGGCTTCGAGTTGCGCCACTAGCGGCGCGCCGAGGGTCAGCACATAGCCTTCGATATCCTCGGAAAACTGGAAGCCATGCACGCACAGCGGCGGGGTGACCTGTATCGACGGTTCGACGATCTTGCTGCGTCGCCCTTCAACTTCCACCGTCGCCTGGCCGTGCTGCACGTAGAGCAGCTGGAACAGGTCGGCGTGGCGGTGCGGCTTGATCTCCCAGTGGTAGAGGCTGCTGCGCTTGGGGATGGACTCGCAATGCAGCAGGTCCGGGGTCGGCCAGGCCTGGCTTTCGCCGTAGAGCTTGAAGACGGGGACGGGTGGGGGATTGGTTTTCATCAGGACTCTTTTCGTTGGTGCTGATGGCCTCATCGCTGGCAAGCCAGCTCCCACAGGGACCGCGTGCACCGCTATACCTGTGGGAGCTGGCTTGCCAGCGATGAGGCCCGAGAGGCTGGTCGATAATCGGACAGATTTTGCAAAAGTGCAATTTACCCGCGACAAATCACCTTCTTTTCCCCTTTTAATCGGCAAAAAATACAGGCGATCTCACCCCTAAAAACAAACACGAGACAACCGCCATGAACACTCAGGTCGCCATCATCGGCGCCGGTCCGTCCGGCCTTCTGCTCGGCCAGCTGCTGCACAAGGCTGGCATCGACAACATCATCATCGAACGCCAGACCCCCGACTACGTCCTCGGCCGCATCCGCGCCGGCGTCCTCGAACAGGGCACCGTCGACATGCTCCGCGAAGCCGGCGTCAGCGCCCGCATGGACGCCGAGGGCCTGGTCCACGAAGGCGTCGAGTTGGTGTTCGACGGCAAGCGCGTGCCAATCCACCTGAGCGAACTCACCGGCGGCAAGAGCGTGATGGTCTACGGCCAGACCGAAGTCACCCGCGACCTGATGGACGCCCGGGCCGCCAACGGCGCGCCGATCATCTACTCGGCCAGCGATGTGCAACTGCACGAAGTGAAGGGCGAACGCCCCTACGTCACCTTCGAGAAAGACGGCGAGCGCCAGCGCATCGATTGCGACTACATCGCCGGCTGCGACGGCTACCACGGCGTCTCGCGCAAGACCATTCCCGCAGGCGTGCTCACCGAATACGAGCGGGTCTACCCGTTCGGCTGGCTCGGCCTGCTGTCCGATACCCCGCCGGTCAACGAAGAGCTGATCTACGCCCAGCACGAACGCGGTTTCTCTCTGTGCAGCCAGCGCTCCCTGACCCGCAGCCGCTACTACCTGCAAGTGCCGCTGACCGACAAGGTCGAGGACTGGAGCGACGAGCGCTTCTGGGACGAACTGAAAGCGCGCCTGCCCGAAGACGTCGCCGCACGCCTGGTCACCGGCCCGTCACTGGAAAAAAGCATCGCCCCGCTGCGCAGCTACGTGGTCGAGCCGATGCAGTACGGCAAGCTGTTCCTGGTCGGCGATGCCGCGCACATCGTTCCGCCGACCGGGGCCAAGGGCCTGAACCTGGCGGCCTCGGACGTCTGCTACCTGTACCGCATCCTGGTCAAGGTCTACCGCGAAGGGCGCAGCGACCTGCTGGAGAAATACTCCGAGCTGGCCCTGCGCCGGGTATGGAAAGGCGAGCGTTTCAGTTGGTTCATGACCAACCTGCTGCACGATTTCGACGGCGAGAAGGACGCCTGGGACCGCAAGATGCAGGAGGCCGATCGCGAGTACTTCCTCAACTCCACCGTGGGGTTGGCGAATATCGCGGAGAACTACGTCGGCCTGCCGTACGAAGAGGTGCGCTGAGGCTTACTCGCCGCCTTCGATCAGGTGCCCGCTGTGCTTGCCGTGCAGCGCCATGTAATGGGCCAGCTGGCCGATCCGCTGGTCCAGCGCCTGCAACAGGCGCTGGCGGGTTTCGGTGACTTCCTTCTGGTTGAAGAAGCCGGGCTCCTCCAGGTAGATACCGAATAGCCGGTTGAGCTGCTGCGGGCCGTTGATCACGTAGTTGCGCTCGGCGTTGTGGTTATACAGCGCGACCATCTTACCGGTGCGGCTGTCCGCCGGGTGCATGAACACCATGCTGACTCTCTGTCCTGCTCGCAGGCTGAGCGACGAGTCGTGCAGCTTGAAGCACGACTCCTTGCCGTCCTCGTCGTCGCGGATCCAGAACTCGTGCTCCTGCACGCTGGTGGAACTGACCTGCATCGATGACGAACCGCCGCTGATCGAGCCATAACCCTTGTGCAGATAGCCGCTGCCACCGCTGTGGTGGTGGCTGGCGTGCAGTTCGTTGTGGTTGCGCTTCTGGGTATCGAGGACCTCGCCGGTGACCATGAAGAAGCCGAACTGCCGCTCGAAATGGTGGAAGGGTTCCTCGATGAAATTGATATCGCCGGGTTCGAGGGTGATGTCGTACATGGTGCGGATCATCTCGGCGCGGGCCGCCTTGTCGCGCTGGGCCTGCTCGCGGAGGGCGGCGCGGCGCACCTTGGCATCGTCGATGGCCTTGAGTGCCTGGGCCTTGAGTACCGGGGTCTTTTCCTGGGCGTAGGCGGTGGCCTTTTCGCTGGCTTCCTTGAGCATCGGCGCGGCCTTCTGCCCGGCTTCCACCGCCAGCTCCCGCGCCTTGTCCAGCGCCTGGGCGGCCTTGGCCGCCAGCTCCGGATTGGCGTCGATGGCCTTTTTCTTCAAGTCGTCCCAGAGACTCATGCGCGCAGCTCCTTCTTCATGAAAGGCCCGGCCTGGATGCGGGCCGGAAAGTGCTGGCAATTTAACCTGTGGGACGTGCGTCTTGAAGCGCAAGAAGCGAAATCACCTCCATCTGCTGAAGGTTTCGCGGCCCCTGTGGGAGCTGGCTTGCCAGCGATTGCAGTAGTGATACCACCATCGCAATCGCTGGCAAGCCAGCTCCCACAGGGACCGCGTTTTACTGGACGAATTTCGCGCTGACAAAAGGCGCATAGTCCGGCAACACCGTTTCCACCTTGCCCTGCTCCTTGAGGAACTTCGCGGTCTCGGCAATTGCCGCCGGGGTCTGGGCTTGCAGCAGGCCGGCCTGGGCCTGGGCGTCGGGGAAGGCAGAGCCGGCCAGCAATTCAGGCACATCGGCAGGATTGGAACCGGTGAGCCTGGCGATCTTCTGCACCGGCACCGAATCCGCCGTCCATTGCGCCTTGTTCGCCGTGTAGTCGGCGAAGGATTGCAGGGTCACCCTGGCGAACTTCGCGACCACGTCCGGGTGCTTCTCGGCGAAGTCCTTGCGCGCCACCCAGACCTCGAAGGTCGGCGCGCCCCAGCCGCCCACTTCGGCGGCATCGGTGAGGGTCTTGCCGGTCTTGCGGATCTCGCCCAATGCCGGCGACCAGACGAAGGCGCCATCGATATCCCCACGCTTCCACGCCGCGGCGATTTCTGCAGGCTGCAGGTTCACCACCTTCACCTGACGCGTATCCAGCCCCCAATGCTTGAGGGCACCGAGCAGGCTGTAGTGGGAGGTGGAGACGAAGGGCGTGGCGATGGTCTTGCCGATCAGGTCCTGCGGGCTGTTGATGCCGCTGCCATTGCGCACCACCAGCGCCTCGGCGGCGTTGATCTGCGCCGAGACGATAAAGGCCACGATCGGCAGCTTGCGCGACGCGGCAGCCGCCAGCGGGCTGGAACCGAGGTTGCCGATCTGCACGTCGCCGGAAGCGATGGCGGTGACCACTTCCGGGCCGCTGTTGAAGCGGCGCCAGTCGATCTTCTCACCGATCGCCTGCTCATAGGCGCCATCGGCCTGGGGCACCTTGCTCGGGTCGATCCCGGTCTGGTAGCCCACGGTGAGACCGGCGGCATGGCTGACCAGGGTCAAGCCGGACAGGGCCAGGGCAGTGAATAATTTCAGCGAACGTGACGGTTTCATGACGGCCAATTCCGGGGCTGGGGACAGGCCATAAATCTAAATGATCTAAAAAATTGTCAAAAAATACTTTTTTGGCATTAGCTTATGTGCTGAAACGTTTGTGAAAATTTTGTTGGATATGTCAAAAAAATCTGAAAAAGACACAAATAATTCTTTTTAGATTTATCAAATTGTAATTATGCTTCGACCCCACCGCGGCGCATTAGACCAAAGTCTTGAAACGACTGGTTACGATTGACTGGATGGTCATCCATTGGTGCTAATCGCCCATCGACAGCGAGCCGGGCAACAAGACCCAGCCGTTACGAACCACAAGAATTAGAAACGAGAGGAGCAATGCATTTATGAAGAAGTCGACCCTGACTCTTGCCGTGGCCCTTGGGGTACTGGCCCAGCAAGCAGGCGCTGCCGGTTTTATCGAAGACAGCAAGGCTACGTTGAAGCTGCGTAACTTCTATATCAACCAAGACAACCGTAACCACGGTGGTTCCGCCACTCAGCCGAACTACACCGAAGAATGGGGCCAAGGCTTCCAGCTGGATTACTCCTCGGGCTTCACCGAAGGCACCGTCGGCTTTGGTGTTGACGCGATCGGCCTGCTCGGTGTTCGTCTTGATTCCGGCAAAGGCCGTCACGGCAACCGCGATAGCTCCGCTCTTGGCGGCCTGGTCTTCCCGACCGATAGCGACGGCCGCGCCGTAAACGACTTCTCCAGCCTGGGCCTCACCGCCAAGGTGAAGATTTCCCAGACCGAACTGCGCTACGGCACCCTGCTGCCGAAGAACCCGGTCATTTCATACAACGACGGTCGTCTGGTTCCACAAACCTTCGAAGGCGGCCAGATCGTCTCGAACGAGATCAAGGACCTGACGCTGACTGCCGGTCAGATCGAGCACGTCAAGGGCCGTAACTCTTCGAACAACGAAGAGCTGTCCATCGCGGGTGCCAACAACGCACGCACCGGCAAGTTCAGCAACCAGTTCCGCTATGGCGGCGCCGACTACAAGGTCACCAAGGATCTGCTGCTGCAGTACTACTACGGCGGCCTGGAAGACTTCTACAACCAGCATTTCCTGGGCGCAGTACACAACTGGGCTATCGGCCCGGGCGTGCTGAAGTCCGACTTCCGCTACTTCCACAGCACCGATGACGGCAAGAACGGCGATACTACCGCTTACTACACCACCGGCTGGTACGGCAACACCAACAAGGGCAAAGTCGACAACGATCTCTATAGCGCCCTGTTCCTGTATACCGTTGCCGGTCACACCTTCGGTGGCGGCTACCAGGTCAGCAACGGCGACAGCGACTTCCCTTGGCTGAACCAGGGTGACGGCTCGTCCAACTACACCATCACTGACATGCAGATCCAGAAGTTCGGCCGTGCCGGTGAGCGTACCTGGCAGGCTCGCTACTCCTACGATTTCGCCAAGGTCGGCGTAGCTGGCCTGACTGCCGGTGTGGTTTACCTGAAAGGTGACAACATCGACGCAGCCATTGGCGACCGCACCGAGTGGGAACGCGACATCACCGTGGCCTACGTGGTACCGGAAGGTCCGCTGAAGAACTTCGGCGTGATGTGGAAGAACGCCATGTGGCGCTCTGACATTGCCAACCAGAAAGACCAGGACGAAAATCGCCTGATCCTCAGCTACTCCATCCCGCTGCTGTAACCCGCCGCGAGATACCCAGCGCCCGCCCGGCTTCGTGCCGCGCGGGCGTTGTTTTGTCCGTTATTTGTTATTCGTTTTACATCTAAATAAATCAATATTTATTCTTTTTAATTTCACCGGTCCACAGGCACAGTTGAACCATCAACGAACAGCCAAGGACCCGCACCATGAGCCTCAGACTCGGCGATATCGCCCCCGACTTCGAACAGGATTCCAGCGCCGGCAAGATCCGCTTCCACGAGTGGCTCGGTGACAGTTGGGGCGTGCTGTTCTCGCACCCGGCCGACTTCACCCCGGTGTGCACCACCGAGCTGGGCTTCACCGCCAAGCTGAAAGGGCAATTCGCCGAGCGCGGCGTGAAGGCCATCGCCCTCTCCGTGGACCCGGTGGACTCCCATCACCGCTGGATCGAGGACATCAACGAAACCCAGGACACCACGGTCAACTTCCCGATCCTGGCCGATGCCGATCGCAAGGTCTCCGACCTGTACGACCTGATCCACCCGAATGCCAACGACACCCTCACTGTGCGCTCTCTGTTCGTGATCGACCCGAACAAGAAGATCCGCCTGACCATCACCTATCCGGCCAGCACCGGGCGCAACTTCCACGAGATCCTGCGGGTGATCGACTCGTTGCAGCTCACCGACAGCCACAAGGTGGCGACCCCGGCCAACTGGCAGGACGGTGACGAGGTGGTGATCGTGCCGTCGCTGAAGGACGAGGAAGAGATCAAGCGCCGCTTTCCGAAGGGCTACCGGGCGGTCAAGCCGTATCTGCGCCTGACCCCGCAGCCGAATCGTTGAATCTGTTTTAGCCATCGCAGGGATTTTCGGGCCGTTTCGACGGCCCTTTTTTTTGCCTGCAATTCCACCCTCTCGAAACCTGTGGAGAACCCTGTGGGAGCTGGCTTGCCAGCGATAGGGCCCGACCGGACAGCATCATTGCCCATGCCGGCCTCATCGCTGGCAAGCCAGCTCCCACAGGAGTTCTCCACAGGCCCAAAGTCATATCTCCAATTCATATAAACAAATGAAAAAATATGATTTCTAGATATATGCAACCACCTGTTAATGTCACCCCATTCCAGCGAGCCACCTAACTCGCGGGCCCTTTCGAACAGCTCCAAGGATGCGCATTCAATGTTGGTCGTTTCTATTGGTGGAAGTCCCAGCCTGCGTTCACGCTCCGGCGTGCTGCTCGAACGCGCACGCGACTGGCTGCAAGGCCAGGGCGTCGAGGTGGTGACTTTCCAGGTGCGGGACTTCCCGGCCGAAGATCTGCTGCATGCCCGTTTCGACAGCCCTCAGGTCCAGCATTTCCAGCAACTGGTGGAACAGGCCGATGGCTTGATCGTCGCCACCCCGGTGTACAAGGCGTCCTTCGCCGGCGCCCTGAAGACCCTGCTCGATCTGCTGCCCGAGCGCGCCCTGAATCACAAGGTGGTGCTGCCCATCGCTACCGGCGGCAGCATCGCCCATATGCTGGCGGTGGACTACGCCCTGAAACCGGTACTCTCGGCCCTGAAGGCGCAGGAGACCCTGCAAGGGATCTTCGCCGACGACAGCCAGATCACCTACGGCCAGGGCCATGTCCCGGCGCACCTGGCGCCCGCCCTGGAGCAGCGCCTGAACGAATCGCTCGAACTGTTCCACAGCGCCCTGGCCCGCCGCCCGAAACCCCTGGCGCCCGGCCTGCTCAACGAACGCCTGATCAGTGCCCGCTGGAGCATCTGATCCCCTAGCCACCGTTTCATCGCGTTACCCCCACCTTACTGGCCCGACAACGAGGCAAGCAGGTGCAGCCCGAACCCCAACACTGCAAAAGGAGAGCGCTATGCGCACTGTCGTTTTGCGTCGTGGTCTGGCCGCTCTGTTCGCTGCGGCTGTTACCTTCGGCGCCATCACCCAAGCCCAGGCCGAGACCCTGCGTATCGGCTACCAGAAGTACGGCACCCTGGTTCTGCTCAAGGCCAAGGGCAGCCTGGAAAAACGCCTCGCCGCCCAGGGCGTGCAAGTGCAATGGACTGAATTCCCCGGCGGCCCGCAGCTGCTGGAAGGCCTCAACGTCGGCTCCATCGATTTCGGCGTGACCGGCGAAACCCCACCCGTGTTCGCCCAGGCCGCCGGCGCCGACCTGCTCTACGTCGCCTACGAGCCACCAGCCCCGCACAGCGAAGCGATCCTCGTGCCGAAGGGCTCGTCGATCCAGTCGGTCAAGGAACTGAAGGGCAAGAAGGTCGCCCTGAACAAGGGCTCCAACGTGCATTACCTGCTGGTCCGCGCCCTCGAGGACGCCGGCCTGAAGTACAGCGATATCCAGCCGGTGTTCCTGCCGCCCGCCGATGCCCGCGCCGCCTTCGAGCGTGGCAGCGTCGATGCCTGGGTGATCTGGGACCCGTACCAGGCCGCCGCCGAGCA
This sequence comes from Pseudomonas putida, assembly GCF_001941965.1. Classification (GTDB taxonomy): domain Bacteria; phylum Pseudomonadota; class Gammaproteobacteria; order Pseudomonadales; family Pseudomonadaceae; genus Aquipseudomonas; species Aquipseudomonas putida_L. The sequence continues at coordinate 253,041 of NZ_MKZO01000058.1, read as the reverse complement.
ACAGCTCCAGGCCCGCACCCTGCGCGATGGCCAGGGCATCGTCGATAACCACCAGTTCTACCTGGCGACCAAGCCCTATACGCAAAAACACCCGGAAGTGATCAGCACGCTGATCGAAGAAGTCCGCGCTGTCGGTGAATGGTCCCAGGCCAACCCGCAGGAAGTGACCGACCAGGTCGCGCCGCTGCTCGGCCTGCCCGCCGACATCACCCTGACCTCGGTCAAGCGCCAGGGCTACGGTGCCGGCTTCCTGACCCCGGAAGTGGTCGCCGCGCAACAGAAGATCGCCGACACCTTCACCGCCCTGAAGCTGATTCCCAAGCCGCTGAGCATCAAGGACGTGATCTGGACGCCACCGGCCAAGGTCGCCACCGCGCCTTGACGTTTTGCCTGCGCCGGGGCGCCGCCCCGGTCTGAGCCACCCTTAGGAGACAACTCCAATGAGCCTCAACATTTTCTGGTTTCTTCCGACCCATGGCGACGGCCATTACCTTGGCACCGCCGAAGGGGCTCGCGCCGTCGATCACGGTTACCTGCAGCAGGTGGCACAGGCGGCCGACCGTCTTGGCTTCGGCGGCGTGCTGATCCCGACCGGGCGCTCCTGCGAGGACTCCTGGCTGGTGGCCGCGTCGCTGATCCCGGTGACCCAGCGCCTGAAGTTCCTGGTCGCCCTGCGCCCGGGGATCATCTCGCCGACCGTGGCAGCGCGCCAGGCCGCGACCCTAGACCGGCTTTCCGGCGGGCGGGCGCTATTTAACCTGGTGACCGGTGGCGACCCTGACGAACTGTCCGGCGACGGCCTGTTCCTCAGCCATGAAGAGCGTTACCAGGCCTCGGTGGAATTCACCCGCATCTGGCGTCGGGTACTGGAAGGCGAGACCGTCGACTACGACGGCAAGCACATCACGGTGAAGGGCGCCAAGCTGCTTTATCCGCCGATCCAGCAACCGCGTCCGCCGCTGTATTTCGGTGGTTCGTCCGATGCCGCCCAGGACCTCGCCGCCGAGCAGGTCGAGCTGTACCTGACCTGGGGCGAACCGCCGAGCGCGGTGGCCGAGAAGATCGCGGAAGTCCGCGAGAAAGCCGCCAAACTGGGCCGCACCGTACGCTTCGGCATCCGCCTGCACGTGATCGTCCGCGAAACCAACGACGAAGCCTGGAAAGCCGCCGAGCGCCTGATCTCCCATCTGGACGACGACACCATCGCCCGTGCCCAGGCCTCCCTGGCGCGCTTCGATTCGGTCGGCCAGCAACGCATGGCTGCCCTGCACGGCGGCAACCGCGACAACCTGGAAGTCAGCCCGAACCTGTGGGCCGGCGTCGGCCTGGTGCGTGGCGGCGCCGGTACCGCGCTGGTCGGCGATGGCCCGACCGTGGCGGCGCGGGTCAAGGAATACGCCGAGCTGGGCATCGACACCTTCATTTTCTCCGGCTACCCGCACCTGGAAGAGTCGTACCGGGTCGCCGAGCTGCTGTTCCCGCACCTGGATGTCGAGCGTCCGGCCCTGCCGCAGGAGCGTGGCTATGTCAGCCCGTTCGGCGAAATGGTGGCCAACGACATCCTGCCCAAAGCCGCGGCGCAGCGCTGAGGATCACGCCATGAGTCGTTCTTCTTCCAACTCCTGGGTCCAGCGCCTCGCGCCCTGGGCACTGCCGGTGGCCTTGCTGGCGATCTGGCAACTGGCGGTCAGCGCCGGTTGGCTGTCGACGCGCATCCTGCCGGCGCCGAGCGCAGTGATCGAGGCCGGCGTCGAGCTGGTGCGCAGCGGCGAAATCTGGACCCACCTGGCGATCAGTGGCTGGCGTGCCGGCCTGGGCTTCCTGATCGGTGGCAGCATCGGCCTGGCCCTGGGCTTTATCACCGGTCTTTCGCGCTGGGGTGAGCGCCTGCTGGACAGCTCGGTGCAGATGATCCGCAACGTGCCGCACCTGGCGCTGATCCCGCTGGTGATCCTGTGGTTCGGCATCGACGAGTCGGCGAAGATCTTCCTGGTCGCCCTCGGCACCCTGTTCCCGATCTACCTGAACACCTACCACGGCATCCGCAACGTCGATCCGGCCCTGGTGGAAATGGCGCGCAGCTACGGCCTCAGCGGCTTCGGCCTGTTCCGCCAGGTGATCCTGCCAGGTGCGCTGCCGTCGATCCTGGTCGGTGTGCGCTTTGCCCTTGGCTTCATGTGGCTGACCCTGATCGTCGCCGAAACCATCTCGGCCAACTCCGGCATCGGCTACCTGGCGATGAACGCCCGGGAGTTCCTGCAGACCGACGTGGTGGTGCTGGCGATCGTGCTCTATGCGGTGCTCGGCAAGCTCGCCGACCTCGCTGCCCGTGGCCTGGAGCGTGTCTGGCTGCGCTGGCACCCGGCCTATCAAGTGAGCAAGGGAGACCGCGCATGACCGTTCTCAAGGAACAGCCGCCGCGCCTGCTGCGTGGTATCCCGCTGGCGGTACAGAAGGTGGAAAAGACCTTCGGCCAACGCAAGGTCCTGCGCAATATCGACCTGCATATCCCGGCCGGTCAGTTCGTCGCCATCGTCGGCCGCAGTGGTTGCGGCAAGAGCACCCTGCTGCGCCTGCTGGCCGGTCTCGACCAGCCCACTGGCGGTGAATTGCTGGCCGGCAGCGCGCCGCTGGCCGACGCCCGTGAAGACACCCGCCTGATGTTCCAGGAAGCGCGCCTGCTGCCGTGGAAGCGGGTGATCGACAACGTCGGCCTGGGCCTCGAAGGCAACTGGCAGGAGCGCGCGAAACAGGCGCTGGAAGCGGTGGGCCTGGCCGACCGCGCCAATGAATGGCCGGCGGCGTTGTCCGGTGGGCAAAAGCAGCGCGTGGCCCTGGCCCGCGCCCTGATCCACCAGCCGCGCCTGCTGCTGCTCGACGAACCGCTGGGAGCGCTGGATGCCCTGACCCGGATCGAAATGCAGCAACTGATCGAAGACCTCTGGCGCAAGCACGGCTTCACCGTGCTGCTGGTGACCCACGACGTCAGCGAAGCGGTAGCGGTCGCCGACCGGGTGATCCTGATCGAGGACGGCGAAATCGGCCTCGACTTGCACGTGGACCTGCCGCGACCGCGGGTGCGGGGTTCGCACCGCCTGGCGGCGCTGGAAACCCAAGTACTCAACCGTGTTCTCTCGGTCCCTGGCACCCCGCCCGGGCCCGAACCCGTAGCACCTTTGCCTACGCAACTGCGCTGGGCTCATTGACCTCAGAACCTACGAAGGAAGCAAGCAGATGACTATCAAAGCGATCAACGTGCGTAACCAGTTCAAAGGCACCGTGAAAGAAATCCTGGAAGGTCCGGTACTGTCGGAAATCGACGTGCAGACCGCCTCGGGCATCGTCACCTCGGTGATCACCACCCGTTCGGTCAAGGAGCTGGAGCTGACCATCGGCAGCGAGGTGATTGCCTTCGTGAAATCGACCGAGGTTTCCATCGCGAAACTGTGAAACCCCAATCGCTGGCAAGCCAGCTCCCACAGGTCCGGTGTACGCCGACCCTGTGGGAGCTGGCTTGCCAGCGATGCTTTTAGATTTTGGGCAGGAACGGCGGCAGATACAGCCCCACATACGCCTCGAACACCCGCATCCCCTCCTCCGCCATCCGCGGGGTGATCTCCCCGTGCAGCTGCACCGAACGGGCATACACCCGGTCGCTCAGCTCCATCGCCAGGGCAAACACATCCACATCACGGGGCAGCTCCGGCAAGCGGAAATGCTGCTCGAACAGCTTGTGCATCAGGTCCCCCAGCTCGATATCGTGCTGGCGGTCAGCCTGGGTCACTTCGCTCAAGCCATGCTGGGCCAGAATCAACTGCCGGGCGGCAGCGTCCTGTTGATAGATCTCCAGCATCCGCGTTTCCACCAGCCGCGACAGGTCCCGCCAGCTACCCAGGCGCTGGGTATCGATAGGCTCCTGAAGGCAGGCACGGAAGGCGCTGTGCACATCCGCCGTCAGCGCTTCGAGCAAGGCCGGAACGCTGGCGAAGAAGTGATAGACCGAAGACGGCGGGATCTGCGCGCGCTCGGCGACGCTGTAGATCGACAGGCTGGCCACGCCCTCGCTGGCCAGCAGGGTGCGGGCCGCGTCGAGGATCGAGTCGATCCGCGCCTGGCTGCGGGCGCGGGGTTTGCGAGGGGTGGTGCCGCGGCTCATATCAGTTGCTGATCGCCAGGATGCTGGCCTGGTAAGCGCCAACGAACAGGTCGAAATCACCGACCTCCTGCTGCTCCAGACGGGCCTGCTCTTCCAGCGAGGCACGGGCCAGGGTTTCGAAACGCGCCTGCTCTTCAGCCGGCAGCGGCTCCTTGCGCAGGTAGTCGGCATGCAGCTGGCTCTGGCGCAGGGCGAAGGCGGCGAAGCTTTCCTGGTGCGCAGTCATGCTGGCGAGGACCTGGGCCGACGGGGTCAGCGCCGGGTCGTCGACCTTGGCCGCCTGGGTGGCGAGGGCACGGGCGTGCTCGTCGCTGCCCTGGCTGCGGTCGAGCAGCTCGGCCAGCGGGGCGATGCGCGCCAGCAGTTCGGACGCCCAGGTCTTCAGCTCGACCGGCTGGCCGTTGCGCTGCAGCTCCAGGCCCGGGCGCCGGCCTTCCTTGACCACCTTGAGGAAGTTGTCGGTGCACTGGCCACACTCGCCGTTTTCCAGCAGCGGGCTGTCTTCCAGGGCACAGAACAGCAGGAAGGCGTCGAGGAAGCGCGCCTGCGGCAGGTCGATACCGGTCGGCAGGAACGGGTTGATGTCCAGGCAGCGTACTTCGATGTACTGGATGCCCCGGGCCACCAGGGCCTGGATCGGCCGCTCGCCGGTATAGGTGACGCGCTTCGGGCGGATGTTCGAGTAGTACTCGTTCTCGATCTGCAGGATGTTGGTGTTGAGCTGGACCCACTCGCCATCCTTGTGCGTGCCGACCTCGACATACGGCGCGTAGGGCGTAGCCACGGCGCGACGCAGGCTGTCGGTGTAGCTGGTGAGGTCGTTGTAGCACGGGGTCAGGCCGGCCTGGGCGTTGCTCTGGTAGCCCAGGTCGCTCATGCGCAGGCTGGTGGCCCAGGGCAGGAACAGGGTGTCGGCGTCGAACGACTCGAGCTGGTGCGGACGACTACGCAGGAATCCGGCGTCCAGTGCCGGCGAGGCCCCGAACAGGTACATCAGCAGCCAGCTGTAGCGGCGGAAGTTACGGATCAGGGCGATATAGGCCGACGACTGGTAGTCCCGGTCGTCAGCGCTGCCGCCTTCGGCGTCACGCAGCAGCGTCCAGAGCGATTCCGGCAGCGAGAAATTGTAGTGGATACCGGCGATGCACTGCATGGTGCGGCCGTAGCGCAGGGCCAGGCCCTTGCGGTAGACGTACTTGAGCTGACCGATGTTCGAGGTGCCGTACCAGGCGATCGGGATATCCTCTTCCGCCGGCAGCGGGCAGGGCATCGACGGGCTCCACAGGTACTCGCTGCCCAGCTGGCTGACGGCGAAGCGGTGGATGTTCTCCAGGCTTTCGAGGGTCTGCGCCGGGTCGGCCAGCGCCGGGGTGATGAACTCCAGCAGCGACTCGGAATAGTCGGTGGTGATGGATTCGTGGGTCAGCGCCGAGCCCAGGGCCTCGGGGTGCGGTGTCTGGGCCAGGCGACCGTCCGCGGTCACGCGCAGGCATTCACGCTCGATGCCGTGCAGGCACTGCTTGAGCAGGGAGAGGTTGTCGCCTTGGCCAAGCAGGCTCAGGCGGCGGTTGAGAAGTTCGCTCAAGATGGATTCCTTCACACATCAGTCGCCCCGATATGGGGGTGGAAATGACGGTCTACAAGGGTGGACAGGAGGAACTGGCGTTGTCGCCTGGTTTTCGCAGGGAATCGGCAGCGCCCAGCGCACTGCCGAAAGTACCGCAGATGGCCTTTTGCGGCTAGAGCGCCGCGAACGTGCCTTGAGCCTTGGCGACGAGTTTGTCGCCCTGGAATACGTCGGCGTCCAGGACAAGCGTGCGTCTTCCCGCGTGGAGAACGCGGGCGATACACAGGACTTCACCTTCGCTGACCGCACGAACGTAGTTGATCTTGCACTCCAGGGTGACACTGCGCCGGTCGAAGCCGTGGCTGCTGGAGCAGGCCAGGCCCATGGCGATGTCCACCAGGCTGAAGATCGCTCCGCCATGCAGGAAGCCGCCGCGGTTGCGCAGGTGCGGCTCCAGGGCCAGGGCCACCTCGGCAACGCCTTCTTCAAGGCGTTGCAGACGGCAGCCCAGCAACTGGCTGAAGGCGCTCTGGACGATGTCTTCAGGCGCGTCCATCACTTCTTCTTCAGCTGCTTGGCGTTGGCGAACAGCGAGGCCATGGCGTTGTTGGCCGGTGGCGGGGTTTCCTTGATCCGCGCCGGCGCGCCTTGCTGGCGACCTCCCGAACCCTGGCGACCGCCACGGGCGCCCTCGACCTTCTCGCCCGGGGTATCGCTCATGCGCATGGACAGGCCGACGCGCTTGCGCGGGATGTCCACTTCCATGACCTTGACCTTGACCACGTCACCGGCCTTGACCGCTTCGCGCGGGTCCTTGATGAACTTCTCGGACAGCGCCGAGATGTGCACCAGGCCGTCCTGGTGTACGCCGATATCGACGAAGGCACCGAAGTTGGTGACGTTGGTCACCACGCCTTCGAGGACCATCCCCGGCTCCAGGTCCTTGAGGTCTTCGACGCCTTCCTGGAACTCGGCGGTCTTGAACTCCGGACGCGGGTCGCGGCCCGGCTTGTCCAGTTCCTGGAGGATGTCGGTGACGGTCGGCAGGCCGAAGGTCTCGTCGGTGAATTTCTTCGGGTCGAGACGCTTGAGGAAGCCGCTGTCGCCGATCAGCGAGCGGATATCACGGTCGGTGTCGGCGGCGATGCGCTGCACCAGCGGGTAGGCTTCCGGGTGGACCGCCGAGGCGTCCAGCGGGTTGTCGCCGTTCATCACGCGGAGGAAGCCGGCGGCCTGTTCGAAGGTCTTCTCGCCAAGGCGGCTGACTTTCTTCAGCGCGGCGCGGGTCTTGAAGGCGCCGTTGGCGTCACGGTGGCTGACGATGTTCTGCGCCAGGGTCGCGTTGAGGCCGGAAATGCGCGCCAGCAGGGCCACGGAGGCGGTGTTGACGTCGACGCCGACGGCGTTCACGCAGTCCTCGACCACGGCGTCCAGGCCACGGGCCAGCTTGAGCTGGGAAACGTCGTGCTGGTACTGGCCGACACCGATGGATTTCGGATCGATCTTCACCAGCTCGGCCAGCGGATCCTGCAGGCGACGGGCGATGGACACGGCGCCACGGATCGACACGTCCAGGTCCGGGAATTCGCGGGCGGCCAGTTCGGACGCGGAGTACACCGAAGCGCCGGCCTCGGAGACCATGACCTTGGTGACTTTCAGCGCTGGATATTTTTTGACCAGCTCGGCGATCAGCTTGTCGGATTCACGGCTGGCGGTGCCGTTGCCGATGGCTACCAGTTCCACCGAGTGCTTGGCACACAGGGCGGCAAGGACGGCGAGGGTGCGGTCCCAGTCGTTCTTCGGCGCGTGCGGGTAGACCGTGGTGTAGTCCAGCAGCTTGCCGGTGGCATCCACCACCGCGACCTTGCAGCCGGTACGCAGGCCCGGGTCGAAGCCCAGGGTCGCACGCGGGCCGGCCGGAGCGGCCAGCAGCAGGTCGTGCAGGTTGTGGGCGAAGACGTTGATCGCCTCGCCTTCGGCGTTGTCGCGCAGCTCGCCGAACAGGTCGGTTTCCAGGTGGCTGTAGAGCTTGACCTTCCAGGTCCAGCGCACCACCTCGGCCAGCCATTTGTCGGCCGGACGGCCCTGGTTGGCCAGGCCGAAACGCTCGGCGATCATCAGTTCGCACGGGTGCAGGGTGCCCGGCAGCTCTTCGCCGACCTTCAGCGAGGCGGACAGCACGCCTTCGTTGCGCCCGCGGAAGATCGCCAGGGCGCGGTGCGACGGCACGCCTTTGAGTTGTTCATCGTGTTCGAAGTAGTCGCGGAACTTGGCGCCTTCCTCTTCCTTGCCGGCCACCAGGCGGGCGGACAGGGTGGCTTCCTGGGTCAGGAAGTTGCGCAGCTTGTCCAGCAGGGCAGCGTCTTCGGCGAAGCGCTCCATGAGGATGTACTTGGCGCCTTCCAGCGCGGCCTTGACGTCGGCGACGCCTTTTTCCGCATCGACAAAACGCACGGCTTCGGCTTCAGGGTTCAGTTGCGGATCACCCAGCAGACCGTCGGCCAGCTCGCCGAGGCCGGCTTCCAGGGCGATCTGGCCCTTGGTGCGGCGCTTCTGCTTGTACGGGAGGTAAAGGTCTTCGAGGCGGGTCTTGGTGTCGGCGAGCTTGATTTCCCGGGCCAGTTCCGGAGTCAGCTTGCCCTGCTCCTCGATGCTGGCGAGGATGCTGGCGCGGCGATCGTCGAGTTCGCGCAGGTAGCGCAGGCGCTCTTCGAGGTTCCGCAACTGGGTGTCATCCAGGCTGCCGGTCACTTCTTTGCGGTAACGGGCGATAAAAGGCACCGTGGAGCCTTCATCAAGTAGAGCCACGGCCGCCTCGACCTGTTGCGGGCGGACGCCGAGTTCTTCGGCGATGCGGCTGTTGATGCTGTCCATAAAACCACCTGACAAATTGTGAATGCTTGGGCCGCGGGGGCCGGCGCCAGAGGCGTCGGGGCAAGGCGGCGCTCGGTGAAAAGCGGCGCATTATACCCAGCGCACAAGGCTTGCGGTGATAGCGGCTGGCCAGCCTGACGGACCATTCCACTGGCACACGAGGAAAAATCTGCTAACAATGAGCTCGGCACCCGCAAATGGCGGCTAAGCCATAATGCGCGCCGAGATTAAAGGAGCTACCCATGAGCAGCACTGCACAAACCGCCGACGGCGAAAAAATCCTCATCGTCGACGACGACCCGGGCCTGAGCAGCCTTCTCGAGCGTTTCTTCACCAGCAAAGGCTACCGCGCACGGGCAGTACCCAACGTGGAACAGATGGACCGCCTGCTGTCTCGCGAAGTCTTCAACCTGGTCGTCCTCGACCTGATGCTGCCGGGCGAGGACGGTCTTTCCGCCTGCCGCCGCCTGCGCGCGTCGAACAACCAGATCCCGATCATCATGCTCACCGCCAAGGGCGACGAGCTGAGCCGGATCAAGGGCCTGGAGCTGGGCGCCGACGATTACCTGGCCAAGCCGTTCAACCCGGACGAACTGGTCGCACGGGTCAAGGCCGTACTGCGTCGCCAGGCACCACCGGTACCGGGCGCACCGGGCAGCGAGGACGAAACCGTCACCTTCGGCGACTACGAGCTGTCCCTGGCCACCCGCGAGCTCAAGCGTGGTGACGAAGTGCACATGCTCACCACCGGCGAGTTCGCCGTGCTCAAGGCGCTGGTCATGCATGCCCGCGAGCCGCTGACCCGCGACAAGCTGATGAACCTGGCCCGTGGCCGCGAGTGGGATGCACTGGAGCGCTCCATCGACGTGCAGATTTCCCGCCTGCGCCGGATGATCGAGCCCGACCCGTCGAAACCGCGCTATATCCAGACTGTCTGGGGCGTGGGCTACGTGTTCGTGCCGGATGGCAATGCCGGCAAGTGATCCAGTTGTTTCGCAATGAGTCATCACCAGCAGGGCCGCCGCAGGGTTGCCCTGCTTTTGCTTGCAACAACACCCGCCACGCCCGCGAGCCGCGCTCGTACCTGCCTAGTGTGTAGCCGTCGTCCATGAAAACGCCGCTGTGGTTCCCGCAAAGCTTCTTCGCCCGCACCTTGTGGCTGGTGCTGATCGTCGTCCTGTTTTCCAAGGCGCTGACCCTGGTCTACCTGCTGATGAACGAGGACGTGCTGGTCGATCGCCAGTACAGTCACGGCGTGGCCCTGACCCTGCGGGCCTACTGGGCCACGGACGAGGAGAACCGCGACAAGGTGGCCGAGGCCGCCGGGCTGATCCGCGTCACCGGCAACGGCGTGCCCGAGGGCGAGCAGCACTGGCCCTACAGCGAGATCTACCAGCGGCAGATGCAAGCGGAGCTGGGCGAGGACACCGAGGTCCGCCTGCGCGTGCATTCGCCGCCGGCGCTCTGGGTCCGGGCGCCGAGCCTGGGCGATGACTGGATGAAGGTCCCGCTCTACCCTCACCCGCTGCGCGGCCAGAAGATCTGGAACGTGCTCGGCTGGTTCCTCGCCATCGGCCTGCTGTCCACCGCGTCCGCCTGGATCTTCGTGCGCCAGCTCAGCCAGCCGCTCAAACGCCTGGTGTTCGCCGCCCGGCAACTGGGCCAGGGCCGCAGCGTGCGCCTGCCGATCAGCGATACCCCGAGCGAGATGACCGAGGTCTACCGCGCCTTCAACCAGATGGCCGAGGACGTCGAACAAGCCGGGCGCGAGCGCGAGCTGATGCTGGCCGGGGTCTCCCACGACCTGCGCACGCCGCTGACGCGCTTGCGCCTGTCCTTGTCGATGCTGCCCAGCGAGAGCGACCTGACCGACGACATGGTCCGCGATATCGAGGACATGGACGCGATCCTCGACCAGTTCCTCGCCTTTATCCGCGACGGCCGCGACGAGCCGGTCGAGGAAGTCGACCTGAGCGACCTGGTGCGCGAGGTGGTCGCGCCGTTCAACCAGCCGAAGGAACAGGTGCGCCTGTGCCTGGAGCCGATCCCGCCCTTCCCGCTGCGGCGTGTTTCGATCAAGCGCCTGCTCAACAACCTGATCGGCAATGCCCTGAACCACGCCGGCAAGGGTGTGGAAGTGGCGGCCTACGTGTCGGGTGACGCGAATGCGCCGTACGTGGTGCTGAGCGTGCTGGACCGTGGCGCGGGCATCGACCCGGCCGAGCTGGAGGCGATCTTCAACCCGTTCATTCGCGGCGACAAGGCCAGGGGCGGCAAGGGCACCGGCCTGGGCCTGGCGATCGTGCGGCGGATCGCGGCCCAGCATGGCGGCAACGTGGAGTTGCGCAACCGTTCCGGTGGCGGTATCGAAGCGCGGGTGCGGCTGCCACTGGGGCTGCTGCTCCCGCGCGACGCGGTTTAACCCTTCCCTTTTGTGCGGGTCTGATTGGGCCCGCCGTTTTTTTCCAGATGCTCGATGATCATCCCGGCCACGTCCTTGCCGGTGGTGACCTCGATGCCTTCCAGACCCGGTGACGAGTTCACCTCCATCACCAGCGGGCCGTGGTTGGAGCGCAGGATATCCACGCCCGCGACGCTCAGGCCCATGACCTTGGCCGCGCGGATCGCGGTCATGCGTTCTTCCGGGGTGACCTTGATCAGGCTGGCGGTGCCGCCCCGGTGCAGGTTGGAACGGAACTCCCCCGGCTTGGCCTGGCGCTTCATCGAGGCGATGACCTTGTCGCCGACCACGAAGCAGCGGATATCGGCGCCGCCGGCTTCCTTGATGTACTCCTGGACCATGATGTTCTGCTTCAGGCCCATGAACGCCTCGATCACCGATTCGGCGGCCTTGGTCGTTTCGCACAGCACCACGCCGATGCCCTGGGTGCCTTCCAGCACCTTGATCACCAGCGGGGCGCCGTTGACCATCTGGATCAGGTCGGGAATGTCGTCCGGCGAGTGGGCGAAGCCGGTCACCGGCAGGCCGATGCCACGGCGCGACAGCAGTTGCAGCGAGCGCAGCTTGTCCCGCGAACGGGCGATGGCCACGGACTCGTTGAGCGGATACACGCCCATCATCTCGAACTGGCGCAGCACGGCGCAGCCATAGAACGTCACCGAGGCGCCGATGCGCGGAATCACCGCATCGAAGCCTTCCAGCGGCTTGCCGCGGTAGTGGATCTGCGGCTTGTGGCTGGCGATGTTCATGTAGGCACGCAAGGTATCGATCACAACCACTTCATGGCCCCGTTGCGTACCGGCTTCGACCAGACGACGGGTGGAATACAGACGCGGGTTACGCGACAGCACAGCGATCTTCATGCAGCACCTGTGGAGGGGGTAATGGTCGCCGGGAACACCGGCTTGTCCTGTACATATTTCAGCCCCGGGTTGACCACCAGTTGGCCATGCACCAGGGCTTTGGAACCTAAAAGGAGTCGGTAGCGCATGGCCTTGCGACAGGCCAGGGTGAACTCTACTTCCCAGACCCTGTCGCCCAGCGCAAGTGCCGTTCGGATGACGTAACGCACCTGGGCGTGGCCGTTGGAGCTCTTGATGGTCTTCATCGCCACCAGCGGCGCTTCGCAGCGACGATGGCGCAACTGCACCACCGAGCCCAGGTGAGCGTTGAAGCGCACCCAGCGCTCGCCGTCGCGCATGAACGGCTCGACCTCGGTGGCGTGCAGGCTGGAGGTGCTGGCACCGGTGTCGATCTTGGCGCGCAGGCCGGCCAGGCCGAGGTCGGGCAAGGCCACCCACTCGCGCAAACCGATAACGCTCAGATGATCAAATGTCTTCACGATGGGCAACCCGGGAAAATTCGGTGAACTGTAAGCAGGCAGCGGACTTTTTGCATCCGTCAGTTACGGTAGTACAGTTCCATGACCGCTAATGATCGGAGCTGTGTCATGGCTTATCAGGAAGACGACGACAAGGTTCGTCTGGACAAATGGCTCTGGGCCGCGCGTTTCTACAAGACCCGCGCCCTGGCCAAGGCCGCCATCGAGAGCGGCAAGGTGCATTGCCGTGGCGAACGTTGCAAGCCCGGCAAGGAACCGCGCATCGGCGACGAGTTCGTCCTGCGTACCGGTTTCGACGAGAAGACCGTGGTGGTCAAGGCGCTGTCCATCGTGCGCAAGGGCGCGCCGGAGGCACAGACGCTGTATGAGGAAACCGAGGAGAGTATCCGCCGCCGTGAACAGGCGGCGGAGTTGCGCAAGGCGGGCGCGCTGGGCGTCACCACCGATGGTCGGCCGACCAAGAAGCAGCGTCGGCAGATCCATCAGTTCCAGGGCAGTTACGACTGAGGGCTGACCACGCTCAACTGGCGGATCAGCGGCAGGCGGGCCGCCAGGGAGAACAGCGGCGCCGTCCAGCGCAGCAGCGCGGCGCTGGCCCTGGCGGCCAGCGGCGTGTAGCAGCTCCAACCCAGGGCCAGCACGGCCATCAGCAGGCCGCCGATATAGTCGTCCTGACCCCAGTGCGCCCCCGCCACCAGGCGCGGCAGCATGAACAGCACGGCCAGGCCCCAGACCACCAGGTTCTGCCACAGGCCGCGGGTGAACAGGGTCATGAACAGCGCCCAGACCAGCAGCACCGAGGCGTGGTCGCCGGGGAAACTCTTGCTTGAACGGTCCTTCAGTTCCCAGCTCTTCTCCAGGTGCGGGTAGATATCGCTGAGGCGAATGGCATCGCTGAACACCATGGACGGGCTGTGATGTTGCCAGCCGGCAGCGTCCACCCACTTGGAAAACAGCGCGCGAACCACCACTAAGAGGAGCAGGGTGACGAAAAAGCCGAAGAAGGCTTCGCGCACCTGGTGCGCCTTGAACACCCAATTGCCACGGATCAGCAAGGCCAGCAGGATCAGGCCGACCACGATATCGAAGGGACGCAGGCTGCCGAGGGTCCAGATATAGCGCCAGGCGGTGCTATCGGCCAGCGGTGCGTTGAGGCTGTGGAACAGCCACTCGTCGAAAGTCAGGCAGAGGATCTGGCCAAAAGGCCATAACCAGAAACACAGTAGAGCGATGGGTAGCAGCGTGCAGGCTGCCAATGGGCCCCATGACCACCTCGCTTGGAACAGTGGTCGATTGTCCATAAGATACCTCTCCAGATCACAACGCGAGCGCCTTCAGGGCGCTCTGCCACAGGGTTCGAAACCCCTGTAATCATTTTGTCACAATTTCAAACAGCAGATTTCCCATGAGCGACTTGCCAGACACCGACTTCACCCAACGTTTCATCTTCGACGAGCGCGACGTGCGCGGTGAACTCGTCAGCCTTGAAAGCAGCTATGCCCGCGTGCTGGAAAAGCACCCCTACCCGCAGCCGGTCGCGCAACTGCTGGGCGAGCTGATGGCCGCCGCCGCGCTGCTGGTAGGCACCCTCAAGTTCGATGGCCTGCTGATTCTCCAGGCGCGTTCCGAGGGCCCGGTGCCGCTGCTGATGGTCGAGTGCTCCAGCGAGCGCGAGATCCGCGGCATCGCCCGCTATGACGGCGAGGCGATCAGCGCCGATGCCGGCCTGCGCGAACTGATGCCCAACGGCATGCTGGCGCTGACCATCGACCCGCGTAAGGGCCAGCGCTACCAGGGCATCGTCGAACTGGACGGTGCCGACCTGGCCGAGTCCTTCACCAACTACTTCGTCATGTCCGAGCAGCTGGGCACCCGTTTCTGGTTCAGCGCCGACGGCGCCCGCGCCCGCGGCATGCTCCTGCAGCAACTGCCGGTGGACCGCCAGCCGGATGCCGACGAGCGCGCCGACAGTTGGGGCCATGTGCAGGCCATCGCCAACACCCTGACCCGCGACGAACAGCTCGAACTGGACAGCGAAACCCTGCTGCACCGCCTCTACCACGAAGACGCCGTGCGCCTGTTCGACATCCAGCCGCTGCAGTTCCGTTGCAGCTGCTCGCGCGAGCGTTCCGGCAACGCCCTGGTCAGCCTCGGCCTGGACGACGCACGCCAACTGGTGACCGAACACGGCGGCCAGGTGGAGATCGATTGCCAGTTCTGCAACGAGCGCTATCGCTTCGATGCGACCGATGTGGAGCAACTGTTCGCTGGTGGTGGCGTGGACGCGCCGTCAGATACTCGTCACTGAAACGTTTCTGCTCAGGGAATTCTCCTGTCGAATGCGCTTAAGACGCAGTTCTGACAGGAGGGCCCTACTTTTTTTGGGCGTTTCTGGCATAATCCGGCCACTTTTTTCGCTGTAGTTGTTCGTAGAGATCTACTACAAAACGTTTGGAGCACTCGGCCACCGGGCCGGATGGGGAATCTCATGTCGCAAGCCAACAACACCGTGTACACCGATCTGAGCGTCGACGAGCTGGTTAAAGAAGCACTGTCCCGCGGTGAAGGCGAGCTGGCCGACACTGGCGCGCTGGTCGTGAAAACCGGTCACCGTACCGGTCGTTCGCCAGTTGACCGTTTCATCGTCGAAGAGCCGAGCACCCAGGACGCCATCGCCTGGGGCCCGATCAACCGCAAATTCCCCGCCGACAAGTTCGACGCCCTGTGGGCCCGTGTCGAGGCGTTCAACAACGCCCAGGAACACTTCGTTTCCCACGTCCACGTAGGTGCTGCCGAAGACCACTACCTGGCCGTCAAGATGACCACCCAGACTGCCTGGCAGAACCTGTTCGGCCGTTGCCTGTTCATCAACCCGGCCCAGTACAACCCGGCTGGCCGCCAGGAATGGCAAGTGCTGAACGTCGCCAACTTCGAGTGCGTGCCTGAGCGTGACGGCACCAACTCCGACGGTTGCGTGATCCTCAACTTCGCCCAGAAGAAGGTCCTGATCGCGGGCATGCGCTATGCCGGCGAAATGAAGAAAGCCATGTTCTCGGTGCAGAACTTCCTGCTGCCGGCTGCCGACGTGCTGCCGATGCACTGCGCTGCCAACATCGGCGAAGAAGGCGACGTGACCCTGTTCTTCGGTCTGTCGGGCACCGGCAAGACCACCCTGTCGGCTGACGAAAGCCGTTACCTGATCGGTGACGACGAGCACGGCTGGGGCGAAGGCGTTGTCTTCAACATCGAAGGCGGCTGCTACGCCAAGTGCATCGACCTGTCGGAGAAGAACGAGCCGGTCATCTGGAAAGCCATCAAGCACGGCGCAGTGCTGGAAAACGTTGTCCTGGACGACGCCAAGCACGCCGACTACGCCGATGGCAGCCTGACCCAGAACAGCCGCGCCGCGTACCCGCTGGAGCACGTCGAGAAGCGTTCCGAGAAGAACCTGGGCGGCGAGCCTAACGCGGTCATCTTCCTGACCTGCGACCTGACCGGCGTACTGCCACCTGTGTCGATCCTGAACAACGAGCAGGCGGCCTACCACTTCCTGTCCGGCTACACCGCGCTGGTCGGTTCCACCGAAATGGGTTCGGGCGGCGGCATCAAGTCGACCTTCTCCACCTGCTTCGGCGCACCGTTCTTCCCGCGTCCGGCTGGCGAATACGCTGAACTGCTGATCAAGCGCATCAAGGGCTTCGGCTCCAAGGTCTACCTGGTCAACACTGGCTGGACCGGTGGTGGCTACGGCGTCGGCAAGCGCTTCAGCATCCCGACCACCCGTGCGGTGATCGCAGCGATCCAGAGCGGCGCGCTGATCGGCGCCGAGACCGAGCACCTGGGCATCATCAACCTGGACGTGCCGAAGGCCGTTCCGGGCGTCGATACCGAACTGCTGAACCCGCGCACCACCTGGGCTGACCAGGCTGCCTACGACGAAGCAGCGAAAGGCCTGGCCTCGCTGTTCATCGAAAACTTCAAGAAGTTCGAAGTTTCCGACGCGATCAAGGCTGCCGGCCCTCAGCTGTAAGCTGACAGGCGCTGCGTAAAAAGCCCCGGTTCGAAAGAACCGGGGCTTTTTTGTGGGCGTCTACAAGAGCCAAACGACGCTCGGTCAACTGTGGGGGCGGGTTTACCCGCAATTACGTCGGTGAATTCACCACCGCTATCGCTGGCAAGCCAGCTCCCACAGGGTCCAGCGGCGTTCGCAAAATTCCGGCTCGGCTCGGTCAACTGTGGGAGCTGGCTTGCCAGCGATTACGTCGGTGAATCCACTACTGCAATCGCGGGTGAACCCGCTCCCACAGGGTCCAGCGGCGTTCGCAGAATTCCGGCTCGGCTCGGTCAACTGTGGGAGCGGGTTTACCCGCGATGGCGCCGGTGAACTCACCACCGCTATCGCTGGCAAGCCAGCTCCCACAGGGTTTTGCGGCGTTCGCAAAATTCCGGCCCGGCTCGATCAACTGTGGGAGCGGGTTTACCCGCGATTGCGTCGGTGAACTCACCACTGCTATTGCTGACAAGCCAGCGATAGCGGTGGTGAGCCCACACCCAATCCCACAGGGTCCGTATCAGGCTGGCGATCCATGACGAAATCCTTCAGCATCCGACCCTCCCCCTCCGGAAAACGCCCATGTCCGAAGACCTGCAGATCACCCACTTCCCCCACGCCGGCTTTATCTCCACCCGCTGGCAGGACGCCGATCTCAACGGCCAGATCACCAGCGCGGCGGTCTATGGCTTTTTCGATACGGTGATCCAGGCCTGGCTCGCCAGCCATGGCCAGATCGATCCGCAGGAAGGCGAGGTGGTGGCGTTCGTGGTGAGTTCGTCCTGCGATTTCTACGCATCGGCAGCCTTCACCGATATGCTGCAGGTGGGCCTGCGGGTCGAGCGCTTCGCCGGGAGTACCGTGGAGTACGAGGTGGCGCTGTTCGATATGAGCGGCCAGCAACTGCATGCCCTGGGCCGGGTGGTGCAGGTGTTCATCGAACGCAGTACCGGCCAGCCGGCGACCTTCCCGCATCACCTCGAAGCGGCGCTGTCTGCACTGAGCTGACAGCGCTCAGTCGTTGAGCCGGATGATCCCTTCACGCACCGCGAACAGCACCAGCCCCGGCACATCATGAATCTGCAGGCGGTGCATGATCTGCGAGCGATGGGCCTCGACCGTCTTCACGCTCAGCCCCAGGCCATCGGCAATCGAGCGGGTCGATTCACCCCGGGCGATCAAGCGCAAAATTTCCATCTGCCGCGCCGTCAATTGCATCGCTGCACTGGCCTGGGGTTTGCGCCGGTTCTGCTTGACCGCCTGGCCGATCACCAACGGCAGTACCGCCGACGACAGGTACTGCCCGCCCCCGCGCAACGACTGCAAGGCCAGCTCCAGCTCCTGCACCGTCGCACTTTTCAGCAGGAAACCATGGGCCCCCTGCTGCAGGCAGTGCATGACGAACTCCAGCTCCGAGCGCGACGACAGCATCAGCACCGTGCAGGCCGGCACCCGCAGGTACAGCTCGCGCAGCAGCTCTTCACCGGCCATGGTGCCGAGGGCGATGTCGAGCACGATGATGTCGGGTTTGAGGGTTTCGGCCAGCTCCACGGTGGTCACCGTGTCGCCCGCCTCGCCTACGACGGCATAGTCTTGTTTTTGTTCGAGCAACGCTCGCAAACCTGCACGAAACAGGGGCGAGTCGTCGGCTATCAGTAAACGGCAAAGCATAGGTTCGAGCCTGTGTCGCGCGCAGGGCGGCAATGGAGGGTGATACGGGAATGCTTAGCCATTGCGCGCACTGATACCGAACTGGTTGATCAGCACCGGCATGCGCGCAAGCGGCTCGATGGTCTGGGCCGCGCCGAGGCGAATGGCTTCCTTGGGCATGCCGAACACCACGCAACTGGCCTCGTCCTGGGCCACGGTGCTGGCACCCTGTTCGCGCATGGCCAGCAGGCCACGGGCTCCGTCGTCGCCCATGCCGGTCATGATGATGCCCAGGGCATTGCTGCCGGCATGGCGGGCGGCGGAACGAAACAGGACATCGACCGAGGGCTTGTGCCGGTTGACGGCGGGGCCGTCGAGCACTTCGACCAGGTAGTGCGCACCGCTGCGCTTGAGCTGCATGTGATAGCCACCGGGCGCCAGCAAGGCGAGCCCGGTGTGCACGCGATCCAGGTGCCTGGCCTCGCGCACTTCGATCTGACACAGGCCGTTGAGACGGCGTGCGAAGTCGGCGGTGAACTTCTCCGGCATGTGTTGAACGATCACCAGGCCGGGACAATCCCGCGGCAATTGCCGCAGGACGAACTCCAGTGCCTGGGTACCGCCGGTCGAGCAGCCAAGTGTAACGATTCGATCGGTGGTTTTGCGCAGCGCCGGGGCGGCCGCGAGGTCTTTTTTTTCCGTCGCGGGCAAGGCGTGGCGGGCCACTGGCCGGGTTTTCGCCGCTTCCTCGATGCAGCGCACCAGGTTGCCGGCGATATTCTCCAGGCTCTGCTTGAGACCCAGCTTGGCCTTGGTGAAAACACCGACTGCGCCAGCGGCCAGGGCCTCGACATTGAGGTCGTTGCCGGCCTCGGTCAGGGTCGAGCAGATGATGGTCGGCGTGGGTCGCTCGGCCATGATCTGGCGCAGGAAGGTCAGGCCGTCCATGCGCGGCATTTCCACGTCGAGCACCAGCACGTCGGGCCAGTCGCGGCGCATCTTGTCGATGGCGTAGAGCGGGTCGGCGGCCATGCCGACCACCTGGATGCCGGGGTGATTGCCGAGGTACTGCCCGAGCACCTGGCGCACCAGGGCCGAGTCGTCGACGATGAATACACGGATGGGCGTGGAACGCTCGATCATAAGCGCTCGAACACCGAAGGCCGCACCGGACGCAGCGGCAGGTTGAAGCCGTGGATGCTTTCGGCATGGCCGATGAACAGCAGGCCGCCCGGGCGCAGGCGCTCGACCAGATTGCGCACGATGCGCTGCTTCTGCTCGGTGTCGAAGTAGATCAGCAGGTTGCGCAGAAAGATCACATCGAACTGGCCAAGGCTTTCCGGCATCGGCTGGATCACGTTGATCTCGCGCAGTTGCACCTTGTTGCGCAGCCAGGCCTGCACGCGCATGCGCCCCTGCATGTCCTCGATCCCGCACAGGCAATGGCGATGCAGCCAGCCCTCGGGGAAATAGCGCGCCTGGGCCATGTCGTAGATGCCCTGCTCGGCGATCTCCAGCATGCTTTGGCTAAGGTCGCTGGCGAGGATCGACCAATCGTTGCCGCGCGCATGCTCAGCGGCGGTCATCGCCAGGCTGTAGGGTTCCTCCCCTGACGAACAGGCCGCGCTCCACAGGCGCAGCGGCCCGCCGCGCTTGCTCAGCCACTGGCCGAGGTACTCGAAGTGGGCGTATTCGCGGAAGAAGTAGGTTTCGTTGGTGGTCAGCAGGTCCACCACCAGGCGCCGCTCGCGGGCGTACTGGGGGTAGGCCAGGCACGCCAGGTACTCGTCGTAGTTGTCGATCTGCAGGTGGCGCAGGCGCTTGAGCAAGCGCCCGGCCACCAGCGAGCGCTTGTTGTTCGACAAATGGATGCCGGAGGCATCGCGCATCATCTGCTGCAACTGGCGAAAGTTCTGTTCACCGAGCACCGGCAACTTGGGCATCGCGGACATTTCAGTGGGCCTTTGCCGCCTGGCTGAGGTGACGGATATCGTCCAGCGACAGCACTTGCAGCATGTTGAGAATGATCAGGAACTCCTGGGCCTGCTGGGCCATGCCAGCGATGAAGTCCGAGCGGATCGCGGTGCCGAAGGCCGGCGCCGGCATGACCTGGCGCGGCTCGATCTCCAGCACTTCGTCGACCTCGTCGACCACCAGGCCAATGCGCTGCAGGCCATCGGCCAGGGCCAGCTCGATGATCACGATGCAGGTGCGCTTGCCCGGCTCGGTCAGGCTCATGCCGAAGCGCGCGGCCAGGTCGAGGACCGGCACCACGTTGCCGCGCAGGTTGATCACGCCGTGGATATAGGCCGGCATCATCGGTACCCGGGTGAGCTCGGTGTACTCGATGATCTCGCGTACCAGGGCGATGGGCAGCGCATACCCGGCCTCGCGCACGCGAAAGCTCAGGTGCTGGATGGCGTCGACTTGCGCCTCGATTCGTTGCGGCTGGCTCATGGGCACCTCGCTCAAGTGAAGCTGACGAACTGGCCTTCATCGATCAGCGCCTTGGACCCCGGACGGACCGGCGCCGGCAGGCTGTCGCCACGCGGACTGCGCACGGCGGTGCTGCCCTGTTCGAATCGGAAATAGCCGATCAGTTCCTGAAGCTGGCTGGCCTGGGCGTTCATTTCCTCGGCGGTGGCCGCCAGTTCCTCGGAGGCGGAGGCGTTCTGCTGGGTGATCTGGTTCATCTGGCCCATGGCGATATTGATCTGCCCGGCAGCGCTGCTTTGCTCCTGCGAAGCCGCGGTGATTTCCTGGACCAGGTCGGAGGTGCGCTGGATATTCGGGACGATTTCACCGAGCAACTGCCCGGCCTGTTCGGCCAGGCGCACGCTGCTCGAGGCCACCTGGCCGATCTCCTGGGCCGCCACCTGGCTGCGTTCGGCAAGCTTGCGCACTTCCGCCGCAACCACCGCGAAGCCCTTGCCGTGATCGCCGGCACGGGCCGCTTCGATCGCCGCGTTGAGGGCCAGCAGGTTGGTCTGGTAGGCGATGTCGTCGATGATGCCGATCTTGTCGGCGATCTGTTTCATCGCCAGCACCGTGTCGCCCACCGCGCCACCACCCTGCACCGCGTCGTTGGCCGCCTTGCCGGCGATGCCGTCGGTGATCTTGGCGCTTTCGGTGTTCTGCGCGATGGAGGCGGACATTTCTTCCACCGAGGCGCTGGTCTGCTCGACGCTGGCGGCCTGTTCGTTGGCCGCCTGGCTCAGGGACTGCGAAGTCGAGCTGACCTGCTCGGAAGCCGAGGACAGCGCGTCGGCCGAGCTGCGTACGTCACCGAGGATGCTGCGCAGGCGTTCGGTCATGTTCTGCATGGCGCCAAGCAGGCGACCGGTCTCGTCCTTGCGATCGACGACCAGGTCCTGGCTCAGGTCGCCGGCAGCCATGCGG
Organism: Pseudomonas putida; assembly: GCF_001941965.1. Taxonomy (GTDB): domain Bacteria; phylum Pseudomonadota; class Gammaproteobacteria; order Pseudomonadales; family Pseudomonadaceae; genus Aquipseudomonas; species Aquipseudomonas putida_L. Next base: position 231,541 of record NZ_MKZO01000058.1, on the reverse strand, counting down.
TCCGCCGCCTGTACGGCGCCCGCCAGTGGGCGGGTGATGCTGCGGGTAACCAGCACGCCGACCAGCATGCCCATCAGCGTTGCGACCACCACCAGGACGATCATCTGGAAACGCGAGCTTTCAGCGATCGCGGTAATGTCGGCATTGGCTTCGCTGGCGCGGGCCTGCTTGCCGTCCGTGGCGATACCCAGCAGGCGGTCTACTTCGTTGGCGGCTGCGGTGTTGCGCGGCATCAGCTCCATGGCGGCGGTCATGCTCTGCAGGTCGCCGGACTGACGGTGGGTGTCGAGCATCAGGTTGGCGGCGGCGATGTACTCCTTCAGCGGGCCCTCGATGGCGTCGATCTGGGCCTTGCCATCCGCCGTCAGGAAGAACTGGCGGGCGTTGCCGACCAGCTCACGGGTCTTGTCCATGGCGGTGCGGGCAACGGCGGCCGATTCATCACGGTCGAGGACAGTGCTGGCCATCAGGCTGCGACGCACCGCACGGTTGGCCAGCAGCAGCTGGATATTGGCTTCCTGCAAGGTGGACAGGCCCACCACGTCCATGTCGTACATGCGGTCGGAGAGATCGTTGACCTGGCTGAGGTTGCGAATGCCGATGAAGCCGATGATCGCGGTCAGCGCCACCACCAGCAGAAAGCCCAGGGTCAGGCGCACGCCTATCTTCATGTTGCTGATCATTTGCATGGTGACTCTCCGAGCGGGCTAGGCAGATTCAAGGGGGTGGCCAAACGGGGTTCGCTTTCCGCACGTTGCTGCAACTGGCGGAACAGGCTGGGAATATCGAGGATCAGGGCGACCTGGCCGGAGCCGAGGATGGTCGAGCCGCTGATGCCGGACAGGTGCTGGAACATCTGCCCGAGGGGCTTGATCACGGTCTGCAGTTCGCCCAGCAGGTGCTCGACGATCAGCCCGGCCTGCTGCCGGCCCTGGCTGACGACGACTATGTTGCGCCGGGCCTTGGGATCGCCGCGCAGGCCGAAATGCCGACCCAGGTCGACGCTGGGCAGCGGCTTGCCGCGCAGGCTGAGGTGGCCGCTGGCATCGAGGGCGTCGGCGCGCTCTTCCATGCACTCGGTGACCATGTCCAGCGGGATCACGAAGTGATCGCCGCCGACGCTGACCAGGAAGCCGTCGATGATTGCCAGGGTCAGCGGCAGGCGGATGCGGAACGTGCAGCCCTGGCCCGGCACGGACTCGATCTCGATGATCCCGCGCAGTTCGTCGATGGCGCTGCGCACCACGTCCATGCCAACGCCGCGGCCGGACAGATTGGAGACCGCCTCGGCGGTGGAAAAGCCCGGTTCGAAGATCAGCAGGTGGATATCCTGCTCGCTGATCTGCGCGTCGGGGTCGAGCATGCCACGAGCGATGGCTTTTTCGCGGATGCGCTCGGTATTGAGGCCACGACCGTCGTCGCTCACTTCAAGAACGATCATCCCCGAGTCGTGGCAGGCGTTCAGGCGCAGGTTGCCCTGCTCCGGCTTGCCGGCGGCGCGGCGTTCTTCCGGCGGTTCGATACCGTGGTCGATGGCGTTGCGCACCAGGTGCACCAGCGGGTCGGCGATGCGATCGGTGAGGGTCTTGTCCAGTTCGGTCTCGCTGCCGGACAGGCTCAACTGGATCTGCTTGTTCAACCCCTGGCTGACATCACGGACCACGCGGTGGAAGCGGTTGAAGGTCTCGCCGATCTCCACCATGCGCAGCTTGAGGGCGCGTTCGCGGATCTGCTCGACGTGCTGCTGCACCGCCTGGACGCTCTCGATACAGGCCGTGGAGCCGCTGCGCAGCGATTGCATATGGGCACCGGCGGTGCTGATCACCAGCTCGCCGACCAGGTTGATCAGCTCGTCGAGCTTGTGTGCGGCGACCTTGACCATGGCGCTGCCGTTGCTGCCGTTGCGCGGCTCGTTAGCGGCGCTTGGAGCACTGACCGCAGGCGCTGGCGCCAACGTTTGCGTTTCGACGCTGGCGATCGCTGGCCCGGCTTCAGCGGCCTCCTCCTGCATCTGCAGACGCAGGGTGCAGAAGCCTTCGGCCAGGGCGAACACATCCAAAAGTTCCTCGCGGCTGGCGGCGCTGCGCAGGGTCAGTTCGTAACCCAGGTAGCAGGCTTCGGCGTCCAGACCGTGCAGGTCCGGCACCGCCCAGGCGAGGGTCTGCAAGGACTCGATACGGCCCAGCCGGTCCAGGTAGCGCAGGAAGCTGCTGGGCTCGAAGCCGTTGCGCAGCAGTTCGTTGTCGAAGCGGATCGACAGGAACCATTCGTTGATCTCGCCAGCGTCGTCGGTACGTTCCGTGACCACTTCGCCGCTCTCGGCCACCGCACCGCCAAGGGCCAGCAGCAGCTCGCTCTGGCGCGGCGTATGGGGTGCCAGGGTGCCGTGTTGCGGGTCGATGCTCTCGACCATGCCGTTGAGCTCGTCCATGCACTGCAACATCAGCGACACCAGCGGCGGGGTCAGCTGGCGCTGGCCGTCGCGCACGCCCATCAGCTGGTTTTCCAGCTGGTGGGCCAGGGACACCAGCGGTTCCAGGGAGAAGATCCCCGCCGAGCCCTTGAGCGTGTGTACCGCGCGGAACAGCGCGTTGATCACCTCGGCATCGTCGCTGCCCTGTTCCAGGCGCAGCAGGTTGTCCTCGGCTTCCTTGAGCAGGTCGCGGGCTTCCTCGAGGAAGCCTTCCAGCAGTTGCATCCACTGATCGCTATCGAACATGGCTCATTCCTCGCCGAGCGGATACAGGGATTCGAGGCGCAGCAACTCGACCAGGGCGCGGGCCTGCGGCGACAGGTCGAGCACCTGCGCGCCCTGCGCCAGGGTCTTCTGCAGCGACAGCAGCAGTTGCAGGCCGGCGCTGTCGATGTCCTCCAGGCCGCCGAGGTCCAGGGCCCACGGGCCCGGATCCTCGGCCAGCAAGGCCAGCAGGGTCTGCCGGGTGTCGCTCGCTTCGTAGATGGTCAGGTCGCCGTGCACGCTCAGCCGTGCAGGCGCCAGGTCGCTGGCCGGATGCAGCGTGACGGTGGCCATCAGCCGATCAGCTTTTCGACCGCCGCCAGCAGCTGCTGCGGCTGGAACGGCTTGACGATCCAGGCCTTGGCCCCGGCGGCCTGGCCTTCGGCTTTCTTCGATTGTTCGCTTTCGGTGGTGAGCATCATGATCGGGGTGAAGCGGTACGCGGACAGTTGCTTGACCTGCTTGACCAACCCGATGCCATCGAGGTTGGGCATGTTCACGTCGCTGATGATCAGGTTGATCTTCTGTCCGGTGAGCTTGGTCAGGGCGTCCTTGCCGTCACAGGCCTCGATGACCTGGTGACCGGCACCGGTGAGGCTGAGTTTGACCAGTTGGCGCATGGAAGCGGAGTCGTCGACGATCAGGATGGTCTTGGCCATGGCAGGGCACTCGGGGAGTTAGAAAAAGGTGACGTCGCTGGCGCTGGCGGCCTGGCTGTGGCCGGCGCGCTCCTCGCTGGTGGTGAAGCGCTCGCGCAGGCGTGCAAGCCAGGCCTGGGCATCGTGCAGGCGCTGGTCGCGGCGCTCGATGGCTTCGAGCAGTTGCTGCAGGTCGGTCTGAAGGTGGTCGAGCATCTGGTCGGCGCGGTCCTGGAACTGCAGGGCGACCATGACGGCATGGATATCGCCCTGGGTCGAGCGGGCGTTGTCCTGAAGGTTGCGCGAGGCGGCGTCGAGTGCGTCGAGGTTGCTGCCCAGGCCATTGATCACCTCGCCCAGCACCTGTTCCAGGCGGGCGAGGTTCTGCTGTTCTTCGGCGTTCAGTTCGTTGGCGGATTCGATGCTGGACTGGATCGCCTGGTTGATCTCGCCAACCTTGCTGTCCATCGACTGGCCGGTCTCTGCGGAGAGCCGCGAGAGCTTTCGCACTTCGTCGGCGACCACGGCGAAGCCGCGGCCGAAATCACCGGCACGGGCGGCCTCGATGGCGGCGTTGAGGGCCAGCAGGTTGGTCTGGCTGGCGATTTCCTGGACGTGGCGGGCCATCTGCTGCAACTCGCCGGTGTAGCCGCCGAGATGGCCGATGGTGGCGAGGAATTCCTGCTGGCGGCGGCTGCCGGCGGCGAAGGCTTCGGTCACGCCCAGCAGGCGCTGGTTGGCCTGGCGCAGGTTCTCGCCGAGGCCACCGCTGGTGAGGACGTCTTCACTCTGGTCGAGGCTGGCCTGGAGGCGCTGGCTGATATCGCTGAAGCGCCCGAGCAGGCCACCGATATTGTCGGCGAGCAGGCGGCGGCTTTGTTGCAGGCTGTCGCTCCAGGACGGCACGACGGCGGGCAGGAGTTTTTCCAGGGCGTGGGTTTCAGGCTCGACCGGCAGGTTGTGCGCGGTTTCGTGCGGCGCGGGCTCGGCAGCCTTGCGCGGGGCCAGGAACAGCACCGCAGCGACGATCAGCAGCAACCCGCCGATGTTCAGCCACTGCAGTCCGGAAAGCATCCCTGCGACGCACAGAACGACCCCAATCCCTATTCCTATGTGCATTCGCATCCCTTACGCCCACCGTCCTTCTGTGAAGGCTTCGCATGGTAGCGATAGTGATTTGACGTCAAAATCGGGACGCCCCTTAAGCCGACCGGGCAGTCACAAAAGTGGCGCGGCAAATCAATACGGGAGTGCGCTGACCAGTCCGACAGGAATGTCGACTGAAACGCTTTAGGCGCCGTGCACCGGGGGATTCCGGGGTGGATTAGGAGGAGGCGGGAAGCGTAGGAGGATGGCTTAAGCCAAAGGTGTGATGGCGTTTAGCTTGATAAGCGATTGGTTACAGGGAGTGTGGGGGCTTTCCCGCATTCCGTCCTCCGGGAGAACGGAATGCGGGGCGACGGGTCAGTGGCGCCAGTGACGCTTGTGCTTGCGATGGCCGTAGTGATGGCCACGGTCGTGGACATAGCGGCGGTCGTAGCCACGGCCGCGATCGCGGTAGCGGCGATCGTCGTCGTCGGCCTTGTTGCCCATGTAGTTGCCCAGCGCGCCGCCGGCGCCACCACCGGCGGCGGCGCCGATCAGGCTGCCGGTGTTGCCGCCCATGCTGCGGCCCACCACGTTGCCGCCGGCTGCGCCCAGGGCGCCACCGATGGCGGCTTCGCCGCGGCTGCGTTTGTCGGCGCCGACGGCACTACCGGCCGCGCCGCCGAGACCGGCGCCGATCGCCGAGCCGGTGCTGCCACCGATCGACTGGCCGACCACCGAGCCCAATACCCCACCCAATGCGCCGCCAATACCGGCTTCGGTGGTGCCGCCTGCGCTGGCAACGCCACTGAGCAGGCTGAGGGACAACAGAAGAATCGAGGAGTACTTCATACGAAAGCCTCAAAGGGATGACGCCGCGATCCTGCGTTGCGCGCATGAGGCTGACAATGGAAATCCGACGAGTAGCACGACTGTCACACATATTTCTAAGTTGTTGATTTTGCTGTGAAACTTATCGTGTTTTTGATGGTCTTAAGTTACTTGCGGGATGAGGCTCTGACGGTTGTCAGGGCCTTTTTTGTTGGGGCTGGCTGATCACTCTCGCGCAGAAATCGATCGCCGACATTGACCAGCAAAATCGTCCGCGAGACAAACGTCCACATTTCATGGAATGTGGACAGAGAGACTCGCATGAAAAGCCAGGACATCATGCTTCTTTTCAAACTGATCAGCGTTGAAGCGCCGGCTCCAACGGATCAGTACACGCTGCGCTCGCTCTCAGCCTCGCTTGGGCTGAGCAAAAGCGAGGTATCCAACGCATTGGCGCGTTGCCGCGAGGCTGGAATGTTGATGGACGACTTCATGACATCCCACCCCAGCGTCAACCGTCGCGCCCTCTTCCATATTGCAGAACATGCACTGAAATACTTTTTCCCGGTGAAAGCGGGCGCGATTGTTCGCGGCATTCCTACAGCGTTCTCCGCCCCTGCCCTGTCGACATCTCTGAAAAGCGCCGGCGAGCTGCTCCATGTGTGGCCCGACCCCGAGGGGTCTGAGCGCGGACAGGCAATCGAGCCGCTCTACAAAAACTGTTCCCATGGCCGTGAAACAGGATACGAAGCTATACCATTACCTCGCGCTGGTTGACGCAATCCGCGCGGGCGGGCCGCGAGAGGTTGGTGTTGCGGTTGCTCTTCTCAAGACGGGGATGGGGTTGGAGCAAGAAGTAGTGGCCGGTTAAGGCTGGCCTCCCTCGAATACGCTCACATGCAATTGCCTCATTGAAATATGCACCATTTTAGGTACACTTCTTCTCATGGCAGAGCAGCAGCTTGTGTTGGAAGCCAGCTTTTATCGCACGGATGCTGGCAACGAACCAGTTCGGGAATGGCTCACAGACCTTCCTCGCGACCAAAAGCGAATGATCGGCACAGAAATAAAGACTGTTCAAATCGGCTGGCCAATGGGGATGCCGATTGTCAGGAAGCTTGAAAAAGGACTCTGGGAAGTGAGGGTTAACCTGATCGATACGATCGCTCGCGTGCTCTTCACTGTCATCGGAAACCACATGGTTCTGCTCCATGGGTTCATCAAAAAGAGCCAGAAAACTCCAATGGCCGATCTGGATACTGCCAGGCAGCGCAAAGCATCTCTAGAGAGGAAAAACCTATGAACCCGCACATCGGCTCCAGTCTCGACGACTTCCTGGTAGAGCAGGATCTTGCAGAAGAGGTCTCCGCAGCGGCACTCAAACGGGTCATCGCCTGGCAACTGGCCGAAGCCATGAAGCTTCGCAAAGTGACCAAGAAAGCCCTGGCCGAGCGCATGCAGACCAGCCGAACCGCCGTCGACCGGGCATTGGACCAGAACGACCCAGGTATGACCTTGGCCACCCTTGCCAGTGCAGCCCGTGCCTTGGGTCAGAGGGTGGAGGTGCGATTGGTACCGGAAGAGTCCACTCACGATTGATCGAATGCGGACCTTGTGGCGGGTTCACCCGTCCCCACAAGGTACGCGGTGCTTTTCCAAGAGGCTTAGGGCAAAGCCTTCTTCACATCCAACCGCTTCGGCAACAGCCGGTTCTCATGGAACAGATCCGCCGTCGCCTGCTGCGCCGCGATCACCTCCTCAGTGATCGGCAACACCGGTGACGGCGGCCGGTTATCCACATAACTGGCGACCACCGCTTGCGGCAGCCCCATGGAGGCGCTGAGCACTTTCAGACTCTCCTCCCGGTCACTGCGAGTCAGGGCTTCCGCTGCCGTCAGCTCATCCAGCAGGTTGTGGATAAACTCACCATTCTCCGCTGCATAGGCCCGCCGCGCGGTGTAGATCGGCCCGGACAGCCCCAGCCCCTCCCCGTCCGCCAGCTTGCGGCTATGCCCTTCACTGAGGGCCAGCGAGACATAGGGATCCCACACCGCCCAGGCATCCACGCTGCCGTGCTCGAACGCCGCCCGGGCATCTGCCGGGCTGAGGTACACCGGCTGGATATCCTTGAACGCCAGGCCCGCCTTGTTCAGCGCCCGCAACACCAGGTTGTGCGAACTGGAGCCCTTTTGCAGCGCCACCTTGCGCCCCTTCAGATCCTCCACCTGCTTCAGCGCGCTGTCCTCGCGCACCAGAATCACCTCCGCCGACGGCTTGGCCGGCTCGGCGCCGATGTACACCAGGTCCGCCCCCGCCGCCTGGGCGAACAGCGGCGGGATATCACCCGTGGAGCCGACATCCAGGCTGCCGATGTTCAGTGCCTCCAGCATCTGCGGCCCGGCAGGAAACTCGATCCACTGCACCTTCGTCTGCCCGAAGCGCTTTTCCAGCAGCCCATGCTCCTTGGCCAGCACCAGGGCGATGGAGCCCTTCTGATAGCCGATCCGCAGTTGCTGCGGGTCAGCCACCGCCACCGTCGCCAGCCCCAGCAGGGCCAGGCCGGCGCCCAGCATTGCAATCACCTTCATGCGTCACTCCGCCAACGAGGGCTTTTCCCAGAGGTTGATACCGCCCTCGACCGCATGCCGGTCGATCAGCGCCAGCTCTTCGGCACTGAACACCAGGTTGTTCAGCGCACCGACGTTCTCGACGATCTGCTCCGGCCGGCTGGCACCGATCAGCGCCGAGGTCACCCGCGTGTCACGCAGCGTCCAGGCCAGCGCCAACTGGGCCAGGCTTTGTCCGCGAGCCTTGGCGATCTCGTTGAGTGCCCGGACATGCGCCAGGTTCGCCTCGGACAAGTGCGACGGCAGCAACGAACCACCACCCGGCTTGTTGACCCGCGCATCCTTGGGCACGCCATTCAGGTATTTGTCGGTCAGCAAGCCTTGCGCCAACGGCGTGAAGGCGATGACCCCGGCACCCAGCTCGTCGGTGACCTCGAGCAGGTCCTTTTCCACCCAGCGATTGAGCAGGTTGTAGGCCGGCTGGTGAATCAACAGCGGCACCTTCCACTCCTGCAGCAGCCGGGCGATTTCCCGGGTCTTGCTGCCGGAGTAGGACGAGATGCCGATGTACAGCGCCTTGCCCTGCTGCACCGCCGTGGCCAGGGCGCTGGCGGTTTCTTCCAGCGGGGTGTCCGGGTCGAAGCGGTGTGAATAAAAGATATCCACATAGTCCAACCCCAGCCGCGCCAGGCTCTGGTCGAGGCTGGCGAGGATGTATTTGCGCGAGCCGCCGCCCTGTCCGTATGGGCCCGGCCACATGTCCCAGCCGGCCTTGCTGGAGACGATCAGTTCATCCCGGTAGCCCTTGAAGTCCTCGCGCAGCAGGCGACCGAAGTTGCTCTCGGCGCTGCCATAGGGCGGGCCGTAGTTGTTGGCCAGGTCGAAGTGGTTGATGCCCAGGTCGAAGGCGGTGCGCAGCAAGGCACGCTGATCGCCCAGCGGCGTGCTGTCGCCAAAGTTGTGCCACAGGCCCAGGGACAGGGCCGGCAATACCAGGCCGCTGCGTCCGACGCGGCGGTAGGGCATGGCGGTGTAGCGGTTTTCCGCGGCAACGTAGGTCATTGGCGTGCTCCTCAAGAGAAATAGGGATTGTTCGGCCGGCTCAGGCCGAGGTGTTCGCGCAAGGTGGTGCCTTCATAGCGGGTGCGGAACAGACCGCGTCGCTGCAGCTCGGGCACCACATGGTTGGCCACGTCTTCCAGCCCGCCCGGCAGGTGCGGGACCAGCACATTGAAGCCGTCAGCAGCTTCGTTCTCGAACCATTCCTGCAACTGATCGGCGATCTGCGCCGGCGTGCCGATCAGGCTGTGATGCCCGCGACCGCCGGCAATACGCCGGCCAAGCTGGGCCAGATTGAGGTTTTCCCGTTCGGCCAGTTCGCTGAGCAGGCGCTGGCGGCTGCGCTGGCCGCTGTCGGTGAGCGGCAGTTCCGGCAACGGACCGTCCTGTGGATAACCCGACAGGTCGAAGTTGCCAAGCATCCGCCCGAGCAGGGCGATCCCCACCTCCGGCTCCACCAATTCCTGAAACACCGCGAACTTATCCTCGGCTTCGGCCTGGCTGGCGCCGGTGACGACGAACACCCCCGGCATGATCTTCAGCGCGTCGCGATCACGCCCGTAGGCCGCCAGCCGTCCCTTGAGATCGGCATAGAAGGCCTGGGCCGCCGCCAGCGAGGTCTGTGCCGTGAACACCACATCGGCAGTGCGCGCCGCCAGGTCCAGCCCGGCCGGCGACGAACCGGCCTGAACCACCACCGGGCGGCCTTGAGGGGTGCGGGCTACATTCAAAGGACCGCGCACTTTGAAGTGTTCGCCTTCATGATTGATCAATCGTACTGAATCAGGCTTGTAGTACGTACCGGATTTCTTGTCTCGAATGAAGGCATCATCGGCCCAACTGTCCCACAAGCCGACCACCACCTCATGAAACTCGCGGGCACGAACATAGCGTTCTGCGTGGCCTACGTGCTCGGCGAGGCCGAAATTAAGCGCTTCAGCGGCGGCATCGGACGTTACCAGGTTCCATCCCGCCCGCCCTCCTGACAGATGATCGAGCGAAGCAAATTTGCGTGCTACATGGTATGGCTCGTTGTACGTTGTAGTAGCTGTACCCACCAATCCGATGCGCTCCGTGACCCCGCTCAACGCCGAGAGCAACGTCAAGGGCTCGAAGTGGTCGGAACGGGCCATCCGGCTGGCAATTTCACCTTCGGCAGCGGCCACGCTGTCGGCCACGAACAACGCGTCGAAGCAGGCGTCTTCCGCGACCCGGGCGAGGTGTCGGTAGTGCTGGATATCCAGTCCGGCATTGGCCGGAACTTCAGGGTGACGCCAGGCGGCAACGTGATGTCCAGTTGCCATCAAAAAGGCGCCAAGGCTCATTTGCCGTGGGGTTTTGCTCATGTCAGAAGTCCTTGCGTAGCTGGATGCCGAAGTAACGTTCATCGTCCCGCGGCACGGCGCGGTAGATGTAGTTGCCCCCGGTGGCCAGGAGAGGTGAGTAGGATTTGTCCGCAAGGTTTTTGGCCAGCAGCGCCACGCGCCAGCCTTCGTTGTAGTCCGCCAGCGCGACGCTGGCATTCCAGATGCCATAGGCGCCCTGAACGGTGTCGGCATTCTGGGAAATGTCGTACTGCACTTTGCTCTGCCAGCTGAAGTCCGTGCCCAGCTCGATGTCCAGGCCGTTATCCAGCGGAATGCTGTAGTCGGCGCGGACATAGCTCTTCCAGTCCGGGCTGTACGGCAGCGGCTTGCCATTCACGTTGCACGAGGCCGCCGCGCCCGCCGGGCAGGCGAATTCGTCGATACGCGCCTTGGTGTAGGCCACGGCGCCGGAGAACTTCAGTTGCGAGGTGGCCTGCAGGGCGAAGTCCAGCTCGACGCCTTCGCTTTTCACGCTGCCGGCGTTGATCAGCCGGGTCACCACCTGGCCGGCGACGCTGTCGAAGAAGTTCGCCTGGTAGTTGTCGTACTCGGTGTGGAACACCGCCAGGTTGCTGGTCAGGCGGTTGTTCCACAGGCTGGCCTTGAGCCCGGCCTCCCAGCTGTTGGAGGTCTCCGGCTTGAGCGCCTCGGTGTCCCGCGGCTGCATGTTGAAGAACACGTTGTAGGCCGGGCCCTTGTAGCCGCGGGAGTAGGTCAGGTAGCTGGTGATGTCGTCGGTCAGGTCGTACTGCACGCCGAGACGCCCGGACCAGCCGTCCTCGTCCACCGAACCGGAGCTGCTGGTACCCGGCTGGATGCCATTGACCGCCGTTGCCGAGGTGGAGACGCGGCGGTGGTCGTATTCGAGGTCGTCGTGGGTCCAGCGCAGACCGGCGATACCACGGAAACGCTCGGTGAAGTTGAGGGTGCTTTCACCGAACACCGCGTAGCTGTCGTTGGTGGTGCTGTAGTCGGCGATGCCCTGCTGGGTCGCGGTGGTGGTGCGCAGGGTGCGGCGGTAGGTCTCTTCGTCCTTGCCGTGCATGTAGAACAGGCCGCCGACGTATTCGAGGAACTGGCCCTTGGGCGAAGCCAGGCGCAGTTCCTGGGAGTACTGGTTGTACTCCAGCTCGCCCTTGTCCTCGATGCCGGGGAAGGCGGCGCTGATGGTCGCCAGGCGATCGCCGTCCTGCCACTGGGTGTTGTCCCAGCCGCGCCAGGCGGTGATCGAGGTCAGGGTGTAGTCGCCGAGGTTCCAGTCGAGCTGGGCCGACAGGCCCTTGTTGGTGTCGTCCACATGGCTGCGGTAGTCGCTGACGATATCGCGGTTGTCGCTGTCGGCGCGGACCGGCGCCAGGGCGCTGGAGAATGCCGGCAGCAGGGACTTGCTGACCACGCCATTGGGGGCGTCGTCACGGGATTTCAGGTAGTCGGCGGCGAGGGTCAGACTGAGGTCGTCAGTGGGCGTGAACACCAGCTTGCCGCGCACGCCCTTGCGGTTGTAGCCGTTGACTTCCTGGCCGTTGGCCTTGTTATCCACATTGCCGTCGTAGCTGCCGAACAGGGTGGTGATGGAGCCCTTCAGGGTGTTAGGAACCAGGCTACCGCCGATGCCGAAACGGGTCCGGCTTTCATTGCCGCTGAAGTAGGACTGCTCGACGAAACCGTGAGTTTCTTCCGTCGGTGTGCGGGTGGTGATGTTCAGCACCCCGGCCGAGGCGTTCTTGCCGAACAGCGTGCCCTGCGGGCCGCGCAGGACTTCGAGGCGTTCGATATCCAGCAGGTCCAGGGTCGACTGGCCCGGGCGACCGAAGACCACGCCATCGATCACCGTCGCCACGGTCGGCTCGACGCCCGGGGAGGTGGAGATGGTGCCGACACCGCGAATGAACAGCGAAGTGTCCTTGTTCGATGCGCCGGTACGGAAATTCAGGCTCGGCACCTGCTGGACGATGCTCGCAACGCTATTGCGGTTCTCCCGCTCCAGTTGCTCGCCGTCCACCACCGAGACCGCGACCGGTACCTGTTGCAGCGAGGCTTCGCGGCGGGTGGCGGTGACGGTCACGGCCTTGAGGGTCGGGCTATCGCCCTGGGCAGCCGGAGCGGTATCGGCCGCCATCACTGGCGCCATCGGCAAGGTGCTCAGCGCAAGTGCGCCGAGGGTCAGGCGTTGACGGCGGATGGCCTGGGCCAAGGGAGAAGTCGTGGGGAAAAACGCGGCGCGGCTGTGCATGGTTTGCTACTCGAAGAATGCCCTATCCACCGCGATCGCTGACCGCGGCGCCTGATGAAACGTCAGCGCGGGGTCCTTGGGCATTCGCTCGTGCGAGTAGCAGACAAACCATTTTGTTAGCGCTAACATCGCCAGTATCATCGGGCGTCGAATAGATCGTCCAATACTGAAAAATTACTTTTATATGCGTTTTGGTTTTTAAGGACATGCCCCCGTGAGCGATGAAAAAAGCCCGCCCCGCAAGCGCCGTGGCGCCGGTCGCGTCACCCTGCAGGCGGTGGCGCGGGCTGCCGGGGTGTCGGCGATCACCGTGTCGCGCTACTTCAACCAGCCGGAGCAGGTCTCGCCGGAGCGGCGCGAGCGCATCGCCGAAGCGGTTGCCGAACTGGGCTATGTGCCGAACCTGGTGGCGGGCGGGCTGGCGTCGGCGCGGGGGCGGATCGTCGGCATGGTCATTCCCAATATCTCCGGGCCGATCTTTGCCGACACCATCCAGGGGTTCAGTGACACTCTCAGTCGCCATGGCTATCAATTGCTGCTGGCCTCCAGCTACTTCTCTGCCGAGCAGGAAGAGAACGCGGTGCGCGCCTTTCTCGGCTGGTCGCCGGCGGCGCTGGTGCTGACCAGTCACTTCCACAGCGCGGCCACGGAAAAGATGCTCGCCGAGGCGGATATCCCGCTGGTGGAAACCTGGGACTACCGGCCCGAGCGGGCGCCGGTGCAGATCGGGTTTTCCCATCATGAGGTGGGGGTGACGGCGACACGGTATCTGCATGACAAGGGTTACCGGCGGATCGCCTTCGTGCAGAACAGTGCGGCGGGGGATTTCAGTGCGCTGGAGCGGCGGGATGGGTATGTCGAGGCGCTGACGGCGCTGGGGGGCGAACCGCAGGTGTTTGCCCCGGAGACGGACCTGGCGCCGTTCGAGGCGGGGAAGCAGGCGATGCTGGCGTTGATGGAATCGGCGCAGCGGCCGGAGGCGATCATCTTTGCCAATGACAATCTGGCGGCGGGGGCGCTGCTGGCGGGGCAGCGGGCGGGGTTCAGGATTCCTGAGGATTGTGCGGTGATGGGGTTTGGGGATTATCCATTCGCGGCGATGCTGATGCCGGGGCTGACCACGGTGAAGCCGCCGGCGTTGCAGATGGGGGTGATGGCGGCTGAGCGGGTGTTGCAGCAGTTGGGGGTGATCGAGGGGGAGGCGGTGCAGTTGAATTTGTTGGGGTGCGAGGTGATTGGGCGGGAGAGTGCTTGAGTAGCACTACCAATCGTTCTTGCGTTTGGACAAGGTCGCAAATCCCAGCGCAACTCCGTGAATTGCTGCTGCGACAACAGCCACCCATTGCACAATCTGGTACCCGTCGCGCCACCTGTCCATACACCCCCAGAGTACCAGGCAACCTGTTTCAGCCGCGCTCGTATATATGCAGAGGAATGCCATATTCACAAAAATGGCTAAAACGTACTTCCATGTAGCGTAGCGAAAATGCTCATAGAATCTTTTTAGCCAGTGAGCCAGTATCAGGCTGAAAAGAACAAGCAGCAAAAATGGAAGGGACGTCATCGTGTGGCCTTCAATGCATCAACACCTGCGACAAGGTGAAGAAATGTTGGAAATAGTGCCATCATTGTTTCTCCTGCGGTGACCTCTCCAGGGCAGGGCGAACCCTTTCCACAGGAAATCTCATAAGCACTTGAATACATAGCAAACGCCACCAAATTTAAAATGCAAAAACCAAAATGCCTACCATTGCTTACCCGCCCGCTAAAATAGTAATCCCGCAGCATCCTGAGACTTGCCAGGCTTAAAAAGCTCAGAACTGCCAAATCCAGATAAATCACTCAACGCCCCTATAAAGTTTCAACCCGAACCCGCCGTTTCTTATAAAAATCAAATCTCCGCATCCCATCATGGGGATGACCTATGACAAAGCTCTCACGTAAGCTACCGAATCTTCCTTCTTATCCTAAATAACCGGCAAGGCTCCCATTGCGTGGGAATGGCAAAGCAGTGAAGAAAAATGGCTGCGGTCGCTACTATTTCCACTATCAAATTATTTTTGATGAGCCCAGGAAAGCATTTAAAAAATAGCATGCAGTCACGCCGGGCAAGATCTATATAAAATAAAACACAGAATCCATTGAAGAGAACAAGAGAGCCCGCAATTAACTTGTTGTAATTTCTTCCTGAAAACCTATATTTAAGAATGTATGCGAGAACCACACCTAAGGCCGCGAAAAATACAAGCACGTGAGCGATCACTTCTTAGCTTCCTGAGCCACTTCGTAGGCCTGGTAGGCTGTCCAGCCGCCCATTGCACCATGAAATAAGTTTTCAACAACTTGCATCAAGGCTCTCTTTCCACCGGAAACGAGCACGCATGTAGTATTGCAGCAACAAACGCCACCGCTGCCATCAAAGGATAGTTTTCATACTCTTTACCAAGACACTTGGTAAACACCATACACCCTTGACCAACGAATCTCATGTAAACACATACAAACACAAAATTGAAAACCCCAAAGAAGCAATATTGCCACGATTCGTATTTTATTTTTAAGCTGCGCAACTTAAAAAACAATGCACAGCTTAGACTGATCAAAACCAACACACAAAGATCCACAAAAACCATTTCTTTCACTCTTGATAGGTTTGCTCGAGCGTATTTACATCTGCTGCAACATCGACCCACGAATCACACTCAACGTTTAAAGTTCGCCATCTTAAAACACAACACAAGCTGAATAGCACCACCATCCCTAAATCTACAACGCCCATTTTAATGATTCCTGGCAAAGTCATCCTTATCAGAAATTTCGTTTTTTTCGAAATAAACGCTTAGGCTCATTTTCTACAGGAAAAGCGAAGCAATGAAGAAAAACACAGACAAATGCAAACCAACTCAAAACAGGATACTCAAAATGCAAGCCGGGGAAACAGCCTAGAAACATAATGCAGCGATTGGCTATGATTTCCAGATGGAAAACCCCAAAAGGGAAGTTGCACGCCACGCACAGCACAAAATACCGCCCTCTATAGTTTCGCCCGGAAAATCTTTGTCGCGCCCAATAAGCGCAACATAGAACCAGGGACGAAGCAAAGATGAACAGCCCTGTAATCACTTCTCTGCCTCTTCCGCAATCTAAGAATACGTAATCCAAGCTATATACCCTTCAAATATACGCGCTCCTTTCCCCATTAGTTTGTATGCCGGAACATGATCAGCTGGTATTCTGGAAAAAAGCTTCCAGGCGCCAGGTTTCACGACAGGACGTAAAAGCCCATAACCAGCCAACCCTAAATCAGCCAGCCAATACGCCATACTTCCTTGGCTTTCAGTTCCCCCGACGGCAACTGAGACTTTCTGATAGAGAGCCCGAACTGGTCCAACCACATCCGACCCGCCTTCCCATAAGTTGGCACCATTCTCATAGATGTTATTGGTGCCATGGGCAATCATCGGTACACCAGCAAAACCGCATGCCAAACCGGCACTTCCATAACAAATTCCTACGCCGGTCAAAGCGACAACACCTCCTGAGACGAAACCTGCTAATTGCTTGCCAATATCCTGCGAGCTTTTCTGCATGTGCTTGTGCTCGGTCTGGATTCTGAGCAGACCGTCATCGACCCTTAACCTCCCATTCCTTACATCCGACAAAACCTGCCGCACGTAATAAGCCATATCCCGATTAAACTGCCCCCGCAACACCCCATCCTGAATATGCTGAGAACTCACCATGCAGGCATACCGGGTCAGGTTCGCCGCACTCTGATGAAGTTCCTGCAGCTTTCTTTCACGCTGGTAAGACGACAGTTGGGTGCTCATTCCTCCAGCCCCGAGAAAGCGAAGCTAGTGGTGGCCGCGATATGGTGGATCCAGGTGATGCTGCTGTAGCGCAACACGAGTTGCTCGGTCGCCTGGGCATCGTTGAACATCAGTACGTCAGGGATATCGAGGGTGACACTTACGACCCGCGCGCCTTTCAACAAAATGGTGTAGTACTTCTGATCGAACGACCCAGCCCTTCGATAGAGATCGATTTCACACTCGATTTCTTCCCGGTCGGTCAAAGCCTTTGCCAACAGCGGACTGGCCTTGTCCAGTAGCTTGTGGATAACAAAGGGATTGTGAACCGCTCTGGAAACGTTGCTGATGCTGGTCATCGCGTGAGTCATCGACAGCACGAGTATCTGATCGGTGTGCCCGGCCTGGCACAGGTTACCGATGGATTCCGGGGTGGAGCAGCCCGCAGAAATCAGCCCGCTCTTCTTGCCGGTAATGCGCATATAGCTGTGATTGGCCATGGTCGAACTCCTGTGTAGGTTGGAGTTCGCAGCCTAGAGAGGTGAGACGGCAGCGTCTGTGAGACGTTTCCGAAAGAGTGTGCGGATTTTCAGAAAGGTGGCGGGAGGACTCCGATTTCGGGAAAACGCATGCTCCCTGTAGGAGCTGGCTTGCCTGCGAAGGGCCGCAAAGCGGCCCCAAAACCATCCAGCACGAGCTGGCTAGTGAATGGTTTCGGGATTCAGCGCCTGTTTGGCCTCAGTGTCCCAGATGCTCGGCGTGGCAGGTTTTGGGGCCGCTTTGCGGCCCTTCGCGGGCAAGCCACGCTCCTACAGGCCCTGCGTTGACCCGCCATCCGAGCCTGAGCGAAAGATGTGTAGATCCCCATGCCTCATCGCTGGCAAGCCAGCTCCCCCAGCGACCGCCCCGCTAGCGCACCAGATGCAGATACTGCAAATGCCGCTCGTACTGGTCGAGGATGTCGTTGATGATCTGCTCCTTGCTATAACCCATCAGATCGTAATCCTGGCTACCCTCGGCCAGATGCACCTCGGCGCGGTAGTAGCGACGGTTCTTCAACTCCTGTGTACCCAACCCAGCCAGGGCGAACGACGGGGTGAAGTACCCACGCATCTGCACCTGATAGAGGAACGGCTGCTCCTCGCCATGCCCGATCTTCAGACTGACATTGTCATGACTCGGGTCCTCCTGGGTGATGACACTCAGCCCCTTCTCCGCATACACCTCGGTGACCTCGGCAATCGCCGGACGCACCACGTCGTCCATAAATCGATACACCTCGTCCCGCGACGGGAAGTGCACCGCCTGGCTCAGACGCTGGCGCCAGCCGCCCTTGCCACGCCGCGAGCTGGCAAACGGCGCAAGCGAGTGCATCTGCGCGATCTGCCGCTGTGATTCCAGGTAGAACGCCTTGTGCAGCCCCCACATCATCGCCAGCAAGATCACCGAGAACGGCAGCGAGGTGAGCACCACCGCCGACTTCAGCGAGTCGATGCTGCCGGCGAACAACAACCCGCTGGTGACCAGCGCCGTCATCACGCCCCAGAACACCCGCAGCCAGTTCGGCCCGTCTTCGTCGGTGCCGCCGCCCTTGGCCGACAGCGTCGAGAGCACCACGGTGCCGGAGTCGGCCGAGGTGACGAAGAACACGAAGCTGATGAACACGGTGACGGCGATCACCACCTTGCTCCACGGGTAGGTTTCCAGCAGCAGGTACAAGGTCATCGACGGGTTCTCGATGGCCGAGTCGGCCAGCGCGGTCATGCCGTGGTCGAGCACCTGGCTGAGGGCGCTGTTGCCGAAGATCGACATCCACGCCAGGGTGAAGCCGAGCGGGATCAGCAGCACGCCGAAGACGAATTCACGGATGGTCCGACCACGGGAAATCCGCGCGATGAACAGCCCCACGAACGGCGCCCAGGCAATCCACCAGGCCCAGTAGAACACCGTCCAGTTGCCCAGCCAGTCGTTGGACTGGTTGTAGGCGTAGACGTCGAAGCTCTTGCGCGGCAGCACGGCGAGGTAGTCGCCGAGGTTCTGGATCAGGGTGTTGAACAGGTGCTGGGTCGGGCCGGCGAACAGCACGAAGAGCAGCAGCGCGCAGGCGAGGAACAGGTTGATATCGGACATCACCCGCACGCCCTTCTCCACCCCGGCCACTGCCACCATCACCGCCGCGCCCATCATCAGGGCAATCAGGGCGACCTGCACCCATTGGGTGTGGGCGACGCCGAACAGGTAATCCAGCCCGGAGTTGAGGTGGAGCACACCGAAACCCATGTCGGCACCCAGGCCGAACACCGTGGCGATGATGCCGAAGCCGTCCACCGCATAGCCGATCGGGCCGTTGATGCGCTTGCCGATCAGCGGGTACAGCGCCGAACGCAGGGCCAGCGGCAGGTTGTGGCGGTAGGCGAAATAGGCCAGGGCCATGCCGACGAAGGCGAACACGCCCCAGCCATGCAGGCCCCAGTGCAGGAACAGCACCTGCATCGCCTGACGCCCCGCCTCCACCGTGCCGGCCTCGCCCTGGGGCGGCTGCATCAGGTGGGTCAGGGGTTCGGAGACGCAGAAGAAGAACAGGGTGATGCTGATCCCGGCGGCGAACAGCATGCCGGCCCAGGACAGGTAGCTGAATTCGGGCTCGTCATGGTCGGCGCCGAGCTTGATCTTGCCGTAGCCGGACAGCGCGGTGACCACCACGAACACCAGGTACAGGGTCATGGCCAGCATGTAGTACCAGCCGACGGTGTGCGCCGCCCAGTTCTGTGCGGCCATCAACCACTCGCCCGCCGCCTGGGGGTTGGCGATGACGATCAGGGCGAAGAGCAGGATGAAACTGGCGGCGAAGTAGAACACCGGGGGGTTCATGCGGATCTTTGAAGGAGTATTCATCGAGGGAACACCCCGCAAGACGGGACAGCGATGGGGTTGAACGGGTTCAGCAAAGGCAGATCCTCCTGTTGAACACCGGCAGCGGACCAGCGTTTTAATTTGAACAAGCGTTCAAGTTAAACATGGATTGGGGATCGAGGCGACCTATAGCTGACTACTGGACTGGGAAATTTGTGCTGTTCTTGAGGGCCTCATCGCTGGCAAGCCAGCTCCCACAGGGATCGCATGCACCGCGGACCCTGTGGGAGCTGGCTTGCCAGCGATTGGGCCCTCAAGGCCACCCAAAAACTACTTCTGGGCCCCTTCATCCGACTGCAGGTTGGCCTGGGTGATATTGCTCTCGGACGGCACGCTCCGGGTCAGCCAGACATTACCGCCAATGGTCGAGCCCTGCCCGATGGTGATCCGCCCAAGAATGGTCGCCCCCGCGTAGATCACCACATCGTCCTCGACGATCGGGTGCCGCGGATGGCCCTTCTGCAGCTTGCCGCATTCGTCCTCGGGGAAGCGCTTGGCGCCGAGAGTGACGTGCTGGTAGATGCGCACCCGCTCGCCGATGATCGCGGTTTCGCCGATCACCACGCCGGTACCGTGGTCGATAAAGAAGCTCGGGCCGATCTGCGCGCCCGGGTGGATGTCGATACCGGTGATCGAATGCGCCAGCTCCGAGCTGATCCGCGCCAGCAGCGGCAGCCCGGCGCGGTACAGGTGGTGGGCGAGGCGGTGGTGGATGATCGCCAGCACGCCGGGGTAGCACAGCAGCACTTCATCGACACTGCGCGCCGCCGGGTCGCCATGGAAAGCGGCCAGCACGTCGGTATCGAGGAGCACGCGCATGGCCGGCAGGGCTGCGGCGAATTCCTGGATCAGGCGCAGGGCATGGGCGTCGACCCCGGCGTCGTCCTGCTTGCCATGGCGCGCGGCGTAGCGCAGTTCCAGGCGGGCCTGGGCCAGCAGCGCGGTCAGCGCCGAGTCGAGGGTGTGGCCGACGTAGAAGTCTTCGCTTTCCTCGCGCAGGTCCACCGGACCGAGGCGCATGGGGAACAGCGCGCCACAGAGTTGTTCGAGAATCTGCCTGACCGCCTCGCGCGACGGCAGCTCGCGTCCGCCCTGTTCGCCGCTGCTGCGGCCATTGCGGGTGCGCCACTCATCGCGGGCCGAACGCAACTGGCCGACGATGGAATTCAATTGCCAATACCCGGATTGCGCGTTGTCGCTCACGGTTGTTACTCCTGCTCGGCGGCATGGGACTGGTAGGGGAATGCCGCTCTCCTGTCCAGCACTCTACGTCATGGGCGGGGGGTGGAAAAAATACCCTGTTATGACGGTTGGCTATATGGCCGGCATAAGCAGGAATACCGGGGTGGGCCCAATCGCTGGCAAGCCAGCTCCCACAGGGTCCGCGGCGCGCAGCGATCGGGATCACGGTTGTCCGTGAGCCATTCACTGCCTATGCTCGAATTTTCCTACAACCGACTCAGCCCATGATCGAACGACAGTTGTCCCGCTTCAATCGCCTGGAACTGCTCAGCGCACCGACCCCGCTGGAAAAGCTCCAGCGCCTGTCGGCCTGGGCCGAACGCGATATCTGGCTCAAACGCGACGACCTGACGCCCTTGGCCATGGGCGGCAACAAGCTGCGCAAGCTCGAGTACCTCGGCGCCGATGCCCTGGCCAAGGGCGCGGACACCCTGGTCACCGCCGGCGCGATCCAGTCCAACCATGTGCGCCAGACCGCCGCCCTCGCCGCCCGCCTCGGCCTCGGTTGCGTGGCCCTGCTGGAAAACCCCACCGGCACCGACTCCACCGAGTACCTGGAAAACGGCAACCGCCGCCTCCTGGAACTGTTCGACACCAAGGTCGAGCTGGTCGATAACCTCGACAACGCCGACGAACAACTCCAGTCCCTCGCCGTGCGCCTGCATGCCAGCGGACGCAAGCCCTACCTGGTGCCCATCGGCGGCTCCAATGCCCTCGGCGCCCTGGGCTATGTGCGCGCCGGCCTGGAGCTGGCCGAGCAGATCGAACACAGCGGCCAGCGCTTTGCCGGCGTGGTCCTCGCCTCCGGCAGCGCCGGCACCCACGCCGGCCTGGCCCTGGCATTGGCCGAACGCCTGCCCGACCTGCCGGTGATCGGTATCACCGTGTCGCGCAGCGAAGAAGCGCAGAAGCCCAAGGTCCAGGCCCTGGCCGAACGCACCGCCGAGCTGCTCGGCGTACAGTTGCCAAACGCCTTCAAGGTGAATCTGTGGGACGAGTACTACGCGCCCCGCTACGGCGAAGCCAATGCGGGCGGCCTCGCCGCGATCCGCCTGCTGGCCAGCCAGGAAGGCGTCCTGCTCGATCCGGTGTACACCGGCAAGGCCATGGCCGGGCTGCTGGACGGGATCGCCCGGCAACGCTTCGACGAAGGTCCGCTGATTTTTCTACACACGGGCGGGGCGCCGGCATTATTCGCCTACCCTGATGTCTATCAACGCTGAGACCGGCGCAGCCGCATAGGCCTGAAAGCTATAGGAGAATTCTTTTTTATTATTTTCAGGCCTATAAACCGCGCCCTTATAGTCACCACCACTTTCACAACAAGACTGGGGACAGGGCATGACGATTTCCGTTTTCACCAAACGCATTCTCGGTGTCGGCGCGGGCATTCTGCTGGGCGCCAGCCTGCTCGGCCAGGCCGTGGCCGGCGAGCAGTTGCAGACCATCAAGGACAAGGGCGTGATCAACGTCGGCCTTGAAGGCACCTACCCGCCGTTCAGCTTCGTCGACGAGAACGGCAAGCTCACCGGCTTCGAGGTCGAGTTGTCGGAAGCCCTGGCCAAGGAGCTGGGGGTCAAGGCCAAGGTCCAGCCGACCAAGTGGGACGGCATCCTCGCCGCCCTGGAATCCAAGCGCCTGGACGTGGTGGTCAACCAGGTCACCATCTCCGACGAGCGCAAGAAGAAATACGACTTCTCCGAGCCCTACACCGTGTCCGGGATCCAGGCGCTGATCCTGAAGAAGAAGGCCGCCGACCTGAAGATCAACGCCGCTGCCGATCTGGCCGGCAAGAAGGTCGGCGTGGGCCTGGGCACCAACTACGAGCAGTGGGTGAAACAGGCCGTGCCACAGGCCGACGTGCGTACCTACGAGGATGACCCGAGCAAGTTCGCCGACCTGCGCAACGGCCGCATCGACGCGATCCTGATCGACCGCCTGGCTGCCCTGGAATACGCGCAGAAGGCCAAGGACACTGAACTGGCCGGCGCCGCCTTCTCGCGCCTGGAGTCCGGCGTGGCCCTGCGCAAGGGCGAGCCGGAACTGCTCGACGCCATCAACAAGGCCATCGACAAGCTACGCGCCGACGGCACGCTGGCCAAGCTGTCGGAGAAATACTTCGGTGCTGACGTCACTCAATGATCGCTGAAAGCCTGCAACTGGTTGCCGACTCCACGCCCTTCCTGCTGAAGGGCGCTGGCTATACGGTGCTGCTCAGCGTCGGCGGGATGTTCTTCGGCCTGGTCCTGGGCTTTGCCCTGGCCCTGATGCGCCTGTCGAAGATCCTCCCGCTGGACTGGCTGGCGCGGATCTATGTGTCGTTCTTCCGCGGTACGCCGCTGCTGGTGCAGCTGTTCGTCATCTACTTCGGCATGCCGCAGATCGGTATCGAGCTCGACCCGATCCCGGCGTCCCTGATCGGCCTGTCGTTGAACATGGCCGCCTATATCTGCGAAATCCTCCGCGCGGCGATCTCTTCCATCGACCGCGGCCAGTGGGAAGCCGCCGCCAGCATCGGCATGACCCGCACCCAGGCGATGCGCCGGGCGATCCTGCCGCAAGCCTTGCGCACGGCCCTGCCGCCGCTGGGCAACAGCTTCATCTCGCTGGTCAAGGACACCGCCCTGGCCGCCACCATCCAGGTGCCCGAGCTGTTCCGCCAGGCGCAGCTGATCACGGCGCGGACCTTCGAGGTCTTCACCATGTACCTGGCCGTGGCGGTGATCTACTGGATCCTCTGCAGCATCCTCGCCCACTTCCAGCACCGCATGGAGGCCCGGGTCAACCGGCATGACCAGGAGCCGCAGCGATGATCCGCGTGCAAGGCCTGAACAAGCAGTTCAACGGCAATACCGTGCTCAAGGACATCGACCTGACCGTCGAGCCCGGCGAAGTGATCGCCATCATCGGCCCCAGCGGCTCGGGCAAGACCACCTTCCTGCGCTGCCTCAACCTCCTGGAAACCCCCGATGGCGGGACCATCCAGGTCGGCGACGTGGAGATCGACGCCAGCCGCCCGCTCAAGCAGCAGGGCGGGCTGATCCGCCGTCTGCGCCAGCAGGTCGGTTTCGTCTTCCAGAACTTCAATCTGTTCCCCCACCGCACCGCGCTGGAGAACGTGATCGAAGGCCCGCTGATCGTGAAGAAAACACCCCATGAGCAGGCGGCGGCCTTGGGCCGGGCACTGCTGGCCAAGGTCGGCCTCGCGGGCAAGGAAGACGCCTATCCCCGGCGTCTTTCCGGCGGCCAGCAACAGCGCGTGGCCATCGCCCGGGCACTGGCGATGGAGCCCCAGGTAATCCTCTTCGACGAACCCACCTCGGCCCTCGACCCGGAACTGGTCGGCGAAGTGCTGGCGACCATCCGCGACCTCGCCAAAGAGCAGCGCACCATGATCATCGTCACCCACGAAATGAACTTCGCCCGCGACGTGGCCAACCGGGTGATCTTCTTCGACAAGGGGGTGATCGTCGAACAGGGCGAGGCCAAGGCATTGTTCGCCAACCCGCAGCAGGAGCGGACACGGCAGTTTCTCGGCAAGATCCTCGGCGCGAACAGCGTCGGCTGAGGCACAATGGGGCAGTATTGATTCGCATTATTGCCGAATCACTCCTGAAACCCGCCTGCAAGAAGGATCTCCATGAAGTGGCTCGTTTCACGCCCGGCACATTGGCTGGGCCTGCTGTTCTGCCTGTTCACCCTCAACCTGGCCCAGGCCGCGGAGGACGGGCGCGACCGCTCCGTCACCGTGGAACAGGACGCCCGCCAGTACCGCGTTGAAGCGGACGGCAGCTACGACCTGCGCCATGAGCTGGTCTTCCGGATCGAGGAAGAACGCGCGATCAAGACCACCGCCCAGCAATCACTGCCCTACAACCGCACCCTGGAAACCCTCGAGGTAGTCGAGGCGTATACCGAGAAGCCCGACGGCCGCAAGGTCCAGGTCAGCGCCGAGCAGATCAAGGAACAGCAGCAACAGGCCTCGGCCGATGCGCCGATGTTCCTCGACAGCCTGGTCAAGGTGGTGATCTTCCCCGAGGTCGCCGTGGGCGACCGCCTGGTGCTGAGCTACAAGCGCCATCGCAATACCGCGCTGTTCCCCGGCCAGTTCGAGGACACGGTGTTCCCCTATATCTACCCGGTGAAGCAGATGAGCGTGGTCTACGACCTGCCCGCTGCCCTGGCACTGCATGCCGATGCCCATGATTTCAAGGCGTCCAGCCCGCAGGCCGGGACCGGGCGCAAGGTCTGGCGCTGGGACTACCAGCACGATGCGCAACCGCGCATGGAGCTGGGTTCGGTGTCGTACTCGGATTACGGCCAGTACCTGGCGGTCTCGACCTTCGCCAGCTATGAAAGCTTCGCCAAGGCCTACGCCGAGCGTTCGCAATTCGAAGTGACCCCGGCCATCGCCGAGCTGGCCAAATCCCTGACCGCCAAGGTCAGCGATCCTCGCGCCAAGGCCCTGGTGCTGAGCGACTGGGTGCGCAAGAACGTGCGCTTCGTCGCCGTCTATATCGGCGCGGGTGGCGTGGTGCCGCATGCCGCCGAGACCGTGCTGAACAACCGCTACGGTGACTGCAAGGACCACGTCGCGCTGCTCGGCGCCCTGCTTGCCGCCGTGGATATCCACAGCACCCCGGCGCTGATCAACCTCGGCAACGCCTACCAGTTGCCCAAGGTGCCGACCCTCGGCGTGATCAACCACGCCATCACCTATATCCCTACGCTCGACCTCTACCTGGACCCGACCATGAAAGGCATCGCCGCCGGCTTCCTGCCGCTGCCGGACATGGACAAGCCGGTGGTGCTGATCGACTCGGGCACCCTCGCCCGCACGCCGAAAACCCAGCCCAGCTCGGTGAAGAGCCGCACCACCTTCAGCATCGCCGAGAACGGCGAGGCGGACTTCAGCAGTGATTCGGTCATCGAAGGCTGGGGCGCCGAGCTGAACCGCTACGGCCTGCGCAACATGGCGCCGGGCGAGCGCGACATGCTGGTGCAGCGCATTCTCAGCAGCTACGGCCACTCCGGTATCGGCCGGGTCGAGGGCAAGAAGCTCGACAAGCAGGGCCATGGTTTCCAGATGCAGATCAGCGGCCACCTGCGCAACCTGGTCAATCTGCCCGGCCCCATCGGCGTGCCGACCCTGAGCAGCTTTGCCGGCGGTATCGCGCAGAACGCCCAGGGCTTCATCAGCGAAAAAGTGCGCAAGCAGCCGTTCCTGTGCATCTCCAGCGTGAGCGAGGAGCAAGCGCGCTTCGACTTCCCGGCCGACGTGCAGATCATCGCCACCCCTAAACCGGTATCGCTGAAAACCGCCAGCCTCGACTACAGCGCCGCCTACCGCCGCGAAGGCAACAGCGTGGTGGTGACCCGGCGCATGGACTTCCGCAACGACGGCTCGACCTGCACGCCGGAACAACTGCGCGACTTGATGCCGACGGTGGAGGTGCTGATCAAGGACCTGAACAGCCAGGTGATCGTGCAACAGAGCTGAAAACCCGGGGGCAGGACGGAAAACACGCGGCCATGACGTTTTTCAATAGCGTCGATGCCGCAAACCGCCTTGCCCCTTTGTCCGTCCTGCACGATTCTTGAGGGTATCTGCCTACCAACACCACCCCATGCAGAGGGCCCGCAATGAAAACCGTGGCACAGCTATTGAAGTTGAAGTCGCAGCACAACGACCAGGTCTACACCATCGCGCCGCACCAGACGGTGCTCGAGGCCCTGATGGTAATGGCCGAAAAGAATGTCGGGGCGCTGCCGGTGGTCCAGGATGGCGAGGTGGTGGGCATCGTCAGCGAGCGCGACTATGCGCGCAAGATGGTGCTCAAGGGGCGCTCGTCGGTCGGTACCGAAGTGCGCGAGATCATGAGTTCGCCGGTGATCACCGTCGACTCGCACCAGAGCGTCGACACCTGCATGACCATGATGACCAACAGTCACCTGCGTCACCTGCCGGTGGTGGAAGACGGCAAACTGCTCGGCCTGCTGTCGATCGGCGACCTGGTCAAGGAAGCCATCGCCGAGCAGGCCGATCTGATTCGCCAACTGGAAGGTTATATCCGCGGCGAGTGACGCTAGCGGTATTCACCCTCGAGCTCATCGAGCTGATGATCGAAACTGCGCAACCGCGCCGACCAGGTGTACACCAGCACCTCGAGGTCGCGGTTGAGCACGGCTGCGCCGCGGCGTGAGCTCTGCTGCGAATCGCACAGGTCAAGCTGGTAGCGTTCGCGGGCCATGGCCGTGGCCACGCTGGACAGCTCGCGGGCGTTATTCAGCCAGTGGCGGTGACGGTCGTGGGTTTCCTGGTCGAGTTCCTGGCATTGCGTCTTCAGCGCTTCGAGGCTGCGTTCCAGCGGCGTGCCTTCAAGCTCGCCCATGACTTCCTGGAAGGTCCGCCCCGGTTGCCAGTAGCTGCCCCAGAAATAGCGGTCGAACACAGTCTCGACACGGCGCAGGGCGACCTTGGTGTTCCAGATCGCCACCAGCGTTCGTCCTTGCTCCAGTTGCCGCCGGCGCGTCTTGAGCAACTGCCAGCGTATCCACGCCAGTGCACTCAACGCGAAGGCGGCGATCAGGCCGGCGGCTCCGTAAAGGAACTGGCGGGCCTGTTCGAGCTGGTGGATGTCCCTGACCCCGTAGAAATAACCGGTAGTCAGCAGGCCCAGGGCTGTCACGGCAGCCCAGAAGCCAACGGCATAGGGGTCTTTCATTGGCGCTGTCCCCTTGTTGTTTTTTTCTGAGCATAGCAACGCCAATGAAGCTCATAGGGTGCCGCTCAGCGTTTATTTCTGAGGGCCACGTTGAGTTGATCGATGGTCATGATCCAGTCGGAATCGGCAATGTATTCGGCCTTGAGGAAGGCGCGCTGGGCATCGCTCCAGAATGGCGCGTCGACCAGCTTGATTTCGTTCTTCAGCGGGGAGTGGCTGGTGAGGAATTGCTGGATGCTGGTGGCATCGGAAGGCAGGCCGAGTTGCTCGAACAGGGCGGAGAATTCGTGGTGGGACAGGTCCATGGGGCACTCCTTTGGGCGGGTTGATAAGGGATTGATTGCCTGAAGGAGTGAAAGTTTAGGCCAGGTAATTTGTGGTGTTGTTTAGGGCCTCATCGCTGGCAAGCCAGCTCCCACAGGGTTCGGCAGCGCCGCGGACACTGTGGGAGCTGGCTTGCCAGCGATGGCGGCCTACCAGCCACCACCAAGGGCCAGGAACAACCCGATCTGCCCCATCGCCACCTGGGTATTCGCTGTAGCCAACTGAGCCCGCATATCGGTATAGGTCCGGGTCGCCTCCAGGTCCGCCAGGAACGACGCCCGCCCCGCCTGATAGAAGCGGTGCGTCTGGTCCGCCGCCAGCTTCGCCGAGCGCTCCGCCTCTTCCAGCGCATCGCGCCGGTCCAGCAGTGCGCTGTATTGCGACAGGCTGGTCTGGGTCTCGCGAATGGCGTTCAACACCACCCCGTCGAAGTTCGCCAGCGCCGCCTGGGTGCTGGCCTCGGCCTCACGAATCCGCGCCCGCGAGCCATTGGTCGGCACCGTCCAGGTCAGCAGCGGGCCGAAGCCCCAGCGATTGGTCGCCGGCTTGCCGAGGTTTTCCAGGATACCGATGGTCCCCACCTGCGCGCCGATGCTGATATCCGGATACAGCTGCCCGGTGGCCACGCCAATGGTCGCGGTGGACGCCGCGAGCAGGCGCTCGGCCCGGCGCACATCCGGCCGCCGCTTGAGCAGCGCGGCGCCGTCACCCACCGGCAACAGCTGGGCGATATGCGGCAGCTCGGCGCAGTCGGCGGTGCCGGCCGGCAGTTGATCAACCGGTTTGGCCAGCAGCATCGACAAGGTGTACAAACCCGCATCCCGCGCCGCCTGGTAACGCGGCAGCTCGGCCCGCAGCGATTTGAAACGGGTCTCGGTACGGGTCACCTGGGTCTCGTCGCCACGCCCGGCATCGCGCAGGCGCCGGGTCAGGCTGACGCTCTGGTCCTGCAGGTCCAGCAATTCCCGGGCGATGTGATACTCCTCGTTGGCCGCGCAAACCTGGGTGTAGGCCCGCACCACATCGGCCACCACGGTGATCCGCGCCGTGTCCGCCGCCGCCTGCACCGCGTCGGCATTGGCCTGGGCCGCCTCGACGCCGCGCTTCAGCGTGCCCCACAGGTCGAACTGGTAGGACGCGCTGATGATCGCCTCGCCGATATTCGCCACCGGCACCTTGTCCGCCAGCAGGAAGGCCTCGCCGGACTCCTGCAGGCGCTGCGCACCAAGCTTCACGCCGCCATTGAAGCCGCCTTGCGCCTCGGCCTCCTCGACCTGGGCGCGGGCCCGGGCAATGTTCGCCGCCGCCACGCGCAGCTCGCTGTTGGCCGCCAGCGCCTGGTTGACCAGGGTGTCCAGGCGATCATCGCGGTACAGCCGCCACCAGTCCTTGGGCACCGGTGCCGAGACCACGCTGTCGGCATCGGCGCGCAGTTGCCCCTGCAGGTCGCTACGGTTGAACGCAGCCTTCTCCGGCAGGTGGTAATCCGGCCCGACCATCTGGCAGGCCGAGAGCATCAGGCTCAGGCCGAGCAACGACAGCCTTTTCATGGCCGGGCGTCCTCGATGATCGACACGGTGGCGGTGCGTCCGGCGATCAGGCGGAAGTCCGCCGGCACTTCGTCGAAGGCGATGCGTACCGGAATCCGCTGGGCCAGGCGCACCCAGCTGAACGCCGGGTTGACGTTGGGCAGCAGGTTGGCGCCGCTGCTGCGGTCACGGTCCTCGATGCCGGCGACGATGCTCTGCACATGGCCGCGCAGGCGGGTGTTGTCACCCATCACGCGGATATCCACGGCCTGGCCGACATGGATGCCGGACAGCTTGGTTTCCTCGAAATAGCCATCGACGTGGTACGACTCGCTGTCCACCACCGCCAGCACCGGGCGCCCGGCACTGACGAACTCGTGGGCCCGCGGCGCACGGTCGTTGAGGTAGCCATTGACCGGGCTGCGGATCACCGAGCGGTCGAGGTTCAGCTGCGCGGCATCCACCGCCACCTGGGCTTCGTCCAGCGCCGACTGGGCGCGGGCCTGGCGCGACTGGCTCTCTTCCAGTTGCTCGGCGGCGACCAGGTTGCCCAGGCCCTTGTTGCGCCTGGCCTCGCGCTGCGCCTGGGCCAGGGTTTCCTTGCGTTCGGCCAGGGTTGCCTGGGCCTGGCGCAGGGCCAGGCGGAAGCGGTCCTGGTCGATGGTGAAGAGCACATCGCCGCGCTTGATCGGCTGGTTGTCGCGGACCGCGACCTCCTGGATCAGGCCGGAGACGTCGGGGGCGATCTGGATCACGTCGGCGCGGATATGCCCGTCGCGGGTCCAGGGAGCGAACATGTAGTACAGGACCATCTGCCAGACCAGTACGGTCGCCAGGGTCACTACCAGCAGCGTCAGGACCACGCGGCCCAGGGTCAACAAAGGTTTTTTCATGGCAGCATCAGGCTTCGGCAAAAGTGGTCCAGCGTGCCAAGCAGCACGGCGTAGAGCGCAACGTTGAACAACGCCCGGTGCCAGACCAGGCGGTAGAAATGCAGGCGGTTGAGCACCGCGTGGATGCCGAGGAACAGCAGGTAGCTGACCAGCATCATCACCAGCAGCGTGGGCAGGAACACCCCGCTGATATCCAGTTCACCGATCACAGGGGTGCTCCGTCGAGGCCATAGGGCAGTTGCGATTGCGGATCGGGTTCCAGCACCACTTCGACCCCTGGCAGCAGCGCCAGGCGCAGGCCGCTGAGGGCGTGGAGCAGGTGCAGGCGCGCTTCGGCGCAGCCTTCCATGACGTCGAGGTTGAGGGCGCGGCGGGCCTTTTCCATGCTGCCCAGCAGCGCGGGCGGGGCATGCTGGCGTTCACCGGCGTCGAGGCAGGCCTGGAAGTGGCCGCCGACTTCCTCGATGACTTTCTCCAGCGCCGCACGGGGCTCCGGGGTCGCCCGTGGCAGGTAGGCGAGCAGGTCCAGGAGGTTCAGGCCCACGCGCAGGTCACGCAGGGCGGCGCCGCTGTCCTGGCCGGTCTGGCTCAGGCGTGGCAGGTGCTGCATCAGGCGGTCGAGCATCTGCACGCCGAGGCGGCGGTGTTCGGCCAGGGTCGCCGGCTGGGTCATGCCGACGATGTCGCGCCAGCTGAAGCGGGTCAGGCGCCGGGCCGCCAGCTCGACACCGAACGGGCGCATCACCAGGGTCCAGATAAAGGCGAACAGCAGGCCCACGGGGCCGGCGATATTGGCGTTGACGAAGGCGAGGAAGTCCGCGTCGTAAGCACCCTGGATACTGATGAAGGACGCCGTGTTGACGATGGTCAGCAAGGTGCCGAGGTAGAACTGCGGCTGCACGGTCAGGGTGCCGACGCAGATGAACGGCACGGCAAAGGCCAGCACCAGCATCGGGAAGTCGTGCAGGTTGGGCAGAACCAGGAACAGGTAGAGGCTGGCGAACACTACCGACAGGGTGGTCCAGAAGAAGAAGCGGTAGATCTGCGGCGCCGGGTCGTCCATGGCGGCGAAGAAGCTGCACGCCACCGCCGCGAGGATCACCGCGCTGGCACCGTCGGCCCAGCCGAGGGCGATCCACAGGCCGGTGGCCACGGCGATCGCCGAGAAGGTGGAGAACACCGAATAGAGCATCAGGCCGCGGTCGAGGAACGGAGTCAGGCGGCCCAGGCGCCAGTGCCGGTACACCGCACGCCACGGCGACAGGTCTTCGCTGGCGATGGCGTGCTTGAGGCTGCAGCAGTCCTGCCACAGGTCGACCCACTCGCCGAGGCGATAGAGGGCGTTGGACAGCAGCAGGCCGGGACGCTGGTCGAGGTCGGCGACGCTGGGCTGCAGGCGTTCGAGCTTTTCCCGCAGAGCTGCCCAGCGGGCTACCGGGGCCTCTGTCGCGGTGCCTTGCAGCCATTCGCGGGCTTCTTCGAGCAGGCCCTTGAGCTGCGCGGCCTGCTCCGGGGCGCGGCCTTCGAGGGCGAGCAAGGCGTCGTCGAGGGCGTCGATCACCGGCAGCAGGTGGATCATCCGGCCGCGCAGTTCGCGGGCGTTCTTCACCGTCTGCGGCCGTGCGCCTTCATGGGACAGCTGGCCGATCATCATTTCCAGGGTGTTGAAGGTCGCCACCATCGAGCCGCGCAGGCTGGCCACGGTGTCGGCGGCGACATTGCGGGCGAGGAAGGTGTCGCAGTAGCTGATGGCGCCACTGAACCAGTTGCCGGTGGCGCCGACGAATACCGGAGTCAACCGGCGCGGCCAGAACAATGCACCGACCACCGCCGCGCAGACGATGCCGAGGCAGATTTCCTGGGCCCGGGACGAAGCGATATCGAAGACCAGTTGCGGATTGTCCACCACCGGCAGGGCGATCATCGGCAGGGTGTAGCCGGCCAGCATCAGGGTGTAGCTGTTAGCGGTGCGCAGGTGCAGGGAGAGGAACAGCAGGATCGCGGTCCACAGCGCTACGGCCAGGGTCAGCAGCACCGGCGCCTGTACCAGCAAGGGCACCAGGAACACCGCGCCGGCAGCCCCCAGCAAGGTGCCCACGGCGCGGTACAGGGCCTTGGAGCTGGTCGGGCCGACGAAGGGGCTGGAGACGATATACACGGTTGCCATCGCCCAGTACGGCCGCGGCAGTTGCAGCAGCAGGGCGATATACAGGGCGATCATCGACGCGGCGAAGGTGCGCACGCCGTAGAACCAGTCCCGGGCGGGCGGCATCGAGCTGAAGAAGTGTTTCACAGAGGCAGGCCCGGCGAGCGCTGCGCCGCCTCTTCGAAGGCTTTCACCACGCGCAGGGCGGCTTCGAGGTCGGCGGCGGGGATGTCCTTGAGCACGTCGCGGCGCAGGCGCACCAGTTCGCCTTCGATGGCTTCGGCCAGCTCGCGGCCCTGGTCGGTCAGGGACAGCGCCTTGGCCCGGCGGTCGCCCGGGTCTTCGCAGCGGCAGACGTAGCCGGCGTTGCACAGCTGGTCGAGCAGGCGCACCAGGGACGGGCTTTCCACCCCGACCGCCTGGGCCACCGCGACCTGATGCACACCATCGCCGAGGCGCAGGATCATCAGCAGCGGCACGGCACAGGCCTCGCTGATACCGAAGCGCGCCAGGGTGGTCTGGCAGATGCGCCGCCAACTGCGGCTGGCCATGACCATGCCGCTGCTGGTGTTCAGTTGCAGAGCTTCGAGCTTCATGGGGGAATATTCATAGTTTGCTAACTATCAATATTGGTCGAAGGTGCGGGGAGCGTCAATAGCCGTCTGGGAGATGACAATCCACCAGACACCGAAGAACCCTGTGGGAGCTGGCTTGCCAGCGATTTGGCCAGACCTGACAACATCTTTGTCATTGCCGGCCCTATCGCTGGCAAGCCAGCTCCCACAGGGTTTTGTGCAGGTTTTCAGAAGGGTGTTCCCTCAGGGGCGAAGCTGATCCTCGACCTTCATCGCCAACGCCAGCGGACTGCCCAAGCCTATCGCCTGATCGCGCCAGAACAGATAGCGCAGCTCATTACCCCCCACCTGGAAATGCAAGGCCAGCTCTTCCGCCGCCTGCACCACCCCGGCCACCGCCGCCAGCTCCAGCCAGTACACCCCGGCCCGGCTGTCGGCATTGACCTGGAACCCGTGCAACAAGCGATACCCCGCCTCGAACCGGCAACGCGCATCACCCCGCTGAGCCCCGCGCAGAAACCACTCATAAGCCCGCCGCGCATCCGTCTGCCATGGATTGGACTCGCCGTCGCTGTCGCAGACCTCTTCCTCGAACAGATCCCCCAGCGCCGCCGCCGCTTCCGCCAGCCCCGCCTCGAAGGCATGCCGGTAATACTCGGCCGCACTGGCATAGGCGATCTCCACGCCCTTGCCGAAGTAATACTGCTGCCCGAGGTTGAACCAGGCCACCGCACTCCCCTGCAACGCTGCCATGCGCAGCAGATGCCCGGCCAGCACCGGATCGGCGCGCCAATAGCGACCATTCAGCCAGATCCAGCCCAAGTCGTTGAGCGCCGCCACGCTGCCGTCCAGCGCCTGCCCCCGCAGGTCGGCATAGACCGCCTGCAGATCCGGCGCTTCATCCAGCAGGCTGACCAGGCTGAAGCTCTCCCCCAGCGCCGCACGCTGCGCCGGCATGCCCACGCCGCTGTACAGCCGCCGCATATGCGCACGCCCCGGCGCAGGTACCACCCGCTCCGGCAACAGGCGCCCGAGCATCGAATAGATATTGCTGGCAGCTGACATGTTCATCCTCATGGAACCGCCCTCCTTCTTGGCTTCCTTCTGGGCGTCGAGGCGTGATTCTGCGCAGCGTCACGACAAAACCTGTCGCGAACGCGTTCGTCGGAGCGATTCAACGGATCATCCCTGAATTGGATAAATTAATGGCAAATTGCCATACACTGTGGCGATTACCCCGCTTTCGCCGCAAGCCTAGACAAGGACTCACCGTTTTGCCCTCCGCCACCACACGCGCCACCCTCAGTCGTCAATGGGAACTGCTGCGCCAGCTACCCAGCCGCTCGCCCGGCATTACCAGCGCGGAACTGGTGATGCGCCTCAAGGACGCCGGCTTCAACATCAGCAAGCGCAGTATCGAAAGGGATCTCAACGAGCTGTCGCTGATCTTTCCGCTGGAGCGCAACGACCGCAGCATTCCTTATGGTTGGTATTGGGCAGCGAATGCCTGTGTAGAGTTGCGTGGGCTGAGTGTCAGCGAGGCATTAAGCCTGGCGTTGGTCGAGGAAGCGGTGCGTCCGCTGCTGCCCGGGAGCATGCTCAAGGGCCTGGATGCGCGCTTCGCCCATGCCCGGCAGAAGCTGGAAACCCTGTCGTCGGAAAACAAGGCGGCGCGCTGGCTGGACAAGGTCGCCAGCGTGCGCCCGGAAATGAACATGCGCGCGCCGGAGGTCTCGGACAGCATCCTCGAAACCGTGCAGAAGGCCCTGCTCGACGAGCAGCAGTTGCAGGCCCTGTACTACTCGGCGCACCACGACCGTAGCGTCGAGCTGATCCTCAACCCGCTGGCCCTGATCCAGCGCGGCCAGGTGGCCTACCTGATCGCCACGGCGCAGCCCTACGAGGATATCCGCCAGTTCGCCGTGCACCGCTTCCGCCAGTTGAGCGTGCTCGATACGCCGGCCCTGGGCCTGGACGACTTCGACCTGCACGCCTACCTGCGCAGCGACGCCCTGCAGTTCGGCAGCGCGGAGAAGATCGAGCTGCATGCCTGGATCAGCGACAACCTGGCCCGCCGGATGCGCGAAACGCCGTTGTCGCCGGACATGCAGTTGATCGACCTGGAAGACGGCCACCGCCTGCAGGCCACGGTCAGCAACAGCTGGAGCCTGCGCTGGTGGCTGCTGAGCCAGGGCGACGAGCTGGTGGTGGAACAGCCGCCGGCCTTGCGCCAGTTGATCTCGCAGACCCTGAGCAGTGCGGCGGCGGCGTATCAGGAAGAGTGACTAGCGTTGCATGCCCCAGCGGCGCACGGTCACCCGCTCCAATGCGTTGAACACCAGGCTCTCCACCAGCAAGCCGATCAGGATCACCACTGCGAGCCCGGCGAACACCTTGTCGGTGTACAGCTCGTTGCGGTTCTGGAAGATGTACCAGCCCAGCCCGCCCTTGCCGCTGGTGGCGCCGAACACCAGCTCGGCGGCGATCAGCGTGCGCCAGGCGAAGGCCCAGCCGATCTTCAGCCCGGAGAGGATCGACGGCAGCGCCGCCGGCACCAGGATATGCAGGACCAGGCGCAGCCCACGCAGGCCGTAGTTGCGCCCGGCCATGCGCAGCGTCTCGTTGACCCCGAGGAAACCGGCGTAGGTATTCAGCGCCAGCGCCCACAGCACCGAGTGCACCAGCACGAATATCAGACTGTTCTCGCCCAGGCCGAACCACAGCAGCGAAAGCGGCAGCAGCGCGATGGCCGGCAGCGGGTTGAACATCGAGGTCAGGGTGCCGAGCAGGTCGCGGCCGAACTGGGTCGAGACCGCCAGGCTGGTCAGGCCGAAGGCCAGGATGATGCCCAGCACATAGCCCTTGATCAGCACCACCAGCGACACGCCGACCTTGGCCGGCAGCTCGCCGCTGAGCATGCCGTCCCACAGGGCCTGGGCGGTTTGCAGGAAGGTCGGCAGCAGCAGGTCGTTGCCCTGGTAGCGCGCAGCGGCTTCCCAGAGCACGGCGATCAACAACAGGATCACGCTCTTGCGCAGCCAGCCGTGCTGCCACAGGCGCTGGATCAGCGGCAGTTCGCGCTCCAGCGCGACGCCGTCCCACGGCTGCAGGGCGATTTCATATTCCCGACGCGGGGAGGATTGGATAGTCATGGTGAAGCTCCCGGTCAGTAGGCGATACGGATATCGGTGAAGCCCAGCTCGGTATCGACGGCCGGGGCCTGGCCGTCCTCGAACAGCAGGCTGTGGATGCGCCGGGCACTGGCCTGGAAATCGGCGCCGCCGAGGCTGTGCAGGTCGTATTGATGGCTGTGGATCTCGGCCCGCACACGCCCCGGATGAGGCGACAGCAGCAGGATGCGGTTACCCACCACCAGGGCTTCCTCGATGGAGTGGGTGACGAACAGCAGGGTGAAACGCACCTCCTCCCACAGCGCCAGCAGCTCTTCCTGCATCTTGCGGCGGGTCAGGGCGTCGAGGGCGGCGAAGGGCTCGTCCATCAGCAGGATCTTCGGCTGCATGGCCAGGGCGCGAGCGATGGACACCCGTGCCTTCATGCCGCCGGACAGGGTGTGCGGATAGGCGTCGGCGAAAGCGGCCAGGCCGACCTTCTCCAGGTACTCCAGCGCCCGCTCCTCGGCCTCGGCCCGCTTCAGGGTGCCGGACACCAGCAGCGGGAACATGACGTTCTGCTTCACCGTCTTCCACGGCGGCAACTGGTCGAACTCCTGGAACACCACGATACGGTCAGGCCCCGGACCATGCACCGCCTGGCCTTGCAGGCGGATGCTGCCTTCGCTCGGCTCGATGAAGCCGCCGACCGCCTTGAGCAAGGTGGACTTGCCGCAGCCCGAAGGCCCGAGCAGGACGAAGCGATCGCCCTTGTCCACTTCGAAACTGACCTGGTGGGTGGCCCGCACCACGCGCTGCGCGGTGCGGTACTCCAGGCTGAGGTTATCCACCTGCAACAGCGGTGGGGTGTCTACGCGGCTCAGCTTGCTGGCCGTGTGGCCTTGCAGTTGGGCGGTCATGAAATCAGCTCCCCTGAAGCGGCGTTTCATCCTGGAAGAAGTAGTCCTTCCACGACTCGGGTTTGTGCTTGATGGCGCCGACCCGGTAGAGGAACTCCGCCAGTGGGTAGGTGTTCTTCGGCGTGACGGTGAACTCGTATTTCGGGTTGTCGATGATCTTCAGCAACTCGTCGCGGCTGATCTTGGCCTTGGTCACGCGGATGTAGGTGTCGGCTGCGGCCGCCTTGTCCTTCTGGGCGAAATCCGCCGCCTCGGCCAGGGCCTCGACGAAGGCCTTGTAGGTCTTCGGGTTGTCCTTGCGGAATTTCTCGGTGGTGAACAGCACGGTCGGCGAGTTGGGGCCGAGCAGTTCGTAGGTGTCGAGAACGACGTGGACATCCTTGTTGGCCAGGGCCTGCTCCTGGAACGGCGGGTTGGAGAAGTGCCCGTTCAATTCGGTGCCGCCAGCGATCAGTGCCGCGGTGGCGTCCGGGTGCGGAACGGCCAGGGTGTACTTGTCGAGTCGGTTGTATTCCTTGTCGCCCCACTGCCTGGCAGCAGCGTACTGGAGGAAGCGCGACTGCACCGAGACGCCTACCGCCGGCAGAGCGATGCGGTCCTTCTCGGTGATATCGGCGATGGTCTTGACGTTCGGGTTGCTGCTCAGCAGGTAGTACGGGAAGTTGCCCAGCGAAGCCACGGCCTTCACATTCTGGCGGCCGTAGGTGCGGTCCCAGATGGTCAGCAGCGGGCCGACGCCGGCCCCGACGATATCCACCGATCCGGAAAGCAGCGCGTCGTTGGTGGCGGCGCCACCGGACAGCTGGGTCCAGTCGACCTTGATGTCGATGCCCTGTTCCTTGCCGTGTTTCTCGATCAGGTTCTGGTCACGGACCACGTTGAGCAGCAGGTAAACGATGCCGAACTGTTCGGCGATGCGGATCTGGCCTTCGGCCTGGGCGGTGGCCGGGGCGACCAGGCTACCGGCGACCAGGCTGGCGCTCAGGCCGATGCCGGCCGCGAGGCGGCTGAGTGTTTTGCGCATGATGAGTCCTCGGCGGATCAGAACGGGGCGTCGCCCTGGATGGTGGTGCGATAGAGCTTGCGACGCAGGTGCGCCGGGCAGCCGGTGGCGAGGTGGATCAGCGAGCGGTTGTCCCAGAACACCAGGTCATGGGGCTGCCACTGATGGCGGTAGATGTTCTGCTCCAGCACGCTGTGGGCGTACAGCTCGGCGAGGATCTGCCGGCTTTCGTCGTCGGGCAGGCCGACGATGCGGGTGGTGAAGCCTTCGCTGACGAACAGCGCCTTGCGGCCGTTCTCCGGGTGGGTGCGCACGACCGGGTGGATGACTTCGGCGACCTGGGCCAGTTGCTCGGCGCTCAGGGTCGGGCGCCAGTTGCCTTCGAACTTGGTCTCGCTGTAGCGCGCGGTATAGGAATGCGCCGCCTGGCGGCCTTCGACGGCCTTGCGCAGGGCATGCGGCAAGCCTTCCCAGGCCTTGTGCATATCGGCGAACAGGGTGTCGCCGCCTTCGCTGGGCAACTCCTGGGCGTGCAGCATCGAGCCGAGGCTCGGCAGTTCCTTGTACGACAGGTCCGAGTGCCAGAACTTGCCGGCATCACCGAGGCCGAGGTTCTGGCCGTTCTCGACGATGTTGGAGACGATGAGGATTTCCGGGTGGTTGGCCAGCAGGAACTGCTTGAGCACATGGATCTGCAGCACGCCGAAGCGGCGGCTGAAGGCGATCTGTTGTTCGGGGGTGATGCGCTGGTCGCGGAAGACCAGGACATGGTGGTCGAGGTGGGCCCGGTGGATTTTGGCGAAGTCTGCGCCGTTCACCGGTTGTGCCAGGTCCAGGCCGATGATCTCGGCGCCGACTGCGCCGTTGAAAGGCCGGATCTCGAAGGGTTGCTGCTGTGCGCTGTCGATGGACGACAAGGCGTTGGAGGCCGCTGACATGTTTAACTCCCGCGCAGAGCGCGCCCAATGGAGCGCGCATCGATCAGAAACTCACGGTTTCGCCGTGTTGGTTCGTGTTCGTGCGGCGCGCCGATTGGTCGGCAGGTACGCAGGGGATTGACTATAAAGGCATAAGAAAAATTATTTAAATACCTTTAAGAAATAAGAATATTCGGGTTTTTGGGGTGCTCTTCAGGGCCTCATCGCTGGCAAGCCAGCTCCCACAGGGACCGTATGCGCCGCCGAACCTGTGGGAGCTGGCTTGCCAGCGATAGGGCCCTGACAGTCACTCAAACAGCCAAGCCATGCGCCGTAGCCTGCAACCCCGCCAACACCAGCCGCTGATACAACTCCTCCTTCAGCCCATCCGGCTTCTCCAGCCCCATCCGTGCCAACTGAGCTGACCATTCTTCAGCCGGTGGCGCCTCCAGCGCTGCCTTGCCCAGCTCCAGCACCTCGCTCAGCTTGAACTTGCTCTTCAGCCAGTTCAGCGCCCGCAACAGGTCGCGCTCCTCGGCGGTGAAGTCGCACCCCAGCGGATACTCCGGAAACAGCCGCCCATGCCGCTCGCGCAAGGCTTCCAGGCGCTCAGGGGTGTTGTTGCAGTAACGCTGGTCCAGCTCGAAATCCGCCGGCAGCTTGCCGGCCTTCTGCGCCTGCTCCTGCAACTGCGCCTGGAAGCGCGAATCACTGATCGCCAGCAACCGGGCGATCACCTCGGCATCGGTCTGCCCGCGCAGGTCGGCAATCCCGTACTCGGTCACCACCACATCGCGCAGGTGCCGGGGAATGGTGCAGTGCCCATATTCCCAGACGATATTCGAACTCACCTCCCCACCCGCCTCGCGCCACGAGCGCAGGAGCAGCACCGAGCGCGCACCCTCCAGCGCATGCCCCTGGACCACGAAGTTGTATTGCCCGCCAACCCCGCTGAGCACCCGCCCGTCCTCCAGTTGGTCAGCCACCCCGGCGCCCATCAGGGTCATGGTGAAGACCGTGTTCATGAAGCGCGCATCGCGGCGTTGCAGGCGCTTGAGCATTTCCTGGCCGTACAGCTCGTTGATGAAGCTGATCGCGCCCATGTCGATGCGCTTGCGACTGGCCAACGGCAGCTCGCGCAGGCGCTGGTAGAACGCCTGCGGCCCGAGGAAGAAGCCGCCATGCACCAGCACTCCGTCGTCGGTGTCCGCCGCACCGCTGTTGGCCGCATGCTGGCGCACCGCATCGGCATACACCGGACGGCGGATGATCCCGGCTTCGAGCAGCGCCAGCAGGCCGTTGACGAACATCTCGCTGCAGCCATAAAGCCCCTTGGCGAAGGGCATCACCCCGCCCTCGCGCTCGATCAGCCCGTGCCAGGGCGCCAGGTGCAGTTCGCCGAGCAGCGCCTGGTAACCCTCGTTATCCGCCTGCCGCGCCAGCAGCGCCGCAGTCAGGGCATCGCCCATGGCACCGATGCCGATCTGCAAGGTGCCGCCATCGCGCACCAGGGTGCTGGCATGCACGCCGATGAAATGGTCCTGGGTGCTGACCGGCATATTCGGCGTGGAAAACAGCCGAGTGCGCTCGGGCTCGTCGATCAGCAAGTCGAAGTCCTCGCGCTTGAGCTCCGAGGCACCGGGCATGTAGGGCAACTCGGCATGCACCTGGCCGAGCAGGAGGATGGTTTCGCCGGCCGCGCGACGGCGTTCGATCATCGGCAGCAGGTCGAGGGTGATATCGGGGTTGCAGCTCAGGCTCAGGTGGTCCGGGCGTTCGCCATCCTCGGCGACGATCTGCGCGATCAGGTTCAGGCCCTTGGCATTGATGTCCCGCGCCGCGTGGCTGTAGTTGCTGCTGACGTAGTCCTGCTGCGCCTGCGCGCTGTGCAGCAGGCTGCCGGGCTGCATGAAGAACTGCTCGACGCGGATATTGGCCGGCAGGCGGCTGGCCCGCAGGTCGCGCAGGTAGTCGAGTTCCGGATAGTCGGCGAAGACCCGTTCGACGAAGGGCTCTAGAAAGCGTCGCTGCAGGCCGTCGCCCAGATCGGGGCGGCCCAGGGACAGCGCCGTATAGATCGTCAGGCGCCGCTCCGGCAGCTCGCGCACCCGGGCATACAGGGCGTTGACGAAGCGGTTGGGCTTGCCCAGGCCCAGCGGCAGGCCCATGTGGATATGAGCGGGTAGCCGGGCCAGTACCTGGTCCACTGCGGCTTCGATCGAATAGGTGCGCACGCGTTGAGCTCTCCGTGGGGTCCGTTGAGTAAAGCTTGGACCGGAGCGGCGTGCGAATTACTGCACGGCCCCCGGAAACGACGAAGCCCGCACAAGGCGGGCTTCGAGGCGTGCAGCGCGAGGCTTACAGGCCGGACATCTTCTTGATGGCGCCTTTCAGGTCGTCATCCGAACAGTCGGCGCAGGTGCCTTTCGGCGGCATGGCGTTGATGCCGGTGATGGCCTTGGCAAGGATGCCGTCCAGACCACCCTGGTGGTCGGCGCGCTCTTTCCAGGCCGCGGTGTCGCCGATCTTCGGCGCGCCCAGCAAGCCGGTGCTATGGCAGGCGTTGCAATGCTTGGCGATGATTTCGTCCGGGGTCTTGGCACCGCCGCCACCTGCGGTAGCAGCCACTTCCATGCCCTTGCATTCCTGCCCCTGGACGCAGACCTGGCCTACGGGTTCGAGGCGCTTGGCGATGTCGTCATTGGTCGTAGCCTGGGCACTGACTGCCCATAGGGCCACTACGGTAGCTGGTATAGCCAGCATCTTCTTGATTGGATTCACACGTACACCCTCATGGTGGCTAGTCACGCCCGCGGCCACGGTTTCGCAGGCGGCGCAAGTATAGCGGGAACCCTGACTCACCGGAACAACCACATTAAATAAAGGGGTTTATCCGCGACAATCAGCCGCGCCACCCTCGCTGTCAGAAGTTCGCCGGGGTGGCCGCGCTGATAAGCCGGGCCGGCTTATCGTAGGGGTTGCGAAAACGGTGTGGCTTGGTGCTTTCGAAATAGTAGCTGTCGCCCGCTTCGAGGATGAAGGTTTCGAAGCCGACCACCAATTCCAGCTTGCCCTCGAGGAGGATGCCGGTCTCTTCGCCGTCGTGGGTGAGCATCTCTTCGCCGGTATCGGCGCCCGGCGGGTAGATCTCGTTGAGGAAGGCGATGGCCCGGCTCGGATGGCCGTTGCCGACCAGCTTCATGGTCACTTCGCCGTCCGAAATGTCGAGCAGTTCGTGGGCCTTGTAGACGATCTGCGTCGGGTTCTCCGGCAGCAGGTCTTCGGAAAAGAACTCCATCATCGACATCGGAATACCGCTCAGCACCTTGCGCAGCGAGCTGATCGAGGGGCTGACGCTGTTCTTCTCGATCATCGAAATGGTGCTGTTGGTCACGCCCGCACGCTTGGCCAGCTCTCGCTGGGAGAGGCCCTTGACCTTGCGAATGGCTTGTAGTCGTTCACCGACGTCCAATGCTGGAGCCTCCTGACGAATGTGGGGGTCGAAATGTGCGCCATCATCGCAACAGCGTTCAGTATTTACAACACTTCGACCCGCAGTTCGTCAGTGATGGCCTCACTCTCCGGTATAGACCAAAGGCACCCGGCGCAGGTTGCAAAAGATCTGGTAGGGGATGCTGCCGGCCTGGGTCGCGACGTCGCTGGCGAGGACGTTCTTGCCCCACAGCTCGACAGTGCTGCCGAGCCCGGCTTGCGGGACGTCGGTGAGGTCGATGCAGAGCATGTCCATCGACACGCGACCGATCAGTTGCGCAGGTTTGCCAGCGACCAGGACCGGGGTGCCGGTGGGTGCATGACGCGGGTAACCGTCGGCATAACCCATGGCGACCACACCGACCCGGGTCGGGCGCGGGCTGACGAAGCGTGCACCATATCCCACAGGCTCGCCGGCCGGCAGCTCGCGCACGCTGATGACTTTCGACTCCAGGGTCATCACCGGTTGCAGGCGGGCGGCCTCGGCCTGTTCGGTTTCGAACGGCGTCGCACCGTACAGCATGATGCCCGGACGGACCCAGTCGCTCGGCACCTGCGGCCAGCCCAGCACCGCAGGCGAATTGCGCAGGCTGACCTCGGCCTTCAGGCCCTGGCGGGCGGCTTCGAACACCGCGACCTGCTCGTTGCTGGCATTGCTGTCCAGCTCGTCGGCGCGGGCGAAGTGGCTCATCAGGACGATCTTCGACACCTTGCCGCTGGCCTGCAGGCGCTGGTATGCCGTCTGATAGTCGCGCGGATGCAGGCCGACGCGGTGCATGCCGGTGTCCATCTTCAGCCAGACCTGGATCGGCCTGGCCAGAGTGGCCTTCTCGATCGCTTCCAGTTGCCAAAGGGAATGCACCACGCACCAGAAGTCGTGTTTGACGATCAGCTCCAGCTCGCTGGCCTCGAAGAAGCCTTCGAGCAGCAGCACCGGGGCCTTGATCCCCACTTCGCGCAGCGCCAGCGCCTCCTCGATGCAGGCCACGGCAAAGCCGTCGGCCTCGGCTTCAAGGGCCAGGGCGCAGCGCACCGCGCCGTGGCCGTAGGCATCGGCCTTGATCACCGCCAGGGCACGGGCCCCGGTCAGCTGGCGAGCGAAGCGGTAGTTGTGACGCAGGGCTTGGAGGTCGATCAGGGCACGGGCGGGACGCATGACGGCAGCCTTCTGGCAGTCTGGTTGTGAATAACTTGTTCTGAAAAAAGGCCCGGTACCGCAACGGCACCGGGTGAAGAGAGGGTGTTACGAGAGAGCGGCGACTACCGACATCTCAACCAGGATCTCCGGCTCACAGAGCTTGCTCTGCACCGTGGCCCGGGCCGGGGCGACGCCCTTGGGCAGCCACTTGTCCCAGACCGCGTTCATGCCCTGGAAATCGGCATCGATGTCCTTCAGGTAGATGGTCACCGAGAGCAGGCGGGTCTTGTCGGTGCCAGCCAGGTCCAGCAAGCGCTCGATATTGCCCAGCGTTTCCCGGGTCTGCTGTTCGATCCCGGCGTTCATGTCGTTGCCCACCTGGCCCGCGAGGTACAGGGTGCCGTTGTGGGCGACGATCTGGCTCATGCGGTCATTGGTGAGCTGGCGCTGGATTGCCATGCTTGGCGGTCTCCTGAGTGTGTCCGTAACGGGAAATGTCGAGCCCTTCGGCGCTGATCTGCGGCTTTCTGCGCGCCATCAGGTCGGCCAGCAGGCGGCCCGAGCCGCATGCCATGGTCCAGCCGAGGGTGCCATGACCAGTATTGAGGAACAGGTTGCGGAACGCGGTCGCGCCGACGATCGGCGTACCGTCCGGAGTGGTCGGGCGCAGGCCGGTCCAGAACTCGGCCTCGCGCAGATTGCCGCCCAGAGGATAAAGATCGTTGACGATCATCTCCAGCGTTTCGCGCCGACGCGGGTTCAGCGAC
This sequence comes from Pseudomonas putida, assembly GCF_001941965.1. GTDB lineage: Bacteria > Pseudomonadota > Gammaproteobacteria > Pseudomonadales > Pseudomonadaceae > Aquipseudomonas > Aquipseudomonas putida_L. The sequence continues at coordinate 187,520 of NZ_MKZO01000058.1, read as the reverse complement.
AGGTCAAAACCGGCGATCTCGGCCATGCCGCCGACGCGGATGCGGTTGTCGAAGCGGGTGATGGCGACCTTGTAGGTCTCGTCAAGAATGGTCGAGGTCGGGGCCATGTCCGGGTTGGTGATCGGCACGGTCAGCGAGTAGCCCTTGAGCGGGTACACCGGGGCCTTGATGCCCAGCGGCTTGAGCAGTTGCGGCGAGTAGCTGCCCAGGGCCAGCACGTAGCGGTCGGCAGTTTCCAGCTTGCCGTCGATCCACACGCCATTGATGCGGTCGCCGGCGAAGTCGAGGCGCTGGATGTTCTGGCCGAAGCGGAATTCGACGCCCAGGTTGCGCGCCATCTCCGCCAGGCGGGTGGTGAACAGCTGGCAGTCGCCGGTCTGGTCGTTGGGCAGGCGCAGGGCACCGGCGAGGATATCGGACACATTGGCCAGGGCCGGCTCGACCCGGGCGATGCCTTCGCGGTCCAGCAGTTCGTAGGGCACGCCGGCCTGTTCGAGGACGGCGATGTCCTTGGCGGCGTTGTCGAGCTGGGCCTGGGTGCGGAACAGCTGGGTGGTGCCGAGGCTGCGGCCTTCGTAGGCGATGCCGGTTTCGGCGCGAAGTTCGTCGAGGCAGTCGCGGCTGTACTCGGACAGGCGGACCATGCGCTCCTTATTCACCGCGTAGCGGTTGGCGGTGCAGTTGCGCAGCATCTGCGCCATCCACAGGTACTGGTCGACATCGCCGGTGGCCTTGATCGCCAGCGGAGCGTGGCGCTGCAGCAGCCACTTGATGGCTTTCAGCGGCACGCCCGGGGCGGCCCAGGGCGAGGCATAACCTGGCGACACCTGGCCGGCGTTGGCGAAACTGGTTTCCATGGCCACCGCCGGCTGACGGTCGACCACCACGACTTCGAAACCTTGCCGGGCCAGATAGTAGGCACTGGCGGTTCCGATCACACCGCTACCGAGTACCAGAACGCGCATGTTGTTATCCCTCGAGGCGGCGCACCGCCACAATTTTTGTGAATGGCATGAATGGGCGCAGTGTAAAAAACTCGAGGCAGTGCATTTCACTATATAAAAACCTATATTTGGCGAGAATTCTCGGCAAAGTCGGCTTTTACAAAGGGGCATCCACTATGAGAACCCAGCACCAGAGCAAGCGCGAGCTGGACAAGATCGACCGCAATATCCTCCGGATACTGCAGAGCGACGGGCGTATTTCCTTTACTGAACTGGGGGAGAAGGTCGGCCTGTCGACCACCCCGTGCACCGAGCGGGTCCGCCGCCTGGAGCGCGAAGGCATCATCATGGGCTACAACGCCCGGCTCAATCCGCAGCACCTCAAGGGCAGCCTGCTGGTGTTCGTCGAAATCAGCCTGGACTACAAGTCGGGGGACACCTTCGAGGAGTTCCGCCGGGCGGTGCTCAAGCTGCCGCATGTGCTGGAATGCCATTTGGTCTCGGGGGACTTCGACTATCTGGTGAAGGCACGGATTTCCGAGATGGCGTCGTATCGCAAGTTGCTGGGGGACATCCTGCTCAAGCTGCCGCATGTGCGGGAGTCGAAGAGCTATATCGTGATGGAAGAGGTGAAGGAAAGTTTGAACCTGCCGATTCCGGATTGATCTTGAGGGCCTCATCGCTGGCAAGCCAGCTCCCACAGGTTCGGCGGTGCACGCGATCACTGTGGGAGCTGGCTTGCCAGCGATGAGGCCCTAAGCCTTCACACAAGCACCTGCCGGGTAGTCGCAATAAACTGATGCACCAACCGCTCCGCCCCCGGATCGATCATCTCCTCCGGCCCCCGCCCCCGCGGACACGGCAGGCGCGGCGTAGTCCCGAACAACCGGCAGATCATCGGCCGCTCCTCATACACCGTGCAGCCCTGCGGCCCCAGGTGTACACAGTTCAGCTCGGCCAGCGCCGCTTCCTGCTCCTCGGCACTCTTGCGCGGCAGCCGGGCCATTTCCTCGGTCGAGGTGGTCACCGGTCCACAGCAGTCATGACAGCCCGGCACGCACTCGAAGGACGGAATCTGCTCACGCAGAAAACGGATTTTGTGACTGTTGCAGGCCATGAAACGGAACCGCCAAAGGAAAGAAAGCCGCTATTTTGCCCGACGGTTGCCTGCCCCCGGAAGCACCGCCTATGCTGCCCGCCTTCACCTCTCACTGCCGCAGGACGACGCCCATGCACACCGCCTCCTACTACGCCGCCAGCAGCGTCCCACAGCCGGACTACCCGCGGCTGGACGGTGAGCAGCGTTGCGACGTCTGTGTGGTCGGCGGCGGTTACTCCGGCCTGAACACCGCCATCGAACTGGCCGAGCGCGGCTTCAGCGTGATCCTGCTGGAAGCGCGCAAGGTCGGCTGGGGCGCCAGCGGGCGCAATGGTGGGCAGTTGATTCGCGGGGTCGGCCACGGTCTCGAGCAGTTCGCGCCGGTGATCGGTGCCGAAGGCGTGCAACAGATGAAGCTGATGGGCCTGGAAGCGGTGGAAATCGTCCGCCAGCGGATCGAGCGCCACAATATTGCCTGCGACCTGACCTGGGGCTATTGCGACCTGGCCAACAAACCCCGGGAATATGAAGGTTTCGCCGAAGACGCCGAAGCCCTGCGCGCCCTCGGCTACCGCCACGAACTGCGCCTGGTGCCGCCGGAGCAGATGCACAGCGTGATCGGTTCGGACCAGTACGCTGGCGGCCTGATCGACATGGGCTCGGGCCACCTGCATCCACTCAACCTGGCGTTGGGCGAGGCGGCCGTCGCCAGTGGCCTGGGCGTGCGGATTTTCGAACAGTCCGCCGTCACCCGCATCGACTACGGACCCGAGGTCAAGGTCCACACCGTCCAGGGCTCGGTCCGCGCCAACACCCTGGTGCTGTGCTGCAACGCCTACCTCAATGACCTGAACCCCGAGCTGGGCGGCAGGGTGCTCCCGGCGGGCAGCTACATCATCGCCACCGAGCCGCTGGACGAAGCGCGTGCCCGGCAACTGCTGCCGCAGAACATGGCGGTGTGCGACCAGCGGGTGACGGTGGATTACTTCCGCCTCTCCGCCGACCGCCGCCTGCTGTTCGGCGGTGCCTGCCATTACTCGGGTCGGGATCCGCAGGATATCGGCGCCTACATGCGCCCGAAGATGCTCAAGGTGTTCCCGCAACTGGCGGATGTGCGCATCGACTTCCAGTGGGGCGGGATGATCGGCATCGGCGCCAACCGCCTGCCGCAGATCGGCCGCCTGCGCGAGCAGCCCAATGTGTATTACGCCCAGGCCTATGCCGGGCATGGCCTGAATGCCACGCACCTGGCGGGGCGCTTGCTGGGTGAAGCGATCAGCGGGCGGGAGAGTGGGCGTTTCGATCTGTTTGCCCAGGTGCCGCATATCACCTTCCCGGGCGGGAAGCATTTGCGCTCGCCGTTGCTGGCGTTGGGGATGTTGTGGCATCGGTTCAAGGCGCTGGTCTGAGCCCTTCTGTGTTGCTGATGGCCTCATCGCTGGCAAGCCAGCTCCCACAGTGTCTGCGGCGCCGCTGAACCTGTGGGAGCTGGCTTGCCAGCGATGAGGCCATCAAAAACATCACAAGACGTCACTCCCGCCAGAACGGCTTCAACCCCTCCTCCACCGCATCCACCTTGCTCAACCCGATATCCTTCAACTGCGCAGGCGTCAGTTCCAGCAGGGCCTGCCGCGTTTCCCAGCGATGCCGCCACAAGCGCAGGGTGCCCAAAAACCATGGCCCGCGCAGCCGGGCGTCACGCTGCGCCCGCTCCACTTCGCTGCCATACAGTTTCAAGCGCACATCGCTCAGGCCGTTCATCGCGTCTTTCCTCCAGGGTTGGTAAACCGTGTAGAAAGAATGCGCGTGTAGGAAAACTCGTTACAGATTCAACCTGTCAGAATTTTCTTCATACAGATTTCTACGTTTCCTCTCTGAATGCTGTATTTTTCCGAAATCTGTACTGGTTATTTCCCACAGCCTGTCCCCGGAGTACGCAGCATGACCCTGTACGTCAACCTCGCCGAGCTGCTCGGTGCCCGTATCGAACAGGGCCTTTACCGTCCCGGGGACCGTCTGCCATCGGTCCGCGCCCTGAGCCTGGAGCACGGGGTCAGCCTGAGCACGGTGCAACAGGCCTACCGCCTGCTGGAAGACAACGGCCTGGTCGCACCGCGCCCGAAATCCGGCTATTTCGTCCCGCAAAACCGCACCCTGCCCGCCCTGCCGGCAGTCGGCCGACCGGCACAGCGGCCTGTGGATATCTCCCAATGGGAACACGTGGTGGAGCTGATCCGCAGCGTCCCGCGCAAGGACATCGTCCAGCTCGGCCGGGGCATGCCCGACGTCAACAGCCCGACCCTGAAACCCTTGCTGCGCAGCCTCGCCCAGCTCAGCCGGCGGCAGGACATGCCCGGCCTGTATTACGACACCATCAGCGGCACCCAGGCCCTGCGCGAGCAGGTGGCGCGGCTGATGCTCGACTCCGGCTGCACCATCGACGCCGCCGACCTGGTGATCACCACCGGCTGCCATGAGGCACTGTCGGCCAGCATTCGCGCGGTGTGCGAGCCGGGGGACATCGTCGCGGTGGACTCGCCGAGCTTCCACGGCGCCATGCAGACCCTCAAGGGCCTGGGCATGAAGGCCATGGAAATCCCCACCGACCCGCTCACCGGCATCAGCCTCGAAGCCCTGGAGCTGGCCCTGGAACAATGGCCGATCAAGCTGATCCAGGTGACGCCGAGCTGCAACAACCCGCTCGGCTACATCATGCCGGAAGCGCGCAAGCGCGCCCTGCTCAGCCTGGCCCAGCGCTTCGACGTGGCGATCCTCGAGGACGACGTGTATGGCGACCTGGCCTACACCTACCCACGCCCGCGCACGATCAAATCCTTCGACGATGACGGACGCGTCCTGCTCTGCAGTTCCTTCTCCAAGACCCTGGCCCCGGGCCTGCGGGTCGGCTGGGTCGCGCCGGGTCGTTACCTGGAGCGAGTGCTGCACATGAAGTACATCAGCACCGGCAGCACCGCGACGCAGCCGCAACTGGCGATCGCCGACTTCATCGAGGCCGGCCACTACCAGCCGCACCTGCGGCGCATGCGCAGCCAGTACCAGCGCGGGCGCGACCAGATGATCGACTGGGTGACCCGCTACTTCCCCGAAGGCACCCGGGTCAGCCGGCCCCAGGGCAGCTTCCTGCTCTGGGTCGAGCTGCCGGAGGCCTGCGACACCCTGAAACTGAATCGTCTGTTGCTCGACCAGGGCGTACAGATCGCCATGGGCAGCATCTTTTCCGCCTCGGGCAAGCACCGCAACTGCCTGCGCATGAACTACGCGGCCCAGCCGACCCCGACCATCGAGGCGGCGGTGCGCAAGGTCGGGGAGAACGCCATTCGTCTGCTGGGAGAAGAAGCGAAGCACGGGTAACGTTTCGCTGTCGGACGCGGTCTACAGTTCAACTGCCCCGCGACCACGGAACTCCGACTTGACCAGCCAACGGCTCCTGCCCTTCCTGCTGACCCTGCTGCTGGCCCTGAGTGGCTGCGCCAGCGTCAGCGTGCCCCGTGACGTCAGCCAGGCAATCCCGGCCGAGCAGTCCGCCTTCGGCCGCTCGGTACAGCGCCAGGCGCAGGCTCATGAGGGACTCTCGGGCTTCCGCCTGCTGCCCAACAGCAACGAAGCCTTCCGCGCCCGCGCCGAGCTGATCCGCAATGCGCAGAGCAGCATCGACCTGCAGTACTACATCGTCGCCGACGGCCTCAGCACCCGCGCGCTGGTCCACGAACTGCTGGCTGCGGCCGACCGTGGCGTGCGCGTGCGCATCCTCCTCGATGACACCACCAGCGACGGCCAGGAAGACCTGATCGCCACCCTCGCCGCCCACCCGAACATCCAGATCCGCGTGTTCAACCCATTGCAACTGGGGCGGGCCACGGGCGTCACCCGGGCCATGGGCCGCCTGTTCAACCTCTCGCGCCAGCATCGGCGCATGCACAACAAGCTGTGGCTGGTGGACAACAGCATGGCCATCGTCGGCGGGCGCAATATCGGCGACGCCTACTTCGATGCCGAGCCCAACCTCAACTTCACCGACATCGACCTGCTTGGCGTCGGCCCGGTGGCCGAGCAACTGGGACACAGCTTCGACCAATACTGGAACAGCGCCCTGAGCAAGCCCATCGGCGACTTCCTCTACAGCCTGCCGGACGCCGACGACCTGCGCGCCAGCCGCCAGCGCCTGGAGCGCTACCTCGCCGATGCGCGGACCCAGCGCAAGGCGCTGTATGACCGGCTGATGGCCTATCAGGCCCAGCCGCACCTGGACATCTGGCGCAACGAACTGATCTGGGCCCACAGCCAGGCCCTGTGGGATGCGCCGAGCAAGGTCCTGGCCGACGACGAGCCCGACCCGCAACTCCTGATGACCCGGCAACTGGCGCCGGAGCTGAACGGCGTGCGCAAGGAGCTGATCCTGGTTTCTGCCTACTTCGTGCCCCGTGACGAAGGGCTGCTGTACCTGACCAGCCGCGCCGATGCCGGCGTGCGGGTCGATCTCCTGACCAATGCCCTGGAGGCCACCGACGTGCCAGTGGTCCACGGCGGCTATGCGCCCTATCGCCGGGCGCTGCTGGAGCACGGGGTGAAACTCTTCGAACTGCGCCGCCAGCCCGGCGACCCCGGCCAGCCGCGCTACGGCTTCAGCGGCGCCTCGGACTCCAGTCTGCACAGCAAGGCCATCGTCTTCGACCGGCAGAAGACCTTTATCGGCTCGTTCAATTTTGACCCGCGTTCGGTGTTGTGGAACACCGAGGTCGGGGTGCTGGTGGACAGTCCGGAACTGGCGCAATACACCCGCGACCTGGCGATCCAGGGGATGGCGCCGGCGGTGGCGTATCAGGTGGAGTTGCGCGAAGGGAAGCTGGTATGGGTGACCGAGGACGATGGCCAGCTGCATGTGCTGACCACCGAGCCTGGGGGATTGTGGCGAAGGTTCAATGCGTGGATCGCCAAGGCGGTGGGGTTGGAGAAGATGCTTTAGGCTGTGGCCTCCTCGAAGGCTTGCGGACGTCGCGCCAGCAATACGAGTACGAATGCACCGATGGCCATGAACCACGGCAACGCATGCCCGCTGACCCATTGGCTCCCCGCCCCCGCCGCCAGTGGCCCGATCAGGCAACCGATACCCCACAGCTGCGCCACATGGGCATTGGCCCGCACCAGCGCATCATCCCGATAACGCTCGCCGATCAGGATCAGCGACAGGGTGAACAACCCGCCCGCACTGGCACCGAACAGCACCCACAACGGCCAGATCAGCTGGGTTTGCAGCAGCAGCGGAATCATCAGGCTGGACACCGCCAGCGTCACCGCACACCCGCTGAACAGCGTGCGCCGGGACATGCGGTCGGCCAGCGCGCCGATCGGCAACTGCAGCACCGCATCCCCGACCACCACGGTGCTGACCATGAACAGCGCCACCTCCGCACTGAAACCCTGTTGCAGGCAGTACACCGGTAGCAAAGTCAGGATCATCGCCTCGAACGCGGCGAACAGGGCGATGGCCCACGCGATCACCGGCAACCTCCGACAGAAGCCGAACAGGTCGAAGAAGGTCACGCTGGCCGCCTCGGTACTCGGCGCGCCGCCACGCCCAAACAGCAACAGCGGCGAGACGACCAGCAGGCCGACACCGATCCAGAAACCGAGGTCGTCACCCGAACCCACCACACCCAGCAGCAACGGCCCGGCCAATTGGCTCAGGGCATAGCTGCTGCCATACAGCGCCACCAGCCGCCCACGCCATTGCTCCACCACCAGCTGGTTGATCCAGCTTTCACCAAGGATGAAGACGATGGTCAGAACCACGCCGATCAGCAAACGCAGCACCAGCCACACCGGATAGCTGGGCAGCAGCGCCAGCGCCCCGATGGACAACGCACCGGCCCACAGGCATAGACGCATCAGCCCCGGTGTGCCAAAGCGCGCCGCGAGGCGGCTGGCCAGGCTGGCACCCAGCAATACGCCGATCGCCGGCATCGCCGCCATCACGCCAATGGCGAAGCTGCCGTAGCCCCAGCCCTCCAGGCGCAAGGACACCAGCGGCATGCTGACCCCCAACGCCAGGCCGACACTGAGCACGGCCGCCAAGACGGCGAAATAAGTCCCCCAACGCATCTCACATCCCTCGAAGCATTTCCGTACAGCACAGACGACACAGCCGGACCCGCCTTTCGGCAAGGTCCGGCTGCATGACCGGATCGGGCTGCGGCGGCGTTGTCAGCCGCCCAACAGGCTTACAGCTTGATCCAGGTAGCTTTCAGCTCGGTGTACTTGTCCAGCGCGTGCAGCGACTTGTCGCGGCCGTTGCCCGACTGCTTGAAGCCACCGAACGGTGCGGTCATGTCGCCGCCGTCGTACTGGTTGACCCAGACGCTGCCGGCACGCAGGGCCTTGGCGGTCTGGTGGGCCTTGGTGATGTTCGAAGTCCACACGCCAGCGGCCAGGCCGTACGGGGTGTCGTTGGCGATGGCGATGGCTTCCTCGACGGTGTCGAAGGTGATCACCGACAGCACCGGGCCGAAGATCTCTTCCTTGGCGATGCGCATGGCGTTGGACACGCCGTCGAAGATGGTCGGCTCGACGTAGGTGCCGCCGGTCTCTTCGAGGATGCGCTTGCCGCCGACCAGCAGCTTGGCGCCGTCAGTGTGGGCGGACTCGATGTAGCCCAGCACGGTGTTCAGTTGCTGGGTGTCGACCAGGGCGCCGACAGTGGTCGCCGGGTCCAGCGGGTTGCCCGGTTTCCAGGCTTTCAGGGCTTCCAGAACCATTGGCAGGAACTGGTCCTTGATCGAACGCTCCACCAGCAGGCGCGAGCCGGCGGTGCAGACTTCGCCCTGGTTGAAGGCGATGGCGCTGGCAGCGGCTTCGGCGGCGGCCTTGAGGTCAGGGGCGTCGGCGAAGACGATGTTCGGGCTCTTACCGCCAGCTTCCAGCCAGACGCGCTTCATGTTCGATTCGCCGGCGTAGACCATCAGTTGCTTGGCGATCTTGGTCGAACCGGTGAACACCAAGGTATCGACGTCCATGTGCAGGGCCAGGGCCTTGCCCACGGTGTGGCCATAGCCAGGAAGGACATTGAGCACACCGGCCGGGATGCCGGCATCCACAGCCAGTTGGGCGATGCGAATGGCAGTCAGCGGGGATTTTTCCGACGGCTTCAGGATTACGGAGTTACCGGTGGCCAGCGCCGGGCCGAGTTTCCAGCAGGCCATCAGCAGCGGGAAGTTCCACGGCACGATCGCGCCGACAACGCCTACGGGTTCGCGGGTAACCAGGCCAAGCTGGTCATGCGGGGTGGCGGCGACTTCGTCGTACACCTTGTCGATGGCTTCGCCGTTCCAGGCCAGGGCGTTGGCCGCGCCCGGGATGTCGATGGTCGAGGAGTCGCCGATCGGCTTGCCCATGTCCAGGGTTTCCAGGAGCGCCAGCTCTTCGACGTTCTGCTTGAGCAGGCCGGCGAAGCGGATCAGGGTGGCCTTGCGCTTGGCCGGGGCCATGCGCGACCAGACACCGGACTCGAAGGTGGCGCGGGCGTTTTCCACGGCGCGCTGGGCGTCGGCCTCGTCACAGCTGGCGATATGCGCCAGCAGGCGACCGTCGACCGGGCTGATGCATTCGAAGGTCTGGCCGGAAACGGCCGCGGTGTATTCGCCATTGATGAAGGCGCGGCCTTCGATCTTCAGTTGCTGGGCACGCTGTTCCCAATCCGCACGCGTCAGGGTGGTCATAGCAAACTCCTCTTGTTGATGTGCAGCGTCGCGCGAGAGGTGGTCGACACTGTCAGGAAATTCCGCCGGAGCTGTCATCGCTCTACAGCATCCGACACCCTAAACTACTGGGGCCCGGATTATCAATATATTTGACATTAAGCTGCCAAAAGCCTAGCCATGTTCATTTTATTTAACAATCAGGTGAAGCCGCGCCATGAATATCCAGCAGATCGTTGATTTTGCTCAGGTCCTGACCGAAGCCGAACGCTACCGTCCCGCCGCCGAAAAGATCCTCAAGGGCGACCCCGAGCAGGCGGTGTACAACCACTATTCCAGCCCGTGCGGGCAGTTTGCGGCGGGGGTATGGGAAGGCGCGCTCGGGCAATGGACGGTCAACTACACCGAGCATGAATACTGCGAGATCGTTCAGGGCGTTTCGGTGCTGCGCGACGAACAGGGCCAGGCCAAGACTCTGCGCGCCGGTGACCGCTTCGTGATCCCGGCCGGGTTCAAGGGCACCTGGGAGGTGCTGGAGCCGTGCCGCAAGATCTACGTGATGTTCGAACAAAAATAGATATGTAGCGCATGGCGGGGCGGGTGCTTCGGGATCATGGCGTGGTCCATCCGGACAACCACTAACAAGGAAGACAAACCATGAACAATGAAGAAGCCAAAGCTGCCCTGGCCAAACTGATCGGCTGCGAATACACCGAAGCCACCAAGGCCGAGATCACCAAGCTGACCGGCCGCGCTCGCGTCGTCGGTCCGACCGATGCCTCCACCATGGAAATCGACGAATCGCGTATCCATGTCCTGGCAGGCGGCAATGGCGTGATCACCGGCTTCCGCTTCGGCTGATTCCTCCTCGCCCAAAAACCCGGGGCCAGTGGCTCCGGGTTTTTTTATGCAGGGAAAAACACAGGCGCCGCAACGCAAGCCCACGCTATTCGATAGATATGTAATGCACGAGGTGAGGCGCCGTCGGGGACCATGGCGTCGTCCATCCGGACAACCTCAAACAAGGAAGAAAGATCATGAGCATCGCATTTTCAATGAGCAACGAAGAAGCCAAAGCCGCAGTCAGCAAGCTGATCGGTACCAAATATTCCGAAGCTGCCCGTGCCGAGATCGCCAAGCTGACAGGCCGCGCTTGTGTCGTTGGCCCGGACGAAGCACACAGCATGGTGATCGACGAAACGCGCATCCATGTGGAAGTTGATGACAATGGCGTGATCACCGGCGTCCGCTTCGGCTGATCCTCGCCCCGCAACGAAAAACGCCCGGAGCCCTATGGCACCGGGCGTTTTTGTTTGGATTCGCGCAGGCATAAAAAAAGCCCGTATCCAGGGATACGGGCCTTTCTCGAAAACCAGACCAATTACTTGATCTTGGCTTCCTTGTACATCACGTGCTTACGGACGACCGGATCGTATTTCTTGATCTCGATCTTGTCCGGAGTGGTGCGCTTGTTCTTGTCGGTGGTGTAGAAGTGGCCAGTACCGGCGCTCGACACCAAACGGATCAGTTCACGCATGACGTTCTCCCTTAGACCTTGATGCCGTTACGGCGAATGTCGACCAGAACGGCGTCGATGCCGCGCTTGTCGATGATACGCATGCCCTTGGCGGAAACGCGCAGACGCACGAAACGCTTCTCGGACTCGACCCAGAAGCGATGATGCTGCAGGTTCGGCAGGAAACGACGACGGGTTTTGTTGTTTGCGTGGGAAATGTTGTTCCCGGTTACTGGACCCTTACCAGTAACTTGACAGACTCTCGACATGCCTCAGCCCTCTAAAACCACATGCCCAACCCGGCATGGGTTGGCCGCTTAATCTCTCAGTTTCTGGCGCCAGGCGCCGTGATTCATCGGGGTCTTACCGGCTACACCCGAGGATGCTACACACCGGGCCCCTAGAAAAGAGCGCTGCTTTATACCAGAAAGACCAGAGCACAACAACACAAGATGTGATCCCGGTCATTCAGCGCCAGCCCCGTACGGCGCGGTAAACGGGCTGTGTGGCGATTTACCGCTCGTCGCGCAATTCGTTTAAAAAGGTGTTGGCCATTTGTAATCCGGGGCACTAGGGTAGGACTTTTCCAGACTGCACTGGCAGATGGGTCGTCGTTCAGCCTAGGAGTTCCCATGCGTCCCGCCGTTCTATCCCTGTTGTTCACCGCCCTGCTCGGCCCTGCCGTGGCCCAGGCCGCCGCCCTCGCCGTGTGCACCGAAGCCAGCCCCGAAGGCTTCGACGTGGTCCAGTACAACTCGCTGACCACCACCAACGCCTCGGCCGACGTGCTGATGAACCGCCTGGTGGAGTTCGACGCGACGGCCGGCAAGGTGGTCCCGAGCCTGGCCCAGAGCTGGACGGTGTCCGACGACGGCCTGACCTGGGAATTCAAGTTGCGCCCCGAGGTGAAGTTCCACACCACCCCGTACTTCAAGCCAAGCCGCACGCTGAACGCCGACGACGTGCTGTTCAGCTTCCAGCGCATGCTCTACCCGGCGCACTCCTGGCACAAGATCGCCCAGAGCGGCTTCCCGCACGCGCAGTCGTTGCAACTGCCCGAGCTGATCAAGCAGATCGACGCCCCGGATCCGCTGACGGTGCGCTTCACCCTCAGCCATCCGGATGCCACCTTCCTCGCCACCCTGAGCATGGGCTTCGCCTCGATCTACCCGGCGGAATACGCCGACCAGTTGCTCAAGGCCGGCACCCCGGAGAAGCTCAACAGCCAGCCGATCGGCACCGGCCCGTTCGTCTTCAACCGCTTCCAGAAGGACGCGGTGGTGCGGTACCGGGCCAACCCGGACTACTTCGACGGCAAGCCGGCGGTCGATCCGCTAATCTTCGCCATCACCCCGGACGCCAACGTGCGCCTGCAGAAATTGCGGCGCAACGAGTGCCAGATCGCCCTGTCGCCAAAGCCGCTGGATATCGCCGCAGCGAGCGAGGACGCCAACCTGAAGGTGGAAAAGACCGAGGCCTTCATGACCGCCTTCGTCGCCATCAACAGCCAGCATCCGCCGCTGGATAAACCGGAAGTACGCCAGGCGATCAACCTTGCCTTCGACAAGGACAGCTACCTCAAGGCCGTCTTCGAAGGGACTGCGGTGCCCGCCAACGGCCCGTTCCCGCCCAATACCTGGAGCTACGACAAATCGCTGCCGGGCTACCCGACCAATCAGGACAAGGCCCGCGACCTGCTGAAGAAGGCCGGCCTCGCCGATGGTTTCAGCACCACGATCTGGACCCGCCCGTCCGGCAGCCTGCTCAACCCCAACCCGAGCCTCGGCGCGCAGCTGTTGCAGGCGGACCTGGTCAAGGTCGGGATCAAGGCGGAGATCCGCGTGATCGAATGGGGCGAACTGATCCGCCGGGCCAAGGCGGGCGAGCATGACTTGCTGTTCATGGGCTGGGCCGGCGACAACGGCGACCCGGACAACTTCCTCAGCCCGCAGTTTTCCTGTGCCGCGGTCACATCCGGGACCAACTTCGCGCGCTACTGCGACCCGCGCCTGGACCAGCTGATCAGCGCCGGCAAGACCACCACCGACCAGAGCGTGCGCAGCCGCCTGTACCAGCAGGCGCAGGGGCAGATCCAGCAGCAGGCGCTGTGGTTACCGCTGGCCCATCCGACGGCGGCGGTGCTGCTGCGCAAGGATGTGGAGGGGTATCAGGTGAATCCGTTCGGGCGCCAGGACTTTGCCGGGGTGAAGGTCGAGAAGTAGCGGGGGATTTCCTGTGCCTGGTTGGGCCCTATCGCTGGCAAGCCAGCTCCCACAGTGACCGCGTGCGCCGCAAAACCTGTGGGAGCTGGCTTGCCAGCGATGAGGCCCTCAGCAACACCTCAGGCCGGATTGCTGAAGAAACACCCCTGCTCCAGCATCGACAGCGGCTCCCCATCGCCAATGATGAAGTGATCGAGCACCCGCACCTCGATGCACTCCAGCGCATCCACCAGCCGATGGGTCAGGCGAATGTCGGCCTTGCTCGGCTCGGGATTCCCGGACGGATGGTTGTGACACAGGATCAACGCCGCGGCGTTGTGCGCCAGCGATCGCTTGACCACCTGGCGCGGATACACCGTGGCGCTGTCGATGGAGCCACGAAAGAGAATCTCGAACGCCAGCGGCCGGTGCTTGGTATCGAGAAACAGGCAGCCGAACACTTCATTGCGCTCATGCCGCATCTGCGCCTTCAGGTAGGTGCGCACCGCCTCTGGCCGCTCCAGCGCCGGGCCCCGCTGCAAGCTCTCACCCAGGTGCCGCCGGGCCATCTCCATCACCGCCTGCAACTGGGCGAACTTCGCCGGCCCCAGGCCCTGCCCTTGCGCGAAACTGCGCTGATCCGCCTCCAGCAGCCCGCGCAACCCGCCAAAGCGCTGCAGCAGGTCCCTGGCCAGGTCCACCGCACTTTTGCCGCGCACACCAATGCGTAGGAAGATCGCCAGCAATTCGGCGTCCGACAGGTTCGCCGCGCCCCGCTCCAACAGCTTCTCCCGCGGGCGTTCCGCCGCGGGCCAGTCCCTGATACTCATCGCAAATCCCTCTGTCCGTCCGTTACTGCGCCCGGCGCTCTTGCAGGCGGCAGCGCTGTGCTACATTAGCCGCCACTTTTTGCACAGCGATCCGGCCTGGGGAGGCGTCAGCGTTGTGCACAACTTTCCATCAGAAAAAGGCAGGCCTATGCAGCGGCTGTATCGGAAACGCATTGTTCTCGGCGTCGGCGGCGGTATTGCTGCCTACAAGAGCGCCGAGCTGGTTCGCCGACTTCTGGAACACGGCGCCCAGGTGCGCGTGGTCATGACCCGTGGCGGAGCCGAATTCATCACTCCGCTGACCATGCAAGCGCTCTCCGGGCACCCCGTGCACATGGACCTATTGGATCCCGCTGCCGAAGCGGCGATGGGCCATATCGAACTGGCCAAGTGGGCCGACCTGGTGCTGATCGCGCCAGCCACCGCCGACCTGATCGCGCGTCTCGCCCAGGGCGTGGCTGACGATCTGCTGACCACCCTGGTGCTCGCCACCGACGCCACCGTGGCGGTCGCCCCGGCGATGAACCAGGCCATGTGGCGCGATCCGGCCACCCAGGCCAACCTGAACACCCTGCAGCAACGCCAGATCCAGGTCTTCGGCCCGGCCTCGGGCAGCCAGGCCTGCGGCGACGTGGGCCTGGGGCGCATGCTCGAAGCCACCGACCTGGCCTGGTGCGCCGCCGAGTGTTTCAAGCGCGAGTCGCTGACCGGCAAGCACGTACTGATCACCGCCGGCCCGACCCAGGAAAACATCGACCCGGTGCGCTACATCACCAACCACAGCTCCGGAAAAATGGGCTTTGCCCTGGCCGAAGCCGCGGTAGAAGCCGGCGCCCGGGTGACCCTGGTCACCGGCCCGGTGCACTTGCCGACCCCGGACCGGGTCACGCGGATCGACGTGGTCAGCGCCCGCGACATGCTCGCGGCCTGCGAAGCGGCGATTCCCTGCGACCTGTTCATCGCTTCGGCGGCAGTCGCGGATTACCGCCCGGAAGTCGTCGCCCCGCAAAAACTCAAGAAAGACCCTACAACCGGCGACGGTCTGCTGCTGCAGATGGTGCGCAACCCGGACATCCTGGCCACCATCGCCACCCGTCCGGACCGTCCGTTCAGCGTCGGCTTCGCCGCCGAGACCGAACACCTGCTCGATTACGCCGCACGCAAGCTCAAGGACAAGAACCTCGACCTGATCGTCGCCAATGACGTGGCCAACCCCAGCATTGGCTTCAACAGCGAGGAAAACGCCTGCAGCGTGATCGACCGCCAGCTCCACGAAACCCTGTTCGCGCAGACCAGCAAGGGCAAGATCGCCCGCCAGCTGATCGCTTTCATTGCCGAACGCCTCAACCAGGTTTGATTCACATGCACGCTCTCCAAGCCAAGATCCTCGATCCACGCATCGGCGCCGAATTCCCGCTGCCGCAATACGCCACCCCGGGCTCGGCCGGCCTCGACCTGCGCGCCATGCTCAAGGAAGACACCGTCCTCGAGCCGGGCCAGACCCTGCTGATCCCCACCGGCCTGTCGATCTACATCGGCGATCCGGGCCTGGCGGCCATGATCCTGCCGCGCTCGGGCCTGGGTCACAAACACGGCATCGTCCTCGGCAACCTGGTCGGCCTGATCGACTCGGACTACCAGGGCGAGCTGATGGTCTCGTGCTGGAACCGTGGCCAGACCGCCTTCAACATCGCAGTCGGCGAGCGCATCGCGCAACTGGTCCTGGTGCCGGTGGTACAGGCGCATTTCGATATCGTCGAGACCTTCGACGAGACCCAACGCGGCGCCGGCGGCTTCGGTCACTCCGGTAGCCATTGATCCGCTGATCGCCCTCGACGTCCTGTCGAGGGCGAACTCTCCGCCGCAAAGGCCGTCCAAGCGTTCCATACGCCCGAAAGCCTTCGAGACTGGAGTCCCGTGATGAACGATATGGCCCAACTGATCCCCGCACTGCCTGACAGCATCTTCCGCGCCTACGATATCCGTGGTGTGGTCGGAAAGACCCTGCATGCCGAGACGGCTTACTGGATCGGCCGCGCCATCGGCGCCCAGAGCCTCGCCCAGGGCGAGCCGAACGTTTCCGTTGGCCGTGACGGCCGCCTGTCCGGCCCGATGCTGGTGGAACAGCTGATCAAGGGCCTGGCCGACGCCGGTTGCCAGGTCAGCGATGTCGGCCTGGTGCCGACCCCGGCCCTGTACTACGCGGCCAACGTGCTGGCCGGCAAGTCCGGCGTCATGCTCACCGGCAGCCACAACCCGTCGGACTACAACGGCTTCAAGATCGTCATCGCCGGCGACACCCTCGCCAACGAGCAGATCCAGGCCCTGCTGACCCGCATCAAGACCGAAGACCTGCCCCGTGGCACCGGCAAGGTGGAGAAGGTCGATATCCTCCCGCGCTACCACCAGCAGATCGTCGGCGACATCAAGCTCGCCCGCCGCCTCAAGGTGGTCGTGGACTGCGGCAACGGCGCCGCCGGGGTCAATGCCCCGCAACTGCTGGCCGCACTGGATTGCGAGGTCATCCCGCTGTTCTGCGAGGTGGACGGCAACTTCCCCAACCACCACCCGGATCCGGGAAAACCGGAAAACCTCGTCGATCTGATCGCGAAAGTGAAGGAAACCGGCGCCGATATCGGCCTGGCCTTCGACGGCGACGGTGACCGTGTCGGCGTGGTGACCAACACCGGCAGCATCGTCTACCCCGACCGCCTGCTGATGCTCTTCGCCCAGGACGTGCTGGCCCGCAACCCGGGCGCCGAAATCATCTTCGACGTCAAATGCACCCGCCGCCTGACCCCGCTGATCACCGAACACGGCGGCCATGCGCGGATGTGGAAGACCGGCCACTCGCTGATCAAGAAGAAGATGAAGGAAACCGGCGCCCTGCTCGCCGGCGAGATGAGCGGGCACATCTTCATCAAGGAGCGCTGGTTCGGCTTCGACGACGGCATCTACAGCGCCGCGCGCCTGCTGGAGATCCTCAGCAAGACCGAAATCGACGCCGAAACCCTGTTCGCCGGCTTCCCCAATGATATTTCCACGCCGGAAATCAACATTGATGTGACCGACGAGGGTAAATTCGCCATCATTGATGCACTGCAACGCGACGCCGACTGGGGCCAAGCCGACCTGACCACCATCGACGGTGTGCGGGTCGATTATCCCCACGGCTGGGGCCTGGTCCGCGCGTCCAACACCACCCCGGTGCTGGTCCTGCGCTTCGAGGCCGACAATGACGCCGAACTGCAGCGAATCAAGGCTATATTCCACGCGCAGCTCAAGCGCGTAGCCCCCGACCTGCAACTACCGTTCTGACCGAACCACTTGTTCCAACTGGAGCCCTGCATGACCCTCGATCGCGATGCCGCTACCCATGTCGCCAAGGTACTGTCCGAAGCGCTGCCTTATATCCGACGCTTTGTCGGCAAGACCCTGGTGATCAAGTACGGCGGCAACGCGATGGAGAGCGAGGAGCTGAAAACCGGCTTTGCCCGCGACGTGGTGCTGATGAAGGCAGTCGGCATCAACCCGGTAGTCGTGCACGGCGGCGGCCCGCAGATCGGTGACCTGCTCAACCGCCTGTCGATCGAAAGCCGTTTCGTCGATGGCATGCGCGTCACCGACGCCGCGACCATGGACGTGGTGGAGATGGTCCTCGGCGGCCAGGTCAACAAGGACATCGTCAACCTGATCAACCGTCATGGCGGCAGCGCCATCGGCCTGACCGGTAAAGACGCCGAGCTGATCCGCGCGAAAAAGCTCACCGTCACCCGCCAGACCCCTGAGATGACCACCCCGGAAATCATCGACATCGGCCACGTCGGCGAAGTCGTGAGCGTCAACACCGACCTGCTGAACATGCTGGTGAAGGGCGACTTCATCCCGGTCATCGCACCTATCGGCGTGGGCCCGAACGGTGAGTCGTACAACATCAACGCCGACCTGGTGGCCGGCAAGGTCGCCGAAGCGCTGAAAGCCGAGAAGCTGATGCTGCTGACCAACATCGCCGGCCTGATGGACAAGCAAGGCACCGTACTGACCGGCCTGAGCACCGAGCAGGTCGACGGCCTGATCGCCGACGGCACCATCTACGGCGGCATGCTGCCGAAGATCCGCTGCGCGCTGGAAGCGGTCCAGGGTGGCGTGCACAGCTCGCACATCATCGACGGTCGCGTACCGAATGCCGTGCTGCTGGAAATCTTCACCGACAGCGGCGTCGGCACCCTGATCACCAACCGCAAGCCGCGTCAGTAAGCTTCAAACAAAGCGGACACGCCTCACCGGTGTGTCCGTTTTTTTGTGCCCGCATTTCAGATTTGTCCTACATCACTTCAGCAAATTGCTCACAGGCCGATACTACTGGCAGAATGCGAGCAAGTCGCAACTCGATGATTTATCCAGGAGAAACAAGCGTGAAATATGCTCCACAAGGACTCGTGCTGGCTGCCGCCATCGTCGTCGGGTCGCTGACAGGCTGTGCAACCGAAACCTCCAGGGCTGTCGCCGTACAGCAAGTCGAAAGCGTCAACCGCCCCTACAGCGGCGTGCGCGCACCGATCGCCGTGGGCAAGTTCGACAACCGCTCCAGCTACATGCGCGGCATCTTCTCCGACGGTGTCGACCGCCTCGGCGGCCAGGCCAAGACCATCCTCATCACCCACCTGCAGGAAACCAACCGCTTCAGCGTGCTGGATCGCGACAACATGAGCGAAATCCAGCGGGAAGCCGGCATCAAGGGCCAGGCCCAACGCCTGAAAGGTGCGGACTACGTAGTGACCGGCGACGTGACCGAGTTCGGTCGCAAGGAAGTCGGCGACCACCAGTTGTTCGGCATCCTCGGCCGCGGCAAGACCCAGATCGCCTACGCCAAGGTGGCGCTGAACATCGTCAACATCAGCACCTCCGAAGTGGTCTACTCCAGCCAGGGCGCGGGTGAATACGCCCTCTCCAACCGCGAAGTCATCGGCTTCGGCGGTACCGCCAGCTACGACTCGACGCTGAACGGCAAGGTCCTCGACCTGGCCATGCGCGAAGCGGTAAACAAGCTGGTCAACGCCGTGGAAAGCGGCGCCTGGAAACCTGTCACCCCTTAAAAGACCTTACGCACAAGGACGATCCGTAATGAGCACGGCAACCCTGAGCTGGCGCGCTGTCGCCGGCATTGCGCTGGGCAGCATCCTGCTGTCCGGCTGTACCGGCCCGAAAACCCTGTACCAGTGGGAGAGCTATCAGCCACAGGTCTATCAGTACTTCAAGGGCGAATCGAAAGAGGCGCAGGCCGAAGCGCTGGAGCGTGACCTGCAGAAGATCAAGGCGAAGAACGGCGCGGTACCGCCGGGCTATCACGCCCAGTTGGGGCTTCTGTATTCAAGCCTGGGCAAGGATGACCAGATGGCCCAGCAGTTCCAGACCGAGAAGGCCCTGTTTCCCGAGTCCGCCGCCTACATGGACTTCCTGCTGAAGAATGCCCGTCAGGGAGTGGCGACCAAATGATCAATCGTTTCCTCAAGCTGGTCGCCGGCGCCTGTGTCCTGGCCCTGTTCGGTGGCTGCGCCAACCAGCAGAAAACCGTCGACTACTCGGAATACAAGCAGGCCAATCCGCGTTCGATCCTGATCCTGCCGCCGCTGAACGAGTCGCCGGACGTCAAGGCGACCTACAGCATGCTGTCGCACGTGACCTACCCGCTGGCCGAAGCCGGTTACTACGTGCTGCCGGTAGCGCTGGTGGACGAGACCTTCAAGCAGAACGGCATGACCACGCCGGCCGATATCCATCAACTGCCGGCCAGCAAGCTGCATGACATCTTCGGTGCGGACGCGGCGCTCTACGTCACCGTCAGCGACTATGGCACCCGCTACATGGTGATCAGCAGCGCGACCGTGGTCACGGCCAAGGCCAGCCTGGTCGACCTGCGCAGCGGCAAAACCCTGTGGACCGGCGCTGCGACGGCGTCCAGCCAGGAAAACCAGAACAACAGCGGTGGCGGCCTGGTCGGCCTGCTGATCACTGCGGCGGTGAACCAGATCATCAGCAGCGTCCAGGACGATGCCGGCTACCCGATCGCCGGGATCACCAGCGCACGCCTGCTGATGCCGTACAAGAACGGCGGGATCCTCTACGGTCCGCGCTCGCCGAACTACGGGAAGGATTGAGCTGCAAGCTTCAAGCGGCAAGCCATAAGAAAAAAGCAGCGTCGATGCGAGCTGCTTTTTCTTGTAGCTTGAGGCTTGTAGCTTGGAACTTCAGATCCCGTACTGCGCGCGGTAGGCTTCCACCGCCGGCAGGTGCTGCTTGAGCTGCGGGTCGTCGGCGAGGAACTCGAGGACCTGGGTCAGGGAGACGATGCTGACCACCGGAATGCCGAAGTCGCGCTCAACTTCCTGGATCGCCGACAGCTCGCCATTGCCGCGCTCTTCGCGGTTCAGCGCGATCAGCACGCCAGCGGCGCGGGCTTCCTGGGCCTGGATGATCTGCATGACTTCGCGGATCGCGGTACCGGCGGTGATCACGTCGTCGATGATCAGCACGTCACCGGCCAGCGGGGCACCCACCAGGCTGCCGCCTTCGCCGTGGTCCTTAGCTTCCTTGCGGTTGAAGCACCATGGCACGTCGAGCTGGTGTTGCTCGGCCAGGGCCACCGCAGTGGCTGCCGCCAGGGGAATGCCCTTGTAGGCCGGGCCGAACAGCACGTCGAACGGAATCTTGCTGTCGACGATCGCCGCAGCGTAGCAACGACCCAGTTGTGCCAGGGCCGAGCCGCTGTTGAACAGGCCAGCATTGAAGAAATACGGGCTGGTGCGGCCCGATTTGAGGGTGAACTCACCGAAGCGCAGAACACCGCGATCGATGGCAAAACGAATGAAGTCGCGCTGATACGGCTGCATGAGAAGTCCCGGATACCACGGATTTAGCTAATTGAGTAGAGCTCGGGTATCATACACGCACGTGATTTTTGGGGCCATTTATGCGGATCATCAGTGTGAACGTGAATGGCATTCAGGCTGCGGTCGAGCGTGGGTTGCTCAGCTGGCTGCAAGCTCAGAATGCCGACGTCATCTGTCTTCAGGATACCCGCGCCTCGGCCTTTGAACTCGACGACCCGGCTTTTCAGCTAGATGGCTACTTCCTTTATGCCTGCGACGCAGAAGTACCCGCCCAAGGCGGCGTGGCGCTTTACTCGCGGTTGCAGCCCAAGGCAGTCATCAGCGGCCTGGGCTTCGAGACAGCCGACCGCTACGGGCGTTACCTGCAGGCCGATTTCGACAAACTCAGTATTGCCACCTTGCTCCTGCCATCCGGGCAGAACGGCGACGAAGACCTGAACCAGAAGTTCAAGTTGATGGACGACTTCGCCAAGTACCTGGACAAGCAGCGTCGCAAGCGCCGTGAATACATCTACTGCGGCTCGCTCTACGTGGCGCAGCAGAAGCTCGACATCAAGAACTGGCGCGACAGCCAGCAGTCTCCGGGCTTCCTCGCACCTGAGCGTGCGTGGATGGACGAGATTGTCGGCAACATGGGCTACGTCGATGCCCTGCGCGAAGTCAGCCGTGAAGGCGACCAGTACAGCTGGTGGCCAGACAACGAGCAGGCCGAGATGCTCAACCTGGGCTATCGCTTCGACTACCAGTTGCTGACCCCGGGCCTGCGCCGCTTCGTACGTAGCGCACGCCTGCCACGCCAGCCGCGCTTCTCGCAGCATGCGCCGCTGATCGTGGACTACGACTGGACGCTGACGATCTGATCGCCAGATGCAAAAAAGCCGACCTCATGGGGTCGGCTTTTTTGTGGGCCTTGACTCGGACCCTGTGGGAGCTGGCTTGCCAGCGATAGCGGTAGTGAATTCACCATAGCTATCGCTGGCAAGCCAGCTCCCACAGGGTTATCCGTTGAGTCAGTCGGCCAGTGCAGCCTTTTGCAGCTCGAACAGATCAGCCATGCCTTTCTGCGCGATCGCCAGCATGGCGTTCAGCTCTTCAGGCTGGAACGGTGCGCCTTCGGCGGTGCCCTGGACTTCGATGAAGCCGCCAGCGCTGGTCATGACCACGTTCAGGTCGGTCTCGGCGGCGGAGTCTTCCAGGTAGTCCAGGTCGAGGACCGCTTCGCCTTTGTACATGCCCACCGATACGGCAGCGATCATGTGCTTGAGCGGATCGCCGCCCTTCAGGCCGCCACGTTTCTTGACCACACGCAGGGCATCGACCAGGGCAACCATGGCGCCGGTGATCGATGCGGTACGGGTACCGCCGTCAGCCTGGATCACGTCGCAGTCGACGTACAGGGTGATGTCGCCGAGCTTGCTCATGTCCAGCGCAGCGCGCAGCGAACGGCCGATCAGGCGCTGGATCTCCAGCGTACGACCGCCCTGCTTGCCACGGCTGGCCTCGCGCTGGTTACGTTCGCCGGTGGAGCGCGGCAGCATGCCGTATTCGGCGGTCAGCCAGCCCTGGCCCTGGCCTTTGAGGAAGCGCGGAACGCCATTCTCGACGCTGACCGTGCAGACGACCTTGGTGTCGCCGAACTCGACCAGTACCGACCCTTCGGCGTGCTTGGTGTAGTTGCGGGTGATGCGGATCGAGCGAAGCTGATCGGCGGCGCGACCACTTGGACGTTTCATAAGGGATACCTGTACTGGGGGTTCGAACTGCCGAGCATTATAGAGCGCCAGGGCCCGGGAGGACACCCAAAGCCCCCGGTCGGTATTCACCCCACCCAATCCCGGCGGTTTGTAACATCAGTGGATGGGACCGGGCAGCGCACTGCGTTACAATCCTGCGCCTTTGCAGCCTGTCGGCTTTCCCCTTCATCTATCTGCGAGGTACTTCCCATGGTGCACAGCATGACCGCCTTCGCTCGTGTCGAACGAGCCGGGACCCAGGGCACCCTCATATGGGAATTGCGCTCGGTCAACCATCGCTACCTCGAACCCCACCTGCGCCTGCCGGAAGCCTTCCGCGACCTCGAAGGCGCAGTGCGCGAGGCCCTGCGGCAGGGCATTTCCCGCGGCAAGGTGGAATGCACCCTGCGCTTCACCGAGGAAAACGCCAGCAAGTCCCTGCAGGTGGACCAGGAGCGCGCCCGCCAATTGGTGGAAGCCGCCGAAACCGTCGCCGGCCTGATCAAGAACCCCGCGCCACTGAACCCGCTGGCCGTGCTGTCCTGGCCTGGCGTGCTGGTGGCTGACGCCGCCGACCCGCAAGCGCTGAACCAGGAAGCCCTGGGCCTGTTCGAAGACGCCCTGGCCGAATTGAAGAACGGCCGCAACCGCGAAGGCGCCGAGCTGGCCCGGCTGATCAACGAGCGTCTCGACAGCATGAGCCAGGAAGTTGCCACCCTGCGTACCCAGGTCCCGCAGATGCTCGCCGCACAGCGGCAGAAGATCCTCGACCGCTTCACCGACATGAAGGCCGAGCTGGATCCGCAGCGCCTGGAGCAGGAAATGGTCCTGCTGGCGCAGAAAAGCGATGTCGCCGAAGAACTCGACCGCCTCGCCACCCACGTCACCGAGGTGCGCCGCGTGCTCAAGTCCGGCGGTGCGGCCGGCCGGCGCCTGGACTTCCTGATGCAGGAACTCAACCGCGAAGCCAATACCCTCGGCTCCAAAGCCTTCGACCCACGCAGCACGCAATCGGCAGTGAACCTCAAGGTCCTGATCGAGCAGATGCGTGAACAAGTACAGAACATCGAGTAAGGCCACCCCCATCATGAAACACAGCAGCGGCACCCTGTTCATCATTTCCGCCCCGTCCGGCGCCGGCAAGACCAGCCTGGTCAAGGCCCTGACCGATGAGCTGAACCACATCCGCGTGTCGGTCTCGCACACCACCCGCGCCATGCGCCCGGGCGAGCACGACGGGGTGAACTACCACTTCGTCGACCGCGCCGAGTTCGATCGCCTGAATGCCCAGGGCGACTTCCTCGAGCAGGCCGAAGTCTTCGGCAACTGCTACGGCACCTCGCGCAGCGCCCTGCAGCAGACCCTGGACCAGGGCCATGACCTGATCCTGGAAATCGACTGGCAAGGTGCCCAGCAGGTGCGCAAGCTGATGCCGGAAACCCGCTCGATCTTCATCCTGCCGCCGAGCCAGCAGGCCCTGCGCCAGCGCCTGACCAACCGTGGCCAGGACAGTGACGAGATCATCGAAGGACGGATGCGCGAAGCGGTCAGCGAGATGGAGCACTACGACGAGTACGAGTACGTCATCATCAACGACGACTTCGCCACCGCCCTGGAAGACCTGAAAGCGGTGTTCCGCGCCAACCGCCTGCAACGGGACGGTCAGCAGCAGCGCCACGGCGAGCTGCTCAAGCAACTGCTGGCTTGAGCCCTCGCCTGCCCCGGCCGCTTAACGGCGGCTGGGGACGGTCGCGTGACGCCGCAGCGTCATGCCCAGGAAGAACGCCGGCGCGCGCAGACGCGACAGCAGCATCAGGACGATGCCCAGCAGCAGGATGATCATCGCGATCACGAACACCAGCCCCAACCCGCCCACATGCGAGCCGCTGCCGAATTCCGGCGAGGCGCTGTCGATGGCCGTCTGCACGAAGATCACCGAGAGAATCGCCCCGCCCAGCAGCGGGCACAGGCCGCGCATGAAGAAGTGGCGCAGGCTGTCGAACAGGCTGTGGCGGAAGTACCAGACGCAGGCGAAGGCGGTCAGCGAGTAGTAGAAGCAGATCATCATGCCCAGGGCGGTGATGGTGTCGGCCAGCACGTTTTCGCTGAGGGTACGCATGGTCACGTAGAACACCCCGGCGGCGACGCCGGCGCAGATAGTGGCGTAGCGCGGGGTCTGCGAACGCGGGCAGATGCGCGCGAAGCGCTCCGGCACCGCGCCGTAGTAACCCATGGCGAGCAAGGTGCGCGCCGGGGAGACGAAGGTCGACTGCAACGAAGCGGCGGTACTTGCCAGCACGGCGATGGACATCAGGATCGCCATCGGCCCCATCACCGGCCCGGCCAGGTGGGCGAAGACGTTTTCCTGGATGCGCGGGTTGTTCAGGCCCAGGCCTTCCTCGCTGATCCCGGCGAATTGCAGGGTGGCGATGGCGGTGACCAGGTACAGGCCGAGGATCAGCAGCACGGTCAGGGTCGCGGCGCGGCCGGGGACTTCATCGCTGCCCACCGACTCCTCGCTCATGGTCAGGCACACGTCCCAGCCCCAGAAGATGAAGATCGACAGCGACAGGCCGGCAGCGAAGGCCGAGAACGATTCGACGCCGAAGGGGTTGAACCAGCTGATATCGAAGTCCATCGGCGGGGTTTCGCTCGACCCGCCGAACGCGGCCATGGCAAAGCCCACCAGCACCACCAGTTGCAAGGCCACCAGGCCGTACTGCACGGCCATGGTCGTGCCGATCCCGCGACAGCAGATCCACACCGCCATGGCGATGAATACGCAGCAGGTCACCACGTTGACCAGCAGGTTGTCGCTGAGCGCAGCCACCTCGTGGCTGCCAGTGAGTTGCCCGAGGAACAGGTAGAAGAAGTCCACCGCCACCCCGGCGAGGTTGGACAGCACGATGGTGGTCGCCGTGACCAGGCCCCAGCCGCCGATCCAGCCGATCATCGGGCCGAAGGCCCGCGCCGACCAGGTGAAGGACGTGCCGCTGTCCGGCTCCGCCGCGTTCAACTCGCGGTAGCCCAGGGCGACCAGGAGCATCGGCAGGAAGCCGACGATGAACACCGCCGGCAGGTGCTGGCCGACTTCCCGCACCGTCGGCCCGAGGGCGCCGGTCAGGGTGTAGACCGGGGCGATGGTGGAAATGCCCAGCACGATGCTGGCGAGCAGGCCGAGGCGGCCCTTGGCCAACCCCTTGGAGGCCTTGCGAGCCTGTCCCGCCGTGCCCGCGGACAGGCTTGCTTCGAATTCGCTCATGAGTAGATGTCGCCGTTTTTGGAATTGTTTTTCAGGGCATCCAGGGATGCCCGCTACAAGTTGGCCTCACGGTAGCGCTGGCCACCGGCATAAGCCTCACAGGCTGCACGGAACGCCTGGAACAGACGCAACGAAACCGGATTCTCGGCATAACGCCATTCCGGATGCCATTGCACCCCGAGCACGAAGCCGGGTGCGTCCTCCATGGAAACCGCTTCGATCAACCCGTCCGGCGCCAGTGCTTCGACGCGCAGGCCATCGGCAAGGCGATCGATGCCCTGACTGTGCAGCGAGTTGACCATGAAGCTGTGCGGCAGACCCAGTCGCTGGAATTGCCCATCGGGCTCGACCGTGACCGGGTGACGCGGGCTGTATTGCACCTCCAGCGGGGCGTCCTGCAGCTCGCGGTGGTCCAGGTAGCCGGGCAGCTCCTGGACCCGCTGGTGCAGGCTGCCGCCCAGGGCCACGTTGAGCTCCTGGAAACCCCGGCAAACGCAGAACACCGGCACACCGGCGGCGATGGCCGCGCGCAGCAGCGGCAGGGTCAGGCGGTCACGGTAAACGTCGTGCCGGGTGCCTTCCGCGCTGGGGGCGCCATTGTAATGATGCGGTTCGACATTAGAAGGCGAACCGGTGAAAAGAATGCCGTCGAGGCGCTCCAGCAGGCGCTGCGGGTCCAGCGCGTCGTTGAGCGCCGGCAGGATCAGCGGCACGCCGGCAAAGGCGGCGGCCTCGACGTACTTGTCGCCCACGGTGTGGGAGGCAGTGTGACCGAGCATCTGGCGGCATGAGGTGACGCCGATCAAAGGGTTTTTCATCGATTCAGCCTCTCTTGAGCAACACATGACTCACCAAGCCGACGCGAACCCCTGTGGGAGCTGGCTTGCCAGCGATTGCGATGGTGAATTCACTAAAGCCATCGCTGGCAAGCCAGCTCCCACAGGGTCCGCGCCGCGCCAGAGATCTCTTAGAGCTTGATCCAGGTCGCCTTCAGTTCGGTGTACTTGTCGAACGCATGCAGCGACTTGTCGCGGCCATTGCCCGATTGCTTGAAGCCACCGAACGGCGCGGTCATGTCGCCGCCGTCGTACTGGTTGATCCACACGCTCCCGGCACGCAGGGCCCGGGCGCTACGGTGGGCGCGGGAGATATCCGCCGTCCACACCGCCGCCGCCAGGCCGAACGGCGAGTCGTTGGCGATGGCGATGGCTTCCTCGGCCGTGTCGAAGGTGATCACCGACAGCACCGGCCCGAAGATTTCCTCACGGGCAATGCGCATGGCGTTGGTCACGCCATCGAAGATCGCCGGCTGTACATACACGCCACAGGTCTCCTCCAGCACACGCTCGCCACCGGTGACCAGGGTCGCGCCATCGGCCTTGCCGGCCTCGACGTAGCCGAGCACGGTGTCCAGCTGGGTGCCGTCCACCAGGGCGCCGACACGGGTCTCGGGATCCAGCGCATGCCCGGGTTTCCAGGCCTTGAGCGCTTCCACCACCAGCGGCAGGAAACGCTCCTTGATCGAACGCTCCACCAGCAGGCGCGAGCCGGCGATGCACACCTCGCCCTGGTTGAAGGCAATGGCCGCCGCAGCGGCTTCAGCCGCGGCATTCAGGTCAGGCGCATCGGCAAAGACGATGTTCGGGCTCTTGCCCCCCGCCTCCAGCCACACGCGCTTCATGTTCGATTCGCCGGCATAGACCATCAACTGCTTGGCGATCCGGGTCGAACCGGTGAACACCAGGGTATCCACGTCCATATGCAGGGCCAGGGCCTTGCCGACGGTGTGGCCGTAGCCAGGCAGCACGTTGAACACCCCCGCCGGAATACCGGCTTGCAGCGCCAGCTGGGCGACACGGAGGGCGGTCAGCGGTGATTTTTCCGACGGTTTGAGGATGATCGAGTTGCCGGTCGCCAGGGCCGGGCCGAGCTTCCAGCAGGCCATCATCAGCGGGAAGTTCCACGGCACGATGGCCGCGACCACGCCAATCGGCTCGCGGGTGACCAAGCCAAGCTGGTCGTGCGGGGTCGGCGCGACTTCGTCGTAGACCTTGTCGATGGCCTCGGCCGACCAGCGAATCGAGTTCGCCGCCGCCGGGATATCGATGCTGAGGGAATCGGCAATCGGCTTGCCCATGTCCAGGGTTTCCAGCAGCGCCAGTTCCTGGGCATTGGCCAGCAGCAGATCGGCGAAGGCGATCAGCACGCGCTTGCGCTGGGCCGGGGCCTGATGGGCCCAGACGCCGCTGTCGAAGCTGCGACGGGCCGCCGCCACGGCCAGTTCGGCGTCGGCGGCATCGCAGCTGGCAACGGCGGCCAGGACACGGCCATCCACCGGGCTGACACACTCGAAGCGGTCACCGGAGACGCTATCGCGGTAGGCGCCGTCGACGAAGGCACGGCCCTCGACGCGCAGGCTCTGATAAAGGGATTCCCACTGTTCGCGAGACGGGATTGTCATTGTTGTTCTCCGGGCATCAGACCGTGTGCAGGTACCAGTTGTATTCGAGGTCGGAAATCGACACCTCGAACTCCGCCAGTTCGCTTTCCTTGCAGGCGACGAAAATATCGATGTAGTCGGGGCTGATGTACTGGTTCAGGACTTCGCTGTCGTCCAGCTCGCGCAAGGCATCACGCAGGTTGTTCGGCAGGCTCTGTTCCAGTTGCTCGTAGGAATTGCCTTCGATCGGCGCGCCCGGCTCGATCTTGTTGGTCAGACCGTGGTGAATGCCGGCGAGGATCGCGGCCATCATCAGGTAAGGGTTGGCGTCGGCGCCGGCCACCCGATGCTCGATGCGTACCGCGTCGCTGCTGCCGGTCGGCACGCGGACCGCCACGGTGCGGTTGTCCAGGCCCCAGCTCGGCGCATTCGGCACATAGAACTGGGCGCCGAAGCGGCGGTAGGAGTTGATGTTCGGGCAAAGGAAGGCCATGGACGCCGGCATGGTTTCCAGCACGCCGCCGATGGCGTGGCGCAGGGTTTCGCTCTGCTCGGGGTCTTCGCTGGTGAAGATGTTCTTGCCGGTGGCCTTGTCCAGCAGCGAGATGTGCACGTGCAGGCCGTTGCCGGCCTGGCCCGGATAGGGCTTGGCCATGAAGGTGGAGTCCATTTCATGGTCGTAGGCGATGTTCTTGATCACCCGCTTGAGCAGCAGCGCGTAGTCGCAGGCCTTCATCGGATCAGCGACGTGGTGCAGGTTCACCTCGAACTGTGCCGGGGCGCTTTCCTTGACGATGGCGTCAGCCGGGATGCCCTGCTCCTTGGCGGCTTCGAGCATGTCCTGAAGGCAATCGACGTATTCGTCGAGGTCGTCGATCAGGTACACCTGGGTCGATTGCGGGCGCTTGCCGGAAATCGGCGAACGCGGCGGCTGCGGGCGTCCGTTGAGGTTGTCCTGGTCGATCAGGTAGAACTCCAGCTCGAACGCGGCGCAGATGGT
Source organism: Pseudomonas putida (assembly GCF_001941965.1). GTDB lineage: Bacteria > Pseudomonadota > Gammaproteobacteria > Pseudomonadales > Pseudomonadaceae > Aquipseudomonas > Aquipseudomonas putida_L. The sequence goes on along the minus strand of NZ_MKZO01000058.1, from coordinate 157,893 downwards.
CAGGCCCAGGGCGTCGAACTTCTCCACCACGCCGCGCAGCACTTCCCGCGGGTCGGCGAAAAACGGCGTGCCATCCAGCTCGTGCATGGTCATCAGCAATTGCGCGGTGGGGCGCTTCTGCCAGGGCTCGAAGCTCAGGGTGCCGGGAATCGGGTAGCAGATGCGGTCGGAGTCGCCGATATCCAGGCCCAGGCCGGTGCTTTCCACGGTGGAGCCGTTGATATCCAGGGCGAACAGCGAGGCAGGCAGGTTGATGCCCTTTTCATAGACCTTGACCAGGCTCGCCCGCTCGATGCGCTTGCCACGCACGACCCCGTTCATGTCGGCGATCAGCAGATCGACGAATTGCACCTCGGGGTGGGCCTTGAGGAATTCGCCCATTTCATCAACGGGGATGGCGCACGGGGAGACCGACGTCATGGCTAGGCATCCTTTGGAATTTTTATAGGGGCAGCAATGTAGGGAAGTAACGCGGGTATTCGGGGGCGATGGCTGGTCTTGTTCTCGGGTAGTCCATCGGAAGAAACGGCGGGCGCGACAAACCTTGCTTGACGGCCACGTTCGCACTATAGAATGGCCTCCACGCAAACAGACATTGGCGTTTTGGCAAGCGAAGAGTGCACCGATGCAATATCAGATCAGCCACGCCGACCTCTCCCTGGTTCTCGCCTTGGTCCGCGGTCGCTCCCTGGCGAAGGCGGCGGAACTGCTCAAGGTCGACGTTTCCACGGTATTCCGTTCGATCCGGCGGATGGAGGCGGCGCTGGGTACGGCGTTGTTCGTGAAGAGCCGCAAGGGCTATATCCCCACCGGCACCGCCCAGGCCCTGGCCGAGCAGGCCGAGCGTGCCGAACAGGCGCTGGACGCGGCGCGGGTGGCCCTGGCCCATGGCGAGCAGGTGGTCAGCGGCACGGTGCGTCTGACCTGCACCGACGCCGTGCTGCACAGCCTGCTGCTGCCGGCCCTGGCCGAATTCATGCCGGCCTATCCGGCGCTGACCCTGGAACTGGCCACCTCCAACACCTTCGCCAACCTCAGCCGGCGGGATGCCGACCTGGCCCTGCGCCTGACCAACGCCCCGCCGGAGCATCTCGTAGGACGTTGCCTGGGATCGGCGTCATACGTCATCTGTGGCCGTGAGGAGTTTCGCCCGCGCCTGGAGGAAAACCCGGCCAGCGTGCCGTGGATCGCCCCCGACGACTCCATGCAGGACCACCCCACCGTGGTCTGGCGCAGCGAGAAATTTCCCGGCGTACTGCCGCGCTACCGTTGCAGCGGGATCTCCTCGATCGCCCAGATGGTCGGCGCCGGGCTGGGCGTGGCGGCACTCCCGGACTACATGGCCCATACCCTGCCCGGCGTCTCGCAACTGAGCGATGCCCTGCCCGGCTGCGACACCCAGTTGTGGCTGCTGACCCGTCCGGATTGCCGGGCCCTGCGCTCGGTGCAGACCCTGTTCGACGAGCTCACGCCGCGCTTGCGCAATGCATTGATCTGAGCAATAGATGAAGACTATTGAAATAGACGCTTACAAGTAGGTATCGTCAGCCTATTCCGGGCTCGCGGCCGAAAACAGCGCTTCCCTAAAGGCTGGTTATTTTTTAAACTGCCGAGTCCACTCGCCCACCTTTGGGCAGAACACCGCATTCGCTATTCGAGGAACACCATGGCCCGCGTAACCGTTGAAGACTGCCTGGAACACGTTGATAACCGTTTTGAGCTGGTCATGCTGTCCACCAAGCGTGCCCGTCAACTGGCGACCGGCGGCAAAGAGCCACGTGTGGCGTGGGAAAACGACAAGCCTACCGTCGTAGCGCTGCGTGAAATCGCCGAAGGTATCGTCACCCCCGAGTTCATCGCCGCCGAAGATATCGTCACCGAAGACCCGGTCTTCCCGACCTTCGAGGACGAGGCCAACGAGGCCGTCTAAGTCCATGCCTGGTCGACGTTGTACGGCGCGGGTCCCCTATCCTCGGCAGGAGGTCGAATCTTGCCGAGCATAGACGCCCTCGCCGATCGCCTATCGACCTATCTGGGTCCAGACCAGGTCAACCTGGTCCGCCGGGCCTATTTCTACGCCGAGCAGGCCCACGACGGCCAGCGCCGCCGCAGCGGCGAGGCGTACGTCACGCATCCGCTGGCGGTCGCCAGCATCCTCGCCGACATGCACATGGACCATCAGAGCCTGATGGCGGCCATGCTGCACGACGTGATCGAAGACACCGGCATCGCCAAGGAAGCCCTCAGTTCGCAGTTTGGCGAGACCGTCGCCGAGCTGGTCGATGGCGTCAGCAAGCTGACCCAGATGAACTTCGAGACCAAGGCCGAGGCCCAGGCGGAAAACTTCCAGAAGATGGCCATGGCCATGGCCCGGGATATCCGCGTGATCCTGGTCAAGCTGGCCGACCGCCTGCACAACATGCGCACCCTGGAAGTGCTGTCCGGCGAAAAGCGCCGGCGCATCGCCAAGGAAACCCTCGAGATCTACGCCCCGATCGCCAACCGCCTCGGCATGCACAGCGTGCGCATCGAGTTCGAGGACCTGGGCTTCAAGGCGATGTACCCGATGCGCTCGGCGCGCATCTACCAGGCGGTCAAGCGCGCCCGTGGCAACCGCAAGGAAATCGTCAACAAGATCGAGGAGTCGCTGAGCCACTGCCTGGCCGTCGACGGTATCGAAGGCGAGGTCAGCGGCCGGCAGAAGCACATCTATGGCATCTACAAGAAGATGCGCGGAAAGCGCCGCGCCTTCAACGAGATCATGGATGTCTACGCGTTCCGCATCATCGTCGACAAGGTCGACACCTGCTACCGCGTGCTCGGCGCCGTGCACAACCTGTACAAGCCGCTGCCCGGGCGCTTCAAGGACTACATCGCGATCCCCAAGGCCAACGGCTACCAGTCGCTGCATACCACCCTGTTCGGCATGCATGGCGTGCCCATCGAGATCCAGATTCGCACCCGCGAGATGGAAGAGATGGCCAACAACGGCATCGCCGCGCACTGGCTGTACAAGTCCAGCGATGACGAGAAGCCGAAAGGCGGCACCCACGCCCGCGCACGGCAGTGGGTCAAGGGCGTGCTGGAACTGCAGCAACGTGCGGGCAACTCCCTCGAGTTCATCGAGAGCGTGAAGATCGACCTGTTCCCGGACGAGGTCTACGTGTTCACGCCCAAGGGCCGCATCATGGAGCTGCCCAAAGGCTCCACCGCGGTCGACTTCGCCTACGCGGTGCACACCGACGTCGGCAACAGCTGCATCGCCTGCCGCATCAACCGCCGCCTGGCGCCGCTGTCGGAACCGCTGCAAAGCGGCTCCACCGTCGAGATCGTCAGCGCCCCGGGCGCCCGGCCGAACCCGGCCTGGCTCAACTTCGTGGTCACCGGCAAGGCACGCACGCACATTCGCCACGCGCTCAAGCTGCAGCGCCGTTCCGAGTCGATCAACCTCGGCGAACGCCTGCTGAACAAGGTGCTCAACGGTTTCGACAGCGCCCTCGACAAGATTCCGCAGGAGCGCATCCAGGCGATGCTCGCCGAGTACCGTCTGGAACTGATCGAAGACCTGCTGGAAGACATCGGCCTGGGCAACCGCATGGCCTACGTGGTCGCCCGCCGCCTGCTGTCCACCGAGGGCGAGCAGTTGCCGAACCCGGAAGGCCCGCTGGCGATCCGCGGGACCGAAGGTCTGGTGCTGAGCTACGCCAAGTGCTGCACGCCGATCCCGGGGGACCCGATCGTCGGTCACCTGTCGGCGGGCAAGGGCATGGTGGTGCACCTGGAGAACTGCCGGAACATCAGCGAAATCCGCCACAACCCGGAAAAGTGCATCCAGTTGTCCTGGGCCAAGGACGTCACCGGCGAGTTCAACGTCGAACTGCGCGTCGAGCTGGAACACCAGCGCGGCCTGATCGCCCTGCTGGCCAGCAGCGTCAACGCCGCCGATGGCAACATCGAGAAAATCAGCATGGATGAGCGTGATGGCCGCATCAGCGTCGTCCAGTTGGTGGTCAGCGTGCACGACCGCGTGCACCTGGCCCGCGTGATCAAGAAACTGCGTGCGCTGACGGGGGTCATCCGAATCACCCGCATGCGCGCGTAGCCCTTCCCTTGCAAGGAGTCACCATGACCAAGACCGTCATCAACAGCGACAAGGCACCTGCCGCCATCGGCACCTACTCCCAGGCGATCAAGGCTGGCAACACCGTCTACATGTCGGGCCAGATCCCCCTCGATCCGAAGACCATGGAGCTGGTAGAGGGCTTCGAAGCCCAGACCGTCCAGGTGTTCGAGAACCTCAAGGCGGTGGCCGAAGCGGCTGGCGGCTCCTTCAAGGACATCGTCAAGCTGAACATCTTCCTGACCGACCTGAGCCACTTCGCCAAGGTCAACGAGGTCATGGGCCGCTACTTCGAGCAGCCATACCCTGCCCGTGCGGCCATCGGCGTTGCCGCCCTGCCACGCGGTTCGCAGGTCGAGATGGACGCTATCCTGGTACTCGAGTAATACCCCCTGCGGCGAGCCGTCCGGTTCGCCGCATCTTTATCCTGAAGGACCCCGTCATGCGCCACGCGCTTGCCCTTTCCCTGGTTGCCGCACTGCTGGGCGGCTGCGCCAGCCACAAACCCGAAGACTACAACGGCATCTGGATCAACCAGGCCGCGATCGATGCTGCCTCCAAGGGCACCGGCCTGCGCTACGCGCTGGAGCGCAACGGTCCGAACTTCGAGTGGAAGGTCAATATTGCCGCGGGCCAGGCCAGTTACAGCAACGGTTTCGAACTGGTCGAGGGCCGTCTGAAGGCCATCGACGAGGACCACTGGCAAGTGCAGCTGGAAGGCGACCAGGTGGAGAACCTCGAGCTGGACGGCAAGGAACTGGTCCAGGCGAGCAGCGAATGGGCGCCGGAGCAGCGTTTCCAGCGCAATACCAACGAAATCGATCCTGATGTTCCGCCGGGCGCGATTTTCGAGAAGGCGCTGTACGGCGCCTACATGAAAGGCGACTGGCGCGTCCTCGACGGCCCGGGCCTGGGCGGCACCGTGCGTTTCCGGGATAACGGCAGCCTCGACGGCCTGCCCAACCTCGACCGCTATGCCCTGTGCCTGGCCGGCGATTGCGCGACCATGACCGGCAAGTACGACAGCATGTGGCTGGAGCGCAATCAGCAAGGCAACCCGTGGATCTTCAAGCGTGACGGCAAGCAGCTGGAGATTTTCCAGGCCGTCAACGAAGCGCGGCCGGATGAAATGCCGGAGCTGCGGCCGGGGGCCCGGCGCTGGTTGCTCGAGCGCAAATAACACCCGCGACGCGGACCCTGTGGGAGCTGGCTTGCCAGCGATTGCTGTAGTGAATTCACCATAGCTATCGCTGGCAAGCCAGCTCCCACAGGGGTCCGCGTCGTGCTTTAGGGCTTTTGGCTCTCGAGGATCGCGGCGTAGCCCTCGCGGTAGCTCGGATAGGTCGGGGCCCAGCCCAACGCCCGGGCGCGGGCATTGCTGCAGCGCTTGCTACCAGTGCGCCGCACCCGCTGCTGCTCCGACCACTCGGTAACCCCCATGTACTCACGCAGCCAGGCCACCACCTCGGCCAACGGCGCCGGCGCATCATCCACGCCGATATAGCAGGCATCCAGCGCCCGCCCATCGTGATCGGCACGCAGCAGAAACGCCAACAACCCGGCGGCATCCTCGGCATGGATGCGGTTGCCGTACAGCGGCGGCTCTTCCGTCACCCGATAGCCCTGCCGAACCTGGCTCAGCAGCCACTCACGACCCGGTCCGTAGATTCCGGTCAACCGCACGACACTGGCCGGAATCCCGCTGTCCAGCGCCAGACGCTCGGCTTCCAGCATCACCCGCCCGGAGTACTCCTGCGGGACGGTCTCGGCGGTTTCGTCGATCCACTCCCCGTCCTTCTGCGCGAACACGCTGCTGCTGGAGACGAACAGCAGGCGCCGCGGCTTCTGTCCACGCTCGGCGAGCCAAACCAGCACATTGCGCAGCCCCTCGACATAGGCCGAGCGATAACCCGGCTCGTCGTGCTGGCTCGCCGCAACGCAATAGACCAGGTAATCGGGGGCGATCGTCGGCCAATCTGCCGGAATTTCGCGCTGTTCAAGGTCAGCAGCAATGGCCGTGACGCCCGCCGGCACCGCGCTGGCGTTGCGCCGCAAACCACTCACTGCCCAGCCGCCCGCCAGCAATTGCGTGGCCAGTCGGCCCCCGACATCGCCGCAGCCGACTACCAGAACCGAAGATGCTGACATGCTGAAACTCCCGTAATCAAAGGCTGAACTATCCCGGCAAAATCGATAGGCGGCTAGCGATCGAAGTAAAAAAAGCTACTTTATTACTTCTGCTAACAAGAATTACTTGCAATAATGGCCGCCCATTTTTCTGTTCTCGGCCTGTTTCGAGGCCCTGAAGAGCATCCACTCATTCTTCTTCATCAGGTCCGGCCAGCATGACACGCATCCAACCTTCCGCTTCGCCAACCACGTCGCGCGCCCTGCGCGCCATCGCAGCGCTGATGTTCAGCCTGCTGCTGGCACCCGCCGCGATGGCTGAAGAGCCAACGGCAGCTTCGGCAGCACCTGCCGCAGCCGCCGCTCCAGCGAACCCGAGCGCAGAAGCTGCCGCTCCAGGTGCAGAACAAGCCGCCGCCGCTCCGGTCGATCCGGCCGCAGCGCCAGTGGAAGGCGCAGCCGAGCCCCTGAATGCGGACGGCGAGCCTCTGGCTGAAGACACCACCCTGGGCATGGGCCACGACCTGTCGCCATGGGGCATGTACCAGAACGCCGACGTGGTGGTCAAAGCGGTGATGATCGGCCTGGCCATCGCCTCGATCATCACCTGGACCATCTGGATCGCCAAAGGCTTCGAGCTGCTGGGTGCCAAACGCCGCCTGCGTGGTGAGATCGCCGCACTGAAGAAGTCCGTTTCGCTCAAGGACGCCGCCGACAAGGCCGACAAGCCGGGCACCCTGGCCCATGTGCTGATCCACGATGCCCTCGAGGAAATGCACCTCTCGGCCAACGCCCGCGAGAAAGAGGGTATCAAGGAGCGCGTCAGCTTCCGCCTGGAACGCCTGGTAGCCGCCAGCGGCCGCAACATGTCCAGCGGCACCGGCGTCCTCGCCACCATCGGTTCCACTGCACCGTTCGTCGGTCTGTTCGGCACCGTGTGGGGCATCATGAACAGCTTCATCGGCATCGCCAAGACCCAGACCACCAACCTCGCCGTGGTCGCCCCGGGTATCGCCGAAGCCCTGCTGGCCACCGCCCTGGGCCTGGTCGCAGCCATCCCGGCCGTGGTGATCTACAACGTCTTCGCCCGTTCCATCGCCGGCTACAAGGCCCAGGTTTCCGACGCCTCGGCGCAGGTCCTGCTGCTGGTCAGCCGCGATCTGGACCACCAGCCAGGCGAGCGTTCCGCTCAGCCGCACATGGTGAAAGTGGGGTAAGCCATGGGCCTGCATCTTAATGAAGGTGGCGACGATCTCGCCGAGAACCACGAAATCAACGTAACGCCGTTCATCGACGTGATGCTGGTGCTGCTGATCATCTTCATGGTCGCGGCACCCCTGGCGACGGTCGACATCAAGGTCGACCTGCCGGCCTCGACGGCGAAGCCCGCGCCCAGGCCGGAAAAACCGGTGTTCCTCAGCGTCAAGGCCGACCAGAAGCTTTACCTCGGTGAAGAACTGGTCCAGCAGCACGACCAACTGGGTCCGATGCTGGATGCCAAGACCAAGGGCGACAAGGAAACCACGATCTTCTTCCAGGCCGACAAGGGCGTGGACTACGGCGATCTGATGGACGTCATGAACATTCTGCGCGCCGCCGGCTACCTCAAGGTCGGCCTGGTCGGGCTTGAGACGGCAGCGAAGAAATGATCGAGACCCGGTACAAGCTGGGGCGTTATGGCGGTAGCCTGTTTCTCGTGCTGGCGGTGCATGCCATCGCCATTGCGCTGACCCTGAACTGGTCCCGGCCAGAGGCTATCGAATTGCCGCCTGCGGCCATGATGATCGCAATGCCACCGATGCCGGAGCCGGCACCGCCACCACCGCCCCAGGTGGTGACGCCGCCACAGCCACCGGCACCGGTGGAAGAACCGCCGCTGCCGAAGCTGGTCGAGGCGCCGAAGCCGAAGATCGCGATTCCCAAGCCTGCCAAGCCGAAGGCCAAGCCACAACCGCCCAAGCCTGAGCAGAAGGAAGAGCCGAAGGAGAAACCGGTCGAGCAGGAAGTTGCCGACGCCCCGCCAAGCCCGGCGCCAGCCACCAAATCGGCTGCTCCGGCGCCGAGCGTGCCGAGCAACAGCCAGGCCAAGGCAACCTGGCAGAGCGAGCTGCTGAACCACCTGGCCAAGTTCAAGCGCTATCCGGAAGATGCGCGTCGCCGCGGCCAGACCGGTATCACCCAGCTGCGCTTCGTGGTCGACTCCGAAGGCCGCGTGGTGTCTTACGAGCTGGTCGGCAAGTCCGGCAGTGCCTCGCTGGACCGCGCGACCCTGGAAATGATCCGCAGAGCGCAACCGCTGCCCGCGCCGCCGAAGGACATCCTGACCAACGGCGTCATCGACCTGAAGGCACCGTTCGTCTTCTCTCTCGAGAAGAACCGGCGCTAAGCCAAACTGGGGCCGCAACGCGGCCCCAAAGTTTTTGGCCAATCATCGTTTCTGTCGCACACGCACAAGTCTGATAACGTGCGTCTATCGGTTGCAGCCGCTATGCTGGGGCCGCTACTTCACGGACGCCAGTTATGACCCTCACAGAATTGCGCTACATCGTCACCCTTGCCCAGGAACAGCACTTCGGCCATGCCGCCGAGCGCTGCCATGTCAGCCAGCCGACGCTGTCGGTGGGCGTGAAAAAGCTGGAGGACGAGCTGGGCGTACTGATCTTCGAGCGCAGCAAGAGCGCGGTGCGCCTGACCCCGGTCGGCGAGAGCATCGTCGCCCAGGCGCAGAAGGTCCTCGAACAGGCCCAGGGTATCCGCGAACTGGCCCAGGCCGGCAAGAACCAGCTGACCGCGCCGCTCAAGGTCGGGGCGATCTATACCGTCGGTCCCTACCTGTTCCCGCACCTGATTCCGCAACTGCACCGGGTCGCCCCGCAGATGCCGTTGTACATCGAGGAAAACTTCACCCACGTGCTGCGCGACAAGCTGCGCAACGGCGAGCTGGACGCAGTGATCATCGCCCTGCCGTTCAACGAAGCCGACGTGCTGACCCTGCCGCTCTACGACGAGCCGTTCTACGTGCTGATGCCCGCCGGGCACCCGTGGACCCAGCAGAAAACCATCGATGCCGGCCTGCTCAACGACAAGAGCCTGCTGCTGCTCGGTGAAGGCCACTGCTTCCGCGACCAGGTCCTGGAAGCCTGCCCGACCCTGGGCAAGGGCAACGACGGCGCCAAGCACACCACGGTGGAGTCCAGCTCGCTGGAAACCATCCGCCATATGGTCGCCTCGGGCCTGGGCGTGTCGATCCTGCCGCTGTCGGCGGTACACAGCCATCATTACGCCCCGGGGGTGATCGACGTGCGTCCGCTGAGCGCGCCCGCGCCGTTCCGCACCGTGGCCATCGCCTGGCGCGCCAGCTTCCCGCGGCCCAAGGCCATCGAGATCCTTGCCGACTCGATCCGCCTCTGCTCCGTGGCCAAGCCGCCCGCGAGCGAGTAGGTCGTTGTCATGACCGAGTTGTCCCATGTGTCGGTCACGGCACTGAAAGGCGTAGGCGAAGCCCTTGCCGAGAAACTGGCCAAGGTCGGCCTGGAAAACCTCCAGGACGTGCTCTTCCACCTGCCCCTGCGCTATCAGGACCGCACCCGCGTAGTGCCCATCGGCGCCTTGCGCCCGGGCCAGGACGCGGTGATCGAGGGTGTGGTCAGCGGCGCCGACGTGGTCATGGGCAAGCGCCGCAGCCTGGTGGTGCGCATGGGTGACGGCAGCGGCGTGCTCAGCCTGCGCTTTTACCACTTCAGCATGGCGCAGAAGGACGCGCTCAAGCGCGGCACCCACGTGCGCTGCTACGGCGAAGCGCGGCCCGGTGCCTCGGGCCTGGAGATCTACCACCCGGAATACCGTGTGCTCAACGGCAACGAACCACCGCCCCCGGTGGACCAGACCCTGACGCCGATCTACCCGACCACCGAGGGCCTGACCCAGCAGCGCCTGCGCCAGCTGAGCCTGCAGACCCTGACCATGCTCGGCCCGCGCAGCCTGCCGGACTGGCTACCGGAAGAGCTGGCCCGGGACTATCAGCTCGGCCCGCTGGACGAAGCCATCCGCTACCTGCACCAGCCACCGGCGGACGCCGATGTCGACGAGCTCGCCGAAGGCCAGCACTGGGCCCAGCACCGCCTGGCCTTCGAAGAACTGCTGACCCATCAACTGTCGCAGCAGCGCCTGCGCGAAAGCATGCGTTCGCTGCGCGCCCCGGTACTGCCGAAAGCCAGGCACCTGCCCCGGCAATTCCTCGCCAACCTGGGCTTCCCGCCCACTGGCGCGCAGCAGCGCGTCGGCAACGAGATCGCCTACGACCTGAGCCAGCAGGAACCCATGCTGCGCCTGGTGCAGGGCGATGTCGGCGCCGGCAAGACCGTGGTCGCCGCCCTCGCCGCCCTGCAGGCGCTGGAAGCCGGTTACCAGGTGGCGCTGATGGCGCCCACCGAGATTCTCGCCGAGCAGCACTTCATCACCTTCAAGCGCTGGCTGGAGCCGCTGGGCATTGAAGTCGCCTGGCTGGCCGGCAAGCTCAAGGGCAAGGCCCGCGTCGCCGCGCTGGAACAGATCGCCACCGGCACGCCGATGGTGGTCGGCACCCACGCGCTGTTCCAGGAAGAGGTGAAATTCCACAATCTCGCCCTGGCGATCATCGACGAACAGCACCGCTTCGGCGTGCAGCAACGCCTGGCCCTGCGCCAGAAAGGCGTGGGCGGGCGCTTCTGTCCGCACCAGTTGATCATGACCGCTACGCCGATCCCGCGGACCCTGGCGATGAGCGCCTACGCCGACCTCGACACCTCGATCCTCGACGAACTGCCCCCCGGCCGGACCCCGGTGAATACCGTGCTGGTCGCCGACAGCCGGCGCTTCGAAGTGGTCGAGCGGGTCCGCGCCGCCTGTGCCGAAGGGCGCCAGGCCTATTGGGTGTGTACCCTGATCGAAGAGTCCGAGGAACTGACCTGCCAGGCCGCCGAGACCACCTTCGAAGAGCTTTCCAGCGCCTTGGGCGAACTGCGCGTGGGGCTGATCCACGGCCGCATGAAAGCCGCGGAAAAAGCCGCGGTCATGGCTGAATTCAAGGAAGGCCGCCTGCAATTGCTGGTGGCCACGACGGTGATCGAGGTGGGCGTGGACGTGCCCAATTCCAGCCTGATGATCATCGAAAACCCCGAGCGCCTGGGCCTGGCCCAGCTGCACCAGTTGCGCGGCCGGGTCGGACGCGGCAGCGCAGTGAGCCACTGCGTGCTGCTCTACCACCCGCCGCTGTCGCAGATCGGCCGCGAACGCCTGGGGATCATGCGCGAAACCAATGATGGTTTCGTCATCGCCGAGAAGGACCTGGAGCTGCGCGGCCCCGGGGAAATGCTCGGCACCCGCCAGACCGGCCTGCTGCAATTCAAGGTCGCCGACCTGATGCGCGACGCCGACCTGCTGCCCGCCGTGCGCGACGCAGCCCAGGCCCTGCTGGCACGCTGGCCCGACCACGTCAGCCCGCTCCTGGAGCGCTGGCTGCGTCACGGCCAACAATACGGCCAGGTGTGACGAATTCGGCGGAATTGGATCCAGGCCGCCGGTCAAGCTGGTTATAATCTCGCCACTGTGAAGAATTTGGATACAGACCATGATTGAAGTTGCCCTCGATACTGCAACCCCACAGGTTCCGTCTGTTATCCGGCTGCTGCTCGAAAAGCTGGGTATCGCCTACCGCGAAGTCGCCGATCACCCGCAGCTGCCGCCCGAAACCCGCGTTCAGACCGTCCTGCTCGACGACACGGTCGGCGCGCTGATGGTGCTGTTCCCGCAGAGCCAGCTGCTCGACCTCAGCCGCCTGACCGAGCTGACCGGGCGCAAGCTGGCCGCCGTGCCGCTGGAGCGCCTGCAGAGCATGCTCGACAAGCATGGCCTGAAGATCCTGCCCGGCATCCCGGCGCTGACCAGCTCGCCGTGCCTGTACGAAGACAGCCTGCTCAAGCCGGACGCCCTGCTGGTGCAGTCGGGTGAAGCCGGGCTGCTCCTGGAAATCGAGCGCGACGACTTCCGCAAGATGCTCAGCAAGGCCAGCGCCGGCCAGTTCGGCGAGCTGCTGAGCAAGATCCATCCGAACCTGGACCGTCCGCTGGATGACCGCGACGAGATCACCCAGGCGGTCCAGGCGTTCACCGCGCGGCGCATCCAGCAGCGCCTGGAATCGACCATCGAGATTCCGCCGCTGGCCGAGACGGCGCAGAAGATCATCAAGCTGCGGGTCGACCCCAACGCCACCATCGACGACATCACCGGCGTGGTCGAGACCGACCCGGCGCTGGCGGCCCAGGTGGTCAGCTGGGCGGCTTCGCCCTACTACGCCTCGCCCGGCAAGATCCGCTCGGTGGAAGACGCGATCGTCCGCGTGCTCGGTTTCGACCTGGTGATCAACCTGGCGCTGGGCCTGGCCCTGGGCAAGACCCTCAGCCTGCCCAAGGACCACCCGCAACACACCACGCCGTACTGGCAGCAATCGATCTACACCGCTGCGGTGATCGAGGGGCTGACCCGGGCCATGCCGCGGGCCGAACGTCCCGAAGCCGGCCTGACCTACCTGGCGGGCCTGCTGCACAACTTCGGCTACCTGCTGCTGGCCCACGTCTTCCCGCCGCACTTCTCGCTGATCTGCCGGCACCTGGAGGTCAACCCGCATGTCTGCCACAGCTATGTCGAGCAGCACCTGCTGGGTATCAGCCGCGAGCAGATCGGCGCCTGGCTGATGCGTTTCTGGGACATGCCGGATGAGCTGGCCACTGCGCTGCGCTTCCAGAACGACCCGCACTACGCCGGCGACCACTCGCCGTTCGCCAACCTGGTATGCCTGTCGGTGCGCCTGCTGCGCGCCCGGGGCATCGGCTCGGGGCCGGATGAGGCGATTCCGGATGAATTGCTCGAGCGCCTGAGCATCAGCCGTGAAAAGGCCGAGGACGTAGTGAACAAGGTGCTGGAAGCGGAAGTGATGCTGCGCGAGCTGGCTTCGCAGTTCAGCCAGCACTGATTGGCTGTGCCGCTGATGGCCTCATCGCTGGCAAGCCAGCTCCCACAGGTTCAGCGGTGCACGCAGTCCCTGTGGGAGCTGGCTTGCCAGCGATGAGGCCATCAGCCACACCCCATACCAGAAGTCTTACTTCTTCTTCGGTTTCAGGTACTTCATCAACCCCTGGAACCAGATCACCAGCGCCGGATTGCCCTTGATCTGGATGGTCTTGTCCTGAATCCCCTGCATGAACGCCAGCTGCTTGTTCTTCGCCTGCAGCGTCTCGAAACCAAACGCCGCGTCCTTGAACGCAATGGCAAAGGCCGGTGCCGGGTGCGTACCGCCGCTGCTGCGGATACGGCTGTCCTTGACCACGAAGTGACGGGCGACCTTGCCGTCCAGGGTCTGCAACTGGAACACCAGGTCCTTGTCCTTGAGTTGCTGCTGGAACGCCGGGTTCTTGCGACTGGCCCGGGCCATCAACAGCCCCATGGCCCAAAGGAGAAAGCGGAACTTCATGAATGCGCCTCGGTGAAAAAGTGACTGCCGGCGCGCAGTTTATCCTTTTAGTGAACGAAAGCTACTGATCCCGCAAAACAAAACGGGCATCCCCAGGATGCCCGTCTTGACCGCATTCGATGGATCACGCCATCAGTTGACGCTTTCCTTGAGGGCCTTGCCTGGCTTGAACGCCACGGTATTGCTGGCCTTGATTTTCACCGGTTCGCCGGTTTGCGGGTTCTTGCCGGTGCGAGCGCCGCGGTGGCGTTTTTCGAAGGTACCAAAACCCACGAGCGTCACGCTGTCGCCTTTGCTCAGCGCATGGCTGATTTCATCCAGGACGACATTCAGTACGCGACCGGCCTGATCCTTGGTGAGATCGGCCTTCTCGGAAATGGTTGCGGCGATTTCGGATTTACGCATGGTGAAGCCTCTTTGACGGAATTTTTGTTGTTATGCCGTGCTGCCCTTCAAGGCAGCGCCCAAGGCACCGCAGGCTCTAGTCTGCGGCAGACGGAAGTGAGGATGGCACGCCGCCAAGGGCCGCGCCAGTCTCGACGCGGCCATTGGGCGGGCAATGGAAGGGTAAATCCGACAGAACGACCGGTATTTACGCCAGCAGGGCCGGAAGCTGGCGATTGAGCGCCAGTTTCTCCATGACCGCACTCCCGGTCAGGGCATAGCCGAGCAACTGGCCCTGAGCATCGTGGCAGAGCACTTTCAGGTCGCTGCCCTGGCCTTCCACGCTCCAGGTGCCTTCGTTGCCAAGGGGCGGCGGCGACACCACCAGTGGACAGACCGGGGTCTTCACCGTGATCGGCATCGGGCCATAGGCGACTGCGGAAGGGTTGCCCGCCAGGGTCTGTGCCAACGCACGCGCACTGGTCATCAGCGGCATGACGTAAAGCAGATTGAGGCCATCGACCTCGGCACAGTCGCCCAGGGCGAAGATATTGGCGTGGGACGTGCGCAGTTGCCGGTCCACCACCACTCCACGGTTGATCCGCAGGCCGGCAGCGCCAGCCAGGTCAGTACGTGGCCGCAGGCCGACCGCCGAAACCACCAGATCGCAGGCAATCACCGAACCGTCCGACAGGTGCGCCTCAAGCCCTTCGCTCGCCCGCAGCAGGCGGGTCAGCACCGGCCCGAGATGGAAACGCACACCCAGGCCTTCGAGGCCGCCCTGGACGGCCGCTGCGGCCGCCGGGTGAAGCAAGGTCGGCATGACCTGCTCGCACGGCGCCACCACGTCCACCTCGAAGCCGCCCAGGCTCATGTCGTTGGCGAATTCGCAGCCGATCAGGCCGGCACCGAGGATCAATACCCGACGTTTGCCGGCAGCAGCGGCACGGAAGCGCGCGTAGTCTTCCAGATCGTTGATCGGGTACACCGCATCGACACCATCGCCTTCCATCGGCACACGCACGGTTTCCGCGCCCCAGGCCAGCACCAGGTCGCGGTAGCGCACCTGCTCCTCGCCGATCCACAGGCGCTTGTGTCCCGGATCGATGCCGCTGATACGCGTGTGGGTGCGGATCTCGGCCTTGAGCTGCTCGGCCATAGCCCCCGGCTCGGCCATGCTCAGGCCGTCGGCGTCCTTGTTCTTGGCGAAGCCGGTGGACAGCATCGGCTTGGAATAGGAGCGCCCGTCATCCGCAGTGATCAGCAGCAACGGCGTCTCGCCATCGAGCTTGCGAAATTCGCGGGCGAGGTTGTAGCCCGCCAGCCCGGTGCCGATTATCACGACGGGATCGGTCATGCCTTGAAAGTCCTTGTCTGGGTTGAAAACGGGATCAGCCGATGGCGATCATTTCGAAGTCGGTCTTGCCCACGCCGCAGTCCGGGCACAGCCAGTCTTCCGGGACATCTTCCCAGCGGGTGCCCGGCGCGATGCCGTCATCCGGCCAGCCTTCGGCTTCGTCATAGATCAGGCCGCACACGATGCATTGCCACTTTTTCATCACTGTTTCTCCTCGGGTTCAGGCCTGGCCCGATCCTGCTTTTATGGAAATGGCGATCGGGCCGTCAGCGGGCTTTGTACTGAGCCCGGCCTGGGGATGCAAGCCGCGTTGGGCAAACATGTTAAGCTTCGCCGCTTCACTGGCCTGTAACCCCTTGACTACCGTGCCAAACGAATCCTCGCAATATTCCGCCGTGCACTGGGCGCCGCATGATGCGCGGCTGGCAGCCCAGACCCCGGCGCTGATCCTCGACTGGCTGTTCGACCAGGGTTCCCTGACCCGCCGCCTGATCCGCCTGTCCACCGACCATTTTTCCGTGACCCCGCTGGCCGAAGGCTGGCAGACCCTGCGTGACGACGAGTGCCTGGCCCTGGGCCTGGCGCCCGGCAGCCAAGGCTGGGTGCGCGAGGTGTACTTACGCGGCCACGGCGAGCCGTGGGTGTTCGCCCGCAGCGTCGCCGGGCGCCAGGCCCTGCTCGATGACGGGCTGGACCTGGAAGCGCTGGGCAGCCGCTCGCTGGGCGAACTGCTGTTCTGCGACCAGGGCTTCGTGCGCCAGGCCATAGAGGTCTGCCACTACCCGTCCGCCTGGCTGCCCGAGGGGCAGACGGACGAAGGTCTCTGGGGCCGCCGTTCGCGTTTCGACCGCGGCGCCCTGGGCCTGCTGGTGGCCGAAGTGTTCCTGCCCGGCCTGTGGCACGCCACCGAAGCGTTCAAGGAGGCCCGCTGATGTACCTGAACCTGCTCAAGTCGCTCAACCGCCTGCACCCCCGGGCCTGGGACTTCATCCAGCTGAGCCGCATGGACAAGCCGATCGGCATCTACCTGCTGCTCTGGCCGACCTTGTCGGCGGTGTGGATCGCCGGCAATGGCTCGCCGAGCGTGGCCAATGTGCTGATCTTCCTGTTCGGCGTGGTGCTGATGCGCGCGGCCGGTTGCGCGATCAACGATTTCGCCGACCGCAAGGTCGACGGTCATGTGAAACGCACTGCCGAGCGGCCGCTGGCCGCCGGTCGGATCAGCGCTCGCGAAGCCCTGGCGCTGTTCGCCTTGCTGGTGGGCATCAGCTTCCTGCTGGTGCTGTGCACCAACCAGAAGACCGTGCTGCTGTCGTTCGGCGCGGTGGCGCTGGCGGCCTGCTACCCGTTCATGAAGCGCTACACCTATTACCCGCAGGTGGTGCTGGGGGCGGCGTATTCGTGGGGTATTCCCATGGCGTTCACCGCGGCCAACGGCGAGTTGCCGGCGATCGCCTGGCTGCTGTACATCGCCAACCTGTTGTGGACGGTGGGCTATGACACCTACTACGCGATGGTCGACCGCGACGATGACCTGAAGATCGGCGTGAAATCCACCGCGATCCTGTTTGGCGAGGCCGACCGCATCATCATCCTGGCGCTGCAGGGTGCGTCGCTGCTGTGCCTGCTGCTGGCGGGCAACCAGTTCGGCCTGGGTGGCTGGTTCCATCTGGGGCTGCTGGGCGCGGCGCTGTGCTTCGCCTGGGAATACTGGTCGACCCGCGGGCTGGAGCGGGAGGCCTGCTTCAAGGCGTTCCTGCATAACCATTGGGCGGGATTGATCATCTTTGTCAGCATCGTGGTCGATTACGCCACTCGCTGATCTGCATTGTTGTCGAGGCCCTCATCGCCGGCAACGCCGGCTCCCACAGGTCCGGCGGTGCATGCGGTCCCTGTGGGAGCCGGCGTTGCCGGCGATGAGGCCCTCGAGGCTTACGGCTTGGCCGCGTGCCACACATCCTTCATGCCGTCACCGGTCTTGTCCCCGGCCGCCTTGTCCTTGACGAAGGTATACAGCGGCTTGCCGTCGTAAGCCCACTGCATGCTGCCGTCGTCGCGCTTGATCTGCGTCCACTTGCCCTCGGCCTTGTCGCCGGCCTTGGCCATCAGCGGCGGCCAGTTCTTGGCACATTCACCGGCGCACATCGACTTGCCACCACTGTCCTTGTCGAAGGTGTAAAGCGTCATTCCGGCGTGGTCCACCAGCATGCCGTCCTTCTCCATCGCCGGCGCGGCCAGTGCCACCCCCGGGAGTGCCAGGGCAGTGCAAAGAGCCATCCAGTTCAGCGTATGTCGTGTCATTGGATTCACCGTTCTCTTCTTGAAATGCGGGATTTAAAGCCTAGCCCAGTAACAGAATGTTGCTGCAAGGTCCCCGGACTTGTCACACAGCTGCAATAATTCCGTTATCTAATGCGGGCCAAGACACCTGAAGCTGGGAAGAGGTTTAAGCATGGTTGGCAGGAATATTCTCATCGTCGACGACGAAGCGCCCATTCGCGAAATGATCGCCGTTGCCTTGGAAATGGCCGGCTATGACTGCCTGGAGGCCGAGAACTCCCAGCAGGCGCACGCCATCATCGTCGACCGCAAGCCGGACCTGATCCTGCTCGACTGGATGCTCCCGGGCACCTCCGGCATCGAGCTGGCCCGCCGTCTGAAGCGCGACGAGCTGACCAGCGACGTGCCGATCATCATGCTCACCGCCAAGGGTGAGGAAGACAACAAGATCCAGGGCCTGGAAGTCGGCGCCGACGACTACATCACCAAGCCGTTCTCGCCCCGCGAACTGGTTGCCCGCCTCAAGGCCGTGCTGCGCCGTGCCGGCCCGACCGACGGCGAAGCGCCGATCGAAGTCGGCGGCCTGCTGCTCGACCCGATCAGCCACCGCGTGACCATCGACGGCAAACCCGCCGAGATGGGCCCGACCGAATACCGCCTGCTGCAATTCTTCATGACCCACCAGGAACGCGCCTACACCCGTGGCCAGTTGCTGGACCAGGTCTGGGGCGGCAACGTCTATGTCGAGGAGCGTACCGTCGACGTGCATATCCGTCGCCTGCGCAAGGCGCTGGGTGATGCCTACGAGAATCTGGTACAAACCGTCCGTGGTACCGGCTACCGCTTCTCGACCAAGAGCTGAAAACAGCCACAAGCCTCAAGCTATAAGCCTCAAGTAAGAGCAAAAGCAAAACTAGATCAGCTTCAACCTTGCAGCTTATGGCTTGCAGCTTGAGGCTGATCCGAAAGGATCCCAATTGAACCAGAACTGGCACGGCACCCTGATTCGCCACATGCTTTTGCTGATCAGCGTCTGCCTGATCGCCGGGCTTGTCAGCGGTTACTACGGCTGGGCCATGGCCTTGGGCCTGGCGGTCTACCTGGGCTGGACCCTCAAGCAGATGCTGCGCCTGCACCATTGGCTGCAGGCGCACAAACCCGACGAGCCGCCACCGGATGGCTATGGCCTGTGGGGCGAAGTGTTCGACAGCATCTATCACCTGCAGCGCCGCGACCAGCGCGTGCGGGGGCGCCTGCAGGCGGTGATCGACCGCGTCCAGGAATCCACCGCCGCCCTGAAGGACGCGGTGATCATGCTCGACAGCGAAGGCAACCTGGAGTGGTGGAACCGCGCCGCCGAGACCTTGCTGGGCCTCAAGACCCCACAGGACAGCGGCCAGCAGGTGACCAACCTGGTGCGCCATCCGCGCTTCAAGGAATACTTCGAGGCGGAAAACTACGTCGAGCCCCTGGAAATCCCCTCGCCGACCAGCGACCGCATGCGCATCCAGTTCCACATCACCCGCTACGGCAACAACGAGCACCTGATGCTGGTGCGCGACGTGACCCGCATCCACCAGCTGGAACAGATGCGCAAGGACTTCGTCGCCAACGTGTCCCACGAGCTGCGCACGCCACTGACCGTGATCGCCGGCTACCTGGAGACCCTGCTGGACAACGTCGAGGAGGTGAACCCGCGCTGGGTCCGCGCCCTGCAGCAGATGCACCAACAGGGTGGACGCATGCAGACCCTGCTCAACGACCTGCTGTTGCTAGCCAAGCTGGAAGCCACCGATTACCCCTCGGACAACCACCCGGTCGCCATCGACGGCCTGCTGACCTCGATCAAGAGCGATGCCCAGGCCCTGTCCGGTCAGCGCAACCAGCGCATCAGCCTGGAAGCCGAACCCGGCCTGCGTCTCAAGGGCAGCGAGGCGGAATTGCGCAGCGCCTTCTCCAACCTGGTGTTCAACGCGGTGAAATACACCCAGGACGAAGGCAATATCCGCATCCGCTGGTGGGCCGACGAACAGGGCGCGCACCTGAGCGTGCAGGATTCCGGCATCGGCATCGACGCCAAGCACCTGCCACGCCTGACCGAACGCTTCTACCGGGTCGACTCCAGCCGCGCCTCCAACACCGGCGGCACCGGCCTGGGCCTGGCGATCGTCAAGCACGTGCTGTTGCGCCACCGCGGACGCCTGGAGATCAGCAGCGTGCCCGGCCATGGCAGCACCTTCACCTGCCACTTCGCTCCCGCCCAGTTGATCGCGCAAAAGGCTCACTGATCCAGCGGACTTTGCATTTGCGCCCCCAGCCGCTACATTGGCGGACCGTGCCAGCACAAGCTGGCACTTATTTCTTTCTATTTCTAGAACACGGAACCCCGTAAAACTCCATCATGGAACCTTCTTCCAGTATCAGCCTCGCCTCTCTTTTCGCCGATTTCGGCATGATTCTTTTCGCTTTGCTCCTGGTCCTGCTCAACGGCTTCTTCGTTGCGGCGGAGTTCGCCATGGTCAAGCTGCGCTCGACCCGGGTCGAGTCGATCGCCGAGCAGCACGGCTGGCGCGGCAGCATCCTGCGCACCGTGCACAGCCAGCTAGACGCCTACCTGTCCGCCTGCCAGCTGGGCATCACCCTGGCCTCGCTGGGCCTGGGCTGGGTCGGCGAGCCGGCCTTCGCCCACCTGCTGGAGCCGCTGCTGGCTGCGGTCGGCGTGGAGTCGCCGGAGATCATCAAGGCGGTTTCGTTCTTCAGCGCCTTCTTCGTGATTTCCTACCTGCACATCGTGGTCGGCGAGCTGGCGCCGAAATCCTGGGCGATCCGCAAGCCGGAACTGCTCTCGCTGTGGACCGCCGTGCCGCTGTACCTGTTCTACTGGCTGATGTACCCGGCCATCTACCTGCTCAACGCCAGCGCCAACGCCATCCTGCGCATCGCCGGCCAGGGCGAGCCGGGCCCGCATCACGAGCATCACTACAGCCGTGAAGAGCTGAAGCTGATCCTGCACTCCAGCCGTGGCCAGGACCCGAGCGACCAGGGCATGCGCGTGCTGGCCTCGGCAGTGGAGATGGGCGAACTGGAAGTGGTCGACTGGGCCAACTCCCGGGAAGACATGATCAGCCTCGACGCCAACGCGCCGCTGAAAGAGATCCTGGCGATGTTCCGCCGCCACAAGTTCAGCCGTTATCCGGTGTACGACGCCGAACGCGGCGAGTTCGTCGGCCTGCTGCACATCAAGGACCTGCTGCTGGAACTGGCGGCCCTGGACCATGTCCCGGAGTCCTTCAACCTGGTCGAGCTGGTGCGTCCGCTGGAGCGGGTGTCCCGGCACATGCCGCTGTCGCAGTTGCTGGAGCAGTTCCGCAAGGGTGGCGCGCACTTCGCCCTGGTCGAGGAGGCCGACGGCAAGGTGATCGGCTACCTGACCATGGAAGACGTGCTGGAAGTGCTGGTCGGCGATATCCAGGACGAACACCGCAAGACCGAGCGCGGCATCCTCGCCTACCAGCCGGGCAAGCTGCTGGTGCGGGGCGACACGCCGCTGTTCAAGGTCGAGCGCCTGCTCGGCATCGACCTTGACCATATCGAGGCGGAAACCCTCGCCGGCCTGGTGTACGAGACCCTCAAGCGGGTCCCGGAAGAGGAAGAAGTGCTGGAAGTCGAAGGCCTGCGCATCATCATCAAGAAGATGAAAGGGCCGAAGATTGTCCTGGCCAAGGTGCTCAAGCTCGATTGAGCGGCCTCAGGGGTTGCCGGCGGTAAAGTTCGGCAACCCGCCGATGGCCTGGTTGAACTGGTAGGGAATCGACTCCACCGCCAGCCCGACATTGCGCTGCACCACGAAATGCAGGTGCGGCGCGGTGCTCCTCCCGGTATTCCCCGAACGCGCCAGCGGCGTGCCATAGGCCACCTGCTGGCCTTCGCGCACCAGCACCGAACCGCGCTGCAAATGCAGGTACACGCCCATGGTGCCGTCGTTGTGCAGGATCCTTACGAAGTTGCCGGACGGCTGGGTGCCCCGCCCGCTCTGCCGGTTCTCGATCTTCACCACCACGCCGGCCCGCGCGGCGATGATCGGCGTGCCTTCGGGCATGGCGATATCCATGGCATAGCGGCCTTTCGGGCCGAAGTGGCTGAAGCGGCCGTTGGGGCCCTGGGTCAGGCGGAACGGTCCGCCACGCCAGGGCAGCGGGTAACGATAGGCCTGGGGACGCTGGGCGGGGTCGCCAAGGGCGGTGCGCAGGGTTTCCTTGTAGCTGACCTTCTGTCCCGGCCGGATCGCCGTCAGCGCGGCCACGGCCACCGTGGCCCGTGCAGGGATCACCCGGCGCACCAGACGCGGTCCCGCTTCCCGGGCGTTGCCCAGGCGTTCCAGGCGCAGTTCGACCTCCACCGGGGCGTACAGCTCGTTGTACACGGAGAAATGCACGCCGCCGGGATGGGGCGTGGCTTGCAGATGGACCTGGCGCTCGAGCTTCTCTTCCATGCGGTCGCGGAAGAGGAACGGCTTTGCGCCGGGCATCGGGCGATCGGAATAGGTCACCACGCCAAAGGCATCGCGGTGTTGGTAGATGGTCATGGCCAGCGCCGGCCCGGCGGATAGCAGCAATGCACAGAACAGCAGCAGGCGAGCGGGCATGACGGGAGGCCCTCCGACGACGGGGCTTTCTTGGGGTTGTCGTCGAAGCCTAGCAGCGGGAAATCGGCCGGGAAGCCGTGGAAACGGCTTGAGAGGGTTGCAGGCGATCAGCGGTGGCAATTTGCCGCTAGACGGCCATATTCACCGGCCTCATCGCTGGCTCCCACAAGGACCGAGTGCTCCGCAAACCCTGTGGGAGCTGGCTTGCCAGCGATGAGGCCATCAGTAGTAACCAAGCAGTCAGGCGCTTGGAATGTACTGCTTCTGCGCCGTCCCGCGGGCGATCAGCCGCGACAGGTAATCCAGCTTCTGCGCATCCTGGTCGACAAAGCGGAAGATCAGCTGCAGCCAGTCACTGTCCGGCTTCGGCTCCATGGCCGCGACCGAGTGCAGGTAGCCGTTGAGGCGGGCGACCTCCGAGGTCTCGCCCTGCTCCAGGTCGAGCACGGCGCCTTCCAGGACCTGCGGCAGCGCCTCGCTGCGGCGTACCACCAGCGAGGCTTCCTTGAGGGTCAGGGCCTTGATGATGCACGGCTGGTTGCCGCTGGACAGACGCAACTGGCCCTGGCCCCGACCGGTCGGCGATGCCGGCTGGGCGGGAGGCGTCGGCGCATTGATCAGCGGCTTGGCCGCAGGTGCGGCAGCCGTCGGAGTGGCGGCCTTGGGTGCATTGCCGGTCAGGGCCGACAGCGAATCGTTGGCAAAACCGGTGGAGGAGCGGGCCGGACCACCCGCCATGGCGGCGTCCAGCTTGCCAACCTTGGCCAGGGACTTCTTCACCTTGGTCAGCAACTGCTCGTTGGTGAACGGCTTGCCGACATAGTCCGAAACGCCGGCATGGATCGCCTGGACCACGTTCTCCTTGTCGCCCCGGCTGGTGACCATGATGAACGGCAACGCCTTGAGGGCATCCTGCTGGCGGCACCAGGTGAGCAACTCGAGACCGGACATCTCCGGCATCTCCCAGTCGCACAGGACCATGTCGAAGACTTCCTTGGCCATCAGGGCCTGGGCCTTGCGCCCGTTGACCGCATCTTCCGTGATCATCCCCGGAAAATAGTTGCGCAGGCATTTCTTTACCAGGTCACGGATGAACGGCGCATCATCCACAACAAGAACTTTGACTTTACTCATCGCCACTCCTTCCAGATCCCGGCTAGCATAACGTTGACTGATGGCCATTTGCCAAAACTTCGGTCACGCCGGGACAACAACACACTCGTTCGCGGGTGCCTTCTCTTGCGCTGCCGCAAACGAAAACGCCCGGCCAAAAGCCGGGCGTCAGTTCTCGGGGCAGTCTTATTTATCGTCAGATTCAGCCGGAACATTAGCCTTTTCGACGCCCTGGACTTCTTCTTTCATGCGCTTGAGGCCCATGTGCCGCACGTCGGTGCCGCGTACCAGGTAGATCACCAGCTCGGAGATATTGCGTGCATGGTCGCCGATCCGCTCCAGCGAGCGCAGGGCCCAGATCACGCTGAGCACCCGGGAGATCGAGCGCGGATCTTCCATCATGTAGGTGACCAGTTCGCGCAGGGCGGTCTTGTATTCGCGGTCGATGGTCTTGTCGTACTGGGCCACGGAGAGCGCCAGGTCGGCGTCGAAGCGGGCGAAGGCATCCAGGGCATCACGCACCATGTTGCGCACCTGGTCGCCGATGTGGCGGACCTCGACGTAGCCCCGCGGCGACTCGCCTTCCTCGCACAGCTGGATGGCGCGGCGGGCGATCTTGGTCGATTCGTCGCCGATGCGCTCCAGGTCGATCACCGACTTGGAGATGCTGATGATCAGGCGCAGGTCGGAAGCGGCCGGCTGGCGGCGGGCGAGGATGCGCACGCATTCCTCGTCGATGTTGCGCTCCATCTGGTTGATCTGCTCGTCGACCTCACGCACCTGCTGGGCCAGGCCGGAGTCGGCCTCGATCAGCGCGGTGACGGCGTCGTTGACCTGCTTCTCGACCAGGCCGCCCATGGCCAGGAGATGGCTGCGCACCTCTTCGAGTTCGGCGTTGAACTGCTGGGAGATGTGATGGGTGAGGCTGTCTTTATCGATCATGCTTTCGCTCCGCAAAGCTGCCGGCCCCAGGCCGCAAGCTTCAAGTCATTCGTGTCTGTCCCGGGCACCGCCTGCGCGTGCGTCCGGACCTAGCCGTAGCGACCGGTGATGTAGTCTTCGGTCTGCTTCTTGGCCGGGTTGGTGAACAGGGTATCGGTGTCGCCGAATTCCACCAGCTTGCCCATGTACATGAACGCGGTGTAGTCGGAGACCCGTGCCGCCTGCTGCATGTTGTGGGTCACGATGACGATGGTGTACTTGGACTTCAACTCGTAGATCAGCTCTTCGACCTTCAGGGTCGAGATCGGGTCGAGGGCCGAGCAGGGTTCGTCGAGGAGCAGCACTTCCGGCTCGACGGCGATGGTGCGAGCGATGACCAGACGCTGCTGCTGACCACCGGACAGGCCCAGGGCCGAGTCGTGCAGGCGGTCCTTCACTTCGTCCCACAGGGCGGCGCCCTTGAGGGCCCACTCGACGGCTTCGTCGAGCACGCGCTTCTTGTTGATGCCCTGGATGCGCAGGCCGTAGACCACGTTTTCATAGATGGTCTTGGGGAACGGGTTGGGCTTCTGGAACACCATGCCGACCCGGCGACGCAGCTCGGCGACGTCTTCGCCCTTGCGGTAGATGTTGTTGCCGTACAGGTTGATGGCGCCTTCCACACGGCAGCCGTCGACCAGGTCGTTCATGCGGTTGAAGGTCCGCAGCAGGGTCGACTTGCCGCAGCCGGACGGGCCGATGAAGGCGGTCACGCGCTGTTTCGGGATGTTCATGCTGACGTCGAACAGGGCTTGCTTGTCGCCGTAGAACAGGCTCAGGCCCGGCACTTCGATGGCCACGGTTTCTTCGGCCAGGCGCAGGCTCTGCTTGTCGCGACCCAGGGCGGACATGTCGATGCCGTGGGAGTGGGATTCATGCTGCATGGTGCTTACTCCATTTGAAGCTGCAAGATTCAAGCTGCAAGCTGCAAGAAAAGGGCAGAAGCGGCACTGCTCCAAGCTTGAGGCTTGCAGCTTGCCGCTTGTGGCTGATTTAGCTGTCCAGCGCCTTGTACTTCTCGCGCAGGTGGTTGCGGATCCACACGGCCGACAGGTTCAGGGTGGCGATCACCAGGACCAGCAGCAGCGCGGTGGCGTACACCAGCGGACGGGCCGCCTCGACGTTCGGGCTCTGGAAGCCGACGTCGTAGATGTGGAAGCCCAGGTGCATGATCTTCTGGTCAAGGTGCAGGTACGGGTAGTTGCCGTCCACCGGCAGCGACGGCGCCAGCTTCACCACACCCACCAGCATCAGCGGCGCCACTTCGCCGGCGGCACGCGCCACGGCGAGGATCATGCCGGTCATCATCGCCGGGCTGGCCATGGGCAGGACGATCTTCCACAGGGTCTCGGCCTTGGTCGCGCCCAAGGCCAGGGAGCCTTCGCGCACGGTCCGCGGAATCCGCGCCAGGCCTTCCTCGGTGGCCACGATCACCACCGGCACGGCCAGCAGCGCCAGGGTCAGCGAAGCCCAGAGCAGGCCCGGGGTACCCAGGGTCGGTGCCGGCAACGCTTCGGGGAAGAACAGCCGGTCCAGCGAGCCACCCAGCACATAGACGAAGAAGCCCAGGCCGAACACGCCGTAGACGATCGCCGGGACACCGGCCAGGTTGTTCACGGCGATGCGGATCAGCCGGGTGACCGGGCCCTGACGGGCGTATTCACGCAGGTAGACCGCCGCCAGCACGCCGAACGGGGTGACGATCACGGCCATGATCAGGGTCATCATCACGGTGCCGAAGATGGCCGGGAAGATACCGCCCTCGGTGTTGGCTTCACGCGGATCGTCGCTGAGGAATTCCCAGACCTTGGCGAAGTACACGCCAAGCTTGGTGAACAGGCCCATGCCGTTGGGCTGGTAGGCGTGGACGATCTTGCTCAGGTTGATCTCGACTTCGCGACCGTTGCCGTCACGGGCGACCATGGAATCACGGGCGAAGTCCTGGTGCAGGCTGCCCAGGCGGTCCTCGATGGCCTTGTAGCGGTTGTTCAGCTCGGCACGCTCGGATTCGATGTCGGCCTGGGCGGCGGCGTCCAGCTTGCCTTCCAGCTCCAGCTTGCGGCTGTGCAGGCGCAGGCGTTCGAGACCGTGGTTGATGGCGCCGATATCTTTCTTTTCCAGGGTCTGCAGGTCGCCGGACAGCTTGTCGGCGCGGGCCAGGCGGCTTTGCAGTTCGGCCCAGGCCGCCGGACCTTCGGCGACCACCTTGCCGTTTTCCTTGACGCTGACCAGGTAGCCGTAGAAGTTGCCCCACTCGCGGCGTTCCAGGGCGATCAGGTCAGCCGGGCGCTGCTCGTCCACCAGCCACTCACCGACCACCCAGGTGAAGTCGCTGCCGTTGAGGTCGCGGTTACCCACCTTGATCAGTTCGCGGGTCATGAACTCCGGGCCGTCATCCGGCACCGGCAGGCCGGCACCTTTCAGACGGGCACGGGGTACTTCTTCCTTCTGTACCACCTCGCCGACCACTACATGCGCGGGCTGGCCCGGCACGTTGTAGCTGGCCTGGACCAGGTCAGCGGGCCAGAAGTGGCCCAGGCCGCGGACGGCGATCACGGCCAGCAGGCCGATGGTCATGATGACCGCGATGGCGACCGAGCCACCGCTGATCCAGACACCGGGTGCGCCGCTCTTGAACCAGCTGTTGAGGGAATCCTTTTTCACGGATCTCTACCTTCTCTATCAAAGCGACGAGTATTTCTTGCGCAGACGCTGGCGAATCAGCTCGGCCAAGGTGTTCATGACGAAGGTGAACATCAGCAGCACCAGCGCCGCCAGGAACAGCACGCGGTAATGGCTGCCGCCGACTTCCGACTCCGGCATCTCCACCGCGACGTTGGCCGCCAGGGTGCGCATGCCCTCGAACAGGTTCAGCTCCATCACCGGCGTGTTGCCGGTGGCCATCAGCACGATCATGGTCTCGCCCACGGCGCGGCCCATGCCGATCATCAGTGCCGAGAAAATGCCCGGGCTGGCGGTCAGGATGACCACGCGGGTCAAGGTCTGCCACGGCGTGGCACCCAGCGCCAGCGAGCCCAGGGTCAGGCTGCGCGGCACGCTGAACACGGCGTCCTCGGCGATCGAGTAGATGTTCGGGATGACCGCGAAGCCCATGGCGATACCGACGACCAGGGCGTTGCGCTGGTCGTAGGTGATGCCCAGGTCGTTGGTGATCCACAGGCGCATGTCGCCGCCGAAGAACCAGGTTTCCAGGAACGGGCTCATGTACAGGGCGAACCAGCCGGTGAAGAGGATCACCGGGATCAGGATCGCCGCTTCCCAGCCATCCGGGACGCGCAGGCGGATCGACTCCGGCAGGCGGCTCCAGCTGAAGCCGGCGACCAGGATGCCCAGCGCCAACAGCAACAGCAGGCTGAACACGCCCGGCAGGTGGCCTTCGAGGTACGGCGCAAGGAACAGGCCGGCGAAGAAGCCGAGGATCACCGTCGGCATCGCTTCCATCAGTTCGATCACCGGCTTGACCTTGCGGCGCATGCCCGGGGCCATGAAGTAGGCGGTGTAGATGGCGGCGGCGATGGCCAGCGGTGCGGCCAGGATCATCGCGTAGAAGGCCGCCTTGAGGGTACCGAAGGTCAGCGGCGACAGGCTCAGCTTGGGTTCGAAGTCGGTGTTCGAGGCGGTCGACTGCCAGACATATTTAGGCTCGTCGTAGTTCTCGTACCAGACCTTGCTCCACAGGGCACTGAAGGAGACTTCCGGGTGCGGGTTCTTCAGGCTCAGCGGCTGCAGTTTGTTGCCGTCTTCGATCAGCACGCGGTTGGCGCGCGGCGACAGGGCGAGGATGCCCGGGCCGTCAACGGCCTGTTCGATCAGCAGGGTACGGTGCGCGGTGCTGTGGAACACACCGAGCTTGCCGCTGGCGTCCAGGGCGATGAAGCCCTTGCGGCGCTCTTCGGCGTCGATCTGCACGATCGGCGAATCGCTCATCTTGAAGTCGCGGATGCGTTTGAGGTGCTGCTCGCCATCCGGGTCGCGGGCCATGAACCACTGGGTCAGGACGCCCTTGGAGTCACCGACGATCAGCGAAATGCCGCCGACCAGCTGGGCCACCGCGGTGATCTCGACATTGCCGTCCTCGGCCAGCTTGTAGCGACCGTTGAGGCTCTTCTCGCGCAGGTTGAACACGTCGGCCTGGGCGCGACCGTTGATCACGTACAGCCACTGCTGGCGCGGATCGACGAAGATCTGCTTCACCGGCTCGGTCATCTGCGGCAGTTCGATGCGGTTCTGCTCGTTGGTGACTTCGCCGGTCATCATGTTTTCCGAACGGCTCAGTTGCAGCACCTGCAGGTGTGCGCCGGCGGAACCGGTCAGCAGCAGGGTGTCGCCGTTGGCGTTCAGGCTCACGTGTTCCAGCGCGCGGCCCTGCTCGTCCAGGGCGATGGGCTCCTGGCCATAAGGGAAGTCGATGGCGGGGGTGATGGTCTTCTTGTTGTCCGGGTAGGTGATCTTGTAGGTGTGGTGGAACACCACCACCTGACCATTGGACAGGCCCAGCACGATCAGCGGGCTACCCGGCTGGTCGGCACCGATCGAGGTCACCTGGACACCCGGCGGCAGGGGCAGATCGACGCGCTTGAGCTCGGCGCCGGTCTTGGTATCGAAGAACAGGGCCTGGCCCTTGTCGGAAACGCGCATGCCGACCAGGTTCTGCTCTTCCAGGGCGATCATCAGCGGCTTGCCGGCGTCCTGTTGCAACCAGGCGGGCTGCAGGGCCGGCTTGCTGGTCAGGCTCGCGCCCTGGAACAGCGGCACCACCACATAGGCCAGGTAGAAGAAGATCAGGGTAATCGCCGCCAGCACGGCAAGCCCGCCGACCAGTACATACCAGCGGGTCAGGCGGTCCTTCAGCGCGCGGATGCGGCGTTTGCGTTGCAGCTCGGGCGTATTGAAGTCAATCCGCACCGGGGAGGAATTTGGGGTCATTGTGGAATTGGCCAGATCATTCATGCGCACACACCCTAGCGGTCCCGTATGACAGAAACATGACAATGCGGTGACGCAAAAAAGCCCGCCGCACAGGCATCCCTGGCAGCGGACTGGAAATTTGCAGGTGGGGCCTGGCGTCCTCCGGGCCCCACGAGGTCACGCTTAGTTCTTGGCTACACCGGCGGTGTGGCTCAGACCCAGGTCAGCCAGGGCTTTTTCGGCCACTTTGGCTGGCAGCGGAATATAACCGTCTTTCACTACGACCTGCTGACCGGCCTGCGACAGGACCAGCTTCACGAACTCGGCTTCCAGCGGGGCCAGAGGCTTGTTCGGGGCCTTGTTGACGTAGACGTACAGGAAGCGCGACAGCGGGTAGGTGCCGTTCAGGGCGTTGGCTTCGTTGTCTTCAACGAACTCGCCGCCTTCTTTCTTGGCCAGGGCTACGGTCTTGACGCTAGCGGTCTTGTAGCCGATGCCGGAGTAGCCGATGCCGTTCAGCGAGGAGCTGATCGACTGAACAACGGAAGCCGAACCTGGCTGCTCGTTGACGTTAGGCTTGAAGTCGCCTTTGCACAGGGCTTCTTCCTTGAAGTAGCCGTAGGTGCCGGATACCGAGTTGCGGCCGAACAGCTGGACTGGCTTGTTGGCCAGGTCGCCGGTCACGCCCAGGTCGCCCCAGGTTTTCACGTCGGCTTTGCCGCCGCACAGACGGGTCGACGAGAAGATCGCGTCAACCTGGGCCATGGTCAGGCCTTTGATCGGGTTGTCCTTGTGCACGAAGACGGCCAGGGCGTCGACGGCCACCGGGATGGCGGTAGGCTTGTAGCCGTACTTCTGCTCGAAGGCCTGCAGCTCGACGTCCTTCATCTTGCGGCTCATCGGGCCCAGGTTGGCGGTGCCTTCGGTCAGCGCGGGTGGCGCGGTGGAGGAGCCGGCGGCCTGAATCTGAATGTTTACGTTCGGGTACTCTTTCTTGTACGCCTCAGCCCACAGCGTCATCAGGTTGGCCAGGGTATCGGAGCCAACGCTGGACAGGTTGCCCGACACACCGGTGGTCTTGGTGTAGGTCGGAATGGCTGGGTCAACAGCGGCGACCGCATTGGCGGTGGCAACGCCAGCGGCGACAAAGGTCAGGGCCGCCATCAAACGCTTCAGTTTCATGCCTTGCTCCTAGCAGGAATTCGGGGGTGAGATGGATCGGGGCCCAGTATCTGTAGGGCGCGTGTCTAATCTATGACTGGATTGTGACAATTAGATTAAAGGCCATCACCGGAAACGGGGATGGCCTTTGTATTTTTCAGGCGCCGGATATTAAAGAAGCGTCAGCGCTTGGTCGCCAGCAGATACAGCCCCACCAGGAAGCCGATGCCGCAGATCCCGGCCACATACAGCGCAGGGGCCATCGGGCTGAACTTGAGCAGCGCGGTGACCGCCATCGGGGTCAGGCCGCCGAAGATGGCGTAGGCCACGTTGTAGGAGAACGACAGGCCGCTGAAGCGCACCACCGGCGGGAACGCGCGGACCATGACGAAGGGCACCGCACCGACAATGCCGACGCACAGGCCGGTCAGTGCGTACATCGGGAACAGTAGATCCTTATGCTCGGCGAGGGTGTGATAGAAGGTCCAGGAGCTGACCAGCAGCGCCAGGCTGCCCGCCACGAACACCCGGCCGGCGCCGAAGCGGTCGACCAGCTTGCCGGCACCGATGCAGCCCAGGGTCAGCAGGACGATGGCCAGGCTGTTGGCCTGCAGGGCCACGCTGGCGCTGAAACCGTAGACGGTCTGCAGCACGGTGGGGGTCATCAGGATGACCACGATGATGCCGGCCGAGAGCAGCCAGGTCAGCAGCATCGACAGGACGATGGCGCCACGGTGGTCACGCAGCACCGCGCGCAGCGGCACTTCCTCGGCCAGGGCCTTGCGCTGTTGCAGTTCGGCGAATACCGGGGTCTCGTGCAGCCAGCGGCGCAGGTACACCGAGAACAGGCCGAAAACGCCGCCCAGCAGAAAGGGGATCCGCCAGGCGTAATCAGCAACTTCTTCCGGGGTGTAAACGCTGTTGATCAGGGTAGCGACCAGCGAGCCGAGAAGGATGCCCGCCGTCAGCCCGGCGGTCAGGGTGCCGCAAGCGAAGCCGGTATTGCGCGCCGGCACGTGCTCGGAGACGAAGACCCAGGCCCCCGGCACTTCGCCACCGATCGCCGCGCCCTGGATAACCCGCATCAGCAGGAGCAGGATCGGCGCGGCCATGCCGATCTGCGCGTAGGTCGGCAGCAGGCCCATGATCAGGGTCGGCACGGCCATCATGAAGATGCTCAGGGTGAACATCTTCTTGCGCCCCAGCAGGTCGCCGAAGTGGGCCATGACGATGCCGCCCAGCGGCCGCGCCAGGTAGCCGGCGGCGAAGATGCCGAAGGTCTGCATCAGGCGCAGCCATTCCGGCATGTCGGCCGGGAAGAACAGCTTGCCGACCACCGTGGCGAAGAACACGAAGATGATGAAGTCATAGAACTCCAGCGCACCGCCGAGGGCGGACAGCGACAGGGTTTTGTAGTCGTTGCGGGTCAGCGGCCGGGCCGGCTGATCGAGGCTGGAGGGAACCGATGTCATTGAGACTTCTCTTATTGGAAGGTAGAAGCGGGCAGCAAGGCTGGTCGAAGGCCGGATAGACCCTCGAACGATAACAAATTGTCCGAAAGCGACACAGATCTACATAATCCCAGCAGATAATCGTGACTGCATGGTCGTCGCTGTCTGCGAGGCTCTATATACTGGCCCCTCGTCGAAACCGGTTGCGTCCAAGGTGGGATATTGTGCGAAAACGCTGCCAAGTACACTTGGTCGGTTTCGCAGAGTTTCCCTCCGCCGCCTTCGAAGCGAAAACAGTGCAGTGAGTGGGCTGGATCGTTTTTTGCGGCGTTATTGCGTCAACCAATGAAGCGTTACGGGTCAGAGGCACCCCCGGCATGATTGAACTCGAACAAGAAGATCCGATTCCGCAAGGCGACCTGGCCTTGCAGATCACCGCACTTCCCCGCGAAACCAACGGTTTCGGCGATATCTTCGGCGGCTGGCTGGTCGCCCAGATGGACCTCGCGGGCACCGCCATGGCCAGCCGCGTTGCCGGAGGCCGTGTCGCCACCGTGGCGATCGACCGCATGGCCTTCCTGGTCCCGGTCGCAGTCGGTGCGCAACTGTCCTTCTATACCCAGACCCTGGAAATCGGCCGCAGCTCGATCCAGATGATGGTCGAGGTGTGGAGCGACGATCCGCTGTCCAGCGAATGGCGCAAGGTCACCGAAGCGGTGTTCGTCTTCGTCGCCATCGACGGCAGTGGCCGCACCCGCTCCGTCCCGCCTCGTCGCTGACCAGGGCTCGCGCTAAACTCGCGGGTTCTGGCAAGGTCGAAGACCTTACGGCACATCCAACGAGAGCAGCGCATGTCCACACCCAAGGTCGAATCGGAACAACACGGCGAACTCAACTGCTGGCGCATCACCAGCGACCGCGCCGAGCTGCTGGTGGCCCAGCAGGGTGCGCAGGTGCTGAGTTACCAGCGCCTGGGCGAACCGCCGCTTCTCTGGCTGAGTGACCAGGCGCTGTTCAGGCACGGCAAGTCGGTGCGCGCCGGTGTTCCGGTGTGCTGGCCGTGGTTCGGCAACCTGCAGCGCAATCCCCCTTCCGTTCAGCAGCAGTTCCAGGGCAGTGAAGCTCCGGCCCACGGGCTGGTGCGCGGGCGTGACTGGCAATTGCTGGGTATCGACAGCAGTGGCGATGAGCTGCAGTTGTCGTTCGGGTTGCCTGAAACCCAGGGCGAACTGCCGGGCTGGCCGCACAAGGTCGAGCTGCTCCTCGAGATCCGCATGGGTGAACACCTGAGCCTGAACCTCACCAGCCGCAACCTGGGCGACGCTTCGGTTACCCTGAGCCAGGCGCTGCACAGCTACTTCGCGGTCAGCGATGTGCGTTCGGTGCAGGTTGAAGGGGTGAAGGGCCGGGACTATATCGAGACCCTGGCGGACTGGGAGCAGCGTACCCAGCAGGCGGACCTGGCGTTCAGCGGCGAGACCGACCGGATTTACCTGGATACGCCTGCCGAATTGAGCATCGTCGATCCAGCGTGGGAGCGGCGTATCCGCATCAGCAGCAGCGGCTCGCGCTCGGCGGTGATCTGGAATCCCTGGATCGAACGCGCCGCGCAGTTGCCGGACATGGCCGACGATGGCTGGCAGCGCATGCTGTGCATCGAGACGGCGAATGTGTGGGATGACATCATCGAGCTGGCGCCGGGGGCGAGTCACACTTTGAGCCTGACCCTATCGAGCGAACACCTCTGAACCTGTGGGAGCTGGCTTGCCAGCGATAGCTATGGTGAATTCACTGCAGCAATCGCTGGCAAGCCAGCTCCCACAGGGGCCAATGTGCTCCCGAAAACACTACAGGTCTGCATCCTCCACGACCCGCACCTTCGCCGCATCCATGGCATAGGCCGCATCCGCCAGGTCATTGCTGACCTTCTCCACCTCCAGCTTGCCGCTGACCCACAGCGGCGTGTAGATGTCCGCCAGCTTCACGCCTTTCGGATAGCGCACCAGCACCAGCTGGTTCGGCGGCGGTGGCGGCACGTGGATGCAGGCGCCCGGGTACGGGACGAGGAAGAACAAGGTGCTGTTGCCCTTGGCGTCGGCCTCCAGCGGCACCGGATAGCCACCCAGGCGGATCGACTTGCCGTTCATCGCCGCCACGGTCTTGGTCGAATACATCACCGCCGGCAAGCCCTTGCTCTGCTTCAGGCCGCCCTTGGCAGTGAAGGTGCCCTGGGCTTCCGGGGAGTTGTGGTCGATCTCGGGCATTTCTTCCAGGGCCTTCTGGTCCGACTTGGGCATCAGTTCCAGCCAGTCGGTTTCAGGCAGCTCGGCCCGGGCGAGGGTGCTGCACAGCAGCAGGGGAATAAGGAATAACGCACGCATGAAAAATGCTCGGCAACCGTAGGAAGTTGCCGAGCATTCTATAGTGCCGTCAGCTTTTTTTGATCAAGCCGTAGATCACCAGCAGGACGATCGCGCCCACCACCGCGCCGATGAAGCCGGCTGCCTGACCCGCCTGGTAGATGCCCAGGGCCTGGCCACCGTAGGTCGCCGCGAGCGAGCCGCCGATGCCGAGCAGAATGGTCATGATCCAGCCCATGCTGTCGTCGCCGGGCTTGAGGAAGCGCGCGACGAGTCCGACGATCAGGCCGATGAAGATGGTTCCGATGATTCCCATGGCAATCCCTCTGAGTGAGTGCACCACCAAAAGCCTAGCCAGCGCTTCGGTGTCCTGCCATCAGAGGGTTGCCATCAGCAGAGGTTCAACCCGCGATCAGGGCTTCGACCTGCTGGATCTTGCGCTCCAGCGTGGCCATGTCGGCGCAGCGCAGGGTGGCGTGGCCAACCTTGCGCCCGACCTTGAAGGCCTTGCCGTAGTGGTGCAGATGGCAGTCGTCGATGGCAACGACCTTATCCACAGCCGGCACTTCGCCGATGAAGTTGAGCATGGCGCTTTCGCCGACCTTGGCGGTCGAACCCAGCGGCAGGCCGGCCACGGCGCGCAGGTGGTTCTCGAACTGGCTGCACTCGGCACCTTCGATGGTCCAGTGCCCGGAGTTGTGCACCCGCGGGGCGATCTCGTTGGCCTTCAGGCCGCCATCGACTTCGAAGAACTCGAAGGCCAGCACGCCGACGTAGTCCAGCTTCTCCAGCACGCGACCGGCATAGTCCTCGGCCAGGGCCTGCAGCGGATGCTCGCTGCTGGCGATGGACAGGCGCAGGATGCCGCTCTCGTGGGTGTTGTGCACCAGCGGGTAGAAGCGGGTTTCGCCATCACGGGCACGCACGGCGACCAGCGACACTTCACCGGTGAACGGCACGAAGCCTTCCAGCAGGCAAGGCACGCTGCCCAGCTCGGCGAAGGTGTCGACCACGTCGGCAGCGCTGCGCAGGACCTTCTGGCCCTTGCCGTCGTAACCCAGGGTGCGGGTTTTCAGCACGGCCGGCAGGCCGATGCTGGCCACGGCGGCGTCCAGGTCGGCTTGCGACTGGATATCGGCGAAGGCCGGGGTCGGGATGCCCAGGTCCTTGAACATGCTCTTCTCGAACCAGCGGTCGCGAGCAATGCGCAGGGCTTCGGCACTCGGGTAGACCGGGACGAACTGCGACAGGAAGGCGACGGTCTCGGCCGGCACGCTTTCGAACTCGAAGGTCACCAGGTCGACTTCGTCGGCCAGTTGGCGCAGGTGGTCCTGGTCGCCGTAGTCGGCACGCAGGTGTTCGCCCAGCGGCGCGGCGCACGCATCCGGCGCCGGGTCGAGGAAGGCGAAGTTCATGCCCAGCGGAGTGCCCGCCAGGGCCAGCATGCGGCCGAGCTGGCCGCCACCGATTACACCGATCTTCATGGCAGCGACCTCAGGCCTGGCGCGGGTCTGGATTGTCCAGAACGCTGTCTGTCTGCTCTGCGCGGAACTGCTTCAGCACAGTGTGGAACTGCGGGTGCTTGGCGCCGAGGATGCTCGCCGAGAGCAGCGCGGCGTTGATCGCACCGGCCTTGCCGATCGCCAGGGTGGCGACGGGAATACCCGCCGGCATCTGCACGATGGACAGCAGCGAGTCGACACCCGAGAGCATCGACGACTGCACCGGCACGCCCAGCACCGGCAGGTGGGTCTTGGCGGCGCACATGCCCGGCAGGTGGGCAGCGCCACCGGCTCCGGCGATGATCACCTCGATACCGCGGCCTTCCGCCTCTTCGGCGTACTGGAACAGCAAGTCCGGGGTGCGGTGGGCGGATACCACCTTCACTTCATAGGGAATGCCGAGTTTTTCCAGCATATCGGCGGTGTGGCTAAGGGTGGACCAATCGGACTTGGAGCCCATGATCACGCCAACCAGTGCACTCATCGTCGAGCCTCTCCTGCAAGCGTCTTGTGACGCGCCAAAAGCAACGAGCCACGCGGGAAGACCGGCGTGGCTCGTCATACGGATTCTGAATCGACCGGGTCGGCCGAAGGCGCGGGATTATAGCGCAGTCGGGGCAAAGGCGCCCAGCCCCGTTGGTAAGGTCGGAAGATGGCCCACTGAGAGGCTTCCAGATGCTTTGGCCCGGGGCTTGGGGACTACTGTCGAGGCGCATTCCAGCCCAACATCAAGGACGACCTTATGCGCAAACGACTTCGCACCACCCTGCCCCTGGCTTTCGCCGCGCTGTACCACGCCGCCTTCGTCACGGCCGAGAGCAGCCTGACCGTGTGGGTCTTTCCCCACGACGACCTGGCCGACGTGCCCGACCGGCAACTGCAGGCGGATTATCTAGACCCCTGGTTGCAGGAAATGCGCGAGGTGATCGACATGCCCGTGCACCTGCGCTTCCAGCGCAATATCCCTGGCCTGACCGACCTCGATTACCGCAGCGCCCTGCCTTCCGCCACCCTCGCCACCTGGTCCGATGCGGTCTGGGCCTGGCGTCGGCAACAGAACGCACCCGGCGGCATCATCGACAACAAGTACCTGCTGCTGACCAGCCGGCACCTGGATCACAGCGAGGACACCCTGGGCATGGCCCACCAGACCGGACACGCAGCGATCGCCTCGATCCAGTCCTACGCCACCGCCGGCCACGAGCTGGGCCACACCCTGAGCGCCACCCACGAGGCGGCGCGCGTCGGCTTCAATGGCTGGTTCTGCGAAACCTACATGTTCCCCGACCGTTTCGACCTGCGTTCGCACTGCTACCGCTATTCCGAGGAAAACCGCGCCAATATCGCCCGCTACCTCAGGCGCTCGGGGAACTGACCGGTGCCGACTCCTGCAGCCCCGACTCCAGCTTGCGCCAGAGCAAGCGCACATTGGCCTTGCGTACCAAGGCGCATCGATAAAGGCGGATCTCCAGTGGCACATGCCATTGGGGACCGCCGCAAATCACCAGTTCGCCCCGCTCCAGCTCGGCCCGCGCCGACAGCCGCGGCACCCAGGCGATCCCCAGGCCTTCCAGGGCCATGCTTTTCAGGCTGTCGGCCATGGCGGTCTCGTAGACCGTGGTGAAGCGCAGGTTGCGCTGGCGCAGCAACAGGTTCACCGAACGCCCGAGGAACGCACCGGCACTGTAGGCCAGCAACGGCACGCTGCCCTCGCCTTCCAGATCGAACAGGGGCTGGCCGTCGGGTCCGGCGGCACATACTGGCAGCATCTCGGTATGCCCCATGTGCAGGGACGGGAAGATCTCCGCATCCATCTGCAAGGCAGCATCCGGGTCATAGAACGCCAGCATCAGGTCGCAGCCACCTTCGCGCAGGGCATGCACGGCATCGCCGACGTTGGTCGCCACCAGGCGCGTGGCGATATTCAGGCCGTCGTTACGCAACTGAGCGATCCAGCGCGGGAAGAAACCAAGCGCCAGGGAGTGCGCCGCCGCAACCTGGATAACCTCGCCTTGCCCGCCTTCAAGATGATGCAAATGGCGGAGAACTTCGCTCAACTGGTCGACAACCGTGCGGGCAGTGACCAGGAACAGTTGCCCCGCAGCCGTCAGCTCGATGGGTGTGCGCGAGCGGTTGACCAGGGTCAGGCCGAGTGCCGCCTCCAGGCTGCGAATGCGCCGGCTGAAAGCCGGCTGGGTCACAAAACGACGCTCGGCAGCCTGGGAAAAGCTGCGAGTGGCGGCCAGCGCACTGAAGTCTTCCAGCCATTTGCTCTCAAGGTTCATCGGAAACTCTCCAAAAGCATGCACCAAAATGGAACACGCTCGCTGTCGACAAAACGTCACATGAGACGTTATGCCGTTTGTGCATAGGTTAGCGTGCAACAGCATTGGCCGCCAAATGGGTTCCGCCCCTAGGATTGGCGCCATTCCGGCATGTGCCGGGTTAATTCGAGATGATACTCATCATGTCCGCTGCTGCATCGTTCCGCATTGAAAAAGACCTGCTTGGCACCCTGGAAGTCCCTGCTGACGCCTACTACGGCATCCAGACCCTGCGTGCTGCCAACAACTTCCATCTGTCCGGTGTTCCGCTGTCGCACTACCCGAAGCTGGTCGTGGCCCTGGCCATGGTCAAGCAGGCCGCTGCCGACGCCAACCGTGAGCTGGGTCACCTGAGCGATGCCAAGCATGCCGCCATCAGCGAGGCCTGTGCCCGCCTGATCCGTGGCGACTACCACGAGCAGTTCGTCGTGGACATGATTCAAGGCGGTGCTGGTACTTCTACCAACATGAACGCCAACGAAGTCATCGCCAACATCGCCCTGGAAGCCATGGGCCATGAGAAAGGCGAGTACAAGTACCTGCACCCGAACAACGACGTGAACATGGCGCAGTCGACCAACGACGCCTACCCGACCGCGATCCGCCTGGGTCTGCTGCTCGGTCACGACGCCCTGCTGGCCAGCCTCGACAGCCTGATCCAGGCCTTCGCGGCCAAGGGTGAAGAATTCAGCCACGTATTGAAGATGGGCCGTACCCAGCTGCAGGACGCGGTCCCGATGACCCTGGGCCAGGAATTCCGCGCCTTCGCCACCACCCTGACCGAAGACCTGAACCGCCTGCGCACCCTGGCACCGGAAGTGCTGACCGAAGTGAACCTGGGCGGTACCGCCATCGGTACCGGCATCAACGCCGACCCGGGCTACCAGGCCCTGGCGGTACAGCGCCTGGCCACCATCAGCGGCCAGCCGCTGGTGCCGGCTGCCGACCTGATCGAAGCCACCTCGGACATGGGCGCCTTCGTCCTGTTCTCCGGCATGCTCAAGCGTACCGCGGTCAAGCTGTCGAAGATCTGCAACGACCTGCGCCTGCTGTCCAGCGGCCCGCGTACCGGCATCAACGAGATCAACCTGCCAGCGCGTCAGCCAGGCAGCTCGATCATGCCAGGCAAGGTCAACCCGGTTATCCCGGAAGCCGTGAACCAGGTGGCCTTCGCCATCATGGGCAACGACCTGGCCCTGACCATCGCTGCCGAAGGCGGCCAGCTGCAACTGAACGTCATGGAACCGCTGATCGCCTACAAGATCTTCGACTCCATCCGTCTGCTGCAACGCGCCATGGACATGCTGCGCGAGCACTGCATCGTCGGCATCACCGCCAACGAACAGCGCTGCCGTGAACTGGTCGAGCACTCGATCGGCCTGGTCACCGCCCTGAACCCGTACATCGGCTACGAAAACGCCACCCGTATCGCCCGCGTCGCCCTGGAAACCGGCC
The DNA here is from genome assembly GCF_001941965.1 of Pseudomonas putida. Classification (GTDB taxonomy): domain Bacteria; phylum Pseudomonadota; class Gammaproteobacteria; order Pseudomonadales; family Pseudomonadaceae; genus Aquipseudomonas; species Aquipseudomonas putida_L. The sequence continues at coordinate 118,197 of NZ_MKZO01000058.1, read as the reverse complement.
GCGGCGTGCTGGAACTGGTGCGTGAAGAACAGCTGCTGGACGAAGCGATGCTCAACGACATCCTGCGTCCGGAAAACATGATCGCTCCGCGTCTGGTTCCGCTGAAGGCGTAACCCCACGCAACAACCGTCTCACCAGGTCGAGGGACTAGACACCTCTCACCTTTGAGGGCCCAGGGCTTACACCCCGGGCCCTTTTTTTATGCCTGACAGATCTGTCCCGGATGGCGTAACGTGGCCGGCTACGAACAAGACCGACCATGGAGAATGGCGCATGAACCCGGCGTCCCCCCGCCCCGCCCGCAGCATCATGGTGCTGTACACCGGCGGCACCATCGGCATGCAGGCCGGTGCCAACGGCCTGACCCCCGCTTCCGGCTTCGAGCAGCGCATGCGCGCGGAGTTATCCACAAGGACGGACCTGGCGCCCTGGCGTTTCCGGGAAATGGCGCCGCTGATCGACAGCGCCAACATGACGCCGCAGTATTGGCTGCGCCTGCGCACGGCGATCATCGAGGCGATGGATGCCGGCTGTGATGCGGTATTGGTGCTGCATGGCACCGACACCCTGGCCTACAGCGCGGCGGCCATGAGCTTCCAGTTGCTCGGGCTGGACGCGCCCGTGCTGTTCACCGGCTCGATGCTGCCCGCCGGGGTGGACGACAGCGATGCCTGGGAAAACCTCACGGGGTCCCTGCAAGCACTGACCAATGGCCAGCCGGCCGGCGTACAGCTGTTCTTCCATGGTGAGTTGTTGCCACCGTTGCGCACTGCCAAGGTGCGCAGCTACGGGCGCAATCCCTTCGTGGCGCTCAAGCGCAATGCCCTGTTGAGTAGAACCGCTTCCTTGCCCGCCGCGTTGGACTATCGCCAACCGCGTCAGCCTGCGGATATCGCCGTACTGCCCCTGGTACCGGGGATTTCCGCAGATCTGCTGCGGGCAGTTATCCACAGCGGCGCCCAGGGCCTGATCCTCGAATGCTTCGGCAGCGGCACCGGGCCGAGCGACGATCCGGACTTTATCCACGCCCTCGAACAGGCCCACTCCCGCGACCTGGTGGTAGTGGCGATCACCCAGTGCCATGAAGGCGGCGTCGAGTTCGATATCTACGAGGCGGGGAGCCGCTTGCGCCAAGCGGGCGTGCTGTCCGGTGGCGGCATGACCCGTGAAGCGGCGTTCGGCAAATTGCAGTGGCTGCTGGGCAGCGGCCTGCCGGTCGAGGACGTGCGCCGCCTGGTGGAACTGGAGCTGGCGTGAAGGCATGCAAATTGCTCGTTTCCCGCACAGTCCATCAGCCCGGTAACCGAGCATGCTGCACTCCCACCTGACGACCCTGCACGCGGTCTCCCTGGTCTTGCAGACCTTCCGCGACGAAGCCCTGCTCCAGGGCAGCGGCATCAGCGCCGCCGACCTGGGCCGCGCCGACTCGCGCATCACCACCCGCCAGGAAATGCTGGTGTGTGCCAACGCCGTGGCCCGGCGCCGGGATATCGGCCTGGAGCTGGGGCGGCGCATGCATGTGTCGTCCTACGGGATGCTCGGCTATGCCCTGCTCTCCAGTGCCACTTTGGGTGACGCTTTGCGCCTGGCGTTGCACTACCCCGCGCTGCTGGGAACACTTTTCCGCCTGCGCCTGATCGAGGACGGCGAGCGGATCTGGTTCAGCGCCAGCGATTACCGGGAAGAGCCGGAGCTGGCGGCGTTCAATGCGGAGTTCTGCCTGGTGTCGTTGAAGGTGATCTGCGACGACCTGCTGGGCCGGCCGCTGCCGCTGCTCGCGGCGCGTTTTATCCACAGCGAGCCGGATTACCGCGAGCAGTACGGGGAAACCTTCACCTGCCCCTTGCATTTCGAGGCCGAGGACAACGCCTTCGCCTTCGACCGCGCCTGGCTGGAGCAGCCGTTGCCACTGGCGGACCGGGTGACCCACGGGACCATGAGCGAGCGTTGCCGGCAGTTGAACCTGGAGTTCACCGGGCGCCAGGCCTGGCTGGGGCGGATTCGCCAGTTGCTCGCCGATCAGCTGGTCGCGCCGCCGGGGCTGGAAGGGCTGGCGCGGCAGATGAACTGCTCGTCGCGGACCTTGCGCCGGCACCTGGGCGAAATGGGCAGCAGCTACCAGCAATTGCTGGACGAGCTACGCTTCGAGCGGGCCAAGCAGTTGCTCGGTGAAGGGCAGATGCCGATCTACCGGATTGCGGAAGTGCTGGGGTTCAGTGAGACGGCGAGTTTCAGGCATGCGTTCATGCGTTGGAGTGGGGTAGCCCCCAGTCACTTCAGGGCCTGAACTGGCCTCATCGCTGGCAAGCCAGCTCCCACAGGTTCAGTGGTGTTCTTGAGGGCAGCGCGGTCCTTGTGGGAGCTGGCTTGCCAGCGATTGGGAGCACCACCGAATCAAGCCTGGCCACCAGCCTTGGCCATATCGATCCCCTTTTGGCCACTTCCACCGTTCAGCCGCACCGCTTTGCACCGCACCATCCGGGAAAAAAACGCCAGTGCTCCGGAGAACAACAAATGCTGACGATCTATTCCGATGACCACCGCCTGCACCACGGCCGCTGCGAGCTGATCGACGGGCAACTCAAGCCCTGCTTCGAGATGCCGTCCCGCGCCGACCACGTCCTTGACCGGGTCAAGGCGCGCAATATCGGCCCCATCAGCGGCCCCACCGATTTCGGCCGCGCCCCGCTGCAACGGGTGCACAGTGCCGATTACCTGAAGTTCTTCGAAGGCGCCTGGGCGCGCTGGGCGGAGCTGGAGCGCGACGGCGACCTGCTGCCGTTCACCTGGCCGGCCCGCACCCTGCGCTCGATCAAACCCACCAGCCTGCTGGGCGAACTGGGCTACTACAGCTTCGACGCCGGCGCGCCGATCACCGCCGGCACCTGGCAGGCCGCCTACAGTGCCGCGCAAGTCGCCCTCACCGGCCAGGCCGCGATCCAGGCCGGCGCCCACAGCGCCTTCGCCCTGTGCCGTCCACCAGGACACCATGCCGCCAGCGACGTGATGGGCGGCTACTGCTACCTGAACAACGCCGCCATCGCCGCCCAGGCCTTCCTCGACCAAGGCCATAAGCGCGTGGCCATCCTCGATGTCGACTACCACCACGGCAACGGCACCCAGGAAATCTTCTACGCCCGCAGCGACGTGTTCTTCGCCTCGATCCACGGTGATCCGCAGGCGGAATTCCCGTTCTTCCTCGGCTATGCCGACGAGCACGGCGAAGGCGACGGCGAGGGCTACAACGTCAACTACCCGCTGCCCGCCGGCAGCGACTGGGCCACCTGGAGCGCCGCCCTCGACCAGGCCTGCGCGCGGATCGACGCCTACGCCCCGGACGTGGTGATCGTGTCCCTCGGCGTCGACACCTTCAAGGACGACCCGATCTCCCAGTTCAAGCTCGACAGCCCCGATTACCTGGCCATGGGCGAGCGCATCGCGCGCCTGGGCAAGCCGACCCTGTTCGTCATGGAAGGCGGCTACGCGGTGGAAGAAATCGGCATCAATGCCGTGAACGTTCTCGAAGGTTTCGAACGCAGCCAACAGGAAGCCCAAGCATGACCCGACTCAAGCGCCTGCTCGCCCCCCTGCTGTGTACCACCCTGCTCGCCGGCAGCCTCCAGGCCGTCGCCGAGCAGCGTACCCTGCGGGTCTACAACTGGTTCGACTACATCACCCCGCAGACCCTGGTGGACTTCCAGAAGGATGGCCAGGTCAAGCTGGTCTACGACATCTTCGACACCAACGAGGCCCTGGAAGCCAAGCTGCTGACCGGCAACTCCGGCTATGACGTGGTGGTGCCGTCCAACGTGTTCCTGGCCAAGCAGATCGAGGCCGGGGTGTTCCAGCCGCTGGACCGCAGCAAGCTGCCGAACTGGCAGCACCTGGACCCGGCCCTGATGAAGCTGATCGAGGCCAACGACCCGGGCAACAAGTTCGCCGTGCCGTACATGTATGGCACCGTGCTGATCGGCTTCAACCCGGCCAAGATCAAGGCCGCCCTGGGCGACAACGCCCCGGTGGACAGCTGGGACCTGATCTTCAAGGAAGAGAACATCGCCAAGCTCAAGCAATGCGGCGTGGCGCTGCTCGATTCACCGTCGGAAATCATGCCGCTGGCCTTGCAGTACCTGGGCCTGTCGCCGAACAGCAGCAAGCCCGAGGACTACAAGAAAGCCGAAGCGCTGATGCTGAAGATCCGTCCGTACATCACCTACTTCCACTCCTCGAAGTACATGGCCGACATCGCCAATGGCGATATCTGCGTGGCGGTGGGCTATTCGGGCAGCTTCTCGCAGGCGGCCAACCGGGCGATCGAAGCGAAGAACGGCGTGGTGGTGGATATGCGTTTGCCGAAGGAAGGCGCGCCGATCTGGTTCGACATGCTGGCGATTCCGAAGGGCGCGGCGAACCCCGAGGATGCCCATGCGTTCATCAACTACCTGCTGCAGCCCAAGGTGATTGCGCCGATCAGTGATTTCGTCGGGTATCCGAACCCGAACAAGGATGCGACGGAATTGGTGGCACCGGCGATCCGCAACAACCCGAACCTGTATCCGACGGCGGAGGCGATGACCAAGCTGTATACCTTGCAGCCTTTGGGTCGGGATGCGGAAAGGGCACGGACCCGGGCCTGGACCAAGATCAAGGCCGGGACCTAGATCATCATTGCGGCTGATGGCCCCATCGCTGGCAAGCCAGCTCCCACACGGACTCTGTGGGAGCTGGCTTGCCAGCGATGGGGCCCTGAAGAACACCACACATTCTTACCCCTTCCACACCTTCCTCAACTTGCCCAAAGCCTCGGCAATCCCGGCCTCCCCCACCGCCGCAAACCCCAGCACCAGCCCCGCAGTCTTATCCACAGTCTCCGGCAACCAGTAATCCCCCAACCCATTCAGCTCCACCCCCACGTCCAGCGCCTTCTCCACCAACCAGCGCTCTCGCTCCGGGTTATCCACATCCACCTTCACATGCAGCCCCGCCACCATCTCCGGCAAGCCACCGACCCCGGGAATATCCACAGGCCAGCCCGCCATCAGCGCATTCCTGCGACTCAACGCCGCCCGCCGCATGCGCCGGATATGCCGCTGGAAATGCCCCTGGGCCATGAACTGCGCCATCACCGTCTGCGTGCCCGCCTCCGAATGCCGCACCATCACCGCCCTCGCCCGGGAAAACGGCTGCACCAGCTGCCTGGGCAACACCAGGTACCCCAAACGCAAGGCCGGGAACGCCACCTTGCTGAAGGTCCCGACGTACAACACCCGCCCGCTGCGGTCCAGCGCCGCCAAAGGCGCCAGGGGCGCGCCGCTGTAGCGGTACTCGCCGTCGTAGTCGTCCTCGACGATCCAGCCATCATTGCGCTCGGCCCAGGCCAGCAGTTCCAGGCGCCGCGCCAAGCTCATCACCACCCCGGTTGGATACTGGTGCGACGGTGTGACATAGGCCATCCGGCAGCCCTTCAACGCATCCAGCGCTGTGCAGTCCAGGCCCTCGCTGTCCACCGCCACCCCATGCACCTTGGCCCCCGTCACCCCGAAGGCACAACCCGCCGCGCGGTACCCCGGGTTTTCCACAGCCACCCCCACCCCCGGCTCCAACAGCAACTGTGCACAAAGGCTAATCGCCTGCTGCGCTCCGGTGGTGATCACAATTTGCTCAGGCGTACAGGACAGCCCCCGCGAACGACGCAGATAGGCGGCGATGAGTTCCCGCAGCAGCGGTTCCCCCGCCGGATCGCCATAGCCCAGCACCTGCGCAGGCGGATTTCGCCAGAAACCCGCCTGCAGCTTGGCCCAGACCTCGAACGGGAACAGGTCGAACGCCGGTACACCGACGCGAAATGCCCGGGGCGGACCACTGCGCGGTGTAGGCAAATGATGGTTTTCAAGACGAAAAATCGGAGCAGTGTGGATAACTTTACTGGATGAATTGCCAGTATTTTCCGCCGAAAATGTGGATAACCCTGTTGATAAACCCCGGGATAACCCTGTGGATACTTTTGTGGATAGTTTCGGCAGCTGGCTGACGTAAGTCCCGTCGCCGACCCGGCTTTCGATAAAGCCTTCGGCGTACAACTGGTCGTAGGCACGCACCACGCTGTTGCGCGACAGGCCGAGGATCGCCGCCATGTCGCGGCTCGCCGGCAGGCGCGTACCACTGCCGAGGCGCCCGTCCAGGACCCGGGCGCGCAGGGCCTGGTAAAGCTGGCGGGTCAGGCCCTGGCGGCGGTCGAGGACGATGCCGGTGGGATCGAAAGGCAAGGAAACGGACGGCTCGATCATGGCGATTGGACCCAGAAAATTGGCCTGTAATGGCTCTTACACTGAACCAATAGCCTGCCTAGGATGAGGCCATTCGCCAAGGAAAATTCTCCATGTATACACCCCGCGCCTTCAGAGACGACGACCTGCACAGCCTGCACGAACACATCGGCAACACCCGTCTGGCCGTACTGGTCACCCAGGGGGAACAGAGCCTGCAAGCCACCCACGTGCCGCTGCTGCTGGATCCGCAGGTAGGCGCCAAGGGCACGCTTTACGGCCATCTGGCCCGGGGCAACCCGCAATGGCGCGAGCTGGAAAGCGGTGCCGAGGTGCTGGTGGTGTTCCCCGGCGCCGATGCCTATGTCAGCCCCGGCTTCTACCCGAGCAAGGCCGAGGACCCACGCACCGTGCCGACCTGGAACTACGTCGCCGTGCATGCCTGGGGCATCCCGGAGGTGTTCCACGAAGCCGAGCCGCTGCTGGAGATCGTCCGTCGCCTCAGCGACCGCCACGAGCAGGGCCGCGAGCGTCCCTGGTCGGTGGACGACGCGCCCGCCGATTACCTCGACGGCATGCTCAAGGCCATCGTCGGCTTCGCCATCCCCATCGAGCGCCTGCAATGCAACCGCAAGCTGAGCCAGAACCGCTCGGCCATCGATCACGAGGGCGTACGCAGCGGCCTGGCCGCCAGCGCCGACCCGCTGGACAACAACCTCGCTGCCCTGATGCAGCAACCCTGAAGGAATGCGTCACATGCCCAACGTCCAGATTCTCCCGGTTACCGCCGCCAGCCACGACGCCTGGTACCCGCTATGGCAGGCGTACCTGCGCTTCTACCAGACGTCCCTGGCCGACACGGTCAGCGCCGTGACCTGGCAGCGCTTCCTCGATCCGGCCGAACCGACCAACGCCGCCCTGGCCTGGGTCGATGGCGAGGCGGTGGGCATGGTCCACTGGATCTACCATCGTTCCAATTGGTCTGTGGAAAACTCCTGCTACCTTCAGGATCTCTACGTCGACGGCAACCAGCGCGGCCTGGGCATCGGCCGCCAGCTGATCGAGCATGTCTATGCCAAGGCCGCCGAAGCCGGTTGCGTCAAGGTCCACTGGCTGACCCACGAGACCAACGCCACGGCAATTTCCCTGTACGAACAGGTCGCCGAGCGCCCTGGTTTCATCCAGTTCCGCAAACAGATTCCGTAAGCCGAGGTGCACCGATGAGCAACAATCTGAACTGGCATCCGGCCAGGGAGCCGCACGCCGAGCCGTTGACCGGCCGCTTTATCCGCCTGGAAAAGCTCGATCCGCGCCGGCATGGCGACGATCTCTGGGAAGTGCTGCAGGGCCGCGAATCCGACGGCAAGCTGTGGGACTACCTGCCTTACGGGCCGTTCACCGAGCGCGCGCCGTTCGATCAATGGCTGGAAGGCAATGCCGCCGGGCGTGATCCGCTGTTCTACAGCGTGGTCGACCTGGCCAGCGGGCAGGTCCAGGGCATCCTCAGCCTGATGTCCATCGTGCCGGCCCAGGGCCGTATCGAGGTCGGGCATATCGCTTTCGGCGCGGCCATGCAGCGCACGCCCAAGGGCACCGAGGCGGTGTACCTGCTGAGCAAGCTGTCGTTCGAGCTGGGCAATCGCCGGCTGGAGTGGAAGTGCAACAACGCCAACGCCCGCTCCAAGCGCGCGGCGGAGCGTTTCGGCTTCACCTACGAAGGGGTGTTCCGCAAGCATATGGTGGTCAAGGACCAGAACCGCGACACGGCCTGGTATTCGATCACCGACGATGAATGGCCGGCGATCGCCGCTGCGTACGAGCGCTGGTTGAGTGCCGACAACCAGCGCCCCGAGGGTCAGCTTAGGACGCTGGAAGCCTGCCGCGCCGAAGCGTAAGGGCTTACTTCAGCTGCCTGGCCAGGAGCTCGATATGCTCCGGGCCGATACCGCAGCAACCACCCAGCAGACTGGCGCCGCGTTGGCGCCAGTTCTGCGTCCAGTGCAGGTAGCCCGGCGGGTCGAGGTCTTCGCGCAGTTCATCGAGACCGTCGTTGGCAGTGGCGTCCTTCGGCTGTGGCGGGAAGGCGTTGGCGTAGGCGCCGACGGAGATATCCACAGCCAGGCGCTGGAAGGTCGCCAGGGCCGCATCGATGGCATCGCCGATCACTTCCGGCTGGCTGCAGTTGAACAGCAGGGTCTGCACGCCCAGCGCCGCCACGGCTTCGGCCGCTTCGCTGACCGGCTCGCCGGAACGCAGGCGCGGCACGTTATCCACATCCTCGTCCTGCAAAGTGAAGGAGACCCAGAACGGCTTGCCGTCCTGCGGCAGACCAGCGCGGATCGCCCGGACCTCGGCGATGGCGCTCTGGGTTTCCGCCAACCACAGGTCGACATGCTCGGACAGGCCCTCGACCAACGGGGTCAGCACTTCGGCAACCCGCTCGGGCTGGTACAGGTCCGGGCGGTAGGAACCGAACAGCGGCGGCAGCGAACCTGCGACCCGAACTTTCTGCGGCCCGGCATCCGCCGCCGCCCGCGCCAATTGCCCGGCGGTACTGGCCAGGGCGCGACCTTCGCTCTTGAAGCGCTCCTCACCAATATGGAATGGCACCACGGCGTAGCTGTTGCTGGTGATCACCTGCGCACCGGCATCGATATACGCCCGATGCACCGCCACCACCGCCTCCGGCGCCTCGCTCAATGCGAGCGCCGACCACTCCGGCTGGCGGAACGGCGCCCCACGGCGCGCCAGTTCCCGGCCCATGCCGCCATCGAGAATGACCAACGACTTTTCGCCCATATAACACCTGCTTCTAAGAATAGAAATAAAACTTATTAGTTCTCGTTTACTTATAACTATTTAATACCTGTCACGTTTTGTCTTACAACTTTTTCCGGTGATTCCCATGCAACTTTCCTCCCTGTTGGGCGCGGGCCTGCTGGCCTTGACCGCTGCCACCCAAGCCTTCGCCGGCGCCACCCTGGACCGTGTGGAATCCCGCAAGGAACTGGTCAACGTGCTGATGGAAAGTTATCCACCGTTCTCCTTCCTCAATGAGCAGAACCAGCTGGATGGCTTCGATGTGGATGTGGCCAAGGCCGTGGCCGAGAAGCTGGGCGTCAAGCTGCGCCTGGAAACCCCGTCCTGGGACGTGATCGCCGCCGGCCGCTGGAGCGGGCGCTACGACATCTGCATCTGCTCCATGACCCCGAGCAAGGCGCGCGCCGAGGTCTTCGACTTCCCGGTGGAGTACTACGCCTCGCCGGCGGTGATCGTGGTCAACGCCAAGGACGAGCGCATCCACGCGGCCAAGGACCTGAACGGCCTCAAGGTCGGCCTGACCAGCGCCTCCAGCTACGAGAGCTACCTGAACAAGAACCTGGTGATCGAAGGTGCCGAGGACCAGAAGATCGACTACCCGTTCGAGGCCGTGCAGATCGCCCCGTACGACACCGACAACGTCGCCTTCCAGGACCTGGGCCTCGGTGCCGGCGTGCGCCTGGATGCCATCCTCACCAACCTGGTCACCGCCCAGCCGCGCCTGAATGAAGACAAGCGCTTCAAGCTGGCCGGTGCGCCGCTGTATGAAGAGCCGAACTCGGTGGCCATCGAGAAAGGCGACGCCGAGTGGGACGCCAAGGTCCGCGAGGTCTTCGCCCAGCTCAAGGCTGACGGCACCCTGACGAAGCTGTCGAACAAGTGGATCGGCGCCGATATCAGCAAATGAGTGCCCACGAACCCTCGCCCAAGCCCGTCGCCTCGCGCGCGGGCCTGCCGCTACCGGGCTTCCGGACGCGGCTATACCTGACCTGGCTGGTCCTGCTGCTGGTTTTCGTCGGTTTCTTCCTGAGTTTCGATCTGAAGTTTTCGATCATCCTCGAGAAGTTTCCTAATCTGGCCGGCTTTAAGCTCGGCCCGAACGGCTTCCTCCAGGGTGCGGCGCTGACCCTGTTCCTCTGCCTGTGCTCGATGGTCTGCTCGGTGGCGCTGGGCTTCGCCGCAGCGCTGGCGCGGTTGTCCAGCAGCGCGGTGCTGCTGGGGGTGGCGAGCTTCTACACCTCGTTCTTCCGCGGTACGCCGCTGCTGATCCAGATCCTGCTGATCTACCTCGGCCTGCCGCAGATCGGCCTGGTACCTGGGGCGATCAGTGCCGGGATCATCGCCCTGTCGCTGAACTATGGCGCCTACCTCAGTGAAATCTTCCGCGCCGGCATCCTCGGCGTCGCTCCCGGGCAGCGCCAGGCGGCGCTGGCACTGGGGATGAAGCCAGCGACCATCTTCTGGCACATCACCCTGCCCCAGGCCATGCGCACCATCATCCCGCCGGGGGCCAACCAGTTCATCTCGATGCTCAAGGACTCGTCGCTGATCTCGGTGATGGGGGTGTGGGAAGTGATGTTCCTGGCCCAGTCGTATGGGCGCTCGAGCTATCGGTACCTGGAGATGCTGACCACGGCGGCGTTGATCTACTGGTTGCTGTCGGTGGCGCTGGAGTTGGTGCAGGCGCGGCTGGAGGGGCATTTCGGCAAAGGCTTCGAGCGATAACCGCGGCGTCTGCATCGCTGGCAAGCCAGCTCCCACAAGGTCCTGCATGCACCGTACCTGTGGGAGCTGGCTTGCCAGCGATGATCTAAAGATCACCTCAATCTGTCAGGCCGCCGCAGAACCCCCATCTGCAACCCGAACGGCCGGAACACTGAATTCAAAGAATTGAGCGTCGGATTTCCCTCCCCCTGCTCGATCTGGATCAGGGTCCGCACGGAAATCCTGCACATCCTTGCAAACTGGGTCTGCTGCAGCTTCGCTACTTCCACCCGCAACTTGCGCACCGCCGGGCCCAGTTCCAGCGAGCCATCGGCAATGCCCTGCAATACGCCTTCGATCAGCAAAGCGCGAATCTCGATCGAAACCGTCATAGCAATCCCCAGCCTTTCATACGTTGTTCAAGGTTCTTCAAAGCGATGGCCGGGTGGTTCATGACCACCTCCGGCAAGCCCACCAGCAAATCCGGCAAGGCCATCAACCCCCGGGCATCCTGGCGCAGACGTTCGAATGCCTGTTGCGGGTCCACAAGCGGCGCCAGCAACTGGCAGGCCGCGCGCCAATCGACCTCGCCGCCTCGCTCCACGGGCGAAGCCCATTTGGTCGTGCGGGTGATGCCTTCCGCATCCATCACCATGGGCGCCAGGTCGTAGATCGGCGCCAGCCGCAGTTGGGCATCGCTGCGGATGATCGCGGTGTTGCGGCCATGGTTGTCGGAATTGCCGAGGATCTTGTTGATCAGGTCGCGGCGCAGGTACTCCGCCACCAGGTCAGGCACCTGGTCCTTCTGCCCGGCTTTTATCCACAGGCCGGCGAGGGCCTGGATAACCTCCAGATGGTCCATCCGGCTACCCGGCTCGGTGACTCCAGCCAGCGAATACACCGACTCCACCGCCAGTCGCTCGACGCCTTCGGCACCGATCCGGCGGTCGAAGCGCTTCATCCACAGGCTGGGCCTATGGCCCTCCTTCAGCGCCAGCTCGGGCGTCGCCACCGTGTCGATACCCAAGGTTTGCAGCGCCTTGTAGTACAGGTACTCGGCACGCAGGATGGTCTGGTCATTGTCCAGCGCCTGGTTGCGGGCGAACTTCACGAACCAGTGGCAGGCAGCCCGGTCATCCTTCAGCACCGCGTCCGGATAGAGCTGCCCGTCCCCCGCCTCGGTCAGCAACAGCTTTGGCGCCTCGCCACCCGCGCCCGCCGCGCCGCCAATGGCCGCGCCTTGCTCGTAGGCGTACTCAAGAAAGCGCTGATCGCGGCTGACCACATCATCGAAGCTGAAACCCATGGGCGCCGTGGTATCCAGCCCTTCCATCGACTCCTTGATGCGCAGGTTGCCGATCGGTGCCGGGGTGCTGCGCGCCAGCAGCAAGAGGTCGTCAGCCAGGCCCTCCGGCTTTTCCCGGCCCATATGCTTGAGGAGAAAGCGCTTGGCGGCGCCGGACGGCGCGATGTCATGCAGGAAGGCCGGGGCCTTTTTCCCGTTCTGTAGCTCGAAGTCCACAGGCAACCTGACGCTGACCGCCTTGCCGAACGTGCTTTCGTAGGCATCCAGATTGGCACCCACATAAGCCGAGATGTAACCGTACTGGCAGGGACTGAGAAAGCCTTTCCCGGGCTCGGCGAAGTTCAAGGTCATGGCGTCCTGCCATTTGCCTTGGGCGTGGAGCTGGAGGGTCAAGGTGTACATGGCGGCCTCTATCAGCTTGAACTGGCTGATCTGCAATATAGTGCAATTCAGCGAGGCGAAGACGGCCAATATCTGTATTAAAATGCAGAAAAATGAAAAATCAGACTACATAACTGCATTTAAATGCAGATCATGATAATAAAAAAAGGGGAGCAATTCGCTCCCCAATGAGGTTAACCGTTTACCGCCGAAGGCTGTCTCAGCCTTCGATCTCGATGAGGATTTCGCCCGGATTCACGCGGTCGCCCTTGGCGATGTGGATGGCGGCAACCTTGCCGGCGATCGGCGATTGCACTTCGGTTTCCATCTTCATCGCTTCGGTGATCAGCACAGCCTGACCGGCCTTGACCACATCACCTTCCTTGACCAGCACATCGACGATGTTGCCCGGCATGGAAGTGCTGATATGGCCCGGCTCGCTGGCCTGCTTGCGCTTGCTGCCGCCACCGCCGACGAATTCGTTGAGCGGTTCGAACACCACTTCTTCCGGCATGCCGTCGATGGACAGGTAGAAGTGACGCTTGCCTTCGGCCTTGACGCCAACACCGGTGATGTCGACGCGGTAGGTCTCGCCGTGGACGTCGATGACGAACTCGGTCGGTACGCCTTCGCCACCGGCCGAGGCCACTGCGCCGGCTTCCGGAATCGGCAGCAGCACTTCAGGGGTCAGGGTGCCGGCTTCGCGTTCTTCGAGGAACTTGCGCCCGATGTCCGGGAACATGGCGAAGGTCAGCACGTCTTCTTCCGACTTGGCCAGGCTGCCGATGTCGGCACGCAGCTTGGTCATTTCCGGCTTGAGCAGGTCGGCCGGACGCACGTCGATGACCTCTTCGCTGCCGATGGCCTGGCGCCGCAGTTGTTCGTTGACCACGCCCGGGGCCTTGCCGTAACCGCCTTGCAGGTACAGCTTCACTTCGTTGGTGATGGTCTTGTAGCGCTCGCCGGCCAGCACGTTGAAGAAAGCCTGGGTGCCGACGATCTGCGAGGTCGGGGTGACCAGCGGCGGGAAGCCGAGGTCTTCACGCACCCGCGGGATTTCCGCCAGCACTTCGTTCATGCGGTTGAGGGCACCCTGCTCCTTGAGCTGGTTGGCCAGGTTGGAAATCATGCCGCCTGGCACCTGGTTGACCTGGACGCGGGTGTCCACCGAGGTGAATTCGCTTTCGAACTGGTGGTACTTCTTGCGCACGGCGTAAAAGTACAGGCCGATTTCCTGCAGCAGTTCCAGGTCCAGGCCGGTGTCGAACTCGCTGCCCTTGAGCGCGGCGACCATCGATTCGGTACCCGGGTGGCTGGTGCCCCAGGCGAAGCTGGAGATGGCGGTGTCGATATGGTCGGCGCCGTTCTCGACCGCTTTCAGCTGGCACATCGCGGCCAGGCCGGCGGTGTCGTGGGAGTGGATGAACACCGGCAGCGATTGCTCGGCCTTCAGCGCCTTGACCAGCTCGCCGGTGGCGAACGGGGTCAGCAGGCCGGCCATGTCCTTGATCGCCACCGAGTCGCAACCCATGGCTTCCATCTGCTTGGCCTGGGCAACGAAGGCGTCGATGGTATGCACCGGGCTGGTGGTGTAGGCGATGGTGCCCTGGGCGTGCTTGCCGGCGGCCTTGACCGCTTCGATGGCGACGCGCAGGTTACGCACGTCGTTCATGGCGTCGAAAATGCGGAACACGTCGATGCCGTTGACCGCCGCCTTGGCGACGAAGGCCTTGACCACGTCGTCGCTGTAGTGGCGGTAGCCCAGCAGGTTCTGGCCGCGCAGGAGCATCTGCAGGCGGGTGTTGGGCAGCGCAGCGCGCAGCTTGCGCAGGCGCTCCCACGGGTCTTCCTTGAGGAAGCGCACGCAGGCGTCAAAGGTCGCGCCGCCCCAGACTTCCAGCGACCAGTAGCCGACCTTGTCGAGCTTGTCGCAGATCGGAAGCATGTCTTCGGTGCGCATGCGGGTGGCCAGCAGGGACTGGTGAGCGTCGCGCAGGATAGTGTCAGTAACAAAGATCTTCTTGGACATTTTTATCTCCTCTTAGCGACAAGCTTTAAGCTGCAAGTTGCAAGACAAAGCCGATCTGCTTCGTCTTATCGCTTGTGGCTTGCAGCTTGCAGCTGTATTCAAAGGCCTGCATGCGCGGCGATGGCGGCGGCGATGGCGAGCGCCAGCTCTTCGGGTTTGCGCTTGATCGAGTAGTTGGTCAGTTCCGGATGGCTTTCCACGAAGCTGGTGTTGAACTGGCCACTGCGGAATTCCGGATTGCGCAGGATTTCCTGGTAATAGGCGGCGGTGGTCTTCACCCCTTGCACGCGCATGTCGTCCAGGGCGCGCAGGCCGCGGTCCATGGCTTCTTCCCAGGTCAGCGCCCAGACCACCAGTTTCAGGCACATGGAGTCATAGAACGGCGGAATGGTGTAGCCGGTGTAGATCGCCGTGTCGGTGCGCACGCCGGGGCCGCCGGGGGCGTAGTAACGGGTGATCTTGCCGAAGCTCGGGAGGAAGTTGTTCTTCGGGTCTTCGGCGTTGATGCGGAACTGCAGGGCGAAGCCGCGGTGCTGGATATCTTCCTGCTTGACCGACAGGGGCAGGCCGGAGGCGATGCGGATCTGCTCGCGAACGATGTCGATGCCGGTGATTTCCTCGGTGATGGTGTGTTCCACCTGCACCCGGGTGTTCATTTCCATGAAGTACACCTCGCCCTCGGCGAGCAGGAACTCCACGGTACCGGCGTTTTCATAGCCGACCGCCTTGGCCGCACGCACCGCCAGGTCGCCGATGTAGGCGCGCTGTTCCGGGGTGAGCTGCGGGCTCGGGGCGATCTCGATGAGCTTCTGGTTGCGGCGCTGGATCGAGCAGTCGCGCTCGAACAGGTGCACCACGTTGCCGAAGCTGTCACCAATGATCTGGGCTTCGATGTGCTTGGGGTTGACGATGCATTTTTCCAGGAAGACTTCCGCCGAACCAAAGGCCTTGGTGGCTTCGGAAATCACCCGCGGGAAGGCCTGTTCCAGCTCCTCGCGGCTGTTGCAGCGGCGGATACCGCGGCCGCCACCACCGGAGGTGGCCTTGAGCATCACCGGATAACCGATGCGATCGCCTTCCTGCAGGGCTTCGTGGATATCGGCGACGTTGCCTTCGGTGCCCGGGGTGACCGGGACGCCGGCCTTGATCATGCTGCGGCGAGCTTCGGTCTTGTCGCCCATGCGGCGAATGACTTCGGCAGCCGGGCCGATGAACTTGATCCCACGTTCAGCGCAGATATCCGCCAGTTCGGCGTTTTCCGAGAGGAAACCGTAGCCGGGGTGCAGGGCGTCGCAACCGGTTTCCACAGCGAGGTTCACCAGCTTGCGCGGGTTCAGGTAGCCGGCCAGGGGCTCGGCACCGATGCTGTGGGCCTCGTCGGCGCGCTTGACGTGCAGGGCGTGACGGTCGGCGTCGGAATAGATCGCCACCGAGCGGATACCCATCTCGGCGCAGGCCCGGACGATCCGGACTGCGATTTCACCCCTGTTGGCGATCAGGATTTTTTTTATCACTGGAGTCTTCCCAAAGCCGCTGGACAATCGACCCGAATTGGCGGGTCGGCGCGTGACCAGAATCACCTGGCCAGTCGTGCAATCACCCTAGCGCCGTGTGTGAATAAACAAAAATCAATAATTATTAGGGGCTCCATTAGCAATTGCTTATAGTGCGGTAACAAGGTTTTTCACAGGGCTGGGGATAACGTGCGTAAGTCATTGATGCGTATGACATTGCGTCAATTGCAGATCTTCAATGAAGTGTGTGATTTGCGTTCGTACAGCCGGGCGGCAGAGGAGATGGCGCTGACGCAACCCGCCGTAAGTCTACAGATCCGCCAGTTGGAAGAACTGGTCGGCCAGCCGCTTTTCGAATATGTCGGCAAAAAGCTTTACCTGACCGAGGCCGCCGAAGCCCTGCAGCGCGCCAGCCGCGACATCTTTGGCCGCCTGGAAAGCCTCGACATGCAGCTGTCCGACATGCAGGGCTCGCTGCAGGGCCAGTTGAAGCTGGCGGTGGAGTCCAGCGCCAAGTACTTCGTGCCGCACCTGTTCGCGGCGTTCAAGAAGCTGCATCCGGAGGTCAACCTGACCCTGACCGTGGTCAACCGGGCCCAGGCGATCCGCCGTCTTTCCGACAACCGCGACGACCTGATCATCATGTCCATGGTCCCGCAGGACATGGGCCTGGAGTTCCTGCCGTTCCTCAACAACCCCATTGTCGCCGTCGCCCCGCCGGATCATCCGCTGTGCAGGCTGGACAGCCTGCGCCTGCAGGACCTGGAGCCGCATACCCTGCTGGTCCGCGAGCAGGGCTCGGGCACGCGCAAGGCCTGCGAGGAGTACTTCAAGGAGAAGCGCGTGCACTTCACCCAGACGCTGGAAGTGGCCTCGGCCGATGCCCAGCGCGAATGCGTCATTGCGGGTTTGGGCATTGCCCTGCTGACCCGTCATGCGCTGAACCTGGAACTGGCCACCGGGGTGTTGCGCGAGCTACCGGTGGAGGAACTGCCGCTGTATCGCAGCTGGTGCGTGGTGCAATCCAAGGCCAAGCGGCAATCGCCGGTGGCCTTGGCCTTTCTTGCGTTCATTCGTAGCGAACGTGCACAGATCAGCGGGCTTGTTGAGCGCTTCTCCGGGGTTCTGCCGCCGACACCTGCCATACGTTGAAGCTTTGCAGATCGCCGAAATCGGTGATGTCCTGAAGCAGCCGGCGCTGTTCGGAATAGCTTTCGATCGCGCGGCGGTATTCCATGCGACGCTGGTCTTTTTCCTGCTGCTTGCGGGATTTGGCGCTGGGTTGATACGAGCCATCGAAGTCACGAGCCATTTCATATCTCCCTGATCGAGTGCTTACGCTTACGGGAGTTTCAGACTGAATCGCGAAGTTGACGGTTTGACGGCGGGAGGGTGACAGGGGTGTTAAGGGTGATGAAATGTTCGAGGGCCTCATCGCTGGCAAGCCAGCTCCCACAGGGATCGCGTAACCTGTGGGAGCTGGCTTGCCAGCGATGAGGCCCTCAAGAACGACACAGAATGACGATCAGTCTTCCATGTTCTTCAAGGACTTCGGCGAAAGCCGCAGGCTACGCAAACTGCGCTTCACACTCTTCAAGTGATTGACCAAGCTCGGCCCACGGGCCATGGCCACGCCCATCGCCAGCACGTCGATCACCACCAGGTGGGCGATCCGCGAGGTCAGCGGGGTGTAGATCTCGGTGTCTTCATGCACGTCGATGGCCAGGTTGACCGTCGACAGCTCGGCCAGCGGGGTCTGGCTCGGGCACAGGGTGATCAGGTTGGCGCCGCTTTCACGCACGATGTTCGCGGTGATCAGCAGGTCCTTGGAGCGACCGGACTGCGAGATGCACACCGCCACATCACCCGGCTTCAACGTCACCGCCGACATCGCCTGCATGTGCGGGTCGGAATAGGCCGCCGCGCTGAGCAGCAGGCGGAAGAACTTGTGCTGGGCATCCGCCGCCACCGCACCCGACGCACCGAACCCATAGAACTCGACCCGCTGGGCCTGGGCCATGGCGGTCACGGCGCGCTGCAGGGCCTCCGGATCGAGGTGCTCGCGCACTTCCATCAGGGTATGCAGGGTGGTGTCGAAGATCTTCAGGCTGTAGTCGGCGACCGAGTCGTCTTCATGGATCGCGAACTGGCCAAAACTGGCACCAGCGGCCAGGCTTTGCGCCAGCTTGAGTTTCAGGTCCTGGAAGCCCGAGCAGCCAATGGCCCGGCAGAAACGCACGATGGTCGGTTCGCTGATGCCGACGCTGTGAGCCAGGTCAGCCATGGAGCTATGCATGACCGCCGCAGGGTCAAGCAGGACGTGATCGGCAACCTTGAGTTCCGACTTGCGCAGCAGGTGGCGCGACTGGGCGATGTGTTGCAACAGATTCAATGGCTGGACTCGGTTATGATCGGCTGGCCGGTTGTAGCAATCTTGTAGTTATACTACATGACCGGCGAACCGCCCAGCTAAACGAGACAGGAGTGTGGTGGGTTTGACTATTCCTTGTGACATTCTGGTCTTCGGCGGCACCGGTGATCTGGCCCTGCATAAACTGCTTCCGGCGCTCTACCACCTGTTTCGCGAGGGTCGCCTGCACCCGGCGGTGCGCATTGTCGCCCTGGCCCGCAGCCCGATGCCGCGCAATAGTTTTCAAAAGCTTGCAGAGCGCCGCTGCCGCGCCCAGATCGCCCGCAACGATTTCGACGACGACACCTGGGACCGCTTCTCCACCCGCCTCGACTACTTCTCCATGGACGCCTCGCAGAGCGCCGATTTCGGCCGCCTGTCGCACTTTCTCGGCGAGCCTGGAGGGCTGGCGCGGATCTACTACCTGGCGACGGCGCCCAACCTGTTCGTGCCCATCGTCACCCACCTGAACATCGCCGGGCTGGTGGACGGCGAATCGCGCATTGTCCTGGAAAAGCCCATCGGCCACTCCCTGGAATCGGCGACTGCGATCAACAGCGCCATTGGCGCGGTGTTCGAGGAATCCCAGGTGTTCCGCATCGACCACTACCTGGGCAAGGAAACCGTGCAGAACCTCATGGCCCTGCGCTTCGCCAATGCCCTGCTGGAACCGGTGTGGCGCGCCAGCCAGATCGATCATGTGCAGATCAGCGTGTGCGAGACCCTCGGTGTCGAGAACCGCGGTGCCTACTACGACCGCGCCGGCGCCACCCGCGACATGCTGCAGAACCACCTGCTGCAACTGCTCTGCCTGGTGGCCATGGAGCCGCCGGCGCAGTTCGACGCCGAGGCGGTGCGCGACGAGAAGGTGAAGATCCTCCGCGCCCTCAAGCCGATCACCGACCAGGACGTGCAGGACAAGACCGTGCGCGGCCAGTACAGCGCCGGCAAGATCGGCGGCCAGGAAGTGCCGGCCTACTACTTCGAGAAGGATGTGGACAACGACAGCGACACCGAGACCTTCGTCGCCGTCGAAGCCCATATCAACAACTGGCGCTGGGCCGGCGTGCCGTTCTACCTGCGCACCGGCAAGCGCCTGGCCAAGCGTTCGTCGCAGATCGTCATCCAGTTCAAGCCGGTGCCGCACCGCCTGTTCGAGGGCGACCGGGCCAACCAGTTGCTGATCCAGCTACAGCCCGACGAACGCATCAGCCTGCAGATGATGACCAAGACCCCGGGCAAGGGCATGCGCCTGGAGCCGGTGGAGCTCAACCTGAACCTCGCCCAGGTCTTCGGCCAGACCCGCCGCTGGGACGCCTACGAGCGCCTGCTGCTGGATGTACTGGATGGCGACTCGACGCTGTTCATGCGCCGCGACGAGGTGGAAGCGGCCTGGGCCTGGATCGACCCGATCCTCACGGGCTGGCTGGAACACTTCCAGACCCCGCGGCCCTACCATGCCGGCACCAACGGGCCGGACCAGGCCCATAGCCTGCTGGCCCGGCATGGGCGCGAGTGGCACGGCTGAGCCTTACCAGACCGTCTGCTCGCTCAACAGCCGCGCCAGTGCATCCGCCTGCACCGGCCGGCTGATCAGGTAGCCCTGGACCTCATCGCAGTCCTGCTCGCGCAGGAAGCGCAACTGATCCTCGGTCTCCACCCCTTCGGCGACCACCATCAAATCCAGGCTGTGGGCCATGATGATGATCGCGCGGGTAATCGCGGCATCCTCGCTGCCTTCCTTCAGACCGCGGATAAAGGCCTGGTCGATCTTCACGTAGTCCACTGGCAGGCGTTTCAGATAACTGAGCGAGGAATAACCGGTGCCGAAGTCGTCGATCGCCAGCTTCACCCCCAGCTCATGCAGTTGCTTGAAGGTCGCGATGATGCGCTCGACGCTGTCCAGCAACTGGCTTTCGGTCAGTTCCAGCTCCAGCAGGTGCGGCGCCAGCCCGCTTTCCTCCAGGACCTGGCGCACCAGGCTGACCAGCTTGCCCTGGCGTAGCTGGTAGACCGACAGGTTCACCGACACGCGGATCGGCTCCAGCCCCTGGCGCTGCCATTCGCACGCTTGCCAGCAGGCCTGGCGCAGGACGAATTCGCCCATGGGTGCGATCAGCCCGGTCTCTTCCGCCAGCCCGATAAAGTCCCCCGGCGGCACCATGCCCATGGTCGGATGGTTCCAGCGCACCAGCGCCTCGGCAGCATCCATGCGCCCTGTGGCCAGGCACACCTTGGGTTGGTAGTAGACCTCCAGTTGCCCCTCGTCGATGGCCTTGCGTAGCTGGTTTTCCAGTTGCAGGCGATCAAGGGTGCTGGCCTGCAGGCTCTCGGTATAGAACTGGAAGTTGTCGCCGCCCAGGTGCTTGGCGTGCTGCATGGCCATGTTGGCCTGGTTGACCAGCACATTGAGGTCGACACTCAGGTCCGAGAGCAAGGCGATGCCCACCGAAGCGCTGATCACCAGTTCGTGGTTGTCGAAGCGCACCGGCACCCGCAGCTTCTCCAGCAGGCGCGTCGCCACCCGGACCAGGCTGGACAGGTTGCTGTAGCCATCGAAGAGCACCACGAACTCGTCGCCGGACAGCCGCGCCACGGTGTCCGCCTCGGGCATGGCATTGCCGACGCGCATGGCGATCTGCCTGAGCAACTGGTCGGCGACTTCATGGCCGAGGCTGTCGTTGAGCAGCTTGAAGCGGTCGAGGTCGATGTGCATCAGCGCCAGGCTGCGCCCGCTGGTGCGCAGGCGCTGGCCGGCCTCGAGCAGGCGCAGGCGGAACAGGGCGCGGTTGGCCAGGCCGGTCAGTTCGTCGTAATGGGCAAGGTAGCGCAGGCGCTCCTCGGATTCGCGACGCTCCGACAGATCGCTGAAGAAACCCACCACATTGCTGATCTTGCCGCGGGCGTCGAACACGCCGTTGAGCTGCAACCACTGTGGATAAAGTGTCCCGTCCTTGCGCGCCTCGACCAGCTCACCCTGCCAGCGACCGTTCTGCTCCAACGCCTGGTCGATGGCCCCGTAATGCCGCCGCGCATCCAGGCTGCACGGCAATTCAAGGGCATTACGGCCAAGCAACTCGTCGCGGCCGTAGCCGGTCATGCGGCAGAAGGCCTGGTTCAAGGCGAGCAGTTCATAGCCGGGACCGAGAATGGCGATGCCTTCGCTGGCCGCCTCGAACACCGTCGCCGCCAGGCGCTGCTGTTCCTCCTGGGCACGGCGCGCGCTGATATCGCGGCGGGTCCCGATCATCCGCACCACCCGGCCCTGCTCGTCGCGTTCCACGGCGCGGCCGCGGTCCTCGATCCAGCACCAGTGGCCGTTGTTGTGGCGGAAACGGTATTCGATGCGGTAGTCCTCGGTCCGGCCCTTGAGGTGCTCGACCAGGGTGCGCTTGAGCGCCGGGACATCGTCCGGGTGCAGGCGCGGCTTGAGGTGCACGAGCATGGCCTTGACCGCATCCGGGTTGAGGCCGAACAGCTCGCGCAACTGGGTATGGTGGACTTCGTCGGTTTGCAGGTTCCAGTCCCACAGGCCCAGCTCGCTGGCCTCCAGGGCCAGGGCCAGGCGCTGCTCGCTCTTGCTCAGGGCCTGGTTGGCGACATCCAGCTCGACGCTGCGCTGGGCAACCCGGGTTTCCAGCCCGGCCTGGGCTTCGCGCAGCTGTTCCTCGGCGCCACGACGCTGCTCGACCTCTGCGCCCAGCGCCTTGTTCAACTGTTCGCTGCGGGCATGGGCAGCCTGCAGGTGCTCGATCAGCGCCTGGTTCTGGAAGCGCCGCAGCAGGCTGTTCTCGATCAGCCGGTTGACCTGCCAGGCCACCACCAGCAAGGCGCCCAGCAATAGGAGGCCAAGCAGGCCCCAGCCCTGTTGCTGTTCATCACCGCTCCAGAACAGAAAGCCGATCGGCGGCAGCAGGCACGGCAGGACAAAGCTGAGGAAGGCCGGAAGACTCACGGCATAGGCCACGCTGGCAGAGAGCGCGGCGGCACCGAGCAGGCCAAAGACCCAGGCCTGCTGCACGAAGTTATCCACAGGGACCAGGGCAATCGCCGCACTGGCCAGAGTCAGCCCGCTGAACGCCGAGCCCAGCAGGAACATGCGCCGCCAGTGCGGCCTGGCCTGTCGATCGGGCATCGCCGCGTCGAAGGCCGCGACCTGGATCACCCGCAGCGAGACCAACGCCATCAGCCACACCACCCAGACGCTGACCAGCAGATAGCGCTGCGGGCTCCACAGCAGCCAGGCACAGACCAGGCCGTTCAACAGCATGAACAAGGTAGGCAGCAGCGAGCCTTGGTACAACAGGCGGGTACGCTCAACCGCCAGCTGTGTGGCAAATTGCTTGCGAATGCCGCGGCGTGCCTCGATTGGCACTCCGACGGGGCCGGATGCGAGTGTCATGGGCAGTGTTCTTGTAATGGTTAGCCACAAACGTGCACGGAGCATACACAAGCAACGCCCGGTGCCAAACTGCTCTGTGTCATAAATTCGCACCCCCGAATTCTCCTCCCTTGGTACAAGGCGACCGCTCAAGCACGCGGGCCAAGGGCTGCAGCCGATGACCGGGCGGTCGCGCCGGCCGGTCTTTTTTCCGAGCGGGTTTGCCCAGGCATCCGTTGCCCCCATAGAATGGGCGGATGCATGATGACCTCTCTCTCCTTTTGAATTCCCTCAACGATGCCCAGCGCCAGGCGGTAGCCGCGCCGGTCGGGCGTCAGTTGGTCCTGGCCGGTGCCGGCTCCGGCAAGACCCGCGTGCTGGTGCACCGCATCGCCTGGTTGATCCAGGTCGAGCAGGCGTCGCCGCACTCGATCCTGTCGGTGACCTTCACCAACAAGGCCGCCGCCGAGATGCGCCACCGCATCGAGCAACTGCTGGGCATCAGCCCGGCGGGCATGTGGGTGGGCACCTTCCACGGCCTGGCGCACCGCCTGCTGCGTGCGCATTGGCAGGAAGCCGGGCTGAACCAGAACTTCCAGATCCTCGACGGCGACGACCAGGCCCGCCTGGTCAAGCGGGTGATCCGCGACCTCGGGCTCGACGAGCAGCGCTGGCCGGTGCGCCAGGCGCAGTGGTTCATCAACGGGCAGAAGGACGAGGGCCTGCGCCCGCAGCACATCCAGGTCAACGGCGACCTGTTCCTCGGCACCATGCGCAGCATTTATGAAGCCTATGAAGCCGCCTGCCAGCGTGCCGGCGTCATCGACTTCTCCGAACTGCTGCTGCGCGCCCTGGACCTGTGGCGCGACCATCCGGGCCTGCTGCAGCATTATTCGCGGCGTTTCCGCCACCTGCTGGTGGACGAGTTCCAGGACACCAACGCCGTGCAGTACGCCTGGCTGCGCCTGCTGGCGCAGGGTGGCGACAGCCTGATGGTGGTGGGCGACGACGACCAGTCGATCTACGGCTGGCGCGGTGCGCGAATCGAGAACATCCAGCAGTTCTCCAGCGACTTCCCCGACGCCGAAGTGATCCGCCTGGAACAGAACTACCGCTCCACCGCCGGCATCCTCAAGGCCGCCAACGCCCTGATCGCCAACAACAGCGGGCGCCTGGGCAAGGAACTGTGGACCGAAGGCGGCGACGGCGAGCCGCTGAACCTCTACGCCGCCTTCAACGAACACGACGAAGCCCGCTACGTGGTGGAAACCATCGAAAGCGCGCTGAAGACCGGCCTGGCGCGCAGCGATATCGCCATCCTGTATCGCTCCAACGCCCAGTCGCGGGTGCTTGAAGAAGCCCTGCTGCGCGAGCGCATTCCGTACCGCATCTATGGCGGCCAGCGCTTCTTCGAACGCGCCGAGATCAAGAACGCCATGGCCTACCTGCGCCTGCTCGAAGGCCGCGGCAACGACGCGGCGCTGGAGCGGGTGATCAACGTACCGCCGCGTGGCATCGGCGAGAAGACCGTCGAGACCATCCGCGAGCATGCGCGGCATTCCCAGCTGTCGATGTGGGAAGCCCTGCTCCAGTTGCTGGCCAACAAGGCCCTCAAGGGCCGCGCCGCCAGCGCGCTGGGTGCGTTCATCGAGCTGCTCGACAACCTGTCGGCCAAGGTCCTCGACATGCCGCTGCACCTGATGACCCAGACCGTCATCGAGCAGTCCGGGCTGATCGCCTATCACCAGGAAGAGAAAGGCGAAAAGGGCCAGGCACGGGTAGAAAACCTTGAGGAACTGGTCAGCGCCGCACGCAACTTCGAGCCGAGCGAGGAAGACGGCGAGCTGTCCGCGCTGTCGGCCTTCCTCGGCCATGCCTCGCTGGAAGCCGGCGATGCCCAGGCTGACGAGCATGAGGACAGCATCCAGCTGATGACCCTGCACAGCGCCAAGGGCCTGGAATTCCCCTACGTGTTCCTCGTAGGCATGGAAGAGGGCCTGTTCCCGCACAAGATGAGCCTGGAAGAACCCGGCCGTCTCGAAGAGGAACGCCGCCTGGCCTACGTCGGCGTGACCCGGGCCATGCAGCAGTTGGTCATGACCTACGCGGAAACCCGCCGCCTGTACGGCAGCGAGACCTACAACAAGGTGTCGCGCTTCGTTCGCGAAATTCCGGCCGGGCTGGTGCATGAAGTGCGCCTGTCCAACAGCGTCAGCCGGCCCTTCGCCGGGGCCAAGCAGAGCGTCAACAGCCTGTTCGCCGATGCCAACATCCCGCAGACCGCCTTCAACCTGGGGCAGCGGGTCCAGCATGCGGTGTTCGGCGAGGGCGTGATCCTCAACTTCGAAGGCTCCGGCGCCCAGGCCCGGGTCCAGGTGAATTTCTCCGAGGGCAGCAAGTGGCTGATGCTCGGGTACGCCAAGCTCGAAGCCCTCTAAAAGGTCGATTCCGACCATCGGTGCAGGCCTTTCCTTCATCCCCTGAAGGAAAGGCCTACAGCCCGATACATAGGCCGTCAGAAACTTCAGGCAAAAGCTAGAAACATCTTGTCGCTGTCATGGGTTCCAGAACTTGTGCAACATGGCGCGCGTGTAATCCACAAATGGGAATACCCTTCTATGCAACGTTTTCTCAGCATCGCCCTGGCGCTGTGCATCGGTCTCACCATGAGCCTCGACGCCAACGCCAAGCGCTTCGGCGGCGGCAAGAGTTCGGGCGCCGCTCCGACGCACCAGACCCGTCAGGCTACGCCTGCCAACCCTGCCGCCACCCCGACTGCGCCGGGCCGTGCCCCAGCTGCAGCCAGCGGCGCCTCGAAGTGGCTCGGCCCACTGGCCGGCATCGCTGCCGGTGGCCTGCTGGCCTCGATGCTGATGGGTGATGGCTTCGAAGGCATGCAGATCTTCGACATCCTGATCATGGCGCTGATCGCCTTCCTGGCCTTCCGCTTCATCGCCGCCCGCCGTCGCAAGCAGCAGCAGCCGCAAATGGCCGCCGCTGGCCATCCGGCCTACCAGCGTGAAACGCACGAGCAGCCTGCCCAGCCGTCGATCTTCGGTGGTTCCGCCGCGCCTGCCGCTGCTGCCCGCCCGGTGATCAATGCGCCGGCCTGGTTCAACGAGCAGAGCTTCCTGTCTGCCGCACGCAACCACTTCCAGACGCTGCAGCAGCACTGGGATGCCAACGAAATGGACAAGATCGCCGAGTTCGTGACCCCGCAACTGCTCGAGTTCCTCAAGCGTGAGCGCGCCGATCTGGGTGATGGCTTCCAGTCCACCTACATCGACAACCTCGATGTGCAACTGGAAGGTGTCGACGATCGCCACGACAAGACCATCGCCACCCTGACCTTCAGCGGTGTGTCGAAGACCTCCCGTTTCGACCAGGGCGAAGTGTTCAGCGAAAGCTGGAACATGGAACGCGCCCAGGGCGAGAACCAGCCTTGGCTGGTCGCGGGGATCCGCCAGAACGGCTGATCTTGAGGCGTTTGCAGAAAAAACCCCGGGCTTGCCCGGGGTTTTGCTTTTAGCGCAGCGTCCAACTAGGGTATAACGCGCAACGTTTGCACAAGGCCAGGACAGAGAGGACGCGTACCGTGGAAGAAGTCATTGAACAGCTGCGTGAAGCCAACGAGCCGGTACCGGTACCGCTCGAACTGCCGGACGAGGACACCCTGGTAGAGATCGAAGAGCAGTTGTTCATCAACATCCCGTTCGTCTTCAAGGAATTCCTCCTCACCGTCAGCGACGTGGTCTACGGCAGCCTCGAGCCGGTCACCGTCACCGACCCGCAATCCCACACCTACCTGCCGGAAGTGGCGGCCAATGCCTGGGACGCCGGTGTACCGCGCGACCTGATCCCGCTGTGCCAGGACGGCGATGACTATTACTGCGTCGAGGAAGATGGCACCGTGGTGCTGTGGTCCGGCGAAGAAGAGATCGTCACCGAGGAAAGCTGGGAGTCGGTCTGGCACTGGGCGCGGGATGTCTGGCTGGAAAGCTGAATCATTTCTGTTTGAAAATAATGGCCTAGAGCCATCAATGTTCGTAGAATCGCCACGCCTTCCTGTGCGTGGCGGGTCGTAACCGCTCCATCCCCTCGGACATTCGTCCTGCACGCACATGAAGCCTATCCACCCTGTGTGCCAGGCAATGACATTGATGCAGCTACTGATGGCCTCATCGCTGGCAAGCCAGCTCCCACAGGGTTTGCGGCGCTATTCCGCTCTCATCATCCTGTTGTTGATTTCCGGCTGCCAGTCCCCCATGACCCAGCTCGAGCAACTCAGCAGCCAGAACGCCCATCAGGTCAGCATCCAGCCCACCCGACCTTTCCCCCTGGCGATAAGCGCTCCGTCGGTCAAACCCACCAGCGCCCGCCTGCGCGTCTACCTGGAAGGCGACGGCCACGCCTGGGCCACCGCGTCGCAACCGAGCCTGGACCCCAGCCCGCGTACCCTGCTGATGGCCCGCCTGGCCGTGACCGATCCGCAGCCCAGCGTCTATCTGGCCCGCCCCTGCCAGTTCGTCAGTGCCCCGGCCTGCAACCCGCAGGTATGGACCGACCAGCGCTTCGGCCAGGCCGCACTCGATAGCCTCGACCAGGCGCTGAACCAGATCCGCAAGCAATACGGCAATCGGGATTTCGAATTGATCGGCTATTCCGGTGGCGCCGCCCTGGCCCTGCTGTTGGCCGCGCAGCGCAACGATGTCGCCGTGGTCCAGACCCTGGCCGGCAACCTCAGCCCCCGGCAATGGACGCAGTCGCTGAAACTCACGCCACTGAACGGCTCGCTGGAACCCCTGGACCGCGCCGAGCGCCTGCGCCATGTGGCCCAGCGGCATTTCATCGGTTACGAAGACCGCACCGTGCCGCCCATCCTCTACCAGCACTACCGCCGCAGCCTCGGCCCGGCGGATTGCGTGGAGGTGGTCCGGCTACCGGGCGTCGACCACGCCGATGGCTGGATCGAGGCCTGGGCGCAGTGGCGCCACAAGCCCCTGAACTGCACGCCTCAGTGGTGATGTTCCTTCTGGTTCTCCAGGGTTTCCAGCAAGGCGATCTGCATCTTGGTATGTACCCGGATAAACCAGCGCCATAGCAGCGCCACCACGCCCGCCGCCACCACCGCGATCAGCAACAGCAGCTCGCTGGTAGGCAGGATGCTCGCCGACAGCGCCGAGAGCAGCAGGAAGATCACCAGCAACGAGATCAGCGGAATCACCTCGGCGATCACCCGGCGGACCCGCTGGGTATGCCGTCCGGCCATCTCCGGCTTGACCCCCATCTCCGCCAGCAGCATCGACAGCGCCTTGAGCTTGCGGTACGCGGCGATCAGGAAAGGCAGCGAGAGCAACAGCGCCAGGCCCCAGATCAGCGCCTTCTGCTGGCCGACATCGGCGATCCAGTCACTCAGGTAGGCACCGATCTGCGTGGCGAAGTAACCGCCGCTGAAGAAGATCGCCACCACCAGCGCCAGGTTGACCCCGACCTGCAAAAGGATCCGCCGGATCATCGACGCCAGCATCGCCCCCTCGCCTTGCGGCTGGATGCTGCGCAGCCACTCACCGTACAGCGACAACACCCGCGACAGACGGCTCGGCACCACCTTCGCCAGCTTCAGCGACAGCGGATCGGCGGCGCGGATCAGGTACGGGGTGAGCAAGGTGGTAATGGCGGAAACGGCCACGGCCACCGGATAGAGGAAGTCGCTGGTGACCTGCAGGGTCATGCCCAGGGCGGCGATGATGAAGGAGAATTCGCCGATCTGCGAAAGGCCCATCCCGACCCGCAGCGAGGTGCGTCCGTCGTTGCCGGCGATAAAGGCACCCATGCCGCAGGAGAGCATCTTGCCCAGCACCACGGCGATGGTGATCACCACGATCGGCCAGATGTACTCCACCAGCACGTTCGGGTCGATCATCAGGCCGATGGCGACGAAGAAGATCGCGCTGAACATGTCCCGCACCGGCTCGATCAACCGCTCGATCTTCATCAACTGGCGCGACTCGGCCATGATCGCGCCGATCAGGAAGGCGCCCAGCACCATGCTGTATTCCAGCTTGACCACCAGCAGGCAGAAGCCGAAGCACAGGCCCAGCACGGTGATCAGCAGCATCTCGTTGCTTTCGAATTTGGCGACATAGGCCAGCAAGCGCGGTACCAGGAGGATGCCCACCACCAGCGCAACGATCATGAATAGCGACAGCTTGCCGACCGTTGAGAACACCTCGCCGGAGCTGACCGTGCCGCTGACGGCGATACCCGAGAGCAAGGCGATGATGCCGATGCCGAGGATGTCCTCGACGATCAGCACGCCGAAGATCAGTTGGGCGAAGCGCTCGTTCTTCATCTTCAGGTCATTGAGCGCCTTGACGATGATGGTGGTCGAGGAAATCGCCAGGATCGCCCCGAGGAACAGCGAGTCCATGGTGCTCCAGCCGAACCAGCGGCCGATCTCGAAACCGATCCAGATCATCAGGACGATTTCCAGGAACGCCGCGATAAACGCCGTCGCCCCCACCTTGAACAATTTGCCAAGGCTGAATTCCAGGCCCAGGCAGAACATCAGGAAGATCACCCCGAGTTCGGCGAGGGTCTTGATCGTGTCTTCGTCGTGGATGAGGCCGAACGGCGGGGTGTGCGGGCCGATGATGAAGCCGGCGACGATATAGCCGAGCACCACGGGCTGCTTGAGGCGGTGGAAAAGAATGGTGACCACACCGGCAACCAGCATGATCACCGCCAGATCCTGGATAAAGCTGATGGCATGCACGGCGGGACGCTCCTTACTCCACGACGAAGACCAAGGCGCAGCCCGACCGTCAGGTCTGATGAGGCTGCGGAAATTTCTGAGTTAAATGTAGGAAACGGCCTCATTGCAGGGCCGCTTCCGCAGGTTAACATCGACACCCGGCGCAAAATGGCCGTGCAATATGCAGAAACAGATCGGCACTTTCCTTGCCGCGAATGGCATGAATGACGTGACCACCGACACGCTGTCAGCGTCCCGTTTCAAGATGGCAATTCCCATGGGGAAGAAGCGCGAGCACCGCGCCGCCCCGCCTCAGCGCAATCTCACCGTGAGCACACTATGGAACCCGGAAACGCCCAGCTGTCGATGACCGTCCTGATGACCCCGGACATGGCCAACTTCTCCGGCAATGTCCACGGCGGCACCTTGCTCAAGTACCTCGATGAAGTGGCTTATGCCTGCGCCAGCCGCTATGCCGGTCGCTATGTGGTGACCCTGTCGGTGGACCAGGTGGTGTTCCGCGAGCCGGTGCATGTCGGCGAGCTGGTGACCTTCCTGGCGTCGGTCAACTACACCGGCAATACCTCGATGGAGGTGGGCATCAAGGTGGTGACCGAAAACATCCGCGAGCGCTCGGTGCGCCACAGCAACAGCTGCTTCTTCACCATGGTGGCGGTGGATGACGATCGCAAACCGGTGCCGGTACCGCCGCGCCAGCCGCTGACCAGCGAAGAGAAGCGCCGCTTCCTGCAGGGCAAGCAGCGCCGGTTGATCCGCCAGGAGCTGGAGAAGCGCTACCAGGAACTGAAGACCGAGACCGACACGATCTAACGGCACGACGCGGCCCCCTGTGGGAGCGGGTTCACCCGCGATTACGGTAGTGAATTCACCGACGTAATCGCGGGTGAACCCGCTCCCACAGAGGGCCGCGTCGTCTTAGAGTTTGTGTGCTTCGAAGCGCAACCGCGGATGCACGATGCGGTCCTGCGACCGCACCACTTCCAGCTCATAGCTACCGCAGGCCTGGGTTTCCAGCAGCACTTCATGCACCGCCGCCGCGGTGAATTCAAAGGCCGCCACCGGCTCATCCCCGAGCAGCAAGCGCGCCAGGAACAGCCCGGCAGTCAGGTCACCTACGCCAACCGGCTGACGCGGAAACGCCAGCAGTGGCCGCTGCAGGTGCCAACTCCCTTCGGCAGTCACCAGCAGCATCTCGAAGTCCTCGGGATTCTTCCCGGCATAGGCCAGGTGCTTCACCAGCACCATCTTCGGCC
Source organism: Pseudomonas putida (assembly GCF_001941965.1). Lineage (GTDB taxonomy): Bacteria > Pseudomonadota > Gammaproteobacteria > Pseudomonadales > Pseudomonadaceae > Aquipseudomonas > Aquipseudomonas putida_L. The sequence goes on along the minus strand of NZ_MKZO01000058.1, from coordinate 87,358 downwards.
CGCGTACCAGCAACTCCCGGGCCATGCCCACGCACTCTTCCAGTGACTGCGCGCGCCGCCCGGCAAAGCTGTCCAGCTCCAGCTGGTTCGGACACAGCAAATCCGCCGCCGCCACCGCCTCTTCCAGCAGGAACTCGCTGACCTCCGCCGGCACGATGCAGCCCTTCTCCGGATGCCCCATCACCGGGTCACACAGGTACAGCGCCCGTGGGTTGGCCTGCTTGATCCGCTGCACCACGCTGAGGATCGCCCGACCCTGCTCGGCACTGCCGAGGTAGCCAGACAGAACTGCGTCGCAATTGCCCAACTCACCGATATTGCTAATCCCTTCCACCAACGCGGGAATTTGCGCCGGAGCAAGCACTTCGCCACTCCACTGGCCATACTGAGTGTGGTTGGAGAACTGCACGGTATTGAGTGGCCAGACATTCACCCCGACCCGCTGCATCGGGAACACTGCGGCGCTGTTGCCGGCGTGGCCAAACACGACGTGAGACTGGATCGCAAGCAGGTGCGGTGTGCGTTTCATGCGGGACGTCCAAACCAATGAATGACAAACAAGGCGCGCAGTATGGCGCCAAATGCCACCTGTACGACAGACCGGGGTGGCAGTTAAGCTGGCACACCTCGTTGGAGCACGTGTAGATGGTTACCCTCGAAAACATCCTGGTGTTGATGGTCCTGGCCACGGCGGGCGCCTGGCTGTGGCACAACCACGGATTGCGGGAAAAGGCCCTGGACCGGGTCAAGCAGCATTGCGCCAAGCTCGACCTCGAATTGCTCGACGGGGCCGTGGCGCTGAAGAAGATCGCCTTCGTGCGCGACGCCAACGGCCGCAAGCGCCTGGCGCGGATCTACAACTTCGAATTCACCGTGACCGGCGAGCAACGCCACCCGGGCACGGTCACCCAGTTCGGCGCCCACAGCGTGCAGATCGAGCTGGCGCCCTACCCGTTCGAGATCAAGACGCCGGTGCACGGCGACAACGTGATCGAGATGAAGCAATGGCGCCAGGAGCACAACCGCTGGCGTCAGTGATCCACAGGCATGCGGCAGGCCAGAATCCCCTGCTCCAGGGCCGCATGATCCTGGGCGTTGTCGAAAATCAGCTCGATGCGCGAATCCCGCCGCCAGGCACTGTCCTCCCAGGCCAGCGCCTGCCCCGTCACGGCATTGGCCGAGCGCCAGCCTTGTGCGCTGTGGATAACCATCTTGGCCCGGCGCCAGTCCAATCCTTCAAGGAATGCCTGCAACAGCGCGCCGTCGAGGCGTTGCTGTGGATGAAAGCGCCAGCCAATGCTCCAGCCTTCCACCGCCTGTTGATAACTGCACAAGGGCAGTTGCGGATCTGTCCACAGGGCCGAAAGGGGGGCTTTTCCGTCGGGAATCAGGTTATCCACAGGTGGTTTTCCGATGACCATGGGGTCGCCCGTTGGCAATTCAGACAGGGAAATCCGGCCCTGATCGACCCAGCACAGCGGCACGTTCGGCAGTTGCGAGGTTATCCACAGGCGCTTCTCATCATCCACAGTGGAAGCCTTGTTCATAACCAGCAAACCCGCGTCGGGTAGTGCCTGGCGCTGGGCCTCCGGTAGCTCGACGCCCGCCGCCATGGCTTGAGCATCCAGCACCAGCACCGCCGGCTGCACCGCCAACACGCCAATCCACGGTGCCGACTGCAATTGCGCCAGCAACCGGGCCGGATGCCCGAGACCGGAAGGTTCGATAAACAGCCGATCCGGCCGCGCCTTGCGCAGCAAGCGGCCCAGGCCAACCTGAAACGGCGCGCCATTCACACAGCACAGGCAGCCGCCCGCCACCTCGCCCATGCTCACCCCGTCGTCATCGGTACTGAGCAAGGCCGCGTCGAGGCCGATCTGGCCGAATTCATTGATCAGCACGGCCCAGCGCTCGTTGGCTGGACGCTGGGTAAGCAGATGGCGGATCAGGCTGGTCTTGCCGGCCCCGAGCGGGCCGGCAATCAGATGGGTCGGAATGTTCTGCAGCATAGGGCATCGTCTGGCCGGGGAATCGTTGCCACTATGCTCCGGACTCAGGCCAGCCAGTCAAGGGTCAGGATCAGGCGACGCTCGCCATTGACCGGCGAGGGCGAGCGATGCACCAGGCCCGAGCCCTCGTTGCCCAGCCATTTCTCGCCCTTGAGCAAGGCCACATCACCGCAGGCCAGACGCTGGACATGCACAGGATCGACCTCCTCCTGCGCCAGCCGGCGGCGATTGATTACGCCTTCCTCCAGCCATTCGCTGGCCGGGCCGGCGTAGGTGGTGATCAAGCGCAGCGGCACATGGTCCACATGAAAACGCGGGCACATGGCGCCTTCCAGCACCCGCAGGCGCAAGCCCACGCGACGCGCATCGAGCAGGCAGGCGTAGGCGCCTATCAGCCAGCTCAGGTCGGCGATAAAGCCTTCGTAGCCGAGCAGGTCGGCATAGGCACTGGCGATCCCGTCCAGTGCGGGTACTTCGCCATCCTTGCCGATCTCCAGGGTGCGGGCATCGGCCAGCGGTTCGTTGAGCGACAGCAGCAAACGGGCAAAATCCTCGATGTGCGCCGGCAACCGGCGCTGCCAGACCGCCAGGTTGACCCCATCCTGCAAGGCTTCGGTCAGCACCTCCGGTGTTTCGCCAAAAGCCTGGCGTACCGGTACCAGCAACTCGGCCAGTTGCATCAGGCCACCTCCTCTTCGTCATGCCAGGCACCGAACGGATCCGGCAGGCGCCGCCAGTTGGCGGCGCCCAGGGCCATTTCGTCATCGTTCAGCAGGCAGGCATCCAACGCCGCGTGCAGGCGGGGTACATCGATATGCTGGCCGATAAACACCAGCTCCTGGCGGCAGTCACCGCATTCCGGGTCCCACTGCTTGAGGATCGCCGCGGTGCTCTCGGGGTCCTGCGGCCAGTGCGCCTTGGGCACGAAGCGCCACCAGCGTCCGGCGAAGCCATGGCGCATCATGCCGCCGGCCTGGGACCAACTGCCGGCTTCCTGGTATTTGCTGGCCAGCCAGAAGAAGCCTTTGGAGCGCAGCAGCCGCCCGTTTTCCCAGGGCCTGTGGATAAAGTCGAAGAAGCGCTGCGGGTGCAGCGGCCGGCGGGCCTGCCAGGTGCTGGCGGCGATGCCGTATTCCTCGGTCTCGGGTACATGCTCGCCACGCAGCTCCTGCAGCCAGCCAGGCGCACTGGCGGCGCGGTCGAAATCGAACAGGCCAGTATCGAGGATCTCCTTGAGGTCCACCTGGCCCATCACCATCGGCACGATGCGCGCGTGGGCATTGAGGCGGCGGAGGATAGCCGAGAGCTCTTCGCGCTCATGGCTGCTGATCAGGTCGATCTTGCTCAGGAGAATGACGTCGGCGAACTCCACCTGGTCGATCAGCAGGTCGCTGATCGAGCGCTCGTCATCTTCGCCGAGGGTTTCACCACGGGAGGCGAGACTTTCCGCGGCTTGATAGTCGCGCAGGAAGTTCAGGCCATCGACCACCGTGACCATGGTGTCGAGGCGGGCCATCTCGGCGAGGCTACGGCCCTGGTCATCCTGGAAGGTGAAGGTCTCGGCCACCGGCAACGGTTCGGCGATACCGGTGGATTCGATCAGCAGGTAATCGAAGCGACCTTCGGCGGCCAGGCGCCCGACCTCTTCCAGCAGGTCTTCGCGCAGGGTGCAGCAAATGCAGCCGTTGCTCATCTCCACCAGTTTTTCTTCGGTGCGGTTGAGGCTGACATTGCGCTGCACCTCGGTGGCGTCGATATTGATCACGCTCATATCGTTGACGATGACCGCCACCCGCAGGTTGTCGCGGTTGCGCAGCACATGATTGAGCACCGTGCTCTTGCCGGCACCAAGGAAGCCGGACAGCACGGTTACGGGAAGACGATCGGACATGGCGCGGTTCCTCATCAGGGCGGCAAAGTGCATTCGAACGATGCTTTGATTGAATGTTATATTATAACAATGCGCTTTAGCCAACCGCCTGTCCGCCATCCATGGGTTCAAGGGTGAAGAGATGTTCATGAAGTCATTCAAACGCGGGCTGTGGATAACCCTGCTGTGCGCCGCTGGCAGCGTCCAGGCCATGCCCCGCGTCGAACTGGCCAACTGCACGCGCAGCGCCAACCTGCTGGCCTGCGCCGATCGCCAGGGCAGCCACTACAGCGTACAGACCCAGGGCAGCACCATTTACCTGCGCGGCTACGACGCACCGAGCGACCGACGCTGGGCCCAGACCAACAGCCGCTACGGCCTGCTGAATTTCTATACCGGCATCGCCAGCGACGGCGAAATCTGGGTGGGTTACAGCCGCAAGGTGGGCTGGACCACCCTCAACCGCGTCTCCAGTTCCAGCGGTCAGCGCTTCAGCCTGCGCTGCAACCGCTTGAACGGCTGCCAGTGAGGTGATGGGAAAAAGTGCTGGCATTCGAATTGTTATAATGTAACGTATTGCGACTTTCTTACCGATGGTTCGCAACATGACCGCCCTGACCCTCCCCGATATCGCCGCCCAGGCCAGCGGGCAATCCTTGCCGCTGGACTGGGTCGGCATGTGCGGGATCGCCCTGCCGATCCGTCTCGATCAACTCAATCTCCAGGCCATGGCGGATGCCGGTGTCGATCTGGCCGACGGCAGTTCACGTGGCATCCATATGTCGCGACTGTACCTGGCGCTGGCAGCCTTCAAGGACGAAGGGCTGTCGGTGCCATTGATCCGCCGGGTGTTGCGGCAGTTCCTCGACAGCCATGAAGGGCTGTCCACCTGCGCCTACCTGACCCTGCGCTTCGATGTGCAGCTTGAGCGGCCAGCCCTGGTCAGTTCCGAATCCGGCCACAAACGCTATCCGCTGGTCATCGAAGCGAAGCTCTCCGACGAAATGTTCCACGTGGAACTATCCGCCGACGTGGTCTATTCCTCGACCTGTCCCTGCTCCGCCGCACTCGCCAGGCAATTGATTCAGCAGCAGTTCCTCACTGACTTCGGCAACCGCAGCCTGAGCCATGAAGATGTGCTGAGCTGGCTTGGCAGCCCGCAAGGAATCGTCGCCACCCCGCACAGCCAGCGCAGCACGGCAAAACTGCGGATACGCTTGAAGAAGGACTGCAACGAGCTACCCGTTCGGGAATTGATCGATCAGGCCGAAGCCGCCTTGGGCACCGCCGTGCAAACGGCAGTGAAGCGCGCCGATGAACAGGCGTTCGCCCTGGCTAACGGGCAGAACCTGATGTTCTGCGAGGACGCCGCGCGGCGCCTGAACCTGGCATTGCGACAACTGCCTGCGGTGGCTGGCTTCCGCCTGCGTGTGGAACACGCCGAGAGCCTGCATGCCCACGACGCTGTCGCCCAAAGCCAGTGGAACTGGTAACCGAACGGAGAGACCTTCGATGATCCGCAAGAACCCGACCGGCGATCTGCCGGTAATTGCCGAGTCCGCCTACATCGATCACACCGCGATCATCTGTGGCAAGGTGGTGATTGGCGAGAATGTGTTCGTCGGCCCCTATGCGGTGATCCGCGCCGACGAGGTGGATGACACCGGCTCGATGCAGCCGATCACCATCGGCTGCAACTCGAATATCCAGGACGGCGTGGTGATCCATTCCAAGTCCGGTGCCGCGGTGACCATCGGCGAATTCAGCTCCATCGCCCACCGCTCCATCGTGCATGGTCCGTGCGTGGTGGGTGACCGGGTGTTCATCGGCTTCAACAGCGTGCTGTTCAACTGCGTAGTCGGCAATGGCAGCGTGGTCCGGCACAACTCGGTGGTGGATGGCCGCGACCTGCCGGAAAACTTCTACGTGCCCTCCACCACCCGTATCGGCCCGCTCACCGACCTGAGCCAGTTCCCTCCGGTGAGCATCAGCGCCTCGGAGTTCTCCGAGGACGTAGCCCATACCAACATCGATCTGGTGAAGGGCTACAAGGCGCTGCAGAACGAGTTTTAGGTGCGCGGCTTGACCGTGCCGCAGTTCGCGCCCAACCACACCGCCCGGGTGTTCATGCTGCCCTGCTGCTGAACTCCCGAGGCGTTGAAGGTGCCCTGCACCTTGGTGACGAACTCACGGTCACTGAGGAACTGCGCCTGGCCTGTGCCCTGGGCCTTGGGACAACTGAACTCGAAGTTCCAGGTCTTGCCGTTGCGGTCGGTGATGCGCTGGGTGCAGCCGGACTGGGGGTCCTGCAGCGGGATGTCATCGGTCTTCACCTGTTCCGGGGTCAGGCACGAGCGCACGCCCTTGCCGGCCACGGTGATCCCCTGCTTGGCCAGCACGCCTTCCATCATCGCCCGCTGTTCCGGTGGCAGGTTCTTCAACTGGCCGAGCATGAACTCCATGTCCGGCAGCGGTTTGCCATCGACCTGCATATTGCTGGTGGTCAGTTCCCACAGGCCCGGTTGCAGCATCTGCGCCTGAACCAGGGGACTCGACAGGCCAATCAGCAGCGCCAGCGCCGACACACGAATGTTCATCCAATAACTCCTGAAAATCTCCGGCCCGATGCCGGACTGTGGGTTAGACGTCGAAAAGCCGGTTGGGTTGCAAGACCAGGCCGGAACATGCTCTGTTAGACGACTGATTGGCGGACGTCACAGGACGTGTATGGATTACCACAGCCCCCAGTTCTTCGCCTACCTGATTGGCGCGACCCACTTCATCGGCGCCATCGCCGCGCTGCATGCGGTGTTCACCGTGCGCACCGCCCAGGGCTCGATCGCCTGGGCGCTGTCGCTGCTGTTCATCCCCTACCTGACCCTGATCCCCTACCTGGTCTTCGGCAGCCGCACCTTCGACGCCTACATCCAGGCCCGGCGCCAGGCCAACCAGGAAATGCACGTAGCCATGGCCGACCTCAACTGGCGGCCCTGGGTCGAGGAGGCCTTGGCCGCCAGCAACTCGCCCGCCTATGCCGGCCTGCGCGCCCTGCCCAAGCTCGGGCGCATGCCTTGCCTGGCGAACAACAGGGTCAGCCTGCTCATCAATGGCAAGGCCACCTTCGACGCGATCTTCCAGGCCATCGAGCAGGCCCGCGATACGGTGCTGGTGCAGTTCTTCATCATCCATGACGACGACCTCGGTCGCCGGCTGCATGCGCTGCTGCTGAAGAAGGCCGCCGAAGGCGTGAAGGTCTATGTGCTTTACGATAGCGTCGGCAGCCACGCCCTGCCCGCCCGCTACAGCCAAAGCCTGCGCGACGGCGGCGTGGAGATCCGTGCCTTCGCCACCAAGCGCGGCTGGTTCAACCGCTTCCAGGTCAACTTCCGCAACCATCGCAAGATCGTCGTGGTGGATGGGGTGCAGGGCTTTCTCGGTGGGCATAACGTCGGCGACGAATACCTGGGCGCCAAGCCACTGCTGTCGCCCTGGCGGGATACCCATGTGCAGGTGACCGGCCCGGTGCTAGCCTGCCTGCAGGAGTCCTTCGCCGAAGACTGGTACTGGGCCGCACGCAAACTGCCGCCACTGATCCTCCCGGAAACCTACCCGGATAACGGAGTGCTCTGCCAGGTGCTGGCCAGCGGTCCGGCCGACCCGCAGGAAACCTGTTCGCTGTTTTTCGTCGATGCCATCCAGGCGGCACAACGCCGGGTGTGGATCACCAGCCCCTACTTCATCCCCGACGAGGCGGTGTTCGCCTCGCTGCGCCTGGCGGTGATGCGCGGGGTGGACGTGCGGATCCTGATCCCTTCGCGCCCGGACCACCGCATCGTCTATGCCGCCTCCAGCTTGTTTGCCTTCGAGGCCGTACGCGCCGGGGTGCGCATGTTCCGCTACCAGCCCGGGTTCCTGCACCAGAAGGTCATGCTGGTGGACGAGGATGTCGCCGCCATCGGCAGCGCCAACCTGGACAACCGCTCATTCCGCCTCAACTTCGAGATCACCCTGGTGACCATCGACCCGGGCTTCGCCAGCACGGTGGAAAGCATGCTGCTCAGCGACTTCGAGCAGTCCCGGGAGATTACCGCGGAAGACAGCCGCGATACGCATCGCCTGCAACAGCTGGGGATGCGTATCGCGCGCCTGATTTCGCCGATCCTCTGATCAGCGATAAAGGTCTTCGCGGGTCAGCGGCAGGTCATGGCTGCCATCGGCCTTGGGTTTGACGGCGAGGACCTGGTGCAGGTTGATCCAGCCACGGGAGAAGGCATAGGAACAACCGGCAAGGTACAGGCGCCAGATGCGCAGGGCCTTTTCCGGGACCATGGTGGCGGCCTTGTCGAGATTGCCCTCGAGGTTGTCGCTCCAGAATTTCAGGGTCCTGGCGTAGTGCAGGCGCAGGCTTTCCACATCCACCACTTCCAGCCCCGCCTCGCTGAGGAAGCCGCTGATCATCGACAGGTGCGGCAGCTCGCCGTGGGGGAAGACATATTGCTCGATGAAGTTGCCGGCACCACGGCCAACAGGGCGACCATCGGTATGCTTGGCGGTGATCCCATGGTTCATCACCAGGCCACCCTCGCGCACCGCGCCGAACAGGCGCTGGCTGTAGAGTTCGAGGTTGGCGTGGCCGACATGCTCGAACATGCCGACGCTGACCACCTTGTCGAAGCGGCCGTCCTGAGGCAGGTCGCGGTAGTCGAGAATCTGCAGGTCGACCTGTTTCTCCAAGCCTTCCGCCGCCACCCGTTCACGCCCCAGCGCCAACTGTTCCTTGCTCAGGGTGATGCCGAATACACGGGCGCCATACTCGCGCGCGGCAAAGCGCGCCAGCCCTCCCCAGCCACAGCCGACATCCAGCAGGTAGTCACCCGGCTGCAGGCGCAGCTTGCGGCACAGGTGGTCGAACTTGTTCTGCTGGGCCTGATCGAGGCTGTCGTCGGGGGTCTTGAAGTAGGCGCAGGAGTACGCCATGTCGCGGTCCAGCCACAGCTGGTAGAACGCGTTGGACAGGTCGTAGTGGTAGGAAATCGCCGCCGCGTCGGTGGCCTTGTCATGCTTGCTGCGTACCGGCAGCACTTCCTCTTCATCCTTGAGCAGCGCCTCGCTGAGCTCATCGCACAGGCGGATGACCTCAAGCATGGTGCCTTCCAGTTCCAGCTTGCCTTCGACAAAGGCCGCGCCCAACTCATCCAGCCCCGGGTGTGTCAGCTGGGAAATGAGACTCGGATCCTTGAGCATGATGGTCACCTGGGGTTGCGGGCCCAGATCGAACTCATGACCGTCCCACAGGCGTAGACGGAGTGGAAGATGCAGGCTTTGCAGAACCGAGAGTTGCGCAAGCATGAAGTAAGCCTCCCCATTTATAAGATGGACGTCATCGGATGAGGGTAGTTCATACGTAGGATCTTTCCGGCTATGGCGACCATAGTCGGGGGCTATCAAGGAGAACTTGAAACAGAAAGGCTTTTGAATTGTATACAACTTAAGACCCGAGCCATTAATCTTGGCGCCACTCGATTCACCATCCGGGAGCACAACAATGAAAAGCTACGACGTCATCATCATCGGCGGCGGCCCAGGCGGCTATAACGCTGCCATTCGCGCCGGCCAGCTGGGCCTGAGCGTGGCCTGCATCGAAGGCCGTTCGACCCTCGGCGGCACCTGCCTGAACGTCGGCTGCATGCCCTCCAAGGCGCTGCTGCATGCGTCGGAGCTGTACGAGGCCGCCGCCAGCGGCGAGCTGGGCCACCTCGGCATCGAGGTCAAGCCAAGCCTGAACCTGCAGCAGATGATGAAGCAGAAGGACGAGAGCGTCAGCGGCCTGACCAAGGGCATCGAGTTCCTCTTCCGCAAGAACAAGGTCGACTGGATCAAGGGCTGGGGCAAGCTGGACGGCGTCGGCAAGGTCAAGGTCAGCGACGAGCAGGGCAATGTCAGCGAGTACCAGGCCAAGGACATCGTCATCGCCACCGGCTCCGAGCCCACTCCCCTGCCCGGCGTGACCATCGACAACCAGCGCATCATCGACTCCACTGGCGCCCTGTCGCTGCCGGCAGTGCCCAAGCACCTGGTGGTGATCGGTGCCGGCGTGATCGGCCTGGAACTGGGTTCGGTGTGGCGTCGCCTGGGCGCCGAAGTGACGGTGATCGAGTACCTCGACCGTATCTGCCCGGGTATCGACGAAGAAACCGCCAAGACCCTGCAGCGCTCCCTGGCCAAGCAGGGCATGGCGTTCAAGCTGGGCAGCAAGGTGACCCAGGCCACGCCATCGGCCGACGGTGTCAGCCTGACCCTCGAACCTGCCGCCGGCGGTGAAGCGCAGACCCTGCAAGCGGACTACGTGCTGGTCGCCATCGGTCGTCGTCCTTATACCCAGGGCCTGGGCCTGGAAAGCGTCGGCCTGGCCACCGACAAGCGCGGCATGCTGGAAAACAAGGGGCATCGCACCAGCGTGCCGGGTATCTGGGTGATCGGCGACGTGACCTCCGGGCCAATGCTGGCGCACAAGGCCGAGGACGAAGGCATCGCCTGCATCGAGCTGATTCACGGCAAGCCGCACGAAGTGAACTACGGCCTGATTCCCGGGGTGATCTACACCAAGCCGGAGCTGGCCACCGTGGGCAAGACCGAAGAGCAGTTGAAGGCCGAAGGCCGCGCCTACAAGGTCGGCAAGTTCCCGTTCCTGGCCAACAGCCGGGCGAAGATCAACCACGAGACCGAAGGCTTCGCCAAGGTCATCGCCGATGCCAACACCGATGAAGTGCTGGGCGTGCATCTTGTCGGGCCGAGCGTCAGCGAGATGATCGGTGAATACTGCGTGGCGATGGAGTTCGCTGCGTCGGCGGAAGATATCGCGCTGATCTGTCACCCGCACCCGACCCGCTCCGAGGCGTTGCGCCAGGCGGCGATGAATGTGGATGGGATGGCGATGCAGATCTGATAGTTGTATTGCCTGTACCGGTCTCATCGCTGGCAAGCCAGCTCCCACAGTGTCCGCGGCGACGCTGAACCTGTGGGAGCTGGCTTGCCAGCGATGAGGCCGGTACTGACAACCGAAAAGTCAGGTCCTGAACCGGGACACCAGGCTCTTGAACTCCTGCGACAACGCCTTCAACTGCCGCGAATCCGCCTGCGCCGACCCGGCCAGTTCCTCGATCAACTGCGCATCCGCCTGGATCTGGATGATGTGCTGGTTGATGTCCTCGGCCACCTGGTGCTGCTCTTCCGCGGCCGTGGCGATCTGATTGCTCTGATCACGGATCGCATCCACCGAGCTGCGGATATCGTCAAAGCTGTCCCGCGCCTCGCGGATCGAGCTGACACTCTGCTGCGACATTTCCAGGCTGCTGTGCATCTGCTGGGTGACATCCTGCGCGCGTCGCGCCAGCCCGCCGAGCAAGCCGTCGATCTCACCGGTGGAGTCAGCCGTGCGCTTGGCCAGCGCCCGTACTTCGTCCGCCACCACCGCGAACCCACGCCCCTGCTCCCCGGCGCGAGCCGCTTCGATGGCAGCGTTCAGCGCCAGCAGATTGGTCTGTTCGGCGATGGAGCGAATGGTGCCGAGGATGGTGTTGATGTCCTGGCTTTCCTTCTCCAGTTCCTGCATCGCCTCGGTGGCTTGCAGCAGGTTCTCGCTCAGGCGCGCGACGCTGGTGGTGGCTTGCTCGATCTGCTGCTGGCCGGCGCTGACATGACGCTGCCCGGCATCCGCGGACGTCGCCGCATGGCTGCAGGACTTGGCCACTTCGTTGGCGGTAGCGACCATCTCGTTGAATGCCGTGGACACCAGCTCGACCGCCTGGCGCTGGCGCCCGGTGGCATCGCCCATGTTCGAGGCGACCTGGCTGTTGGTTTCCGACGCACTCTGCAAATCGGCGGACGCATTGCCGATACGCTGCACCAGCGAGCGAATGCGCTCGACGAACTGGTTGAACCAGCCGGCCAGCGCGGCGGTTTCGTCGTTGCCCTTCACTTGCAGCGAGCGGGTCAGGTCACCTTCGCCCTGGGCGATATCTTCCAGGCTGCCGGCAACGCCCTTGATCGGGTTGACGATCAGATTGGAAAAGGCCGCACCGGCCACCGCGAACAGCAGCGCCAGGACCAGGGCGATGGCGACGATGGTCCAGGTCAGGCTGGTGACACCGGCCATCACTTCGCTCTTCTCGATCAGGCCGATAAAGCGCCAGCCCAGGGTCGGCGAGGTCCAGACGTTGGCCATGTAGCGCTTGCCGCCCAGTTCCACCTCGATCAGGCCCTTGCTGGTGCTGGCCAGTTGAGCGTAATCCCCGCCCAGGTCCTTGAGCTGCTTGAAGGCATTGGCTGGATTGCTCGGGTCGACCAGCACCGCGCCGGTGTCCTCGACCAGCATCAGGTAGCCGCTGTCGCCCAGCTTGGTCTTGCCGATGAAGCCGGCCAGTTGTTCCAGGGACACGTCGGTGCCCATCACCCCGATCACTTCGCCGTTGGCGCCGTGCACCGTGCGTACGGTACAGATCAGCGGTTCATTGCCCCAGAGGTAGGCGCTGGTGCGCATGGTCTTGCCAGGGTTGGCCATCCCCAACTGGTACCAGGGACGCTTGCGCGGTTCGTAGTTCTTCAGCCCTGGCTCATCGGGCCAGGCCACATAGCTGCCGTCGTCATTGCGTGCAAATGACACGAACGCGGTATTCGGATGCGCCTTGGCGTAGCGGGTAAAGTGTTCCAGTACCAGGCGGCTACCCTCGGGCAACGGCGTGTTCGGGGCGTTCTCGCTGCTGTAGACCTTCAGGTCCCTGGCATTGATGATCAGCGGATCGTCGGCCCATTGCGTCACGTTCTGGGCAATGGCGTCGAGGAACACATTGACCGTGTTGTCGATCTGCCGGATTTCCCGGCTCGAAGTATCCACAAAGCCTTCACGGGCCTGTTCATTGAGGTTGTACACGACCAGACAGGCAATCAACGCCACGGGAATCACGGCGATGACGCCGAATGCACACGTCAGCTTCTTTTTTATATTCATTCGATGGCTTCCGATACGACGTGCCATGAGCTCACCGGCTCACGGGGCTTTGGGATCTGCTTGCAACCGCTCTGCTGAGCGTTTCAGCAAGTCGCAGAATGGCAACTTGGGGTTGCCGGTGCAAGACACCGGAAAGGCGTCCGGGCCCCGAATTTACTGGGTTTCGCGGGAAGTTGATCGTATGGACAGGACACATTCTTGTCTGTTTCGACGCCATTTGTGCGGCAGATCGCGTCCCTGGCAGGCAGTTCGCCACGCAATGACTATGCTCATGCCCGGTGTGCAAATCGCACAAAATATTTCCATCAGCCATCACAAGGAAGGCAGGCGATGAAAACCATTCGGTCTCTTGCAAGTGCGGTAGCGTTGGGCTCGATTCTTTGCACTGCGGCGGTCAGCGTTCAGGCGGCCGATATTCCTCTGGGGGCCAAGGCCATTGAAGGCCACATCACGACCAAGGTCCTGGCGGTCGATGCTGCCAACTACCAGGTGACCATCGCTGACGCGGACAACCAGCCCGTTACCCTGCAACTGACGGACAAGGCCAAGGCCCTGCCCAACCTGAAGATTGGCGACACCGTGGATATCGAGGTCGCGCGTTCGGTCGCCTACGTCCTCGATACCGAGGTCGGTGGGGCTCCCAAGGTCACCGACGAAGCCATGAGCATCCGCGCGACCAAGGACAATCCCAACCCGGGTGGCGAGGCGGTGCGGCAGGTGAAGGTGACCTCGAAGATCGTCAAGATCGACCTGGACAAGCACGAAGTGACGCTGCTGCCGCCAGAAGGCAAAAGCACGGTGGTGAAGGTGGAAAACCCGGGTCTTCAGGCGCGGATGAAGAACCTGAAGGTGGGGCAGACGGTGAATGCGATTTATACCGAGGTGTTGAAGGTGTCGACTTCGCGGTAGGAGATAAATGGAACAACAGCGTTCCAAAGGGCTACTCACCTGAGAGGCCCTTTTTTGTTTCACGATGACTCCAGCATCGCAATTCGCTGGACTACGCCGAGGCTCGATACAGCAGGTTTATCAATTACTTAGGCGAGTTCAACATATGCCGATGCTTTCTGAAACTTGACCCGGCTTCCCCTCGCGTGGCTCCCATGCGGCTCTTGGAAACCGGGCTTTCCGAGGAGTCATCATGGCGAAAATCAAGCTCACCAAGTCCGCAGTCGATGCGGCACAATCCCAAGACAAGGCCGTCGAACTGCGGGATACCGTGGTGCCGGGTTTCCTGTGCAAGATCACCCCAGCAGGCCGCAAAGTGTTCATGCTCCAGTACCGCACGAACGCCGGCGAGCGCCGCAAGCCCGCCTTGGGCCAGTACGGGGAACTGACCGTCGATCAGGCGCGCACGATGGCGCAGGAATGGCTGGCCGAGGTGCGCAAAGGTGGCGATCCCAGCGCTGCCAAGAACGCCGCCCGCAAGGCGCCGACCATGAAGGAGTTCTGCGACACCTTCATGGAGGACTACTCCAAGCAGCGCAACAAGCCCAGCACGCAGCGCGGCTATCAGGGCGTCATCGACCGTTGCATCATCCCGATCATGGGCCGGATGAAGGTGCAGGACGTGAAGCGCCCGGACGTGGCCGCGCTGATGAAGAAGCTGGCCTACAAGCAAGCAGAGGCAAACCGCACCTTCGGCGTGCTGCGCAAGATGTTCAACCTGGCCGAAGTGTGGGGGCTACGCCCTGACGGCACGAATCCGTGCCGCCACGTCCCGATGTACCCGCCCGGCAGGGAAACCCGGCTCATCGTGGACGATGAGCTGGTGCGGATCTTCCGTCACCTGGAACACCTGGAGGCGAAAGGACTGGAAAACTACGTCATCCCGCTGGCGATCCGCCTGCAATTCGAATTCGCCGCCCGCCGCTCCGAAATCTGCCCACTGGAATGGGGCTGGGTTGATCTGGAAAACCGCCGCGTCGTCTGGCCCGACAGCAAGACCGGCGGTATCTCCAAGCCCATGAGCGAGGAAGCCTATCGGCTGCTGTCTACCGCACCGCGCCGGGACGGCTGCCCCTACGTCCTGCCGTCGCCCAACGACCCGACCCGGCACATGACACACGGCGAACACTACGGCGGCTGGAAGCGCGTGCTCAAGGCCGCTGGTGTGCCGCACGTTGGCACACATGGCATCCGCCACCGGGCGACGACCGATATTGCGAACTCGGGCGTGCCGACCAAGGTGGGCATGAAGCTCACAGGCCACAAGACCGTGGCGATGTTTATGCACTATGTTCATACCGAGGACAAGCCGGTGCGGGATGCGGCCGAACTGGTGGCGAATCGGCGGCTGGCGATCACCGGGGCATCCCGCTCTATGGAGGTGGCAGAATGACAAGGAAGATGCCCGTGGCGACGCGGAAACCTTCTGCCTTACCTGCCGGCTATGCCGGTATCCACGGCGGCATCGTGGAACTTCTGGATGCGGCGCGCCAGGCAGCGGCGCGCAGTGTCAATGCGCTGATGACGGCCAGCTATTGGGAGATTGGCCGCAGGATCGTCGAAGCCGAGCAGAAAGGCAGACGACGGGCCGGTTACGGCGAGCAGTTGATGGCGCGGTTGTCCGCCGACCTGACAGCGCGATTCGGGCGTGGTTTCAGCCCGGACAACCTGGAGAACATGCGGCGCTTCTTCGCCGCTTACCCCCTTGAGGCAATTTCCGAGACACTGTCTCGGAAATCTGGAGACGGACTGCCTATCGAAAATTCCGAGACGGTGTCTCGGAAATTCGACCTCTCCGAACTGGCCCAGGTCTTCACCCTGCCGTGGTCGGCCTATGTCCGGCTGCTGTCGGTCAAGGATGACCATGCCCGCCAGTTCTACGAGGCCGAGGCGCTGCGCGGTGGCTGGAGTGTGCGCCAGCTCGATCGACAGATTGGAAGCCAGTTCTACGAACGCACGGCCTTGTCCAAGGACAAGGCGGCGATGCTGGTCAAGGGCTCCGTGGCCAAACCCGAGGATGCGGTCACACCCAATGATGCGATCAAAGACCCGTATGTGCTGGAGTTCCTCGACCTCAAGGACGAGTATTCGGAATCCGACCTGGAAGCGGCCTTGATCCAGCGCCTGGAAGACTTCCTGCTGGAACTAGGCGAAGGCTTCACCTTCGTCGGGCGGCAACGTCGGCTGCGCATCGACCAGACCTGGTATCGGGTCGATCTGCTGTTCTTCCATCGCAAGCTGCGCTGCCTGGTCATCATTGATCTGAAGCTGGGCAGCCTGACCCATGCCGATGTGGGGCAGATGCACATGTACTGCAACTATGCCAAGGAGCATTGGGCTTACCCGGACGAGAACCCACCGGTGGGCCTGATCCTGTGCGCAGACAAGGGTCATGCCCTGGCGCGGTATGCGCTGGATGGCTTGCCGACCAAGGTGATGGCGGCGAACTACCGGACGGTATTGCCGGATGCCGAACTGCTGCAAAAGGAACTGGAGCACACGCGGCGTCTGCTTGAATCTCGCGGAACGCTTTTCCTCAAGGAAGGCAAGCTGTAGTCGTGTGTCCGGCTTGTTGCTGTCGGGCTCGCGGGCTCCCTCCTGCTTAGTAGCGAATCACAGCCATTCGGCGCTGATCCGTGACGCCTTCGGTTTCCAGCATCAAGTCGCCTGAGCAATGATCTCAACATATCCAATCAGCTCCGCCGAATAGCTACCGTCCCCATTTGCAGCGCCCTTGTGCTTCAGTTCACGTTGCAGAGTCGGCTCCACGGTGTGGGCGAACAGCGCCAGCCGCTGCTCCGGTGTAAAGCTCGGCGAGATCGTCGGTGCTTGCAGATACCTTTCGCACTGCCGCTCAATCGCCGGTACCCGTGCCCCGTCCTGCTTGACTGCGATGGGCTGCACCACCACACGACGTTCGCCGTTGCCCGCAGACGCCTCCACCATCCACAAGGACAGCACCACCGGCTCGTCAACATCCCCGACCACCGCAATGCCGATGTCTTCGGGCGTCACGCTGCGCCAGCGGCCCAGCTCTTCCTGTACCACCGGGTGATCCAGCCCCATCAGCTCCAGATCGTCCCTGCTGGTGGCGGTGTCGCGGCTCAATGTGAAACGCGCACGGCGCGTGCCATCCACTGTTACAAGGTCGTAGGTCTCCTCATCGACCTTCAGCAGTTTCTGCTGGCGATCTGCCACTGCCGCTGACAGGAAATGCACTAGCCGATCCAGGCTGGATGACACATCCGAGAAAGGCTGGTAATCATCTAGACTGAAACCGTCGAGGTCTTGAAACAGGTCGAACACCACCTGCCGTGCCTCGCGGGAATTGGACAGCGCCGCTTCCAGCTCCACCTGGGTGCGTTTCAGTTCGGGATCGGACAGCGCCTCCTGGTACAGGCGGTCGTAGTTCAACCGCTCGGAAAGCTGCCCCAGAATCTGCGCCCTCATGTCTTCGGCCACGTTGCCCTGATCATCGACCTTGCCGACCGTGCGTGCAATTTCAGTCAACTTCTCATCCAGCAGCAGGAAGATGCGACCCTCGATGGTGTCCGACAGCACCAGGTTGTAAACCTGTGCAGTGTCGCGCTGGCCGTAGCGATGGATGCGCCCGATGCGCTGTTCCATGTCCATCGGGTTCCACGGCAGGTCGAAATTGAACAGAATGCGCGCGAACTGGAGATTCAAGCCTTCGCGGCCTGCCGCGGTACACACCAGCACACGCGGCCCGTCTTTCAGGCGGAACTTCTTCTCTGCTGCCAGCTTGGCACCGTGGTCGCCGCCACGTAGCACCACCACGCCCTGGCCGGGATACGCCTGTTCAATCTCGCGGGCAATCAGATCGACCGTACCGAGGTAGGTGGCGAAGATCACGATCTTTTCGTTAGCGTCCTGTCGCCATAGATGCCCCAAGCCATCAAGCAGCTTCTGCGCCTTGGTCTCGCGCTGCTGCGGGAAGATGCGCAGCAAGTCACCAATGCGCAGCCGCTCCTCGGGCAGATGCAAATCGACCACAGCGGAAGCCGCCTCCTCGGCGTGCGTAGCCGAATACTCGCTGCCATAAGGATCGGAGGCCATTTCCAGCGCGTCTTCATCCAGTTTCTTCACCAGCCGGTACTTGAGGTCAGCCAGCACGCGATCCACCTCGCTGCGGCCGACGCTGTCCTTCGCCAGCCTAAATTCTGCATGGATCAGTTCGCGGGCTTCTTCCGTCAGCCGCTCGCGGCCTTCAATGTCCAGCTCCTTGTCACGCAGCAGCGCCTCGTGCAGCGTCAGCATCAACAGGCGGCGCTTGAGCGTGCGACGCACGGCGGCAAAGCTCGATGCCGCGATCTTCTGGAAGATCGCCATCAAGAAGCCCAGTGCGCGTCCCTGGTTGCCCTGGCGGCGGGCCAGATCGAAACCGTCTTCCAAGTATTCGCGCAGCCTCTCGTAAAACAGCCGCTCTTCCTGATTCATCAGGAAAGATTCGGTATGCACCCAGCGCCGTGCAAACAGCGGTGAGCCATCCGGTTGGCAGGCATCGGCCTTGGTGCGACGAAACATCACCGTGTTCAGGCGATGACGGTTTTCCAGCATGTCCTCGGAACTGCCAAACAGCGTGGGGTTCAAAAGCTGCGCGAGCATCCAGAACTGGAAGTGATTGCCTTGGTGCGGCGTGGCAGACAGGAGCAAGAGATCACGCGCGTGATCCTTCAATGCCTCGGCCAGCTTGTAGTTTTCCGTCTTGCGCACCTTGCCGCCCGTGCGGTGGGCGGTCAGGTGATGCGCCTCGTCGAACACCACCAGATCCCACCGAGGCGCGTCCAGCAGACGCTTGATGCGCGCCGGGCGCTTCAATGTGTCGATGCTGGCAATCAGCCGATCGTGTTTGGCGAAGGCATTGGTCTTGCGATCGGTAATGTCGCCCTCGGAGCCAAACACCTCGAAGTCGAGATTGAACACCTCGTTCAGCTCGCGGTGCCAGTTGTTCACCAAGCCTGCGGGCACGACCATCAGCGCCCGCGTCAACTCGCCCCGGCTGGCCAGTTCACGCAGAATCAGCGCGGCTTCAATGGTTTTTCCCAAGCCCACCTCGTCGGCGATCAGGTAACGCCGTGGTGAAGCAGTCGCAATGCGGTGCGTCAGCACCACTTGATGCGGCAGCAGATCAATGCGTGCCGAGGTCAGCGCCGAGGCGCTTTCCATCACCGGCAATGCGTGCGCCTCGTAAGAAAGCCATGCTTTGCGTGCCCGGTCTGAGCCGCCTGCCACCGATTGCAGAATGCGCTCGGTACGGGTGCGCTCGCGGCGTAACGAACTAACCGGCACGCGGCGCTCGCCAACCACGCCGAAGAACGCGCGCAGATAGCCATCGTGCGTGGGTTCGAGCACCACACCTGGGCCGAATTCAGTATGGGTGATGCGCTCGCCGGGCTGGAACAAATCCTCTAAGTCGTCTGCTTGCACGCGTTGGCCTCAAGTAATCCGAAGGTGAAATAGGCCGGCGGCTTTCGCGCCCTCGCGTAGCAAAATTTCCTGCGGGTACTCGTTGGCCTCACCCCACAGAAGGCGGCCAAAATCGAGCTGTTGACCCCGATGCGGCGCTTCGCACAGCCAGTTCACAGCGTCGGTGGAAGCCTGCACGCGCAAACGGCCTTGGCCCTGCGGCAGCCAGAAAATCAAGGCTGCTTCTCCTCCGTATTCATCCTGAAATGACAGGATGGCGCGTTTAATCGTGTCGCCCAGCCAGATTTCGCCTTGATCGGGTGCCAGCAAGTCTAAGCTGCCCTCCAGCCCGGCCACCACCAACGTCTGCCCGCCGTTGCTGGGCAGGTCATCCGGCCAGCCCTGTGCACTGGGGGCTGCCGCCTGCAAAAACTGCCGCAGGCTCCAAACCTCGCCCGCCGCGCACACGGTGTTGCGTGCCTCCTCATCCCACAGCCAGCTGGTGCCGCGCCGTTGCCATACCGTATCGAGCACCTGCCTCATTGCGTGTACTCCTCATCGTCATCGAACAGCGAAACCTGCTGCGGCTTGGGTGCCTGGCTGGCTTGCCAGGTGGAGAAGATCGCCACCGCGCGCGACGCCGCGTTGCGGGTGGTCTGATCGGAGCCGTTCTTTTGCAGCCATTCCAGCAGCGGCTTCAGTGCCACATGCGGCTTGAAGTTTTCGTTTGTCAGTGTGTCCGAGGCATTGATGCCGCTGCCGTCCACGCAGGCGCCGATCAGCACCAGCGCCTGATCGAGGTCGGAGGTGAGCTTGCGCTTGTGCTTGCCTTGCCAATCGCGAGCGAAATCCAGCGGCGCAGTGCGGGTGAAGACTTTTTTCACCTCACTACACCAGCCACGCTGCTCAAAGTCATCCGGTGTGGTGATGGTGCCGCGCAGAAACTTCTGCAACTGGTCGCGCTTCATCTCGGTGGCCGCGCCAAAGGTGCGCAGAAACTGGCGCGTCATCGGTTCGGCGTTGACCGGCGGCGGCTCCTTGCCCTTGTCGGCGTCTTCGTCGATGAGCTGGTTGATACCGACCAGCGCGTCGCGGACGGAGATGGTGCGGCCTTCGTCTACATAGACCTTGCCGTAGTGGCGAGAAAAATATTCCAGCGCCTTGCCGCGCCGGATGACCTGGATGTCGGCAGCGGGCAGACCCTCTTTGGCGTGGTTTTCCAGCATGGCCTGCAACTGGCGCACATCGGCCATCACTTCGCGGCGCATCCGGCCCCAGCTCACCGGCTTTGGTTCTTCGGTGCGCTTGCGGCAGACGTGGATGATGTCGTATTCGATGGTCTTGGAGCCGAATTCGCCTTCGCCCTTGGTTTCGTCGGAGCGAATGGGGTAGGTTGCTTCGAGGTAGTAGCCCGCGTCGAACAGCGATTCCAGAACCGCCACCCACGGCTCATCCTCACTGTGGTGGAAGGTGAAGGCCAGGATGCCGCTGGGCTTCAAGAGGCGATGCGCCTCGCGCCAGCACTGGGTGAGCAGGCGCTGGTAGAAGCCATCCGGATCTTCCGGTTCGCGAGCACGGTTGGCCACAGCTTCCAGCGATTTGGGCGTGTATTCCGCGGCGAAAATCGCCGGGTACTTGTCCTTGAGCGCCAGGCGCAGCCATACGTAGAAGAAATCGGACAATTCCGAGTAATGCAGCAAACCGCCGAAGGGCGGATCGGTGATGACCAGATCAAGAGTGCCGTTGTCAAGCTGTGCCAAATCTGTAGATGATCCCTGGTGCACGGCCACATCTAGCACTGGATCGCCGGGGTAGACCTTTTCGCTTTTTCCGACCAACTGGTCCGCCAACACGGGATCGCCACGCTTCAGCGCTTCGATGCTCACCGAATCCCATGGTTGAGCCGCCCATTTGCGGCCTTCATTTATCCCATCGATACAAGAAGCCCAATTGCCACGACCCAGCACCGGGAATACGCTGTTTTCAACGATATTATTCTTGGGGTGATAGTTGTTGTTACTCATGTGCGGTACGAGCTTGTCATAGCCGCTGTCCCAAAAACAGAACAGATTCTGATTCCGCAAATACTGCTGAAAAGCCCCGACTACAAACTCGCGTACATTCCAGTCGTAGTTTCCGATTTCAACAATCGCCTTGAGCAGTTGAGCATGCACCAGCAACTGGCGCGGATTGAACATCGTCCACCAGTGCGTGAAGCCGTGGTTCGGCACGCCGCCTTGCAGGTGATGGGTCATGAAGCCATAGGGAAGCTCAGAGCGCGGCCAGTAGTCCTTGAGGTCCTTATCCTTGCGCGCTTCCCATTCAGCGAACGCTGCGTCGTATTGCAGTGCGTGCGCCGTGCCGTAGGCTGCGAAGAAGCGGCCGCTGTAAGGTTTGCCAGCCGCATCGCGCTTGGGCGCGTAGCCCTGCACCGCGTAGGCAGCCATCGGCCCGGTCTTGCCCGTCGCCTTGATTGTGGTCAGCACATCCTGCACCGTGCCACAGGCTGCGCAGGTGTAGTGGGATTTTTTCGGCACCGTGCCGCTTTCCGGCGCAAAGGTGATCTTCGTTTCCGGGCACGCCACCTCATCTGGCAGCGCACCACGCACCTCCAGCAGTCGAATCTTCGATGCCCGCTCACTGTCCCACCGCGTGGTCGCGGCCACGTCGTCTTGCGCCGAGCCGCCGTAGGGCTGCCCACTCGCGTCCTGCTTGGCTTCGCCTGCCAGCCATTGCGGATGTACCAGCAAGCTTAGCTCGACCTTTTTGTTCGGCTTTTTCGGCTTGCCCAGGTTGACCATTGCCGCATGGCCGCAATGCGGGCAGATCACACCCTTTCTACGGTCGAGCACGGAGAACGGGTGTTCATCCGGCGCGACATACAGCGGCGCATCCGGCGCCATCCGTGCGGCTTCCTCTTCAACGTGAAATTCGCCGCTGCATTTGCTGCACGTATGTTCCCAGTGCTTCACGCTAATGGTTTTCACCGCCATCACCGGGCTGGTCATGATCGGTGTGCGGTGGCCGCAACCCGTCACCTGACAAGGGCCATGCTTGGCCCAGAAGGTATAGATCGCCTCCGGGCCTTCGTAACGGTAATCCTTGCGCTCGCCCTGCGGGATGGCGAGCGGGTCGAAATCGGCAGGCATTGCCTTGTTCGACGGCAGGTGCGTCCACGTGCCTTTCTCACCTTCAGGGCCGTCACAGTAGTAGTACGGCATGATCTGCGGCTTGACCTCGGCCTCGATGTCGGCGAGAAGCTTCTTCACTTCCTCCAGATCGACGTTGGCCAGTTCTTGTTTGACCACGAACCACGCGACCGGGTTGAGGTCGTTGCCGACCATCTGCATGCCTAGGCGCGAGCCTTCCACCAATGTGGTGCCGCCGCCCATGAAGATGTCCGCCACCTTCAGGTGTTTGAACGCGCCCTTCTTCTGGTGGTTGGCGTAGTAGTTGTCCCACACCAGTTTGGCCGCGTGCGATTTGTCTTCGGGGGCCTTGGTCGCCGCAGCGATCAACATCGAACGAAACACGCTGGAGCGCCGCCGCGCCCACCACTTTGACATCTGGTAAATCGGCTTGCCCGCGTTGCCTTCGATGATCGCCACTTGATTGACGGGCAGGATCGGGAAATCCACCTCCAGGCAGGTTTTGGCGCGGTTGGGGTCGTTGAAATCGACCGTTTCCAGCGCGACGGGCTTGCCCGCCCCGACGGCTTTGGCGACTTGCTGTGCAAGTAGTTCTTTTTTGGTGGCCATTCAAGCGTCCTTAATCTTCTTGTGCGCGCGACTGCCTGCGCATGTTTTCTACCGCGGCAACCAAATCAACTTCCGCTTTGGGCGTGGCCCAGCGCGACCAAAAGGGGATCGTTGCACTGCGTGGTTCGTGTTTGGGCTTGGACATCTTGATGCGGGTCGGCAGCAAGGTGGCGTCGCCCACCACAACAGCCTCGCCCACATCCAGCGTCGGCAGTACCTCCATCAACCCTTCCAGGCTTTCAGGCAGGAGCTGCCTGACCACTGCCTGGTCAGTCTTATTCGCCAGGCGCAGGCTGATGATGTTGCTGCATTGGCTAAGAATGGTCGTGCTGACATCCGAGGGACGCTGACTGACCACCATTAGACCAACGCCATATTTACGGCCTTCCTTGGCGATGCGCTCGTAATTTTCCAGGGCGCGCTTTTCCAGCGGCCCGGTGGAAGCGGCACTGCTTGGCAGATAGAGATGCGCCTCATCGCAGACGATGACAATAGGGTGGCGCGCATCACCGTCTTCGCCCGGGCTGCTCCAAAACTGAACTTGGTAGATCAGCCGCCCGACCAAGCCCACCACTACCGGCAGGATATCCGAGGGCACTTCCGAGAAATCGATGATCTTGATGCCAGGATTGACGCCATCGTTGACGTTACCTGTGCCGAGCAGTTTTTTTGCGAGATCGTGCAGCGCCTCGTAAGTCTCGTATTCCTCCGGCGCCTGGTACATGAACGCATAACGGCGATCGTTCATCTTGGTTTTCAAGCGAATGAGGAAGCGCGAGAGCTTGCCATTCAATGGACCTTTTTCGGTTTTGGCTAGACCTTTGCGCGGGCCGCTTGCGTAGGTTTCCCCGGTATCAATAGCTTCGTCGTTTTTGTCATCCAGCGATTGGACAAGATCAGCAAGCCGGTAAGGTACTGGTGTATCAACGGTGAAGCCTTCCAAAAGGTCTGGCTTGCCAAGCGCGGCTATAGCTGCGCGCTTCATCACCATGACGGAATCCATGAGCGCAAGTGCCTGATTGGGTGCGTTGTCCCCTGAGCGATCCACAAATACCGATTGCATTTCGTCATAGGTCAGCAGCCAGAACGGCAGGAAGATCGCCCCGTCTTTCTTGGCTTTAATGTCGCCAATACCAGCGATGCGGTAATGCGACGCGAATTTCATGCTCGAATACTTGCCATGCAAATCGAGCACAACGATATTGGCGTGAGGCAGTTGCGCGGACTGCTCTAGGATGGATGCGACAGTGAAGGATTTCCCTGAGCCGGTGCTGCCCAGCAACGCGGCATGGCGCTGAAAAAGCTTGTCGCCATCGATATAGGCGCTGGCCTTGCCATCCAGGGTGTAGGTGCCGACCTTGAGCGGGGCAGCGGCATCCGCCTTGGACGATGCACTCAAGATGCCCATGAATTCTTCGAGAGACTTTTCTTCGATGGGGAACACAGGGCGGTTGATCTCCGGCAGCATGAAAACTGCGCGCGTGAAGGTGTCCTTGCGCTGCCCATCCCGAGCGCGATAGGTGCCGACCAAGCTGATCGACACGCCGTTTTCCTCCTGGGGAACACCGGCAATATCCGCTGGTGGGTCAGCTTCTGGTAGCGTCGGCAGCTCCACCGGATGTCGCCACACTCTTTCGATGATGCCGATCAGCCATTCATCCCCTATCGACTGGATGGCAACCAGTCGACCGACGCGCGCTTTTTGCAGACGTTGACCGTCCGTCACCCGCACGGTGATCCGCGAGGTTTCCACACTGCGGACTTCGCCCAGTGACTGCTCGTCGGTGAAGTTGAAAATGCTCATCCTTGCCTCACTCCACAAATTTTTTCAGAAAATCATCAAGTTGCCAGATTGGCTCTGAAGACTGCAATGCATTCCCATTCCAGCGGCAAACCGCCCCGTCACCGTTCCTGAACACAGCGATCACGTGAGGGTGTTCGCCAAGCAGTTGTTCAATGTTCGGGGTGGAGTCGCGCGTGACAATGATTGCGGGCATGCCTGCCGCCAGACGGCGTTTGATGACGCCTTGCAGATGGTCGTCATTGAAGCCAAACCCAATGCACAACAACGCTTGAGCATCGGCGAGTGCTGCATTCATCGCGGTTCGCATTTCGTCGAACAAGGTATTGACCAGCGCGTCTTGGTACTTTGACGGGCCGGGTACTACGATCGCCCGACCTGCTGTTGCGGCATCGTTAAGAACCTCCATCGGCCCTTCATCGGTGGTCAACCAACTAATGGAACCATGAGGTTTGTAGATGCGAACGGTTTTGCAAAGCCTGTGGTCGAATTGCTGCTGACGCTTCTCAGCAACCCAGATTCGCGTGTACTGATTCTCGAAAATTGGTCGGGGGCGAGGTTTTCGTCTGCGAAATCCGGTGAAACCTGTATCAATGGGAAGTCCTGCCAGATCGCAGAATAGCTCCAACAACGTGTCGTAGTTGGTCGTGATGACGTGAATGCCTTCTGCGTTCTGCGGCGAGCCATCGAACAGACGATTCAGAAGGCGTGATGGCGCGTGTCCACCATCCGCTTTTTCTTGAAGTACCTTCGATTCAGCGGTGGCCGTTCTATCAAGAATCAGCCGAGCAGTTTCACTGCGTATGGCTGATACGATTTCACCCCAGCCCAAAGCGCCCAACGGAATATTGTTCAGCCCTGTCTCGAGGTTCTCCTTGATCGCCTCAATTGCCTGTGCCCAAGCTCTTTTTGCTTCATCTGTGGTCAGCACGCCATTAACGGTATTCGCCAGATGCTCTGCCAGAGCCCCCATGCCAGGAAGGCCATAGCCGCAAGAGAATCCAGACCCCACAAGGAGCACAGGCGCTTTGCGGAAAGCGCCCTGTATTTCTGTGAAGAGATCGTCGGGTAATTCTGCCGCTGACATATCGCGCCGCCTACTTGGTCAATTCGACAAACGGCGACAGCACCTCCAGCAGAGTGAGGCCACCGTGCGTCAACGTCGGGTAGCCGCCTTGACTTCGCCACTTTCTGCGGCCCAGCGCCAACAGGTGTGTGCCGTGCGGGCTGTCGATTTGCAATGCAACCGGAGGAACGAAGGGGCCAACATCGCCATTCCCCGCCTTGCTGCGTCCGCTTGAAAAAGTTTGCTTAAGGTGAGCTGCAACCTCGCCATCGGCATCAGGGAAATAGCCAGTGGCGGCGTAGCCGTGATCCGATGTGATGACCAAGCGCCGCCCAGTGGCGAGGCGCTCAACAAGGCCCCAAAATTCGTCACTGGTAAGTTGCTGCGCGGCATCTTTGGTTAGAAGCTCCAGCCCCTGGCCTGCGCCGTAATCGTGCAGCTTGGCATCTGGCCAATGGTGCCAGAACACCCAGTTTTTCGCGCCCGAGGCGTTGCCCACCAAGCCTGCGCAGTCCTTCCACGGCAGATCGATGGTTTCGGTCTGTGCCGGTTGCAGCTTATGCGCCAAGCCGCCGCCGTTGGCTTGCAGCTGGCTGCGGCTGGCCAGCCCTAATGCGCGGGCAAACGGGTTGGTCTCACTAGGCAGCTCGGATGCAGTAGCGGCCACTGTGTGCAGGGTGAATCCACGCTCTTTGGCTCCTTGCAGCAGCCAGGGCAGTTCACGCAACGAGAGGGCGTCAAGAATCAGTACGGCGCGAGCGGCGCTATGGCCATAACCGGGCTCGTTCCACCAGCGCGCAAGCCGGTCTGAGGTACGTTCCACACCACTGATTTCGGGTTGACCGAAGGTCTGCCACAGATCCCAGCCGCTAGAGGCAAGGAATAAATCGAGCTCGCCAATTTCGCGGTCACGCTTGACCACTTCGCCGGGGGCATTGCCTTCGGCCAGCGGTTTGGAGGCGATCTCTAACGCCCGTTCGGTAATGATACGCCACGCGTCTTTCGGGCTTTCCTGGGTTAAGCACCGCAAGATTTGAGCATCCAACGCCATCAGTTGTCCTCCTTCTCAAGGCTCAGCTCGAAAGTCATGCCATCGGGCAGCTTCTTGAGCAGTTCTTTGATTTGCGCACCGGTGGCGGAAGACACCTTGATCGTGACTTCACTGCTGGCTTCGCCAACAATTTTCAACGCGTCCACAAGACGACCGTTTGCACTGCCAATGGAGGCAAGTCGGACCTCGTGGACAGGAGAAGCTGGGCCGATGCCCCAGCCTTCGAGCTTGCCGATCAGGTTGAGCGGCGATGTGGGTGGATTAGAGAGCGGGATACGCGGTTTGGCGCCGCTGCTCGTGTCACCGAAAATGCCAGCTGGTGTGGATGTGGTACCAGGCTGCGGCTCTTGTAAACCGATGGCGGAAGCTGTGCCACTGCCAAAGATATCGCCACCCATTCCACCATTGCCGCCAGCGGACGGCTGCGGCGCGGGTGGCGTAGTGCCGCCGGTGGCGGACACTGCCGAGGGTTCCATCAGGAACACTTCATCGAGCTGACGCCCGGTGTATGAGAGCTTGGGCCGCAAGCGCCGCCAAGCGGTATCCTCATCTTCGCCTGCTTGCGTTTGCAGGTGCTCCAGATTACGCAGGTTGATGGCGATCTTGCCGCGCGCGCACAACCGCAGGATGCGCTCCTTCATCGCGGTTTCACCCAGCCAGGGGATGCAATCCTGGCCCGCAGGACGAGGCTCTTGCAGTTCACGCAGCAGCTTTCCGAGGGGTGCGTTCTCAGAGGCGGCTTCAAGCACGAGGTCTTCGAAGTCTTCGGGAACAAAGAGGTCGTTGGTCAGCGTTTCCTCGATGCCCTCGGGGATTTGTGCACCTTGCTTTTTCAAATGTTCCGCACTGAGCAGCGATTGTTGCGGGTTCTGGTGGTCGTAGCGGTGCAGGATGGCAAACCGATCGAAGCGCTTCTTCAGGTTCTCGCGCAGCGTGCCTTCAAATTCTTTGTGGAGTTTCTTGTATTCGGGGTTCTGACCACTCCATTCCTGCGCCTTCATTTCGGCACGGGCAAGGATGAGCAGATCGCGATCCTGAAAGGCATTGGTGGAACCGGCGCGAGGCAACAAGAAACGAATGGTGTTGCGGCGCTTTTGCAGGTGATCCTTGAGCCAGCGTCCCAGCGTCTGGTCAATTTTCTCCGGTTCTTCGGGCAGCACTAGAATGGGAAGCCGGTCGTCCCAGCGCTCCGGCTGCTCGGCTTCGTCGAGCGACGCCCAGGGATCGTTCTGCCATGATTTCGGCAGCGCAATCACGCGGAACTTACCAGCAGCATCTTCGCTGCCGCCGATGACATAGCGAACCTGTCTAGCAAGCTGTGCTTGGTCGGAACCATCGGTGAATAGCTTGTCATTGCGCGCGCAGGCCATCAGCTTGGCGCGAGGGTTTTCTTCTTCGCGGAAGACTAACCGTGGGCCTTCCTGGTGGATGTTGAAGCTGTTTTCGACAATAGTTGCCAGTTCGACCTGAAAGGCATTGCCATCCACCGGCTTGTTGCGGGTAATGTCCACCTGCAACGTGGCAGGATCGGCCCCGGCCAGATTGCCGACGGCGATGGAACGCAGCCACAGCGCGCTCAAGATTTCTTGCAGGTGAGGGGCAAGGTTGGCGTGGGCGTACACCGCCTCGGTCACCGAAATGATGTTGTGTTGCGCTTTTTCGCGCAGCGTGCGGTGGTGTTCGTTGGAAACTGAATCCAGCAGTGCGCCAATGCCCGAAGCATCGTCATCCAGCCGGAAATCAGCAGCAGTGAGCACAGGCACCGCTTCGCCTCGGCTCTTGTAGAGGTTGGCCAGGATGCGAATCATGTCGCGTGTTTCTTGCGCATCTGTGGCGATCAGCACCTGTTCCTCAAGCAGGCGCAGCAAGTGGGGTGCGTAAGGCCAAGACTCCGTGAATTCACGGCGCTTGCGATCCTGCTCAGCGGGCGGCACATCCAGCAGGCGGAAGTATTCGTAGACGTGTTGTGCAACCAGCGATTCGATGGTGCCGTCTGCAATCTGAAGACGGTTGTCGAATAGGCGATGCAACAGCATCCGCCGCCGATCCTGCTGGATGCGCTCGGCATTGCCTCCCGCCTTGAAGTCGATGGCCACCGGATTGACGCGGTGTACCTGCTGGTAAGCATCGCTGCTACCATTGCGCACGGAGATAACCAACACCAGTAGGTCGGGGCGCTCTTTGGCGATCTCCGACAGGATCTGGATGAAGTTGAATGCCCATTGCTTCCAGGGGTACTGCTTGGTGTTGGTCAGGCCGTCGTACCAAGTCTGGAATTCGTCGAGGAGGAGCATCGCGGGCCGATGCTCAAGCAGCTCGATGATGAGCTTGTCTGAGGGTATGTCAGTTTTGGCCGACCCCATGCCTTCCCACTTGCCCTTTATGAATTCGCCACGCGGATGGCGCTCGAACAGCAAGTCCCACAAGAATTTATAGCGTTGACGGTGCAAGCTCTCGCCAATGACCAACATGCCATCGCGTAGTGCAATCTTTCCGATGCTGGGATCACCCAGCGTGCTTGACCAAGAGTTAAGCCAAGCGCCCGTCGATGCGGGATCATTGACTGCGTGATAGAGCGCTGCCATCAAGTGCGACTTACCCAGGCCGCGCTCGCCGATCACGACCACCGGCCGCCCTTGGTTAGGACCAACGGCTTCGATCCCCTTCAGCAGATCGTGGGTCGGATATGTAATCTCCAAGAATGCCTGTGCGGCAATCTGAGTGGCGCCAGTGTTCGAGTCGTTGGAAAGCTCAATGGCCGTCCCCTTGAGGCGCTTGCCCCGAAACTCATCACGTAAAGTCAATCCAAGCATTAGTTTTCTTCCTCTTTACGCGATTTTTCTTGGAGACCGTCCTTGGACTGGCCGGTTGACTGCTGCTTGATCCAGTGCTCGATGTCCGCACGCAGGAATCTCCAAGTCCCACCAACTTTGAACGCGGGAATTTTTCCTTCTGCCGCCAAGCGGTAAACCGTGCGCTTGCCCGCCTTTAAATAGACGGCCATTTCTTCAATGGTAAAAATTTCGTCGCTATCAGTCGGCATGGCGCTATAGCCCAACAAAACAGTTCATGGATTGGCGAATTTTAGTCCAATTTGGCAAGAATCGGCGAAATTGGCAAGTTCTGCGTGTTGCGCATTGCTTTTGCGTGCGTCTCCGCTTCGCGGCCCAGGCTGCGCCAGGTTCGTTGTCCGCTCATCCCTGACGGGACTGGCATTCGCCAGCCTTCCACATCCCTGACGCCTACGGCCCGGCTTCCAGCTTCGGGCCTGCGCGCTTCGCTTGCGTGCGGTTTGCACATCGCGGCGGCCGTTGCCATGTCCAGCCGTCTCTCCTGACTCCATCACCTTGCTCGCGACTGTAGCCCGTGGCCGCGTGCCATCAAGGCGCGCCAGGCCGTGTCCTCGGCTGCGCCTGCGGGCCGCACCTACCTGCCGCTTTTCTCCTTGACGGCCCACGTCCGTGGGCTCCTGACCGTCGCGGGCGATGAACTCAGGAAAGACGGTGGCAACAGGGCCAACCGGGTTCCTCGTGCCAACCGCACAGAACAGCCGAAAGGCTGGGCTCCGAATCTAGGAATCCGGTATGCGGTTTGAACAGCAAACCCTTTTCGTCAGGAGAAAGACCATGCTTGCATCCCGTTTCGCTTCCCTTTCCCCGGTACTGCGCAGCGATTCCCCGCTGTCCGATGACCAGATTCACCGCGTGGCTCCGTCCATCTTCGCGGAAGCACCCCACGAAAGCCGTTCCCAGCGTTACGCCTATATCCCCACCGCCACGGTGCTGACCGAACTGCGCAAGGAAGGGTTTCAGCCCTTCATGGTGACGCAGACCCGCACCCGCCACGAAGACCGGCGCGACTACACCAAGCACATGATCCGGCTGCGCCACGCCAGCCAGATCAACGCCCGAGGCGAAGCCAACGAAATCATCCTGCTGAACTCGCATGACGGCACCAGCAGTTACCAGATGCTGGCCGGCATGTTCCGTTTCGTGTGCAGCAATGGCCTTGTTTGCGGCGATACCGTGGCCGATGTGCGCGTGCCGCATAAGGGCGACGTGGCCGGGCAAGTGATCGAAGGTGCCTATCAGGTGCTGCACGGTTTTGACCGTGCGCTGGAATCCCGCGAATCCATGCAGGCCATCACGCTGGACGAAGGCGAAGCCGAGGTGTTCGCCCGTTCCGCGCTGGCTCTCAAGTACGACCCCACCGACAACAAGCCCGCGCCCATCACCGAATCGCAAATCCTGATGCCGCGCCGGTTCGACGACCGCCGCCCGGACTTGTGGAGCGTGTTCAACCGCACCCAAGAAAACCTGACCAAAGGCGGACTGCATGGGCGCAGCGCCAACGGACGCCGCCAGCAGACCCGGCCGGTGCAGGGCATTGATTCCGATGTGCGCCTCAATCGCGCCCTCTGGATGCTGGCCGATGGCCTGCGCCAGTTGAAAGCCTGATTCCCCACGCGGCAGGGGCAGGCAGCAGCCCTTGCCGCATCCCTCGCTGCTGCATCCCTGAACCGTTAGGAGTTATCACCATGAACGCCATTACCCAAACCGAAGCCCGCGCCCTCAACACCGCCGCCGCTATCCCGCTGGAAGCCGCCGACCCGGCCAAGAACCTGATTCTTGTCCCGCTGTCGCGGCTGGTATCGCGTCCCGCTGGCCGCAACGTGCGTAAGACCCCGCGCATGTCCATTCCCGAACTCGCCGCCAGCATCCAGCGGGTCGGCCTGCTGCAAAATCTGATCGTGATCGCATCCGCCGATGGCGAGCATTACGAAGTGGTGGCCGGTGGCCGCAGGCTGGCCGCGTTGAAGCTGCTGGCGAAGAAGCGCCGCATCAGCAAGGAATGGGACGTGCCTTGCCTGCTGGTGGCCGATGGAACCGCCCGCACGGCCAGCCTCACCGAGAACGTGCAGCGTGAAGCCATGCACCCGGCAGACCAGTTTGAAGCCTTCGCCGCTCTGGTGGCCGAAGGCCGCCCCATTGAGGACATAGCCGCCGATTTCAGCGTGTCCCCGCTGGTGGTGCAGCGCCGCTTGAAGCTGGCGAACGTCTCGCCGCGCCTGCTGGCCGACTACCGTGCCGAAGCCGTGACGCTCGATCAGTTGATGGCCCTTGCCATCACCGACGACCACGCCGCGCAGGAAAGCGCCTTCTATGACGCGCCGGCGTGGCAGCGCCAGCCGTCCGCGCTGCGCGACCGCCTCACCGAAAGGGAGATTGACGCCTACCGCCATCCGCTGGTGCGTTTCGTCGGGCTGGACACCTACGATGCCGCAGGCGGCGGCATTCGCCGCGACCTGTTCGCGGAAGGGGATGCAGGCGTGTATCTGACCGATGCCGCGCTGCTGGAACGGCTGGCGCAAGACAAGCTGGCAGGCATTGCCGCCGAGGTGAAGGCCGAAGGCTGGGCATGGGTGGATGCCACGCCGAGCGTGACCCATGCCGACCTGCACGCCTTCCAGCGTGCGCCGAGGGAGTGCCGTGAACCCAACAAGCGCGAAGCTGCCCGCATCGAGAAGCTGCAAGCCAAGCTGCACGAACTGGCCGAGGCCGTGGATACCGCGCTGGACGCCGACGACGAGGAAAAGGCCGATGCCTTGCAGGAAGAAGGAGAAGCCCTGGGCGAGCAGTTGCAGGCGCTGGAAGATGGTTTGCAGGACTACGGTGCGACCGTGAAGGCCGCAGCCGGTGCCATCGTCACCATCGACCGCAGCGGCGAAGCCGTGATTCATCGCGGGTTGATGCGCGAAGCCGAAGCCAAGGCGCTGCGCACGCTGGAACGCCTGCGCCAAGGTTTCAGCGGCGAGGATGCCGGGAACGACCACGAAGGCGAGGACGGAGACAGCGAGGGGCAGCCCAAGACCGCCGCCATGTCCGACAAGTTGGCGCAGCGGTTGAGCGCCCACCGCACCGCCGCGCTGCAAATCGAAGTCGCCCGTCATCCGCAAGTGGCGCTGGCCGCGTTGGTGCATGGCATGGTGCAGACCGTCTTGCAGGGAAGCCACTACGGCCACCGTCATGATGCGTTGCCGCTGGGCGTGAGCCTCAAAGCGCAAGACCGGCTGGAAGGCATCGCCCCGGACATACCGGATTCGCCCGCCGCCGTGGCGCTGCGCGAGTTGCAGCAGGTAGCAGGCGAAGGCTTGCCGGAGGACAGCGCCGAACTGTTCGCCGTGCTGCTGGCGAAGTCGCAGGATGAACTGGTGCGGCTGCTGGCCGTATGCGTGGCCGTCACGGTGGACGTGGTGACGTCCCGCGCTGCACAGCACCAACCCGGCGCGGAACTGGCGCAGGCTGTCGGCTTGGACATGGCCGCATGGTGGAAGCCCACCGCTGACGGCTATTTCCAGCATGTGCCGAAGGCCGCGATTCTGGAAGCCGTGGAGCAGTACGCCCCGGCGCACGTCACCCGGCTGGCGAAGTTGAAGAAAGGCGACATTGCCAGCGAAGCCGAACGGCTGGCCGATGGCACCGGCTGGATGCCCGCCATCTTCCGCACCGAAGACCCGCAGCAGGCCGCGCAGGAAGCAGCGACCGACACGGAAGCCGAAGCGCCGGAGGAAGCCGCCGCCGTGGCGGATGAGCAGCCGCAGGCCGAGGCACTGGCCGCGTGACCCTGCACAGCAGATAAGCGCCCCGGTTCCGGCCGGGGCGCTTCATGCCGAGGATACCCACCATGAACCACCACCCCGCAAACCGCCCCCGCATGGCCGCGACCTATGCCCCCGGCACGCTACGCGCCCGCCGCTGGCATGGCGCTAGCGACGTGCGCGGTTACCGCCCGACTCGCGGCTGGATAGCCCGCGCCGACCTGACCGACCTGCACCCCATTACGGACCGCGCCTTGCCGCGTGCCGTGTGGTGGATCATCGAAACCAAAGAATAGGGAGCAGTCCCGCGCCCAAGCCGTTCCGTCTTGGGCGCGGGGAATGCCAAAAATCCGGGCGCGGCGGTAGCCGCGCCCGGTGTTCAAGGCCCAAAGCCAGAGCGCCCCTGCGCCGCCTTCGGGCAGGCCGCGCAGGGGTGGCGCACAAGTAGCCTTGTGCGCGGGAAACCCTCGAAGCCGATCAAAACCCATCAGTGCGTCGGCGCACAGCGCCGACGACATTCCGAATGCGCCCCGCACCAATGATCGGGGCTTGTGGGCCTACGCCCCGGCTTGCTGCCACAGGTTGCATGAAAGCGTGCCGTCCTCGACGCTGGCGGTTCGTCGCTTGTACGTCACGAAGGACGGTTCACCGACACGCCGCCCGGCCTTGCAATGGAGCTTCCACGCCACGCCTCAAGCAAGAGGCCGCCTGCTACGTCAGGGACGCGTTCACCTTGTCGCTGGGCGTTGTCCTTGCCCGTGTCAGGGCGCAAGCCGGTGACGCCGTCACGCGGGGAGCCGAGCCGGCCATGTTTCCTTCCGGAGCGGGTCGGCCCAAGGCGTTCTGTCTGTTTATGAATACTGGCGGTGGCCGAGCTTCTATGGCTGCAACCTTCCAGCGAAAACAATTTCCCCTGCGCTGCGCGCATTCCTCGCGGGACAAATTCCTTTCGCTTCCAGGCGCTCCACTGCGTTGCGCCCGCAAGCGGTGCAGCCAGCCCGTCCCCCCGCCGTTCGGATCACAACAGGACGCGATGGGCGCGAACCCTGTTCAACCGAAAGGAAATTCATCATGGCAAACATCGGCACCTTCACCGCAGAGAAAGACGGCTTCACCGGCACGCTTCGCACCCTGACCCTCAACGTCAAGGTCAAGCTGGTTCCCAACGACAAAGGTAACAACGAAAGCGCACCCGACTACCGCCTGCAAGCGGCTGGCCATGACATCGGCGCAGCGTGGAAAAAGACCAGCGAGGCAGGACGCTCCTACGTGTCCGTGACCCTGGACGATCCTTCTTTCCCTGCAACGGTCTATGCCCGTCTGATCGACAACGGGGACGGCACGCACGACCTGATCTGGTCGCGTAGCAAGCCCAAAGCGGCGTAACCGCCGCAGCGCCCCGTCCATCGCGACGAGGCGCTACGTCTCGGAAGCCGAAAGTCGGTTTTCCGCCTCGGCCATTAGCGCTGCTGTGCTGCACTCCAGAGCACCGGCGATCTTGAAGATGATCGCCAGGGTCGGCGCGTGCTCGCCGCGCTCGATCTTGCCCATGTGCGAGCGCTCAATGCCGGCCAGGTTGGCCAGCGTTTCCTGGGCGATGCCGCGTTCCGTGCGCAGCGCACGCACCGCCACACCGAAAGCCTGGGCCAGCTCGGCGTCGAAGGTGGTGGAGCCGGCCGGTCGGCCGCGCTGGACGGTTCGCTTCTGCATAGACAGAAGCGTCGATTCGCAGCACAATTAAAACCACGTTATATTTAACTCATTCATCCAATCTCACCTGTTTTTGTGCCTTTACTGAAATCCGCATTGGCGGCTTTCTTCAAAAGCGGAGAGCCTGATCCGTGTCTTTCTTGACTTCCGTGCATGTGCCTTCGTGCTTCCACGCTTCTGCGGATGCGTGGGCTTGCGCATCCCCGCTTACGAGGGAACGCGGTAAAGCGTCTCTGATGCTTTGTGCATCCGTGGGAGTAAAACCATGACCCCGCTCATCACCGCCGACGAACGCTTGCGCCTGCTGGCCAACGGCCAAGCCCGTGCTGCCGGGCAGGACACCGATCCACTGCCCGTGGTGCGCCTGTTCACCCCGGATGCGCATGTCACCTGGCTGCTGGCCTCACTCGATCCAGCCGATGGCGATACCGCCCACGGTTTGATCGACCTGGGGATTGGCATGCCTGCACTGGGAACGGTGAAGCTGTCCGACCTGGCCGCCATCGTCGGGCCGCGCCAGCAGCCCGTGATGCGGGATCGCTACTTCAAGCCGGTGCGGCGGCTGTCGGAATACCTGCGACTGGCCGAAGACAACGGCTCGATCACCGATTGAGCGCCACCGCGAAGCGGGGCGCACTATGTCTATTTCGGTCTGGTCTATGACCCGTTCGGTCTGAATCGGCAGTCTTGCACCGTAGCGGTGCGTGCCTGATCGAAACGGTCATGATGCCTGGCGCGGGCTGCGGCAAGCTGGCCGACGCGGCATGCCATTGGAGTGCGTTGCCGCCGTCGCATTCGGACGATTTCAGCAACGCATCGGAGTCCATCGGTCTTGACACTGCCAATTTACGCTTCACCCATAACGTTTTGACGATGGCCTCGTAGCACGCCGTTTCGCTTTGGCGACGCATCCCCAGCACAGGGAGGTTGCCTCATGGCTGATCGCAGTGCCGAGCCGTGGTATGCCACGGCGGCCTATCTCTACGTTCTGCACCTGGATGGCCCGGCGCTGGCCTGGGAGTATCTGCGCCGCGATCCCGACTACCGGCGCGACTGGCTGCGCCATCGTCGCCAACCGGATGCTGCCGAGCGCTGGGGGCTGCGTCTGCTGGAAGATCCCACCCTGGATTCGCGGGATGCGCATCCGGCCTGGTTCCCCGATCACGATGCCGTGGTGCAGCTCTACCCGGATGCAGATCCGCCGCCCGATGCGCTGGGTTTTGAGTTCTGGAAGCTGCCGGGCCGCAAACACCTGATCCATGACGGCAAGCGCCTGGTGCTGATGGCGCGCTGGCCCGGCTGCTGCCTGCGCTTCGTGCTCGCGCCAGGCTTGGCCGACGGCATGGCTTACGCCTATGCCATCCGGGCCTGCGCCGCGCCTTGCGAACGCTATGCGGCCATCGCGAGCGAATTGAATACGATCGCCGTAGCCGCCGGTGCCGCACCTGCGGCGACCGTTCGGCCACGTCCGTCGCTATCGGCAATGCTGGAACTGCACACCTTGCAGGCGCTCGACGCCACCCTGGCGGGCGCGTCCTTGCGCGAAGTGGCCGAAGGCTTGTTCGGCACTGATGCCGTCGCGGCCGACTGGCACAAGGACAGCGCCTTGCGTGCCCGCGTGCGGCGGCTGGTGCGGCGTGGCGAGGCGTTGATGCGCGGCGGCTATCGCAGCCTGGCGCAGCTTCCGCCAGTTGCATCGCAGTAAGGGGGGACGTTTTGCAGCCTCTTCATTTCGTCCCTTAGCAAGAAGCCTCGCTTTCTTGAAAGTGCCTCTATCCGGCCGCGTGGTGTGGCCGGGCTTGATGGAGGTACTTCCCATGCGACCTGCTCCCTTGCGGCCTGCCGCCGCTGCTGTCGCTGCACCCGCGCAGCCCCAACGCTACCTGACCAACGACGAAGCCGCCGACTACCTGCGCCTGTCGCCGCGCACGCTGGAGAAACAGCGCGTGATCGGCGGCGGGCCGAAGTTTCGCAAGTTCGGCCGCCGTGTCATGTACGCGGTGTCCGACCTGGATGCCTGGGCCGATGCGCACAGCTACGCGGCGACTTCCGACCCGGAATATGCCGAGCGGCATGCGGGCGACTACCGTGACGGCCGCTGATCTCTGGCTCGCCGGTGGCAATCGCCATGTCCAGCCCATCGCTGCCCCTGCGGCAGCGACCAGCAAAGCAGCGGGAACAGCTCGACCTGTTCCGCGCGCTGCCGGGCGACATGGCGCCGCGCGACAGCCAGGACTTGATGGCCTTTCCGTTCTTCTCGCTGGCGAAGTCGCGGCGCACCGCGCCGATCGACTTCCGGGCGGGCGGCATCACCATCTGCGTGGAAGGGACGCGGGAACACGGCATCGCAACAATCTGGGATGCCGACATCCTGATCTGGGCCGCCAGCCAAATCGTGGAAGCCCGCGATGCGGGCATCCCGACCTCGCGGCTGATGCAGGTGCGCCCTTACGAGATCCTGCGCTTCATCGGGCGCGGTACGTCGCTGCGCGACTACCAGCGCCTCAAGGCCGCGCTCGACCGGCTGCAATCGACCACAGTGGCCACGTCCATCCGCGAAACCACGGGAAGGCGGCTGCACCGATTCTCGTGGATCAACGAGTGGAAGGAACTGGCCGATGCCAGCGGCACGCCACTGGGCATAGAGTTGATCCTGCCAGACTGGTTCTACGCGGGCGTGGTGGACGCCGCCTTGGTACTGACCATCGACCCGACGTACTTCCGGCTCACTGGCGGCATCGAACGCTGGCTGTACCGGCTGGTGCGCAAGCATGGAGGCCGGCAGGAGCACGGCTGGCAATTCGATTTCCAGCACTTGTACCGCAAGTCGGGCAGCGTGGCGCGTTTCTACGACTTCGCCGCCGATCTGCGCACGCTGGTGGCGCGGCAGTCGCTGCCCGGCTACGTCCTGGGCATCGAGCGGATGCCCGGCGAGAAAACCGAGCTGCTGACCTTCCGGCCCGTGCCGCCCACGGCACGGGGATAAGTGCGGGAAAACCTGTTAATTCACTCGTGCTATCAGGCAACAGAAGGCTCGTGCTATCAGGCAACAAATCCTCGTGCTATCAGGCAACAAAATTGGCCGAAAACCCGCGCCAGCATTGGGTTTCGCCGGCCTCTAACATTCCTAACTTAAATTCTCTAACTTTTAGTAGAGAAGCACCGTTTCGGTGGACAACTCCCGAAACGAAAAAAGCACGGCGGCTTGAAAGGCGAAATCAGCCCAAAACCAAACGCCGTTCAGCAGGGCAAGAACAGCCCGGTTCTTCAAACTGGAGGGCCGCGCCATGATCCTCGCTCTGCTCAACCAGAAAGGCGGTGTCGGCAAGACCACGCTCGCCACGCACATCGCGGGCGAACTGGCGATGCACGGCCAGCATGTCGTCCTGCTCGATGCCGATCCGCAGGGCTCATCACTGGATTGGACGCAGCGCAGAAGCCAGCAGGGCTTGCCACGGCTGTTCAGCGCCGTGGGCTTGGCCCGCGAAACGCTGCATCAGGAAGCGCCAGAGTTGGCCAGGCGGGCCGATCACGTCATCATCGACGGCCCACCCAGGATTGCCGCCTTGGCGCGCTCCGCGCTGCTGGCGGCCGAGCGCGTGCTGATCCCGGTGCAGCCCAGCCCCTATGACGTGTGGGCCAGCGCCGAGATGGTGGCGCTGATCCGCGAGGCGCAGGTGTTCCGGCCTGCACTGCGCGCGGCCTTCGTCATCAACCGGCGCGTCAGCACCACCATCATCGGCCGCGAGGCACGGCAATCGCTGGCCGAACAGCCGCTTCCCGCGCTGCGCTCGGAGGTGCATCAGCGCATCGTGTTCGCCGACAGCGTGGCCGCTGGCCGGCTCGCCCGTGAGACGGCACCCGACAGTGCCGCCGCACGCGAAATCACCGCACTGGTGGACGAACTGCTGCGGTGGCCGACATGACAGCGAAGCAGCCACCACGCGGTAAGCGCGTTGGCATCGGCGCACGCCCGCCCGCGAATCCTCACGCCGAGGCGTGGATTCGCCAGGGCGACGCCGATGCACTCAACAAAGGCGACCTCTACACGGCTCGCCTGACGCTCGACATTACGCCCGCCATGCGGGCGCGCATCAAGGTATCGGCCTTCACGCGAGGCGTGACCGTGGCCGAACTACTGCGCGAACTGCTGGAGCGCGAGTTTCCGGAACACCGCAGGGAGAACACGCCATGAACACATCCGCCTTACCTGCGGCGCACGCGCCCACGGCTGCATCGCGGCCCGCGCTTGCGACACTCACCGGCCAGGCCGGCAACGTGCCGCTGACGCGCGTGGCGCTGGCCTACATCGATGCCCGTTTCAAGCTCTACCTGCGCTTCGGCGAACCGGCACGCACGCTCCAGCTCGACCGCTGGCGGCGCTGCGCCGTGTTCCTGCCGGGTGCGGTGCTCTGCCGCATCCGCTGGCAGGCGAACGACTACGGCACGATCCGCTGGCAGCTCATGGTGATGCAGACCGCCACGCCGCTCGATGCGGTGCAGCGCATTCCTGCCGTGCAGCCGGGCGCACACCTGCTGCTGCACGCCGAAGGCGATGCCAGCGTGCGCGCCGTGCTCGAACGCATCGACGGCATTGAGGCTCTGGGCATCGCGCCCACCGCCGTGTCGCCCGCGTACTGGCGCGCGCTCGCCAACCGGCTTGCGGCGCGCTCGCCGCTGCCCGAATACAGCATCGAACGGCACGCCGCCTGGCTGGCCGGGAGGACATTCCCATGACCACTATTTCCACGACCGGCCCCGTGTCGCGTCCTCGCTCGCCCCGTGCACGTTTGCGCGCTCGCATCGTCCTGGCGGGCTTCGCCGCCGTCGGCCTCGCTGCGCTGGCCTGGGCGGCTTTCGTGTCGCCGCTGCCGCGCCTGACCTACAACCCGTCCGACAGCGTGGCGGTCGGCTGGTATCGCATCGAACCGTTCGACCCGCGCACCGCCTCGCTGCCACGTCCGTTGTCCGTGGACAGCATTGTGCTGGTGCCGCTGCCCGCCAAGTCCGCCATGCTGGCCGCGCAGCGCGGCTACCTGCCGACGCGCGTGCCGCTGCTCAAACGTGTGGGTGCGGTCGCGCCACAACACGTTTGCATCGTTGCTGGTCAGGTACGCATCGACGGCGAGCCTGCGGCCGCCGCGCTGCCCGCCGACCGGCTGGGCCGGCAACTGCCATCCTTGCAGCTTTGCCGCCGTCTCCAAGCGGGCGAGCTGTTCCTGTTGAGCATGACCAATCCGGCATCGTTCGACAGCCGGTATTTCGGCCCGGTCAGCGCATCCGCCGTGATCGGCTTCGCGCATCCGGTCTGGCTGGAGTCGCGCCCATGATGGCCGACTCGCTGCACGTTGCCGTGCATCTTGTCGTGCCATCGGGCGTCTCGTTCTACTGTTCGTCGTCGTGTCGTCGCGCGTGCAGTGCGGGGGCATTCGCACCGCACTTCGCGCTGTCTCCGGCGCAGCCGTCCAGTGTGCAGGCGTCTTGCCTCGAACGTGCCTGGCCTGCGGCCATCGGCGCGTTCGCCGGCGGGCTGGCTGCAAGCAGCACAGCGCCGCCGGGCCGCCGACGCCCGGAGCGACAGCGAGGGGCAAAGGCGGAAGGCAAGACAAAAGGACGCGGCACCGGGCCGCGTCGAAAGCCAGTCTGCACATGGGGGTGGCGCGGCACGGAGCGGCTTTGCCGCCGTGCCGCGTTCGGCGCGAAGGTCGCGCCAATGCAGGCATGTCCGCGTGCTTCGCACGACAGGACACGCCAGAGCTTGCAGGGAGCGCAGCCATGACCGACCGCCGCGACGACGATTTCCGCGTGCGCCCCAGCGCCCCGAAGAACCGGGGCAAGGGCCAGGGGCAGAGCTTCGTTTCCAAGGTGCTCAAACAGGCGGGCAAAGCCAGCAGCGGCAAGTCCACGGTGCGCCGTCCGGCATCGGCGAGTGGCACCGGCCAGCGGCCCGGCTCGCGCCTGGGGCGCGGCCACACGGCAGCACGCTTCGCCGGGGCGAAGCTGACGCCTATGTCGCGGCGCGCGACCATCAAGACGCTGCTGGTGAACCACCAGCGGGCCAGCCCGCAGTCGCTCGCCAAGCACCTGCGCTACATCGAGCGCGACGGCGTGGGCCGCGACGGCGAGCCGGGCCAAGCCTACGGGCCGCAGACAGACGTGGCCGATCTCGACGCCTTCAAGGAACGCTGCGCCGACGACCGGCACCATTTCCGCTTCATCCTCTCGCCCGAGGATGGCGCGGAGCTGGAAGACCTGCGCACCTACACGCGGCACCTCATGGGCCGCATGGAGGCCGACCTGGGTACGGGCCTCGATTGGGTGGCCGTGAACCACTGGAACACCGACAACCCGCACACGCACATCGTCGTGCGCGGGCGCGACGACACCGGCAAAGACCTCATCATCGCGGGCGACTACATCGCCGATGGCTTCCGCTATCGCGCCGCCGAGCTGGCGACCGAATGGCTGGGGCCGCGCACCGAACTGGAGATCCAGCAGACCTTGCAGCGTGAGGTGGAGCAAGAGCGGTGGACGAGCCTGGATCGCACCCTCAAGCGTGAGATAGGCGAGGCCGGCGGCGATGGCCTGGTGCGCGTCGAAAGGTTCAACGCCCCCCGCTTGCAGCGCCAACGCCTGATGCTAATCGGCCGCCTGCAACACTTGCAGCGCCTGGGCCTGGCCGACGAGACGCAGCCCGGCACCTGGGCCATCCATGCCGATGCGGAAAAGACATTGCGCGCGCTGGGCGAGCGCGGCGACATCATCCGCACCGTGCAGCGGGCCATGCGCGGCGAGCCGCGCGAGCTGGCCGTGTTCGAGCCGGGGGACGATGGCCGAACCATCCTCGGCCGTGTGGCCGCGAAGGGGCTGGCCGACGAGCTGCGCGACCGGGGCTATCTGGTCATCGACGGGGTGGACGGCAAGGCCCATTACGTCGCGCTCAACGCCCGCGACGAGCTGGCGAACTACCCGAGCGGCGCCGTGGTGGAGGTGAAAGGCTCGGCCGACGTGCGCGCAGCCGACAAGAACATCGCCGCGCTGGCGAGCGATGGCCTGTACCGCACTGACCATCACCTGGCGATCGGGCAGGGCCGGGCCAAGGCC
The DNA here is from genome assembly GCF_001941965.1 of Pseudomonas putida. Classification (GTDB taxonomy): domain Bacteria; phylum Pseudomonadota; class Gammaproteobacteria; order Pseudomonadales; family Pseudomonadaceae; genus Aquipseudomonas; species Aquipseudomonas putida_L. The sequence continues at coordinate 45,009 of NZ_MKZO01000058.1, read as the reverse complement.
GGACGCGACCCGCAAGAAGTCGTCGCCGCCCACATCCGCCGGCTGGAGGCCCTGCGTCGGGCCGGCATTGTGGAGCGCGTTGCCGAAGGGCTATGGAAGGTGCCGGACGACCTGGCCGAGCGTGGCCGCCAGTACGACGCGCAGCGCCTGGGCGGCGTGGCCGTGGAGCTGAAATCGCACTTGCCCATCGAGCGGCAGGCCCGCGTGATCGGGGCCACGTGGCTCGACCAGCAGTTGATCGGCGGCGGCTCGGGCCTGGGCGACCTGGGCTTTGGTGGCGAGGCCAAACAGGCCATGCAACAGCGCGCCGACTTCCTGGCCGAACAGGGGCTGGCCGAGCGGCGCGGGCAGCGCGTGATCCTGGCGCGCAACCTGCTGGGCACACTGCGCAACCGGGAACTGGCACAGGCCGCGAAGGGCATTGCCGCTGAAACCGGCCTGGAGCATCGCCCGGTGGCCGACGGGCAGCGCGTGGCTGGCATCTACCGGCGCAGCGTCATGCTCGCCAGCGGGCGCTACGCGATGCTGGACGACGGCATGGGATTCAGCTTGGTGCCGTGGCGGCCGGTGATCGAGCAGCGGCTGGGGCAGCATATCGCCGCCGTGGTGCGCGGTGGCGGCGTATCTTGGGAGCTTGGACGGCAGCGCGGGCCAAGTATTTCTTGAGACCCTTCATCTACTTGTCGAACGGCCGAGCGCCTTCATCAGCCCCGGCTTCTGGCTCGCAAAGGTGCCATAGAAGACCTCATTACCGATGAGCGTGATCGGAGCCACGCGCACGCCGGTTCGTGACTTGGCTTCCGCAGAAATCTTCGGGTCGGTCAGGTCGCGTTCTTCAAACACGATGCTCTGCTGGGACAGCCACTCCTTCAGCACCCGACAGTCCGGGCAGGCTGGAGTGCTATAGATGATGATGCGCGGGGTGCTGGCTTGGTTCATGGTCGTGCCTTCACTTTCCCCGAGCGGCAAGCCAGCTCTTCATCATGGCGATCTCTCCTTCCTACGCAGAGATAACCTCCTGAGCCAACTCGCGGACCTCCGGGTCCTTGCCGTACTGCAACGCCACCTTGGCCATGTCGATCGCGCCCTGGTGATGCGGGATCATGCCGCGCATAAAGTCCACATCGGCATCGCCGCTGAAGTCAATCATCATGTCGGCGTGCATGCGGTCATTGCCGGCACGGTAGGCGGTCGTCGAGGCGTCGCCCGAGCTGCCGGTCGCCGCCTGTTGGCCGCGTTCTCCAAGCCACTTATTCATCATGGCGATCTCGCCTTCCTGCGCAGAGATAACCTCCTCAGCCAACTTGCGGACCTCCGGGTCCTTGCCGTACTGCAACGCCACCTTGGCCATGTCGATCGCGCCCTGGTGGTGCGGGATCATGCCGCGCATGAAATCGACGTCGGCGTTGCCAGTGAACTGCGCTCCCATCCCCGCGTGCATCTGGTCGTTCACGGCGCGATACGCGGTCGTGGAAGGGCTGTCATTGGCCGAGGCGCTGGAGGGCATCGCGTGCCCTTGGTGATCTCCGCTCGCATTGGCCTGCATCACTTCACCCGACGGGACCACCTTCTTCTGAACGGCCATCAGGCCGATGGCGACCACGACGGCGCCCGCAATGAACAACAGGCTGAACTTGTTGACTCTCATGAAAAACTCCTTGAATGAGATTGATGGAGTCACTGTAGGGCTTCCCATTGTTGGAAGGTCAAGCCCCTCATTTCGCCGTTGATGCCGATGAAGACCCTCGGCGCAAGATCCAGTCCTTCACTTCCGCCGCCTACGACAACGCGCTGTCGAAGCTGCAGCGGTGGAAGCAGGTGATGTAGCGCCTGAGGCGACCGCTAGATGGAACACCTCCCGCATCGGCCCGATCAGCCCGGACCTAGCCGCACCGGCTTTCGCGCGGTCTGCCACAGCAGCGGCACCAAGATCAGCGCCAGGGCCGGGAAGATCATCCAGTTGACCGCCTGCCAGCCCGAGCTGTGCAGGATCGATCCCGCGAGGAACGACACGGCCGCCGTGGCGGCGAAGACGAAGAAATCGTTCATGCCCTGCGCCTTGCTGCGCTCGGCCGGGGTGTGGCAATCGGTGACCACCGCCGTCGCGCCGATGAAGCTGAAGTTCCAGCCGATGCCCAGCAGCGCCAGCGAGCCCCAGAAGTGGGACAGGCCGAGCCCGCCCAGGGCCACCACCCCGGAGGCGGCGAGCAGCACCATGCCCACGGCGGTCACGCGCTCCTTGCCGTAGCGCACCATCAGCCGCCCAGTGAAGAAGCTCGGCCCGAACATCGCCAGCAGGTGCCACTGGATGCCCAGGGCGGCGTTGTCCACCGAATGCCCGTGGTTGACCATCGCCACCGGCGCGGCGGTCATCACGAACGCCATCACCCCATAGGACACCACGCCCGCGGCCACGGCCAGCGCGTAGCGCGGCATCGCCAGGAGCTGCAGCACCGTGCGGCCGCTGTCGGCGGCGGCTTCGGCCGGGGTCTGGCGCGGCGTGCGCAGCATCAGCAAGATCGGCAGGGCGATCAGCGGCAGCAGCGCCTGGCTGAGGAAGCTGCCGACGTAGGGCGTGCCCGCTACCGCGTCGCGCGTGAAGATCACCAACTGCGGCCCGATGATGGCACCCGCGAGACCCCCCACCATCACCCAGGAAATCGCCTTGGCCTTGAGCGCGTCCTCGGCGGTGTCGGCGGCTGCGAAGCGGTAGCTCTGCACATACGCGCCGTAGAAGCCCGCCAGGAAGGTGCCGGCGCAGAAGATCCAGAACGAGGCCAGCATGATGCCCAGCGCGGCGATCAGGCCCGAGGCCACGCCGAAGCCGACCCCGACCACGTATCCGTTGCGGCGGCCATGGCGCCGCATGATGAACGCCGCAGGCAAGGTGCCGATGGCAAGACCCAGGCCGAACAGGCTCACGGGCAAGGTGATCCAGGCCGAGTCCTTGGCAAGCTGCTGGCCGACCAGCCCGCCCAGCGACATCACGATGGGCGCGCTGGCGCCACCGAGCGCCTGCGCGGCGGTGAGAACGCCGATGTTTCGGCGCGTGATGCTCTGGTCGGTCATGGGCGGTCTTTCTTGTTCGTTTGTCTGGCCGGAAATATTACACGCATGAATATATGTTCAGTTATCCGACCATGATTCGGCCATGCGATGCTCATGAACCGCCGCAACCTGGTCGCTCCTCGCAAATCTCCCGAGCGGCAGAAGGAACAGCCTGCCGTTCCAATGCGAGCAGGTGCTCTTTCACCCGGGTCAGTTGCGCCATGCGTTCCTCGACATAGGCGAGATGGTCCCGGACAGCCTGCGTCAGCAGCTCGGGTTCCGGGGACTCGCGATGCGTCCAGCCCAGCAAGTTGCGCATGTCATCCAGGCCGATGCCCGACGCGCGGTAGTTGCGAATCAGGTAAAGCCGCTCGACATGGGCCGGGCCATAGCGCCGGTAGTTGTTGCGGGACCGCTCGGGAGCGGGCAGCAGGCCCTCCCGTTCGTAGAACCTGATGTTCTCAGGGGGCGTGCCGGTCAAGCGCGCGAGTTCACCAATCCTCATCCAGCTCTCCGCGCGCAGCGATGGGGGACGCCACCGCTGCGCGCCGGCCCTCATCCCGGCGACCGGGCGGACTGCTGCGCCGTGGCGCCCGATTGCACCGTGTGCTCAGTCCAGCCGCCGCCCAGCGCCTTGTACAGATGGATGAGGTTGTTCAGCCGCGTCAGGCGCGTGCGCACCAGGGTCTGCTGCGTGCCGTAATGCGTGCGCTGCGCGTCGAGTACAGTGAGGTTGTCGTCCACGCCCTCCTGGAAGCGCTGCTCGGCCAGCTCGTAGGCCTTCTGGCTGGCCGCCACCAGGAGCTGCTCCGCGCGGATCTGCTCATCGAGCGTGCGCTTGCCCGCCAGGCCGTCGGCCACCTCGGCGAAGGCCGCCTGGATGGACTTCTCGTAGTTGGCGATCTCGATGCGCTTCTGTACGTGCGCCACGTCCAGGTTGGCGCGCAGCGCGCCGCCGCGGAAGATGGGCAGCGTGATCTGCGGCAGGAAGCTCCAGGCCCGCGAGCCCGAATCGAACAGGCCGTCCAGCGAAGCGCTGGCCGTGCCCGCCGAGCCCGTAAGGCTGATCGTCGGGAAGAACGCGGCCCGCGCCGCGCCGATGTTGGCGTTGGCGCCGATCAGCATCTGCTCGGCGGCGCGGATGTCCGGCCGGCGCGCGAGCAGTTCGGACGGCAGGCCGCTCGGCAGGCCGGTCGGCACGATGTCGTCCGGCAGCGCCATGGCCTCGTCAAGCTGCCGGGACAGCTCCGGCGTCAGCGGCTGGCCCAACAGCAGCACCAGCGCGTTGCGGTCCTTGGCCGCCTGCCGTGTGTAGGCGGCATGGTTGGCCTCGGCGGTGCGCAACGCGATCTCTGCGCGGCGCAGGTCGAGCTGCGTGGAGTTGCCCGCTTCCACCAGTTGGGTGGTCAGCCCGTAGGAGCGCTTCTGCGTGGCGAGGGTGTCGCTCGTCAGGCGCAGCAGTTCCTGGTCGGCACGCAGCGTGAGGTAGGCGCTGGCCACCTCGGACACCAGGCTCATCTGCGTGGCGATGCGGGTCTCGTCGAGGGCCAGGTAGGACGCCAGCGCCCGGTCGCTGAGGCTGCGGATGCGGCCCCACAGGTCCAGTTCCCAGGCGGCCGTCACCCCGGCCACGTCGTAGCGCCGGAGCACGTCGCTTTGCCCCGTGGTGCTGAGGTCGGCCGGTACGCGCTCTGACGCGCCGCGGGCGGAAACGCCCAGGTTCGGCAGCATCTCGGCACGCTGGATACGGTACAGCGCCTGAGCCGCCTCCACGTTGAGCGCGGCCTTGCGCATGTCGCGGTTGTTCTCCAGTGAAATGCCGATCAACTGCTGCAGCAGCGGGTCGCGGAAGAAGTCCCGCCAGCCGATCTCGGCCGTGATCGCGTCGTCGGGCGTCGCGGCCGCCGGTTCCACATAGGCCGCGCCCAAGGGATAAGCCGTGTCGATCGGCGCTGCGGGCCGGTCATACTTCGGTGCCATGGAGCAGCCAGTCAACGCCGCCGCGAGGGCGAGCGGCGCCAGCGTCCTGGCGGGTCGTGTGAATGCGAAAGATGTTTTCATGTCGTATGTCCTCCTGGCCGTCATGCGTGCTGGTCGGTCATGCCGACACGGGCATGGCGCGCTTCGCGGCGCAGCGCCAGCTTGCGCACCACGACGTAGAACACCGGCGTCAGCACCAGGCCGAATACCGTCACGCCCAGCATGCCGGCGAACACCGCGATGCCCATGGCGTGGCGCATCTCGGCGCCCGCACCGCTGGCCAGCACCAGCGGCACCACGCCAGCGATGAAGGCGAACGACGTCATCAGGATCGGGCGCAGCCGCAAGCGCGCGGCTTCGAGCACGGCTGCCAGCGGATCGGCCCCTTCGCTTTCCTTCGCGCGGGCGAACTCCACGATCAGGATCGCGTTCTTGGCGGCCAGGCCGATCAGCACCACGAAACCGATCTGCGTGAAGATGTTGTTGTCCCCCCCAGAGAGCCAGACGCCGGCGATCGCCGAGAGCAGCGCCATGGGTGCAATCAGCAGCACAGCGAACGGCAGCGACCAACTGTTGTACTGGGCCGCCAGGAACAGGAAGGCGAGCAGCACCGCCAGCGCGAAGATATAGATAGCAGTATTGCCAACTCGGTTTTCCTGGAAAGTCAGGTCCGTCCATTCGTAGGTCATACCGTCAGGCAGCGATTCGCTCACGATCTTCTCAATCGCGGCGGTGGCCTGGCCGGATGAGTAGCCCGGCGCTGGCCCGCCGCTGATGTCCGCCGAGGGGAAGCCGTTGTAATGCATCACCCGGTCGGGGCCGGAACTGCGCTCGATGGTCGCGAACGCGCTCAGCGGGATCATGTCGCCCGCTGCATTGCGCACCTTGAGCATGCCTATGTCCTCAGCCTGCATGCGGAACTGCGCATCGGCTTGGGCCATTACCCGGTAGGTGCGACCGAAGCGGTTGAAGTCGTTGACGTAGAGCGAGCCAAGGTTGACCTGCAGGGTGTCGAACACCTCGGTCAGCGACACGCCCTGCGACTTGGCCTTCACCCGGTCGATGTCCACCTGCAACTGCGGCGCATTGGTCTGGAAGCTGGCGAGCATGTTCGCCAGCTCGGGCGCCTGCATGGCCTTGCCCATGATCTGGCCCTGTGCTTGTGCAAGCGCCTCGGGACCCAGGCCCGCCCGGTCCTCGATCTGCAGCTTAAAGCCGCCCATAGAACCCAGGCCCGGCACCGGCGGCGGCGGGAAGATGCCGACGAAGCCGTCCGGGATCTGGCTGAACTTGCCCATGAGCTTGCCCTGGATGGCGAAGGCCGACAGCGACGGGTCCTTGCGCTCATCGAAGGGCTTGAGCATGGCGAACATCAGCGCGGTGTTCGGCTGGTTCACCGGTCCATTGACCGACAGGCCCGGGAAGGCCACCACGCTCTCGACGCCCGGCTCAGCCAGTGCGATCTTGGTCATCTCCTTGACGACCGCCTCGGTGCGATCCAGCGAGGCGCCGGTCGGAAGCTGGGCGATGCCCACGAGGTAGTACTTGTCCTGGGCGGGCACGAAGCCCGCAGGCACCTTGTGGAAGCCCAGCCAGGTCAGGCCCAGGAAGCCGACGTAGAGCAGCAGCACGATGGCGCTGCCGCGCACCGCGCGGCGCACGCCCCCGACGTAGGAATTCGAGGCGCGGTCGAAGAAGCGGTTGAAGCGGCGGAAGAAGCCGCCGAACACGCCGTCGATGATGCGCGTGACGCGATCGGGCTTGGCCGCGCCGTGGTGCGGCTTGAGCAGGATGGCGGCCAGCGCTGGCGACAGCGTAAGCGAGTTGATCGCCGACAGGATGGTCGAGAACGCGATGGTTAGCGCGAACTGGCGATAGAACTCGCCCTGCAGCCCCGACAGGAACGCCGAGGGGATGAAGACCGCTGCCAGCACCGAGGTGATGGCCAGGATCGGGCCAGTCACTTCATCCATCGCCTTGCGCGCCGCGTCCTTGGGTGATTCGCCCAGCGCTATGTGGCGCTCCACGTTCTCCACCACCACGATGGCGTCATCCACCACGATGCCGATGGACAGCACCAGTCCGAACAGCGACAGTGTGTTCAGCGAGAAACCGAACATGTGCATCACCGCGAACGTGCCGACCAGCGAGACCGGCACGGCGATCAGCGGGATGATCGACGCGCGCCAGGATTGCAGGAACAGCACCACCACGATCACCACCAGGAAGATGGCCTCCAGCAGCGTGACGGCGACGGACTGGAGCGAGGCGCGCACGAAGACCGTGGGGTCGTAGGCGATCCTATACTCAATGCCGTCGGGGAACTTAGCTTGAAGTCGGTCCATTGCCGCGCGCACCGCGCTAGACACATCCAGCGCGTTCGCGCCCGGGCTCTGGATGATCTGTATCCCCACCGCCGGCTCGCCATTGAGCAGGCTGCGCAAAGAGTAGGAATCGGCCCCCATCGAGATGCGGGCGACATCCCGCAGGCGAGTTACCTGGCCGTCGGCGCCCGTCTTCACGACGATCTCGCCGAATTGCTCCTCGCTCGACAGTCGGCCCAGAGTGTTGACCGTGACCTGGAACGCCGCCGAGGCATCCGGCTGCTGACCAACCGAACCAGCGGCAACCTGTATGTTCTGCTCGCGGATGGCGGCAACCACGTCGCTCGCGATCAGCCCACGAGCAGCGACCTTGGCGGGTTCGAGCCAGACCCGCATCGAATACTCCCCGGCGCCCCAGACTAGGACATCGCCGACGCCTGGCGTACGAGCCAGCTCATCCTTCACATGAAGTGTGGCGTAGTTGGAGACGTACAGCGGATCATATCGACCTCCAGGCGAAAGCAAATGCACCACCATGAGAACGTCCGGCGACGTTTTCTCGGTGACAACACCGATGCGCTGAACTTCAGGCGGTAGGCGCGGCAACGCCCGCGAGACCCGGTTTTGCACCTGGATCTGCGCAATGTCGGCGTTGATATGCTGCTCGAAGGAGACGGTGAGCACCATTTTCCCGTCGGTGGACATCTGAGACTGCATGTACATCATGCCTTCTACGCCGTTGATCGCCTGCTCCAGCGGTGATGCCACGGTATCGGCGATCACTTGCGGGTTGGCACCGGGATAGCTAGCGGTGACCTGCACCGTGGGAGGCGTGACCTGCGGGTATTCGCTCAGCGGCAGCTGGAAGTAGCTGATCGCGCCCGCGATCAGCATCAGCACCGACAGGACGATGGCGAAGATGGGCCGGTTGATGAAGAAGCGGGGGAAATTCATTTGCGGGCCTCCGCCGAGCCGGCCGCGCCGTCAGCCTTGGCGGGGTCCGCGCCGGCGGCCGGTGCCGCGGGCGGCTGCATGGGCACCATGCGCGGCGTGACCGCCATGCCGGGGCGCACGAGGCCCTTGATGATGATCTTCTCACCGGCCTGCAGGCTGCCGTTGATGACGCGCAGCCCGTCCACCACCGGCCCCAGTTCGATGGGCCGGTACTGGGCCTGGTTGTTCTCGCCCACGACCAGCACGTAGTTGCGCCCTTGGTCGGTGCCCACGGCCTGATCGTCGATCAGGACGGCCTCGCGCGCCGCGCCGGTGGACAGCTTGACCCGGGCGAACATGCCGGGTGCCATGCGCCCATCCGGGTTGGGCACAACGGCGCGCGCGCGGATCGTGCCGGTGCTTCGGTCAATGGTGTTGCCCACGAAGTCGAGCGCGCCCCTGTGCGGGAAACCCTTGTCCGTGGTCAGCCCGACCTGCACGGGCAGCGAGGCCTTGCCGCCGGCGCCCGCAGCGGGCCGCGAGCGGCTCACGACGTTGAGGTACGTGGCTTCGTCGATGTCGAAGTACACGTGCAGCGGGTCGATGGACACGATCGTGGTCAGCAGCGTGGCCGCGCCGGCGACACCGCCGCTGACCAGGTTGCCCTCGGTCACGAGCACGCGGTCAACGCGCCCGGCGATGGGCGCCGTGACGCGGGCGTAGGACAGATCCAGCCGCGCCGCAGCGACGGCGGCCTTGGCCGCTTGCACCTGGGCCTGGCGCGCACTGCGCGCGGAGACGGCATCGTCGTAGGTCTTGCGCGCGACAGCGCCGGTCGCCACCAGGCGCTCGGCGCGGTCGAAGTCGGCCTGGGCCTGACTGGCCAGCACCTCGGCCTGTTGCAGTTGCGCCGCAGCCGTGTCGAGCGTGACCTGGAACGGTCGGGGGTCGATCTGGAACAGCAGTTGTCCCTTGCGCACCAGGCTGCCCTCGGGGACGCTCACAGCATCGACGGCGCCGCCGACCCGCGAGCGCAGCTCGACGGTCTTGGGCGCGGCCAGGAAGCCGGTGTACTCGGCCGATGGCGCGACCGTGCGGGTGATGACCTCGGCCACGGGCACCTGCGGCGCCATCGGCGCGCCCGCCGGGGGCGCCGCGGCCTTGCCCTCGTCCTTGGCGTCGCGGGCGGCAATCGCTATGCCCCCGACGGCTGCGATGACGCCTGCCACCACAACGATTCTGATTTTTTTACGCATGGAAGTGCCCCTTTCTTGGATGCAGGACTCCGGCCCTTCCGAAGCGCTCTGCAGAAATTTGTGTGGAGGCTAGGCGTTACAACGAAGGCAAGGTCAAGCCCTTTGGGTTGCCCTAGCGGGCAGGCTGCATGGACAAGGTGGTGGGAAAACCCCGCGTCGTCGCTGTGGCCACTCCGACATCCAGCTCACGAGTGCCGTTGTGCGGTTGAACCGGTCGGTCTTGTGGGTGATTGCGAGCGCGGGAGGCTCAGGCGTCCAAGCTGCCGCCGCCCATTGCTGTGCCTGCGCGGCATCCCGGCGCCCAGGCAGGGCCCGCGATTCAGGGTGTTGCGCCCAGGCCGCATCGAGGACGTCCTTGAGGCTAACCGGCGGCGTGGGTACCGGCGCCTCGCAACCTGCCATTCGCCTGGGTGCTTGGGCCTGGTCAGTCGTCGGCTTTGTCCTCGGAAATGTGGACCGCCATGTCCTGCAGCACCTGGCTGACGTGCTGGTCCGCGATGCTGTAGAAGATGTGCTTGGCTTGGCGTTCGCCGCGCACGAGGCGCGCACCGCGCAGCAGCCGCAGGTGATGGCTGACCAGAGACTGCGACAGGTCGAGCGCTTCGGCGATGTCCCCCACGGCGACCGAGCCATGCATGCACTGCAGCAGGATCTTCAATCGCGATTGGTCGCCCAGCAGGCGGAAGGTCTCGGCCAGAACAGCGACGTCACTTTGCGACATTGCGAGGGCATCGGTCGCCGCGTCGTGGCTGGTGGTCGAGCATTGCGCGGTGTCGGCGCTGGTGGTTTTGCGGGACGTCATGGATGCAAATCCTCAAGTGGAGTGCGAGCCGGCTCGCGCGGCCTCAATGCCTGTGACCAGGAGCGGAATGGTCGTGGTCATGGCCGTGGCTGTGCCCGCCGCCATGCTTGTGATTGCCATGATCATGGCCGCTGTGGTCGTGCCCGCTGTGGTCATGACCGCTGTGATCGTGGCCGCTGTGGTCCTGACGCTCCGACGTGGGCTGCAAGCTGCAGACGTTCTCGTCGGTGCCCGAGTTCCAGTCGATCCCGACCGTGGCGTGTTCGATGCTGAATTGCTCTCGAAGCACCGCTTCGACGCGCTTGACCACGGCGCGTGCTTCCTCGTCCACGTTGGGGCGAACGTGCAGCGTGGCCATCGTGCGCCCGGAGGTGAGCTGCCACACGTGAACGTGGCTGACGGCCGCCAGGCCCGGCACGGCGCCCATCAGGCCTTGCTCCACCTTCTCCGGCGAAGCATCCTCCGGCGCGCCTTCCAGCAGGATGTGGATCGACTTGGCGAGCAGCTTCCATGCGCTGCGCAGGATCAGCGCCGCGACCAGGACCGACAGGATGGGATCGATCGGCGTCCAGCCCGTGAGGTAGATGACGATCGCAGCGACGATGGCGCCGACCGAGCCGAGCAGGTCGCCCATCACGTGCAGGATGGCCCCCTTCACGTTGACGTGATCGGTCTCTCCGCGGGTCATGATCCACAGCACGAGCACGTTCACCAGCAGGCCGAGCACGGCGACGATCATCATCGGGCCGGCCAGGATCACGGGCGGCGCCTGCAGCCGCTCCCACGCCTCGTAGGCGATCCAAGCGACGATCGCGAACAGGGTCACGGCGTTCAGGAAACCGGCGATGACCTCGAAGCGCAGGTAGCCGAAGGTGCGCTTGCTGTCGGCCGCGCGGCGGCCGAACCGGAATGCTGCGTAGGCCAGTGCGAGCGCCGCGGCGTCGGTCAGCATGTGGCCCGCGTCGGCCAGCAAGGCCAGCGAGCCCGACAGCACGCCTCCGACGGCCTCCACGACCATGAAGCCGAAGATCAGGAAAAAGGACAGCAGGACCTTGCGCTCGTTGGCGCTGGTCACGGTCGGGGTGTGGTCATGATCATGGTCGTGATCGTGACCATGGTCATGTGCGTGGGATTGGGACATGGGGCCTCGGGAAACTGGGTCTTTGACTGTGGCTCAAAATATAACACATGAACATGTTTTCATGTGAATTGTTGTACACATTTGTGTTCGCGTCTCACCACGGCCGGGATGCCGCTCCGGGCAATTGCCTTAGCCTGGCTCGGCGACCATTCCCCCCGCCTGGCAAGCAGCCGTTGATCTAACATCCAGTGGCAGTATCCCCCCTGGGGGGATATGATTTCAGCATGGAAGACATGCATAAGCACACCACCCATCCCGACCTGGTGAAGCGGCTCAAGCGCGCCGAGGGGCATCTGCGGCACGTCATCGGGATGATCGAAGGGGGAGAAACCTGCCTCGACATCGCCCGCCAGCTCGCGGCGGTGGAAAGCGCGGTGACGGCGGCCAAGCGCGTCCTGATCCACGACCACATCGACCACTGCCTGTCCCATGACGAGGACTCCGTTCTGACCGAAATGAAGGCGCTGACCAAACTGCTCTGAGGCCGTCCGATGCTCTCCGTCCTGAATAACCGCACCTACCGCCACCTGTTCACCGCCCAGGTGATCGCGCTCGTCGGCACCGGCCTGATGACGGTGGCGCTCGGCCTGCTGGCCTACGAGCTGGCCGGCGCGGATGCAGGCGCGGTGCTCGGGACGGCGCTGGCCATCAAGATGCTGGCCTACGCGGGGGTCGCGCCGGTCGCGCAGGCCTTCGCCGACCGGCTCCCGCGGCGCTCGCTGCTCGTGGCGCTGGACCTCGTGCGAGCGGCCGTCGCGCTGTGCCTGCCCTTCGTCACCGAGGTCTGGCAGATCTACCTGCTGATCTTCGTTCTGCAGGCGGCATCCGCCGGCTTCACGCCGACCTTCCAGGCCACCATCCCGGACATCCTTCCCGACGAAGAGGACTACACGAAGGCGCTGTCGCTGTCCCGGCTGGCCTACGACCTGGAAAGCCTGATTTCCCCGATGCTGGCCGCCGCGCTGCTGACCGTCATCAGCTTTCACAACCTGTTCGCGGGAACGGTGCTCGGTTTCCTCGTTTCAGCCGCTCTCGTGGTCAGCGTGCGGTTGCCCACGTCCGTCCCCGGCCCGCGCCGCGGCATCTGGGAGCGAACGACGCGCGGCACGCGCATCTACCTCGCCACGCCTCGCCTGCGGGGCCTGCTGGCGATCAGCCTGGCCGTCTCGGCGGCCGGCGCGATGGTGATCGTGAACACGGTGGTGCTCGTGAAGGCGCGTTTCGGCCTGGGCGAAGTCGAGGTGGCGTGGGCACTGGCGGCGTTCGGAGGCGGCTCGATGGTGGCCGCCTTCGTCTTGCCGTCCCTACTGGAGAAAGTAGCCGACCGACCCGCGATGCTCACCGGCGCCGCTGTCCTCGTCGTGGGCACGGCGATCGGCGCACTGCTGCCGAGCTATGCGCTGTTGCTGCCGCTGTGGCTGGTGATCGGCTTTGGCTACAGCGTGGCGCAGACGCCATCCGGCCGTCTTCTGCGCCGCTCGGCCCACGCCGAGGACCGTCCAGCGATCTTCGCGGCCCACTTCGCGCTGTCGCACGCCTGCTGGCTCATCTGCTACCCGCTGGCCGGACGCTTCGGCGCGGCCATGGGGCTGCAATCGACGTTCGTCGTCATGTCCTTGATCGGCCTAGCTGGCGTGGCGCTGGCGCTTCGGCTGTGGCCGGCCAGCGACCCGTCGGACTTGGCCCATGACCATCCGAACCTGTCGGCGGATCACCCCCACTTGCGTCAGCACGCGAACCAAGGCGGGCACCATCACGTGCTGGTCGTGGATGACTTGCACCGGATCTGGCCGAAAGGATAGGCCTCACGGGACGCGGTAAGGGCTGTTTCGCACCAAGGCTAGTCGTCGCTGTTGTCCTCAACGATGTGGATGGCCATGTCCAGCAGCACCTGGCTCACGTGCTTGTCCGCTACCTCATAGAAGATCTGCTTGGACTGGCGCGCGCCCTTGACCAGACGGGCTCCACGCAACAGTCGAAGGTGATGGCTGACCAACGACTGCGAGAGTTCGACGGCTTCCGCGATGTCGCTTACCGACGTGGACCCCTTCATGCAGCACAGCATGACCTTGAGCCGCGACGGATCGCCCAGGAGCCGGAAAGTCTCGGCCAGGATGGTCACGTCATTCTGTGACAGGGAGGCCAGATCGGTGCTTGGGCCCTTCGGTGGGGCACTGGCTGGTTTGCGTGGAGTCATCTCTCAAAAATTCCTACCCTCGAACGGCTGTTCGTGCCCTTCAGGATCAACGAGGCTGCGACCGCTTGAGCGCGCGCACAGCCCGGGACCAGGGCGAGCCTGGCGACCAAGGCCCCTCGTTTCCCCCGTGCGCCGGGCCATTTCTGAAACCTGACAGTACCCGAAAAAAGCGCTTGACCTTCCCACGATGGTAAACCCTAAGCTCCCCCATGTCGAATATCAACTATGGGAAACAACCATGAGCATGCCAATAACGAGTGATGCTCGTGCCACCGCAGCAGCGATCAGCCTACCCATCGAGGGCATGACCTGCGCGAGCTGCGTCGGCCGAGTCGAGGCCGCCCTGGCCAAGGTGCCGGGCGTGGACAGCGTGTCCGTCAATCTCGCCACCGAGCGGGCGGACATCCGCCTGGCCAGTCCTGTCGATCGCATCGCGTTGATCCAGGCGGTCGAGAAGGTCGGCTACGACGTGCCGGCTGGCACCGTCGAACTGGCGGTCGAGGGCATGACCTGCGCCTCCTGCGTGGGCCGCGTCGAGAAGGCACTCAAGGCCGTGCCCGGCGTCACCGAGGCCACGGTCAACCTCGCGACCGAGCGTGCCACCGTGCGCGGCGTGGCCGCCGTGGCGGACCTGATCGCGGCCATCGAGAAGGTCGGCTACGAGGCCAACCCGGTGGATACCGGCGCGCAGGCCGACGAGGAAGCCGCCGAGAAGAAGGACGCCGAGCGCGCCGAACTCAAGCGCGACCTGACCCTGGCCGCCGTGCTGGCGCTGCCTGTGTTCGTGCTCGAAATGGGCTCGCACATGATTCCCGGCATGCATGAGTGGGTGGCTTCCACCATCGGCATCCAGCAGAGTTGGTATCTGCAGTTCGTGCTGACCCTGCTGGTGCTCGCCATTCCGGGCTGGCGCTTCTACGAGAAGGGCTTCCCGGCGCTGTTCCGCCTGGGTCCCGACATGAACTCGCTGGTCGCGGTCGGCACGGCCGCAGCCTTCGGCTATTCGATGGTCGCCACATTCGCGCCCAGTCTGCTGCCGGCCGGCACGGTGAACGTGTACTACGAGGCGGCCGCCGTCATCGTGGCGCTGATCCTGCTGGGCCGCTTTCTTGAGGCACGGGCCAAGGGCCGCACCTCCGAGGCCATCAAGCGCCTGGTCGGCCTGCAGGCCAAGGAGGCGCACGTGCTGCGCGACGGCCGCATCGTGGACATCCCGATCAACGACGTGGCGCAGGGCGACATCGTGGAAGTGCGCCCCGGCGAGCGCGTGCCGGTCGATGGTGAAGTGACCGAGGGCCGCAGCTTCGTGGACGAGTCGATGATCACCGGCGAGCCGATTCCCGTCGAAAAGGCGGAAGGCAGCACCGTGGTCGGCGGCACCGTCAACCAGAAGGGTGCGCTGACGCTGCGTGCCACCGCCGTGGGCGGTCAGACCATGCTGGCGCAGATCATCCGCATGGTCGAGCAGGCGCAAGGTTCCAAGCTGCCGATCCAGGCCGTGGTGGACAAGGTGACACTGTGGTTCGTGCCCGCCGTCATGCTGGCCGCCGTGCTGACCTTCCTGGTCTGGCTGGTGTTCGGCCCGTCGCCCGCGCTGTCCTTCGCGCTGGTCAATGCCGTGGCGGTGCTGATCATTGCCTGCCCGTGCGCCATGGGTCTGGCGACGCCGACCTCCATCATGGTCGGCACGGGCCGGGGCGCCGAGATGGGCGTACTGTTCCGCAAGGGTGAAGCCCTGCAACTGCTCAAGGACGCCAAGGTGGTGGCCGTGGACAAGACCGGCACGCTGACCGAGGGCCGCCCGGTCCTGACCGACCTGGAGATTGCCGACGGCTTTGACCGCAACCAGGTGCTGGCGAAGGTCGCCTCTGTCGAATCGCGCTCGGAGCATCCGATCGCACGCGCCATCGTCGAGTCGGCCGTGGAAGGTGGCATCGCGCTGCCGACGATGACAGACTTCGATTCGGTCACGGGCATGGGCGTGCGCGCCACCGTGGACGGCGCGCGTGTCGAGGTCGGTGCCGATCGCTTCATGCGTGAGCTGGGGTTGGACGTGAGCGGCTTCGCTCGCACGGCCGAGCGCCTGGGCAATGAGGGCAAGTCGCCGCTGTACGCCGCGATCGACGGCCGACTGGCCGCCATCATCGCGGTGGCCGATCCGATCAAGTCCAGCACGCCCGCGGCCATTGCCGCGCTGCACCAGCTCGGCCTGAAGGTGGCGATGATCACTGGCGACAACGCGCGTACCGCGCAGGCCATCGCCAAGCAACTGGGCATCGACGAGGTGGTGGCCGAAGTGCTGCCCGAGGGCAAGGTCGAAGCCGTGCGCCGCTTAAAGGCCACCCACGGCCAGATCGCCTACGTGGGTGACGGCATCAACGATGCGCCGGCGCTGGCCGAGGCCGACGTGGGCCTGGCGATCGGCACCGGCACCGACGTGGCGGTGGAGTCGGCCGACGTGGTGCTGATGTCCGGCAACCTGCAGGGTGTGCCCAACGCCATCGCGCTGTCCAAGGCCACCATCGGCAACATCCGCCAGAACCTGTTCTGGGCGTTTGGCTACAACACGGCCCTGATCCCGGTGGCCGCTGGCGTCCTATACCCCGCATACGGTGTGCTGCTGTCGCCGATCTTCGCGGCCGGAGCGATGGCGCTGTCCAGCGTGTTCGTGCTCGGCAACGCGCTGCGCCTGCGCCGCTTCCAGCCGCCGCTGGCGGCGGATACCGCTCATTGAGAAAGGAGGAACACCATGAACATCGGTGAAGCATCCAAGGCCTCGAAGGTCTCGGCCAAGATGATCCGCTACTACGAGCAGATCGGCTTGATTCCCCCGGCCGACCGGAACGATTCGGGCTACCGCGCCTATAGCCAGGACGACGTACACCGGCTGCACTTCATCCGGCGTGCGCGCGACCTCGGCTTCTCGGTGGCCGAGATCACGGACCTGCTGGGACTGTGGAACGACAAGTCGCGCCGGAGTGCCGACGTCAAGCGCCTGGCGCAGCAGCACATCTCCGAGCTGGACCGGCGCATCGCGAGCATGTTGGAGATGGCCGAGACGCTCAAGGCGCTGATCCGGTGCTGCGCCGGCGACGAACGGCCCGACTGCCCGATCCTGCACACGCTGGAGCAACTCGATACCAGCGACGACGAGCCCGAAGCGCGCACCGGCGCCGTGCCACGGCGTGCAAGTGGCAACGCAGCGGCAAAGAAGCCGCGTGCGCACTGAGCAGCCGGGAGAGACCATGCCCAAGATCACCGTCTTGCCCCATCCTGAACTGGCGCCCGAGGGCGCCGAGCTGAACGTGCCGGTCGGCACCTCGATCTGCGAGGCGCTGCTAGACAACGGCATCGAGATCGAACATGCCTGCGACATGAGCTGTGCCTGCACGACCTGCCACTGCATCGTGCGCAAGGGATTCGATTCCCTCAACGAGGTCGAGGAGTGCGAGGACGACCTGCTTGACCGGGCCTGGGGGCTAGAGGCGCAATCGCGCCTGAGCTGCCAGGCCATCGTGGCGAACGAGGACCTGACCGTCGAGATCCCGAAGTACACGATCAACCATGCCAAGGAGAACCACTAGGACCCAGCGTGCCGCCGCGGGCGCGCCGGCCTGCGGCGGGGTTGCTCTGGCAGACGGAGGACTGACGGCGTTGCAGCCTGACGACCGCCCCGGGAGCCAGATGCCTACACCCCCTTGCACCACCGCCGGTTAGGCTGGAAATGTCGTCAAAGTCCTTCAATCCGTGATAGTCGGCGCTGCGGCCGGCCCATGAAAAGTCCCACAGGAGAAGTCCAGCATGTCTGCGCCCAAACAAGCCACGCTCTACCGGATGGTCATGCCCGGCCATACCTGCCCCTACGGGCTGAAGTCGCTCGATCTGCTCAACCGCAAGGGCTACGAGGTCGAGGACAAACACTTGGCGAGCCGCGAGCAGACGGATGCGTTCAAGAAGGAGCATGGCGTCGAGACCACGCCCCAGGTCTTCATAAACGGGCGGCGCGTGGGCGGCTACGACGACCTGCGCAAATTCTTCGGCATGTCCGTGAAGGACAAGAACGCCGTGACCTACACCCCTGTGATCGCGCTGTTCGCCATGGCGGCCGCGATGGCGCTGGCGGCGAGCTGGGCGGCCTTCGGCCAGCTCTGGAGCATTCAGGCGGCAGAGTGGTTCGTGGCCTTTGCCATGTGTCTCCTGGCGCTGCAGAAGCTCAAGGACGTGGACGGCTTCGCGACGATGTTCCTCAACTACGACCTGCTGGCCAAGCGCTGGGTTCGGTATGCCTATTTCTACCCGTTCGCGGAGGCCATCGCAGGCGTCCTGATGGTCGCGGGCGTGGGGATGTGGGTGTCGATTCCGTTGGCGCTGTTCATCGGGACCGTCGGGGCCGTGTCGGTTTTCAAGGCGGTCTATGTCGATCGCCGGGAACTCAAGTGCGCCTGTGTGGGCGGGGACAGCAACGTGCCGCTGGGCTTCGTGTCCCTGACCGAGAACCTGATGATGGTGGCGATGGCCCTGTGGATGTGGGCCAAGGTCGCCTACCTTGGGATGCACTGAGCGCCGCGCCAGGTACGGCGCAGCGCACGTGCTCGCATCGGCCGTCCTGTGTGCAGGCCGGCCACGACGCGGTGTTACTGCGCGCGCGGCGGGAAGCCAGCTTCGCTCAGGGCCGCGGCGATCTGCTCTTGCGAGGCCGAGGTCTGGACCTCGACACGGCGGGTCGGCGGGTCCGTGACGATCTTGGCGTTGGGGTCGATCGTTTGGATCGTTTTCGTAACGGTGCGGGCGCAGCCGCCGCAGGTCATGTCTTCGAGATGGAATTGCATGGAAAACTCCTTTCGGGTTGGGGTGTTTGAAGTCTGGTCCTTGCCACGGTTGGAAGGTCAAGCGCTATTTGCATCCCCGCTACACCAATCGGCCGAATGCTCATAGGGCAAGGCCGTGGTGCTCTTTACCCGATCCAGCACGAAGCTTGTCTTGCAGTCCTGCACGCTGGGGTGCTTGAGCAGCGTGTCGAGCACGAAGCGAGAGTAGTGAGCCATGTTCCTGACGACCACCCGCAGCAGATAGTCCATGTCGCCGGTCAGCGCATGGCATTCCACGACCTCCGGCCATTTCTGGACCGACGCGCGGAACACGTCCATGGGATTGCGCTTGTGCGAGTCGGAGTGCTTTTCGAGACGCACGTTCAGGTAGGCCGTGAGCGTGAGGCCGATCTTCTCCGAGCCGCTGCTCGGCCCGGTGTTCTTCGAGTTCATCGAGCGCAAGGGCAACTACCGCGAGGGCTTCGGCGAAGGTAACTTCGGTGCCTTGTTCGAGTCGATGGAGCGCGACCAGATCAACCGCGGCGCGCTGGAAATCAACCCAGCCTGATTCGGGCTTTCCCCCTGAAGGCATAGCACCTTCCGCATCTCGCGAGCCCCGGTGGGGCTCGCACTATTTTGGCAAGCGGCCTCCACGATGCCCATTGGCCCTCGTGCAGCTTGCACCATTCATCTCCTCACAATCGAACATCACCACGGCACGGTGCAGGCTTCTTTGACTAATATATGAACACATGTATAATTGTTTATTCAATATTTGGCCTCAGCTCGACTGGTGCTACAGCAGGCGTGCATCTCGTCCCCCGAATCAACATGGATCATGGAAGGACAAGACTATGGAACTTCGTCACTTGCGCTGCTTCATTGCGGTTGCTGAGGAACTCCATTTCGCCCGCGCTGCCGAGCGGCTGCACATCGAGCAGTCTCCACTGTCACGGGCCATCAAGGAACTGGAAGAAGAACTGGGCGTGATGCTGTTTGCCCGCACCACGCGCAGCACTCGGCTGACCCGTGCGGGCGAGCTGTTTCTGGAGCACGTGCGCCGCGTGCTCTCCGCCTTGGAGCAGGCACGCGATAGCGTGAAAGCGGCAGCAAACGGTTTTCATGGCCAGTTGCGCGTGGCATTGTCCGACGGCATCACGCCGTCGCGCCTTTCTGCGTTGCTCGTACTTTGCCGCCAGGAAGAACCCGAGGTCGAAATCCGGTTCTTCGAGGTGCCCCTATCGCAACAGATCAAGGGGCTGCATAGCGATCTGTATGACGTAGGGTTTGCTCAATCCGACGAAGTGGGCGACGGTATCGTCGCCACGCCCGCATGGAGCGATGCGCTGATGGTGGCCGTGCCAGCTCGGCATCCGCTTCTGGCCCACAAGCGCATCCCCTTGGATGAGTTGCTTCGCTATCCACTGGTTCTGTGCGATCCACAGGCATGTGAGGGCCATGCCAAGCAAGTTGAACGGGTGTTGCGCCGTGCGGATGTGGAGCCACTGATTGCAGAGAGGGTTTCGTCCACCGACCTGATGATGGCCCTAGTCTCGGCCGGTTTTGCGCTCGGCCTAGCAGGCAGTGCACACATTGCCGCCAGCCGTGAGCCGGGTGTAGTGGCCCGGCCGCTAGCTTCGCGCGTGTCGCCCCTCACGACCTATCTGTTGCGGCTGGACGGAGATCCGTCCGACGAGTTGGCGCGGTTTATTGAGCGCGCACAGGCCATCGAACAGCCGGAAACCCCCAGGCCCATACGAGGCCGTAATCCCGATCACCCGGAGGAACTGACGCCATGAAGAAGATCATCCCATTCTTGCTGGTTGCCGTGTTGACTGCCTGCGGCCAGTCCGATGGGCCACAGAAGTCCGCCGGTTCCGCAGCCAACATCCCGACAGTGGAAGAGCTGGCGGCCAACCCCGAACGGCTCAAGGAACTGCGCCAGCAGTGCAAGACCGACCGCCCCAAGCTGGGCGACGTGTTGTGCAACCGGGTGGCCGAGGCCACGCGCAAGCGGTTCTATGGCGACGGGGAAACGCCCTACACACCGCCGAAGGAGCCGCCTAAGTTTTGATCGTGGCCGCTTCGCCACGAATATTGGATTTCCTGACCGACACGCCGCAACGCGCCTGCGCTTGCGACGTTTTTCGTTGGCTCGCCACCGCGCTAATTCTTTCTTTTTGCTCGATCTTTCTGCTTAAAACGGTCTTTGACCGGCACTGACGCGGCACCGATCCTGACGCCTCCGGCACGTCCTTGTGCCGCTTTTTCCATGAGGAATCGGCGCAGGAGAAATCGGAGGCCAGGTCATGCAAGGGACGAACGTGCTGTTCGGTCAGATCGCCGTGGTATTCGGCATCGTGATCGCCGGAGTGTGGGGTGCCACACAATGGACAGCAGCAGCCCTTGGCTATCAAGTACGCCTTGGCTCGCCCTGGTTCGATCTTCTTGGCACGCCGATCTATCACCCGTGGAAGCTGTTTGAGTGGTGGTTTTCTTACGGCGCCTATACCCCGGAAATCTTCGACACCGGCGGAGCCATCGCTGGCAGCAGTGGCATGGTCGCCGTGGCCGTCGCCATTGCCATGTCGGTCTGGCGCTCGCGGCAGGCACGCCTTGTCACGACCTACGGATCGGCCCGCTGGGCGAACGCGCATGACATTCGCAAGGCGGGCCTCACGCAGCCAGAGGGCGTGTTCCTCGGCCAGCACGACCGCCAGTACCTGCGCCATGAGGGGCCAGAGCATGTCCTGACGTTCGCACCCACGCGCTCGGGCAAGGGCGTCGGCCTGGTGGTGCCGACGCTGCTTTCTTGGCCCGCGTCCGCCGTCATCCACGACATCAAGGGCGAGAACTGGCAGATCACCGCAGGCTGGCGCTCGCGCTTCTCGCATTGCCTGCTGTTCAACCCCACGGATGCGAAGTCGGCGGCCTACAACCCGCTGCTGGAGGTGCGGCGCGGCGCGCATGAAGTGCGCGACGTGCAGAACATCGCGGACATTCTGGTCGATCCCGAAGGCGCGCTGGAGAAGCGCAACCATTGGGAAAAGACCAGCCACGCGCTGCTGGTCGGCGCGATCCTGCATGTGCTCTACGCGGGCGAAGACAAGACGCTGCGCGGCGTCGCCAACTTCCTCAGCGACCCGGCCAGCCCGTTCGAGCTGACCTTGCATCGAATGATGACCACGCCCCACTTGGGCGAGGGGCCGCATCCGGTAGTCGCGTCGGCGGCGCGTGAAGTGCTCAACAAGTCGGACAACGAGCGTTCCGGCGTGTTAAGCACCGCCATGTCGTTCCTCGGCCTGTACCGCGATCCCACGGTGGCCGAAGTCACCTCGCGCTGTGACTGGCGCATCGCCGACCTGATCGCGGCCGAGCATCCGGTGTCGCTGTACCTGGTGGTGCCGCCTTCGGACATATCGCGCACCAAACCGCTCATCCGCCTGATCCTCAACCAGATCGGGCGACGCCTCACCGAATCGCTGGACGGCAGCGACGGCATCGAACGCCGCCACAAGCTGCTGCTGATGCTCGACGAGTTCCCGGCCCTGGGGCGGCTCGACTTCTTCGAGACAGCCTTGGCCTTCATGGCGGGCTACGGCATCCGCAGCTTCCTCATCGCGCAGTCACTCAACCAGATCGACAAGGCGTATGGACAGAACCATTCCATTCTCGACAACTGCCACGTCAGGGTGACGTTCGCCACCAACGACGAACGCACCGCCAAGCGCATTTCCGAGACGCTGGGCACTGCGACCGAGCTGCGCGCGCAACGCAACTACGCGGGCCACCGGCTCGCGCCGTGGCTGGGCCACCTCATGGTGTCGCGCCAGGAGACGGCCCGCCCGCTGCTGACGCCGGGCGAGGTGATGCAGCTTCCGCCGGACGATGCCGTAGTGATGGTGTCCAGCATGGCGCCGATCAAGGCCCGGAAGCTGCGCTACTACGCCGACGCCAATTTCAAGCAGCGCGTGCTGCCGCCGCCCGAGCTGGCGGACGGCCGGTACGCCGACGCGCCGCCACTGCGCCCCGACGACTGGAGTGGCCTGGCGATTCCTGCCGTGCCTGCCGCGCCTGCGGCCGATGCCGCCGAAGGCTTCCGGGCGTCGGCCGACGACGGCGGCCCGCGCCGTCAGCCCGAGCTAACTGAGGCCGTCGCCTACGACCCCGAGCTGGCCGCGCCCGCGGCCGACCTCGGCCTGCTCGATGACGACGACGACCTGCCGCTTCCCCTTCCTCGCCAGCTTGATCCGGCCATGCAGCGCACGGCCCGGCTGGCGTCCCTCGACCCCAACGACGGAATCGAGCTATGAGCCACTATCGCCTGAACCTCTTTATCCAGCCCGAGCACGCCCAGCGGCTCGATGAACTGGCCGCCAAGAAAGGCGTGTCCAAGTCCAGCATCGTCGCCGCTGCCTTGGCGTCCTGGCTGTCGCCGGACGCGGCCGACCAGCGCGAGGCGGCCATCGCCAAGCGCCTTGATCGCCTCTCGCGCCAGGCCGAGCGAATGGAGCGCGACCAGAGCATCGCCATCGAGACGCTGGCGCTGTTCATCCGCTACTACCTGACCGTCAGCACGCCGGTTCCCGAGGCGCACCAAGAGGCGGCCCGCGCCTTGGGCAAGGCGCGTTTCGAGCAGTTCACCGAGCAGCTTGGCCGCCACCTGATGCGTGGGCGCAGCCTGGTGCGCGACGTGGTGGAGGAATTGCATCCCGATTCGGTGCGGATGGAGGACGCGGCGGCAGCCGCCGATGCGCAGGAGCGTGCGTCATGAGCGCCGTTTCCCAATCCATGAGTGCCACGTCGCTCGACCGGCGCATCCAGATGCTGCGCACGGCAATGGGGCCGCTGATCGCCACCGCGCTCGAAGACCCCGACGTGGTGGAAATCATGCTCAACCCTGACCGCACCCTTTGGGTGGATCGCCTGTCGTCGGGCCGCGCGCCTATGGGCGTGGAGCTGCCCGAAGCCGATGGCGAGCGAATCATCCGCCTGGTCGCGGCCCACGTCGGCGCGGAGGTGCATCGCGGCCAGCCGCTGCTGTCCGCCGAACTGCCCGAAACCGGTGAACGCTTCGAGGGCATCCTGCCGCCAGCCGCGCCGGGGCCGGCCTTCGCGCTGCGCAAGCGCGCCATCGGCGTGATCCCGCTGGAGCGGTACGTCGTGGACGGAATGATGACCGCCGCCCAGGCGGGCTTTTTGGTGCGCGCCGTGCGCGAGCGCCAGAACGTCCTGATCGCGGGGGCCACCAGCAGCGGCAAGACGACCTTGGCGAACGCGCTGCTGGCCGAGATAGCTGCCACGGGCGACCGCGTGCTGGTGCTCGAAGACACGGTGGAGCTGCAATGCGCGGCCCGCGACCACGTTCCGCTGCGCACGCGCTCCGGCGTGGTGTCCATGACCGAGCTGGTGCGCTCGTCCATGCGCCTGCGACCTGATCGCGTCGTCGTCGGCGAGGTACGCGGTGCCGAGGCGCTGGATCTCATCAAGGTGTGGGGCACCGGCCACCCCGGCGGCGTCGCCACGATCCACGCCGGCTCCGCGCTGGGCGCGTTGCTGCGCCTGGAGCAACTGATTCTCGAAGTGGCGGTGAATCCGCCGCGTGCGCTGATCGCCGAGGCGGTCAACGTGGTGATCCAGATCGCCGGGCGCGGACGCAAGCGCCGCATCGAGAACATCGCCCGCATCGTCGGCTTCGACGGCGTGGGCTACCAACTGGTGGACGCGCTGGAAACGCCGTTTCCCGAGCTGCCGCCGATCCCTGATGCCGCACCCGCTGCGGCGACTTCCTCGTCCCCTGACCAACCTGGAGAACTGCTATGACGCAGATGACCATTCCTGCTTTCCGTGTTTCCGTAAATCCGGCTTTGCGCCTTGCACGGCTGCGCTGCCTGGCCCGCCCTGCGGGGCGAGGGCTGCTGCTGGCCGCGCTGTTGCTGTTCCTGGCCGGCACCGCGCAGGCCGCTGGTTCCTCGATGCCCTGGGAAGGCCCGTTGCAGTCGATCTTGGAGTCGATTCAGGGGCCGGTGGCGCGCATCGTCGCGGTCATCATCATCATTGCCACGGGCCTCGCGCTCGCCTTCGGCGACACGTCGGGCGGCTTTCGCAAGCTGATCCAGATCGTGTTCGGCCTGTCCATCGCGTTCGCGGCTTCGAGCTTCTTCCTGTCGTTCTTTTCGTTCTCGGGCGGGGCTGTCGTATGAGCGGCCCGGATAGCTTGGCGGCCGGGTTCGAGGTGCCTTTGCATCGCTCGCTCACCGAGCCGATCTTGCTGGGCGGCGCACCGCGCACCGTGGCGATTGCCAACGGCACGCTGGCCGCCGCCGTCGGGCTGGGCCTGCAACTGTGGATTCCTGGCGTGGTGCTCTGGATCGTCGGCCATTCGCTGGCGGTATGGGGTGCGCGCGTCGATCCGCAGTTCATGGCCGTGTTCGCCCGGCACATCAAGCACCGCCCGCTGCTGGACGTGTGAGGGGACGCCGCCATGCTGAACCTCGCCGAATACCGCCAGCGCCCGGCCTTGCTCGCCGATTGGCTGCCGTGGGCCGGGCTCGTCGCGCCGGGTGTCGTCTTGAACAAGGACGGCAGTTTCCAGCGCACGGCCCGGTTTCGCGGGCCTGACCTCGACAGTGCCACGCAAGGCGAGCTGATCGCCACGTCGGCCCGCTTGAACAATGCGCTGCGCCGGCTGGGATCGGGCTGGGCGCTGTTCATCGAGGCCGAACGCAGCGCCGCCGCGGACTACCCGCACTCAGAGTTTCCGGAGGCGCTGTCGTGGCTGGTGGACGAAGAACGCCGCTCGGCCTTCGAGGACACCGGCCATCACTTCGAGAGCGGCTATCACTTGACGCTGGTGTACCTGCCGCCTGAAGAATCGCGCGCTCGTGCCGCCAAGATGCTCTACGAGAACACGCCGACGAATGGCGTGGACTGGCGCGAGCGGCTGCAAGCCTTCGTCGCGGAAACGGATCGGGTCTTTGACCAGCTCGATGGCGTCATGCCGGAAATTGCCTGGCTCGATGACGCGCAGACCCTGACCTACCTGCACGCGACCATCTCGACGCGACGCTATCGCGTCGGTGTGCCCGAGGTGCCTTTCCACATCGACGCGCTGCTGGCCGACTCGCCGCTGGTTGGCGGCCTGGCCCCCATGCTGGGCGACCGGCACCTGCGCGTGGTGTCGGTGCGGGGCTTTCCGACCTCGACCTGGCCGGGGATTCTGGACGACCTCAACCGCCTCGGATTTGCGTATCGCTGGAGTACGCGCTTCCTCTGCATGGACAAATCCGAGGCGGAAAAAGACCTCGCCCGCCTGCGCCGCCAGTGGTTCGCCAAGCGCAAGAACGTCATCGCGCTGCTGCGCGAAACGATCTTCCAACAGGAGTCGCCGCTGGTGGACACGGATGCCTCGAACAAGGCGACCGATGCCGATGCCGCGTTGCAGGAGCTGGGCAGTGATCAAGTCGCCTTCGGCTACCTCACCGCCACGGTGACGGTGCTCGATGCCGACCCGGCCGCAGCCGACGAGAAGCTGCGCATGGTGGAGCGCGTCATCCAGGGCCGGGGCTTCGTGACCATCTCCGAAACGCTCAATGCCGTGGATGCGTGGCTGTCCTCGCTCCCCGGCAACGCCTATGCCAACGTGCGCCAGCCGATCGTCTCGACGCTGAACCTGGCGCACATGATGCCGGTGTCGGCCGTGTGGGCCGGCCCCGAGCGCAACGCGCATCTGGACGGCCCGCCTCTCATCGTGACGCGCACCGATGGCGCCACACCGTTTCGCTTGGTCACGCACGATGGCGACGTGGGCCACATGCTGGTGGCCGGCCCGACGGGCATGGGCAAGTCAGTGCTGCTCGCCACGCTGGCGATGCAGTTCCGCCGCTACCTCGGCTCGCGCATCTTCGCGTTCGATATGGGGCGTTCGATGCGCGCCACGATCCTCGGGCTTGGCGGCGAGCACTACGACTTGGGCACGGACGGCGAAATCGCCTTCCAGCCGCTCGCCCGCATTGACCGCGAAGGCTACCGCACCTGGGCCGCCGAATGGATCGAAGGCCGTTTGCTGCATGAAGGCGTAGCAGTCGGCCCGGACGAGAAAGCCGCCATCTGGTCGGCGCTGGGCAGCTTGGCCGGTGCGCCCGTCGAGCAGCGCACGATGACCGGCCTGTCGGTGCTGCTGCAATCGAACGCGCTGCGCCAGGCGCTCGCGCCCTATGTGCTGGGCGGCGCGCACGGCAAGCTGCTGGATGCCGACCACGACCGGCTGGGCATGGCGGACGTGCAGGGTTTCGAGATGGAGGAGCTGATGCACAGCAAGGCCGCCGTCATGGCCGTGCTGCATTACCTCTTTGCGCGCTTTGACGAACGCTTTGACGGTGCGCCCACGATGCTGATCCTCGATGAAGCGTGGCTGTTCCTGGATGACCCGGTGTTTGCCGCGCGCATCCGCCAGTGGCTCAAGACGCTGCGCAAGAAAAACGTGTCGGTGATCTTCGCCACGCAGTCGCTCGCGGACATTAAGGATTCGAGCATCGCGCCCGCAATCATCGAGAGCTGCGCAAGCCGCATCTTCCTGCCGAACCCGCAGGCGACCGAGCCGCAGATTCGCACGATCTACGAGGGCTTCGGGTTGAACTCGCGCCAGATCGAGATCGTCGCCACCGCGCAACCCAAGCGCGACTACTACTACCAATCCCGCCTCGGCAACCGCCTGTTCGACCTCGACCTGGGGGCGGCGACGCTGGCCTTCGCGGGCGCTTCCACGCCGCAAGACCAGCGCGACATAGACCGCGTGCTGCTGGACGCCGGCACGCCCGGCTTCGCGGGTGCCTGGCTGCGCCATCGCGGCCTCGATTGGGCGGCTGACCTGCTGCCCTCGTTCCCCGGCCTCGCGCCGGATTCCCTCGCTGACCAACCACAGGAGATCCTGCCATGAAGAAGCGCCTTGTCGCCGCTGCCATCGCGGCCATGCTTTGCACCGCCACTGCCCATGCGCAATGGGTCGTGATCGACCCCACCAACCTCGTGCAGAACACGATGACCGCGATCCGCACGCTGGAGCAGATCAACAACCAGATTCGCCAGCTCCAGAACGAAGCGCAAATGCTGATGAACCAGGCGCGCAACCTCGCCAGCCTTCCATCCAGCGTGGTCGGCCAGTTGCGCGCCAACCTGGCGACGACCGAGCGGCTGATCGCCCAGGCCCGAGGCTTGGCCTACGACGTGACGAATCTGGATCGGGAGTTTGCCCGCCTGTACCCGGAGCAGTACGCCGCCACCGTCAGCGGCGACCAGATGTACCGCGACGCCCAGGAGCGGTGGAAGAACACGCTGGGCGGCTTGCAGACCACCATGCAGATGCAGGCGCAGGTGTCGCAGAACCTGGGCGAAGACGAAAGCGTGCTGGCCGATCTGGTCGGCAAGAGCCAGTCGGCGCAAGGCGCGTTGCAGGCGATGCAGGCCATGAACCAGTTGCTCGCCTTGCAGGCCAAGCAGTCGATCCAGTCGCAGCGGCTCCAGATCACGCAAGACCGGGCCGCCTCGCTGGAACTGGCGCGGCAGGCGGCGGCCACCGAGCGCGCCCGCGAAGTGCGGCGGCGCTTCCTCGGGGAAGGCACGCCGTACACGCCGCAGTCCGTCAACTTCTACCGCGACTGACAGGAGGCCGCCATGCGATGCGTCCTCGTCCTTGGTGCCGTGCTGCTGGCCGCTTGCGGCGAGCAGCCGGCCGACAACCTCGCCGATGCCCTGGCCGCCGATCGCGTGCGGCTCAAGGCATTGCGCGCGCAATGCGCGGCCGACCGGCAGGCCACGGGCGAGGACGCTTGCCGCGCCGCCGCCGAAGCCTTCCGGCGGCGCTTCTTTTCCGGCGAGGCCGGGCCGGATGAATACCAGACGCTGGCCGACCTGCCGCCGATCCCGCCCAGCTTCGAGGAACCGGAGGGCACGCCATGAATGACGTGACCATCATCGACCAGTTCCTCAACACCTTCGCCACCTACATCGACTCGGGTTTCGGGCTGCTGCGCGGCGAAGTGGCGTTCCTCACGGCCACGCTGATCGTCATCGACATGACGATCGCCGGGCTGTATTGGGCCATGAGCCACGCCACCGGCCAAGGCGATGACGTGATCGCCAAGCTGCTGCGCAAGGTGCTCTACGTCGGTGCCTTCGCCTACATCCTCAACAACTTCAACTGGCTGGCCAGCATCGTGTTCCGCTCGTTCGCGGGGCTGGGCATCACCGCCACCGGCTCGGCCATCACGATGGAGAACTTCTTGCAGCCGGGCCGGCTCGCCAAGACCGGCATCGACGCCGGGGCGCCGATTCTGGAGCAGATCGGCGAGATGGCGGGCTTCCCCGAGGTGTTCGCCAATCTCGATCCCATCGTGGTGATGTTCCTCGCGTGGCTGGTCGTGGTGCTGTGCTTCTTCGTGCTGGCGATCCAGCTTTTCATCACGCTGATCGAGTTCAAGCTGACCACGCTCGCCGGGTTCGTGCTGGTGCCGTTCGCGCTGTGGAACAAGACCAGCTTTCTCGCCGAGAAGGTGCTGGGCAACGTCGTGGCCGCTGGCATCAAAGTGCTGGTGCTGGCTGTGATCGTCGGCATCGGCTCGGGCCTGTTCGCGCAGTTCCAAGTCCACCCCGCCGAGCCGAACATCGACCACGCGCTGGTCATCATGCTGGCCTCGCTCACCTTGCTCGCGCTCGGGATCTTCGGCCCCGGCATCGCCACGGGCCTTGTGTCCGGCGCGCCCCAGCTCGGCGCGGGCGCGATGGCCGGTGCCGCCGTCGGCGCGGCCGGAACGGCAGTGGCTGTCGGTGCTGCCGCGACGGGCGTGGGCGGCGCGGTGGCCGCTGGCGCGCGCATGGCCCCGGCTGCCGCCAAGCTGGCCGGCAGCGGCGCGCGTGCCGCCACGTCGGCGGCTGGCAGCGCGAAGTCGGCGTTCCAGGCGGGTTCCGCTGCCGCCGGCGGCGGTGCCAAAGGCGCGATGGCGGGCTTGGGCAACGTCGCCAAGACCGGCGCGCAGTCTGCCGGACGCGCTGCCGCATCCCGCGCTTCCGCTGCCGGGCAGCGCATGGCCGCACCGTTCCGCGCGGGCTGGAACGGCGACGCTGGCGCGTCAGCCGGCCAGGCCGCCACCAGCGAAGCGCCGGCAGGCGCTGCCGCTGCACAGGCGCCCGAGCAGCCCGCTTGGGCCAAGCGGCTGCATCGCCGCCAGCAGCTCACCCACGCCGCGACCACCGCTGCCCACGCGCTGCGCGGTGGCGACGGCGGCGGCTCCGGGCAAGGCCCGAGCCTGCGCGGCTCCGACGACTGACGCGATTCACAAGGAGAACTGACCATGCGATTCAAGAAACCGCAGGTGCGCTACGCCGACACGCCGCAGCCTGCCACGCCGTACCAAACCGCCGGCCAGGTGTGGGACGACCGTATCGGCTCGGCCCGCGTCCAGGCCAAGAACTGGCGATTCATGGCCTTCGGCTGCCTCACGCTCGCGCTGCTGATGGCCGGCGGACTGGTGTGGCGCTCGGCGCAATCCATCGTCACGCCCTACGTCGTGGAGGTGGACAACGCGGGCCAGGTGCGCGCCGTGGGCGAAGCCGCCACGCCGTACCGGCCCAACGATGCGCAGACGGCGCACCACATCGCGCGCTTCGTGACGCTGGTGCGCTCGCTGTCCATCGACCCCATCGTCGTCCGCCAGAACTGGCTGGACGCCTACGACTACACGACCGACAAAGGCGCGGCCGTGCTCAACGACTACGCGCGGGTCAACGACCCGTTCGCGCGCATCGGAAAGGAGTCGGTGACGGTGCAGATCACCAGCGTCGTGCGTGCCAGCGACACGTCTTTCAACGTGCGCTGGACGGAACGCCGCTACGTCAACGGCGCTGCTGCGGGCCTGGAACGGTGGACGGCCGTGGTGTCCATCGTGCTCCAGCCGCCGCGCACCGAAGAACGCCTGCGCAAGAACCCGCTGGGCATCTACGTCAACGGCCTTTCCTGGAGCCGCGAGCTGGATTCTTCCGAAGGAGCAAAACCATGAACCTGTCTTTCCGCTTTTACGCTTTGCCGTTGATGCTTGTTGCCCTGGCGGGCTGCGCCACGCAAGGCAAGCCGCCGCCGACCATCTCGCTCGATGAGCCGGTGCCGGTGCAGGCCCAGCCGATGCCGGAGCCGCCCGCGCCCGTGGAGGTTGTGGCCGTGCCCGAGGTGCTGCCGATGCCGGCGCAGTTGATGCCGGCACCCGAGGCCGAGGACGCCAAGCCCACGCCCGAGCCGGCCGACGAGAAGGTGCGCGTTTCACGCGCCAATGCCGAGGCGCGTGTCGCGCCCACGCGCGAGGGCTACGTCAACGCGATTCAGGTGTGGCCCTTCACCGATGGCGCGCTGTATCAGGTCTATGCGGCCGTGGGCCGGGTGACGATGGTTGCCTTGCAGCCGGGCGAGGAGCTGGTGACGGTGGCCGCCGGCGATACCGTGCGCTGGATCGTGGGCGACACGTCCAGCGGCAGCGGTGCCGACTTGCGCGTCAACGTGCTGGTCAAGCCGATCCGCTCGGGCCTCAAGACCAATCTGGTCATCATCACCAGCCGGAGGACGTACCTGCTGGAACTGACTTCCACGGAAAAGACGTGGATGGCGTCGGTGTCCTGGGAGTACCCGCGCGACCGGATGCTGGCCTTGCAGCGCCAGGCGCAAGCGGCCAGCGCCGCCGCGCCGGTGGATAGCGGCCTGTCGCTGGAGAACCTGCGCTTTCGCTACGCGATCGGCGGCAGCAATCCGTCGTGGAAGCCGCTGCGCGCTTTCGACGACGGGCAGAAGGTCTATATCCAGTTCCCCGCCGGCATCGCGCAAGGCGAACTGCCGCCGCTGTTCGTGATCGGGCCGGAAGGCGACGGGCAACTGGTGAACTACCGCTTCCGTTCGCCGTACTACATCGTGGATCGCCTGTTTGGCGCGGCAGAGTTGCGCCTGGGCGGTGACAAGGGCGACGTGGTGCGGATCGAGCGCACGGATGGCGTGGCACGGAGGAACTGACCATGAGCCAGGACGATACCCCCGACCTCGCCACGCGGCAGGCAGGCAAGGTCGCGCCCGAGGCGGTGGCGCTTCGCGCCCAGCCGCGTGCCGTGACCCGGTTGAACCGGCGCACGCTGGCCGTCCTCGTCGGCGGCCTGTCGGTCGCCGTGCTCGGGGCCACGATCTGGTCATTGCAACCGCACCGGCGCGGCGCGGGCGAGCAGACCGAGCTTTACAACGTCGATCGCGTCTCGAAGTCCGAAGGGCTGGACGGCCTGCCGTCCGACTACTCGAAGCTGCCGCCGAAGGTGCCCGAGCTGGGGCCGCCACTGCCGGGCGATCTTGGCCCGGCCATCGTGAACTCGCAGCAGTCCGCCGTGGCCGCTTACGCGGCCCCCGGCCACGATCCCAACGACGCCTTGCGCAAGGAGGCGGAAGCCGCAGCGGCTTCGTCGGTGTTTTTCCGCTCGGGCGGCCAGGGCCAGGCCGCCGCCACGGCCACGGTGGCGCCGCCGGGTGTGCCTGGTGCTGCCAACACGCTCGCGGCCTTCGACCCGCTCGCGGCTGGGCCGGCCTCGGCGGCGCCCCAGCCTGCCGATCCGACAGCTGTGCAAAACCGGCAAGACCAGAAAGAGGCGTTCCTGAAAGGCGGCTCTATGGAAACCCGCAATTCCGGAAACCTGAAAATGCCGGCCTCGCCGTATCAGGTCATGGCCGGAACGGTGATTGCGGGCGCGCTGGTGACGGGCATCAAGTCGGACTTGCCAGGCGACGTGATCGCCACGGTGACGGAGCCGGTCTATGACTCGGCCACGGGCAAGTTCCTGTTGATCCCGCAGGGGTCGCGCATCCTGGGTAAATACAACAGCCAGGTCAGCTACGGGCAGAGCCGCGTGCAGGTGGTGTGGAACCGGGTCATCCTGCCCGATACGTCCTCGCTGACGCTCGACAACCTTGTCGGCACCGATCCAGCCGGCTACGCCGGCCTGGAAGACGACGTGGACTGGCATTGGAATCGCATCGTCGCGGGCGCCGTGCTGACGACGCTGCTGGGCGTAGGCGCCGAGTTGGCCGCGCCAGAGAACCGCCAGGACGGCAACCGCATCGTCATCGCGGGGCGCGACAGCGCCCAGGACAGCATCAATCAGGTGGGTCAGGAGATCACCCGGCGCAACATGGACATCCAGCCGACGCTGACCATTAGGCCGGGCCTGCCGGTTCGCGTCATCGTGAACCGGGATCTGGTGCTGCGGCCGTGCCAGCCGCTGTTCTTCAACCGGGGAGCTTCCCAATGAACACGAAGAAACTGCGGCTAGGGCCGCTGCCCAAGACCGAGAGCGTCAAGCTGACCTTTGCCTGCCCGGCCAGCTTGAAAGCCGACCTCGACCGCTACGCCGCGCTGCACGCGCAGGCGTATGGCGAGGCCGTCGATGCCGAGAAGTTGATCCCGCACATGCTGGAGGCGTTCATGGCGGGGGATCGGGGATTCAGGAAGGGCACCACGACGCGGAGCGTGCCGTCCAAGCCGACGTGATGGCCCTCGAAGCCTGCCCAGCAACATCCATCGAACGCGCAGCCCAAGGCTGCGCGTTCTTCATTCTGGATGCCGCCAAGAGCCGCCTGGGCTATGATGACAAGACAAGCCCGCCGTCCCTCGGCAATCCAGCACGACACAGTGCGATGTGGCTTTCTCTCCCAACGCTCCTATGTGGCTCCTAGCCCACGAAGCCACACCGCGCCAAAGTGGCCGAGAAAAGAGCTAACCTACTGTCCCATATACGGTTTCAAGTCCTGCGTGATTTGCACAAAGGACTTGACACCAGAACTTTTTTGTTTCTCAGAAACGTTGGAAAAACGCAGGCACCTTGATAGCCCAGGCGCCTGGACCGGTCATCGCAAGTCCCGCATAAAGCACAGTGAACAGCCAGGCGAACTGGGCCTGTTCCAAGGACCATTCCGGATGGACCACCACCAGGGCAACCCCGAGCACTGCGAGCACCGGCAGGCAAGCCAGTCGGGCGAACACCCCCAGGATCAGCAACACCGGACAAATAACTTCAGCGAAAACCGCCATTGCCAGCGTCAAGTTCGCCCCCAGGCCAAATGGATCTTCGATCCGCTGAAGCTCCGTACTCCAGTTGAGCAGCTTAGGAAGGCCGTGGATCTGGAGCAGCAGCACAGCGGCCGACACCCTTAAAAACAGCAAGCCCAATGACAGTGAAATATCAGCCAGGGTCTTTGGCCTGCCTTGAACCTCAGAAGTAGTCATGTCACGAATCCTTGTTTGCAGAGGGTAAAAAACCGTTACTTGGTGATCGGACGCCGCATCGCCTGCTTCAACGCCGAGAGCGCGGCTCTGAACGCCACAAGCGTCAACACGGCGATACCGATGAATCCCAGTCCGAGTACCAGGTAATCCTGCAGGGTGTCGAAGGCGTGCAGGATCGGTCCGCCGAAGCCGGCCCCGAGCACGAGCGCACTACTGGACCAGAGCAGCGAGCCCAGAAGGCTGTA
This sequence comes from Pseudomonas putida, assembly GCF_001941965.1. GTDB lineage: Bacteria > Pseudomonadota > Gammaproteobacteria > Pseudomonadales > Pseudomonadaceae > Aquipseudomonas > Aquipseudomonas putida_L. Next base: position 10,976 of record NZ_MKZO01000058.1, on the reverse strand, counting down.
GGCCACGAAGTGCGCTTTGGGCATGGCCATTTGTCCGGCCAGCAGCGTGGAGACCGCTCCCGCTCCGGGGATGAATTTGGCGAACACCAGCACCACCGGCCCATACCGCAGATAGGCCTTGCGGCCCTGCACAAAGGCCGTGCCCGTCCTCGGAGAGACTCGGCAAATCCAGCGTGTCAGGGCCTCACCGAAGCGGGCGCCCATGAGGTACCAAACGCTGTCAGCAAAGAGGCAAACCACCAGCGCCAGCAAGACCACGAGGCCGGGATCAGGTGATCCATGCTTGCTGGCGAATGCGCCCGCAAGAACAAGCGAAGGGTAGGACGGAATTGGCAGGCCGATCTGATCGCCGAACACGTTCAGGCCGAGCAGTACCAGCGGGTGATCGACTGCGAAGTTCTCGACCGGACTCATGGCGGCACCTCCTGTGGGCTCGATCGCTAATCAGCCTGAGCACTGACTCGGCTCAGGCTGGCGGTTCACGTCCGGCGGTCAGGACACCTTACGTTGAGGGGCCTTGTGCACCATGGTGTAGGCGTAATCGACGCCCATGCCGTAGGCACCGCTGTGTTCCAGGACCAGGTCCATCACGGCCTGGTAGGTGTCCTTGTGAGCCCAGTCGCGCTGGTACTCGAGCAGGACCTGCTGCCAGGTCACCGGGATTGCGCCGGCCTGGATCATGCGCTGCACCGACATGTCATGGGCTTCCTGGGTGGTACCGCCCGAGGCGTCGGTGACGATGTACACCTCGTAGCCGGCTTCCATCGCTTCCAGCGCCGGGAAGGTCAGGCAGACCTCGGTCCACAGGGCCGCCATGATCAGTTTCTTGCGACCGGTGGCGTTCACCGCTTCCACCAACCTGGCGTCTTCCCAGCTGTTCATCGAGGTGCGCTCGATCGGCTGGGCGCCCGGGTTGACGGCCAACAGCTCCGGCCAGATGTAGCCGCTGAAACTCTCGGTTTCGACCGAGGTGTAAATGGTCGGTACGTCGAAGATTTTCGCCGCCTTGGCCAGGCCAACGGTGTTGTTCTTCAGGGTCTGGCGGTCGATCGACTGGACGCCGAAAGCCATCTGCGGCTGGTGGTCGATCAGGATCAGGGCGGAGTTGGTCGGGTTCAGCAGTTCACGTTTGGACATGGTCTTGATCTCTTCAGAAGGGTTGAAAGCGTTGGGTTTCAAAGGTGTCCCGCGCTTGGCCGTTGGCGTTGTCTGCGGTATGGGGGCCATTCTGAAGCTGATGATTGATCGAGACAATTAGGCTGAAAGTGGAAAGATTGTCCCTATTTTGGTGACAGTGGAAAGTGCCGCTTCAAACCGTCAGCGACAGGGTCGTCCAGCAAAAAAAGAAGGGGCCGCAATGGCCCCTTCTGGTGTTCGACTGTATCGCGGACTGCCGCAGTTCAATGACTGCCAGGCCGCTGATGCTTGTGTGCTTCAGCCAACAGATGACGGATTTTCACCGGTACACCTTCGGTCTGGAATTTGCGCACCCGCGCTTCGATTTTCAACTCGCCACGGGTAACCCGATGGTGATGACGCAGGTGTTCCAGCCAGGACTCTTCGAAGAAAAACTCCTGCCACAACGTCGGCTCCGAGCTGTCCTGCATCAAGCCCCAGGACAAGGCACCGTTGCGCTTGCGCATGGCTTCCAGGTCGCGAGCAGCCTGGGTGAACGCCTCTGCTCGAGCAGGGTCGACGTGATACTCGACGGTGACCATCACAGGGCCGCGCTCCTGATCCAGCTCATCGCTGATCATCGGTGTTGGCCAGTGCAGCGAAGGGGCAAGCTCTTCGGCTTCGGTTTCAGGCAGCGTCACCTTGCAGGTCACCAGCGTCGCCAGGGCAAGACCGCCCGCCGCCAACAACAGGCTCAGGGTGATCGAGGCATGGCTGGCGACGGTACCCCACAGCAGGCCACCACCCGCCATGGAGCCGAAGAAGACCAGGATGTACACCGACAGCGCCCGAGCGCGGACCCACGCCGGCACGGAGGTCTGGGCGGCCACCTGCATATTGGAGAGCACCGCGATCCAGGCGGCGCCGCTGATCAGCATCGCCGGCATCAGCACATGGAAATTGCGAACCGAGGCCAGCACCAGCAGGAACACGGCGTAAACCAGGCTGGCGATCATCACCAGACGATCGCGACTGACCCGCTCACGCAGTTTCGGCAACAGCGTTGCGCCACCGACGGCGCCGATACCGATTGCGGCGAGCAGCAACCCGAAGTCGGCTGCGGTCCCCTGCATCTCGCCCTTCACGATCAGTGGCAGCAATGAGGTACCCGCGCTGGCAAACAGAAAGAAGGCCAGTGCACGAACCAGTACAGCCTGGAGCGGCTTGGAACTCCGGGCGAAGCGCAACCCGGTGCGCATGGCACCGATGAAGCGCTCGGCAGGGAGCAGTGGTTCCTTCACCTCTCGCTTCCACATGAACAGCACCACGATCACACCGGCAAACGAAACCGCGTTGAGTGCGAATGTCAGCCACGGGCCGACCAGGCTCACCACGACACCGGCCAAGGCAGGGCCGATTGCACGGGAGACGTTGATCCCGACGCTCGAGATGGCAACCGCATTCGACAGGTCCTGCTTGCCAACAAGCTCAGGCGTAAGGGCACTCCAGGCCGGCATCATCAGGGCTGTACCGATGCCCAACGCCAGGGTCAGCACCAGCAGCAGAGGGACGTTCATCAATCCCAGCAGTGTGAGGCCTGCCAACGTCACCGCAACGGCGGACATCCACAGTTGCACGAGCAGCAGGTAGCGCCGCTTGTCCACGATGTCAGCCGCGGCACCGGCCGGTAGCGCCAGGAAAAACATGGGAAGCGAACCCGCTACCTGAATCAGGGCAACGTGCAGGGGATTGGCGGAAAGCGTGGTCATCAACCAGCCGGCGCCGACCTCGTGCATCCAGGTGCCGATGTTGGAAGCGATAGTGGCGATCCACAACATGCGGAAGGTGGTGTTGCGCAAGGGGCTCCAGGCGCCGGATGTTGGTGTGCTCATATGATTGCGGCCTTGAGGTTCAGGTCGATAGCCTTGCCCCTCTTCGAAGAGGGGCAGGACAGTGGGCGAGTTGCAGCCATCAAGGCATGCGCGGCAGTTCGTTAGGTCGCAGGTCGAACACCAGCACCTCGGCATCACGGCCGTTGGAGAGCTCGATCACCTGCTCCTTTCTCATCCGCACACCGTCGCCTTCACGCAGCAGTTGGCCGTTCAGCTCGATGCTTCCACGCGCTACGTGTACGTAGGCATGGCGGTTGCCTGGCAGCGTCAGGGTCGCTTGCTCTTCGCCGTCGAAAAGGCCTGCATAAACCCGTGCGTCCTGACGAACCTTCAGCGAGCCCTGCTTGCCATCGGGAGAAATGATCAGCCGCAGCTTGCCGCGCTTTTCATCGTTGCTGAAATGCTGTTGCTGATAACGGGGAGTGGCGCCACGGACATTGGGCACGATCCAGATCTGCAGGAAGTGGACCGGCTGCGCCTTGCTGTGGTTGAACTCACTGTGAGCCACCCCGCTACCTGCGCTCATCAACTGCACATCGCCTGGCTTGATGACCGAACCGGTGCCCAGGGTGTCCTTGTGCTCGAGGGCGCCTTCGAGGACATAGGAGAAAATCTCCATGTCACGATGAGGATGCTGGCCGAAGCCTTTGCCGGCGATCACCCGGTCATCGTTGATGACCAGAAGGTCGGAAAAACCGCGTTCTTGAGGGTCGTAGTAATCGGCGAACGAAAAGGTATGAGCGGACTTCAACCAGCCATGATTGGCGCGGCCACGTTCTTCAGCGTTACGGACAGTGATCATGATTCTTCTCCTTGAGGTGTTGCTGCCTCGATGTGATGAATCAACTTTACTGTCAATTTTGAAAGGCAAAAATATGCCTTAAACTGACTTACTGTATCCCCAAAAGTGACAATCAGGATGGCGCAGATTCTGATTTTGCTCAGGCCTTGTAGTAACGACCAAGGAAGTCCTCAAGCAGCGCATTCACTTCCTCTGGTCGCTCGTTTTGAATCCAGTGACCACAGTTCTCCAACACATGCTGTTCCAACCTGGGAACCACTTGGTTCATTCGCTTGAGCGTGTGGCTTTCCAGCTTGCCAACCGGATCTTGATCGCCCAGCAGGAAAAGTGTCGGCGGGACGATTGACTGGCCGGCCAGTGCTTCCGTGCGCTGCCAAGTGCGAGTGAAGTTCCGATACCAGTTCAGCGGGCCGCGAAAACCTCGGGACAGCGTGTTCTGGTAGACACTGAGCTCTTCTTTTGTGCACCAGTCGGGCAAGCCGTGCGGCTCTGGCATTCCGTCGAACAGGCGGGCGTCGGCCGGTTTGTCCTGCAGGAACATTTCCCCTTTCCCGCCGAGCAATAGCTGAAGACTGCGGGAGATGTCTGCGTCCAGCTCCGATTCGGCAACACCGACTTCCTGGAAATAGACGATGTAGTTGAAGCGGTCCGCATACGCCTCGCGCATGATCTCGATAGCGGAGCGCTTGGGGCGCCCTCCGAAAGGCACCGACATGGTCACCAGCGCCTTGATCCGTTGCGGCTCCAGCAGTGCCAGGTACCAGGCCAGCCCCGCTCCCCAGTCATGACTGATCACCCCGACCTCGGTGTGACCAAAAGCATCCATGGCCGCCTGGATATCACCGCACAAGGTAATCAGGTCATAGGCTTCAGGTTCGCTCGGGGCGCTGCTCTGGCCGTAACCGCGCATCTCAGGTACGAGCACACGGTAGCCACAGCGCGCCAACGGCTCAATCTGGTGTCGCCATGAATACCAGCATTCGGGAAATCCATGCAGCAGCCAGAGCGGGCGGCCGTCAGCAGGACCAGCGCTGTAGATGCTGAGGGTGATGTCGTTGACCGCGAGCAGTTGGTGTTCGACAGCCAACGCTGCGTCCTTGCCGGTGTGTGTCATGGTGACCTCGTAGTCCTGGAGAGCTGTCACAACGATCAGTAAGAGAGTTATGTACCTTATAAACAAGAAAGCCGCTGCCCTGACATCCTGTCATCGCAGCGGCTTGTGACAACCTAGATCGATGATCTCCGACAATAAAGTCTGTCATCTCAGGACCCTGTATTCCGAGGGCTCTGGGGTCCTCGGACAATTCGGTAAAGTTGTCACAGCCAGCAAAATTCCACTCTTGCAGCGAGGCAACAAACAATAAAGACTGTTTTATACGATTATCCTATTGATAAATATAGGAATTTTGCCTATCGAAGCGACCAGCTTTGGGGGTGAATTTAGACGCTCACCAGCGTAAAGATGGTCGCCTTCAGCACTCACATCAGCCAACTGTGAGCACGGACTCCGGACTCCTCGCACCACTGTCCCCAGATCTCCATGCATTCCCAATCCGAGCTGCGGAGGTGAACATCTGCCGTCTTCAATTGGTAACAGTCAAATCGTGCGGCCTCCCAGGCGCGCGACGACACCCGGTAGATCTTGACCGCTGAGCCTGGAAGCCCCACGCCTTCCAAGGCATGAATAAGGTACTGAAGGTTCAGCCTGCCACCGCCGTTAGAACTGAACGAGCACAACAGATTGCCTACGTGAATTTGTCGATAGTCTCCAGCCTCGCGCTCAAAGGTAATGTAGCTATACAAATCTCCCCGCTCGGATGGATTGCAGATCACTACAGGCGAAAACCCCTGTGCCAAATACTGGGCACAGGTGGGTGTGTCCACGCTAAATGACCTGAAAACTGACGCGGTGCCGCCGTCGAGAAAATCAGGGTTAAGGAAGAACCTCGCTTCCAGCTCGCGCGTGAGCTGTAAAGGAAACTCCTGCGCGCCGGCCTCAAAGGCTTCCAGCTGCGATACCTCAGACAAACCAACCACCTCACACATCTGGCGCATACTCAGCCCCAGCAGATCCTGCCGCAAAATACGGATGCGGCGGCCAACATCCACAGCGTAACTTTGCGATTCCGGCGCCGCTGGTGCGGAGGGCTTACCGGTGAGCATTCGATCAATCAGTGCTTTAACTATCGCCTGAATTGCGGCCGTTCCTGCAGTTTCCAGCATGGGTGTCATCCTCCGATGGGGCATTGGCTTTGAATATCTATACCCTTGAACGCGCCCGGGCCACTCCAAACCTGTGAATCAAAGCACTGTACCGAAGACCCAGCTTTCGCGAAAAGCCCGCTAGACAGGTTAACTGTATGCACATACAGTACCCCAAGAGTGACGCTCGCTTTCTCCTTCGGTCAGGGAAACGAACAAGGCGTTTGCAGAGCGAGGAGTGATTTTCGTAATCTCACTTTGACACTACTGAAATGGAAGTCGACCCGTGATTACGCTAAAAACCGCCATCATCCATAGCTTCAAAAAATTGGCTTATACCGAGTTCGTATCCGACGTGGTCAAGAAAGACGTCGTATTGAGCACGGAAAACCCAGCTCTTAAGCTCTTGGTCGACGGTATCAATGGCCTCATTGGCAAAGAGGGCAACAGCGTGGTCTACGGGCAGTTCGCTAACGATGGGCGTCAAGGGCCGTTCCCAGAACGATTCGGTGCGTTCATCGACGCCCGTGATGATGAGCACCAGTTTGTAGCGCTCACTCATTTGGCCATGGACCAATTGGTCGAACAAGCAGGCACACGTACGCTGGCAACTGGAGGCCATGTGCTCTGCGCCCAATACACATCGGGGAATGATGATTTCTTTCTCGTGGCGAGCATCAAAGAGCGAGGAGGCATTCAGCTCGACGAGAACTATGTTCCGAAAGAAATCCAAGAAGTCGATTTGAAAACTGTCCAACAGGCGGCGAGGATCAACCTGGGCAGCTTCCTAAATGTGACAGAGTTGGCGGCACAAGCTGCAGCTGTGGATCAAGCCGCTAATAATGGAGAAGCAGAAGAGGTTGACTCAACCTACCTGTGCTTCATCAGCCGAGGAAGGGATAGCCAAGCATCGGACTATTTCATCTCCGCACTGGGTTGTGCCAAGGGCGTTGCATCCGGCAGAGCTACCAAAAACGCTATCGACTATGTCGGTCGCTTCTTCCGTGACAAGAAAGAGCTGAAGCCATACGCCTACAAGGCGAAGGAAGCCGTAGTTAAGTACCTTCAAGACCGCCTTGCTGACGGCAAGTCCGCCAGACTCGACGCAATCTGCCATGCGGCTGCTCAGCAGGTACCTGCCGAGCTCGTTGATGAGATCGCGGGACTGAAGGATTACCTGAACGATGAGAAGCATCGTGTCCCTGAAGACTTCACTGTCAATCCCAGGTCTCTTAAAGAAAAAACCCGCATCAAGGGTGATGCATCCAGTTGGTCGGTCCAGTTTGAACGGGGGGCGCTTGGGAAAGAGCCAGCAGCTGACGTTTATTACGATGAGGCAAGAAAGAAGCTAATTCTGTCGAACATCAGCCAAGAGCTGATTGATGTCATCGACAAAGAGTTGAAGGCTAGGGTTGGATGATAAATGTTTGCGAATGTCGTGGCTCTATACCGTGCGATGGGTGCGCCAGCTATAAAAGATGGCGTAGCTTACTTTGAGGGGGCCCCGACGCCCGCAATCACAGCGGCGCTCCATGCCTGTAGGGATTTACAGGCAGAGTATGGAAAAATTCAACACCTAGAGGAGAACGATGGCGTAACTGAAATTGAGTTTCGAGTCCCCTCGAATGAGCTTGGAAGATTCTACTCGGACATACGAGAGCTATCGCGCACTAGCTCACTTGGAAAAGGATTGTTCCCAAAGAACATTTATGTCTGCGAATTAAGCTGGGCAGACTTTGATGCGGTAGAACCGGAAAAAATTAAAGAGCTGAAACGAATTTGCCGTCTGATAGAGCTGCTTTCAATGCTGGCAATTGGAGTAGATCGGGACAGTAGCCCAGATTCATACAACCTGTTTTTTGCTCTCCCACCGGATGGTGCAAAGCCTCCTAAGACCTTTTTGCTCCCTACACAAGTGAATGAAAATTTGCTCGGTCACGAGCTTCGCCACATGAGCTTGCTCGAGGAAATTCTAAATAGGAAAAATGAGAATAGAGCGCATCTTTCTGAAAGAAAATTGATGATTCGAATGGCCATAGCTAGTGTCATCGAAAAACACGAAACAGATCCGTATCTTTTTCTAGTACTGGTCAGAGAGTGGAGTGAGGTTCTATCTAATTACCGAGCCAACCTACAAACCTATGTATATAGCTTCTCTTTCGAGAAAGTGCGCCGAGAGCTTGCCCAAGCAGAGATTGACTACGGTACTAAGCTAAGTGGAGTGCTTGGAGATATCGCAGGGAAAATGTTGGCGTTACCAATCTCATTTGCTGGCTTGATTGCCTTGAACAAAAGTGACTCACCATTTGAGGCAGGTGTCGTCACAATGGGATTGATAGTGGTCTCGATAGTACTTCTCGCGATTTTGCACAATCAGAATCTACAGACCAATCGCTTGCTACACAGCTTCAATGTTGTATTTGATGACTTCAAAGACAAAATAAAAACATACCCACCAAAGTTACAGAAGCTCCTTAGAATAACTATCACCCAAGTGGAGAAACAGGGATGTTCACTGAGAAGAACTTTCTGGCTCCTGAAAACCCTGTCCTTGCTACCGGCCGTTAGCGCGACTTTGGTCTTGCTAAATAAATATTGGGATTCTACTGGAGCAATCGTCCTAGCGTCACTAATAAAAATAATTTCAGAATCAAATATAGATCCTATGCTTATAATACCATAATAGATATAATCACTCTAACCAAGCACTTCGAAATCAGCGCAAAGCAATTCTCACAACTATTTATCAACCATATAGGATTTAACCAAAAACTCCAACCCCAAGATATAAACACCATCTCTCACGAATGGGGCATCCAACTGCTCAGAAGACCTTAATTCCACTTCAATATAATTTTTGCGAGAGGAGCCCCAACAACACTTATACCGAAATAACTTGCAAGAACTCTGGGTTTAGCTCTGTAACAAAAACCGGCACACACCCGTTCAATATGATGTCATCGATTACTGACTTGGCAGGGTGGACATAGTTCTGAATATATTTTGTGCCAACAGCTATAGGGCAAATTAACCTACGTCCCTTTAGTATAGATGCATCGAAGCACGGCGCTGCACCGTGATGAGGGATTTGCAGTGTACCAACCTGACCCCAAACCTCTTTAAACACATGTGGAATGTCAACCTGGTTAAAATCAACATCTCCAGTGTAAATGCAACCCGGCAGCTTGAACAAATCTTCAAACTCGTAATCGAAGAAGAAATCAAGACTTACAAGATCACTCTTGTTCGGACGGTACGCCCCCCAAACAGGAAACATCTGAGTAACCAGTCCGGCGTGAGAGTTCAGATAAGGTAGCCTATGTAATTCAATACCACCTTGCATATTAATCCTCAGCCTTAATCTTGACTCGCATTTCTCCGGGCCTGAGTACACAATCATAGAGTTAAGATTTATGCCACCAGGAAGCCTGCTATATAAATCCTTAATTTGCTTACGATTAACTATAGCCTTATCCAGAGTATATCTAGGTTCGGTTTTTATCAGGTGAGTGCTGATACCGGCCATTGTAAGCTCAGCCTCAAGCACTGCCAAATTATTAGCAGACTCATAATTGTACGGAATAAACACCCAATCATGATCGAGTGGAGCTGCACCAATCGGGAGACTGATCTTTAAACCGCTAGGTATACTTTCGATTGGAGAAAGAGAGTCGAGTGGTACTGCTTCCTCATTTAGAGGGCCATCACCCTCTCCTTCCCGTGGACCACTTGGGGCCACATTGAAAATCTTGGTAGCGCTGCCAAAGAATTTTTTAGGTGAGTTAATCAAATTAAGCACGTTGAAGCCTGATGCTCTGAACAGGTTAGTCAGACGGATTTTTTCATCCTTTCTTAGCAACGGCATAAATACATTTTTTATTTTGCCCACATGCGCAGCTAAAACCTTCAGCTTACAAACATGGTCATAATCAAAGTGAGATATAAACAATACATCAACTTCAATCCCATCCAGCAGGTCAGTTCTAACCACATCGTCTGCACTACCTCGATTATTTGCAACTCCACAGTCATAGACGATTATGAATTCTTTTCCGGAACTGAACTTATGGTGCTCAGAAAAAAAACCACCCTGACCTATAGGATGAAAGTGCCGCTCTATACTTAACATACAGTGTCTTCCCTAACAACATCAAAAGATAAATTACACATATAATCTTAAATCAGGTTGGCTTTACCTCAACCCAAAATTTCAAGATATGGTTTTCTGGATCTCCATACCTAACGAGATATCCGGGATACCTATAAAGTTTCTCCTCCCTAGCATTGGGAACGACGCTCAAACGCCTCTGTGAATCGCCTTGTGTTTCGTAGACACTTCCCCGCCTCATAGTGAGGCCAACCTAGAAGAGTTGTGGTTGCTGTCGTTGATTTTACATTAAAAGGTCATTCGCAGCTCTGCAACTGGATGCTTTGTCTCCATCCTCGCAGATTCATAGCGCACAGACAGAGCTGCAATATGATCAGAGCCCAGGCTTCTGCCTGCCATCCCCAAACACTCCAAAGCACGTTGCTGACAACAAAACAGCAGAAGCCGACCTTCCTCCTTCCTGGGCGACGTGAGCCTATGCACCACGCTGCCAGCACCGTCATCACCATGGCTGGCCATTCAAGAAACCCAATCCAATAAGTCATGCCCTACTTAATCGCTGTTTCGGTTTTAACAAGAAGCGCCTGCCGGCCCGGTGCGGGCCAGCAGGCCATGCTGTGTCAGGCAGCTCGTTGCTCACCCTTGAGCAGCTTCTTCTGCGCCTCCATGACTCGGCCCAGTTCCTCAAGAGCTTTTTTGCCCAACAACTTCTTGGCGGTAGGGAAGAGCCAATGTCATCAACTTTGGAAATTATCCATAAATATCATATAATTAGCGCTCAAATCAGTGCATGGGAGAAGCCCTTTTGACTACCTATACCGCATCGCTTGACACCGCCAGCCAAACCCTGGCTTGA
>NZ_MKZO01000057.1 GCF_001941965.1 Pseudomonas putida | reverse complement strand
TCAAGCCAGGGTTTGGCTGGCGGTGTCAAGCGATGCGGTATAGGTAGTCAAAAGGGCTTCTCCCATGCACTGATTTGAGCGCTAATTATATGATATTTATGGATAATTTCCAAAGTTGATGACATTGGAGTACGAACAGATCAATGCCAGGATGAAAAATGCTGTCGCCACCACCATTACGTAACGCTTGGCCAGTGCCGGTGCACGCTTGAGTTCTGCGAGCGAAGCATTCGCGGCACTGGTAGCGATCGAAAGCTCTGAAATGAGAGGCTGGATGGCACTGTCGACTCCACGGTAAGCGGCAGAGTACGCTTTTGTCGCGGCGCGTAAGGCGACCTCTTCACCATCGGACCAAGCCTTCTCAGCCTTCCGAACCTCCCCGTGAATCTGCCGACCTATAGCCTCTACCTGCTCCACCATCTCGTTCGACCTCTCCAAGACAGCGCTAGAAAGCCGTGTCTGAGATGTCAGCTCATCGACCTGGGCAGAAAGATTTTCAGCGCAGCGGCGAAAATCATTCATGGCAACTGCCCAAGGCTCAATTTCATTCATAGCTATCTCCTGGTGCGGACTGCAATGCCGCACGAAACTACGGTGGTAGATATCAAAATTGTAATTTACTGGATAACTGAAATTTTCTTTCAGCAATTCCGGCGATAGGTCTGATCCTTCCAGATCCAGACTTAGAACGCATCCTGCCGCACGCTAAAATTACGGAATTGTAATTAATACCTCACCTTGTCGTTAGCTTCGCTTCCCTAAACTACAAAACAACAAAGACCCCTAGTCAGGGAGGTCTAGTAAATACCGAGGTTCAACATGAAATTTGTAAAATCTATCGCTCTTGGAAGCTTGCTGTTCGGTCTGATGACTACCGCCCATGCTGAAGACGGATTTGATCGAGCGAAAAAATTCAACGAAAATTTCCGGGCTGAGCAGGCACGCATATGGAGCGATGATTCATCGGATCAGAAAAAGCAGCAGGTCGCTCAAGAGAAACAAAAAGAGCGCAAAGATGCCAAGGAAAAGTCCGATAACTGATCGACGATAAACTAGGAACTCTGATGAGGGTAGCAGTCAACAAAAAAGCCAGGTTAATACCTGGCTTTTTTTCATCCTAAATTTAGCCCTCGTTCTTCTGATAAGTTTTCGTGCTGCTTTCTATGGCGAGGCTTTGGGCATTTTTCTCGTCGGCGTTCCAACGGCATAGCAGTAGTTGGCTGGCGTTGGCTTCTGTGATCTTGGTGCACTCCAGGCCGGTAGGCAGCTCAGCATTGCTGTCGCGCAAGCGCCTCGATAGATAAAACAAGCCACTGCTTGGCCATTTGGCAGGATCCTTGATGTGCTCGGATTTGCCAGTGCTGTAGAACTCGGATGAGTACGACCGGCGTCCCGGATAGATCAGGGGGCCCGGCTGAGTAGACTGAGCATTGAGCCAAGCCTGGATCACATCCCGCTGATTCTGAGGCCGCGTTTCCATTGCGCCAGCGTAAATTATGCCCGCTCCTATCATTGGCAATATCAAAGCACTCATAGCAGCAGCCCATGTAGTCTTCGGGCCGGTATCGCTGACCCGGCCCGACAGCAGCAAAGCCCAGGCTGGGAGCGCAGGAAGCAGGTAGGTCCACAGAATGTTGCCGGCGAACGTGAAGAAGACCGGAGTAGCCAGCGCCCAGAGCCAGAGGTAGGCCTCAAACCGCTGCAGCGACGCACGCCTACGGATCAGCAATGGAAGGAAGAATACCCACGGAAGAAGCGCTAACCCGAGCTGTAGCCAGATGGTCCCGTATGGCTTGGCGTGGGCGCTGCCGTAAAGATCACCAGCCCAGTTGCTAACGACGTAACGGCTCCAGTGCTCACCAACGAAAAAGTACTCCATAAAGCCTGGTGTCTTCATCTCAGCCAAGACGTACCAAGGCACAGAGATGCCGAGCATAAGACCCAGGCCGCCAGCCCAAGGTAGCCTTAGCACCCGTTTCCATTCCTTGTAAATCACGATCCAGAGGAATGCCGGCGCCCCTACTAGCACCAGGGTCAGCGGGCCTTTAGCAAGCAGACCTAGCCCCAAACCTGCGAACATCAGATAGGCGTACGCTTTGTCGGCGCATTGCATCCAACGCCAGAACCCATAACTGGCCAGCAAAATTGAGAACGATAGAACGGGGTCGGTCAGTACGACTCCGCTGGAGACCAAGCCAAGCGTTGTGCTGGAAAAGATTATTGCCGCCCAAATGCCCGCGTTACGCGAGAAATGCTGCGTACCGAGCTTGATGATGATGAAACAGCTAGCCAGGTGCAGCAGCCATGCAGGGAATCGAGCAGCGAACTCATTGACCCCGAAGATCGTCATGCTCGCGGCTTGCGTCCAGAAAGACAGTGGTGGTTTGCCCCAAAACGGTACCCCGTAATCGAACATGGGCGTGATCCAGTCATTCAGCTCGACCATTTTTCGCGCCATTTCGGCATAACGGGCCTCCGATGTGTCCATCAGGGGGTAGACACCCAATCCTGATAAACGTAGGACCAAAATAGCGCCCAATATCCGCCATAACGTCTGCTCCCTCTTCAAACTCAGCATTTCTTACCCTCGAACGATGAGACCGAAGGGTGGATAGACGCGCACTCCGCTTTGGGACTGTTTTTCAAGAAATACTGGGGGCGGCGCTTAACCTCTGCGAGTGTCAGGCCAAGGTACTCCCCCACCATGGCGACACCGACGCACATAAATGAGGCCATTCCGACGAGCAGATGATGGACATCGAAACTACCAGCCACGAGGGCTGCGAGCATGTAGCAGAAGCTGGAAACGAAGAGTGCAAAGCTAGCGAGACTGAAGATACGCAGCGGCTTGCGAGAAAAACTGAGAATGCTCTCGATGGCAAGATTGATTAGTCCAGCCACGTTCCACTTGCTGCTCCCTGCATGACGAACAGCGCGATTATAGGGTAGTTCAAAGGTGCGAAAGCCTACCCAGCCGATCATGCCCTTAAGGATGCTGGAACGCTCATCCAATGCTCGAATAGCTGCAAGCGGAGCGGGTCCAATCAAGCGAAAATCGCTGACATCGGCGGGCAAATCCACTTTATCCACCAGACGCTGCATGACCCAATAGTAGGCTCGAGCGCTCATGCGCTTGAAAAGCGAATCGCCGGTTCTCAGATTGCGCTGCATGTTCACCACGTCATAACCCTTTTGCCAGAACTCCACCATGCCGGGAATGAGCTCAGGCGGATCTTGCAAGTCGACGTCAATGAAGATGAGCGCGCTGCCGCGAGCATGATCTATCCCAGCCCTCAACGCGGCCTCCTTTCCAAAGTTTCGACTCAGGAAAAGGCATCGAACAGCCGAGCCATCCTGATACTCACGCAGCAGCTCTGCAGTACCATCATTGCTGCCATCGTCGATGTAGAGAATCTCGCAAGAAACAGGTAGCCGCTTAACAACTTTGGTAACGCGTTGGTGGAACTCTGGAATGGTGTCTTCTTCTTGAAAGCAGGGAACCACAATGGTCAACAAGGGATCAGGGCGCTCGGGAAACCGATTTAATGTCTGCATGGCTGAATGTCCAGAAACGATGTGCAATGAATCCAAGTGCCGTAAGGGCTATAGTCACTAAGGCCTGGGCGATAAGCGGTGAGAAACTTAATTTAATGAGTACCCAAATACCCACTCCGTTACCTAGGTTTGCTGCCAGAGCGACAAGTGTGAACCTAATAGGCTGGAGCACTCGAGAACCATCTGCCTTAAAACAGTGCGCTCGATTACCGATGAAGCTTGCAATAGCACCTACCATGCTGCCACATATACTGGCCGACACGGGATCAGCAAGCTCCGCTTCGATAAGCGCCAAGAAGATTGCATAATGTATCGCTGTCGCTATTGATCCGACGCCTAAATATCGGAACAGCAAAAATACAAGAGGCGGGCATTTGGTTTCCATGTGCTGAGACTATGGAAGCAAAGGTGAAAAAAAAGTGAATCAAATGTCGGTAGAAAACTGGGGAGCAGATGCCGATTATAGGGTTAAAACTTTACGGAAAACCTAGCACGCCAAAATATCAAAAAGATTTCCTCATAATTACTTTATTGAAATCAACCTCGCCAAATAACAATTAGATTACGCGGAAATTACAATATTGATAGTATCGGGAACTGCAGATCCACATTGAGATAAATTCTCCCCGCACAAGGGGGAATAAATGGCTACACAAAATGAAACATCTACTGGCATTACTGTTTCTTGCATTCCTGACATATTGGATGATCTGCCAATTGATAAACAGTTAGCGCTAGAATTTTTCTCAACCGTACGTTGTGCAAATTTTAAACAGGCAGCCAGGGCGCTCAACCTACCTGTAGTAGGCCTTCGGAGGCGCCTGGAAAAGCTAGAGGAGCACATCGGTTCTCCTGTATTCGTCTATAAAAACAACAAGCTTGCTCTGACTCGAATAGGCGACAAGGTCAGCCATTACCTTTCGCAACTTTTTGGCCCTGAGGGCCTTGGAAAAGCCGGCGACACGGGCATCCCGGGGCTCACGCTTGCGATCACAGAACCGGTACTCAGCGATATCGTCAATCGAGATCTCGTCGCCTACGTTCGGGATCATGCTGAAATGCAACTGGAGATCCACTCTGAGTGCACCCCGAAAATGCTCAATGGATGTGACGTCGATGTGGGTATTGTTCTCGTGACACCATCTGATGACGATGCCTTCGATCGCTACCCCGAGTACAGGTTCGAACGGCTTGGCCGGATCGGACACGCGTTATTTATCTCAAGCCGCTACTCAAGAAGTGTCACGGTCCCAGTGGCGAGTGATGACCTACAGAATTTTATGCTCGTTCTTCCTTGGGACGATGACATTCTCTCGGGTTCCAAAAATTGGGCCTCTATAATTTCCGGCCACCGAGGAGGGACGACCAGAGCCAAGAACTACAATTTCTCCCGCGGCCTGGTGGTTGGGGGGGCCTGCATTGGTGTGTTGCCAGATTACAGCCGTAAAATGGACAGAAACATCACGCTCGTGCCAGGATTTCTCGAAGACTTGGAAGATAAAGATGTCTATCTTGTTATAAAGTCAACGCTCACACGCAACCCTCAGGCCTTGGATATCCGTCGACTGATTAAAAAAAGCTTCTTGGACAAAAGTGACTGGCTTGATAAATGACAAGCTCGTTATTTTTCAGAAGTCTTTCTTTAACATTACAGAAACACTTCTGTCATTTTTGCTTGCGATCTAGCCATAGTGCTTAGAACAAAGGCATCTTGTTGCAGCAGGTGACGAACGTGACCTGCTCACATCTGCCAGATCTATTAGGCCCGACGGAGGGCAAACATCCCGTCGACGCCTTAGCACTTAACACACGAGAGGCAAGCAATGATCCGTTCTTCGAACATGCGAGTGAAGCTTTTGGCTGCCGCAATAATAGGCACATTTTCCTCGCAAGCATTCTCCGGAGTAGTCACTAGCGACGGAGCTGATATCGTTCTCAAAACCAAGGGCGGTCTTGAACTTTCTACTACCGATAAGGAGTTCAGTTTCAAACTGGGCGGCAGGGTTCAGGCCGACTACGGACGGTTCGACGGTGTCTTCACCAAGAATGGCGATACTGCTGACGCAGCCTACTTCCGTCGCGCCTACATCGAGTTCGGCGGTACCTTGTACCGTGACTGGAAGTACCAGGTTAGCTACGACCTGTCCCGCAACACCGGTAACGACGCCGATGGCTACTTTGACGAAGCGAGCCTGACCTACACGGGCTTCGCTCCAGTCCAACTGCGATTCGGCCGCTTCTACACCGATTTCGGTCTTGAGAAGGCGACCAGCTCGAAGTGGACAACCGGGATGGAGCGAAACCTTTCCTACGATGTAGCAGACTGGATCAACGACAACGCTGGCATGGGCGTTCAAGCCACCAGCACCATCGCGAACATGGCCTACCTGTCGGGTAGCGTCTTTAGCGAAACCAACAATGATAACGATGGCGACAGCACGAAACGCTATAACGTGCGCGGTGTCTTCGCACCGCTGCATTCTGATGGCAACGTCCTGCACATCGGTGCCCAGTATGCCTATCGCGACCTCAAAGACAGTTCAGTAGACACCCGGATCCGCTCACGTCTCGGCGTTCGTGGTGTGGATACCAATGGCGGTGGTGATGCGGGTACCAACGGCAATCGCATGCTGTTTGGCGGCGCCACGGCGCAAGAAGGCCTGTGGAGCGACGATTCGGTCTGGGGTGTTGAAGGTGCTTGGGCTACCGGCCCGTTCTCTGTGCAAGCTGAATACCTTCGCCGCAAATTGCAAGCTGACCAGGCAACCAATGACCTGAAAGCATCGGGCTACTACGCACAAATGGCGTATACGCTGACTGGCGAGCCCCGCATCTACAAACTCGACGGTGCCAAGTTTGACACCATCAAACCACAGAACAAAGATCTGGGGGCCTGGGAAGTTTTCTATCGCTTTGACGACATCAAGGTCGAGGACGGTAACCTGGTCACCACTGCGGCTCAGTCAGATGAGCGCAAAGCAAAGAGCCACACAATCGGTGTGAACTGGTATGTCAACGAGGCCGTGAAGGTGAGTGCCGACTACATCAACGTGCGCACTGACAATGCCGAGAACGCGGCCGGAGACGACAGTGGCAACGCTCTCGTAACCCGCCTGCAATACGTCTTCTGATCCACTTTCAGACTGTCGTGTACAAAGGGGGCGCTCAATGCGCCCCCTTTGTTTATGTTCAGAGATCAAGTGCTCCTGCGGTAACCCAGCAGGCGTAAGGCGTTGAACACGACCAGAAGCGTGGACCCCTCATGAATAGCGACGGCAGCACCGATGCTTAACCCCATCATTGTGGAGGGGACCAGTATCGCGACGATCCCTAAGCTGACGAATAGGTTCTGGCGGATGATGGATTTCGTATGGCGGCTTAGCCCGACCGCAAATGGAAGTTGTCGAATATCGTCGCCCATAAGCGCAATATCAGCCGTTTCCAGGGCAACATCGGAGCCTGCCGCACCCATTGCAATCCCCACGTGTTGGCGCTGATGGAAAATTGACCCACCCTGCCGATTGAAATTTGACCCAGGGCGGATTGCTGATTTTGTTACCAGCAACTGTGGATAAGTCTACCAGCGCAGCTGCTGTTGCCCCCACTCCTTCG
>NZ_MKZO01000056.1 GCF_001941965.1 Pseudomonas putida | reverse complement strand
CCAGCTTCTTCATGCGATACAACCGAGTCAGGCTCCACAGCCACAACAATTACTTGTCGCCGATAGCTATGGAGCAGCAGGCGGCCTGATCACCGTAATCGGTGTCCGGAAAAACTTGACCAGAACAAGCCAGCTCCCACAGGGACCGTGTGGGGCTTGCCGGCGATGAGGCCCGTGAGGTCACTGATGCACGTGACCGTGCTTCATCTCCGGCTCACCCTCGGTCAAGGACCGCACAGGCGCCTTGATCTCGAGGTTTTCCTTGTTGCCCTTGGCATCCTCGATCACCAGGGTCAGCGGCACTTCCTGGCCTTGCTTGAGCTGGTGCGTCAGGCCCATCAGCATCACGTGATAGCCGTTGGCATCCAGGCTCACCGCCTTGCCGGCCGGCAGGTCGAGGCCGTTGACCGGGCCCATGGTCATCACGTCGCCGTTCATCTTCATCTCATGGATCTCGACGGTCCTGGCGACCGAGGACTGCACGGCAACCAGCCGGGCATCGGTATCCGAGGTGAGGGTCATGAAGGCACCGGACGTCGGCTGGTTGGCCACGGTGGCACGGGCCCAGGCATTTTCCACGGTGGTTTGCGCCAACGCCGGCAAAGCGGCGCCACACAGGGCCAGGACGGCCAGGGTTTTACGAACAGGCAGCATCAGCAGATCTCCATCAGGGTCAGCAGGTCTTCGGCGCACTCTTTCGCGGTCAGCGAATGGGACAGGCCCAGGTGCAGGCGACCGCGGGAGTCGAAGACGAAACTGGTGGACGAGTGCGACACGGTGTAGCTGTCGCCCAACGGCACCTTCTCGTAGAACACACCGAACTCCTTGGCGGTGGCCGCGATCTGTTCCGGGGTGCCGGACAGTGCGGTGAAGGTCGGGTCGAAGGCCTTCACATAGTCTTCGAGTATCTGCGGCGTATCGCGTTCCGGATCGAGGGTGATGAACACCACCTTGAGGAAGTCGCCATCGCGGCCCATCAGTTTCTTGATCTGCACCGCACGCGCCAGGGTGGTCGGGCAGATCGCCGGGCACTGGGTGAAACCGAAGAACACCATCGGCATCGAGCCGTAGAAGCTCGACAACGCGTAGGTATCGCCGTGGACATCCTGGAGCTTGAAGGAGCGGCCGAGGATCTTGTTGCTCAGGTCCTTGCCGTACTTGAAATCGAGCTTGGGCGAAGTATCGCAGCCGGTCAGGGCCGCAAGCCCCGCCAGGCCGAGCCCGGCGAGAACCGTACGCCGGGTCAGTAGATCATTCATGTAACCATCCTTTGGGGAGGGTGCACGCTTGCGCAGGGAAGCCGTTTGTTTCCGGCTTTTCACGGGGCGGCATTTTCGCACGCAAGGGAGGGAGGGGCCAGCGCAGGGCGCCCGAAGGGTGCGGCGTGGTGTCGCAGAAGGTGACGTAAAAACGTAACAAGGCATTAAACAATCTGTGCCGATTCCGTCAACAACACCGGACAAATCCGACAAATTACACACATTTGTCACAAATCGGCCCGCTTCCTGCTGTCGTCCCGCCGACGCATCGCCAAGATGCCAACGCCTACCGACACACAAGGACAAGTGCCGTGCTCAAACCACTCGCCATCGCCGTCGCCCTCGGGTCCGCCCTGCTGCCTTTGGGGGCCGGGGCCTACGACTACGGGGACTACGCCAGCCAGACCCTCGACCGCCTGATCCACGAGTATCCCGGCCGCTACCGCGGTACCGCCAGCTTCGCCGGCGCCGCCGACTGGATGCAGGCGCAACTGGGCTACGGCTATCAGACCCGCCGCCAGGACTTCACCTGGGCCGGCAATCGCAGCTCGCAGAACGTCATCGCCTCCGCCGCCGGGACCAGCAGCAACTACGTGGTGCTCGGCGCCCACTTCGATACCTACTTCGGTCGCCCGACTCTGCAAGGGCTGGACGACAACGCCTCAGGCGCCGCAGTGCTGACCGAAATCGCCCGCAACCTCGGCGGCGTGCAGCTGGAAAATGGCCTGGAAGTGGTCGGCTTTGGTGCCGAGGAGGAAGGATTGCGCGGTTCGCGGGCCTATGTCGCCTCTCTGGACGATAGCCAGCGCGCCAACCTGCTGGGGATGATCAACCTCGACAGCCTGATCACCGGCGACAGGATGTATGCCCACGCCGGCAGCAATGCGGTCGCCAACCCGGCCCTCGGCGCCTACCGCGACCAGCTGTTGCGCATCGCCCAGGAACTGAAGATCGACCTGTTCACCAACCCCGGCCTCAACGCCGATTACCCCGCCGGCACCGGCTGTTGCAGCGACGGCGAAAGCTTCGAGGGGCTGAACGTGCCAGTGCTGTTCATCGAGGCGACCAACTGGGAGCTGGGCGATCTGGACGGTTACGAGCAGACCGACAACCCGGCGATCCCGGGCGGCTCTACCTGGCACGATCCCAACGAAGATAATGAGACCGTGCTTACCGGCGCCTTCGGCCAGGAGCGTATCGACCAGCGCCTGCGGGATTTTTCGCGCCTGCTGACGCGCCTGGTGCTGGAACTGACCAACGCCGACCTGCTCGCCTCCACCGCCTCGGGCGGGGCCATGGCGCGGCAGATGGAAGACCAGTTGCAACGCCAGCACCAGGCCATGACGCGCCTGCATGACCGACGCTGGCTGAGCTTGCTGGGCAGCGAGCGGGCCGTGGGTACGTTCGATGGCGAGGTTGGCGTGGAAGGCGAAGTGTCGCCGGACAGTGGCTTCGACATGGCGGGCAATCCCGAGTCGAAGCGCGTTGGCGTGCATGTGCTGGGCGACTACCGCCTGAGCGATGCCGCGAGCGTCGGTGCCAGTCTGAGCTTCGAGCGCAGCCGCGACAGCCTGGACCATGGTGGCCGGGTCGAAGGCGACACCTGGCAGGTCGGCGTGTTCGGCTTGCTCAACGATGGCGGTCCTCAGTGGCTGGCGGGTGAGCTAAGTGGCGGGCATACCCGTTTCGACACGCGGCGCTCGGTGTTCATCCAGGCCAATGGCGGGCCGGTGTTGCTGGACCAGCGGCTGTCCGGGGATACCTCGGCGCTGTTCTGGGGCGCGCGGGTCGAGGGTGGCTATGACTTCGACATCGGCGGTTTGAAGACCGGGCCGCTGGCCGGGCTGGATTACGTTCATTACCGCATCGACGACTTCAGCGAGGACGAGGCGCTGCGCACCGCGCTTGGGTACGAGAAACAGGATTACGACGCGCTGGAAGCCAGCCTCGGCTGGCGCCTGCATGGCCAGCTGGGGCTTGGCGCCGGGATGGTGGTCAAGCCTTACGCCAGCGTGCGCTGGGTGCGGGAACTGGCGGAGGGGCGGCTGGACGAGATCGATCTGACGGCCCGGGCCGACGGGCGGGTGCGGGTGGCTGAACCCGGAGACGTCGACAAGAGCTTCGGGCGCGCGCAGCTTGGGGCACAGTTGAGGGTGACCGAGCAACTGGGGGTGTTTGCCGAGGCCAATACCCGGTTTGCCCATGATGAAGGGAATCAGGCGGGGTATTCGGTGGGGGTGCAATGGATGTTCTAAGCATCCAGTGATGTGGTGAACTTTCGGGCCTCATCGCTGGCAAGCCAGCTCCCACAGGGTTCGGCAGCGCCGCGGACACTGTGGGAGCTGGCTTGCCAGCGATGAGGCCATTAAAAACAACACAAAATCCGCCTATTCTTCACCTGTCAGCCATTCACCCCAGACAGCCCACCATGCCCCGCCTCATTCTCCTGACCCTGGCCCTGTTCCTCACCAGCACCCAGGCCGCCGGGCCCTGGCACCTGGCCCACGAAGAAGCGGGCATCCAGGTCTACCTGCGCGACGTCCCCGGCTCGAAATACCAGAGTTTCCGCGGCGTCACCACGATCAAGGCCGACGTGCGCACCCTCAGCGATCTCCAGGAAAACCTCCGGGTCGCCTGCAAATGGCTCTACGCCTGCGCCGACATGCGCCTGCTGGGCGTGGAGGGCGCCGACACCTTCGTCTACCTCACCACCGCCCTGCCCTGGCCCGCCGGCACCCGCGACATGGTGCTCAAGGTGCACAGCGAGCGCAGCGATGACGGCAGCCTGACCCGTGAACTCAGCGCCCTCCCCGGCCGTGTCCCGCGGGAACCCGGGCAGGTCCGCGTGACCCAATTGCAAGGCATCTGGCGCATGGTCCCCAAGGGCGAACGGGAAACCGAGGTCACCTACGAAATGCAGGCCGACCCTGCCGGCGACATTCCGGCCTGGCTGGCCAACCAGTTCGTCATCGACGCGCCGATGATCACCCTGAAAACCTTGCGCGCCGTGGCCGAGCGCCAGGGCATTCACAGTGCGGATGACACCGCGCATCCCATTCAATAATCAAATACCACGAATTCCAACATTTAATTTGTGGATGCACCGCGATGCTCATACTGTAGAGCGGCAGCCCCGGTAGAACGGCCGTTACAGGCGGTCCCGGGGTCACAACAACAAACATCCGAGACTGTCCATGTCCAAATCCTACTTCGCCCCTCACGGCGGGCACCCGGCTCAGACCGAGCTGCTGACAGACCGTGCGATGTTCACCGAGGCCTACGCGGTCATCCCCAAGGGCGTGATGCGTGACATCGTCACCAGCCACCTGCCGTTCTGGGACAAGATGCGCATGTGGGTCATCGCCCGCCCGCTGTCCGGTTTCGCCGAAACCTTCTCGCAATACATCGTCGAAGTTGCCCCGGAAGGCGGCAGCGAGCGTCCTGAGCTGGACAAGAACGCCGAAGCGGTGCTGTTCGTCGTCGAAGGTGAAGTCGACATCACCCTGCAGGGCAAGAACCACACCCTGAAGCCTGGTGGCTACGCCTTCATCCCGCCGGCGGCCGAATGGAGCCTGCGCAACAACAGCAACGCCAACGTCACCTTCCACTGGATTCGCAAGCACTACGAAGCCGTGGAAGGCCTGGCGCATCCGGAAGCGTTCGTCACCAACGAACAGGACATCGCTCCGATCCCGATGCCGGGCACCGACGGCGCCTGGGTCACCACCCGCTTCGTCGACATGGCTGACATGCGTCACGACATGCACGTCAACATCGTCACCTTCCAGCCGGGCGGCGTGATTCCGTTCGCTGAGACCCACGTCATGGAACACGGCCTGTACGTCCTGGAAGGCAAGGCGGTATACCGCCTGAACCAGGACTGGGTCGAAGTGGAAGCCGGCGACTTCATGTGGCTGCGCGCCTTCTGCCCGCAGGCCTGCTACTCCGGTGGCCCTGGCCCGTTCCGCTACCTGCTGTACAAGGATGTGAACCGCAACGTGCACCTGACGCTGAACCCGAAGCGTTGAGTGCTGTTGGGCTCGCAGCCTGAATGAGAAAGCCCGCCGGTGGATGGCGGGCTTTTTTTATGGGTGTCTGTGAGGGCCCCATCGCTGCAGCGACTCGGACCCTGTGGGAGCTGGCTTGCCAGCGATGAGGCCCTCAAGGTCAACACTTACTCCTGATCCAGCAACCCCGCCAGCACCACCCCCAATTCCTTCACCATCGGCTCCGCCGTCGGCCGATGCACCACCACGATCTCATAGCTGTCCACCACCGGCAGCCCATCCCCGTCACCCAGCACCCGATGATCCCCGGTCACCGCCCGCGGAGGCAGCAGGCTGATACCCATCCCGTCCGCCACCGCCGCCTGGATCCCGCTCAAACTCGAACTGGTGAACGCAATCCGCCAGCGCCGCCCCAGCCCTTCCACGGCATTGATGATCTCGTCGCGGTACAGCCCACGAGGCGGAAAAGTCACCAGCGGGATCGGGTCCAGTTGCAGCGCCGGGTTCTTCGTGCTGTCGATCCAGGTCAGTTCCTCCGCCCAGTTCGCCACCCCTTCCCGGCCATTGCGCCGCTGCTTCAACAGGACCAGGTCCAGCTCACCGTTGTCGTAGCTCTGGGCGATATCCCGGCACAGGCCGCTGGTGACTTCCAGCTTGACCTCGGGATGCTTGCGGTTGAAGGCGGACAAGGCGTTGGTGGTGCGGCCCCCGACGAAGTCCTCGGGCACGCCAAGACGCACGGTGACGCCAACGGTCGCGCCAGCCAAGGCTTCGAGCATCTGGTCGTTCAGCGCCAGCATATGGCGGGCGTAGCCGAGCAGGGTCTGGCCGGCATCGGTGGGCAGGACCTCGCGGTTGCCGCGTTCGAGCAAGCGGTGACCGACCATGTCTTCCAGGCGACGGACCTTCTGGCTGATGGTGGATTGGGTTGAATGCAGGCGGGAGGCAGCGGTGGTGAAGCTGCCGCAATCGGCGACCACGACGATGGCGCGCAGGAGGTCGAGGTCGAAGAGGGTTCTAGTGGGTTTTGCAATGGGCGGCATGGGGGCATTTACAGAATGAATGACCCCCGAGGTTTTAACACGCCCTCACGCCACCTGCGAGCCCTGCAGGAACAGATGCCGCTCGACATCCCGCCGCTTGACCATCTGGATATCCGGACGGCCTCGGACCTGGACCCATTTGGAGAACTCCGCCGCCGCACGTTCGAATTCACCGGCATTGACGTGGCGGATCAGGATCGAACTGCGGATGCGCGCGATGCCATAGTCGAACATCAGCATCAGCAGCGCGTCCCATTGCCCCTGGCTCACCGGGACCTGCAGCATCCCGGCCAGCTGGGTCTCGAAGCGACCGAGTTCATGCTCCAGCTTGGCGTCGGCCTCAGCCTGGGTGATCTCCATGCCCTCGCTGACATCACCATAGTGGGCATAGCCGATGAACCAGGTGCCGGCAGTGTCCTGCCGGGCTTTGAGGGTCAGGCCGTTACGGCGTTTGATCAGGTCCAGGCCCGTCGGGGACAGTCGCATGTGCCAGCTCCTTGCAAGAAAGTGAGGGACAACGTTCGGCCAAGACTACTTCAGACATGGGGCAGCGTGATAGCACTAAGCCGCTACTTATCGCCGCACCTGGCGCAGACCTCAGAAACGGACTTTCATCCCCACATACCCCGTCCGCCCCGGCGCCGGTTCGTAGTAGCGCCCGCCACTGTCATTGATCCGCAGATTGTCGTAATAGCGCCGGTCCGTCAGGTTATCCAGCCCGGCATACGGCTCCACATTCTCCGCCCAGCCCTTCAACTGTAAGCCCACCCGAAGGTTGACCAGCGCATAACCGCTGACCCGGGCGGTATTGCCGCTGTCGGCGTATTGGCGGTCGTACACCGAGGTATTGACCCGTGCGTACCAGTTATCGCGACTGTAGGACACCTCACCGAACAGGCTTTGCACCGGAATTCCGGGCAGACGATTACCGTCGGCATTTTCAAAGCTGCGGTAGGTGTAGTCGTTGAGGCTGTAGGCGGTGCTCAGTTGCCAGTGCTCGTCAGGCTGCCAGCGGGCGCTGAGTTCCAGGCCGTCGCGGCGGGTGGAGCCGGCGTTGCGGTAGAAGGTGCGGCCATCGACGTAGGGCACCAGTTCGTCGCGGGTGTCGATGCGGTAGACCACCGCTTCGTAACGCCAGTGTGCGGTTTCGCCCTTGAAGCCGATCTCCTGGTTGAGCGCTTCCGCCGGCTCCAGGCTGCTGTTGAATCCACCGCCATTGGGGTTGGCGAGTTCGCTGACGGTCGGGGTCTCGAAAGAGGTCGCGACACGGGCATAGATCGTGTGGGACGGATCCAGCCGGTAACTGAGCCCGACGCTGTAATTGAGGTCGCGCAGGTTGCGCTTGCCGGAGTCGTCACCGTCCCGCAGGTAGCGGTCGTCGACGCTCAGGCGCACCGTGTCATGACGCAGGCCGAGGCTGAGCAGCCAGTCGTCGGTGAGTTCGGTCTGGCTTTCGACGAACAGACCAAGGCTGCGGGCTTCTTCACGTTGACGGGAGGTCAACGCACCCTTCTCTCCGCCGACGATATTGTTGTTGCGATCCCGATCATCGCGCAGGGATTCAAGGTCGCCGCCGAAGGTGAGCTTGTGCCTGAGGCCGAACCAGTCGGCGACATGGGTGTAGTTGGCGCCAATACCGCCAAACAGGCGCTCGTAACTGGTCTGGCCGTTGGCCGCCAGCGGCAGGCGATTCTCGAAATCGCGCTGACCGACATAGCTGCGAATCTGGTAGGTATCTTCCCCCAGCGGCTGACCATCCCAGACCAGCGACAATCGTTGTTGGCGGATGCGTTCGTCGGAGTCGAAGCTCAGGCTTTGCGGACGGGCCTGATTGCGATCGGCACGAACCTGATCGAGCGTCAGCCCACCCGGATCCTCCGACCGATTGTCGAGGGCGTGCAAGGTCAGCCCCAGACGCCCTGTCTCGCCCCACCAACGCAGCTTGCCGGTCAGGCTGTTGGCTTCACTGGTGGCATGCTGTCGATAGCCATCGGACTGGGTCGAACTGACCGCCGCCAGGGCGCCAAAATTGCCCTCGGTACCACTGGCCTCGACGCTCTGCCGGCGGAAACCGTAGCTGCCGAAACTGACATCACCGGACACCCCCGGACGGTCGCCCGGCTCGCGGGTCTCGATCGCCAGCACGCCGCCGGCACCATTGCCATAGAGCACGGCGGCGGGCCCACGAAGGACTTCCATGCGCTCGACCAGGCCGAGGTCGAAGCCGTCCAGTTCGGTCTGGCCATCGGGCATGGTCAGCGGTACGCCATCCACCAGCACGCGAATGCCGCGCACGCCGAAGCTGGAGCGCGAGCCGAATCCACGGATTGCCGGACGCAGGCCCTGGGCGGCGTTGTAGCGGCTTTGCACGACTACGCCTGGCACGCTGGAGAGCAGGTTGCCCAGGGTCAGCGCCTGTTCGCCGCGGCTGTCGGCGGTATCGACGACGCTGGCGGACAAGGCCGCCTGGGCCCATTCGTCGCCGCTGCGGGTGGCGCTGATCACCACGGGGTCGACTTCGCTCGGAGTGTCGGCAAAGGCGCCGGTGCTGGTCAGGAGCAGTGCGCCAAGGGCAGCACGGCGGTGTGCGGCGCGTTGCCGCTCGTTGTTGTTCATAGGACGTTCCATCGAGGCCGGCAAGGTGGGGCTGAGTGGACCATAAACGGGCGGGTGGGCATAGGGCTATCA
>NZ_MKZO01000055.1 GCF_001941965.1 Pseudomonas putida | reverse complement strand
TCGACGGCTTCTCCATCGGCTCCAACGACCTGACCCAGCTGACCCTGGGCCTGGACCGCGACTCCGGGATCATCGCGCACCTGTTCGATGAGCGGAATCCGGCGGTGAAGAAGCTGCTGGCCAACGCCATCCAGGCGTGCAACAAGGCGGGCAAGTACATCGGGATCTGCGGTCAGGGTCCTTCGGACCACCCGGATCTGGCCAAGTGGCTGATGGAGCAAGGGATCGACAGTGTCTCGCTGAATCCGGATTCGGTGATCGAGACCTGGTTGTTCCTGGCTGAGAACCGCTGACCCATCCCCTTGTAGGAGCGTGGCTTGCCCGCGAAGGACCGCGCAGCGGTCCCAAAATCTCTGTGTTTCCACTATTTTGGGACCGCTGCGCGGTCCTTCGCGGGCAAGCCACGCTCCTACAGGGTTGTGCGGTCCCGTCTTATGTGCGGAACCGCCGCACCAGTTGATCCAGCTCCCCAGACAACACCGCCAGACTCCGCGAATCCTCCCGCGCCGCCTGCGCCAGCCCGGCCACCTGCTGCGCATCCCCATGAATCTGCCCGATATGCCGCTGGATCTCCTCGGCCACCTGGTGCTGCTCCTCGGCCGCCGTGGCGATCTGGGTATTCATGTCGCGGATCACATCCACCGATTCGCGGATCTGCCCGAAGCTGTTCCGCGCCCTGCCGATGCTGTCGACCGACTGCGCCGACACCTCCAGGCTGGCATGCATCTGCCCAGCCACCTGGGCGGTACGACTGGCCAGGTTGCCCAGCAGACCATCGATTTCCGCCGTGGAGTCCGCCGTGCGCTTGGCCAGCGCCCGCACTTCATCGGCCACCACCGCGAACCCGCGCCCCTGCTCCCCCGCCCGGGCCGCCTCGATGGCCGCATTCAAGGCCAGCAGGTTGGTCTGCTCGGCGATCGAGCGGATGGTGCCGAGGATAGACTGAATGTCATTGCTGTCGCGCTCCAGTTGCTGGATCGACTGCGCCGACTGCTCGATCTCCTCGCTCAGGCGATGAACACTCTGCACCGCCGCATCGATCTCCTGCTGGCCATCCCGGGCCTGTTGCTGCCCGCTGTCCGCCGACTGCGCCGCCTGGCTGCAGGAGCGCGCCACCTCGTTGGCGGTGGCGACCATTTCATGGAACGCGGTGGAGACCATGTCCACGGCTTCGCGCTGGCGGTTGGCGGCGTCGGCCATGTCAGCGGAGACCCGAGTGGAGCTGGCAGAGCTGCTCAGGATCTGTGCCGCCGCCGCACCAATGCTCTGGATCAGGCTGCGGATGGCTTCGAGGAACTGGTTGAACCAACTGGCGAGCTGTGCGGTTTCATCCCGGCCGCGGACGCTCAGGCTGCGGGTCAGGTCGCCCTCGCCCTGGGCGATGTTCTCAAGGCCGCTGGAGACGCTGTTGATCGGCCGCACGATCAGCGAGGCGAAGGCCGCGCCCACCGCCGCAAAGATCGCCGCCAGCACCAGGGCAATCGCCGCGATCAGCCAGGTCAGGCGGGTCGTGGCCTGCATCACTTCCGCCGTGGGGATCAGCCCGATAAAGGTCCAGCCCAACCGGGCATCAGGATGGACGTTGGCCATATACGGCTTGCCGTCCAGTATCACTTCCACCAACCCTTCCCCTGCACTCGCCAACTCGGCATAACCGGGACCGAAGCCCTGCAATTGCTTGAAGTTGTGCGCGGGCTCGCGGGGGTCGACCATCACGTTGCCGCTGTTCTCCACCAGCATCAGGTAGCCGCTCTCCCCCAGGGTGATCTGCTTGATGATCGCGGTCAGCCCCTTGAGCGAGACGTCGATATTGATCACCCCGCCCTGGCTGCCCAGGCGGTTGGCTACCGTGCGCACGGTACTGACCAGCACCGTATCGTCACCCGCCCAGTAGTAAGGCGCGGTGCGCAGCGTCCTACCGGGATTGGCCATCGCCAGTTGGTACCACGGCCGCTGCCGTGGGTCGTAGCTGGACAGCACCTGCCCCGGCGGCCAGGTCACATGCCCGCCGTCGGCGACGCCATAGGAAATGTAGGCGTAGTCCGGATGGGACTTGCCCAGGCGGTCAGCCATGTCCATCAGGCGCTGGTCCTGCTCGCCCAGGGGCAACGGCTGGGTGTGGGCCTCCCGGTATTTGTTCAGGTTGTCGCCGGTACCGCTCACCTCGGGCTGGGTCGCCAGCATCTCGACGTTCTGGCTGATGCCCTGGAAGAACAGGTGCATGGCATTGCCCACCTGCTGGATCTCCCGGCTGCTGCTGTCGAGGAAATGCCCACCGGCCTCTTCCCGCAGGTTGAGGATGATCAGGACCGTGACCAGGGCGATGGGCAGCCCGGCGATCACGGCGAACGCGCAAGTCAGTTTGTGCTTGATATTCATCGATGCTCTCTGGATTTTTGTTGTCGGCAGAAATGAAAAAGGCCGCCAGTGTGGGAGCGGCCAGGTCTAGAGCCGGAGCTTTCGACAAAGAGAGGGTGCCCGCTGCCCAGGACAGGCAGCGGGTTGCGGTACTGCGATCAGCCCAGCACGGCGCCGAGCACCTCATCGAGGATGGCGATGCCCTCCTCGACCTGCGCAGCCGAAATGACGCACGGCGGCACCACATGAATGCGGTTTTCGACGATGAAGGGCAGCAGGCCGCGCTCCATCAGTTGCGCCTTGATCTGCTGCATCTTGTCCGCCGCCAGCGGCGCACGGCTGTCCTTGCTGGCGACCAGTTCCAGCGCCCAGAACACCCCGGCACCGCGGACTTCACCGATCGCCGGATGACGCTGCTGCAGTTCGCGCAGGCGCGGACCGAGCTGGTCGTTGCCGATTGCCAGGGCATTCTCGACCACGCCTTCCTTGCGCATCGCGTCGATGGCCGCGACGATCGAGGCCATCGCCAGCGGATGCCCGGAATAGGTCAAGCCGCCGGGGAAGTAGCGGGTGTCGAAGTACGCGCAGATCTGCTCGGAGATGATCACGCCACCGACCGGTACGTACCCTGAGTTGACGCCCTTGGCGAAGGTGATCAGGTCAGGCACCACGCCGTAGTGCTCCAGGGCGAACCACTTGCCGGTACGGCCGAAACCGGACATCACCTCGTCGAGGATCAACAGGATGCCGAACTCGGTGGCCAGTTCGCGTACACCCTGCATGTAGGCAGCGGAGGGCATCAGGATGCCGGCGGTACCGGGCAGGCTCTCCAGGAGGATGGCCGCGATCGAACCGGCGCCTTCGCTCTCGATGACCCGACGCAGATGGCGCAGGGCACGTTCGGTTTCCTCGGCCTCGGTCTGCGCGTTGAACTCGCTGCGGTACAGGTACGGGGTGAAGAAGTGCACGTGACCACGGGCGTACTCGTTGGGCACACGGCGCGGGTCACCGGTGGCGACGATCGCCGAGCCGGTATTGCCGTGGTAGGAACGATACGACGACAGCACCTTGTCACGACCCGTGAACAGCCGGGCCATGCGGATGGCGTTCTCGTTGGCGTCGGCGCCGCCGTTGGTGAAGAAGACCTTTTTGAAACCCGCCGGGGCCTGCTCGATGATGCGCTTGGCCGCTTCGCCACGCATCAGGTTGGCGGTGGCCGGGGCGATGGTGGTCAGGGTCGCGGCCTGTTCCTGGATGGCCGCGATCACCGCCGGGTGCTGGTGCCCCAGGTTGGTGTTGACCAACTGGCTGGAGAAGTCCAGGTAGCGCTTGCCGGCGTAGTCCCAGACCGTGCAGCCCTCCCCGCCGGCGATGACCAGGGGGTTGAGTGCGCCTTGCACCGACCACGAGTGGAACACGTAGTCGCGATCAAGGCCTTTAACGTATTCGTTGCTGATTGCCATGCTGTATCGATCTCTTCGACTGGATCGGATGAAAGTGCGGGCACCAGCGTCAGCGGCGTTTCTCCGTCAGAACAGACGCCGACGCTGTTGCCCGAACAACGGGTACTCCTTAGCTGTTGCTAGGGAATGCGAACTGCGCCGCCTCGTGGCTGGTGCGCTTCGGCCAGCGCTGGGTGATGGCTTTCTTGCGGGTGTAGAAGCGCACGCCGTCCGGGCCGTAGGCGTGCAGGTCGCCGAACAGCGAACGCTTCCAGCCGCCGAAGCTGTGGTAGCTCACCGGTACCGGCAGCGGCACGTTGACGCCGACCATGCCGACTTCGATCTCGTCGCAGAACAGACGGGCCGACTCGCCGTCACGGGTGAAGATGCAGGTGCCGTTGCCGTACTCGTGGTCGTTGATCAGCTGGATCGCCGCTTCGAGGCTGTCGACACGGACGATGCACAGCACCGGGCCGAAGATCTCTTCCTTGTAGATGCGCATTTCCGGGGAGACGCGATCGAACAGGGTACCGCCGACGAAGTAGCCGTTCTCGTTGCCGGCGACCTTGAAGCCACGGCCGTCCACGACCACTTCGGCGCCAGCGGCGACGCCGTCGTCGATATAGCCCAGCACCTTGTCACGGGCAGCGGCAGTGACCAGCGGGCCCATGTCCAGGCCACAGTTGGTACCGGCACCGATCTTCAGGGCCTTGATCTGCGGGACCAGCTTGGCCACCAGCGCATCGGCAACCTGGTCACCGACGCACACTGCGACCGAGATCGCCATGCAGCGCTCGCCGCAGGAACCGTAGGCCGCACCCATCAGGGCGCTGACGGCGTTGTCCAGGTCCGCATCAGGCATCAGCACGGCGTGGTTCTTGGCGCCGCCCAGTGCTTGCACGCGCTTGCCGCGCTTGGTGCCTTCGGCATAGATGTACTCGGCGATCGGGGTCGAACCGACGAAGCTCAGGGCCTTCACTTCCGGTGCTTCGATCAGCGCGTCCACTGCTTCCTTGTCACCGTGCACCACGTTCAGAACGCCTTTCGGCAGGCCGGCTTCGTGCAGCAGTTCGGCGATCAGCAGGGTCGAGCTCGGGTCACGCTCGGAGGGCTTGAGGATGAAGCAGTTGCCGCAGGCGATGGCCAGCGGGTACATCCACAGCGGAACCATGGCCGGGAAGTTGAACGGGGTGATGCCGGCGACCACGCCGATTGGCTGCAGGTCGCTCCAGGCGTCGATGTTCGGGCCGACGTTGCGGCTGTATTCACCCTTGAGGATTTCCGGGGCGGCCGAGGCGAACTCGACGTTCTCGATGCCGCGCTTGAGTTCGCCCACGGCGTCCTCGAGGGTCTTGCCGTGCTCTTCGCTGATCAGTTGGGCGATGCGCTGCTCGTTGGCTTCCAGCAGTTGCTTGAAGCGGAACATCACCTGGGCACGCTTGGCCGGCGGGGTGTTGCGCCAGGCCGGGAAGGCGGCCTGGGCCGAGTCGATGGCCTTCTGCACGGTGGCACGGCTGGCCAGGCCCAGGGTGTGGATGGCCTGGCCGGTGGACGGATTGAACACGTCGGTGGTGCGGGCGGCGTCGGCGACGTACTCGCCATGGATCAGGTGCTTGATGGTGCTCATCGTGGTTCCTCGAGGCTTGCTGGCAAGCGGTTTATATAAGGAAGGGTCACTCAGTTGATGCCGTGCAGGGCTTCGCCCACGGCATCGAACAGGCGATCCAGTTCCTGGGGTTGGGTGTTGAAGGTGGGGCCGAACTGCAAGGTGTCGCCGCCGAAGCGGACGTAGAAGCCGGCCTTCCACAGGGCCATGCCAGCCTCGAACGGACGGATGATCGCGTCGCCGTCGCGCGGGGCGATCTGCAGGGCACCGGCAAGGCCGCAGTTGCGGATATCGACCACGTGTTTCGCGCCCTTCAGGCCATGAAGGGCTTTCTCGAAATACGGTGCCAGTTCGGCGGAGTGCCGGACCAGGTTGTCCCTCTCCAGCAGTTCGAAGGTGGCGAGCGCGGCGGCGCAGGCCACCGGATGGGCGGAATAGGTGTAGCCGTGGGCGAACTCGACGGCGTATTCGGGCGCCGCCTGGTACATGAAGGTGTCGTAGATCTCACGGCTGGCGATCACCGCGCCCATGGGGATGGCGCCGTTGGTGATCTGCTTGGCCACGTTCATCAGGTCCGGGGTCACGCCGAAGTACTCGGCGCCGGTCATGCAGCCCAGGCGGCCGAAGGCGGTGATCACTTCGTCGAAGATCAGCAGGATGTCGTGCTGGTCGCAGATCTCCCGCAGCCGTTGCAGGTAGCCCTGAGGGGGCACCAGTACGCCTGCCGAGCCGGACATGGGTTCGACGATGACCGCAGCGATGGTCGAGGCGTCGTGCAGTTCGATCAGTTTCAGCAGTTCGTCGGCCAGGGCCACGCCGCCGGTTTCAGCGGCGCCCTTGGTGAAGGCCAGCCCGGGTTGCAGGGTGTGCGGCAGGTGATCGACATCCATCAGTTGCCCGAACATCTTGCGGTTGCCACCGATACCGCCGAGGGACGTGCCGGCCACGTTCACCCCGTGGTAGCCACGGGCCCGGCCGATCAGCCGGGTCTTCTGCGGCTGGCCTTTCAGGCGCCAGTAGGCGCGGGCCATCTTGATCGAGGTGTCGGCGCATTCCGAGCCGGAACCGGTGAAGAACACATGATTGAGGTCGCCCGGGGTCAGACTGGCGATCTTCTCCGACAGCTTGAACGACAGTGGATGGCCATACTGGAAGGCTGGGGAGTAATCCAGGGTGGTGAGCTGGCGGGCCACGGCGTCGGCGATTTCCGGGCGCGAATGGCCGGCACCGCAGGTCCACAGGCCGGACAGGCTGTCGAAGACCTCGCGGCCCTGCTCGTCGAACAGCCAGTTGCCCTGGGCACCGACGATGAAGCGCGGGTCCTTGTGGAAATTGCGGTTCGACGAAAACGGCATCCAGTGGGAGTCCAGCTGGAGTCCGCTGGCCAAGGAAATTGTTGTGTTCAAGGCCTGGTTCATGACGGTTGCCCTAGGGTGGGTAGATAGCACCTAGCTTGAATCCAGAACTCATGTCAGTTAAATCTGTATTTTCTTTCACTCGGTTATTGGATTACTCACCCATGACAAAGAAAACACCGCTGCACCAGGTCAGCGATTTCGATCTCCGGTTGCTGCGGGTGTTCAAGACCGTGGCCGAATGCGGCAGTTTTTCCGGGGCCGAGAGCGTGCTGGGGATCACCCGCTCGGCCATCAGCCTGCACATGGGCGACCTGGAAAAGCGCCTGGGCATGCGCCTGTGCCAGCGCGGCCGGGCCGGTTTCGCCCTGACCGACCAGGGCCGCGAGGTGCTGCGGGCCAGCGAGACCGTGCTGGTGGCGATCGAGGGCTTTCGCAGCGAAGTGAACCAGATGCACCAGCAACTGCGCGGCGACCTCAACGTGGCCATCGTCAACAACCTGGTGACCCAGCCGAAAATGCGCATCACCCACGCCCTCAAGGCGGTGCGCGCCGAGGGCAGCGGCGTGCGGATCAACCTGAGCATGAGCACGCCGGGGGAGATCGAGCGCGGGCTGATCGACGGGCGCCTGCACGTCGGCGCGGTGCCGCTGATCACGCCCCTGTCCGGCCTGGACTACAGCCTGCTGTACGAGGAGCGCTCGTACCTGTACTGCAGCCACGAGCATCCGTTGTTCGCCCAGGCGGCGAGCGTGACCGACGCGCAGCTGGCCGCGGCCGATGCGGTGATTCCCGCGTACCGCATGACTGCCGAGGCCATCGGCCTGCACCAGTTGCTCAGCTTCGCGGCCTCGGCGACCGACCGCGAGGGCATCGCTTTCCTGATCCTCACAGGTTCGTACATCGGCTTCCTGCCGGACCATTACGCCGCGACCTGGGTCGAGAAAGGGCAGATGGTCGCCCTGGACCCGCAGCGCCTGCATTTCGACTCGAAGATCGCCATCGCGCTGCGCAAGGGACGGCGGCAGAACCTGATTCTCGAGCGGTTTCTCAGTGAGCTGGAACTGACTGACAGCCCTGCCTGAAACCACTGCGGTCCTTGTGGGAGCTGGCTTGCCAGCGATAGGGCCCTAATTCACAACTTCATTGCCCAGGCCGGCCTCATCGCTGGCAAGCCAGCTCCCACAGGGGCCCCGTGTCGCCCTCTCCTCTCAACGCCCTCATTCACCGATCACGGTGAGCGAGGGCGTTTTTGCTTCCAAAAATTCTTTCAGCCGTGTTGACAGCCCGAACAGATTCGAAATAACTTGAATGCATCGCTGCACACAACGCAGCACTCAAACAAGAACACAGCTCTGCTTCTCACTTGCTCGTCTGTCTACAAGAACAACTCACCAGAGAGACTCAACATGGCACGGTTCCTTTCTCGCAAACTCGGCGGCAGCGTTGCCTGCCTCACTGCGGCACTGACGCTGCTGATCCAAGCCCCGGCCCAGGCCGATACCCAGACCTGGCAGAACGTGCAGAAGACCGGCGTACTGCGTTGCGGCGCGGCCATCGCCGCCCCCTACGTGATGCGTGACCCGGCCAGCGGGCAGTACAGCGGCTTCTTCGTCGACCTGTGCCGCGACTTCGCCGAGAACGTGCTGAAGGTCAAGGCCGAGTTCGTCGACACCAGCTGGGACAACCAGGTCGCCGGTATCCAGAGCGGCAAGTGGGACATGGCCATGGCCCTCAACAGCACCCCGGAGCGGGCCAAGGCCGTGGCCTTCTCGGTGCCTGCCGTCGACTACCAGATCTCCCTGCTGGTCAACGGCAAGAACCCCAAGTTCGCCAGCGCCGGCACCGACCTCGCCGACTTCGACAAGCCCGGCGTGACCATCGCCGTGATCTCCGGCACCGCCGCCGACAAGGCGGTCTCCGGCGCCATCAAGCAAGCGAAGCTGATGCGCCTGCCCGGCTCCGATGAAACCCGCATGGCCCTGATGTCCAAGCGCGCCGACATCCTTGCCGACGCCAACGACACCAACCACCTGTTTGCCATGGCCAACAGCTGGGTCAAGGAAGTCCTGCCGGTGCCGGCCCTGGCCAAGCAGGGCGTGTCCTTTGCCCTGTCGCGGGAAACCCCTGCCGCCGACCTTGCCCAGCTTGACGACTACCTCACCGGGCGCCGCGCCTCGGGCGAGATCGACCAACTGGTGGACAAGGCTTCCGCCGAGATCCTCGCGGGCCAGAAAGCCCAGTAACTTCCGCCGACCTACCGGGGGCCGCCAGCCGGGCGCGCCCTCGCGGAGACAACTGCAATGACCACTCCTCATTTGGTGGCTGCCCAGCCACAGGCTTCGTTCACCCCGGATTCGGGCCAGGGCGGCAACTTCATCCGCCTGCAGAACGTGCGCAAGGCCTACTCGGAACAGCTGGTGGTGATGGACGGGATGAACCTGGACATGCGCGCCGACGACCGCCTGGTGATCATCGGCCCGTCCGGCAGCGGCAAGAGTTCGCTGCTGCGGGTGCTGATGGGCCTGGAAGGCATCCAGGGCGGCAGCATCCAGTTCCAGGGCAAGCCGTACATCGATGGCCAGCGCAAGCAGGGCAAGCCACTGGACGAAGTCCTGCACAAGCAGATCGGCATGGTGTTCCAGCACTACACCCTGTTCCCGCATCTCTCGGTGCTGGGCAACCTCATCCTGGCACCGGTGAAGGTCCACGGCCTGAGCAAGGCCGACGCCACCGAGAAGGCCCGCGCCTACCTGGCCCGCCTGGGCCTGGAAAGCAAGCTGCACGCCTACCCCAGCCAGCTGTCCGGCGGCCAGAAGCAGCGCGTGGCGATTGCCCGTGCACTGATGCTCGAACCGCGACTGATGCTCTTCGATGAAGTGACCTCGGCCCTCGACCCGGAAATGGTCATCGAGGTGCAGAACGTGATGATGCAGCTGGCCGACCAGAAGATGGCAATGATCATCGTCACCCACGACATGCACTTCGCCCGCCACATCGCCACCCGCGTGGTGTTCTGCGCCAACGGCAAAGTGGTCGAGCAAGGCCATCCCGATCAGATCTTCACCCAGCCTCGGGAAGCCCGCACACGCGAGTTCCTCGAAAAGGTCGTGCAGTTCGACTGAGGGCAATGCCATGAACTATCAATTCGACTTTCACTTCCTCAACGGCAGCCTGCCGGCCCTGCTCGATGGCCTCAAGGTGACGCTGGAGCTGGCTCTGGTCTCGAACCTGATCGGCCTGACCTGCGGCTTCCTGCTGTGCCTGATGACCCTGAGCCGCTGGTTCTTCATCCGCTGGCCGGCGCAGCTGTTCATCGAGTTCTTCCGCTGCACCCCGGCGCTGCTGCAGATCGTCTGGTTCTTCTATTGCGTGCCGATGCTCTTCGACGTGTTCATCGACCCGATCGCCATGGGCTTCCTCGCCCTGGGCCTGAACCTGACCGCGTTCAACGCCGAGGCCTACCGCGCCGGCGTGCAGGCGGTACCAAGGGAACACCTGGATGCGTGCATCGCCCTGGGCCTGCGCTCCTGGCAACGGACCGTCTACGTGATCCTGCCGCAGTCGCTGCGCAGTGCCCTGCCGGTGTTGATCACCAATGGCATCGGCACCCTGCAGCAGAGCGCACTGGTGGCGATCGTCGCCGTCGCCGACCTGATGTACGTGGGCAAGAGCCTGGCCACCGAGGCCTACCGTCCGCTGGAAACCTACACCCTGATCGCCCTCGTCTACTTCGCCCTGTCGCTGCCCGTAGCGCAATTGGTGCAGTGGTTCGAACGGCGCCAGGAACTGGCCGGCCAGCGCTGAGGAGAGATAACCATGCCACTCGATTTCTCGGTTGTTCTGCAGTACTGGCCGGTCCTGCTCAAGGGCCTCGGCCTGACCCAATGTCATCAACTTTGGAAATTATCCATAAATATCATATAATTAGCGCTCAAATCAGTGCATGGGAGAAGCCCTTTTGACTACCTATACCGCATCGCTTGACACCGCCAGCCAAACCCTGGCTTGA
>NZ_MKZO01000054.1 GCF_001941965.1 Pseudomonas putida | reverse complement strand
ACGCCTGGGACGTAGTGGCAAAGCCGCCTGGTACGGAAACGCCGGCACCGGCGAGGTTACTGATCATCTCGCCCAGGGATGCGTTCTTGCCCCCTACGTGCTCCACATCATGGACGCCGAGCTTATCCAGGGACACTACATACTCAACCACGTTTGACTCTCCGGTAAATGTTGCGGGTACAGGTACAGCGTCTGGATCATTCCGCCAGCGGGCTGGCCCGGCGAGCCGGCGCGTGCGAGGCCTTGCGCGCATTCATCAGCCCCAGGCAGACAATCACGATCGCCAGCAACCCGGTAGCGGTGATTTCCGAGCGATAGGCCGGAATGAAGAACATGCTGACCAGGGCCGCGCTGATGAACAGGATCACCGCCCAGGTCAGCCAGGGGAACAGCCACATGCGGAACTCCAGTACCTCGCCGGCGGCGTGCATCTTGCGGCGCAGGCACAGTTGCGAGACGGCGATTACCAGGTACACCAGCAACGCCACGGCGCCCGAAGTGGAGAGCAGGAATTTGAAGACGTTCTCCGGCGCGAAGTAGTTGATGAAGGTCGCCAGCACGCCCAGCACCGTGGTGCAGGCCACGGCGGCAACCGGCACTTTCGCCAGGTTGACGCGCTTGAGGAATGTCGGTGCGTCGCCACGCCGGGCCAGGGAGTAAAGCATCCGCGAGCCCGTGTAGACCTGGGAGTTCATGCAACTGGCGACCGCCAGCAGCACCACGACGTCAATGATCAGCTTGGCATCGGGAATGTTCATGATCTCCAGCGCTCGCTGGAAGGAGCCGACCTGCGGCAGGCGCGGGTCGTTCCACGGCACGATGGACAGGATCATCAGGATCGACAGCAGGTAGAACACGCAGATGCGCCACACCACCGAGTTGGTCGCGCGGGTGATCTGTCGGGCCGGGTTCTTCGATTCGGCAGCGGCAATGGTCACCACCTCGGCACCGATGAAACTGAACATGGTGGTCAGCATCGCGCCGACGATGGCGCTCAGGCCGTTGGGCGCGAAGCCACCATGCAGCTCCATCAGGCGCCCCAGGCCGCTGACTTCGCGCTCTGGCAGCCACCCCATCAGGGCGGCGGCGCACAGGGCGATGAAGGCAATGATGGCGATGATCTTCAGCAGCCCGAACCAGAACTCGAATTCGCCATAGCGAGCCACGCTGAAGAAGTTCGAGCAGGTCAGCACCAGGATCAACGCCGAGGCGATCACCCAGGTGTCCACGGCCGGTACCCAGGCATTGATGATGTTCGCCGCTGCGATCGCTTCCAGCGGAATCGCCAGGACCCAGAACCACCAGTACAGCCAGCCGATGCTGAACCCGGCCCAGGGGCCGATGGCCCGGTCGGCGTAGGTGGAGAACGAGCCGGTATCCGGCGAGGCCACCGCCATTTCCCCCAGCATGCGCATCACCAGCACCACCAGGGCGCCGGTAAAGATATAGGCAAGGAGGGCGGCGGGACCGGCCTTGGCGATCGCATGGCCGGAGAAGACGAAGAGGCCGGCGCCGATCACCCCGGCAATCGACAGCATGGTGACGTGGCGCTGTTTCAGCCCGGGTGCAAGGGAGGAATTGGACATGGATAGACTCGTTGATTGTTATTGGAGCGTTCTGATCCGAAACGCGGACGCGGCAGTGCAAGGAAGGCGCTAGAAGGGAGGCTCGATGGCAAGCGCCAGGTCATCGCGATCGTGACCGAGCAGTTCGCACAGCGTGTCGACGATGATCCGATGGTCTTCGCGGTCGGGCAGGCCGGAGACCGTGACCGAGCCGATCACGCCTGCACCTTGCACGTTGATCGGGAAGCCGCCGCCAACGCTGGCGTAGTCGGCCGGCGAGAGGAAATAACGCTGGCTGATATCCAGGTTCTCCAGCGCGAGTTGATGGCGCAGCCGGTAGGTGCTGCGCAGAAACCGCTGCACGGTGTTGTTCTTGCGCCGTACCCAGTCGTGGTTATCGGAGGTGATTCCGGGCCTTGCGGCGAAGAACAGTGGTCGGTCGAAGCGGCGGATATCGATCACCAATGGCCAGGCATTGGCGATGGCCTTGTCCTGCAGGCGGGTGCCCAGTTGCCAGGCCGTGTCCTCATCGAAATGCGCAAAGCGAAGGGTTTCTTCCTGGCGAATCACGCAAGCCAGATCGTCATTCAAGGTCATATCGGGGGCCTCCATCCAGCGCCAGGGAAGGGCGTGGATCACTGATCCGCACAGTGTGGGATGAAATAATGGGTGAGTTAAATCCATTTTTTCTCACGCTAATATTTGATTTTTCTTTCGTGAAATGCGGGTTTTTCAAAAGCTAAAACAGTCGTTTGAATTGAGTGTTGCTGACCAATGACAAGCGTGTTGACAGTGTCTATCTTAGTTTTTATTTTGAATGCAGTCATGCATACAAAATCGCATGCAGCACTGCGCCGTACCTTCCTGCCAAAAACAATCAATATCAGTGAGGTCAACAATGGTTCGTTCAATTTCCTCTTC
Organism: Pseudomonas putida; assembly: GCF_001941965.1. Taxonomy (GTDB): domain Bacteria; phylum Pseudomonadota; class Gammaproteobacteria; order Pseudomonadales; family Pseudomonadaceae; genus Aquipseudomonas; species Aquipseudomonas putida_L. Next base: position 9,001 of record NZ_MKZO01000054.1, on the reverse strand, counting down.
CCTCAAAGCCCTGGCCGTCTGCGCCGGATTGTCCGCGGGCATGCTTGCCCAGGCTGCGGAAACCTCGGTGTGGAAGGATGTGCAGAAAGCCGGAGTGCTGCGTTGCGGCGCCGCCGTGGCTGCGCCCTATGTGATGCGCGATGCCGCGACCAGCGCCTACAGCGGCTATTTCGTCGACCTGTGCCGGGACTTCGGCGAGAAGGTGCTGAAGGTCAAAGTCGAGTTCGTCGACACCAACTGGGATAACCTGGTGGCCGGCCTGCAAAGCAGCAAATGGGACCTGGCCATGGCCCTCAACCAAACCCCGGAACGCGCCCTGGCGGTGGCCTTCACCGTGCCGGCCACCGACTACCAGGTATCGTTGCTGGTGAACAAGGACAACCCCAAGGTGGCCGAGGTCAAGGACGATATCGCTGCCCTCGACAAGCCCGAGGTCACCTTTGCCGTGATGTCCGGCACTGCCCAGGACAAGGCCATTTCGTCGGTGATCAGCAAGGGCAAGATCATGCGCCTGCCCGGCATGGATGAGGCGCGGCTGGCAGTGATGTCCAAGCGCGCCGACGTGCTGGTCGACGCCAGCGATACCAACCACCTGTTCGCCCTCGCCAACCCCGATTGGACCCGTGAGATCCTGCCCAAGCCGGCATTGGCCAAGCAGGGCGTATCCTTCGGTGTGCGCCGCGATATTTCGCCGGCGGACCTCCAGGTACTGAACATCTACCTGACCCAGCGTCGCGAAACCGGTGACATCCAGAGGCTGGTCGACAAGGCCTCGACCGAAGCCAACGCCCTGGCCAAATAGCGCCTGCATCGCGCATCGCCGCGTGCTTCGTCGAGGCACGCGGCATTTCTCTTTTCTCCAGACCTGCAAGGTGAGCACAGATGAGTGATTTCAAGCGGCCCCTCGATGGCCAGACCGTCCTGGTAACCGGCGCCTCGGGTGGCATCGGTGCGGCCATCGTCGAGCAACTGGTGGCCGAAGGTGCCCGGGCGTTGATCCATTACAGCCGTGATGCCGAGGGTGCCCGGGCGCTGCTCGAGCGCATTGGCGGCAAGGGCTGGATCGTCCAGGGTGACCTGAGCGACGAAGCCGGCCCCGAGCGCCTGTGGCAAGCGGCGCTGGAACTGGCCGGCGGACGTATCCACGGCCTGGTCAACAACGCCGGTATCCGTACCGAGATTCCCCTCGACGCACCCGCCGCCGAATGGCGTGCCGCCTGGCGTCGCGAGTTCCAGGTCAACTTCTTCGCCGCCGCCGATCTCAGTCGCGAGGCGGTCCTGCATTTCCGCAGCCAGGGTGGTGGCCGCATCATCACCATGGCCAGCCGCGCGGCCCAGCGCGGTTATGCCGCCGACGCCTTGCCCTATGGCACCAGCAAGGCGGCCCTGATCAACCTGAGCAAGTCCCTGGCACGCAGTGTTGCCGGGGAGGGCATCGTATCGGTCGCCATCGCGCCGGGCTGGGTGCGCACGGACATGGCCGAGCAGTTCGTCGCCCAGCATGGTGAGGCGGCGGCAGTCTCCGATATCCCGGTCGGGCGCATGGCGGCTCCGGCGGAAATCGCCGAGCTGGTGGCCTTCGCCTTGCGTCCGTCCCAGGCGTCGCTCAATGGCGCGACGCTCGATGTCAACGGCGGCAGCTATATCCGCTAAGGGGCCTTCGCCGATGCAGGACCACAACAGCAGTTTCCCCCGGCCCCTGGCGTTGCTGATCCTGGCCACGCTGGCCTGTGCCTTCGCCGGCAATCATGTGGCTGCGCGGGTGGCTTTCGATGACGGCGCGGGGCTGCTGGTGGCAATTCTCTGCCGTTCGGGTATCACCGCGCTGGTGTTGTTGGGCCTGGTCATGCTCGGTTCCGATCCGCTGCGCCAGACGGCGACTACCTGGCGCTGGCAGATAGTGGCCGGCCTGTGCGTGGCGGTGCAGAGCTACTGCATCTACTCGGCGGTGGCGCGGATTCCGGTGGGTGTCGCCTTGCTGGTGGTTAACCTGTCGCCGGTGTTTCTTGCCCTGATCACCTGGCTGCTGGGCGGGCCGGCGCCGACGCGACGGGCCCTGGGCCTCATGGCGTTGATCATCCTCGGCCTGCTGGTGGTGCTGGATGTGCCGCGTATCATCCTTCAGGCGCAGGCGGTGAACAGGGACTGGTACGAGGGCGTGGTGTTCTGCCTGGTGGCGGCGGTCGCTTTTGCCTGCGCCCTGTGGATCACCCACAACCGCCTCGCCGGGATGCCGGGCAAGGTGCGTTCGTGCCTGACCATGCTGGTGGTGTTCGTGGCTGCTGCTGCGTTGGGCGGTGCGGGCGCGATTCCCGGTGGGCTTGAGATTCCGCGCAGCCTGGCGGGGTGGAGCGCCCTGTGCGTGCTGGTGATGCTGTATGGTGCCGCGTTTTCCGCGCTGTTCATCCTGATGCCCAGGCTGGATATCACCCGCAATGCGCCAGCGATGAACGTGGAACCGGTGGCCGCCTTGTTGCTGGGCTGGCTGGTGCTGGGGCAGCAGGTCGGTTATCTGCAGATAGTCGGCGCAAGCATGGTGCTGGGCGGTATCCTGCTGCTGGCGCAAACCCGGGGCCATCAGGGCCCAGTTCATGGATCACTCAGGCAGAAAAATGGCAAAAGATGTTGAAAACCCCTGTGTTTCGCTCTGTCAGCTGAACAGCGAGATGTGTGTCAGTTGCGGGCGGACCAGGGAGGAAATCCGTAAGTGGCGCGGGATGAAAAGGCCGGAGAAGATGGCTGCGGTGCAGAAGGCGGCGTTGCGGATGAAAGGTATCGCCAAGAAGAAAAAGTAGGGCCTGGATATTTTAGCTGCATCCAAAGCGCGCCGCGAATCCTGTGGGAGCTGGCTTGCCAGCGATAGCTATGGTGAATTCACTACTGCTATCGCTGGCAAGCCAGCTCCCACAGGGTTCGCGGCGCGCATCGAAACAGGTTTACTTGATCAGCGGCACACCGCTGAGCTTCTGCAATTCATCGAAGTCGATATCGGCGCAGATCTCTACCACCTTCAGGCCTTCAGCGGTCACCTCCAGCACTGCCAGGTCGGTGTAGATACGGCTGACACAACCAATACCGGTCAACGGATAAGTGCACTCGGGCACCAGCTTGCTTTCGCCGGACTTGGTCAGGTGGTCCATCATCACGAACACCTGGCGTGCGCCGGTGGCCAGGTCCATCGCGCCGCCCACGGCCGGGATCGAACCCTCGGCGCCGGTGTGCCAGTTGGCCAGGTCGCCCTTGACCGAGACCTGGAAGGCACCCAGCACGGCGATATCCAGGTGGCCGCCGCGCATCATCGAGAACGAGTCGGCGTGGTGGAAGAAGGCACCGCCGGTGAGCAGGGTCACATGCTGCTTGCCGGCGTTGATCAGGTCGTCGTCTTCCTCGCCCGGGGCCGGGCTCGGGCCCATGCCCAGCAGGCCGTTTTCACTGTGCAGGAAGACTTCCTTGTCGCCCAGGTAGTTGGCCACCAGGGTCGGCGCGCCGATACCGAGGTTGACGTAGGCGCCTTCCTGGATGTCGGCGGCGACGCGCTGGGCCATCTCGGTGCGGGAGAGTTTCTTGGTGATGGTCATGGCAGGCCTCAGACAGCTTTGGCGATCGAAGAAGCGGCAGCGCCGGAAACGGCGACCACGCGCTGGACGAAAATACCGGGGGTGATGATGTGCTCCGGATCCAGCTCGCCGAGCTCGACGATCTGGTCGACCTGGGCAATGGCGGTCTTGGCGGCCATGGCCATGATCGGGCCGAAGTTGCGCGCGGCCTTGCGGTAGGTCAGGTTGCCCCAGCGGTCACCCTTGTGCGCCTTGATAAGGGCGAAGTCGGCATGCAGCGGCATTTCCAGGACGTACTGGCGGCCGTCGATCTCACGAGTTTCCTTGCCCTCGGCAAGCAGGGTGCCGTAGCCGGTCGGCGAGAAGAACGCACCGATGCCGGAGCCTGCGGCGCGGATACGCTCGGCCAGGTTGCCTTGTGGCACCACTTCCAGCTCGATCTTGCCGGCGCGGTACAGTTCGTCGAACACGTAGGAGTCGGACTGGCGCGGGAAGGAGCAGATCACCTTGCGCACGCTGCCGGCCATGAGCAGGGCGGCCAGGCCGATCTCGCCGTTGCCGGCGTTGTTGCTGATGATGGTCAGGTCGCGGGCACCGGTGGCGATGAGTCCGTCGATAAGCTCGGACGGCATGCCGGCGGTGCCGAAGCCGCCGACCATGATGGTCGAACCGTCGGTGATCCCCTCCACCGCGCTGGCGATGGACTCAAACGTTTTATTGATCAAAGCGGGCTCCTGGTCATTCCTGGAGTATTGATTGCCGGACTGGCCGACGCGCCGTAAGGCCTGGGCCAGTCAGCGCCTGGAGTCGTTGGCTGACTTGTCCATAGCGTGCCGCAGAGCGGGCGACAAGTAGAGGGGGTAAAGCGGAAGTGGTGCGATTATCGAACTGTTGTGCGATATGCGCGCAGGGGCATCAGGGCTGAGAGGTGCTTGTCATGGCTTTTCTAGCGCCCTTGAGATCGAGCGCCGCCCGCGCGGCGCATCGCTGGCAAGCCAGCTCCCACATTTGTTGCAACGTACCATGGCCTGTGGGATCTCAGTTGCCAGCCTTTGGATGTTCGGCGATATATCGCGGGGAGGCTTTTGGGCTCGGCAGAATATCGAGTCGGACAAACAAAGCGATCAACTATGGCCTTGCAGACATAGGTACGTTGCAACAAATGTGGGAGCTGGCTTGCCAGCGATGCGCCGCGCGGGCGGCGCTCGATCTTGAGTGCGCTGAAGATCTACCGGCATGCGCCTGGTGGCCATAACGCGGTCCTCTGACAGACACATCGCAGCCACCACTGCCCGCGATTGCGGCGGTAGGTCCACCATCGTAATCGCGGGTGAACCCGCTCCCACAGGGGCCGAGGCGTTTTCCATGTCGGAATACCCTCAGCTTCAAATTCACGATCCGTGTTCCATCCCTCTCCATTTCACCCGTTGAACCCATCCCCCCGGAAGCTATCCTCGACTCCAGCCTGAAAGAACAAGAAATGGAGTACCCCCGATGTTCCGTGACTTCCATAAATCCACATGCACCGTCGACGGTGTCGAGATCGCCTACCGCCAGGGCGGCGAGGGCCCGGCGTTGCTTCTACTGCACGGGCACCCGCAGACCCATGTGATCTGGCACAAGGTCGCCGCCACCCTTGCCAAACATTTCACCGTGATCGCCGCCGACCTGCGCGGCTACGGCGACTCCGCCAAGCCCGAGGCCGACCCCGCCCATGAGCGCTATTCCAAGCGCACCATGGCCAACGACATGGTCGGCCTGATGCGCGCGCTGGGTTTCGACACCTTCGCCCTGATGGCCCACGATCGCGGCGCCCGGGTTGCCCACCGCCTGGCCCTGGACCACCCGCAGCGCCTGACCCGCCTGGTCCTGCTGGATATCGCCCCGACCTTGGCCATGTACCGCCAGACCAACGAGGCCTTTGCCCGCGCCTACTGGCACTGGTTCTTCCTGATCCGCCCGGCGCCGCTGCCGGAAACCCTGATCGAGGCCGACCCCGAGGGTTACCTGCGCAGCGTCATGGGCGGACGCAGTGCCGGCCTCGCACCCTTCACCGACGAAGCCTTCGCCGAGTACCGCCGCTGCCTGTCCCTGCCCGGCGCCGCCCGCGGTGTATGCGAGGACTACCGCGCCGCCGCCGGCATCGACCTGGAACACGACCAGGCCGATATCGATGCCGGGAACAAACTCCAGCTCCCGCTGCTGGTGATGTGGGGCCGCGACGGTGTGATCGGCAAGTGCTTCTCGCCGCTGGAAGAGTGGCGCGCCATCGCCACGGACGTGCGCGGCGGCGAGCTGCCATGCGGGCACTACATCGCCGAAGAAACCCCGCAAGCCCTGCTGGAACAGGCGCTGCCGTTCCTCCTCGAGGGAGCACGACCATGACTGGCCCGAGAACGCTCTACCAGAAACACATCGACGCCCATACCGTGTGCGAACTGGACGACCAGGGCCACGTGCTGTTGTACATCGACCGCCAGGTCGCCAACGAATACACCAGCCCCCAGGCCTTCAGCGGCCTGCGCGAGGCGGGGCGGCAGGTCTGGCGGCCGGCGGCGACCCTGTGCGTGGTGGATCACGTCAACCCCACCGCGCCGGAGCGTGATGCTCATATGCCCGATCCGGGCGGTGCGCGCCAGGTCAGCTACTTCGAGGAGAACTGCCGCGAGTTCGGCATCGAGCTGTTCGGCGTGCTCGACAAGCGTCAGGGCATCGAGCACGTGGTGGCGCCGGAACAGGGCTTCATCCTGCCGGGCATGGTGGTGGCGGCCGGCGACAGCCACACCACCACCTATGGCGCCCTCGGGGCTTTCGGCTTCGGTATCGGCACCTCGGAGATCGAGCACCTGCTGGCGACCCAGACCCTGGTCTACAAGCGCCTGAAAACCCTGCGGGTGACCGTCGAAGGCGAGCCGGGCCCGGGGCTGGTGGCCAAGGACATCATCATGGAACTGATCCGCCGTATCGGTGCTTCCGGGGCCACCGGCTACGCCATCGAGTTCGCCGGCCCGGCGATCAGCGCCCTGAGCGTCGAAGGGCGCATGACCCTGTGCAACATGGCGGTGGAGGCAGGTGCCCGGGGCGCCTTCATGGCGCCGGACGACAAGGTCTTCGACTACCTCAAGGACAAGCCCCGGGCACCCCGTGGCGCTCTGTGGGAACAAGGCGTGGCGTGCTGGCGCGAGCTGTTCAGCGATCCGGGCGCGCAGTTCGACCGCGAGGTGACCCTGCAGGTCGGCGACCTCGAGCCCATGGTCACCTGGGGCACCAGCCCCGACCAGGCTGCCGCCATCGGCGCCTGCGTGCCGGACCCGCTGGCCGAACCGGACCTGATCCTGCGCCAGGACCTGCAACGCGCCCTGCGCTACATGGGCCTGCAACCGGGTGCGGCGCTCAGCGGCATCCCCATCAGCCATGCCTTTATCGGCTCCTGCACCAATGCGCGGATCGAAGACCTGCGTGATGCGGCCCGGGTCGCCAAAGGGCGCAAGGTGGCGCAGGGCGTGCGGGCGATGATCGTCCCGGGTTCCACCCAGGTCCGCGACCAGGCCGAAGCCGAGGGGCTGGCGCAGGTCTTCCGCGAGGCGGGTTTCGAATGGCGGCAATCAGGGTGCTCCATGTGCCTGGCGATGAACGATGACGTGCTAAGTCCCGGTGACCGCTGCGCGTCCAGTACCAACCGCAACTTCGAAGGGCGCCAGGGTGCTGGCGCGCGTACCCATCTGATGAGCCCGGCGATGGTCGCCGCGGCGGCGGTAAGTGGCCATCTGGTCGATGTGCGTTCGCTGCAAGGGGAGGTTTGAGATGCAACCGTTCATTCATGTACAGGGCGTGGCAGCGCCGTTGCTGGCGGCCAACGTCGACACCGACGTGATCATGCCCAAGCAGTTTCTCAAGGGCATTGACCGGGCCGGGTTGGACCGGGGTGTGTTCTTCGATCTGCGCTTTCAGGAGGATGGCTCGCCCAATCCCGGGTTCGTGTTGAACCAGGCGCCGTGGCAGGGGGCGGCGTTCCTGGTGGTCGGGCCGAATTTTGGGTGTGGTTCCAGCCGCGAGCATGCGGTGTGGGGGCTGAAGCAACTGGGGATACGGGCGTTGATCGGGACCAGCTTTGCCGGGATCTTCTATGACAATTGCCAGCGTAATGGTGTGCTGACCATTCAGCTCAAGCCGGACGAGTTGAAGCGCCTGGGCGAGCGGGTCAGCCAGCCTGAAACCGCCGGCATCGAGATCGACCTGCCGGGGCAGCGGATTGTGTTGGGGGAGGGGGAGAGCATTGCCTTCCAGATCGAGGCGCTGCGCAAGGAGGCCTTGCTGTCGGGGCTGGATGCGATTGGCAGTACGTTGCTGCGCAGTGAGCAGATCCGGGCGTTCGAGGCGCGGCATCTGGCCGGGAATCCCTGGCTGGCTTGAGCCTTGTGGTGCGCTTTCGGGCCCTATCGCTGGCAAGCCAGCTCCCACAGGTATTGCATGCGCCGCGAACCCTGTGGGAGCTGGCTTGCCAGCGATGAGGCCCGGAAGAGCACTACACCGCCAAATGCTTCAACCTGGCTTCCAGAAACTCCACGCACACCCGCAATTTTGCCGAATCAGCCAGCCGCGTCGGATACACCGCCCAGATATCCGCGCCCTGGCTGTACCCGTGCAACACCTGCACCAGCCGCCCCTGGGCCAGCAGCGGCTGCACATCCCACCATGAACGCAGCAACAACCCGCGATGGGCCAGCGCCCACTGCAACACGATCTCACCACTGTTGGACGACAGCGTGCCATTCACCGGCACCGTATGTTCCCCCTCGGCAGACTCCAGCCGCCACAAACCGAACGGGCTGTTGCGCTCCTTGAGCACCAGGCAATCGTGCTGCCCCAGGTCCTCCAGGCTCATCGGCGTCCCGCAGCGCTCCAGATACTCGGGCGTGGCACACACGACCCGCCGGTTACTCGCCAGCCGCCGGCTCATATGCTGCCCGGGCAGGTCGTTGCCCACGCGGATCTCCAGGTCGAAGCCTTCGGCGACGATATCCACCACCCGGTCGAACACGTCCAGGCGCACTTCCAGGTCGGGATAGGTCGCGGCCAGTTCGGCGATCGCCGGGGCCACATGGTTGCGTCCGAAGCCGAGGCTGCTGCACACGTGCAACAGGCCGCGCGGGGCCTTGCGCACCTGACTCAGGTCGCTCATGAAATCATCGAACTGCTCGAGGATCCGTTCGGCCCAGTGTTGCGTGCGCAGGCCGGCGTCGGTCAGCGCGATATGCCGCGCCGAGCGGTGCAGCAGGCGGGTGCCGAGGGTGCTTTCGAGGATCTTGATGCGCTTGCTGATGTAGGCCGGCGACTGGTCGAGTTCCAGGGCGGCACCGGCGAAGCTGCCCATGCGGATGACGGTCAGGAAGACCCGCAGGTCGGTGGCCAGGGGGGCGGCTTCGGGGAGGCTGGTCATGGGG
>NZ_MKZO01000053.1 GCF_001941965.1 Pseudomonas putida | reverse complement strand
AAATAATCTGCCCCCGCCCATAATCCGTAGAATCACTAACCACCACCACCTCATGCCCCCGCCGCATCAGCGCGTTGATCAAATCCCGAGAAGCCCCCTGCTCCACCCCAACCTTCATCCCCCCCAACCACTGCCACCTAGGCGCATCCAGTGCAGCCTGCGGATTCAACCCAAAATCCACCATATTCATCACCATCTGCACATGCCCCTGGGGTTGCATATACCCCCCCATCACCCCAAACGGCCCGAGCGCTTCCCCGTCCTTGGTCAGGAACCCCGGAATGATCGTGTGAAAGGTCTTCTTCCCAGGCAAAAGACAATTGGCATGCGAAGAATCCAGACTGAACTCCTGCCCCCGATTCTGCAGCGCAATCCCACTCCCAGGCAGCACCACCCCCGACCCAAACCCGTGATAGTTGCTCTGAATAAACGAAACCATATTCCCCTCGGCATCCGCCGTAGCCAGATAAACCGTGCCACTGGCCAGAGGATCCCCATGCAACGGCGGCTGCGCCATCTCCCCGATCTGCCCCCGCCGCCGCGCCGCATATTCATCACTGAGCAAATCCGCCACCGCCACCCGCATATGCTCCGGATCGGTGATGTAGTGCAGCCCATCGCTATACGCCAACTTCATCGCCTCCAGTTGCCGGTGCCAGGTCAGCTGACTGTCCCGGTGATCGAAGTCAAACCCTTCCAGGATCTTCAGCGCCATTAACGCCACCAACCCCTGCCCACTGGGCGGAATCTCCCACACATCCACCCCGCGATAGTTGATCGAGATCGGATCGACCCACTGTGCCCGATACCCTTCCAGATCACTGGCCCGCAGGTACCCGCCAGTCGCCCGTGAATGCGCATCCAGCCGCTGGGCAATCTCCCCACGGTAGAAACTCTCGCACCGAGTCGCAGCCAGCTCTTCCAGGGTCTCCGCCTGCGCAGGATTGAAGAACATCTCCCCCGCCCTCGGCGCCCGCCCCTCAATCAGGAAGGTATCGAACCACGCCTGCAACACCCCATCCCGATGCGGCGCGAACTCCTTCAGCGCAATCTCCCACTGATGCGCCACCACCGGCGACACCGGAAACCCGTCCCGCGCCAGGCTGATCGCCGGCTTCAGCAACTCGGCAAACGGCAACCGCCCAAACCGCTCCGACAACACCGCCCAGGCCGACGGACACCCCGGCACCGTCACTGGCGTCCAGCCATACAACGGCATCTCCGCATGCCCGGCCGCCTTGACCGCCTCCACCGACAAGGCCGCCGGCGCCTGCCCGTTGCCATTGAGCCCATGCAACTGCCCCTTGACCCACACCAGCGCGAACGCATCCCCGCCTATCCCGTTGCCAGTGGGCTCGACCACGGTCAAGGCCGCCGCCGTGGCGATCGCGGCATCGATGGCATTGCCGCCCTTCTGCATGATCTCGATGCCGGCCTGGGCGGCTAGCGGTTGGGAAGCTGCGACCATCCCGCGCCGGGCAAACACGCTCTGGCGCTGGGACGGATACGGATACTCATGGGCAGATAGTTTCAACATGACTAGGCACTCTCTGATTCAGGAATTCATTGACCGGACTTGATCCGGTTCCACTCGCGGGTGATCAGGCGCTGGATGGCGTCCGGCAGGTCGGCGGAGACGAAGGTGTGTTCGATCACCTCGTCACTCGGGTAGATGCCGGGATCGCTGCTGACCTTGGGGTCCATCAGGGCGGTGGCGTCCTTGTTGGGGTTGGCGTAGCCGACGTAGTCGCTGATCGGGGCGATCACCTCCGGGCGCAGCAGGTAGTCGACCAGGGCGTGGGCGTTGCCGGGGTTGGCGGCGTCCTTGGGGATGGCGAGCATGTCGAACCAGAGGTTCACGCCTTCCTTGGGAATGAGGTAGCGGATGTCCACCGGCTTGCCGCTTTCCTTCGCCCGGCTGCGGGCCTGCATGACGTCGCCGGAGTAGCCGATGGCGACGCAGATATCACCGTTGGCGAGGTCCGCCGTGTATTTGGAGGAGTTGAAGTAGGTGACCGAGGGCCGCAGCTGCAGCAGGCGTTTCGAGGCCTGTTTGTAGTCCTCCGGCCTGGTGCTGTTGGGGTCGAGGCCGAGGTAGAGCATGACTTGGGGGATGATCTTGATCGGCGCGTCGAGGAAGGCGACGCCGCAAGTCTTGAGCTTTTCCAGGTTGCCAGGCTCGAAGACCATGGCCCAGGAGTCGAGCACCGCGTCCTTGCCGAGCACGGCGCGGACCTTTTCCTCGTTGTAGCCGATACCCACCGTGCCCCACATGTAGGGCACGGCGTAGCGGTTGCCGGGGTCGGCGGCTTCGAGGCGCTGCATCAGGCGCGGGTCGAGATGCTTCCAGTTGCCAAGCCGGGCCTTGTCCAGCGGCTGGTAGGCGCCGGCACGGATCTGCTTGGAGAGGAACTGGCTGGACGGCACCACCAGGTCATAGCCGGAGTGCCCGGAAAGCAGCTTGGCTTCGAGCATTTCATTGGTGTCGAAGACGTCGTAGCGGACCTTGATGCCACTGGCCTTTTCGAAGTTGGCCAGGGTGTCCGGGGCGATGTAGTCGGACCAGTTGTAGACCTTGACTTCTCCCCCGGCAGCCTGGGCGAAGGGCATTACGGCGGCGCAGCAGAGCGCTGCGAACAAGCTCGTTGAACGCATGACGGTATTCCTTGTGCGAAAGGTCAGAGCACGCGGCTGAGAAAGGCCCGGGTACGTGGGTGGGTCGGGTGGTTGAAGATCTGTTCCGGCGGGCCCTGCTCGATCAGCTCGCCCTGGTCGAGGACCACCACGCGGTCGGCGACCTCCTTGGCGAAGCCCATTTCATGGGTGACCACGACCATGGTCATGCCTTCCTCGGCCAGTTCCTTCATGACTTGCAGCACCTCACCGACGATCTCCGGGTCGAGGGCGCTGGTGGGTTCGTCGAAGAGCATGGCCTGGGGTTTCATCGCCAGGGCACGGGCGATGGCGACGCGCTGTTGCTGGCCGCCGGAGAGCATCGAGGGGTAGTGGCTGCCCTTGTCCGCCAGGCCAACCCGGGCGAGGAGTTTCTTCGCCTGTTCCAGTGCTTCGGCCCTGGACACCCCGAGCACCTGCACCGGCGCTTCGATGATGTTTTCCAGCGCGGTCATGTGCGGGAACAGGTTGAAACGCTGGAAGACCATGCCGATATCCCGGCGCTGGCGAGCGATATTGCGCTCGGAGTCGCGCACCAGGCTGCCGTCGGGCCGTTCGCGGTAGCCCATGGCGTGGCCGTTGACGCGGATGCGCCCGCCCTGGATGTCTTCCAGCAGGTTGATGCAGCGGATGAAGGTGGTCTTGCCCGAGCCCGAGGCGCCGATCAGCACCACGACTTCGCCGCGCTTCACCTGCAACGACACGCCCTTTAGGATCTGCAAGGCACCGAAGGACTTGTGGATGTCCAGCGCCTCGATCACCAGTTCTTCGCTTTTCTGCGCCATGGCTCAGCGTCCTCTCAGCAGTTTCAGGGTGCCGCGGCCGAACATGCGGCTGGCGGCCGGGGGCGGCGAACTGGGGCGGTCGGACTGGCCGAAGCGGTTTTCCAGCCAGCGCTGGAAGAAGCCCCACAAGGTGGTGAGCAGCAGGAAGTAGATGGCGACCACCAGGTACAGCTCGAACACGCGGAAGGTCGCCGAGGTGACCATCTGCGTGCTGAGCAGCAGCTCCTGCACGCCGATCACGCTGACCAGGGTGGTGTTCTTGAGCATCACGTTGAATTCGTTGCCGATCGGCGGAACGATCACGCGGAACGCCTGGAGCAGGACGATGCGGCGCATCAGCTTGCCGAAGGTCATGCCCAAGGAACGCCCGGCTTCATATTGCCCCTTGTCCACGGCGCCGATGCCGGCGCGGATGATCTCGGCCATATAGGCGCCTTCATTGAGGCCCAGGGCGATGATCGCCGCCTGGATATTGCCGGGGACTACCAGGCCCAGCAGTTCGATGTCCTCGAAGCGGAAGATCCCGCCCGCCGCCAGCGCGGTATAGAGGAAGACGATCTGCACCAGCAGCGGCGTGCCGCGCATCAGCCACACGTAGAAACGCACCGGCCATTGCAGCAGCGGGTTGCTCGACAGGCGCATCAGCGCCGCCGCCAGGCCCAGGGCGCAACCCAGGGCCATGGCCAGCACGGCGATCAGGCAGGTCAGCCACAGCCCGGTGAGGTACACGCCGCTGGGTTGCAGCAGGTATTGCCAGAACACATCCCAATTGAAGTTCATGCGTCATGGCCCTCAGTCGAGCGTGTCGCTGCTGACATGCCAGGTGCTCAAGAGCCTGGCGTAGCTGCCGTCGGCGCGCATGTCGTCGATGATCTGCTGCACGGCAGCGGTGAGTTGTTGATCGTCCTTGCGCAGGCCCAGCCCGGTGAGGATGCGGCTGAACGCCGGCACGCCCTCTTCGAACAGGTCCGGGGCCATGGCGGCGTAGTAGCCGGCGGTTTCCACCGTGGTGCCATAGGCATCGACCTGGCTGATGCGCAGGGCCTGGAAGGCGTCGGTGTCGGTGTTGTAGACCACCACCTTCATCGGTGGCTTGCCGGCCTTGGACAGGGTTTCGTTATGGGCGTCGAGCAGGGTCTTGATGGTCGAGCCGTTGAGCACGGCGACCTTGTGCGCGGACAGGTCGTCGAGGGTCTTCAGGGCCTTGGGATTGCCCTTGGGCACCCCCACCGCCTGGCTGGAATACATGTAGTTGACGATATCGATCACCTGGCGCCGTTCGGGCTTGTCGAACAGCTGGTCGACGATCATGTCGCACTGCCCGGCGAGTAGCGCCGGGACCAGGCCGGAGAACGGGATCACCCGCCATTGCACGTCCTTGTTGCCCAGGCGCTTGGCGATTTCCAGGCCGAGGTCGACGGTCAGCCCACGGGGCTTTTGCGCGGCGTCGAAGGAGACCAGGGGTGGCGAGTCCATCCCCGAGCAGTAGGTGAGTTTTTCGACCGTTTTCAGGCGCTCCGGCACCTGGGGCGCGGCAGCGGCCCATTGCGTGCACATAGCGAGGGAAACAGCCACCAGCAAGGCGCGGCGTAAATGCATGACCAGACACTCCACTTCGTTGGACAACGGCAGGATTCAAAGTCAAAACACGGGCGGGTTCGGACCCGCCTCTATTTTTCCGATTGCAGGAACTGGATCAGCGCCGGGACCGTGCCTTCGATATGGTCGCGGACCACGGCTTCGGCCTTGTCGGCATCGCCGGCGCGGATGGCCTCGAGGATCACCGCGTGCTCCTCGCGGGCGCTCAAGGGTTTGTCGCCATGCTGCAGCCACAGGCGCATGGGCGCCTCGACCAGCGAGTACAGCGCGGAAATCTGCTTCATCAGGCGCGGGCGGCCGCTGAGGCTGCACAGGTATTCGTGGAAGGCGCGGTGCCGACGGACCCACTGGGCGCTCTCGTCGCGGTAGTCGTCCATCTCGTCGAGCATGCGCTCCAGGGCCGCCAGCTGGCGCTCGCCGATATGGGCGACGGCCACGCGCACGGCCAGACCTTCGAGGGCACTGCGCATTTCGAAGACTTCGTGCAGCTCCTCGATGTCCAGGCCGCTGACCACGGCACCGCGGTTGGGGCGCAAGGTCACCAGGCCCTGGGCGTCAAGGCGGCGGAAGGCTTCGCGCACCGGCATGCGGCTCATGCCGATCTCGCTGGCGATGTCCTCGGCGATCAGCCGGTCACCCTTGCGGTAGCGGCCGCAGCAGATGGCTTCGAGAAGGAAGTTGTAGGCCTCCTCCTCGGCGGTCTGCGGCTGGCGGTCAACGTAAGCGGGGGCGAATTGCATGGGGAATCACCTTTTGTATTTTTGTATCCAATTATCCATGGATACGAAAAAGCAGGATGTGTGCCAGGTTATTCGAATGGGAGGTAAAGGATTGATTTGGATGGGAATGGTGGGTTTGGGGGCAAAGGTGGCTGGGGGACAGTGCTACCTAATGGCTCAGTGTGCGCCCCGGAATCGTGCATTCCGGTAGCCCGGTAACAGATCTTCATCTCGGCGGTGCCCTTGAGGCCATCGCTGGCAAGCCAGCTCCCACAGGGACCGCACCGCTCGCAAGAACGGCGGTGAACCTGTGGGAGCTGGCTTGCCAGCGATGAAGCCCTCACAAACAACAAAAATCCTTGCCTAAAGACCCAATACACCCGCCCCACAAGGGCTACGCTCAACCCAACCAATCCCCACCGCCGAACTCGGATTTTCACATTCGACCAATGAACTATCTGGTTAATTAGCTAGCTAAGCGTATAATCGCCTCCGCATTCACACAGCGAGATACCCGGCATGACCCCTCAACCTCAGGCCTCTGGCCTAAGCAAATTCATCCTGATCGGGCTGGGCACAGTGATCGCCCTGCTCGGCCTGGCCCTGGCTGCAGGCGGTATCCGCCTGACCACCCTGGGCGGCAGTTGGTACTTCCTGATCGGCGGCCTGGCCATGACCGTCGCCGGCATCCTCATCGCCCTGCGCAAGCCGGCCGGCGCCTGGTTGTTCGCGGCGTTCCTGGTGGCCACGGCGATCTGGGCCCTGGTCGACACCGACCGGACCTTCTGGCCAATGTTCTCCCGCCTGTTCATGTTCAGCGTCATCGGCCTGGTGGTCGCGCTGGTCTACCCGATGCTCAAGCGTGCCTCCGGCGCGAGCGGCGGCCGGGGTGCCTACGGCATCGCCGGCGTGCTGGCGATCGCCGTGGTCTGGGCCGTGGGCAACATGTTCGTGCCGCACCCGACCGTCGAAGCCAACGGCAACGGCCCGGCCCTGACCCCGGTGGATCCGGCCAAGGCGCAGAAAGACTGGGCGCACTACGGCAACACCGAGGGCGGCAGCCGCTTCGCTGCGCTGGACCAGATCAACCGCAGCAATATCGACAAGCTCAAGGTGGCCTGGACCTACCACACCGGCGACGTCGCCATCAGCGACGGCAACGGCGCGGAAGACCAGTTGACCCCGCTGCAGGTCGGCAACAAGGTGTTCATCTGCACCCCGCACAACAACCTGATCGCCCTCGATGCCGATAGCGGCAAGGAACTGTGGCGCAACGATATCAACGCCCAGTCCAAGGTCTGGCAGCGTTGCCGTGGCATGGCCTACTTCGATGCCACCCAGCCTGTCGCACAGCCGACCCAGCCGGACAGCATCCCGGTGATCGCCGCCAGCGTCCCGGCCGGTGCCGCCTGCCAGCGTCGCCTGCTGACCAACACCATCGACGCCCGCCTGATCGCCGTCGACGCCGATACCGGCGCCTTCTGCGAAGACTTCGGCAACAAGGGCCAGGTCGACCTGAAGGCCGGCCTCGGTGATGTGCCGGACTCCTACTACCAACTGTCCTCGGCCCCGCTGATGGCCGGTACCACCGTGGTGGTCGGCGGTCGGGTCGCGGATAACGTGCAAACCGACATGCCTGGCGGCGTGATCCGCGGCTTCGACGTAATCACCGGCGCCATGCGCTGGGCCTTCGACCCGGGCAATCCGCAAGACAAGCAAGCCCCGGCCGACGGCAGCACCTACGTGCGCAGCACGCCGAACAGCTGGGCGCCAATGTCCTACGACGCGGCGATGAACACCGTGTTCCTGCCGATGGGCAGTTCGTCCACCGACATCTATGGTGTCGAGCGTACCGAGCTGAACCACAAGTACGGCGCTTCGGTGGTCGCCCTGGACGCCAGCACCGGCGCCGAGAAGTGGGTCTACCAGACCGTGCACAACGATCTGTGGGACTTCGACCTGCCGATGCAGCCGAGCCTGATCGACTTCACCAAGGCCGATGGCAGCAGCGTTCCAGCCGTCGTGATCGGCACCAAGGCCGGGCAGATCTTCGTCCTTGACCGCGCCACCGGCCAGCCGCTGACCAAGGTCGAAGACGTGCCGGTCAAGCCGTCCAACATCCCCAACGAGCCGTACTCGCCGACCCAGCCGAAATCCACCGGCATGCCGCAGATCGGCGCACAGACCCTGACCGAGTCGGACATGTGGGGCGCGACCCCGTATGACCAGTTGCTGTGCCGCATCGACTTCAAGAAGATGCGCTACGACGGCCTGTACACCGCGCCGGGCACCGACCTGTCGCTGAGCTTCCCGGGCTCGCTGGGCGGGATGAACTGGGGCAGCCTGTCGACCGACCCGGTCAACGGCTTCATCTTCGTCAACGACATGCGCCTGGGCCTGTGGATCCAGATGATCCCGTCGGCCAACAAGGGCCAGGCCGCTGGTGGTGGTGAAGCACTGAACACCGGCATGGGCGCGGTACCGCTCAAAGGCACGCCGTATGCGGTGAACAAGAACCGCTTCCTGTCGGTCGCCGGCATTCCGTGCCAGGCCCCGCCGTACGGCACCCTGACCGCCATCGACATGAAGACCCAGAAAGTCGCCTGGCAGGTTCCGGTCGGCACCGTGGAAGACACCGGCCCGCTGGGTATCCGCATGCACCTGCCGCTGCCGATCGGCCTGCCGACCCTTGGCGGCACCCTGTCGACCCAGGGCGGCCTGGTGTTCATCGCCGGCACCCAGGACTTCTACCTGCGCGCCTTCGATAGCGGCAACGGCAAGGAAATCTGGAAAGCCCGCCTGCCTGTCGGCAGCCAGGGTGGCCCTATGACCTACGTGTCGCCGAAGACCGGCAAGCAATACGTGGTCATCACCGCTGGCGGCGCACGCCAGTCCACCGACCGCGGCGACTACGTGATCGCCTACGCCCTGCCTTGATCCCCCCGGCGCCCGCCTCCATGGCGGGCGCCCGCTTTATCCTGGAATGACCGAAATGCTTTCTTCCCCGCGTTACCTTCCCGCCGCCTTGCTGGGCGCTTGCCTGCTGCCCTCCTTCGCCTTCGCCGACTCGACCCTGACCGGCGACTGGGGCGGCCTGCGCAGCCAGATGGACGCCGACGGCATCCGCTTCACCGGCGACTACAGTGGCGAGACCGTCTACAACACCCACGGCGGCCTCAAGCGTTCGGCGCGCTACTCGCAGAACCTCAAGCTCGGCGTGCGGTTCGACCTGGACAAGCTGCTCCAGGCCGAGAATGCCGGCGTGGTGCAACTGACCCTCAACGACCGCCGCGGCAACGACGGCTCCGGCGACCTGGTCGGCAACCGCCTGCCGTTGCAGGAAAACTACGGTGGCCTGTACACCCGCCTCACCGAGCTCAGCTACGAGCGCACCCTGTTCACCCCGGACCTGGAGGTCAAGCTCGGCTACATGGCCATGGGCAATGATCTCGGCGGACTGGACAGCGGCATCCTCTGCAACTTCATGAACGCCGGTTTCTGCGGGCATCCGCTGAACATGTCCGGTGGCAGTGGCTGGACCAACTACCCGAATGCGCGCCTTGGCGTGCGGGTGAAATACAGCTTCGACCCGGCCTGGCAACTGCGCGTGGCCGCCTTTGCCGTGGATCCGGAAAGCAACGGCAACTCCAGCCGCGCCTGGAACATCACGCCCAAGCACAAGACCGGGACCGTGGTGCCGGTGGAGCTGGTGTACAAGAAGCTCAATGGCCTGCCTGGCGAATACAAGGTGGGTTGGTACTACGACAGTTCCGATGCCAAGCGCATTGGCAGCGACGAGGAAGTGGCCGGGCGTGGCGGACATTACGTGCTGCTGGACCAGGCGGTATGGCAGGCGAATGACCTGGCGGGCCAGACCCTGCATGTGTTCGGGCAGGCCGCGGCGGCCAGCTCGGCGGCGTCGCCGTTCAGCAAGTGGTACAGCGTCGGCGTGGTGCTCAAGCAGCCGTTCGCCAGCCGGCCGAACGACACCGTGGCCCTGGGCTTCGGCCGTGCCGTGCCGAATCCGCGCAGCCGCGAGGTGCAGGAGCAGAACGCCCTGGCCAATGGTGACGACTTCCCGAGCCTGGGCAATGCCGAGCGCTTGATCGAGCTGAGCTATGGCTATCAGGCGACGCCGTGGCTGACGCTGCGCCCGGATGTGCAGTACGTCATGGAGCCGGGAGCGTTTTCCGGGGCTGATATCGACAATGCGCTGGTGGTGGGCCTGCAGGTGAAGGCTGCCCTGTAATCTGCAGCACTGCTGATGGCCAGCCGTCTCCCGCCAAAGGTGGGTGGTGCGGCACCGGCCCCGTGGCCGTCAGCAGCACCTCCAGTCCGGGGAACATCCCCCCTGGCGCGATCGTCTACAGTTGCCTGAAGCCCTCTCCCAGCGAGCCCACATGGCATTCCATAAACTGGCCCGGACCCATCCCCGCCTCTCCCTCGCCGCGGCACTCGGGGTGCTCGGCGGCCTGTTCATTCCCGCCGGCGACAAGGTCCAGCACATCCTCGCCGGCTGGAACATCGCCGTCTGGATCTACCTGGTACTGATCCTGCTCCTGACCTTCAAGGCCGGCGCTCCGCGGGTCCGGCAGATCGCCGAGGAAGAAGACGAAAACGCCGTGCTGGTGCTCTTCGTGGTCAGCATCGCCGCCGTCGCCAGCCTCGCCGCGGTCACCCTGCAACTGGCCGGCAGCAAGGACCTGCAAGGCCAGGCGCTGGTCCTGCACTACGCCTACACCGGGTTGACCGTGGCCGGCTCGTGGCTGTTGATCGGCACCATCTTCAGCCTGCACTACGCGCGCCTGTTCTATACCTGCGACGGCAAGGAGCCGCTACTGCGCTTCGCCGACGGCGAATGCCATCCCGACTTCTGGGACTTCCACTACTTCTCCTTCACCATCAGCGTCGCCGTGCAGACCTCCGACGTCGGCATCGGCGGCAAGCAGATGCGCAGGGTCGTGCTGGTGCACTCGCTGATCGGCTTCCTGTTCAACACGGCAATCCTCGGTTTCACCGTGAATATCGCCGCCGGCTTGCTGAGCTGAAAGCCGGTCACGCCGCCGGTCGGAAACCCTCGACCCCGTTCGCGCCGACCGTCCGCCAGCGCGCCCGTGCAGGCCGGGTACAGGTGGCGGAGAAAACGTTTGCGCAAAAAATCACCAGGTCGATGGAGTGTGACGGCTGTCATGGAACCGTAAAAAGCACCGGGAATTATTCCTTTTCACCCCGGGCAATGCTGCTATGGTTAGCCTCTGGCCGGAAAAGGCCTACTACTTTGGTCGAATTCATTCAGGGTTGTCGTCGCGCGGTACAAGGAGGCCTGCATGAACAAATTCACCTTCCCCGGCGCCTGCCAGATGATGCGCTGGCATTTTCATCCGCTCGGCTTCGAAGCAAGCATGGATGCGCCGCGCAGCATGGTCGCCCGGCTGTTCGACCGGGCCACCGGCGAAACCCTGCTGGCCATTGCCGGCATCCCTTGCTCCACCGTCATGGCCGCCCACGATGTCGAGCGGATCATCGAGGCGGTGGAAGACGAACTGGAAGCCTTCCAGCCGTCCTGCGCCCTCAAGCGCTCGGCCTGACCGCCTGGGCCACCCTCACCCGCTCTATATCCTGGAGAAAACGCTCGGGCGGCACCGGTTGCCCGAGCAGATAGCCTTGCAATGAATCGCAGCCCAGCCGGGTCAGGAAGTCCTGCTGGCGGTCGGTTTCCACCCCTTCGGCCACGATACGCAGGCCCAGCGCCTGGCCCAGGGCGACGATGGCCGAGACGATCGCCGCATCGTCGCTGTCCTGCTCCAGGTCACGGACGAAACCGCGGTCGATCTTCAGTTCGTTGGCCGGCAGGCGCTTGAGGTACATCAGGCTGGAGTAGCCAGTGCCGAAGTCGTCGATGGACAGGTCCACGCCCATGTCCGACAGGCGTTGCAGCACGTCCATGCTGGCGTCGGCATCGCGCATGGCGGTGGTTTCGGTGATTTCCAGGGTCAGGCTGTTGGGCGCGAGGTCGTTGCGGCGCAAGGCGGCAGCGACGCTGTCCACCAGCCCGGCATGACAGAACTGGATGGCCGAGAGGTTCACCGCGATACGCCAGTCGGCATAGCCCTGGTCGATCCAGACGCGCATCTGCCGGCAGGCCTCTTCCAGCACCCACTCGCCGATGGGAATGATCAGCCCGGTCTTTTCCGCCAGGGTGATGAAGCGGTCTGGCAGCAACAGGCCGTGGACCGGGTGTTCCCAGCGCACCAGCGCCTCGGCGCCGATGGGGTGGCGACCAATGGCGTCGTACTTGGGCTGGTAATGCAGGCGGAACTGCTTTTCTTCGACCGCGGTGCGCAGGTCCTGCAGCAACTGCAACTGCAGGCGTGCGTTGCTGTTCATCGACACGTCGAAGAAGCTGTAGCCGTTCTTGCCGGCGCTCTTGGCGTGATACATCGCGGCGTCGGCGTTGCGTAGCAATTCGTGCTGGTCCGCCCCGTTGCCGGGGTACAGGACGATGCCGATGCTCGCGGAAATCTGCAGGTTCTGTTCGGCCAGGCGGAACGCCCGGGACACCAGGTTGACCTGCTTGGCGGCGACGTTGACCGCATCGTCAGGGTCGTCCAGTTCCACCAGCAGGACGAATTCGTCGCCACCGATCCGCGCGAGGGTGTCCTGGCTGTGCAGATGACCGCGCAGGCGCAGGGCCACTTCCTTGAGCAACTGGTCGCCGGTGTGGTGGCCGTAGGCATCGTTGACCGGCTTGAAACCATCCAGGTCGATGAACATCAGCGCGAACTGGCCGCCGTGCTCGGCCACCTTGCTCATGGCCTGGTCGATACGGTCGGCCAGCAGGGTCCGGTTGGGCAGCCCGGTGAGGGTGTCGTGCAGGGCCAACTGGGTCAGCTCCTGGTTGGCCAGGGTCAGGGAACGCGCGAGGTCGGCGGTGCGGGCTTCGAGGCGGGCATCGAGGACCGAGGTCAGCAGCGCTACCGACAGCACTGCCAGTGTGGTGATCAGCACCAGGTAATCGAGGCCATCACCGTTGAAACCGCTCTCGAAGGCGCCACAGAAGCTGCCTTCGGGGAAGTTGGCAGCCGCCATGCCGGTATAGTGCATGCCGACGATGGCAACCCCCATGACCACGGCCGCGCCAGCGCGTACCTGGCGCACATAGGGGGTGTTGCGGCGCAGGCGGAAAGCGATCCACAGCGCCGCCATCGAGGCGCCGACCGCAATCAGCAGGGACAGGCCGAACAGCAGTGGGTCGTACTGGATGCCGGGCTGCATGCGCATCGCCGCCATGCCGGTGTAGTGCATGCAGGCGATGCCGGCGCCCATGATGCCGGCGCCGAGCAGCAGCATGCGCAGCGGCAGGCTGCGCTGGCTGACCAGCCATAGCGCAAAGCCCGATGACAACACGGCGATGACCAGCGAGAGGATGGTCAGGGTGACGTCATAGCCCAACTGGATCGGCAGGCTGAAGGCGAGCATGCCGATAAAGTGCATCGACCAGATACCCATGCCCATGGCCAGCGCGCCGCCGGTCATCCACAGATACACCGCACGGCCCTTTGCCGTGGCCAGGCGGCCAGTCAGATCGAGGGCGGTATAGGAAGCGAGGATCGCCACGCACAGGGAAATCACGACCAGGGAGGGGGAATAACTGCCGTTCAGCATCGAGCAATCCAGGACGGAAAAAGGCGCGGGCAATGTGCCAGCCCAAAAAACCGATGATTGTACTCAAGCTTTCGGGAAACGCACGGAGTTTTACTGGGCGGGCGCCCAGTGGCAGGCTTGCCAGCGATTACGATGGTGGCCTTGATCCCGCAATCGCGGGTAAACCCCCACAGTGACCGCGTCGTACACAGAACCTGCGGCTGGCCGAGCAACCTGTGGGAGCTCGCTTGCCAGCGATTGCAGTAGTGGCCTCAGCATCGCAATCGCGGGTAAAC
>NZ_MKZO01000052.1 GCF_001941965.1 Pseudomonas putida | reverse complement strand
CAATCGCGGGTAAACCCCCACAGTGACCGCGTCGTACACAGAACCTGCGGCTGGCCGAGCAACCTGTGGGAGCTCGCTTGCCAGCGATTGCAGTAGTGGCCTCAGCATCGCAATCGCGGGTAAACCCGCTTGTATGGTGTGAGACTTGAAGGGAGGAGGAGGGACATAACTCGCTTCTGACTGTCGCGAGCAGTACAGACCGTGGGAGAAATCACCCCTCCTCCTTTCAACACCCCAAGCGCCGATAAGGAATGCCTCGTTTGCAAGCGACGATAGATGCAAGCCTGCGCCAGGGTGTGCCCTTCAAGTCGCGTCACGCTACAGAGAGCAGTTAGTAATGGCAATGCCCGTAGTACCCTTCGAAGCTGGTGTAGATGTCGCCAAAGATGAATTGGTGATTCAAAGCGGTCCAGACACCAAGCCCTTCGCCATCCCCAACACTCCGAAATCGATCAAGACCTGGCTCAAGACAGTGCCCAAGGGATCCGCCTTGGCCATCGAGGCAACCAGCTCCTATCACATGGAGCTTGCCGAGCAGGCTCATGGTGCGGGCCTGAGCGTTTATGTCGTCGATGGTCTCAGGCTGAGCCGGTACCGTGACAGCCTCGGAGTGCGAGCGAAGACTGACGCCAATGACGCCACCTTGCTCGCTCGCTTTCTGAACAGGGAGCGCGCGTCACTGAAGGTATGGATACCGGCACCGCCCGGTCACCGCGAGCTTCAGATGCTGCTGCGACGCCGCGCCAAGATCGTGGAAATGCGCGGCATGATGCGAATGAGCTTGTCGGGAGAAAAGCTGTTCGAGGAAGAACTTGGGATCCTCGAAAAGACGTTCAAACGGCTTGAGCGATTGTTCGAAATGCGTTTGCACGAGGTCGTCAAAGAAGCGGGACTCAAGGATCAGTTACGTCGTCTTCGCCAATTGCCAGGTGTTGGTTTTCTCACAGCTGCTGGTTTGGTGATGTCGTTCATGCGCGGTGAGTTCGCCAACAGCGATGCGTTTGTCGCGTACTTGGGAATGGACGTGATAACGGCTCAGTCCGGCAAGTGGGTCGGTCGAGGAAGGCTGAGCAAGCGTGGGGACTCGGAGGTTCGCAGGCTGCTGCACAATGCGGCGATGAGCGGTAGTCGAACCCAGACCTGGAAGCAGTTTTACGCGCACCATCTGGAGCGCGGCAAGAAGACCACTCAGGCGCTGGTAATCCTCTCGCGGAAGCTGGCGCGACTGGCGTATGGCTTGATGAAGAGCCAAACGGACTGGAAACCGCAGGTCTATACCGGAGGTGCAAAACCAGTCGGCTGACTGGAACTGCTGCACAGTACAGCGATTAAACCTCTGAAACAGCCATACACCTGGGAGCATCCTCACAGGTGCGATAACTCACGACTGTAGAAAATGGAGAGGCCAGAAAAGGCCGTCGGCAAAAAATTGCCTCCGGCCATAGAATCTCCCACAGTGACCGCGTCGAACACAAAACCTGCGGCTGGCCGAGCAACCTGTGGGAGCTGGCTTGCCAGCGATTGCAGTAGTGGCCTCAGCATCGCAATCGCGGGTAAACCCCCACAGTGACCGCGTCGTACACAGAACCTGCGGCTGGCCGAGCAACCTGTGGGAGCTGGCTTGCCAGCGATTGCAGTAGTGGCCTCAGCATCGCAATCGCGGGTAAACCCGCTCCCACAGTGACCGCGTCGAACACAGAACCTGCGGCTGGCCGAGCAACCTGTGAGAGCTGGCTTGCCAGCGATTGCAGTAGTGGCCTCAGCATCGCAATCGCGGGTAAACCCCCACAGTGACCGCGTCGAACACAAAACCTGCGGCTGGCCGAGTAACCTGTGGGAGCGGGTTCACCCGCGATTGCGATAGCGGCTTCACTACCGCAATCGCTGGCAAGCCAGCTCCCACAGTGTCCGCGTCGTGTCCGGCAGCGCAGGTTGGGTGCGCTGCCGGACTTGCGGCCCTGAGGTCATTCCACAATCGAATGAACCACCCTCACCCCATCCACTGTCGGCCGGTTGATGAACAGGCAATCGAGCAACGGACTGTCCGACTGCAACTGCGCATTCCAGTTGGCCGAACGATGGATGTAGCGGCGCCGCAACAAGGCCATCTCTTCAGTCTCCAGCCCGCGCCCGGCCAGCAGTTTCTCCGCGATGCCCTGCAATGCCTCGGGCAATCCCTGCTCGGGTGCAGTCAGCGGGACGCCAGCGCGCCGCGCCAGTTCGTGCATCATCCACAGGTAAACCCACGACAGATCGGCCGAGACCTCCCGCTCACCCTCGATCCACACCCGCACGCGCTTTTCCCGCTGGATATCGCGCTTGGGCACAAACGGCTGGTCGACGGTCTGGCTTTGCAGGCGCACGCCAAGCCCCAGCGCCGCCCATTCCTCCTGGCGCCGCTGCAGACACTGGCTCGCCTGCTGCCAGGCCCTGGTGCTTTCCAGTGGCACGTGGGCCCACTCGATGCTGCTGAACGGGCGCT
Source organism: Pseudomonas putida (assembly GCF_001941965.1). Lineage (GTDB taxonomy): Bacteria > Pseudomonadota > Gammaproteobacteria > Pseudomonadales > Pseudomonadaceae > Aquipseudomonas > Aquipseudomonas putida_L. The sequence continues at coordinate 20,499 of NZ_MKZO01000052.1, read as the reverse complement.
CCAGCACCGCATGCTCCACGCCGTCCCGATAGCCGCCGCCGATATCGCAGTGATCCCCCGGCACGACCCGGTCATCCGGCCCGGCCACCAGAGGGAAGTTCAGCCGTCGCTCGTCCGCAGCCACCAGGTGCACCACCCGCCGTGCCTGGCCGGCACGCAAGCCCAGGCGCAACCCGTCGAAATCGGCATTGGCCGCGCTGAAATTGCCCTTGAGCGGGGCAATGATGCTGGCAACGGTATCGAACAGACCGATGAAGTTCACGCTCAGCGGAATGTCGCCGCAGGCACTGCGCAGTCCCTGCAGATCATTACCGAGGTGACGTGCGGCCGCCGCGCCGCGGCTGAAACCGAACAGATCGAGCTTGATGTGCGAGACCGCCACCGTCGGGTTGTCCACCAAAAAACCCTGCAGCAGCGCTTCGACCTGCCTGGGCACCTGCGCCACCCGCGCCGCCACGCCGGAGGCGCCGCGTCCGGTGGCCTGGTCGATCAGGGCATCGGCTTCGCCACGCCGGGTGCCGATACCCTCGATGTACAGCGCCAGCGCAGCCTGCCGGGCGTCACCGGCGAGCTGCTGGCAGTGCGGATAAAGGGCATACAACCGCGCCACATTGCTCTTGCCCAGGGCATAGCTGCCGGCGCCACCCTGCTCGCTGTTGTGCAGGTTCATGCCGGTGCCGTCGAAAAACAGGCCGAGGTGAAGGGTGATGTCGCGGGTACGGGGAGGGAGTGTCGGATTCATGACGGTTCCTGTGTCGTGAGAACAAGGAACCGATCGGATCACCCCGCGAAATCGCGGGGTATAAGGGAAATCGACTCAACGCGTACGAATCGGCTGAAGCTCAGGCCAACAATTCCTGAATCTGCTCGCGCAGGCTATCCAGGTCGAAAGGCTTGGCCAGGATCGGCGCGCGGAAGGCGATCGGGCTGCCGGACTCGCGGATTTCCGCCGGGTAGCCGCTGATGAAGATGACCTTGAGGTCCGGTCGCAGCTTGACCGCCGGCTCGGCGATATCCACGCCGGAAATTCCGCCGGGCAGGCGGAAGTCCGTAACCATCAGGTCCAGGTGCGGCTTGCTGGCGAGGATCTCGAACGCCTGGGCACCGTCTTCGGCGAGCAGGACGCGGTAGCCCTCGCCCGAGAGGTAATCATTGAGGACCATACGGATAACCGGCTCGTCTTCGACGACCAGTACTACATCTTGCGCATCTACGCTCATGCCAACGCCTTGATTCTATTCATTCGGGTGATGATGACCATACAGACCCCGGGCTTACGCAGAGGTTGCTTCGGAGCGACCACTTTCATTCTTTCGTTCATGCATATCGCATACCAGCGGTAAGTGGACGCGGAACGTTGCCCCTTCGCCCTCGGCACTGCTCACTGAAATCCGCCCGCCATGGGCCAGGACGATCTGCTCGGAGATATACAGCCCCAGGCCCAGCCCGGCGACGCTGTGGTTGGACGCCACGCGCTCGAACTGCTGGAAGATCCGTTGCTGGTTCTGCGGGCTGATGCCGATGCCCTGGTCGCGCACTTCCACGCAGGCCATGCCGTCATCCTCCAGTACCCGCACCTGCACCGGCCGTTTCGCCCCGTAACGCAGGGCGTTACTCAGCAGGTTGGCGATCACCTGTTCGATACGGAACTCATCCCATGTTCCTTCCAGTACGCCGCTGCCCTCCAGCTCGATGACCGAGCCGGCCGCCGCAGCCTGGGCGGCGAAGTTTTCCACCAGGCGCCCGGCCAGTTGCCCGAGGTCGAAGCGTGATGGGCTGATGGACAGCTTGCCGGTGCGGATCCGCGAGACATCGAGCATGTCCTCGATCAGGCGGATGAGGCTGTTGATCTGGCGCTCGTCGCGCTCGACCATGGCGCGCATCTTGTCCAGGGTGAAGGCATCGGCGTTGTCCCGGGCCAGGTGCAGCTTGCGCAGCTGGGTTTCCAGGATCAGCCCGTTGAGCGGCGTGCGCACCTCATGGGAAACGATGGACATGAAGTCGTCGCGCATGCGCACCGCCCGCTCCAGTTCGCCGCGGGCCACCTGCAACTGCTCGAGCAATTGCTGCTGTTCCTGCTGGCTGCGCGCCAAGGCCTGGACCTGATGGTCGAGGGCCTTGCGCTGGCGATACAGCTCGACGAAGACCTTGACCTTGCTCTTCACTGCCAGGGTGTCCAGCGGCTTGTGCAGGAAATCCACCGCGCCGCTCTCATAGCCCTTGAACGCATAATTCATCTCGCGCCCGGCGGCGCTGACGAAAACGATCGGAATGTGCTTGGTCTTCTCCATCCCGCGCATCAGTTCGGCCAGCTCGAAACCGTTCATGCCGGGCATCTGCACATCGAGAATGGCCAGGGCAAATTCGTGCTCCAGCAGCAGCGACAGGGCCTGGTCGGCGGAGCCCGCCTGGTAGACCGCACGATCATCCGCCTTGATCAGCGCTTCGAGCGCCAGCAGGTTCTCCGGAAGATCGTCGACGATCAGCAGTTTGGCTTGGATGTGGCTCAGCATTCTTGTGATTCCAGCTTGGCGAGCAAATGCCCGATGCCATTCAAAGGGAGTATGTGGTCAGGCCGATGCAGGGCCAGCGCAGCCGCCGGCATGGCCGAGACCTGGGCCTGGGCCGGGTCCTGGACGATGCTCAGACCACCGTACTCACTGATTCGTGCCAGACCGGCGGCACCATCTTCATTGGCCCCGGTCAGCAGCACCCCGGCCAGCGCCGCCCCGTAGCAGTCGGAGGCGGACTCGAAGAGCACGTCGATCGATGGCCGGGAGTAGTGCACGCGGTCTTCCTGGCTCAGGGACAGGCTGCGGTCACGCTCCACCGACAGGTGATAACCGGGCCCGGCGACATAGATCATGCCCGGCTCGATGCTCTCCTTGTCCCGCGCCTCGCGCACCGGCCGCCCCAGCTTGCGCGAGAACACCTCGGCGAGCTGACTTTCGTGGTCGTCCGGCAGGTGCAGCACGCAGATCAGCGGGATGGCAAAGTCCTTCGGCAGGCAGGCCATCACCGAGAGCAGCGCGGCGACCCCGCCGGCCGAAGCGCCCATGACGATCGCATCGATGCGCTTCATAGCTTGCGGTAGATCCGCTCGGGCTTGACCAGCGGCTCGAAGCGGTTGGCATAGGCGGAGAAGTCCAGGGTCTCCTTGCTGCCCAGGACCAGGAAGCCGCGGTGGCACAGGGACTCGTGGAACAACCCGAAGGAGCGGTCCTGCAGGCCCTTGTTGAAATAGATCAGCACGTTGCGGCACGACACCAGCTGGGTCTCGGAGAACACGCTGTCGGTGGCCAGGCTGTGGTCGGCGAAGGTCACGTTCTCGCGCAGGCTGCCGTCCATGATGGCGTTGCCGTAGGCGCAGGTGTAGTAGCTGGCGAACTCCCGGGTGCCACCGGCGGCCTGGTAGTTGCGCTCGTAGTTGCGCATGGCGTCCATGCTGTAGATGCCCTGCTTGGCCTTCTCCAGGGAGTTGGGGTTGATGTCGGTGGCGTAGATGATGGTGCGCTCCAGCAGGCCTTCCTCACGCAGCAGGATGGCCATGGAATACACCTCTTCGCCGGTGCTGCAGCCGGCGATCCAGATCTTGATCGACGGCCAGGTCTTCAGGTGCGGCACCACCTCCCGGCGCAGAGCGAGGAAGTGGCTGGGGTCGCGAAACATCTCGCTGACCGGAATGGTCAGGTACTGCAGCAACTGCATGAAGATGCCCGGGTCATGCAGCACCTTTTCCTGCAGCCCGGTGACCGTGGCGCAGTCGAACTGGCGCACGGCATGCAGGATGCGGCGCTTGATCGAAGCGCCGGAGTAGTCGCGGAAATCGTAGCTGTACTTGAGGTAGATGGCCTCGATCAGCAGTCGGATCTCGATGTCGGTATTGCGTTCGCTATTCAAATTCGCTCCAGTTGCGGCAGCCACACGCGGATCAGGGAGAACAGCCGGTCGAGGTCGATCGGCTTGGCCAGGTAGTCATTGGCCCCGGCCTGCAGGCAGCGTTCCTGATCGTCTTTCATTGCCTTGGCGGTGACGGCGATGATCGGCAGCTTGCGCCAGCGCGGATCCTTGCGGATCAGGCGGGTCGCCTCGAAGCCATCCATCTCCGGCATCATCACGTCCATCAGCACCAGGTCGATATCACTGCCCTGCTCCAGGCGCTCGATGGATTCGCGGCCATTGCGCGCGATCTCCACCAGGGCGCCCTTGTGCTCCAGGGCACTGGTCAGGGCGAAGATGTTGCGCACATCGTCGTCCACCAGGAGGATCTTGCGCCCCTCGAAGACCTTGTCGCGGCTGCGCGCGGTGCGCAGCATGCGTTGCCTTTCATGGGACAGCGTCGATTCGACTTTGTGCAGGAACAGTGTCACTTCATCCAGCAGGCGCTCCGGCGAGCGTGCGCCCTTGATGATGATCGAGCGGGAATACTTGAGCAGCTCGGCCTCTTCGTCGCGGCTCAGGTTGCGCCCGGTATAGACGATCACCGGCGGGAAGGACTGGATCTCGTCCACGGTCATGCGCTTGAGCAGCTCGTTGCCCGGCATGTCCGGCAGCTTGAAGTCGATCACCATGCAGTCGTAGACATGGGCCTTGAGCAGGTCCAGGGCTTGCTGGGCGGTGCCCACGGCGGTGATCTGCACGTCATCGTCACCGATCAGGCGGGCGATGCTCTCGCGCTGCAGGTCGTCGTCCTCGACCAGGAGGATGTGCTTGAGCTTCTGGGTCAGCTTTTCTTCCAGGCGGGCGAAGACGGTCTTCAGTTCCTCGCGGCTGGTGGGCTTGACCACATAACCCACGGCGCCCATGTGCAGGGCGGTCTCGATACGGTCCTCGACGGAAATCACGTGCACCGGGATATGCCGGGTGGCGGCCTGTTCTTTAAGGCGCTGGAGCACGGTCAGGCCGGAATGGTCGGGCAGGCGCATGTCCAGCAGGATGGCATCCGGGACGAAGCGCTCGGCCAGCTCGAATCCGTCGTCGGCGGCACGCGCCACCAGGCAGTTGTAGCCCAGCTCGTGGGCCAGGTCGAAGAGGATGCGGGCGAAGTTCGGCTCGTCCTCGATTACCAGGATGCAGCGCTGGCTGAACGGCGCCTTGTGCCGGTCATCCTCGAAGGCCAGGCGGCGCACCGGGCCTTCGGCCAGGGGCACGCTTGGCACTTCCGGCAGTGCTGCCGGCAGGCTTTGCGCCAGCGGCTGCGGACGGCTGAGGGTGGACGGCTGCAACTGGTCGACGATCGGCTCGTAGCTTTCCGGCAGGCTCAGGCTGAACACGCTGCCCTGGCCCGGCGCGCTCTGCACCTGGATCTCGCCACCGAGCAGGCGGGCCAGGTCACGGGAAATCGACAGGCCCAGGCCAGTGCCGCCGTAACGGCGGTTGGTGGTGCCATCGGCCTGGTGGAAGGCCTCGAAGATCGCCTCCTGCTGGTCGGCGGCGATGCCAATGCCGCTGTCACGCACCAGGAACACGATACCGCCGCCTGCCTGCGGGGCCAGGGTCAGGCTGACCTGGCCTTGCTCGGTGAACTTCAGTGCGTTGGACAGCAGGTTCTTGAGGATCTGCTCAAGACGCTGGCGGTCGGTGTAGAGGGTCGCCGGGACCTGTGGCTCGACGCTGACGCCGAAGCTCAGGCCCTTGTCCGCCGCCAGCGGCTCGAACAGCCCGCGCAGGCCATCGGCCAGGCGCGCCACCTGCAGCGTTTCGGCGCGCACATCGAGCTTGCCGGCTTCGACCTTGGCGATATCGAGAATGTCGTTGATCAGGCTGAGCAGGTCGTTGCCCGCGGAATAGATCGACTCGGCGAACTTGACCTGTTCGTCGCTGAGATTGTCCTGCGGGTTTTCCGCCAGCAGCTTGGCCAGGATCAGCGTGCTGTTGAGCGGCGTACGCAGTTCATGGGACATGTTGGCGAGGAATTCGGATTTGTACTTGCTCGAGCGCTGCAGTTCCTCGGCGCGCTGTTGCAACTGCACCTGGGCCTCGTTGAGCTCGGTGTTCTTGACATCCAGGGCATCACGCTGGGAAGCCAGGGCGTCGGTGCGTTCGGCCAGTTGCTCGTTGGTCTGCTCCAGCTCGGCGCGCTGGGTTTCCAGATGGGCCTGGGACTCCTTGAGCACCCGCGACTGCTCCTCCAGTTCCTCGTTGGCGGTCTTCAGTTCTTCCTGCTGGACCTGCAGTTCTTCGTTGAGCTGCTGGGTCTGGGCCAGGACTTCCTGCAGGCGCTGGCGGTAGCGGGCACTTTCGATGGAGGTACCGAGGTTGCCGGCGACCCGCTCCAGCAGCTCACCGTCACGTGCGCTCAGGGGACGCAGGAAGCCCAGTTCAAGGACGCCGTTGATCTGCCCGTCATTGGTCGCCGGCATCAGCATCACGCTGCGCGGCAGGCCTTCGCCCAGGCCCGAGCTGACCTTGAAGTAGTCTTCCGGCACCTCTTCCAGGGTCAGCAGGCGATTCTGTGCCAGGGCCTGGCCGACCAGGCCCTCGTGGGGGCTGATGACCTGGTCGCGGGCATCCTGCTCGCGGGAGAAGCCGTAGCTGGCGACCCGATGCAGGTTGTCGTGCTCGTCGCGCACATAGAGGGCGGCAACCACGCTACCGAGGTAGTTGGAGAAAAACTGCAGGATGTTGTGGCCGAGGGTCGGCAGGGTCTGCTGGCCCAGGACCTGCTGTGCCAGCTGGTTCTGCCCGTTGCGGATCCAGCCCTGCTGCTCCAGGCGCTCGGTGGAGCGCTCCTGGGCCTCGATATTGGCCTGGTAGCTGCGCGACAGGTTAAGCAGGTCGCGGCGCCCGACCCAGGCCAGCAGGCCGCTGACCACGATGACGAACAGCAGGTACAGGGAAATCGACACCCAGGTGGTGGTGCTCACGGTTTCGTTGCGCTTGGCCCGCAGTTGCTGCTCCAGCCCGACGAAGTCCTCGTATTCCTTGCGGATCTGGTCGGTCAGGCGCTTGCCGCGGCCGGCCTGGATATCGGAGCGGTAATCGCCGCTGGTGCGCCGGGCCTCGATCATCTCCCGGCCAAAGTCGTTCCATTCGGCCTGCAGAGCATCCAGGCGGGTCAGGCGATCGAGCTGGATCGGGTTGTCCGCCACCAGTTCGCGCAAGGTCTGCATCTGTGCGGCGATGCGTGGCTTGGCCAGCTCATAGGGGTCGAGGAAGTGCGCTTCGCCGGTCAGCAGGTAACCGCGCATGCCGGTTTCCTTGTCGATCGACAGCTTGAGCGACTCGTTGGCGTTGTTGATCACCCGGTCGGTGTGGCCGACCCACTGGATCACCGACAGCAGGTACGCAATCACGGCGATGAACACCACGGCACTCAGCAGCCCCACTCCCAGGGGCAGGCTGATATTGCGCACCAGCAGCTTCTGGAAGCGCTGCTGGTCGATAGGGTTTGACTGATTCATCTGTTGGTCCATGCGGCAGAGTGTGGCGATTGTTTTTTTGGCTTATGGATCAGGCGGGTGGTGCCTGACTGACGCTGATGTCCCAGTCTATCCGTCTTCGCGGCTGTTCGCAGGGCACAAAGCCAGTATTTGAGGCATGACGTTTGGATTCGTTCCGTGCATTATCGCGCCCCGCTATGCTCATCGTCGTCGATGCCGGGAACTTCCGGCGGCGCGCTGCTTACAGAGTGAGTAACAATCATTGCCGCAGGAGTTACCCATGCCCGCCACCGCCCCACTTCTGGTCGTTGAAGACGACAACATCGTGCGCATGCTGATGGTCGACGTCCTTGAGGAACTGGGATACGAGGTCAGGGAGGCCGAGGACGCGGAACAAGCCCTGGAATTGCTTGGCAATCCGGACCAGCATTTCGCCCTGATGCTCACCGACGTCGGCCTGCCGGGCATCGACGGCAAGGAACTGGCCCGCCAGACCCGGGAACTGCGGCCAATGCTGCCGATCCTGTTCGCCAGCGGGTATGGGCAGAGCATCGATGTGCCGGAGGGGATGCATATGATCAGCAAGCCGTTCGGGATCGATCAGCTCAGGGACAAGATGAAGGCCATTCTGGGCTAGAGCCTCACTTTCAAGGCGAGCTTGGCCCCCTGTGGGAGCTGGCTTGCCAGCGATGAGGCCGGCACTGACAAAGAGGTTGTCAGGCCGGGCCAAATCGCTGGCAAGCCAGCTCCCACAGGTTCATTTGCCCGCCCGGAAGTTCCTGGCCAGGCACCCCGACACCATCCACCTGTCTTCATTCTGAAATGTGACCAACGGGTCACCGCTTATTCCATCCCTCTCCTACACTCCTCAATCCTGCCTGTCGTCCGCCTGCAAGCATCTCCCGAAAAAGTTTGAACCTTGTGGGAACCCGGCCAGTCAGGAATTCAAGCAGGTCATCGTTTCCGGCGTTCCCGGACGCAACCGGCTCATCCCTACACTTCGTCACCTCGTCAACGGCAGGAGCGCCGGTTGGCGCAGCGCTTGCACGGACCACAGGGAAGCAACACCGCTCGCAGAGAAAGAGAGAACAGATACAGGCATCGCATTCGGGCGAATCGCCCAAAGCACAAGGGACGGAGAGAAGTTAAATGATCAGTGCCGCTGTCGAACCGCATTTCAATCCAGACAACAGCGCCCCCGTGGGCAACGAGATCGTCGATACCGGCGGCCTTGGCTTCGTCGGCGACAACAGGCAGAACCGGCACAAACGCAAAGTCTTGTTCGTTACCTCGGAAATCGCCGACCTGGTCAAGACCGGCGGCCTCGGCGACGTCTCCGCCGCCCTGCCCCGGGCCCTGCGCCACCTGCACGATGTTCGCGTGCTGATCCCCGGTTACCCGCAAGTGATGGACAGCGACTACCCGATCCATGTGGTCGGCGAACTCGGTGGCCATGCCGCCCTGCCTCCCTGCCAGATCGGCCGCATGGACCTGCCTGACGGCCTGGTCATCTACGTGCTGATCTGCCCTGAGCTGTACCAGCGCGAAGGCACCCCCTACGGCGCCAACAACGGTCGCGACTGGCCCGACAACCACATCCGCTTCGCCCGCCTGGGCCTGGCCGCCGCGGAAATCGCCGCCGGCGAAGGCATGGTCCACTGGACCCCGGAACTGATCCACGCCCATGACTGGCCCGCGGGCCTGGCCCCGGCCTACATGCACTGGCGCGGCTTGAACACGCCGACCCTGTTCACCATCCACAACCTCGCCTACCAGGGCGTGCACAGCCTGGCCTGCACCCCGGAGCTGGCCATCCCCGAACATGCCCTGCAACAGGAAGGCATGGAGTTCTACGGCAAGCTGTCGTTCCTCAAGGCCGGCCTGGCCTACTCCAGCCATATCACCACGGTCAGCGCCACCTACGCCGAGGAAATCACCACCCCGGCGTTCGGCTGCGGCCTTGACGGTTTCCTCGCCAGCAAGGCCCAGCAAGGCCTGTTGAGCGGCATTCCCAATGGCATCGACGAGAGCTGGAACTCGGCCACCGACAGCCATCTGCAACACAACTTCGGCCTGAACGACTGGGAAGGCAAGGCGGCCAACGCCACACAGGTGCGCGAGCTGTTCGGCCTGGAGCCGTCCACCGGCCCGCTGTTCGCCGTGGTGTCGCGCCTGGTGTACCAGAAAGGCCTGGACCTGACCCTGGGCGTGGCCGAGTACATCGTCCAGCAAGGCGGCCAGCTCGCGGTGATCGGCCGTGGTGAGCCGGAAGAGGAACAGGCCATGCGCGAACTGGCCCTGCGCTTCCCCGGCCGGATCGGCGTGCGCATCGGTTTCAACGAGACCGATGCACGGCGCATGTTCGCCGGCAGTGACTTCCTGCTGATGCCGTCGCGCTACGAGCCCTGCGGCCTGAGCCAGATGTATGCGCAGCGCTTCGGCTCGCTGCCGATCGCCCGCAATACCGGCGGGCTGGCGGACACCATCGAGAACGGGGTGACCGGCTTCCTCTTCGACGAATCCACCGTGGACAGCTACCGCGAAGCGCTGAGCCGGGCCTTCTACGTGTTCGAGAAGAAAAACCTGCTCAACGCCATGCGCTGCCTGGCCATGACCCAACCCTTCAACTGGTGCCAGGCGGTGGAACCGTACGCCCGGCTGTACGAGGACCTGGTCGTTCGCGCCGCTTGCGTGCGGGGGTGATCCATGGCGGCACTGCCCCTGCGCTTCACCCATGGCGCGCTGGTCGAAGACGGCCAGCGCACCTGTTTTTCCCTGTGGGCGCCTGACGCCCGTACTGTCGAACTGGAGCTGGACGGCGCTACCTTCGCCATGGCCCCCGAGGCCGATGGCTGGTTCCGTCTTCATCGGCGCTGCCCGCAGGGCGCGCTGTACCGCTATCGCATCGATGGCGAGCTGTCGGTGCCTGATCCGGCCTCGCGTTTCCAGCCCCAGGGCGTGCATGGCCCGAGCCAGGTGGTGGCGCCGCAGCGTTACCCCTGGCGCAACACCGAGTGGCGCGGCCGGCCATGGACCGAGGCGGTCATCCAGGAAGTGCATGTCGGCCTGCTCGGCGGCTATGCCGGGGTCATGCGCGAACTGCCGCGCCTGGCCGAACTGGGCATCACCGCCATCGAACTGATGCCGATCCACCAGTTTCCCGGCGAGCGCAACTGGGGCTACGACGGCGTGCTGCCGTTCGCCCCGCAGCATAGTTACGGCACGCCGGACGAACTGATGGCGCTGATCGACCAGGCCCATGGCCTGGGGCTGATGGTCATGCTCGATGTGGTCTACAACCACTTCGGCCCGGACGGCAACTACCTGCACCGCTATGCCGAGCGCTTCTTTCGCGAGGACAAGCACACGCCCTGGGGCGCGGCGATCGACTTCCGCCGCGCGGAAGTGCGCGACTTCTTTATCGAAAACGCCCTGATGTGGCTGAGCGACTACCGCTTCGACGGCCTGCGCCTGGACGCCGTGCATGCCATCGAGGACCCGGACTTCCTCCGCGCCCTGTCCAGTGCGGTGCGCCAGCATTGCGGCGAGAACCGCCATTGCTGGCTGGTGCTGGAGAACGAGGCGAACCAGGCCAGCCTGCTGGAGAGCGCTTTCGACGGGCAATGGAACGACGACGGCCACAACACCCTGCACGTCATGCTCACCGGCGAAAAGGAAGGCTATTACGCCGACTTCCAGGAGCCGACAGCGCGTCTGGCCCGCTGCCTGGGCGAAGGCTTCGTCTACCAGGGCGAAACCAGCCACCACGGCACGCCCCGGGGCGAACCCAGCGCGCACCTGCCGCCGACCGCGTTCGTGCTGTTCCTGCAGAACCACGACCAGACCGGCAACCGCGCCCTCGGCGAGCGCCTGCCGGCCCTGTGTTCGCCCCAGGCCCTGCGTGCAGCAACCACCCTCCTCCTGCTGTCACCGATGATCCCGCTGCTGTTCATGGGCGATGAATGGGCCAGCGAGTCGCCATTCCTGTTCTTCACCGATCACCACGATGAGCTGGCCGACGCCGTGCGCAACGGTCGCCGTGCCGAGTTCAAGGGCTTCGCTGCCTTCGCCGACCCCGAGCAACGCGCACGCATTCCCGACCCCAACGCCGTGCAGACCTTCCTCGACTCACGCCCCAAGCGCAACGCCCACAGCGCCAGTTGGGAGGACTTCTACCGCCACCTGCTAGAGCTGCGCCGCCAGCACCTCGTCCCCCACCTCGCCGGCACCCGTGCCCTCGGTGCCGAAGTGCTCGGCGACAGGGCAGTCAGCGCCCGCTGGCAACTGGGCGATGGCCGCGAACTGCGCATCGACCTCAACCTCGGCCCGGACCCGGTGCAGTCGCACCTGCCGGACACCCATCAACCGCTGTTCAACTGCACTGAAGCAGTGCATCAACCCGGCACGCTGCCCCCGTACAGCGCCCTGGTCAGTCTGAATTCCCACGCCGCAGCGGAGCCTGCCCCATGAGTGACCTGCAATTGCACCATCTGGCCCGACGCGCTGGCGTCGCCGTGGACTGGATCGACGCCAACGGCCGTGCACAACAGGTCAGCGAAGCCAATCTGCGCCGGGTACTCGGCGCCCTTGGCCACCCTGCCGACGACGCAGACAGCATCGCCAGCAGCCTGGCCGCGCTGGAAGAGGCCGAAGACGAGCAACACTTGCCGCCTTTGCTGACGGTGGATATCGACACAACCCTGGACCTGTCGCGCTGGTTCGACGGCGGCAGCCTGGTGCACGCCGCCCTCGAGGACGGCAGCGAACAGGCCCTGCGCCTGGACCCCAAGGGCAAGCTGCCGGGCGGCCTGCCCCTCGGCTATCACCGCCTGAATATCAATGGCCAGGGCTTCACCGTCGCCGTGGCGCCGCTGCGCTGCTTCACCCTGGCTGACGCAAAACACCAGGCCACGGCCCGGGCCTGGGGCATGAGCGCCCAGCTCTACAGCCTGCGCCGCCCCGGCGATGGCGGCTTCGGCGACTGCCAGGCCCTAGAAGCCCTGGCCCGCAGTGCTGCCGAGCGCGGCGCCGACGCCCTGGCGATCAGCCCGATGCATGCGATGTTCGCCAACAATGCCCACACCTTCAGCCCTTATTCGCCGTCCAGCCGGCTGTTCTTCAATGCCCTGTATGCCAGCCCGGAACTGCTGCTAGGCGAGCGCGTGGTGCGGGTCGCCAAGGAATCCCTCGAACAGCCTTTCGACGAACTGGAGCAGTTGCCACTGATCGACTGGCCGCTGGCCGCAGCCGCCAAGCAGAAACTGCTGCGCGCCCTGTACCGCGACTTCAGCCGGGGCGAGCATCCGCTGCGCGAGGATTTCGACAGTTTCCGCAAGGCCGGTGGCCAGGCCCTGGAAGATCACTGTCGCTACGAAGCCCTGCTCGATGCCGCCGCCAGCCGTGGCGTGACCGCCGACTGGCGCAACTGGCATGACGGCTGGCGCGACCCGGGCAGCCTTGAAGTGGCGCAGTTCGCCGAGAACTACCCCGCTGCCATCGAGTACTACGTGTTCTGTCAATGGCTGGTGACCCGCGGCCTGCAACGGGTTCAGCAAGCCGCGCGCGGCCAGGGCATGGCCGTGGGCCTGATCGCCGACCTCGCCGTGGGTGCCGATGGCGCCGGCAGCCAGGCCTGGGCCCGCCAGGACGAACTGCTGGCCGAGGTGCACGTCGGTGCCCCGCCAGACATCCTCAACCGCGCCGGGCAGAACTGGGGCATCACCGCCTTCTCGCCGCAAGGCCTGAAGCGCAACGGTTTCCGCGCCTTCATCGAGATGCTGCGGGCCAACCTCGCCCATGCCGGCGGCCTGCGCATCGACCATGTGATGGGCCTGTACCGCCTGTGGCTGATCCCGGCCGGGGCGACCGCGCCAGAAGGCGCCTACCTGCATTACCCGATCGACGACCTGTTGCGCCTGCTGGCCCTAGAGTCGGTGCGCAACCGCGCGATCATCCTCGGTGAAGACCTCGGCACAGTGCCCGAGGGCCTGCGGGAAAAGCTCGCGGCGCGGGGCATCCTCGGCATGCGTGTGCTGCTGTTCGAACAGGATCCGCCCGGGCGCTTCAAGCCGATCCTCGACTGGCCGGACAGCGCCCTGGCCACCACCAGCACCCACGACCTGCCGCCCCTGGCCGGCTGGCTGGCGTCGCGGGATATCGACTGGAACCAGCGCCTGAAACTGATCGACGCCATTACCGAACGGGACTGGCGGGAAACCCGACAAACCGAAATCAAGGGACTGCGCCAATTGCTGGAAAGCAACTATCACCACCCGCTCAACGATGCCGACGCCGTGATCGACGCCAGCGTGCGCCTGCTCGGCCATACCCGCGCGCCCCTGGTGCTGCTGCCGCTGGAGGACCTGCTCGGGGTAGATGAACAACCCAACCTGCCCGGGACCATCGACGGCCATCCCAACTGGCAGCGGCGCTTCGCCGCCCCGGCCCGCGAGCTGCTCGACGATGTCGATGCCGCACGGCGCCTGGAACTGCTCGCGCAATCCCGCGAGCAAGCCTGGGAGCGCGACCAATGAAAGCCATGACCGCGACCCTGCGCCTGCAATTCCACGCCGGTTTCACTCTCGATGATGCGGTGCCGCTGGTGCCCTACTTCGCCCGCCTCGGTATCAGCCATGTGTACGCCTCGCCGCTGCTGGAGGCCCGCCCCGGCTCGATGCATGGTTACGACGTGGTCGATCCGACCAAGGTCAGCCCGGAGCTGGGTGGCGAGGCGGCACTGGAGCGTCTGGTGGCCGCTTTGCGCCAGCACGGCATGGGCCTGCTGCTGGACATCGTCTCCAACCATATGGCCGTCGGCGGTGAACATAATCGCTGGTGGCAGGACCTGCTGGCCTGGGGCCGACGCAGCCGCTACGCCGAATTCTTCGATATCCAGTGGCACTCGCCGGACCCGCTGCTCGAAGGCCAGTTACTCCTGCCCTTCCTTGCCGACGACTACGGCAAGGTCCTGCAGGACGGCGCCGCGCCGCTGCGCTTCGACGCCGCCAGCGGGCATTTCCTGGTGCATCACCATGACCACCGCTTCCCCATCAGCCCGCCGGACTACGCCCTGATCCTCGCCGGCAGCCAGCTGACCGACCTGCGCGACCTGGCCGGGCGCTTCGCCGCCTGCAAGGATGCCGACGAGGCCGAGCCGCTGCTGCGGGTGCTCGCCAGCCTGGCCTGCCATGCCCAGCACGCGGTGGATATCGAGCGTCTGCTGGAAGGCTTCAATTCGCGCAATGAAGAGGGTTTCAAGCGCCTGCACGCCCTGCTGGAGCGCCAGCACTACCGCCTGGCCAGCTGGCGCACCGCGGCGGACGATATCAACTGGCGGCGCTTCTTCGACGTCAACGAACTGGGCGGGCTGCGGGTGGAAAAGCCGGCGGTGTTCGAGGCGACCCACGGCGAGCTGTTCGAGCTGATCGGCCGAGGGCTGGTGGACGGGCTGCGTATCGACCATATCGACGGCCTCGCCGATCCGCGTGGCTACTGCCGCAAGCTGCGTCGGCGGACTACCGCGCTGCTCGCCGAGCGGCCGCTGAATGCCGCGCTGGAGCACCTGCCGATCTATGTCGAGAAGATCCTCGGCCCCGGCGAAAGCCTGCACCGCGACTGGCAGGTGGATGGGACCACCGGTTACGAATTCATGAACCAGGTCTCGCTGCTGCAACACGATCCGGCCGGTGAGGCCGCGCTGACCGAGTTGTGGCATGACCTCAGTGAGCGCCCGGCGTTTGCCGACGAGATCCGCCAAGCCCGCCAACTGGTGCTGCAAGGCACGCTTGCCGGCGACTTCGAATCGGTGGCCCAGGCTTTGTTGCAGGTGGCGCGCAACGATGTGATGAGCCGCGACCTGACCCTCGGCGCGATCCGCCGTGCGCTGCAGGCGCTGGTCGAGCACTATCCGGTCTATCGCACCTATATCAACGCCTGTGGCCGTCCTGCCGAAGATGAAGCGTTCTTCCAGCAGGCCCTGGAACAAGCCCGTATCAGCCTCGGCGATGCCGACGCCAACGTGCTTGACTACCTGCAACGCTGGCTCGGCGGCGAGCGCTGGCGCAGCCTGCCGCCGGGCCGTGCGCGCAAGCAGTTGCGCCATGCCTGCGTGCGCTTCCAGCAACTGACCTCGCCCACCGCTGCCAAGGCCGTGGAAGACACCACTTTCTATCGCTCGGCGGTGCTGCTGTCGCGCAACGATGTCGGCTTCGATGCCGAGCGTTTCAGCGCGCCGCCCTCGGCCTTCCACGCCAGTTGCCAGCAACGCCTGGCCGCATTCCCGGACAACCTGCTGGCCACCGCCACCCACGACCACAAGCGTGGCGAGGACATGCGTGCCCGGCTGGCGGTGATCAGCGAGCGTCCCGACTGGTACGCCCAGCGCATCGAGCATTGGCGCGAACTGGCCGAGCCACTGCGCCAGGACCTGGCGGACGGCACCGCACCCAGCGCCGGCGATGAACTTATGCTCTACCAGACCCTGCTCGGTAGTTGGCCGCTGGACCTTGGTCCGGACGACGACCTGGGCCTGCGCGCCTACGCCGAGCGCCTGCGCCAGTGGCAGGTCAAGGCGCTGCGCGAGGCCAAGTTGCGCAGCAGCTGGAGCGCCAGCAACGAGCCTTACGAGACGGCCTGCGCGGCCTTCCTCGACGCCATCCTGCTGGACCGCCAATGCCAGCAACTGCGTCACTCCATCGCCGAAGCCGCCCTTGCCCTGGCCTGCCCCGGTGCGCTGAACAGCCTGGTACAGACGCTCTTGCGCATGACCGCCCCGGGCATCCCGGACCTGTACCAGGGCGCCGAGTTCTGGGACTTCAGCCTGGTCGACCCAGACAACCGCCGCCCGGTGGACTTCCCGGCGCGCCGCGAGGCCCTGGCCGAAGAGCTGCCGGTCGCCGAACTGCTTGGCCAATGGCGCGACGGCCGCATCAAGCAGGCGCTGATCGGCCAGGTGCTGGAGCGCCGCCAGCGCTTCCCCGAGCTGTTCCTGCGCGGCGACTACGTGCCGCTGCAGGTGCTCGGCAAACATGCCCAGCGGGTGCTGGCCTTCGCCCGTATCCACGATGACCAGCACGCGGTGGTCATCGTCCCGCGCCTGGCGGCCGGCCTGCTTGGCGGACAGGCGCAACCGCTGATCCCGGCGCAGAACTGGGACGACACGCGGGTGCTGTTGCCGTTCGACCTGCCCACTGCCAACTGCTCGGGACTTTTCGAACAGAGCGCAGTCACACACAACAGAGAGCTGTGGCTGAGCAGCGCGCTGGAACACCTTCCCGTGAATCTCTTTATCGATCACATCGAGTCATCAGGAGCCTAGCCATGAGTGTCGAGGAAAAACGCATACGCGAATTCGCGTACCAGATCTGGGAATCGGAAGGCAAACCCGAAGGCCAGGAATCACGCCACTGGGACATGGCACGCAAGCTGGCCGAGGCCGAGGCCCTGGCGCCGCAGGCCAAGTCCGCCAGCAAGACAGCGAGCAAGCCCAAGGCCGCCGCCAAACCCAAGGCCGCGCCTGCCGCGACCCTCGGCAGCAAGCCTCCCGCGGCCAAGCCGGCCGCCGTGAAAAAGCCTCGCGCGCCGAAGAAACCTGCCCCGCTCTAAGCCCGGCACCACCACTGTATTTCCGCCACACGCGACAGCCCTCGGGCTGTCGTGCAGGCCTCCTGTACCCCTAAGAACGCTTCAGGTGACCCATGAGCCGTAAAGAAGAAACCGCAGAAACCGTACACACCGAACCCTCGCGCATCCGGGAAGGCCTGCCCTTCCCGCTGGGTGCGACCTGGGATGGCCTGGGGGTCAACTTCGCCATTTTCTCGGCCAATGCCACCAAGGTGGAACTGTGCCTGTTCGACGCCAGCGGCGAGACCGAGATCGAGCGCATCGAACTGCCCGAGTACACCGACGAGATCTTCCACGGCTACCTGCCCGACGCCCATCCGGGGCTGATCTACGGCTACCGGGTGCATGGTCCGTACGAGCCGCAGAACGGCCATCGCTTCAACCCCAACAAGCTGCTGATCGATCCCTATGCCAAGCAACTGGTGGGTCAGCTGAAATGGTCGGAAGCGCTGTTCGGCTACACCATCGGGCATCCGGACGGCGACCTCAGCTTCGACGAGCGCGACAGCGCGCCCTACGTGCCCAAATGCAAGGTGATCGACCCGGCCTACACCTGGGGCCGCGACCGCCGCGTCGGCACACCGTGGGAAAAGACCATCGTCTACGAAGCCCATGTGCGCGGCATCAGCATGCGTCACCCGTCGGTGCCTGACGCGGCCCGCGGCACCTTCGCCGGCCTGATGAACGACGACCTGCTCGGGCATATCAAGGACCTTGGCGTCACCGCCATCGAACTGCTGCCGATCCACGCCTTCGTCAACGACCAGCACCTGCTGCAAAAGGGCCTGAACAACTACTGGGGCTACAACAGCATCGCCTTCTTCGCCCCGCACCCGCGCTACCTGGCCAAGGGCAAGATCGCCGAGTTCAAGGAAATGGTCGCGCACCTGCACGACGCCGGCCTGGAAGTGATTCTCGACGTGGTCTACAACCACACCGCCGAGGGCAACGAGCTGGGCCCGACCCTGTCCATGCGCGGCATCGACAACGCCTCCTACTACCGCCTGATGCCGGACGACAAGCGCTACTACATCAACGACTCCGGCACCGGCAACACTCTCGACCTCAGCCACCCGTGCGTGCTGCAACTGGTCACCGACTCACTGCGCTACTGGGCTGGCGAGATGCACGTGGACGGCTTCCGCTTCGACCTGGCGACCATTCTCGGGCGTTACCACGAGGGCTTCGACGAGCGTCACAGCTTCCTCGTCGCCTGCCGCCAGGACCCGCTGCTGCGCCAGGTCAAACTGATCGCCGAGCCCTGGGACTGCGGCCCGGGCGGCTACCAGGTCGGCAATTTCGCCCCGGGCTGGGCGGAATGGAACGACCGCTTCCGCGACACCGTGCGCGCCTTCTGGAAAGGCGACGAAGGCCAGTTGGCCGACTTCGCCGCGCGCCTGACCGCCTCGGGCGAGATGTTCAACCGTCGTGGCCGTCGCCCGTATGCCTCGGTCAACTTCATCACCGCCCATGACGGCTTCACCTTGCGTGACCTGGTCTCGTACAACGACAAGCACAACGAGGACAACGACGAAAACAACCAGGACGGCAGCAACAACAACCTGTCGTGGAACCACGGTGCCGAAGGCCCGACGGACGACCCGGAAATCAACGCCCTGCGCCTGCGCCAGATGCGCAACCTGTTCGCCACGTTGCTGCTGGCCCAGGGCACGCCGATGATCGTCGCGGGTGACGAATTCAGCCGCACCCAGCACGGCAACAACAACGCCTACTGCCAGGACAGCGAGATCGGCTGGATCAACTGGGACCTGGACGAGGACGGCGCCGAGCTGATGACCTTCGTCAAGCGCCTGACCCGCTTGCGTCGCAACTACCCGATCCTGCGCCGGGCGCGCTTCCTGGTGGGTGATTACAACGAAGCGATCGGGGTCAAGGACGTCACCTGGCTGGCGCCGGATGCCAATGAAATGAGTGTGGAGCAGTGGGAGGATGGCAATGGCCGCTGCCTGGGCATGCTCATGGATGGGCGGGCGCAGGTCAGCGGGATTCTCAAGCCGGGGGCGGATGCCACCTTGCTGCTGATCGTCAATGCGCACCATGACACCGTGCCGTTCACCTTGCCCGAGGTACCGCAGGGTGAGTATTGGAGTGCGCTGATCGACACCGACCAGCCGAAGCGGCGCAAGTCGCCGAAGCTGGAGTTTGGTGGGCAGTATGAGGTGACGGGGCGCAGCCTGGTGCTGTTGGAGCTGGTGCGGGACGAGGAGGCCTGATCCGACCTCGCGGCTAACAGAGAACCCTGTGGGAGCTGGCTTGCCAGCGATGAGGCCGGCACTGACAACATCTTTGTCAGTGCCGGCCTCATCGCTATATGGCTATCTACACATCTCGGCTTGATGGCCGACGCGGTCCAGGTAGGAGCGTGGTTTGCCCGCGAAGGGCCGCAAAGCGGCCCCAAAACCATCCACCTCAGTGTGTCAGGCAGGACGCAGACTCAGGTTTTGCGACGGCTTCGCCGCCGTTCGCGAGCAAGCTCGCTCCCACAGGTCCTATGTAAATCAACAGGTCACGATTTGTTCTATGAACGGGTCGGTATCGTGCTTTAGAAGTGCATCGATTCCCGCGCCAGCTGGGCGCAGCCGTCGGCATTGAGGGCCACCTTGCGCTGGCCCAGCTTGCGGAACTGCTCATGGTGCGGTCCTCGACTCCAAATCCATATCAGCAGGCCACTCGACCTTCGGCGCCAGCAGCATGGCGACGTTGCACCACAGCACATCGTTATGGTCCCGAGGTGGCCCCGGCGGCGGCAGCGCGTCGGGGCCTTGTTGCATGTAGGTGCAGACGTAGGCCCAAGCGTGTTCGTCTGCTCCCATGGCAGTCAGGGGGAAGCGGTCGATGACTTGGTTGGTACCGGGCTTGACGATGGACAGTTCGACGCCGAACTGGATGATGGCGCCGCCCTGGGCGGTGAAGTGGGTTCTTCTCCAGCGTTCGGCTCGGACTTGTGACCAGTCGTAGGCAACGGGCACTACCCGCCACTTCTCGAAGGGATTCCACCAGCGGTATTTGAAGTTGTAGGCGTAGAGGCGTTGGCGGGCGCGGTTGAAGCGGAGTGGCAAATCGCGGGGAGAGTTCGCATCAACTTTCACGCAAAAGAACAGAGACCAGACACCAACGAGAACTCCGAGAACGAATAGTCCCCACAACTCAAAACCCACGGTCTGCTCAATTGAAAAAAAATCCGCCAACAGAGTGACCAGATATATGCACATCACTGGCGCAAACCAAATCACCACCCCCCTGATGAGGGCCGAGGCACGGGGTAGCTCCAGCAAAACCTCATCCTGATAGTTAGGCGTATCAAACCCAAGGCTCGAGGCAATGACTGGTAATTCGTAGGGGCCAGGCCAATGTCATCAACTTTGGAAATTATCCATAAATATCATATAATTAGCGCTCAAATCAGTGCATGGGAGAAGCCCTTTTGACTACCTATACCGCATCGCTTGACACCGCCAGCCAAACCCTGGCTTGA
>NZ_MKZO01000051.1 GCF_001941965.1 Pseudomonas putida | reverse complement strand
GGGTTTGGCCGATGACCAGAATGTGCAGGGGAGTGGCGGGCATGGGCGGGTGGGGCCTTGGCAGAAAAGGTGCGTATTAAAGCAGATTCATTGATGTCGTCTTCAAGGGCCTCATCGCTGGCAAGCCAGCTCCCACAGGGTTCGCGGTGCACGCGGTCCCTGTGGGAGCTGGCTTGCCAGCGATGAGGCCCTCAGCAACAGCACAAAGTCCTAATGGCAGCACTCTTGCTTCTGGCTACCTTCATCATACCGATCATGATGCCGCACCCAATCCATGGTCCCTTCCTCATTCCGCCCCTTGGGCATCAGGTCAAGGAAGTTGTAAGTCCCAACGAGAATATCCAGCCCCCGGGCATAGCTCGAATAGGTATGGAACACAGCCCCGCTGGCATCCCGGTAGAACACACTGAGCCCCGGCAACTCGGTCTCGTTGCCGCTGTAGGGCTCATAATTGTATTCCGCCCCTTCCCCTGACGGCGTGACCCCGAAGTCCCGGTTGAAGCTGCTGCCATGAGACGAAACCCAGGCGAATTTCCAGCCCATGCGCCGGCGAAACGCCTGGAACTCGGCATAAGGCGCGCGCGACACCGCCACCAGTGATACGTCGTGATGGGCCAGGTGCAGGTTCGCCCCGTCAAAGTGGTCGGCCAGGAACGAACAGCCCGGGCAGCCTTCCTCCCAGCCCTCGGCAAACATGAAGTGATAGACCAGCAACTGGCTGCGCTCGGCGAACAGATCGTCAAGGCCCAGGGCGCCGTCCGCGCCTTCGAAGCGGTAGTCCTCTTCCACCTTGACCCAGGGCAGGGCGCGGCGGGCGGCGCTGAGTGCGTCGCGCTGATGGGTGAAGGCCTTCTCGTGCAGCAGCAACTGGCGGCGGGCGCCGAGCCATTCGCGGCGGGTGACCACCGGGTGCTTGCGATCGTTGTTCATGACGGAATCTCCAGTGAAGGTGACTGTGGTCGTCTGGTGTGCCCGTCAATAGACAGCCAGGTCAGCCAATCTTCACAAATCCGATGAGCGGGACGCTTCCGGTGGCTGCGAAACGTTGATAGCATCGAGCCACCTCGTCGACCGTGGAATTTGTGACGTCCGTCTCAGTTCCCCGGGTTCCGACTCAGGTCCCCTTTACTTGGTGTGATGACTAAAAAGTTACCGCCCTGTGATAAACGGCTATCACGTTCTGTGAAGAGCAGCCGATACCCCGATTGAAACGAATCCAGACCTTTGACAGGGACGTAGTGCGATGAAGCAGGCAGTGTGGTGGGCGGCGTTGGCCTTGATGACTGGTGTTGCACAGGCCGCGACCGAGAGCAGCGATCCGTTGCTCGATGGCGCCACCTCCAGCGGCGGCAGCGAAGTGCGCGGTGTATTGCGCGCCCGGTCCCAGGCCGTGCTGGCCAGCGAACTGCCCGGCCGGGTCACCGACATGCCCTTTACCGAAGGGCAGTCGTTCAGCAAGGGCGATGTGCTGGTGCGCTTCGACTGCAGCGCCTACCAGGCCCAGGCCAATGCCTCCGCCGCCGCCGTGCGCGCGGCCCGTGAAGAGCTGCGCAACAAGCAGCAACTGGCCGCGTTGAACTCGGTGGGCAAGTTCGAAGTGTCCCTGGCCGAAGCGCGCCAGGCCCAGGCCCAGGCCGAAGCCCAGGTCTACCAGGTGCAGGTGCAGCGCTGCCAGATCAAGGCGCCTTACGACGGCCAGGTGGTGCAGCGCCGGGTCCAGGCCCACGAAAGCGTGGCCAGCGGTGCGCCGCTGCTGGAAATCGTCGATAACCGTTCCCTGGAAATCCATCTGCTGGTGCCGTCGAGCTGGCTGGGCAAGCTCAAGCCGGAACAGACCTTCAGCTTCGTCCCCGATGAAACCGGCAAGCCGATCGATGCGGTGATCAAGCGCCTCGGTGCGCGTATCGACGAAGGCAGCCAGACCCTGCTGCTGATTGCCAGTGTCCCGGCCAATACCCCGGGCCTGCTTTCTGGCATGAGCGGTACTGCGCACTTCGCGGAGAGCAAATGAACGCTCCCGTCCCCGGCGCCCTCGAGCAGCTGCTGGCCCATTACCTGAAGCTGGAGCGCCAGGCCCGGTCTGCGCCTTCGGTGGAGGAACTGGCCTTCAGCATGGTCAACGACAGCCAGCCGCTGTTCGGCTATCGCCATGGCGCGCTGTTGATCACCGGCAAGGTCCGTGCGCTGACCGGGATCAGTTCGGTGGAACCCAACGCGCCGTTCGTTGTGTTTATCGAACGGGTGGCCAAGCGTCTGGCGGCCGGCGAACGCTTCGCCCTGCCGGGCGCCGTGCCGCCCCAGGACCTGGACCAGGCCAGCCGTGATGACTGGCAGGCGCTGTCCGCTCCCCATGCTTTCTGGTTGCCGTTGAAGGATCGCCAGGGCGAGGTGTTCGGCGGCCTCTGGCTGGCCCGCGACAACCCCTGGAACGAAGCCGAGCAAGTGCTGCTGGCTCAGCTGGGTGATTGCTACAGCCACGCCTGGCTTGCCCTGCAACCCGGCAAACCGTGGCGCCTGCGCTGGCCGGCGCGGACCCGCTGGGCCCTGGCCGCCGCGCTGTTGCTGGCGTTGCTGGTGCCGGTGCGCCAGTCGGTGCTGGCACCCGCCGAAGTGGCGCCGCGTAACGGGCAGATCGTTGCCGCGCCGCTGGATGGCGTGGTCGCCGAATTCCTGGTCAAGCCCAACCAGCCCGTCAAGGCCGGCGAGGTGCTGGTGCGTTTCGACGCCACCACCCTCAAGGCCCAGGCCGATGTCGCCGAGCGTACCCTCGGGGTAGCCGAGGCGGAGTTCAAGGCCAACACCCAGCGCGCGTTTTCCGATGCCGATTCCAGTGCCCGGCTCGATCTGCTGGCGGCCCGGGTCGAGCAGAAGCGTGCCGAGCGTGATTACGCCCGCGATCTGCTGGCGCGCAGCGAAGTCCGCGCCGAGCGTGACGGTATTGCCGTGTTCGCCGACGCCCAGCGCTATATCGGCAAGCCGATGCGCACCGGCGAGCGCCTTATGGAGATTGCCGACCCGGCCCAGGCCGAGCTGCGCATCGAACTGCCGGTGGCCGATGCCATCGGCCTGGAGAAGGGCGCCGAAGTCGCGCTGTTCCTCGACAGTGATCCGCTGAACCGGCACAACGCCGTGCTCGAACGCGCCGCCTACCAGGCGCAGAGCACCCCGGCCGGGCAGCTCGCCTATCGGCTCGACGCCCGCTTCGAGAATGCACCGCCGCGTATCGGCCTGCGCGGGACTGCCAAGGTCTTCGGGGACCGTGCGCCGCTGGCCTTGTACCTGTTGCGCCGGCCGCTGGCGGCCCTGCGCCAGGCGGTGGGCCTGTGATGCTGCCGGCGCTGCGTCCGGACCTGCAGCTCTCGGCGGGTGCGCCGGGGCTCGACGGTTCGCCCAGCTGGACCCTCGCCGATCCGTTGCGCGGACGCTATTTCAAGCTCGGCGCGCCGGCCATGCGCCTGCTGCGCCATTGGGCGCTGGGCGATCCGCAGAAGGTGCTGAACGCCGCCAATGCCGAGCCGGGTGCCCCGCTGGCCGGTGCGGCAGTGGAAGAGTTGCTGCGCTTCCTGCGCGGCCATGACCTGGTCAGCGCCGTGGACGAAGAGCAGCGCGCCAGCTATGCCACCAAGGCCGCAGCCCAGCGCCAGGGGATCTGGACCCAGGTCCTGCACAAATACCTGTTTTTCCGCATTCCCCTGTGGCGCCCGGATGCCTTCCTCAACCGCACCTGGCCCTGGCTGGAGCGCAATGGTCGCAACCTGCTGCGCTACGGCCTGCCGACCGTGCTGCTGCTCGGCCTGTTCCTGGTCATGCGCGACTGGGAGCGTTTCCTCTCGACCTTCCCGCACCTGCTGAGCCTCGGCGGCATGGCGGCCTTCGCCATCGCCCTGGGCTTCGCCAAGCTCTGCCATGAATTCGGCCATGCCTACATGGCCAAACGCGCCGGTTGCCGGGTACCGAGCATGGGCGTGGCGTTCATGGTCCTGTTGCCGATGCTCTATACCGATGTCAGCGATGTCTGGCGCGTGCAGGACCGGCGTACCCGCCTGCTGATCGGTGCCGGCGGCGTGCTTGCCGAGCTGATCCTCGCCTGTATTGCCCTGCTGGCCTGGTCGCTGCTGCCGGACGGGGCAGGGCGCACGGCGGCGTTCATGCTCGCCAGTGCCACCTGGATCACCACCCTGGCGATCAACGTCAATCCGCTGATGCGCTTCGACGGCTACTTCCTGCTCAGCGACCTGTGGGGTGTCGACAACCTGCAAGGCCGCGGCTTTGCCCTGGGGCGTTGGCACCTACGGGAAAAACTCTTCGGCTACGGCGAGCCGATGCCCGAGCGCTGGTCGCCAAAAATGCGCCGGCGCCTGCTGACCTGGAGCTACGCCTCGTGGATCTGGCGTGCAGTGTTGTTCTTCGGCATCGCCCTGGCGGTCTACCACCTGTTCTTCAAGGTGCTGGGCATCTTCCTGATGATGGTCGAGCTGGTGTGGTTCATCGGCCTGCCGATCTGGCGTGAATGGCAGCACTGGTGGAAGCACCGGGACAAGGCCCAGCCGCGCAAGGTGCTGTTCCTCGGTGCCGGTCTCGCCCTGGTGCTGGCCCTGCTGATCGTGCCGTGGCGCAGTGGCGTGGAAGTGCCGGCGATGCTCGAAGCGTCCCGTTTCAGTGCCTTGCATGCGCCGGCGGCAGCGCGCATTCGCGAAGTGCTGGTCAAGGATGGTCAGCAGGTCGAGGCCAACCAGGTGTTGATAACCCTGGAATCGCCCGACCTCGAAGCGCGCATGGCGATCGGCCGGCGCGAAATCGAAATACTCCAGCTGCAACTGCGGCGCCAGTCCGGGCGTAGCGAAACCGCCGCCGACAGCGGCATCCTCGAGCAGCGCCTGGCCGAAGCCGTGGCCGAATACCGCGGCCTGGCGGCCCAGCGCGAGCGTCTGGTGCTGCGTGCGCCGCATGCCGGGACGCTCCGGGACCTGGCCGATAACCTGATACCCGGTCGCTGGGTCGGTACCGAGCTGCCTTTGGCGCAGATCGCCGAAGGTGGCCTGCGTCTGCGCGGTTATCTGGCCGAGGCCGATCTGTGGCGGGTTGCACCTGGGACCACGGGGCATTTCGTCGCCGACGACGTATTGCGCGATTCCCTGCCTGTAGCGCTGCAGGCCGTGGATGCCAATGGCGTGACCTATATCGATCAGGAGGCGCTGATTTCCGATCATCACGGCCCTATCGCCACCCGCCGGGATGAAGAGAAGAGGGCGCAGCCGCTGCAGGCGCAATACGGTGCGCAATTCGTGCTTGAAAACAGTGCGCCACAACAGGTTTCACACCCCGTGCGCGGCCTTGTGGTGCTGGACGGAAAAAGCGAATCACTGCTGTCCGCCGCATGGCGACGTATGGCTGCAATTGGAGTGCGAGAAAGTGGATTTTAGTAGTGCGATTGTAAGACAGTTGGGTTAATCTGCTGTCAATTGGCCATATTTCTAAGTGTGACGCCCGTCACGTAAATAATTAGCTCGCAAAGTATCGCTTACAGGGAAGTTTGCTTTGATGTCGAAGTACGCTGTGACACTCCGTGCCTTGCATTCAGATGATATGGCATTTATCGAGCGCCTCTACGCCGGCTCGCGCGCCTTCGAGATGTCGCATAGCGGCTGGCCCGTCGAGCAGATCGTCGCTTTCCTCAGTCAGCAGTTTCACGCCCAGCACACTTATTACCAGGCCCACTATCACGATGCCGATTTCTGGATCATCGAGCATGAGGGGCAGCCCATCGGACGCATCTACATGTTCTGGGGCCCGAGCACGATGAACCTGGTCGACATCATCCTGCTGCCTGAATACCAGGGGCGGGGAATCGGTTCGGCATTGATCGAAGAACAACTTCGGCGTGCCGATGAGCTGGGCCTGATCGTGAATCTGTTCGTCGAGACCTATAACCCCGCGCAGCGCCTTTATGGGCGCATGGGCTTTGTCGTGTGCGGCAACAACGGCGTGTACCTGCAAATGCGCCGTCAACCGCAGGCCCTCTCCAGGAAGATTTCATGAGCGAATCCACCGCTTTCCTCATCCCCACCCGCGAGGAACTGCAACAGGCCGATCCCGAGGGATTCCTGCTGCAGATCACGCCCGAGCGGGCGTTGAAAGTCAGTTTGCTGCAAGTCCGTGAAGGGCTGCCGATGACCCCCGACTACGACTGTTATTCCCTGCTGATCGCGTTGCCCCAAGGGGTGCGACTGCCGCAGGCCACGTTCAATCTTTTCGGCCCGGGGCGCGAGCAGCCCTGGATGTTGCTGATGTCGCCGGTCAGGCCCGAGCCCGATGGACGGCAGGTGCTGGAAGCGGTGATTCACAGCACGCGTTCCCAGGATTTTTCCAACGCATGTCAACGTAAGGAAGTGTCTGATGTCTGATCAATATCTCGGCGAAATCAGGTTGGTGGGTTTCAACTTTGCCCCCTATGGCTGGGCGCAGTGCATGGGGCAGATCATGTCTGTCAGCCAGAACGCTGCGCTGTTCTCGCTGCTTGGCACCATGTACGGCGGCAACGGCCAGTCGACCTTCGCGCTGCCGGACCTCCAGGGTCGGGTTCCGGTCGGCTACGGCACCAGCACCAACGGCGCCCCGACCTACGTCCAGGGGCAGGTCGGCGGGGTTGCGAGCATCACCCAGCTGGTTTCGAACATGGCTGCGCACAGCCACCCGATCGCTTCCACCCTGGCGGTGCAGGTCGATCCGACCACCGTGCTGAACGTTGAAGCCAACCTCACCGAACCGGTTGCGGGTAGCTTCCTGGCCTTGCCGGTCGATGGCAACGGCAACGCTATCAACCTGTTCCACGCCCCGGATGCCACCAAGAGCCAGATCAAGCTGGCGTCCAACAACCCGACGCTGACCGGCACCATCAACGCCGCCGTCTCCGGCCAGAGCGTGCCGATGTCGGTGATCAACCCGTATGTGGCGGTCAACTACATCATCGCCATGCAGGGTCAGTACCCGACCCGCGGCTGATTGCTACAACCGGCGCTGCCCCACGGGCAGCGCCACTTTTTCGAGTGCATCGCCCAAGCAGGCGGTGCCAAGGCACTCCAGGAGGTGCAGCATGAAATTCATCGAGCGATTCTCGCGCAAGTCCAGCCAGCAGCCGCAGCCGGCCGATGCCGTACAGGCCCCGCTGTTGATGGCTCTTGAACCGCGGATCATGTTCGATGCGTCCGTTGGCGTGGTCGCCCAGGACGCCGCGGCCGATGTCGCCAGCGACACGGCCAAGGACAGCACCTCCGCAGACAAGACCGCTGTTTCGGCCGCCAGCGCGACCAGCGCCGCCAGCGGCAGCGCGCAGAACAGCCAGCGCCAGGAAGTGGTGTTCGTCGACGGCCAGGTAGCCAATGTCGGCGAGTTGCTGCAGGGCCTGTCGGGCAATGCCGAGGTGGTGATCCTCGACCCGAACAAGGACGGCCTGCAGCAGATGGCCGATTACCTCAAGGGCCGCGAAGGGCTGGATGCGATCCACCTGCTGTCCCACGGTGCCGATGGCAGCGTGCAGATGGGCAACCTGTGGCTGTCCAACGCCAACCTCGCCGAGCACCGCGCAGAGCTGGAAAGCATCGGCGCCGCGCTCAAGGCCGACGGCGACCTGATGCTCTACGGCTGCCGTGTCGGCGAGACCGAGCGGGGCCAGGAGTTCATCGACCAACTGGCGCAGATCACCGGCGCCGATGTCGCCGCCTCCGCCGACGATACCGGTGCTGCGGACCTGGGCGGCAACTGGACCCTGGAGCGTACCAGCGGCGCCATCGAGACCACCGCCCTGGGCGCGCAACTGCAGGGCTACGAGGCCCTCATGTCCGTCGCCTTCAGCGGCGATCTCAGTGCTTCCGGGCCGGTCCTGGGTAGTGGCCAGCTGTCGCGTATGGTGATCGGCGACTTCAACAATGATGGTCGTGACGACATTCTCTATCAGATTGGCGGTGACGGAACCAACTGGCGCTTCGCTGCGGGCAACGCCAACGGCACCTTCACCGTGGTCGAGCAGGGGCAATCGCCGTTTTCCGGCGTGACGCTGATCAATGCCGTGACCAACGGCATCAACTACTACGCTGCGGATTTCGACAAGGACGGTGATATCGACCTGCTCGGTGTGGAGTCCGGTGGCGCCGCGTACCTGTACCGCAACAACAACGGTGTGTTCGCCCGTGAAACCGTGACCAGCTTCGGTGGCACCCAGTACAACGTGCGCCTGGTAGTGGGCGACTTCGATGGCGATGGCGCCGCCGACATCCTTTATCAACCCGGCAACGTCGACTCCGGCAACAGCTGGCGCTACGCCAAGAACAACGGCGACGGCACCTTTACCGACGTGGCCCAGTCAGCGTCGCCGTTCGCCGCATTCACCCTGGGCAGCTACAGCTCGTTCAACTACCGGGTCCTGGATTTCGATGGCGACGGCGACCTCGACATCATGTGGGTCGCCAACGGCTCCAAGGGCACGCTGTACGTCAACAACGGGGGCAGCTTCACCCTGGGTTCGACCACCAACTTCCCGACCACGCCTTACGGCGGGCGTACCCTGTGGGGCGATTTCGACGGTGACGGCGATGCCGACGTGTTCTACCAGAACGGCACCAACGGCAGCGAGTGGATGTACGGCACCAACAATGGCGACGGTACGTTCACCACTGTCGCGCGGGCCAGTTCGCCGTTCGCCGGCCTGAGCATGGTCGACTTCAGCAACAGCAACTTCCGCGCCGGCGACTTCGATGGTGATGGCGACCTGGATGTGATCGGCATCTCGGCGACCGGCAGTTCCTACGTGTACTACCAGTCCGGCACCACCCCGCGGCTGGTCAGCGCCACGCCGGCCGACGACAGCCTCAATGTGTCGCCTGCCGCCAATATCGTGCTGACCTTCAGCGAGAGCGTGACCAAGGGCACCGGCAATATCTATATCGTGCGCACCTCTGACGGGCAGGTCGTGCAGACCATCCCCGTCACCAGCGCCCAGGTGACCGGCAGCGGCACCACCTTCACCATCGACCCGAGCGACCTGGCCCAGGGCACTGCCTATGCTGTGCGTATCGACAGCAAGACCTTCGTCAACACCGACGGCAAGGTCTACAAGGGTATCTACAACAATACTGCGCTGAACTTTACCACCTCCGTCGTGCAGGCCCCGGTGATCAGCAACCTCAACGGCGATTCTGTCAGCTACACCGAAGATGCCGCGTACGTCCTGATCGACCAGAACAGCAACGCCGTCGTCACCGACGCCGACTCGGTCAACTTCGCCGGCGGCAAGATGACCGTGCAGATCACCTCGGGCCTTGCCAGTGGCGAAGACGTGCTGTTCATCCGCGACCAGGGCAACGGGGCCAACCTGATTTTCGTCACCGGCGCCTCGGTCATCTACAACGGCCTGGTGGTCGGTACCTTCACCGGCGGTACCAACGGCAACCCGCTGGTGATCACCTTCACCAACAACGCCAACCCGACTACCGTCTCCGCCCTGGTGCAGAACCTGGCGTACCGCAACTCCAACAGCACCGAGCCGTCGACCACCGCGCGCAGCGTGTCGATCGCCATGGATGACGGTGCCGGCGGCAGCAGCACGACGTCGGTGGTCAGCCTTTCCGTAGTGGCGGTCAACGATGCGCCGGTGGTCAACATCACCGCGACCAACCCGACCTACACCGAGAACACCTCGGCGGTGCAACTGTTCAGCGGCGCGACCATCAATACCGTCGAGTCCGGGCAGTCGGTGCTGCAGATGGTCTTCACCGTCAGCGGCATCGCCAACGGCTCGTCGGAGAAGCTGGTCATCGACGGCACCGATGTGACCCTGGTCCAGGGCACCTCGCTGACCACCTCGGCCAATGGCATCAGCGTCACTGTGTCGGTGAGCAGCGGCACGGCCACCGTCACCCTGGACAAGGCCGCCGGCCTGTCCACGGCGACGGCGCAGACCATCCTCAACAACATCGCCTACCGCAACGACAGCGACACCCCGATCACGACCAACCGGGTCGTGACCCTGAGCTCCGTGAGCGACAATGGCGGAACTGCCGGCGGTGGCCAGCCTACTGCTGCCGTGGGTATCTTCAGCACCGTGACCGTGGTCGGCATCAACGATGCGCCGGTCCTCTCCGGCGGGCCCTACAACTTCGTCACCATCAACGAAGACAGCACGGCCACTGGCGTGCAGATCTCGGCCATACTGGCCAGCCACACCATGACCGACGCCGATACCGGCGCCCTGCGCGGTGTCGCGATCATCGCCAAGACCGGCAACGGCACCTGGCAGTATTCCACCGACAACAGCAACTGGACCGACTTCGGCGCCGTCTCCAGCACCAGCGGGCTGTTGATCGCCTCCGCCACCTATGTTCGCTACGTCCCGGACGCCGCCAACGGCGAGACCGCGACCCTGACCTTCCGTGGCTGGGACCAGACCACCGGCACCGCCTCCGCCAACGGCATCCGCAGCACGGCCGATACCACCAACAATGGCGGCACCACGGCGTTCTCCATCGGTACCGGCGCGGTCAACCAGATAGTCACCTCGGTCAACGATGCACCGGTCATGATCGGCGTAGCGCCGACCCTGGGCGGCCTCACCGACACCTCGATCAACAACGGTGGCGCGCTGGTCAGCGATCTGCTGGGCGGTGTGACCGACGTCGACACCGGCGCGCTGAAGGGCATGGCGATCACCGGCTTCACCGCGGACTACGGCAAATGGCAGTACAGCACCAACGCCGGCAGCACCTGGAGCGATATCGGTAGCGTTTCCGTCACTACCGCGCTGATCCTCACCGCGCAGAACATGGTGCGCTTCGTGCCGGACGGCATCCACGGCGAAACCGCGACCATCACCTACAAGGCCTGGGACCAGACCAACGCCACCTTCGGCCTGCAGGGCACCAAGACCAATACCACCACCTCCGGCGGTACTTCGGCCTATTCCAGCCAGTTCGACACCGCCACCGTGGTGGTGACCGCCGTCAACGAACGCCCTGTGGTGACCCTGACCGGCACTGCGGCCATCTGGACCGAAGCCAACAACGCACCTTCCAACCGTATCCCGGTGGACTCCGGGGTGACCGTGTCCGACCCGGACGGCCCGAACCCGCTCAGCGCCACCGTGCGCCTGCTGACCTACTACAGCTCCCAGGACAGCCTGGCCTTCGTCAACGACGGCCTGAGCATGGGCAATATCGTCGGCACCTGGAGCGCCGGCACCGGCATCCTGACCCTGACGTCCGCCGGCAACCTGGCGACCGCCGCGGAGTTCCAGGCCGCAATGCGCGCGGTGACCTACGGCAACTCCTCGGACACCCCGAACACCACCAGCCGTACCATTCAGTTCCAGATCACCGACGGTGGCAACATGGCCTCCATCGCGGTCACCCGCGATGTCACCATCGTCGCGGTCAACGATTCGCCGACCATCAGCGCCCCGGTTTCGCAGTCGATCAACGAGGACATCCCGACCGCGCTGAGCTCGATTACCTTCAGCGACGTCGACTCGACCCTGGGCATCGTGACCTTCTCGCTCGTCGGAGGTACCGGTACCCTGAGCGCCACCGGTGCCGGGGGCGTGACCGTGGGCGGCACCTCGACCGCGCTGACCCTGAGCGGCACCCTGGCCAACATCAACCTGTTCATCGCCAACAACCGCCTGGTCTACACCCCGGCGGCCAATGCCAGCGGTGATGTGACCCTGACCATCAACGTCAACACCACCAGCGTGTCCGACGCCACCACCACCATGACCCTGCAGGTCCAGGCGGTGAACGATGCGCCGGTGGCCACCGTGCCGCCGTCCATCACCGTGACCGAAGACGTGTCCAGCGTGATCACCGGCATCAGCTTCACCGACATCGATGTCGGCATCAACGCCGTCACCGCGACCTTCTCGGTACCGAGCGGCACCCTGAGCGCGACCACCGGCCTGGGCGTCACCGTCGGCGGTTCCGGCACCGGCCTGCTGACCCTGACCGGCAGCCTGGCCGATATCAACTTCTTCATCGCTGCCAACGGCCTGACCTTCAAGACCGCCCAGGACGCCACCGCCAGCGTGATCCTGACGGTCAACATCAACGACGGCGGCTTCAGCGGCAGCGGCGGCGAGCAGACCGACACCAAGACCGTGACCCTCAACGTCACCGCGGTCAACGATGCCCCGGTCAACAATGTGCCGGGTGTGCAGACCGCCTCGCAGAACGTTGCCCTTGGCTTCAACACCGCCAACGGCAACGCCATTTCGATCAGCGATGTGGACGCCGGCAACGGCCTGATTACCGTGACCCTGACGGCCGTCAACGGCACGCTCACCCTGAGCAACCTCAGCGGCATCAACATGGTCAGCGGCACTGGCCTGAACAACGTCGTCATGATCTTCGAGGGCAACCGCACCAATCTCAACGCGGCGTTGCAGAGCCTGACCTTCCGGCCGACCAACAACTTCCTCGGCGCTGCCAGCGTGACCATCGAGACCAACGACAACGGCAACTCCGGTACCGGTGGTGCCAAGTCCGATGTCGATACCATCTCGATCAACGTGATTCCGGTGAATCCGAAGGTCACCAACGTCTCGGCCCAAGGCCTGGACCGCACCGTGAAGATCGGCGACGAAGTGCTGATCAGCATGACCTGGGACCAGGTGGTCAACGTCGACCTGAGCAGCGGCAGGCCGACCTTGCTGCTGGAGACCGGCCTGGTCGATCGCAATGCGGTCTATGTCAGCGGCACCGGCAGCAACACCCTGGTGTTCAAGTACACCGTACAGGCCGGCGATATCAGCGCCGACCTGGACTTCCAGAGCACCGCGGCGCTGCAACTGAACGGCGCGGTGATCAGCAACAATACCAACGACCTGGCAGTCCTGACCCTGCCGACCGTGGGCGGTTCCGACTCGCTCGGCGGGCGCAGCAATATTGTGGTCGACGGCGTGGTGCCGGTGGTAGGCAGCGTCAGCGCGCCCACCAATGGCACCTACATCACCGGCCAGGGCCTGGACTTCACCGTCAACTTCAACGAAGCGATGACGGTCGACACCACCACCGGCGTGCCACGCATCGCCGTGACCCTGGATACCGGCGGTACCGCCTATGCCGAATACGTCTCCGGCAGCGGCAGCAGCGCCCTGGTGTTCCGCATGGTGGTCGCCAGCGGCCAGCTGGACAGCAACGGCATCACCCTGGGCAGCAGCATCGACACCAACGGCGGGGCGATCACCGACCTGGCCGGCAACGCTACCGTGACCACCCTGAACAGCGTGGCCAGCACGACGGGCGTCAATGTCGACGGCATCGCGCCAAGCGTGGTCAGCGTGACTCCGCCGGTTGACGGCAGCTACAAGGCCGGCGACGTGCTGACCTTCACCGTCAATGCCAGCGAAGCCTTGCAGATTGGCAGCCTGGCACCGCGCCTGGTGCTGGATGTCGGTGGTGTCACTCGCTACGCCACCTATGTGTCCGGCAGCGGCAGCGGCGCGCTGGTGTTCCAGTACGTGGTGCAGACCGGCGACAACGATGCCAACGGCATCGCCGTCAGCAGCCTGGACCTGCGTGGCGAACAACTCACCGACCTGGCGGGCAACGACATCGACCCGACCCTGGGCAGCGGCAACCTGCCGGGCGTGCTGGTCGACACCACCCGGCCCTTGGTCCAGAACATCAACTTGCGCGATCCGGCGAGCATCAACCTCCTGGGGTCGGCCACCTTTGACGTGATCTTCTCGGAAACGGTCAGCGTCGTCGATCCCCGTTTCTTCGTTGTCGCGGTCAATGGCAACACCACGGTGTCTATCGATAGCATCACCAGCCTGGACGGCAAGACCTGGACCGTGAAGGTGAGTGGCATCACCGGGCAAGGGCACGTGGGTATCATCGTGAGCGGCAGTGGAGTCGTTGATGCTGCGGGTAACACAACCACCGGCTCCGTCGGCCCGGTCATCTACCACTTCGACCGCGTCGCACCGAGCATCACCAGCGTCAGTGTGCCGACCAATGGCACCTACGTTGCCGGACAGAGCCTCGACTTCTCCGTGACCCTGGATGAAGACGTACAACTGACCAGCAATGGCCAGTCGCCAAGCATCCTGGTGAACCTGGGCAATGGCCAGACTGCTCTCGCGCTCCTTCAGAGCCAGACCGGCAACCGGACCCTGACCTTCCGCCTGACCGTCGAACAGGGCCAGCTCGATACCGACGGGATTACCCTCGGTTCCTCGATCAACCTGAACGGCGCTACGCTGCGTGATGCCGCGGGCAACGATGCCAACCTGACTCTGAACAACGTCGGCGATACCTCGGGTATCAACGTCGATGCAGTGGCGCCGGTGATCGACTCCGTGACCCTGCCGCCGAATGGCGAGTACCGCATTGGCGAGGTGCTCACCTTCACGGTCAACACCAGCGAGAACCTGGTGCTCGATACCAGCGGCGGTACGCCGTACCTGCTGCTCGATGTCGCTGGAATCCCGCGCTACGCCATGTATGTGTCCGGCGGTGCCGACGGCAAGATGGTCTTCGAGTACAGCGTGCAGCCAGGGGAGAACGCCACCGGCCTGGCGATCACCCGCCTTGACCTCAATGGCGCCAGTGCCCGCGATGCGGCGGGCAACGCCATGGTGCTGGATGTGAACGGGGTGGGGGATACCAGCGGTATCGTTATCGACAACACCGCCCCGACCCTCGTCAACTTCACCCAGTTGACCGCGTCGCCGACCGCTTCCAGCAGCGTGGTGTATTCCCTGCTCTTCAGCGAGAAGGTGAGCGGCGTCGACCAGGCCCTGACCCTGAGCTTCACCGGTACGCTGCAAGGCGCGATCGAGAGCATCACCTCGGTCGACGGCAAGACCTGGCTGGTCACCGTCAGTGGCCTGACCGGCCAAGGTAACGTGCGCCTGGCGATCGACACCGCAAACGGCGTCAAGGATGTGGCCGGCAACCCGGCGCGTGGCTACTCGACCGCCTCGGAGTACCGTGTCGACCGGGTCGATCCGACCGTGGCCAGCGTCAGCGTACCGGCCGCCGGCACCTACGTGGCCGGGCAGAACCTCGACTTCACCGTGACCATGGACGAGAACATCGAGATGGTCGTCAGCGCTAACAGGCCAACCATCGAAGTCAAGCTGGGCAATGGCCAGACCGCGTTGGCTACCTATGTGAGCCAGACCGGCAGCCGTACGCTGCTGTTCCGCATGACGGTTGCCGAAGGCCAGATCGACAGCGACGGCATCGCCCTGGGGGCCTCGATCAACCTCAATGGCGCCATCCTGCGTGACAGCGTGCGCAACAATGCCGATACCACGCTCAAGAACGTCGGCGACACCCGTCAGATCCTGGTGGATGCGGTGGTACCGAATGTCACCGGCGTGACCCTGCCGGCGGCAGGTACCTACCAGGTAGGCAGCGTGCTG
This sequence comes from Pseudomonas putida, assembly GCF_001941965.1. Lineage (GTDB taxonomy): Bacteria > Pseudomonadota > Gammaproteobacteria > Pseudomonadales > Pseudomonadaceae > Aquipseudomonas > Aquipseudomonas putida_L. Next base: position 9,158 of record NZ_MKZO01000051.1, on the reverse strand, counting down.
CGCTTCGATGTCGCGGTCAGCGAGAACGTCAATGTGGTGACCAGCAACGGCGTTCCGCGCCTGGTCCTGGATATCGGCGGGGTGACCCGCTTCGCCAGCTACGTTTCCGGCACCGGCACCTCGATGCTGACCTTCGAATACACCGTGGTGGCTGGCGACAATGCCAGCGGCATCGGTGTGGCCAGCGTCGTCGACGTGAACGGCGGCACGCTGCGCGATGCGGCCGGCAACGACATGACCCCGCAACTGAATGCACCGGCCAGCAATGCCGGCGTGATCATCGACACCGCGCCGCCAGTGCCACTGAGCATCGTCGCCGAGGGCGCCTACCAGGCCAGCGACCGCAGCCTGAGCTTCACCCTGACCTTCAACGAAGCCGTCAGTGGGGTCGACACCGGCGACTTCTCGCTGCTCGGCACCCAGAGTGCCACCGGTACGGTGCAGTCGGTGCAGCAAATCGATGCACGCACCTATCGCATCGTGGTGAGCAACATCACCGGCCAGGGCAGCCTGTCGCTGAACCTCAACGCGCCGGGCAGCGGCATCCAGGACGCGGTCGGCAACCTGATGACCCAGTCCCTGGCCAGTTCTGCCCAGGGAATCCCGAACCAGGACGTCGGCGATCTGGAATACCGCATCAACCCGCCGGACACCTCGAATGCTCCGCAACCTTCGGTGATCCAGCCGCAGGTACCGGGCATCATCATCAACGAAAGTATCTCGCCGCTGGCCCCGGGCTCGCTGTTCGAAGTGCGTACCGTGGGCGGCGACCTGAAACCGCTGGGCACCATATTCCTCGGCCAGGCCGGCAGTGCGCCGAGCTTCATCGCCCAGGTCTTCGGCAGCAGCGACACCGGCCTGGGTGGCGGTGACGGCCAGGGCTTCCTCGGCTTCGGCGGCGGCAATGGCGGGATCTTCGGCGGCAGCACCTTCGCCACCATCTTCGGTCGCGAGGTACCGGGCGTCACCGAGATGAACGTGTTCAGTGGCAGCCAGTGGAAACAGAGCGACCTCAACCAGGGGCTGCGCGGGGTGTTCGGCGTACCGACCTTCGGCCAGCAACTGCAACAAATCAACGAAGCCGACCAGCGCCACGTGCGCGAATTGGCCAAGGCCCTGGCAAAACCGGCAGAGATCGGACAACGGGCATGAAAAACAGCACAACTCTTGAGAATCGAGCCGTACCAGGGGGCGGCGCAAGGATGAACAACAAACACAAACTGTTTGCCGCCAGTCTGTTGGCATTGGCCATTACCGGCTGTGCCGTCAAGACCGACCCGATCGAACGCAGTGCCAGCGAAGAGCGTGCCCGTGCCGACATGGCGCAGATCTACAAGGACCAGGAGCCCCTCAGCGGGCCCCTGACCCTGCACCAGGCCATGGCTCGTGCGGTCAAGTACAACCTCGAAGCGCGCCTGAAGGTGATGGAAGAAGCCCTCGGCCAGCGCCAGCTGGACCTGGCGCAGTTCGACATGCTGCCACGCATGGCCCTGTCCGCAGGCTATGCCGGTCGCAACAACGTCAGCGCTTCCAGCAGCCAGAGTATCCGCACCGGTACCCAGTCCCTCGAGCCTTCGACCTCCCAGGACCGTGACCGCGACGTGGCCGACCTGACCATGGTCTGGAACGTGCTGGACTTCGGCGTCAGCTACCTGGGCGCCAAGCAGCAGTCCGACCAGCGCTATATCCTCCAGGAGCGCAAGCGCAAGGTCATCCACACCATCACCCAGGACGTGCGTTCGGCCTACTGGCGGGCCGTGGCGGCGGAGCGTCTGCTGACCCAGATCGACACGCTGATGGGGCGCATCAACCAGGCCCGCATCAACAGCCAGCTGATGAGCGCCCAGCGCATCGGCGACCCCGTCCAGGCCCTGAGCTACCAGCGCGCCCTGATCGAGGCCACCCGCCAACTGGAAGAGCAGCGCCGTGCACTGACCCTGGCCAAGACCGAGCTGGCCGCGCTGATCAACCAGCCGATGGACAAGCCGTACACCCTGGCGCTGGACAACAACTACGCGGTGCCGGAGCTGCATGTCGACTTCGCCAGGCTGGAGCAGCAGGCCCTGGCCAGCCGTCCGGAACTGCGCGAGCAGGACTACCAGTCGCGGATCAGCGCCACGGAAACCCGCAAGGCCATGCTGCGCATGCTGCCGGGCCTGGAGTTCTCGGCCGGTGGTCACTACGACAGCAACTCCTTCCTGACCAACCAGAGCTGGGCTGACTACGGCCTGAAGGTCACCTGGAACCTGTTCAACGTGATTTCCGCACCGACCGCGATCAAGGTCGCCCAGGCCGGCGAGAACGTGGCCGATGCACGTCGCCAGGCGATGTCGGTGGCGGTGCTGGCCCAGCTGTACGTGGCGCGGGCCAACTTCGAGGAAGCCAGCCGCCAGTTCAAGACTAGCGAAGAGATGGCCAATCTCGACGGGCAGATCGCCGATCAACTGCGCAATCGCTTCAAGACCAACAACATTGGTGAGCTGGAGCTGATCCAGGGCGAGCTGAACAACCTGCAGACCCAGCTCAAGCGCGACCTGTCCTACGCCGAAATGCGCAATGCCTACTCCCAGGTGTTCGTCAGCACCGGCGCCGATCCGCTGCCGAAGGAACTGGCGGACGACAAGGTGCAGACCATCGCCAATGCCTTGCAGAGCAGCGAGGACAGCTGGAATCGTTGATTCTGCTGTGTAGGTGAGGGCCTCATCGCTGGCAAGCCAGCTCCCACAGGGTTCGGCAGCGCCGCGGACACTGTGGGAGCTGGCTTGCCAGCGATAGGGCCCTCACTGACCACAAAGAAGTCTGGCCTTACACATTGAAATACTTTCCCTGTGTAGTAAAACGCCGCTACAACTGTAGGATCGACATCCCAAATTGATCTCAGGTTGATATGACTTCCTTCTCCTCGGAGCCCCCCAGTACCAGGCCTTCATGGCCTGTCTTGTTTTCCCGTCCCCGTGACCTGTCCTGCATGAGTGCCCATCCATGGAATGGCTAGCCGATCCCACCGCGTGGCTGGGTCTGGCCACGCTGATTGTCCTGGAACTGGTCCTGGGCATCGACAACCTCGTCTTCATCGCCATCCTTGCCGATAAGCTGCCGCCCCATCAGCGCGACCGCGCGCGGGTGATCGGCCTGTCCCTGGCCTTGATCATGCGCCTCGGCCTGCTGGCCTCGATCTCGTGGATGGTGACCCTCACCGCGCCGCTGTTCGAGGTGTTCGACAAGTCGTTCTCCGGACGCGACCTGATCATGCTGTTCGGTGGTGTGTTCCTGCTGTTCAAGGCCACCATGGAGCTGCACGAGCGCCTCGAAGGCCATGTGGTGCAGGCCGGCGGCCCGGTGCGCCATTCGGCGTTCTGGCCGATCGTGATGCAGATCGTCGTGCTGGATGCGGTGTTCTCCCTGGACGCGGTGATTACCGCCGTAGGCATGGTCGAGCACCTGTCGATCATGATGATCGCGGTGATCTTCTCCATCGGCATCATGATCGTCGCGAGCAAGCCGCTGACCCGCTTCGTCAACGCCCACCCGACCGTGATCATGCTGTGCCTGGGCTTCCTGATGATGATCGGCTTCAGCCTCACCGCCGAAGGCCTGGGCTTCCATATTCCGAAAGGCTACCTGTACGCGGCGATCGGCTTCTCGTTGCTGATCGAAGCCTTCAACCAGCTGGCCCGGGCCCGGCGCAAGCGCAGCCTGCAGCAGCACAAGCCGCTGCGTGAGCGTACCGCCCATGCCGTGCTGCGCCTGCTGGGCGGGCGCCGGGTGGAAGCCGACGAGGTGGGTGAGGAAATCGCCGACCTGGTGGGCGATGGCGAGGAGCAGGTGCTGTTCGATCGCCGCGAGCGGGTGATGATCAGCGGCGTGCTGAACCTGGCCGAACGGCCGATCAGGACGGTGATGACGGTGCGTGCCGAGGTCGATGCCATCGACCTGGCGCAGCCGCCGGAGGCGATCCGCGAGGCACTGATGAACTCCTCGTACTCACGCCTGCCGCTGATCCGCGGCGGTCGTATCGAGGAGCCGCTGGGCTACGTACACAAGAAGGAACTGCTCAAGGAACTGCTGGCCGGTGGCGAACCGGACCTGGAGCAACTGATGCGCGCACCGTTGAACCTGCTGGAGAGTTTCAGCATCCTCAACGCCCTGGAGCAGATGCGCAGTGAATCGACGCACATTGCCTTCGTGGTCAACGAGTTCGGTGATTTCACCGGTGTCCTGACCATGACCGACATTCTCGAGTCGATTGCCGGCGAGCTGCCCGACGCCAGCGAAGTGGAAGGCCCGGGCATCGTCGCCGATGGCGATGGCTACCTGGTCAGCGGCGCCCTGAACCTGCGCCAGATCCAGGCGCAGACCGGGTTCGCGGCCAAGCCCACCGACGACTACCAGACCCTCGCCGGGCTGGTGATGAGCCTGCTGGACCGCCTGCCGATGGTCGGCGACCAGCTCGCCTGGGATGGCTGGTCGCTGACCGTGGTCGAAGTGGAAGAGCGCCGCGTGCGTCAGGTCCGGCTTACACAGCCGGCCGACGCTGCCGCAGCAGGTGCCTGATGCCTTCGATGACCAGCACCACGACCGCCAGCCAGATCGGCAGGTAGGTCAGCCACTGATCCGGGGCGATGCTCTCGCCCAGGATCAGTGCCACCATCACCAGCAACACTGGTTCCACATAGCTGAGCAGGCCGAACATGCTGAACGCCAGCATCCGGCTTGCCAGCACATAACTGATCAACGCCAGTGCACTGATCGCCCCCAGCAGCGGAATCAGCCCGTAGAGCTGTGGATGGCTGGCCAGGTCACTGGCGTTGAGCGGTCCGTTGACCACGAAGTACAGGGCCGCCGGCGACATCAGCAGCATGTCGGTCCACAGGCCGCCCAGGTGGTCGGTGCGCAGGCGTTTGCGCAGGACGAAATACACCGGATAGCCACCGGCGACCACCAGCACTTCCCAGGCGAAGCTGCCGTGCTGGTACAGCTCGTGGCCGACCCCGGTGGCCGCGCAGGCCACAGCGACCTTCTGCAGACGCGACAGGCGCTCGCCATACACCAGGCGCCCGGTGATGACCATGGTCAGTGGCAGCAGGAAATACCCCAGCGACACTTCCAGGCTGCGCCCTTGCAGCGGTGCCCAGAGAAACAGCCACAACTGCACGCCCACCAGGGCCGAGGTCGCGCACAGGCCGAGGAACAGCGCGGGCGTCTGCCTGACCCGGCGCATCAGCCCGGTGACCAGCGACCAGTCGCGGGTGACGATCATGAACAGGGTGGCGCAGGGCAGGGTGAGGAGCATGCGCCAGCCGAAGATCTCCTCGCCATCGAGTGGGGCGAGGAGGGAGGTGTAGTAATACATCACGGCAAATAGGCAGGATGCCATCACCGATAGAGCAATGCCTCTGGACAAGGGGGCCTCGAACAACAGTAAAGCGGGAAGGATTGACCGTTCATGATCTCAGGGCCGGCTCCGGTTCGGCAACCGCCGCAGCCCCCGGCTGTTCGCCCAGGGCCTTGATGAAGTCGGCCAGGGGCATCGGCCGGCCGAACAGATAGCCCTGCTGGTAGTCGACATCGAAGCGGGCCAGGTAGTCGCGCTGCTCCGGGGTTTCCACGCCTTCGGCGACGATGCCCAGGCCAAGCTTGGCGGACAGCTCGATGATGCTGTCGAGGATATGCAGGGACAGGGCATCGACACCGATCATGGCGACGAAGCTCTGGTCGATCTTCAGGTAGTCGATGTTGAAATGGCGCAGGTAGCTGAGGCTTGACTGGCCGGTGCCGAAGTCGTCGATCGCCAGCAGCACGCCCATAGCGTGCAGGCGTTCGAACAACTGGTCGGTGACCGGGCCGGGCTTGATCGGGGTGCGTTCGGTGAGTTCCAGGGCCAGTTGCAGGCGGCCCGGGGGAAAGGCGTCGAGCAGGGCCTGGCAGTCGTCGCACAGGCTCGGGTCCTGGCAATGGGCGGCGGTGATGTTGATTCCCAGGTGGAAACCCTCCTCGATCAGGTGGGCGTGGGGGGCCAGGTCACTGGCCACCCTGGCCATCATGCGCCGGGTCATCGCCACGATCTGCCCGCTGTGCTCGGCGTAAGGGATGAACAGGTCCGGCCGCACCAGGCCATCCCGCGGGTGGTGCCAGCGCATCAGCACCTCGGCGCCGGACCAGCGGTAGTCGCCACGGCGCACCACCGGCTGGAAATACGGCACGAACTCGTCGGCCTCCAGCGCCCGCTGCAACTCGGCCCGGGGCGACGAGGCGCGGCGTAGTTGCCAGTAGCAGACGGTGCCCGCACTGGCGCCGAGAAACAGCAGCAGGCCGAACAGCGCCGGGTACTCGCTGCGCATCAGGCGCCAGGCCCGACCGTTTTCGAAGCCGCTGTAGAGGGAAAAGGCGTAGCGTTGCGAATCCACCCGCTGCGCGGCCAGCGGATAGCCCGGCACCGCGCCCTCATGCACCTGGCCGAGCTTGTCGATCCAGTGCCGGCCGACCTGCAGGCGCAGGTCGATATCCGGGGCGATCAGCTCCAGGGCGCTGGTCAGGTGGTCGCCGTCCAGGGTGGTGATCGCTCCTCGCGGGCCGTCGCTCAAGCGATACACCAACAGCGGATGCCCGGGCGTCACCGAGTTGCCGTCCATCAGCCACAGGCTGCCAGCGGTGTAGTCGGCGGGGTCGACCTTTTCGCGGAACTCGCCGAACAGCGATGTGCAGTAGATTTCGTCGTTCAGGGTCAGGTTGGTGGAGCGCACGAAGGAGCGCCGGGTGACCTGCTCGCGCAGGGCCAGGTCCACCTCGGGGCAGGGCCTGCCGGCCAGGGGCAGCAGGGTGCGTGCGGCTTCGGCGACGTTATCCAGCACGCCCTCCAGATGCCGGACGGCCTGGCGGGCGCTGTTCTGCGCACGGGCCTCGAGTTCCCGTTCGGCCTGCCAGTGCATGATGGCGAGTCCGCCAAGCACCGGCAGCAGGCCCACCAGCCAGGGCAACAGACGACGTGACAGGCGCGTACGGCGACGGGCTTTGTGCAGGGGCATGGGCGGATCCATCCTGAAGCTGTCCGGACAGCATAGCGGGCAAATGAAGGCGCCTATGATAGGTGTTACGGGGTAGATAAAGCAGTGCGCGACAAATCGAATTACGCCCTGTAGAATCGCGTTACGAATACAACAATAAGGTTCTCCGCTCTCGGGGAATCAAACCCGCCGCACATGGGTCTTCTATGAAGTGTCATGGATTCAAACTGATTCTTGGTGACTACCTTGCTCGCAGTACCCGGGGCATTTCCTGCGCGCCACCACGTTCACTCGCATCGACCGAACAGTAACTCGCGTTATTCAACCGTTTTGATGATGAGGCATACGAACATGGCAGATCTCTTTGACAACCCGATGGGCCTGATGGGCTTTGAATTCATCGAATTCGCCTCGCCGACCCCCGGCACCCTTGAGCCGATCTTCGAGATCATGGGCTTCACCAAGGTCGCGACCCACCGCTCCAAGAACGTCCACCTGTACCGCCAGGGCGGGATCAACCTGATCCTCAACAACGAGCCGAAGAGCGTCGCCTCGTATTTCGCCGCCGAGCACGGCCCGTCGGTGTGCGGCATGGCCTTCCGCGTGCGCAACGCCCATGAAGCCTATGCCCGGGCCCTGGAGCTGGGGGCGCAGCCGGTGGAAATCGAGACCGGTCCGATGGAACTGCGCCTGCCGGCGATCAAGGGCATCGGTGGTGCGCCGCTGTACCTGATCGACCGTTTCGAGGAAGGCAGTTCGATCTACGACATCGACTTCAACTGGATCGAAGGTGTCGATCGCAACCCGGCTGGTGCCGGCCTGAAGATCATCGATCACCTGACCCACAACGTGTATCGCGGGCGCATGACCTACTGGGCGGGCTTCTACGAGAAACTGTTCAACTTCCGCGAGATCCGCTACTTCGACATCAAGGGCGAGTACACCGGCCTGACCTCCAAGGCCATGACCGCGCCGGACGGCATGATCCGCATCCCGTTGAACGAGGAATCGTCCAAGGGTGCCGGGCAGATCGAAGAGTTCCTCATGCAGTTCAACGGCGAGGGCATCCAGCACGTGGCCTTCCTCACCGACGACCTGCTCAAGAGCTGGGATGCCCTGAAGAAGATGGGCATGCGCTTCATGACCGCGCCGCCGGAAACCTACTACGAGATGCTTGAAGGCCGCCTGCCGGCCCATGGCGAACCGACTGCCGAGCTGCAATCTCGGGGCATCCTGCTGGACGGCTCGTCGAACCCGGACGACAAGCGCCTGCTGTTGCAGATCTTCTCGGAAACCCTGATGGGCCCGGTGTTCTTCGAGTTCATCCAGCGCAAGGGCGACGATGGTTTCGGCGAGGGCAACTTCAAGGCGCTGTTCGAGTCGATCGAGCGTGATCAGGTGCGCCGTGGGGTGCTGAGTACCGACTGAGGGTTGTTTGTCGTTGCTGATGGCCTCATCGCTGGCAAGCCAGCTCCCACAGGGATCGCGTGCATCGCTGGACCTGTTGGAGGTTTGCCAGCGATAGGCATAGGTACCTACACATCTCTCAGCCCCATGCTGAGTGCTCTGGCTCTGGCTCTGGCTCTGGCTCTGGCTCTGGCTCTGGCTCTGGCTCTGGCTCTGGCTCTGGCTCTGGCTGTTGCTTTTGATCTGCTTTTGATCTGCCGCGACTTCAGGAGGCTGAGTGGAGCGCTGATGTAGGGGGTGGAGGGCCATGGATGGCGCGGCCCCCGGAAGCAGTGCGGAGGGAAGGAACCCGGAGCGAAGCGTAGGGCCGGATGCAGGAGCGGAGGCCTTTTGCTTACTTTTGGGCCTTTTTTCCAAAAGTAAGCCGCCGTAAGGGCGGAAGGGTGATTCTGGGGCGCTGCATGTAATGGATATGCCCCCCATTTCTGTACCCGTCGCTTCGCCCTTAGGTCCTGCTTTTTGTGAGCATATCCATTCACTTTGGTGACATTTAGTCACCTTTTCGCCCTTACGGCGACTCCCTTTTGGAAAGGCCCAAAAGGAAGCAAAAGGCCTCCCGGGGTATGACTCACCCACATGGGTTACAAATCAGTTCACTCACATAGGTAACAGTTTTTAACTGGCAGGGTCGGTTTTCGAGGATCTGACTATGCCTTGGCGAGAGCTAAAACCTATGGACCTCAAACT
>NZ_MKZO01000050.1 GCF_001941965.1 Pseudomonas putida | reverse complement strand
CTCCGGGGGTGGCTTGGGTGGGCAGAGTAGCACCGGTGATTGTGTATTGGCTTTCAGGGCGTCATCGCTGGCAAGCCAGCTCCCACAGTATCCGCGTCGGTCACGGATCCTGCGGTCAACACAAAAACCTGTGGGAGCTGGCTTGCCAGCGATGACGCCATCCGCCCCACCACACCTCCCCCATGTCACGCACAGTCAAACCCGCTGACACGCAGACTCAAGACTTGCCTACCGCTCGTTAGCAACACTCCCCGCCATCGCTCCGCACGCTGCCAACCGGCGCTGCCGAGACCTTCACCCGTCCTCGTCGACACCCAAAACAACACCCGCCGTACCACGAGATCACCCCATGACTACCAAAATCGACTTCATCTACCTTTCCGAGCAGGACATGATCCGCGCCGGTGTCACCGATATGCCGGCCTGCGTGGACACCATGGAGGAAATGTTCGGGCTGCTGTACCGGGGCGATTACCGCATGGCCGGGCCGAACAACGATTCCCACGGGGCGATGATCACCTTCCCGGAGAACTCGCCGTTCCCGGACATGCCCAAGCCCACCGCCGACCGGCGCATGATGGCCATGCCCGCCTACCTCGGCGGCAATTTCCGCACCTCCGGCTGCAAGTGGTACGGCTCCAATATCGCCAACCGCGACAAAGGCCTGCCGCGCTCGATCCTGATGTTCACCCTCAACGACGCCGATAGCGGCGCGCCCCTGGCCTACATGTCGGCCAACCTGCTGTCGGCCTACCGCACCGGGGCGATCCCGGGGGTCGGCGCACGCCATCTGGCCCGCAAGGATTCGAAAGTCATCGGCCTGCTCGGCCCAGGCGTGATGGGCAAGACCACCGTCGCTGCGTTCATGGCCGCCTGCCCGCAGGTGGACACCATCAAGATCAAGGGCCGCGGCCAGCGCAGCCTCGACAGCTTCATTACCTGGGTCGAGCAGACCTACCCGCAGATCACCACGATCCGGATCGTCGACAGCCTGGAAGAAGTGGTACGCGGCTCCGACCTGGTCACCTATTGCAGCACCGGCGAAGTCGGCGACCCGAGCACCTACCCGCTGGTGCGCCGCGAGTGGGTCAAGCCGGGCGCCTTCCTGGCCATGCCGGCGCCGTGCAGCATCTGCTCGGGCATGGAACAGGACGATATCCGCAAGGTGGTCGACAACACCGGCCTGTACCAGGCCTGGTTCGAAGAGCTGCCGAAACCCGCACACAACTACGTGCCGCTGGTGGGCGTGCGTTTCATGGACATGATCGCCGAGGGTTCGCTGCAGGCCGAACAGGTCGAGGACATCGGCAAGATCATCGCCGGCGACGCCCCGGGCCGCCTGAACGACGAGGAAATCATCCTGATGTCGGTCGGCGGCATGCCGGTCGAGGACCTGGCCTGGGGCACCGTGGTGTACCGCAAGGCCGTGGAGCTGGGCATCGGCGTGAAACTGAACCTGTGGGACGAGCCGGTCCTGCGCTGATTCCCCCCCTTATCCATTCAACGAGGAGTTTCCCCATGACCCAGATCACCAAAGTGAAAAGCGGCTCCATCTTCGAGGAAAAGGCCAGCTACTCGCGACTGGTCGCCGTCGACAACTGGATCTACGTGTCGAACACCGCCGGGCGCAACCCGGACACCAAGCTGATCCCGGAAGACGTGATCGAGCAGGCCGAGCAGGTCTTCAACAATATCGAGCGGGCCCTGGCGGCGGTCGATGCGACCCTGGCCGACGTGGTCTGCTCGCGGGTGTTCATCCAGGATCCGGCCGATGTGGCGAAGGTCATGGACTTCATCGGCACGAAGTTCCGCGGTATCGACCCGGCCTGTACCGCCACCTGCCCGCCTCTGGGCTCCACGGTCTACAAGGTGGAGCTGGAGGTCACCGCCTATCGCGGCGCGTCGAAAGCCGAAGTCGTGCACATCAACCTCGGCCAGTAATTTCATTCAAAGAGTCTCCCCCATGTCGCCCAGCATCGACCCCGTACAGACCAGCCCGCAACTGCCTGCCGCCACCAGCGTGGTGATCATCGGCGCCGGCATCATCGGCCTGACCGCCGCCCTGACCCTCGCCGAACGCGGAATCCCGGTAGTGGTCGTGGAAAAAGGCCGGATCGCCGGCGAACAGTCCTCGCGTAACCTCGGCTGGGTGCGCAAGACCAGCCGTCACGCCGACGACATTCCGCTGGCCCTGGCCGCGGACCGCCTGTGGGCGCAGATGCCGGAACGGGTCGGCGCCGACGTGGGTTATCGCCAGGCCGGGATCATGTTCATCGCGCGCAACGAGGCGCAGATGAACATGCATGCCAACTGGCTGAAAAGCGTCGAGCACCTAAACCTCGATACCCGCCTGCTCAGCAGCCGGGAAATCGCCGCCAAGGTGCCCGGCGGCCAGGGCAACTGGGTGGGCGGGATCTTCACGCAGTCCGATGCCCGCGCCGAACCGACCCAGGCCTCCAGCGCCATTGCCAAAGCGGCCATGGCCAAGGGCGTGGTCATCGTCGAAAACTGTGCGGTACGCACTCTGGTCACGTCGGCCGGCAAGGTCAGCGGCGTGCTGACCGAGCGCGGCGAGATCCGCTGCGACCAGGTGCTGCTGGCCGGCGGCCTGTGGTCGCGGCGTTTCCTCGGCAACCACGGCGTCGACCTGCCGACCCTGCCGCTGACCTGCTCGGTGCTGCGGACCGAACCCATGGAAGGCCCGACCGAGATCGCCGTCGGCGCGCCGGACTTCTCCTTCCGCAAGCACAAGGACGGCGGGTTCATCATCACCCAGCGCGGCAAGCTGGACGCTTTCCTGACCCTCGATCACCTGCTGCTGGGCCGGCGCTACCTGCCGCAACTCAAGGCCCAGCGCGATTTCCTGAAGATCTCCCTGGGCAAGTACTTCCTCGACGACCTGTCATTGGCCCGGCGCTGGAAAGCCGGCGCAGTCAGTCCGTTCGAAAAGGTCCGGGTGCAGGACCCGGCGGCCAACCAGACCCTCAATGACGACGCCCTGCGCAACCTGCGCGCCGCCTGGCCGGTATTCGAACAGGCGCGAATCGCCCAGGCCTGGGCCGGAACCATCGATGTCACGCCGGATTCGAACCCGGTGATCGGCAGGGTCGCAGCCATTCCAGGGCTGACCCTGGCCACCGGCTTTTCCGGCCACGGCTTCGGTACGTCGCCGGCGGCGGGTCATCTGGCCGCCGACCTGGTGTCCGGGGATACCCCGATCATCGACCCGGCGCCCTACCGTTTCGAACGCCTGGCCTGAGCCTCGCCGACATGCCCTAGGGATTTCCTCTAGGGCTCTGGCGTAAGGGGCTGAATCGAATCACTCATTTGAAACATCTATTCATCAATACCGGGTACCCTTGGGGAACGATGTCTAACTGACATCATCGAAGAGAGGCGCCAACGCATCGGTTATCCGGTTTCAACCCGGAGCTGCGACGTTGCGTGACCGGGTAGTCGCTCGATGACTGCCAGATTTTTCCCAAGGAGTACCCATGCAGTTCAGGCAAATGAAAATCGGCAAACGGGCCGCCAGCATGTTCACCGTGCTCGGCCTACTGGTTCTGGCTCTCGGCCTGGTTTCGTTGTACGAGACCCGACAGATGGACAAGGCCTCGTCGGAGATCCGCGTCACCTGGCTGCCGTCGGTGGTGACCATGGGACAGGTCGGCACCGATCTGAACCGGGTCCGCGCCATCATCCTGCGCAGCCTGCTCGAAGACCAACCGGAGGCCCGGGCAGCCACCCTCAAGCGTGCCGAGCAAGTGATGCAGGGCATCCAGCAGCCGCTGGATGAATACGAGAAGACCATTTTCGAAGCCAAGGACCGGGAGATGTTCAACGCCTTCGCCAGTGCCCGCGATCGCTATGCCGGCATCCAGGCCGAGGTCACCGATGCGGTGCTCAACAACCGCCTGGACAACGCCCGGCAACTGGTCAACGGCCCGCTGAATGACGCCACCGACGCCATGCAGAGCGCCTTGCGCAACCTGGTCACCTACAACGTCGACGGCGCCGAGCAGGCTGCCCAGCGCAGTGCCGACGCCTCGGCCGAATCCTTCCTGCTGATCACCATCGCCCTGGTGGTGATCATGCTCGCGCTGGTGATCATCGCCACCGTGCTCACCCGCAGCATCGTCGTGCCCCTGGCCGACGCCGTGGCGGTGGCCGAGCGCGTCGCGACTGGCGACCTGACCAAGGACATCCGCATCGAAGGCCAGGACGAACCCGCCCTGCTGCTGACTGCCCTGAAACGCATGCAGGACAGCCTGCGCTCGACCCTGGCGCGCATCAGCGCGTCGTCCGACCAACTGGCCTCGGCCTCGGAAGAACTGCACTCGGTCACTGAAGACACCAGCCGCGGCCTGCACCAGCAGAGCGCGGAAATCGAGCAGGCGGCCACGGCGGTCAACCAGATGACTGCGGCCGTGGAAGAAGTGGCGAACAACGCAGTCAGCACGGCCGACGCCTCCAAGGGCGCCGACCAGACCACTCGCGATGGCCGCGACCAGGTCAACCAGGCGCTGCAATCGATCCAGGCGCTGGTCAGCGAAGTGACCAGCACGGCCGGGGATATCGAGCAACTGGCGGCCAGTGCCAATGAAATCAGCCGGGTGCTGGACGTGATCGGCTCGATTGCCGGGCAGACCAACCTGCTGGCCCTCAATGCGGCCATCGAAGCGGCGCGGGCCGGTGAAGCCGGGCGTGGTTTTGCCGTGGTTGCCGACGAAGTCCGCGCCCTCGCCCATCGCACCCAGCAGTCCACCGGCGAGATCGAACAGATGATCGCCGAGATCCAGACGGGTACCGAGCGTGCGGTCGGCGCGATGCACAGCAGCCAGGGTCGCGCTACCGGCACCCTGGATATCGCCCAGGCGGCCGGTGAAGCGCTGGAACTGATCGCCGAAGCCATCGCCTCGATCAACCAGCGCAACCTGGTGATCGCCAGCGCTTCCGAGGAGCAGGCCCAGGTGGCCCGGGAAGTGGACCGCAACCTGGTGAATATCCGTGACCTGTCGATGCAGACCTCGGCGGGTGCCAACCAGACCAGCGCGGCGGCGCAGGATCTGTCGCGGCTGGCGGTTGAACTGAACGGAATGGTGGCGCAGTTCAAGGTCTAAAGGTTGACATCCAACCCTGTGGGAGCTGGCTTGCCAGCGATGAGGCCAGCCCCGACAACATCTTCGTCAATGCCGGCCAAATCGCTGGCAAGCCAGCTCCCACAGGGTTCTCAGTGCACTCACTATCCGATTTCGGCAAACCATCCGCTTTGCAACCCGCTACGGAGCAAAACTTGCTTCGTCAGCACTTTCCCGCAAAACGGTTACCGAAATGCCCAGCAGCGTCCTGCACCACCACCAGACCCTGGATATCGAGGAACACGCCGAGCGCCTGGCCGGCTGGCAGTTGCGCTATGACCAGCTCACGCCCGGGCGCTTCGCCGGGCAACTGAGCGAACTGCGCCTGGACGGCATGCAACTGGTCCGCGACCGGGCCAACCAGGCCATGGTCAAGAACGGCTCGACCTGGCCCGGCGCGATCAGCTTCAGCATGCCCCTCGAAGCCCATCCGGGCGACTTCCACTGCGCCGGCCATGCCATCAACGGCCAGAACCTGCTGGTGGCGCGCGGACAGAACCTGCCTGAACTGCGCGCCCCCGCCGGCCTCGACCTGCTCAGCGTCAGCATCGACGAAACCCTGCTGGAACAGACCCTGCACCAGCAAAAGCACAGCTTCGACTTCGATGCCCTGCCCCGCTGTTACCGCTTGCAAGCCGGCGGCAGCCAGACCGGGCTGATCGAGCTGTTCCACGGCCTGTTCGCCGAAAACGGCCTGCAGGCGCCCCTTCTGGGACACCAGGCCATCCGCGACGGCATCCGCGATACCGTGCTGATGCACCTGCTCGACCTGGTGGACCAGGACGATGTCCAGCCCCTCGCCCCCAGCGCCCGCAAGCGCATGGTCGACCGCGCCCGTGAGGTGGTGCTGGCCAGCCCGGACAACCCGCCGTCCATCGTCGAGCTGTGCAACCGCATCGGTGCCAGCCGGCGCAAGTTGCAGTACTGCTTCCAGGAAACCCTGGGCATCAACCCCCTCGCCTATTTGCGCGCGGTGCGCCTCAATGCCGTGCACCGCGCCCTGCTCGACGAGCAACCCGCACCGGTACAGGACATCGCCGCTCACTGGGGTTTCTGGCACCTGAGCCGCTTTGCCAATGATTACCGCCAGCTGTTCGGCGAACTGCCTTCGCAAACCCGCCGGCGCAGCCTGGGTTGTGCCGATTCCGGATAACCCGTCGCGGGTCCCCGGCCCCAGGATCGAGGCACAACAACGCCAATACCGGGGAACACCATGTCCAGCAAACCAATGGCAGCGCTGCTCGCGCTGTGCCTCAGCAGCAGCGCCATGGCCGTGGAAAACGGCTCGCCCACCACACCCAACGGGGTCTACGATTTCGGCGCCGGGTTCACCCCCCCCCCCACCCCGACCGGCACTTTCGGCCTGCGCACCGCCTTTTATTCCGCCAATCGCCTGATGGATGGCGACGGCCACAAGGCCCCGGTGGACTTTTCCATCGACGTGCTGTCGATCGGCGCCTTCTACGGACGCATGACCGAGCATGAACTGTTCGGCGCCCGTTACGGCTACGCCGCCGTGCTGCCGTTCTTCAGCATGCGCGCCTCGCTGGACGTACCGACGCCCTTCGGCACGATTTCCCGGGATGCCCGGGTATTTCGCCAGGCCGATGCCCAGGTGATCCCGCTGATCCTGCAATGGACCCCGGCGCCCAACCTTGGCATCAACACCCAATTGCAGATCCAGGCGCCGACCGGCGACTACGACAAGGACCGCCTGGTCTCGCCGGGCCTCAATCACTGGACCTTCTCGCCGATCCTCAACGCCACCTGGATCAGCCCGAGCGGCCTGGAGCTGTCGTCGAGCTTCGAAGTGGACGTCAACACCCGCAACCACGCCACGGACTACCGCAACGGCGTCGAGTACCGCCATGAGTTCGCCGTCGGCCAGCATTTCGGGCCATGGACGGTCGGCCTGGGCGGCTACTACTACCGCCAGCTGAGCGATGACGACGGCCCGAACCTCACCGATGGCAACCGCGCCCGGGTCCTGGCCGTGGGCCCGGCGATCAGCTGGTTCAAGCCGGGGATGCCACCAGTCTGGCTGCATGCCTACAAGGAGTTCGACGCGGTCAACCGCGCCGAGGGCTACACCGTCGCCCTGCGCTTCGCCCACAGTTTCTGAGGAGCCGGACATGCACCCACACACTCCTCGTGTCGGCCGCGAAGGCGCCGTCCTGGTCCTGGGCAGCAGCCTGACCATCATGGGCGCGGTGATGGTCGCGCCGATCCTGCCGCGGCTGGCGGCCGAATTCGGCCCGGTCACCCCCCATGCCGACGCGCTGATTCCCCTGGCCGTCACCGGCCCGGCCCTGGCCATTGCCCTTTGTGCGCCGCTGGCCGGCTGGTTCGCCGACCGGGTCGGGCGCAAGGCCCTGCTGATCATCGCCACCCTGCTCTATGCGCTGCTCGGCGTGTTGCCGGCGTTACTCCACGACCTGCCATCCATCGTCATCAGCCGCCTGCTGTTCGGCTGCGCCGAGGCGGCGATCATGACCTGCTGCGCCACCCTGATCGCCGATTACTGGCAGGGCGAACAACGCCTGCGCCTGATCAATTACCAGGTGATCAGCATCGGCCTGGTCGGCGCGCTGTTCTTCGTGATCGGCGGTATGGCGGGCGAGCATGGCTGGCGCGCGCCCTTTTATCTCTATCTGCTGCCGCTGCTGCTGGTGCCGGCGATGCTGCGCTGGTTATGGGAACCGCAGCGACAGGTGCACAGCGGGCAGGACGATCAGTCACACAGCGCCATACCCACCGTGGCCCTGGGTTACCTGCTGATCTTCGTCGGCATGCTGCTCAACTTCATCGTCCCGGTGCAGGCGCCGGCCCTGCTGGTGAGCATCGGCATCACCTCCAGCACCCTGATCGGCCTTGCTGCCGGGCTGGGACTGCTGGCCAGTCTCGCCGGATCACTGCTGTGGCCGCTGGTGCGCACCTACCTGGGGATTCGTGGCGGCAATGCGCTGCTGCTCGCCTTGCTGGCTGCCGGCCTGTGGTGGCTGGGCGCCGCACGCAGCTACGCCGATGTGCTTTGGGCGGTGCTGATCCACGGGGTCGGCGCCGGCCTGCTGGTGCCCAATGCCATGGCCCCGGTGATGAACGCCCTGAGCGCCCGGGCCCGGGGGCGCGGCCTTGGCGGCTTCACTGCCTGCCTGTACCTGGGCCAGTTCGCCAGCCCGCTGCTGGTCATGGCCCTGGGTGCCGACCTGCGCGGTGCCATCCACTGGCTGGCCTTCGCCAGCCTTGCCGGGGCCTTCGCCTGGGGCCTCGGCGCCACGCTGATCCGCCCAAGCGCTTCCTCCACTGCCCAATGATCCGGAAATCACCATGCACGACATTCAAGCCCTGATGGACCAACACGACGCCACCGGCCTGGCCGGTTTGATCCACGACCGCGAGATCAGCCGTGAAGAACTGCTGGAAGCTGCCATTGCCCGCCTTGAACAGGTCGAACCGCACCTCAATGCCGTTGCCGAAAAGCTCTATGACAGCGCCCGTAGCGCGGTCCCGGTGGACGGAGCCTTCTCCGGCGTGCCAACCCTGGTCAAGGACCTGTTCTCGCCCTTGCGTGAAGCGCGGATGAGCAACGGCTCCCTGGCCCTGGGCGAAGCGCGCCCGGGCCTCGACGACGCGCTGGTTGGGCGCCTGCGCGAGGCCGGTTGCCAGTTTATCGGGACCAGCACTTCACCGGAGTTCGGCACGTCCTACACCACCGAATCGACCCGTTTCGGCGCTACCCGCAACCCGTGGGATACCCGGCGTAGCGCCGGAGGGTCCAGTGGCGGCGCGGCGGCCCTGGTGGCGGCGCGGGTGGTGCCTTTCGCCCATGGCAACGACGGCGGCGGCTCATTGCGCGTGCCAGCCTCCTGCTGTGGCGTGTTCGGCCTCAAGCCCAGTCGCGGGCGCATGCCTTGCGGCCCCTTGGTCGGTGAAGGCTGGGCCGGGATGGGCACGCCTCACGCGATTACCCTGTCGGTGCGCGACAGCGCCGCGCTGCTGGATATCACCGCCGGTGCCGACCTCGGCGCCCCTTATGCCGCGCCCTGGCAGGACATGCCCTTCGTCGACACCCTGCACCAGCCCTTCCGGCCGTTGCGCATTGCCCTGGTCGAGCACCTGGCGCCCTGGACCAGCAGTCCCGAAGCCGTGGCGGCGGTGCGGCATGCGGCGCGCTTGTGCGAATCGCTCGGGCACCGGGTCGAGCCGGCGCACTTGCCGGTGCAGCCCCTGGCGTTTCTCGACCAGGTGTTCGATGTAATCGGGGCCAGCACTCGTAGTTACGTCGATCTGCTCGGTGAGATGCGCGGTCGGCCCGTGACATTGGAAGAACTGGAGCCTCGCACCCGGATCATCCTGCGGGAAAAAGGCGGGATCAGCGGTGCGCAGTATTCGGCGGCGGTGGCGGGAATTCATGCGTTAGGGCGGCAGCTTGCCGGTTTTCTGCAGGACTACGACCTCATCCTGACGCCGACGCTTACCCGCGAGCCGCCGCTGATCGGCAGCCTGGACCGGTTCGATGACACGCTGGACCTGGCCGCAGTGATCGAAGACTTCCACAGCTATTCGCCGTTTACCGCGCTGTTCAATGCCAGCGGGCAGCCGGCGATGTCGGTGCCGCTGTACTGGACGCCGCAGGGGCTGCCGATCGGGGCGCATTTCGCCGGGCGCTTTGCCGAGGAAGGGACGTTGCTGGGGCTGGCTGCACAGTTGGAGCGGGTGCAGCCTTGGGTTGGGCGGGTTCCGGCGGTGAATGCGTGTAGAGGCTGATGGCCTCGTCGCTGGCAAGCCAGCTCCCACAATGACCGCGTCGGCCGCAAATACTGTGACCGACACAAAACCCTGTGGGAGCTGGCTTGCCAGCGATAGCGCCATGAAGAACGCTACAAAAACCTCAGCCCACCGCCAGTGCCCGGTCCACCAACACCTGCAAGCGATCCCGGGAGCACCGTTCGACCCTTGCCTCCACCCCATACACCTTGGCCAGCAACCCAGGCTCCAGCACCTGTTCCGGCGTCCCGCTGGCCACCACCTGCCCCTGGTGCAACACCACCAGCCAGTCGGCATGACTGGCGGCCAGGTTGATGTCATGCAGCACGGCCACCGCCAACAGCTGGTGCGCGACCACCCGCTCGCGCACCGCATCCATCACCCTTAGCTGGTAATGCAGATCCAGCGCACTGGTCGGCTCGTCCAGCAACAGCACCCGGGGGTTGCGCGCCAGCAACTGGGCCAGCGCCACCAGTTGCCGTTGCCCGCCGGACAGGCTGTCCAGCGGATACTCCGCCAGATGCTCGATCCCCAGCCGCTGCAAGGCGTCATAGGCAGTCCCGAGCAGGTCCTCGCCACCACTGACGCGCAACGCCGCGACGATACTTTCCAGCACTCCAAGGGCAATCCCCGGCGGCAGTTGCTGGGGCATGTAGGCCAGGCGCCGGGAACGCTCGGCGAAACTCAGCCGCGCCACATCCTCGCCATCCAGGCTCACCCGTCCCTTCATCCGCTCCAGCCCGGCGAGGGCCCGAAGCAAGGTGGACTTGCCCGCGCCATTGGGCCCGACCAGCGCCACCAGGCTACCTGACGGCAGGTCCGGCAGGCTGAGATCGCGGATGATCGAACGGGCGCCATAGGCCACGGACACTGCATCGATCGACAGGCTCACAGTTTTCTCCCCCGACGGAATACCAGGACCACGAACACCGGTACGCCGACCAATGCGGTGACGATGCCCACCGGCACGATGACCCCGGGCAGGATCAGCTTGCTGGCGATGGACGACAGCGACAGCAGCAAGGCTCCGACCAGGGCACTGGCCGGCAGCAGGAAGCGCTGGTCTTCACCCACCAGCAGGCGGGCGATATGCGGCCCGACCAGGCCGATGAAACCGATGGTGCCGACAAAAGCCACGGCCGTGGCCGAGAGCAGGCTGATGCGCAGTAGCGAGGCGATACGCAAACGCTTGGTATCCACGCCGAAACTGCGCGCCCGGTCCTCGCCCATGCGCAGCAGGGTCAGGGCCGGCGCGGCGCGCAGGGAAAACGGCAGCAGCACGGCCAGCACCAGGGCCAGGATGCCCAGTTTCTGCCAGTCGGCCCGGGCCAGGCTGCCCAAGGTCCAGAACACCAGTTGTTGCAGCACATCTTCGGTCGCCAGCAGTTGCAGCAGCGAAACCAGCGCATTGCAGCTGAACACCAGGGCGATGCCGAACAGCACCAGGCTCTCCACCCCGGCCCCGCGCAAACGGGCCATGGCCTGCAGCAACACCACGGAAAGGCAGGCGAAGACGAAGGCCATTACCGTCACCTGCACGCTCGGCTGGAGCCAGGCGATGCTCAGCGGGTAGGCGATCGCCAGCGACGCACCCAGTGCGGCGGCCGACGACACGCCCAGGGTGAACGGGCTGGCCAGCGGATTATCGAGGATCGCCTGCATCTCGGCCCCGGCCAGGGCCAGCGCCGCGCCCACCAACACCGCCATCAGCGAATACGGCAGGCGCACGTTCCAGATGATCACCCGGTCGGTGGCACTGAGCAGCGCCGGGTCGAAGAGGCCTTCGAGCAGGCGCCCCAGGCCCATGCCCGAGGCGCCACTGGCCAGGTCACCGAGCACCGACAGGGTCAGCAGACCGGCCAGGCCGATTACCAGCCAGGCCCGTCGCCACAGCAGGCGGCGGTAGCGCTGGGTGGCCAGGGCCACACCCGCCTGGGTCATGGCGGTCACTTGGCGTCGATCCAGTACTGGCCATCCAGGCCGACCTTCAGCAGTCCATTGATTTCAGCCATGGTCGCCCTGGGGTCCAGGTCGGCGAACTGTTGCGGATGGATCCAGCGCGCCATGGCTTCCACGGCGAGGATGTTGAACGGCGAGTTGTAGAAGTCATGCCACAGGCCATGGGCCTGGCCGGCCTGGATCGGCCGCAATGGGGCGAACTCGGGGCGCGCGGTGATCTTCGCCAGGCTGTCGCGGGCGGTCTGCTCGCTCACGCCTGCACCGAGCAATACACCCGGCGCGCGGTTGCCGGTGGCGATATACACGTCCGGGTCGGCCTTGAGCACGTACTCGACGCTGACATCCCCGAGCGCGCCGGGAATCACGTCGGCAGCGATGTTATGCCCGCCGACGGCCTCGACCACGCTGCCCAGGCCGCTCTTGCCGGTGGTATGCCCCGGTGCCTGCCAGACACCCGGCAGCAGTTCGAGGAAAACCTTGGGCCGTTGCACGTCCTTGAAGCTCGCCACGCGCTCGGTGATCCTGGCCAGATGGCGGTCGTACAGGCTCAGGTATTCCCGGGCCTGCGGCTCGCGGCCGAGCAAGGTGCCGAGGGCTTCCAGGCTGACCCGGGTATTGCGGATCGGGTGCACGCGGAAATCGATGAACAGCACCGGGATCCCGGCCTTTTCCAGCAGGTCAGCCACCGGGCTGTGCTGGGTCGGACCTTCGCCGGCGATGCTGAAGATCGCCAGGTCGGGTTTCAGGGCCAGGATCTGTTCGGCGCTGACGCTCTGTTCAGAGGCCTGGCCGATCAAAGGCAGCTTGGTGATCTGCGGGTACAGCCTGGCGTAGACCTCGTAGGTGTGCGGGTCGAGCAGGCGCATATCGTTCTGCCAGCCGACCACGCGCTGGAACGGGTTTTCCCGGTCGAGCAAGGCCAGGGCGAAGAACAGCCGGCCCTCGCCGAGGACGATGCGTTGCGGGGCATGCTCGACCTGGACCTTGCGCCCGAGCACGTCGGTGACTTCGACGGCACAGGCGGCCTGGGACAGGCCGAGGAGCAGGAGCATGCAGGATAGAAGTCGGATCACGTAAAGCCTCCTCAGTAAAAACAAAATTCGCCAGGTTAACGCCACCCCCTGTAGGAGCTGGCTTGCCTGCGATGGACCGCAAGGCGGTCCCAAAACCATCCAGCACGAGCCGGCGCCTTGCTCGATATTGAAGTCATCCAGATACACGGCGTGGCAGGTTTTGGGACCGCTTCGCGGTCCATCGCAGGCAAGCCAGCTCCTACAGGGGGTGGCGGCGTGTTCAGGTATCGCCCCAGCGCCGCAGCAGGTTGTGGTAGACGCCAGTCAGTTCGAGCAGCGAGCCCTGGTCGGCGCCCTGCCCGGTCAGGCGCTGGATCGCCACGTCCATGTCCAGCAGCAGGCTGCGCTGGCTGTCCTCGCGCACCAGACTTTCGATCCAGAAGAACGCGGCAATCCGCTCGCCCCGTGTCACCGGCTCGACCCGGTGCAGACTGCTGCCCGGATACAGCACCAGGTGCCCGACCGGCAGCTTGACGCTGCGCTCGCCGAAGGTGTCGCGGATCACCAGTTCACCGCCGTCGTAGCTGTCCGGCTCGGCCAGGAACAGGGTCGCCGACAGATCGGTACGCACCCGCTCACGCACGCCCTTGATCCCGCGAATGGCGTTGTCGACGTGGAAGCCGAAGCCTTCACCGCCGCCATAGCGATTGAACAAGGGCGGATAGATGCGCTTGGGCAACGCCGCCGACATGAACAGCGGGTTGTCCGACAGGCGCCGCAGGATCAGGTCCCCCAGTTGCCGGGCAACCGGGTTGTCCTCGTCCAGCTGGCGATTGCGCTTGGCCTGGGCCGATTGCACGCCAGCGGTGGCCTTGCCGTCGATCCAGGGTTGCGCCAACAGCTGTTGGCGCAGGTCGTCCAGCTCGGTGGCGCTGAACAGCCGGTCGATTTCGATCAGCATCAGAAGCTGTAGTCCACGCTGGCGGTCAGGGTCCGGCCGGCACCCGGCACGCCGTACAGCTGGAAGCCGTCGAGCGAGGCGCCGACGCGGCTGTAGTAGAACGTGTTGAACAGGTTGCTGACGTTGAGGTTGACCGTGGTCTGGCTGTCCACCTTGTAACGGGCGGCCACGCTGTGCAGCCAGTAGGACGGAGCCTTCTCGTGGTCACGGGTGTAGATCGTGTACACACCCGACGGGCCGTTGGCGTAGCTGCTGTTGTTGTTCAGGCCGCCGACGTACTTGTTGTCGCTGTAGCGACGACGGCCTACGTAGTCGGCACCGTAGCTCAGGCCGAGCTTGTCGGTGAGCTGATAGCTGGTCCACAGGTTGGCGGTCAGGTCGGGAACGTTCTTGGCTTCCTCGCCCTTGTTGGCGCCCTTGGTCTGGCGGCTTTTCATGGCCGAGAAGCCAGCGTAGGCCGACCAGCGCTCGGTGATATCGCCCTGCAGGCCCAGTTCCACACCATCGACGCGCTTGGCCGGCAATGCGCGCACCGGGGAAGTTTCGCCTTCGCTGTATTCCCAGCTGTCTTCCAGTTCGGTACGGAAGATCGCGGCATTCAGGTTCAGGCTGTCATCGAATAGCTCCCACTTGGTACCGATCTCGTAGGTCTTGGACTTGGCCGGCTTGTAGTCCTCGGTGCTGGCCGCGCCGTAGATCTGGTTGTTGGTGGTGGCACCGATCGCCGATGGCTGCGCCGCCTCGCTGTAGGAGGTATAGATGCTGCCGTTGGGCAGTGGCTTGTAGACCAGGCCGACGCGGCCGCCGATGGCGTCGTCGCGGCTGCTGCTGTTGCCGGTGGAGCGCTGGCTCTGGGCTTCCCAGCTGTCGTATCGCAGGGCCAGCAGCAGTTGCCATTGCGGGTCCAGGGTCAGGGTGTCGGAGGCGTAGACCGCGGCGTTCTTCACCACGCTGCGTGGGTCGCCGTAGCCCTTGTCGGTGTAGGTGGACGCGAAGTGATGGGCTGGGTCGGACAGGTCGAAGAACATCGAGCCGTCCGGCACTTCCATGGTCTTGTGCAGGCCGCCGTAGGACTCGCGGTACAGCTCGATGCCGGTTACCGCGTCATGGTGGATGCCGCCGGTATCGAGCTTGAAGCGCAGGTCGGTCTGGTTGTCGAAGATCTCGTAGCGCTTGGACAGGCCGAAGTCGCTGCCGCGCAGGATGGCGTAGCCGGTACCGTTGCTGTTGGCGTACTGGGTGTAGGCGTTGATGCCGTTGATCGAGCTCAGCGGGCCAAGGCCGACATAGCCGAGGCTGGCGCAACGGGTGCCGGTACAAGTCCGGCTGCCGTCGGCATTGGCCGAAATGAAGCGCGCCGGCGACAGCACCGCCCAGTTGTCGGTCTGCTGCCAGCGCAGCTGGTTGCGCAGGGTCACGTCATCGTTGAAGTCGTGTTCGATCAAGCCGGTCAGGGAGCGGGTTTCGGTGCGCTGGGTGTACAGGTCCGAATCGCCGTACCAGGCATCGCGGGATACTCCGGGCATGCGCTTGCCATCGGTACCACGCTGGATCGGCACGCCGCCGTCCGGAGTGTTCTTGTCCTTCTGGTAGAAGGCATCCAGCCAGACCCGGGTGTCGGTACCCAGGCCGAAGCCCACGGAAGTCGCAAAGCCCCAGCGGTCGTAGTCCACCTCGTCGCGCTCGGACACCGCGTTGTAGTGCTTCATCAGGTTGACCCGCACCGCCGTGGTCTCGTTGAGCTGGCGGTTGACGTCGGCGGTCAGGCGCTTGTAGTTGTCGGTGCCGATCCCGGCGGAGAGCTTGCCGGAGTCGCCGAGGTGGGCGCGCTTGCTGACCAGGTTGACGCTGCCGCCCACCGCCGAGACGCCGGACTCCACGGAGCCGGTGCCCTTGAACACTTCCGCCTGCTCCAGGTTGAAGGTGTCGTTGCGACTGGACATGCCGGCATCGCGCACGCCGTCTACGGTCAGGCTCTGCTCCGCGGCGAAGCCACGGATCGAGAACAGGTCGCCCCAGCCCAGGTTACCCTCACCGGACATGAAGGTGATGCCCGGCACATTGCGCAGGACGTCCTGCAGGCTCTGGGCGTTCTGTTCCTCCAGCACCGCCTTGGGCACCACGGTGATGCTTTGCGGCGCATCCAGCAGCGGCGTGGTGATCTTGCTGGAGGTGACTTCATCGACCTTGTAGGCCGATTGCTTGCCGGTGACGTTGGTGGCCGGCAGGTTCAGTACCTGCTCGTCGGCATGCGCCGCCGGCAGGCAGGCACCGAACATCAGGCCGACAGCAGGCGCCAGGGTGGCGGGCAGGCGCTGGGAGGAAGCGAGAGACATCGAGGTTTTCCTTAAAGTGAATCAGTCGCATTTGTATCGCCGGATTCTATCCACGCGTCTGATGGCACTATTTGCGCAAATGTAATGGCTCACCCTCTTCCGTCGGCTCCAACACATTCCATTACATTTGCCTCGCCCGCCCGGTGTAAAGTCCGCCAATTCCACTTGAGAAGCATTCCGATGTCCGCACCCGAGCATATCCTGATCGTCGATGACGACCCCGAGATCCGCCAGTTGCTCTCCACTTATCTGGAAGAGGCCGGGTTTCGCACTTCGGTAGCTGCCGATGGCCGGGAAATGCGCCGACGCCTCGACGACCAACTGATCGACCTGGTGGTCCTCGACCTGATGCTCCCCGGCGAAGACGGCCTGAGCCTGTGCCGTGACCTGCGGGTACGCAGCAATATCCCGGTGATCATGCTCACTGCCCGGGGCACCCTGGTGGACCGGATCGTCGGCCTGGAGATGGGCGCCGACGATTACCTGGGCAAGCCGTTCGATCCCCGTGAACTGCTGGCCCGGATCAAGGTGGTGCTGCGCCGCACCAACGCCTTCCCCGAGCGCGCGCGGATGGACGATGTGCGCAACCTGGCCTTTGCCGGCTGGCAACTGGATACCAGCAGCCGCCAGTTGCGCTCCCCCGAGGGCCTGGTGATCAGCCTCGGCACTTCGGACTTCCGCCTGCTGCGCCTGTTGCTGCAGCACCCGAACCGGCCATTGAGCCGCGACTTCCTCCTCAACCATGTGTTCGATCGCGAACGCACGCCCTACGACCGCAGCATCGACGTGTGCATCAGCCGCCTGCGCCAGCACTTCAACGACAATGCCCGCCAGGGCGGCGCACTGATCCGCACGGTGCGCAACGAGGGCTACATGCTCAGCGTCGACAAGGTGGTCAGCGAATGAAACGCTTCTGGCCGCGCTCCCTGCATGGCCGCCTGGTGCTGATCCTGGTGGGCGGCATGCTGGTGTCGCAGTTGCTGACCAGCAGCATCTGGCACGAGGTGCGCCAGACCCAGGTGCTGGAAATCCCCCTGCGCCTGGCCGCCGGACGGATCGCCGATGTATTGCAGGTGGCACGGCAGCACCCGGAACAACTGGAGGCGCTGCTCGACGGTTTCGAATCGCCACGCTGGCAGCGACTGGCCGAAGCCCCGGACCAGGCCGATATCGACCCCATGTATGAAACCCTGCTGCGCCAGCTGGTGGCCGAACGCCTGGGCAAGCCGGCGTCGATCCATGTGCTGGGCCTTGAGCTGCTGGCGGCCAATGACGCCCCGGCCGGCCCGGCGACCCTGTTCGACGGCGAGCAGGCCCGGGTGCGCCTGCGTTTCTCCCTGCATACCCCGGACGGCCGCACCTTGTACTTCCAGGCTACGGAAAGCCAGGGCTGGAGCAGCGGTTCGATCAGTTCGCTGGTGTTCGACTACATCCTGCGCATCTACCTGCTGCGGATTCTTGCGGTGGTGCTGGTGGCCCTGCTCGCGGTGCGCCTGGCGTTGCGTCCGTTG
Organism: Pseudomonas putida; assembly: GCF_001941965.1. GTDB lineage: Bacteria > Pseudomonadota > Gammaproteobacteria > Pseudomonadales > Pseudomonadaceae > Aquipseudomonas > Aquipseudomonas putida_L. The sequence goes on along the minus strand of NZ_MKZO01000050.1, from coordinate 11,582 downwards.
AAGCAGATGGCGGCGGCCGCCGAAGCGCTGGGGCAGGATATTCATCGCCCGCCACTGAGCCTGGACGGGCCGGCGGAAGTACGGCAGGCCGCGCAAGCCTTCAATGCCATGCAGCGCCGGCTGATCGACAGCATTGCCGAGCGCACGCGGTTCTTTGCGGCGGTGTCCCATGACCTGAGGACGCCGATCACCCGCATGCGCCTGCGCGCCGAGATGCTGCCGGAAGAAACCCTGCGCCAACGGTTTCGCGATGACCTCGGGCATATGGAGGAAATGGTCGCGGCCAGCCTCGACTTCCTGCGCAGTGGCGAGCTCGAGCATGCCCGGGAACCGGTGGCGATCGATGCCTTGCTGCAGGGCTTGCAGGCGGATTTCGAGGATCTCGGCGGGGAACTGCGGATTCACGGCAGTGCGCAACCGTTGCTGGCTCATCCGGGCGGACTGCGCCGCTGTTTGCAGAACCTGCTGGATAACGCCCGCCGTTACGCGCCGGGCCCGGTGGATATCGAGGTGATCGATGAGGCGCAGCGCTTGCTGATCAAGGTCGGCGACCACGGGCCGGGGATCGAAGAGGAACACCGCGGGCGGGTGTTCGAGCATTTCTATCAGGTGGACCCGTCACGCAGTAGCGGCGGGCATGGGTTGGGGTTGAGCATTGCGGCGAATATCGCCCGCGGGCACGGCGGCACGCTGGAACTGGCGGAGCGGGAGGGGGGTGGGCTTTGGGTGATCCTGGAACTTCCACGATGATCTTCGGATTCGATCTGCGCGCTTGTCAGTCGCTTCCGGGGGGGATCTTCGGAAGCGTCCTGCATCGATGACCCGGATTGGCTTGGTAAGGTCCACCACCGATTGCGTTAGAGGGTCAAGGAGGAAACCTGCCTTGCTTGACCCTCGCTAACGCTTCTCGATTGAAAACAGCTGCGCACGCTTTTTATCCTGCGCGGCCTCTCGAACCCCGGACCAAGGATGTGTTGTGTCGAAGAAGTTCACGCTTGCCCTCCTCGCCGTCGCCCTGCTCGGCGGCTGCGCACAGAAACCCGCCGGACCCGCTGTCGATCCCCTGGCCAGGCTGCAGTTCCATCAGGCGTTCCAGACGGCGCTTTATCGCAGCGTCTCCGCCAACGTCCGGGAGGTGACAGCAGGGGCGGTGTCGCTGCAGATCGTCGCCAATCGCCAGGGTCAGGCGGTGAGTTGCCAGGCCAAGGGCTACCCCGAAGGGGTAGCCCGGTTGCCGTTCGACGTACCGCGCACCCCGCCGCGCCAGTTCGCGGCCATGATGGAGCAATACTGCCGGCAAGCCATATACCCCACTGCGCCGGATGCCCTCTACGACGACGAGGGCCAGATGGAGCTGCGGGCACCGGTAGTGGTGGTGTTCACCGTCCAGAACGCTTCGCGCTGGAAACAGCGCAATGCCCAGCGCGCCTTCTTCCGCGAGCATCTGCTCAAGGGTGAGGCGGTGGACAGCGTCGGCTACCTGGTCGTGCGCTACCAGACCGACGGCAAGGGCTGCCTGGTGGACATTCGCCCCAACGATATCCGGCCGATGGACTTCAAGCTGGACGGTGCCCTGCAGGGGCGGCTCAACCAGGCCTGCATGAAGCTCGACCTGAGTGGATTGCCCGGCATTGCCCAGGGCGATCCGCAGCAGACTGTGGGGCAGGTGTCACTGGAATATGCACCCTGGACGGTTGGGCGCTAAACTCCTGCCACCTCCGCTTGACCTTCCCTGTTCATGAACAAGATCGACCAGTACCTCCAGGCCGCCGTGCGCGACAACACCCGGCGCAGCTATCGCGCCGCCGTCGAGCACTTCGAGGTGACCTGGGGCGGGTTCCTGCCGGCCACGGCGGACAGCATCGCCCGCTACCTGGCGGATTTTGCCGGCGAGCATTCGCTCAACACCCTGCGCCAGCGCCTGGCGGCACTGGGGCAATGGCATGTCAGCCAGGGCTTTCCCGACCCGACCAAGGCACCGCTGGTGCGGCAGATGCTCAAGGGCATTCGCGCCCTGCACCCGGTTCAGGAGCGCCAGGCCACCGCGCTGACCCTGGAGCATTTGCAACGAACCATCGCTCATCTCGAACAGCAGGCCGTGGTTGCCCGGCGCGAGCACTGCCTGCCCGACCTGCTGCGCGCCCGGCGTGATGCCGCGCTGCTGCTGATCGGTTTCTGGCGCGGGTTTCGCGGCGATGAGCTGGCGCGGCTGCGGGTCGAACATATCCAGGCCCAGGCCGGGGGTGGCATGCAGCTGTACCTGCCGCAGAGCAAAGGCGATCGCCAGGGGCGCGGGGTTACCCATCGCATGCCGGCGTTGAAAAGCCTGTGTCCGGTGCAGGCTTATATGGAGTGGATCAGCGTGGCGGGGATCGCTCGTGGGCCGGTGTTCCGCAAGCTGGATCGCTGGGGCAACCTGGGCGAGGACGCGTTGAACAGCGGGAGTCTGATTGCCTTGCTGCGGCGGATCTTCGCTGCGGCCGGGTTGCCGGCGGAGAGCTACAGCGCCCACTCGCTGCGGCGCGGATTCGCCACCTGGGCCAGCAGCAACGGCTGGGACACCAAGGCCCTGATGAGCCATGTCGGGTGGCGGGATGTGAAGTCGGCGCTGCGCTATGTGGATGCCAGTGCTTCGTTCGGGGAGCTGGAGTTGCCAACACCTTCCGGACAGAAGCAGATCAACTGAACCTGCACCGCACCCTGTGGGAGCTGGCTTGCCAGCGATAGCGCCCGGCAGGACAACACAGGTTGAACCTGCTGGCCTCATCGCTGGCAAGCCAGCTCCCACAGGGTCAGCGGTGTCTCGCGATCTGCCACAGACGCAGGATATCCCCGGCGCGCTCCGCCAGCAGCCCGGCCGCATTGCCACAGGCCTGCTGCAAGGTCATCGGCCCGCTGGCAATGGCGAAGGCGGCATCGATGCCATGCCCATACAGCTCCTGATAGCCCTCGCCCAGGGTTCCGGCCAGCACCACCACCGGCACGCCATGCCGCTTGGCAATCCGCGCCACCCCGAACGGCGTCTTGCCGCGCAAGGTCTGGGCGTCGAAGCGACCTTCACCGGTAATCACCAGGTCAGCCCCCTGCACCGCCTCATCCAGACCGGCCAGCTCGGCCACCACGTCGATCCCCGGACGGAACTGCGCATCGAGGAAGGCCTTGGCCGCGAAGCCCATGCCGCCGGCAGCGCCGCACCCCGGAAAATCACGCACATCACGACCGAGCAACTGCGCACAGTGATCGGCGAAATGGCCGAGGGCGTGATCCAGCAGTTGCACCTGCTCGGGGCTGGCGCCCTTTTGCGGGCCGAAGATCGCCGAAGCGCCATTGCTGCCACACAGCGGGTTGTCGACATCGGCGGCGACTTCCAGGCGCACCCCGGCCAGACGCGGATCGAGCTGGCTGGCATCGATACGTCCGACATTGCACAGGGCCAGTCCGCCCTCCTCGAGTTCCGCCCCCTGGGCGTCCCAGGTGCGCAAGCCAAGGGCCCGCAGCATGCCGCTGCCGGCATCGTTGGTGGCGCTGCCGCCAATGGCCAGGATGATCCGCTCGGCGCCGGCATCCAGCGCGGCGCCGATCAGTTGCCCGGTGCCGTAGGTGCTGGTGCGGCAGGCATCGCGCTCACCCAGATCGAGCAGTTGCAGGCCGCTGGCCTGGGCCATCTCGATGATCGCGGTACGGGATTCGGCGAGCCACCCCCAATGCGCCACGACTTCCAGCCCCAGCGGGCCACGCACGTTCAGGCGGCGTTGCTCACCGTGGCAAGCGGCGACGATGGCCTCCATGGTGCCTTCGCCGCCGTCGGCCATGGGGCAGCAGACCACCTCGGCCTGTGGCAGGACCCCGGCGATGCCGTCGGCAATGGCCGCGGCAACCCCCTCGGCGCTGAGGCTGTCCTTGAACGAGTCGGGGGCGATGACGATTTTCATGGGGGGCTCCTGTCAGATGCCTGCATGCTGCCAGTTGTCAGGCTGGCTCGCTTCTGTCACCTGCACAAGAGGGAGGGTGGGTTGTTTGGTCAGTTGGACAATTCAGCTTCAAGCTTCAAGCTTCAAGCTCTAAGCTCTAAGCTCCAAGTCAAAGCAGTGCGCGGTGGAACACCCTCAGATGAACCGCTCTACTTACCGCTTAAAGCTTGAAGCTTAAAGCTTCTCTACAGGCAGCAGTTGCAACCCCAGATAAAGACTCAACATCCCCTCCAGCCGCAACGGATCCACCCCGCTCAGCTCGCCGATCCGCTCCAGCCGGTACCGCAGGCTGTTGCGATGAATCCCCAGCGCCTCCGCACAGGCCTGGCTCTGCCCGTCATGGCTGCACCAGGCACGCAGGGTCGCCAGCAGTTGCCCGCTGACATCCTTGGCGCGAATGCGCTGCAAGGGTTCGAGCAGTTCATCCAGGGCATCGTCCTGCCGATGACGCCAGAGCAACGCCGGCAAGCGGTAGCGGGCCAGGGTCAGCAGGCGCTCGCCGGGCAGCACCTCACGCCCGTAGGCCAGCAGGTCGCGGACCCGGCGGTAGCCACGGCGCAACTTGTCCACGCCATCGGCCACCCCGCCGACGGCCACGCGCTGCACCCGCCAGCCCTGGGACTGGAGCTTGTCCAGCAGCTTGCTCTCATCCAGCGCCACCCCGGCCGGACGACACCAGAGCAGCGACTGGCGCGCCGGGCTGACGCACCAACTGTCCGGATAACGCTGCATCAACCACACCGACAAGGCCTCGGCGCCCTGCCCTTCGTCGAGCTCGAACAGGCACGGCACCCGCGGCAGTTGCGGCTTGAGCCCCAGTTGCCGGGCTTCATCCACCAGGCGCGGGGCATCGCCGCTGCCACCCAGCAGCAACGCCAGCAGATCGTCGCAACGCTGCCGCCGCCATTGCTGTTCCACCTGCAAATGACGCTGGGCCAGGAGCATTTCGGCGGTCATGCGCACCAGTTCGGCGTAGGTCCGCAGTTGCTGCGGCTCGCCGGTGATACCCAGCACGCCGATCAGCCGGCCATCGAGCATCAGCGGCAGGTTGACTCCGGGCTGCACGCCCTTCAGGCATTTGGCGGCCTCGCTGTCGATCTCGACGATACGCTCGTTGGCCAGCACCAGTTGCGCACCTTCGTGGCGGGTATTGATACGTTGCGCTTCACCACTGCCTAGAATCAGTCCCTGGCTGTCCATGACATTGACGTTCCAGGGAAGAATGGCCATCGCCCGGTCGACGATATCCTGCGCCAGGTCATGGTCCAGTTCGAACATTGGGGGTTCCTTGCAGGTCCACAGGTTGGTCGGCAGCACAGCGAAGCGCCGCGAATGCTGTGCAAAAGCACAAAGACACGCACCCCGCGCTCGTCGAGACTTTTCACCAGCGCCCGCCTCGACGCGGGATGCCGCACAACCATAACAACAGAGAGAGAATCATGTCATCCAGCCCTGCCCTTGACCAAGGCCACGGCATCGACCGCGATGCGCTGTACCGGCGCATCACCCTGCGGCTGATCCCGTTCATTTTCGTCTGCTACCTGTTCAACTACCTCGACCGCGTCAACGTCGGCTTCGCCAAGCTGCAGATGCTCGACGCGCTGAACTTCAGCGAAACCATCTACGGCCTCGGCGCCGGAATCTTCTTCATCGGCTACGTGCTCTGCGGCCTGCCCAGCAACCTGGCGCTGAACAGGTTCGGCCCGCGGCGCTGGATCGCCCTGATGATGATCACCTGGGGCACCCTGTCGACCTGCCTGCTGTTCGTCACCACGCCGACCCAGTTCTACGTGCTGCGGCTGTTCACCGGTGCTGCCGAAGCCGGCTTCTTCCCCGGCATCGTGCTGTACCTTTCGCAGTGGTTCCCGGGGCAGCGCCGTGGGCGGATCATGGCCCTGTTCATGTCGGCGATCCCGGTCTCCGGGCTGCTCGGCGGGCCGTTCTCCGGCTGGATCCTCAATCACTTCGCCGCCGGCCAGGGCGGCCTGGCCGGCTGGCAGTGGATGTTCCTGATCCAGGGCCTGCCGACCGTGGTCCTCGGCTGCCTGGCGGTATTCCTGCTCAGCGACAGCTTCGCCAAGGCCGGCTGGCTAAGTGCCGCTGAACGCCAGGCGGTGGCCGACGACCTGGCTGCGGATGCGGCGGGCAAGCCGAAAACCGTCAGCGACAGCCTGGTTTCGGTCCTGACCAACCCGCTGATCTGGACCTTCGGCTTCGTCTATTTCTGCATCCAGAGCGGCGTGTACGCGATCAACTTCTGGCTGCCGTCGATCATCAAGAGCCTCGGCTTCAGCGACGCCCTGCTGATTGGCTGGCTCAGCGCGATCCCGTACCTGCTGGCGGGCGTGTTCATGCTCCTGGTGGGGCGCTCGGCCGACCTGCGCAACGAGCGCCGCTGGCACTTGGTGGTGCCGATGCTGATGGGCGCCATCGGCCTGCTGATCGCGGTGAACTTCGCCCACAGCCCGGTGATCGCCATCCTCGGCCTGAGCATCGCGACCATGGGCGCGCTGACCGGCCTGCCGATGTTCTGGCCGATGCCGACGGCGCTGCTGACTGCCGGGACTGCCGTGGCCGGCCTGGCGATCATCAACTCGGTGGGGCAGATGGCCGGCTTCCTCAGCCCGTACCTGGTGGGGTTCATCAAGGACCAGACCGGCTCGACCGATGCGGCGCTGTATTCGCTGGCGGGCTTGATCGTGGTCGGCAGCCTGGTGGCGTTGCGGGTTTCGCGGCAGCGCTGATCCGGGTCATGCGTGGTCCCCTGAGCGTGCTTGTCAAGGGGATGGCTGGCCTGTACAAAAGTCCCTTCCACCTACCGCGAAGGGACTTTCGACCATGATCTACCGTCCTCTGGGTCGCAGCGGCCTGCAAGTGTCCGCCCTGACCCTGGGCAGCATGATGTTCGGCGAGCAGACCAGCACCGAAGATTCGCTGCGCATCATCGACAAGGCCTGGGACCAGGGCATCAATTTCATCGATACCGCCGACGTCTACAACGCCGGCCGCTCTGAAGAGATCGTCGGCGAAGGCATCGCCGCACACCGTCACGACTGGATCCTCGCCACCAAGGTCGGCTACGGCCCGGTGGACGGCATGCCGAACCGCAGCGGCCTGTCGCGCAAGCACCTCTTCAATGCCATCGAAGCCAGCCTGACCCGCCTGGGCACCGACTACATCGATATCTACTACCTGCACCGCGAAGACCATGCCACGCCGCTGGACATCACCGTCTCGGCCATCGGCGAGCTGCTGCGCCAGGGCAAGATCCGCCACTGGGGTGTGTCCAACTTCCGCGGCTGGCGCATCGCCGAGATCTGCAACCTGGCCGAGCGCCTGGGCGTGCCCAAGCCGGTGGTCAGCCAGCCGCTGTACAACATCGTCAACCGCCAGGCCGAACCGGAACAGCTGACCGCCGCGGCCTACCACGGCCTCGGCGTGGTGCCCTTCAGCCCGCTGGCCCGTGGCGTGCTCAGCGGCAAGTACGCGCCCAACGCCGAGCCCGAGGCCGGCAGCCGCGCGGCCCGCCAGGACAAGCGCATCCTCGAAGTGGAATGGCGCGCCGAGTCCCTGGCAATCGCCCAGAAGATCCACGCCTACACCGAGGCCAAGGGCGTGGGCATGGTCGAGTTCGCCATTGCCTGGGTGCTGAACAACCAGTCGGTCAGCTCGGCCATCGTCGGCCCGCGCACCGAAGCGCAGTGGGACACCTACGGCGGCGCGCTGCAGGTGAAGATCAGCGCCGAGGACGAAGCCTTCATCGATTCGCTGGTCACCCCGGGTCACGCCTCGACCCCGGGCTTCAACGATGTCGCGCACTTCGTCAGCGGGCGTGCAGCACGCTGAGTTCGTTGCCGAGCAGGTGGCTGATGGCGGCCTTGAGCTTCATCGGCCGCACCGGCTTGTGCATCAGGGTGTGGCCCAGTTCGCGCACCTGCTGCTTGAGTTCGTTGCTGTAGTTGGCGGTGATCATCAGCGCCGGCAGGGGTGAAACCCGCCGCGCATTGATCGCCGCCACCGCTTCCAGTCCGTTGCGATCGTTATCCAGGTGGTAGTCGACGATCAGCAGCCCCGCCTCCTCCGCCGGCAACTGCCCGGCCAGGTCCTCTTCGTTCAAGGCCGTGCTGACCCGGCAGCCCCATTGTTCCAGCAAGGTGCGCATGCCGGCGCAGATCGCCGCGTCGTTATCCAGCACCCAGATCCGCGCCCCTTCAAGCCGCTCCAGCGCGGGCAGCGGCTCGGGCACCGTGACCAACGCCTGCGGCGCCTGGCGGCTCAGCGGCACCTCGATGGCGAACACCGAGCCCTTGCCCGGGGTCGAGCGCAGCGCGATGCGATGGCCGAGAATCCCGGCGATCTTCTCGACGATGGCCAGGCCCAGGCCCAGCCCGCGGTCCTGGTCAGGGCGCTGCGAGTCGCCGCGCTTGAACTCCTGGAAGATTTCCTCGCGCTTGTCCGCCGGGATGCCGATCCCGGTGTCCCAGACCTCGATCCACAAACGCCCGGCCCGGCGCCGGCAGCCCAGCAGCAGGCGCCCGCTCGGGGTGTAGCGGATGGCATTGCTCAGCAGGTTGCGCAGGATTCGCGCCAGCAGCTGCATGTCGCTGCGTACCCGCAGGCGGGTCGGCACGTAGTCCAGGCGCAGGCCCTCGCTGGCGGCGCTGGCGGCGTACTCGGCGGCGAGGTTGTCGAGCAGGTCGGCGACAGCGAAAGTGGCGGTATCGGCCTTGATCACCCCGGCATCCAGCTTGGAGATATCCACCAGGGTACCCAGCAGGCTTTCCACATCGTCCAGTGCGTTACTGACGTTGCGTACCAGCGCCGGGCTGCCGCTTTGCTCCTGCAGGGCACTGGTGAACAGGCGTGCGGCGTTCAGCGGTTGCAGCAGGTCGTGGCTGACGGCGGCGAGGAACTTGGTTTTCGACAGGTTGGCCTGCTCAGCTTCCTGCTTGGCCTCGCGCAGGCGTGATTCGGCGCGGCGACGCTCCTCGACCTCGCGCAGCAGTTGCTGGTTGAGCTGGGTCAGCTCGGTGGTGCGCTCGCGCACCCGCAGCTCCAGGTGCTGGTAGGCCTGGTGCAGGGCCTCGGCGGTGCGGCGGCGCTCGGTGATATCGCGGATCAGCACGAAGATCCCCACCACCTCGCCGCTGGGCAGGCGGTTCGGCACATAGGAACGCAGCATATAGCGCTCCTGGCCATGGGCATTGGTCTCGGCGAACTCGAAGGTCACCGCCTCGCCGGCCAGGGCCTGGGCGATGTAGGTTTCCAGGCGCTGGTAATGCTCGGCGCTGTGTACGTCGCGCAGGCGCTGGCCGAGCATCGCTCCGTGGGGCCAGCAGTACCACTGCTCGTAGACCTTGTTGGTGAATTCGTAGACCAGGTCGGCATTCAGGTAGGCGATCAGCGCCGGCACCTGGTCGGTGATCAGGCGGATCCAGCGCTCGCTTTCGCTCAGGGCTTCGGCGTGCTGATAGCGCTCGGTGATGTCGGTGAACGTGTTGACGAAGCCGCCGGTGGGCAGCGGATGGGTGCGGATCTCCAGCATGCGCCCGTCGTACAGGCGCTGCTCCAGCTCTTGCAGCGGCCGGCCATTGGCGTCGCGGCTGGCCGGGGTCAGCAGGTCCAGCTCGCTGTCGCCGATCACATCGGCGAATTGGCGGTGCGCGGCAATCGGCGCCAGGCCGCTGAGTTCGAGGAAACGCCGGTTCCACAGCTCCAGCACGCCATCGGCATTGACCATGGCCACGCCCTGGGACAGGTTGTCCACCGCCCGCTGCAGCAGGTGCGACTTCTGCGCCACCGCCTGCTCGCGGCGCTGGGTCTCGCTGTGCTTGACCTCGGTGATATCGGTCAGCAGCACCACCCGTCCGCCGCCCTGGGTCGGGCGCTCGCTGACCTGCAGCCAGCGCCCGTCACGCAGGCGATAGAGCAGGTTCTCTTCGTTGATGGTGCGCGGTTCCTCGGTGAACAGCCCGGTCCGCAGCATCAGCCGGCGCACTTCCGAGAGGTGCATGCCGCTGATGATGCGGATCCGGCTGTTGGCCCAGAGCGCCTTGAAGCGCTGGTTGAACAGGACGATGCGCAGGTCGGCGTCGAACAGCACGAAGGCGTCGGAAATGCTCTCGATCGCATCCACCAGGTACTGGTGTGCGGTTTCCGCGCGCAGGCGGGCATCGCTGAGCAGGTGGTTGCTGGCCTTGAGCTCGGCCATGGCCTGGTTCAGCGCGTCGGTACGCTCGCGCACCTGCTCGGCCAGGATCACCGAGTGCTGGAAGGCGGCGTAGGAGTCGTCGGGGCGTGCCGCACCGGATTCGAGACGCTCGATCAGCGCCGCGTTGATCCGCCCGAGCTTGTGGTTCTCATGCCGCAGTTGCGCAATCAGCGCCTGGGCGTCAGTCGAATCGGCGGGCACGGGACCGTCCGATGGCAACGCCGGTGAAGGTCTGGTTGATATGCATGCCATTGAACTGTTCTCCATAGGAGTTGAAGCCCACCACCGCGTGCTGGCGCAGGATCGCCTCGACCGCCTGCTTTTCCGGCCGGCCTTCCAGCTCCAGGCGGCGCAGGAAGCAGTCGCAGCCGATGGTCAGGACCAACTCGCCCAGGCGCTGGTTGAGGCCGTCGAACAGCGCATTCAGGTTGGGGATCAACGGCCCGGGGTGCATGGCGGTGAGGACGATGCCGTTCTCCACTGCGCAGTAGAAGCTCAGGCTCAGGTCGTCGTGGACCTGCTGGATCGCCCGCACGTAGTAGCGCTCGTTGATCCGCACCGCCAGCGGGTGGGCGGCGAAGGTGCGCTGGTCGATCTGCTCCACGGGTACGCCGATCAGGTGCGCGTACTCCAGGGCGGCCGGCTCGGCGTTCAGTTCGTAGACCCGGCGCAAGGTGCGGTCGGCGCGGGTGACCACCAGCTTTTCCTCGCGGGGCTGGATGTGGTGGGTGGTGAACACCTCGAAATCCAGCCAGGTGTTGACCAGCAGCACCACCGCCGCGCTGCTGTGGAAGGCGCCGTCGTAGTAGACGTGGGTGTGGTTGAGGTAGTTGTCGTCGCCGGCCGAGCCGCCGAAATGCGGGATATCGCCCAGGGCTGCGTTGAGGGCGGCGAGGAGCATTTCCTCGCGGCTGGACAGGCCGTCGAGCAGGGTCAGGGCGAAACTGTGGCCCTTGATCGGCGCCAGGGTGTTGCCGCGGCAGTCGTTGATCAGCCGTTCCACGCAGCGCTGGGCGTCGATCAGGCTGAAATCGTGGATCGGTGCGATCAGTTCGGCGGCGATGGAGAACTGCCGGTGATCGAAACCCAGGGCGGTGATGCAGCCGCGGCCGTAGCCTTCCGGGGTGATCTCCCCGGCGCTGGTGCAGCCGGCCAGGCGGATGCCGCCAAAGCTGGCTTGCAGGGCCTGGGCCAGGGCCGGCAGGTCGTATTCGGCGGAGCAGAAGAACAGCACGAAGCCCAGGTGCGGGTGCATCAGTTGCCGGGCGAGGTCCTGGGCGGCCTCCTCGGCGATCACGGCGCGGGAGACGGCACTGAGGACGCCTTCGGCGTTGGACTGCGGCATGGCAGCCTCCAGCGGTTCAGGGGATGGATGGCGGAATTCTAGGGGGCGGCGGGAG
>NZ_MKZO01000049.1 GCF_001941965.1 Pseudomonas putida | reverse complement strand
ATACTTACCTCGAAAGTCATTGAATAGCGGACAGACACCCTCGGGACGCGCGCGCATGTCAGCCGGACCGTTGCGGGCCGGGGCTGCTGGTTTTTATTGGGGTTGTCGCTGCTCGATGCGATGAGGCGAAAAAGGGGCGGGCAATTCTAATGGGTTTCGGGGGTGGGCCGACAGGTGGGCGAGGGTGCGGCGGAGTGTCGCACTCGGGCTTGGGGTTTGTGTTGCTTTTGCCGGCCTCATCGCTGGCAAGCCAGCTCCCACAGGGTCGGAGTCGCTGCAGAACCCTGTGGGAGCTGACTTGCCAGCGATGAGGCCATCAGCAACAGCATCCATCCTGAGCCTGGCAGAGACCTCCAACCCCCCCGGCACTCAGAGACAAGCATTCCTGACCATCCAGATGAGTTAATCCCCCTCGATCCAGATGGATCAGATCCTTACGACAATAACAAAGGGGATTGATGTGAACAGGATTCGCCATGGCTCGATACTGGCCGCGGCCTTGAGTGCCCTTACCAGCGGCGCCCAGGCCTACGAGCTGTACTCCGACGCGGACTCCACGCTGAAACTGAATGTCCAGGGTGCCCTGGGTTTCTTCCACAGCGACGAAAGCTACAACCAGGGCGGGCCCATCGCCCCGGGTTCGGTGGCCTGGCAGGAAGCCTTCCTGCGCTACGGCCTGGGCGGCACCACCCGGCTGGCGCGCAACGCGTCCTTGTATGGGGAGTTCAATGTCGTCAGCAACGGCACCTGGGGCGACGGCGACGCTGCCGGCTACACCGACGGCAGCGAACGCCGCACCGCCGTCGACCGCGCCTACGCCGGCTGGCGCTCCGGCGATCTGTTCCCGGCCCTGGGCAAGGACGGCGTGGATTTTTCCGCCGGCAGTCAGAAGGTCAAGGTCGGTGACGGCTTCATCATCAACGGCGACGGCCTCAGCGTCGGCAACAACATTGCCGACGGCAGCGTCGATCGCGGCGGCGCCTATTACCTGACCGCGCGCAACGCCTTCGACCGCACCGCCTGGCTCAAGCTTGGCGGCCAGCAAGGCTGGCGTGGCGACCTGATCTGGGTGAAGTCGGACAACGAGCTCAAGGCCAAACCGGAACTGGGTATCGGCGTGCTGGAGCATGTGGCCCCGGAAGGCACCGTCGGCCTGACCTACGTAAAAGGCCTGGGCGTCGACGAAAAACTCGCCAATCCCTTCAGTGCGCAACGTGACGGCCTGAAGATCACCAGCCTGCGGGCCCAGGGTAATGCCGGGGTCAAGAACCTGTTCCTGTCCTTCGAATACGCCCATGAAGCCAAGCGCCTGGGCGACGAGCATGCCTGGTACGCCGAGGCCGGCTGGACCTTCTCCGATCTGCCCTGGCAACCGCGCATCGGCTACCGCTACAGCCGTTACTCCGAGGACTACGACCCGCTGTTCAGCGGCTTCAGTCGTGGCTACGGCACCTGGTTCCAGGGCGAGGTGGCGGCGAACTATTCGGGGCCGTTCCAGCGCAACGCCGTCATCCATATGGCCAGCCTCGGCCTGACCCCGCACCCGGACGTGGCCATGGGCGTGCTGTTCTTCGATTTCTCCAGCCTCGACAAGCGCCAGGGCGATCTGGCCGCGCAGGAAGTGGACCTGTATCTGGACTGGACCGTCCGCCAGTTCACCGTCAGCCCGCTGATCGGCCTCTACAAACCGGAGAAAAGCGCGGAGCAGGGCGGCTCGCAGCAGGGCAGCGACGACCTGAACCTGTACAGCCAGATGGTGATTTCCTTTGCCTTCTGATGACTTTTGCCGGGTATACGGCTTCCCACCCTTATTCCAAGTACAACAAGGACATTCCTGATGCGTGCTCCCTTCTTCCCGCTGCTCGGCCTTGCCGCTGCGCTGGCCATACCCCAGGCCCAGGCGGCCTCGGTCGACCCGGCCAGGCCCAATATCCTCCTGGTGGTGGCCGACGACATGGGCTACGGCGACCTTGGCAGCTTCGGCAGCGAGATCGAAACGCCCAACCTCGATGCCCTGGCCGCGTCCGGGGTGCAACTGACCAACTTCCAGGCCATGCCCGCCTGTTCGCCGACCCGCGCGGCCTTGCTCACCGGTGCCGATCCGCACCAGGTCGGCCTGGGCAACATGGCCGAGGAAACCTCGCCGAACCAGGAAGGCAAGAAGGGCTACGAGGGCTACCTCAATGACCGCGCCGTGACCATCGCCTCGCTGCTGCGCGATGCCGGCTACGACACCTACCTCACCGGCAAATGGCACCTGGGCAGTACCGACACCACCGGCCCGGACAAACGCGGTTTCGAGCACTCCTTCAGCCTGCTCAGCGGCGGTGCCAGCCACTACCCTGACATGAAGCCGGCCTACGCCCCGACCCCGGACGCCAAGGCGCCTTACGCCGAGGGCGGCAAGCGCCTGGACAAGCTGCCGGCGGACTTCGCCTATTCGTCGCAGTACTACGCCGACCGGATGATCGACTACATCGCTGCCGACCGGAACAGCGGCCGGCCGTTCTTCGGCATGCTCGCCTTCACTGCGCCGCACTGGCCGCTGCAGGCGCCGGATGCGGCCATCGAGAAATACCGCGGGCGCTATGACACCGGTTTCGATGCCTTGCTCGACGCCCGCCTGAACAAGCAGAAGGCACTGGGCATCATCCCGGCCACTGCCGAAGCGGCCGCCCGTTCGCCCAAGGGCAAACCCTGGGACAGCCTGACGCCGGAGGAGCGTCAACGTGAAGCCCGGGCCATGGAAATCTACGCGGCGATGATTGACCAGATGGACGCCAACACGGGCCGGGTCTTCGATTACCTGCGCAAGAACGGCCTGTACGACAACACCATCGTCATCTTCATGTCCGACAACGGCGCCGAAGGCCACGATCTCGACGAAACCTGGCCGGCGGACCTGTTCCCGAAGATCCGCAAGGTGATCGACGAGACCAACGACTTCAGCTACGAACAGATGGGCAAGCCGGGCTCGTACACCTTCCTCGGCCCGAACTGGTCGCGGGTGGCGGCGCCAACCCTTAGCCTGTTCAAGGGTTTCCCTACCGAGGGCGGGACGCGTACGGCGGGGATCATCCGCATCCCGGGCGTGGAGGCCCATGGCAAGCAGCTGAACCAACTGGTCAGCGTCAAGGACTTCGCGCCGACCTTGCTGGAACTGGCCGGGGTCAAGCACCCGGGGCAGAGCTACAGGGGCCGTGAGGTGACGCCGATGACCGGCACCTCGATCCTGCCGTTGCTCAAGGGTACCAAGGCCGCCGAGCGCACCACCGGCGGCGAACTGTTCGGCAAGCGCTTCGTGCGCAAGGGCGACTGGAAGCTGGTGCATATGCCCAAGCCGTGGGGCAATGGCGAATGGCAACTGTTCGACCTCGGGCATGACCTGGCCGAGCGGCATGACCTCAGTGCCAAGGAGCCGCAGCGGGTGGCGGAGTTGAAGAAGGTCTGGGATGACTATGCCCGGGACAACCATGTGATCCTGCCGGATCAGGTGAGTGGGTACTGAAACCCTGGGTTGATTTGTTGTCTGTAGCGGCCCTATCGCGGGTGAACCCCCACAGGTTACGCGGATCCTGTGGGAGCTGGCTTGCCAGCGATAGGGCCTCCCGGACGGATACTGGATAACCACCCACCTGATATTTCTGTCAGTTGTGGGCCCTGTTCGTCCTCATTACCGTTAAGCGCATCTCTGCCTTTCTTGTGGTTTCCGCGTCGGTCCGACGATGCCTTCCGCAGCCGTCCTCCGATGCCCATTCGAGGAGCTTGCGCAATGGCGAACAACTGGAACCAGCTGGGTGATGTCTGGTCGGGTCGCGATCTGGCCGAGGGTGAGCGGGTCACGGTCAATGTGTTCGACAAGGCGACGCAGACGGTGCTCGAGCAGACCACCTTCGTGGCCAAGGCCGGCCGCCTGGAGCAGTTCACCTGGGTGATGGACCTGTGCGAGCTGGTCAATGCCCGGTTGAAGCTGATCCGTGCCGGCGTCCAGGTGGGCGACAAGCTGGAGATCCAGGCCAGCGGGCATCTCAACAAGTTCTGGGGCATCACCGAGCGTGACGTGCAGGTCATCACCACGACTGCGCGCGCGGATAACTGGACAAAAGACAAGCGGGTCAACATCGATTTCACCGAAGACGCCAAGGTCGGCTCCACCCTCAAGCTCAACGTGCACAACTCGAAGGGCAAGTTGCTCGAAACCGTCAGCTTCAAATCGGCGCCCGGTCGCAGCGGGCGGGGGCTGTGCGCCAAGGATTTCGCCATCGAGATCAATAAAACCAGCCTCTACGTGCGGGCCGGCTTTATGTCCGGACAACTGATCGATCCTGTCTGGCAGTCCGGCGAGAACTGGATCTGGATTCCGTTCAACGCCGATTTCAGCGTGACCTGGAGCCTGGACGAATCACAAGGCTGGACCGAACTGGGCGAAGTCTGGTCGGGCCGTGATCTGGCGGCGGGTGAGCGGGTCACGGTCAGCGTGTTCGACAAGGCCACGCAAGCCATGCTGGAGCAGACCACCTTCCTGCCCGGTGCCGGTCGCACCGACCAATACACCTGGGTGACGGACCTGTGCGAGCAAATCAATAGCAACCTGAAGCTGATTCGTGCCGGTGATGGGGACAATGGCGAGTGGGTGATCCGCAGTAGCGGTTACCTCAACAAATACTGGGGCGTCACGCCGCGCGAGATACAGGTTGTCACCACCACCGCACGCAGCTCCAACTGGACCCGCGACAAGCGGGTGAAGATCGACCTCGCCGAGGACGTGCTGGTCGGCGCCACGTTGCAGCTCAAGGTGCACAATTCGAAGGGCCAACTGCTCGAAACCGTCAATTTCAAATCCACGGCCGGCCGCCACACACGGGGTCTGTGCGCCAAGGATTTTGCCACCGAGATCAACGACACCAGCCTCTACGTGCGGGCGGGCTCCATGTCCGGGCACCTGATTGAGCCGGTCTGGCAGGCCGGCGAGAACTGGATCTGGATTCCGATCAACGCCGATTTCAAGGTGAGCTGGTCGATCGACCTGTCCGCCTTGCCGGAGTTGGGCGAGGTCTGGTCGGGCCGCGACCTGGCCGACGGCGAGCGGGTCACGGTCACCGTGTTCGACAAATCAACCCAGACCGTACTTGAGCAGACCACCTGCGTGCCCAAGGCCGGTCGCCTTGACCAGTACACCTGGGTGATGGACTTGTGCGAGCAGGTCAATACCCGGTTGCAACTGGTTCGTGCCGGCGTCAAGGCGGGCGCCAGGCTGGAGATCCAGGGCAGTGGCTATCTCAACAAGTTCTGGGCCGTCACCGACCGTGACGTGCAGATCGTCACCACCACCGCACGCTCCAACAACTGGACGACCGACAAGCGGGTGAACATCGACATCACCCAGACCATCAAGATCGGCTCCACCCTTCGTCTTGAAGTGCGCAACGCCAAGGGCAACCTGCTGGAAACCATCAACTTCGTCCCCAGCCCGGGCCGCAATACCGGCGGCCTGTGTGGCAAGGATTTCGCGATCCAGATCAACAGGAGCAGTGCCTACGTGCGTGCAGGCCGGCAGAGCACGCATCTGATCGAGCCCCATTGGGAGGCCAAATCGAACTGGATCTGGATTCCGTTCAACGCCGATATCAGCGTGACCTGGACCGTGGACGAGTCGCGCGGTTGGACGGAGCTTGGTGAAGTCTGGTCGGGTCGTGATCTGGAGGAGGGCGAGCGGGTCACGGTCAGCGTGTTCGACAAGACGACGCAGGTGCTGCTGGAGCAGACCACCTTCCTGCCCAAGGCCGGTCGCCTGGACCAATACACCTGGATCATGGACTTGTGCGAGCAAGTCAATGCTGACCTGCAACTGATCCGTGCCGGTGATGGCGACAATGGCGAGTGGGTCATCCACGCCAGCGGTTACCGCAACAAGTACTGGGGCATCACCCCTCGCCAGGTGCAGGTCATCACCACGGCGGCACGCACCAACAACTGGACCACCGACAAGCGCGTCGAGATCAGTCTCCCCGAGGGTGTCCCGCCCGGTGCCACCCTCCAGCTCAAGGTTCACAGTACGACGGGGGCGTTGCTGGAGACGGTAAGCTTCAAACCGGCTCCCGGACGCAACATCCCTGGGTTCTGCACCAACGACTTCGCGGCTCACATCAACCGGATGAGCATTTATGTACGTGCGGGATTCAAGGACGGCAGCCTGATCCAGCCATCCGCGCAACATGTGAGCTGGATCTGGATTCCGTTCAATGCCGATTTCAAGGTGAGCTGGTCGGTCGACCTGTCTTCCTTGACCTCGTTGGGCGAAGTCTGGTCGGGCCGCGACCTGGCCGAGGGCGAGCGGGTCACGGTCAGTGTGTTCGACACGGCTACGCAGACCGTACTCGAACAGACCACCTTCGTGCCAACGGCCGACCGCCTGGAGCAATACACCTGGGTGATGGACCTGTGCGCACAGGTCAACGCCAGGCTGCAGCTGATTCGCGCCGGGGTCAAAGCGGGTGACAAGCTGGAGGTCCAGGGCAGCGGCTATCTCAACCAGTACTGGAGCGTCACCGAGCGTGACGTTCAGGTCATCACCACTACCGCACGCATCAACAACTGGCCCACCGATAGACGGGTCGAGATCAACCTTCCCGAGCCGGTGGTGCTCGGCGCGATCCTCCACCTCAAGGTCCACACTCCGAAGGGGGAGTTGCTGGAGACGGTAACGTTCAAACCGATTCACGGCCGTAATACCCGCGCACTCTGCGCCCAGGACTTCGCGAGCCACATCAACAGGATGAGTCTCTATGTGCGTGCGGGTGTCAGGGACGCAAGCCTGATCCAGCCATCGGCACAACACACGAACTGGATCTGGGTTCCGTTCAACGCCGACTTCAAGGTGAGCTGGTCGATCGACCTGTCCGCCTTGACCGAGCTGAATGAAGTCTGGTCCGGCCGCGACCTGGTCGAGGGCGAGCGGGTTACGGTCAGCGTGTTCGACAAGGCTACGCAGACGGTGCTTGAGCAGACCACCTTCACGCCCAAGGCCGGTCGAGCGGAGCAATACACCTGGGTGATGGACCTGTGCGAGCAGGTCAATGGCCAGTTGCAACTGGTTCGTGCCGGCGTCAAGGCGGGCGAGGGCCTGGAGATCCAGGGCAGCGGCTACCGCAACAAATTCTGGAACATCACCGACCGCGACGTACAGGTCATCACCACAACGGCACGCTCCAACAACTGGACGACCGACAAACGGGTGAACATCGACATCACCCAGACCTTCAAGATCGGTTCCACCCTTCGTCTTGAAGTCCGCAACGCCAAGGGCAACCTGCTGGAAACCATCAACTTCATCCCCAGCCCCGGCCGCAATACTGGCGGCCTGTGTGGCAAGGATTTCGCGATCCAGATCAACAGAAACAGTGCCTACGTGCGTGCGGGCAGGCAAAACGCGCACCTGATCGAGCCCCATTGGGAGGCCAAATCGAACTGGATCTGGATTCCGTTCAACGCCGATTTCAGCGTGTCCTGGACCGTGGACGAGTCGCGGGGCTGGACGGAGCTTGGTGAAGTCTGGTCGGGCCGTGATCTGGAGGCGGGCGAGCGGGTCACGGTCAGCGTGTTCGACAAGGCCACGCAGACCGTGCTCGAGCAGACCACCTTCGTGCCCAGGACCGCGCGCACTGACCAATACACCTGGGTGATGGACCTGTGCGAGCAGGTCAACGCCGAGCTGCAACTGATTCGAACCGGTGATGGCGACAATGGAGAGTGGGTGATCCGTAATAGCGGTTACCGCAATAAGTACTGGAGTACCACCCCGCGGGAGGTGCAGGTCATCACCACGACCGCCCGTTCCAACAACTGGACCGCCGCCAGGCGGGTGCCGATCAACCTGGGCGAGGACGTCGCACCGGGTGCCACCCTCCAGCTCAAGGTGCACAACTCGAAGGGCGAGTTGCTGGAAAGCCTGAGTTTCAAACCTGCCGATGGCCGCAACACCCGCGGCTATTGTGGCAAGGACTTCGCGATCTACATCAACCAAACGAGTCTCTATGTGCGTGCGGGTAACAATGAAGGGGAACTGATCAACCCTTCGGCGACCTACGTGAACTCGATCTGGATCCCGTTCAACGCCGACTTCGTGGTGACCTGGTCGATCGAGCCGGCGGAGGACGAGGAGGAGTGTGGTTGGTCGATCGACCTGGCAAGCAGCCTAGCCGACCTGGGCGAAGTCTGGTCGGGCCGTGACCTGGCCGAGGGTGAACGGGTGACCATCAGCGTGTTCGACAAGGACCTGGGGGTACTGCTGGAACAGACCACCTTCGTGCCCAAGGGCGGGCATACCGGCCAGTTCCTGTGGCCGATGGAGATGTGCCGGCATATCAACGCCAACCTCGCGCTGATCCGGGCCGGCAGCGTGGACGAGGACGGTAAATGGGACATCGTCCGCACCGGTCAGGCGAACAAGTACTGGACCTGGACCACGCGCAACCTCGAGGTGATTACCACGGTGGCGCACAGCGACAACTGGAAAACCGAAAACCGGGTGAAGATCGACCTGGCCAAAACGGTCGCCGCGGATGCGGTGCTGCGCGCCCATGTGCGCAGCACTTCCGGCGCGCTGCTGGAAACCATCACCTTCACGCCGGCTGCCGGCCGCACGGCTGCCGGGTCGTGCGGCCAGGACTTTGCGGCCCACGTCAACAAGACCAGCCTTTATTTGCGCGCGGGTGTGCAGGACACGGCCAACACCAGCCTGATCCAGCCCAGCGCGACGCAGAGCGCGAACTGGCTGTGGTTCCCCCATAACGCCGAGTTCACCGTGACCTGGTCGGTCGACGAGGCCAAGGAAGGCTGCAAGATCCTGGCTGACCGCGATGCCGTGGAGGGCGAGCGGATTTCCCTGTTCGTCTTCGACGACAAGGCCGATAGCCTGCTCGAACGCGTCACCCTGACCGCCAAGGCGAGCAAGAGCACCCTGGCCAAGGACAAATGGCCGGCGGCGCTGGTCAAGGAGATCAATGCCACCTCCGTCCATGCCCAGGCCAGCGGCAGCGTGGTCAACAGCAACCACATGGAACTGCGCCTGTTTACCACTTCCCTGCACCTGGACAACTGGGTTGAGGCAACCAAGATCGAGGCCAGGGAAAAGCTCAGCGCGGGCGACCGGATCGTGGTCAAGGTCAGTACCGCGAGCAAGGGCAATTTCTGCGAAGCGGTGACTTTCACCCCGGATCCGGCGCGGCTGGAGGCCAAGCAGTGGGCCCATGACCTGGCCAAGTACATCAACGACGACAGCCGCCTGCTCAAGGCCGGAGTCAAGGACACCACGAAAAAGACCCAGGTACCGACGGAGGACGCCAGCAGCAACGTGATCTGGATACCCAAGGACTCGAAGCTGAAAGTGGCCTGGGAAAAGACCGAGCTCAAGGAACTGGCCCCGATCTATCTGGAGCACGACCTGACAAGCAACGAGGCGTGCGAGGCCTATGTGCTGGACGACGCGACCGACACCATCCTGCGGGAAATGACCTTCACACCGGGTGAGGGGCGTACCGGGCGCTACACGGTGCCCCGTGACCTGGCGAGTCTGATCAACAACCACACCGAACTGGTAAGGGCCGGGGAGAAAGTCGGCAACGCCGTACCGGCACCGGCGTCCAGCTTCCACGCGAATAAGATCTGGAGCTACGGTAGCAATCTGCGCGCCTTCACCACGCTCAACGACATCATGAACTTCGACAAGGGCAGCGTCATCGGTGACCGCGACCTGGTCGAGAACGAACAGGTCGCATTGATCGTCAAGGGCAAGAAAAGCGGACGCATCTTCGAGGCCCTGACCTTTATCCCCGAGGAAGGCGGGCTTGGTCACGGGGACTGGTCCGGACGTGTCGCCGCCAGTATCAACGAACGCAGCAAGTTCATCAGGGCCGGCCGGGAAAATCCGGATGATCACCGGATCGAGGAGCATAACCAGGCGAAGTCGAACTACTTCTGGATTCCCAAGGGGGCGGGGCTGGAGGTGGAGATGCATATTCTCGCGGGGGTCTCGTGGCCGTTGCCGGGGATGACGCATGAGGCGAAGGAGTTGTTTGAGCAGTATATGGAGGGGAGGAAGCATATTACGGTGGATGCGCAGACCGGGGAGGGAAACTTGCAAATCCCCATTGCCGAACTTGTGGTCGATGATGGCCTCAAGGACTCGTTGAAGGTAAGTCTGACTTACGATGAAGAGTTAGGTGTTGTCATCCAGCTTGGAGGTGGATCTCGTAGGATAAACGACGGTTGGTTTGATCAGAAGTTTGCATTGACCCTGAGGGATAACCGGCGAATAGAGGTTAGCAAGGATATGGAACCCCTTAATGGCGGGGATTTCAAGCTCGAAGTTAAAAAGGGTTATTTTGATACGGAGGCAAAAGGTTTTTGGGTCTATTACAAGGACGGAAGTTGCGAAGAGTTTGAGTACTTTACAAACTCCTCGTCGCAACAAAAAATCAACATGTGCATGTATGGTTCGCCAGGCCTGGGTTACGTTGAATTGATTTACGGAAAGTATGGGGAGCTCCAAAAAATCCAGAAAGGTAAAGAGAAAGAGTTGCTTCTTGAGGTCAGTTGGCCAAAAGAGCTCGCCCTATACGAAACCCCGGTCTTACCCTCGTCGATTGTGCTTTATCCAAATAGTGATACGGAAAAACTGACTTTTACGTACGCAAATAAAGGCGAAAAGGACCTCGTCACCAAAGTCGAGGTGGATGGTTTGGCTACCTCGGGGAAAGTTATTTACAGGATCAAGCAGTTTGAGTCAGGCAAGCTGCAAGGCCTTGAGGTTGAGCAACAGCATTCGTTCACGGTCGACAAGAAGGAGAAAGTAAATAGTTATGTTTATAGCGAGATCTTGGAGTATGACTCCGCTGGCAAAGTCAGTCGCCACACTATTTCGCCCGGTAGTGGAGTGGATGACCTGGTCCAGGAGTACGCTTATAAAAGCAAGTTTACTATCCTCAATGGTTACTTTAAGAATGCTTCCCCTCGCTCAACTTTCCTGCGCCAGTTCGAGTTTACCGGTCAGCAGACTCTCTCTGACAGCCATGGCAGTGCGACGATACCCTACAGCAAAAGGCGCACCCAGCGACTCGACGCCAAGGAGAAGCGGGTTGTTACCGAGACATGTACTTGGGAAGGCGATGTTCTGGTCGATCGGCAGGCCTTGAGTGTGGATGCTGTCGGTAATCCGGTGGAGCGTATCAGTAACGAGCAAATTACTCGTTGGACTTACTACAACAATTATCAGCAGTTCACTGTTACCGAAACTGAAGTGAAGGTTGAGGACTGGAGCTTGTTTGGTTGCCTGTTCAAGGCTGTCGATTACAGCGTGATTGGCGGCGTTTTTGCGATTGGCGGCAAAGGTGGCATGACCTGGGGCACCCGCATCGATAGCAAAGTCGAGATGGTGCCTGCGGTCAACGATTATGCTAAAGCCGCATTCCAACTGCCGGTAGCCATCGTCCATTGTGGTAGTGACAATCCTTTTTCCGGCGAAGCCGAGTCTGAGTTGATTTTGCGCAAAGTGGGCGACCAGGAGGTCCCGCAACGCCTGACGTTCTTCGGTTATGCCAACGTCAACGGGCGAATTCGTGCCAAGCAGAAACTAACGATCCTCCAGCCCGATTGCGTCGAGATCGATGTCACTGACGTGCAGTACAAGGTCGCCGAGAAAGCCGCCGACGCGTTCATTAAAAGTCTTAAAAGCCAGATTGCGGCCTCCACCGGTGATACGAAAACGGCTTTCGAGAAAACCCTAAAGGACCTGACCGCCAGCCTCACGGCTCAGAGCCAGGCGAATAACAAAGGCTACAAGCTCAACAGCAAGAAAATGGCCTCCATGGTCCTGGAAACCTACGAGTATCATGAGGAAAAGGGCAAGCCCGGCTATGGCACGGTCAAGTCCACTGAATCGGTGCAGATCCTGGAGTCTGGCGAGGAACTTGCAGCCTCCAAGGTCAAGACTGAGTACGCGTACAGTGTCGACACGGCCGACAATAACAAACTGACCATTAAAACCACCGTCTCCCGCGGTAGCGAAGACAAGATCACCTCGAGCCAGACCCGTTCGCGTCTCAGCGGCCGCCTGCTGGGAAGCACCGACACCGAGGGCAACGTCACCCTCCGCACCTACGACCCGCAGGGCAATCTGACAAGCGAGACCGTCACCGACGCCAAGAAGAATACCCGCGAAACCACCTGCACCCTGGTCAGCGGCCTGGTCTGGCAGACCGATATGGTCCAGGACGGCATCACCACCCGCATCGAGCGGGATGTCCTCGGCCGCAAGGTGGCGGAAGCGGTCAAGCCGGACAGCAAGTTCCTCGAAACCCGGCGCTGGACCTACGATTCCATGGGCCGCGTCGCCAGTTGCGTGGAGACCGACTACGGCCCCGCCGACGCCAAGATTGCCATTCGTGAAAGTACCCGCGAATACGATGCAGGGACGGGCACGGTCAGCATTGTCAATCTGCTCAAGGACGGCAGCGGCAATCAGGTTCAGAAGATCAGCCAAGAACAGACACCGCTGCCCCGAGGCGAGCGTTTCACCCAGCTCGCATTCAGCGTGGAACGCCGCTACAACCCCAACAAGCGCATCATGACCGAGCTTTATAGTTACAAGGGTATGGACAGCGGCAAGATCGAGCGCAGCATGTCCCCCGAGGGTTTGACCACTTCGGTCCGCTATCTGACGATCGACGACAAGAACATCGAAACCGAGCAAGACAAACAAGACTTTGAGTACGACGGATACTGTCAGTTGACCAAGGTCACGCCGACCTTTGGCGTGCCTACCAGCTACACCTACGACGCTGCCGGACGCTTGTTGAGTACCACCCGGGACGGCGTGGTGTTCAGTAATGCCTACGACACCAATTCGCTGGCCACGGTGGCGACGGAAGGCACGGCATCGGACGGTACGAACACCCTGACACTGGGTGAGCAGACGGTGGATCTGCTCGGCCGCGCCAAGGAGCGGACGGTCAGCGGGCAAAAAATCGAGTACAAGTACAGCGGTGCCTCGACCAGGGCAGAGCGCAAGAAATCTGTCGCCGGCCCCACCGCGCTGAGCGACTACGAACCCAGCAACGACAAGAAAACCCGCACGCTGACCCAGAAGCTTGGCGGCAAGAGCTCGACCGTAGTGTTCAGTACGGGGGGGCGGGTGGTGAGCTTTACCGACCTGACTGGAGCGAAGACCACCTATGAGTACGACTTCGCCAATCGGATGACCAAGTCCAGCAACGCCCACTGTATCCATTCCTGCAGCTACCTGGGGAACGGCCTGCTAGGGCGGGAAACCATCACGGCGGTGAAAGAGAAAAACCTGGTCATGACCGTGACCTATACCTATGACGGCCTGGGCCAGGAGACCCGGCGCACATTTAGCTGCGACGGAGTCGATACCATCTCGCTGGAGCGTACTCTTCTTGGCGATGGACGCCTGAGCAAGAGCGAGCTCAAGGTCAAGGACTCGGTCATGTACGTCGACAGCTATGAGTACGATAAATGCTTGAGACTGACCGCGTGGAGTGAACGTGAACGAAAAAACAACACCATGCGCGATGGCTTTTCGGAATCATTTGGATACGACATGCTGGGCAATCCGATCAGCGAGGGTAACCCTGCCAGCAGCTTCGCGAGTTCATTGGGATCGCCTGTGGATCCGAATAAACCTCCGGCCATATACGGCTATGACTCTGCTGGGCGTATCACACGCGATCGCAATGGTTTCACTTGGGACTATCACGCAAATGGGCAGGCCAAAACCTTCACCATTCCGGAGGCCAGTAGTACATATACCCTAACCTATGACAGTGAAGGGCGGATTCGTGGTGGTAGTGGCAGCGGTGGCGACACCGATACCTACCATTATTGCGGAGACCGGGTGTATGCCCTGGTACAAACCGGCAGTACCCAAGGCCAAGGCTACTCGGCGCGCACGCTGGTACTGCGTAACGAAAGCCGCTCGTGCCTGATGCAGGATGCGATAACCGATGAGCGCGAAAGCCGCTCGTTCGAATTGCGGGATGCGTCCGGGACGATCATCGCGAGTGTGGATCTTGCAACCAAAACCATCACGTATCTTCGCTACAGGCCTTACGGGTTCCGCTATGCCGGCGAGACTTCCGAGCGCTGGCTGGGCTTCAAAGGGGAGCCGATCAACCGCATGGGCCTGTATCACCTGGGCAACGGTTATCGCATGTACGATCCGCTAATTGGTTGCTTTTTGAGCCCGGATGACAAGGCCCCCTTCGGCATCGGTGGTGTTGCGGCGTATGGCTTCGGCAACGGCGACCCGGTCAACCACAAGGACCCCAGCGGCCACGAAGTGGTAGCCGAATACTCCCGCTGGGGCACGGTCCCGGCGATCCAGAGCACCGCGTTCCGCGTTGTGATCGGGGCCGTCGGCGTACTGCTTGCACCGTTCACGGCGGGCAGTTCAGTGCTGCTGGCTGTGGCCACCACAGCGTTGGCGGCGATTTCCTTCGCCTTCGACGTAGCCTCGATCATCGTCTCGCAAAGCGACCCTGAACTCGCCAAGACCCTTGAGGCCTGGGGCCAGGCCTTCGGTATCGCCGGTGCCGCGGCCGGCGTCGCCATGACCGTGCACGGCTGGAGCAGCATACCGCGCAACTGGTTCCGCCCGCGGGGCGGACCGTCTTCGCGGGCGCCGGTGAAACCACTGGGCTCGACGACGCAGCGACTGAGTTCCAGTACGCAGCGGGCGTTGAACGAACTCACCGATATGTTGGTGCAGGACGCCAAGGCAGCAGGCAAATCCCGTGCGCTCAGTGCCATGTACATGCAGGGCGACCCGACCATGGCGGCTGCTGGCGTGACGCCGGGCATGAGTCTCGGTACGCGCTTCAACCAACGCGCGGGCAATGCCACCAAGAACCTGTACAAGGGCATCGTTGCCCAGGCCGACGATGCGTTGCTCGACTTCCCGGGGCACATCCTCGATGTGTATACCGGTCCTAACGTGATCGTGCAGAAGTTCGTTCCGCCGATGGTCAGCGAAACCGAGATCCGCTCGCTGGTCGCACTGCCGTTGCCGGGGCTGGAGGACCTGTTCAAATAGCCGACGTAGTAGGCGCCCCCTGTGGGAGCGGGTTCACCCGCGATCGCGATGGTGAAGTCACTATCGCAATCGCGGGTGAACCCGCCCACACTGGCGCCGCGTTGCCCTTCACAACCGCAATCACGCCGCCCCGGAATGACCACTGGATACCCACCCACCTGATATTTCTGTCAGTTGTGAGCCCCGCCCATCCTCACTAGCGTTAAGCGCATCTGTCCCTTTCTTGTGGTTTCCGCGTCGGTCCGGCGCTGCATGCCGCAGCCGCCCTCCGGCGCTTGTCCGAGGAGCATGCGCAAATGCCATCACGTAACTGGACCGACCTGGGCAACGTCTATTCCGGCAGCGATCTCGCCGAGGGCGAGCGGGTGACGGTCAGTGTCTTCGACAGCACCCTGAAAACCCTGCTGGAGCAGACCACCTTCGTGCCGCTGCGCGGGCACACCGGTAAGCTGCTCTGGGTGATGGACCTGTGCCGGCATATCAACGGCAACCTGGCGCTGATCCGCGCCGGCGTGGAAACCGCCACCTTCGGCTGGAAGATCGACGACAGCGCCGAGGGCAACAAATTCTGGGGTGTCACCTCCCGCGCCCTGAAGGTGGTGACCACGGTGGTCAGCAAGAACAACTGGAGCACCACCAAGCGCCTGGCCCTGCAACCCACCACCGACCTGGCGGCAACCGCCAGGGTTCGGATGAACGTGCGCAACGGCGTGGGCGACCTTCTGGAAACCGTGCTTTTCACCGCGAGCGCCGGCCGCCTGACCCCGGGTTTATGGAGCAAGGACTTCGCGGCACAGATCAACCGCACCAGCCTTTACGTAAGGGCGGGCAAGCAGGACGGCGAGCTGATCACCCCCATGGCGGACAAAAGCCTGAACTGGATCTGGCTGCCGCAGAACTCCGACCTGAGCGTGACCTGGCAGGAGGACAAGGTGAGCGAGGCTTGCAAGATTCCGGCTGACCGTGATGCCGCCGAGGGCGAGGAGATCTCGCTGTTCGTCTTCGATGAAAAGTCCGACAAGCTGCTCGACCGCATCACCCTGAAAGCCACCAAGGCCGGAAACACCTTGGGCAAGGCGCAATGGCCGGCGGCGCTGGCCAAGCAGATCAACGCCTCGTCCGCTCACGCCAGCGCCACCAGTACCGCGATCAACCAGAAGTTCGCCGAGCTGCGGATGTTCACCACCGCGCTGCACGTGGATAACTGGGAGCAGGGCAGTGCCATCGCCGCCACCGCCAGCCTGACAGCGGCCGACCGGATCGTGGTGACCGTATCCACGGTAGGCAAGGGCAATTTCTGCGAGGTCGTGACGTTCACGCCACATCCTGCGCGGCTCACTGCAGCGCAATGGGCCAAGGATCTGGCGAAACATATCAACGACCACAGCCGTTTTCTCAAGGCCGGGGTCAAGCACGCTACCAACAAGACCATCGACCCGACGGAGCACGCCAGCACCAACGTGATCTGGCTGCCCAAGGGCTCGAAGCTGAAGGTGGGCTGGGAAAAGACCCAGATGGTGGAGCTAGGTTACATCTCGTCGGAGCGGGACCAGGGTGTGACCGAGTCCTGCCGGGTCTACGTCATGGACGACACCACCGATGCCATCCTGCGTGAGTTCACCTTTACCCCGGGCGACAAGCGCAATGGCAAGAGCTCGGTGGCGATAGACCTGGCCAAGCTGATCAACCTCAAGACCGAACTGGTCATGGCCGGCGACCGCTCCGGGAACAAGGACGGGGCCCCGGTACCGTCGTCGAGTACCTACCTGAACAAGATCTGGTCATGCGCGAAGAATGTTCGCTGTTTCACCACCCTCGTCAGCCTGAAGAACTTCGACAAGGGGGCGAGCATCGGCAACCGTGCCCTGGTTGAAAACGAGCAGGTGGTGATGGTCGTCAAGGGTAAAAAAACCGGGCGAATCCTGGAGTGCATGGCCTTCATCCCTGAAGACGGCCGGCTGAACCACGAACACTGGGCCAAGGACTTCGCCGGCAAGATCAATAAACGCAGCAAGTTCATCAGGGCCGGGCGGGAGAATTCCACGACGTGTGAAATGGAGCCTTGGCACGAAAAGAACGTGAACTTCTTCTGGATTCCCAAGGCGTCCGGGCTGGAAGTGGAGATGAAGATCATCTCGGGGATTTCCTGGCCGTTGCCGGGGATGAGCAGTGAGGCGAGGGAGCTGTTCGAGCAATGTGTGGAGGCTTGTAAATATATAACGGTGGATGCGCAGACGGGTCAGGCGGATTTGAATGTACCTGTCGTGGAATTATTTGCCGACGACAGTTTCAAGGACCCTTTGAAGGTGTCGTTGGGGTATGACAAGAAAATAGGACTGATTCCACGCATAGGTGAGGCGTTCGGGTTTGTAGCGACGCAGCAAAAACAGATTAATAATGAGTATTATCTGACCTTGCGAGACGGTCGAACCGTACGAATCGGCGGTACCACGAGCAAGGTGAATGGCGGGGACTTCAAACTCCAGCTTGACTACGATTACGTTATTGGGTCGGGCCTGGTAACTATCGGCTACACAGTCACCTACAAGGACGGTATTACTCATACCTACAGGTTCTGTTCCAACCAAGAAAAACTTGTGACGGGGGTGAATCTCGTCAAATACACCTTGGCCTCTGGCGCCAGCTTGGATATTGAATACACGCTAACCAAGCTGAAGAAAGTATCCAAAGGCACGACCGTGCTCTTGCAGGTTCAATGGCTTTATCCAGAGGGGGCGGCGCATGCGACTTTCGTTAATGTGGCCAAGTCTATCACCGTATTTCCCAACAGTAAGGACGAGAAAATAACCTATACCATTGCTGATAGAAAGTTTGGTGCGCTTCTCGCCGAACTGGAGGTCGGGGGGTTGGCGAGCGCCGGCAAGGTCCGCTATAGCGTCAAGCAGGATAGTTCAGATCGACTTATCGGCATCGATGTCGAGAAACAGCATGAATTTACTGTGAACAGCACGTCGAAAACCGACAAGGCCCTGCACAGTGAAACAGTGGAGTACACCGCAGACAGCAAGGTCAGTCGCCATGTTATTTCTCCCGGCGGCGGCATGGAGTCACTGATAAACGACTATGCCTGGTCCGGCAAAACGACAACACTGGTAGGCTACTTCAAGAATGCATCACCGCGGACAGCGTTCGTACGCAATTACAACTTCTCAAACGGGCTGTCCTACGTTGAAAACTACGGCAGCGAAGCAGTTCCTATTTGCCGGCAGCGG
Source organism: Pseudomonas putida (assembly GCF_001941965.1). GTDB lineage: Bacteria > Pseudomonadota > Gammaproteobacteria > Pseudomonadales > Pseudomonadaceae > Aquipseudomonas > Aquipseudomonas putida_L. Next base: position 14,767 of record NZ_MKZO01000049.1, on the reverse strand, counting down.
GCTCACAGTTTGAACAGCGATACGAAAACCGTGCTTTCGGAAACCCGCTGCTGGGAAGGCGATGTACCGGTAGACAAGCAACTGTTGAGCGTGGATGCCGTGGGTAACCCAATACGTCGCGAGAACAATGGTGACGTTACCTACTTGACCTATTACAACAACTATCAGCAATTCACTGTTACCGAAACCAAAGTCAAGGTGGAGGACTGGAGCCTGTTTGGATGCCTGTTCAAGGGGCTGGACTACGCCAATCCCGCCGGCTTGATAGCCGCCGTAGGTGGCTCCGGCGGAATGACCTGGGGTACGCGTATAGATACCAACGTGGAAATGCAGGCGGCCGTCAACGATTACGCCAAGAAGGCGTTCAATCTGCCGGTAGCCATCACCCATTGCGGCAGTGACCGGCCACTCTCCAGCGAAGTGGAGTCCGAGCTGGTAGCACGAAAGGTCGGCGACAAAGAGGAGCCCCAGCGCCTGACTTTCTTTGGTTACGCCAATGTCGAGGGAAACGTGCGCGCCAAGCAGAAACTGACCATCCTCCAGCCCGATTGCTGCAGGGTCAACGTGGAGGCCGAACAACTGGCCGTGGCGACCGCGGCGGCCAAGGCATTCGTTAAAAGCCTGGAGGACCAGATCAAGGCTGCGAGCGCCAAGGATAAGCCTGCCTTCCAGAAGAGCCTCGACGACCTGAATGCCAGCCTCCAGGCTCAAAGCAAGGCCAACAACGAAGGCTTCAAGCTGAACACGATGAAAAATTCATCCATGAGCCTGGAAACCTTCGAATACCACACTGCCCAGGACAAGCCAGGCTATGGCCTGGTCAGCTCTAGCTCGGTCGCCCAGATAGTCTATTCCGCCGGTGTCTGGGTGGTCTACGAGGCTTCACGGGTCACCACCAAGTACGACTACAGCGTGGACACCGCCGATACCAACAGGCTGACCATCAAGACTACCGTCTCCCAGGCCGGCCATACCGACGTCACCTCCAGCCAGACCCGCTCGCGCCTGAGCGGACGCCTGCTGCAGAGTACCGACAGCGAAAGCTACAAGACCGTGCGGGCCTACGACCCGCAAGGCAACCTGAAGAGCGAGACACTCAGCAAGGGCAGCAGTGACCTGCGCAAGACCACCTGCACCCTGGCCAGCGGCCTGGTCTGGCAGTACGAGATGATCGAGGACGGAACCACCACGCGTATCGACCGCGACATCCTCGGTCGCAAGACATCCCAGCACCTCAAGCCCAATGGCGCTACCAGCTTCCTGCAGACACATAGCTGGACCTACGACACCCTGGGCCGGCTCGCCAGCACCGTGGAAACCGATTACGGCACCGGCAATGCCAAGATCAGTCAGCGAGAGAGCAAACGCGTTTATGACGTCAGCGGCAAAATCACCACAACCAACCTGCTGAAGGACAAGGATGGCAAGGAACTGAGCAAGGTGATCCAGGAGCGGACCCCGGGCGTGCGTGGCGAACAGTTTACCCAAGGCAAGTTCAGCATCGACCGTCAGTTCAATGCCAACAAGAGCACCCTTACCGAGCTCTATAGCCAGTCCGGTAGCGAAGGCTGCAAGATCGAGAAAATCATGTCCGCCGACGGGCAGGTCAAGTCGGTCCGTTACCTCAAGGTCGAGAGCGGCAACAAGGAAACCGAGCAGGACAAGATCGAGTACGGTTATGACAAGTACGGCCAGCTCACCAGCGTGACCCCGAAGATCGGTGGTGCCATCAGCTATAGCTACGACTGTGCCGGGCGGCTGCTGAAAACCACCCGCGAAAGCATTGTCCTGACAAATGCCTACGACCCTGCCACGCTGGCTCCGATCGCAGGGGAGGCGCATGTCAAGAATGGTGCGGCGACTGCGGTCAAGCTGGGCAAGCAAAGCGTCGATATGCTCGGGCGTGCTTCCAGCCAGACGATCAATGACCAGACCATCGAGTTCAGCTATAGCGGCGCTTCGACCACCGCGACGCGCAAGACCGCTGTGACCGGCCCCAGCGCTCTGAGCGACTACTCCGGTGAACCCGACAAGGCAAAGCGGATCCACCCGCAGAAACTCGGCACCGAGACGTCCTCCCTGGAGTTCAGCACGGGTGGGCGGGTGCTGAAATTCACTGACCTGAGCGGCGCGGTGACGACCTACGAGTACGATTTCTTCAACCGCCTGACCAGGTCGAAGAGTGACCACTGCATCTGCACCTGGACCTATGCCGACAACGGACTGCTGACCAGCGAAACCATCACTGCCGTGAAGTCCGCCAACCTGGTGATGACCGTCGCCTACACCTACGACGGGCTGGGGCAGGAAACCAGGCGCACCTTTACCTGCACGGGGGTCGATACCCTGACCCTGGACCGTACCTTGCTCGGGGACGGGCGCCTGAGCAAAAGCACGTTGAAGTCAGCGAAGACCGATGCAAAGCAGGTCGTCACGGTCACCGAGCAGGAGGTCAACAGCTACGAGTACGACAAGGCCCTGCGCTTGACCAAATGGATCGGGCCGTCGGCCAGGACCGACACCTGGACCTACGATGCATTGGGCAACGCACTCAGCCACGCCAATTCATCAAGCGGCAACAGCGATCTGTTCTACCTCGATGGCGACAAACCCGGGGTGCTGAACAATGTCCTCACCCAGAAGACGAGTCTGGCAGTTCCGGCCACGGCCCCCGGCACCGCGTTTACCCATGACGACAGCGGACGGCTGACCATCGGGGGCACCCGCAGGCTTGGCTATCACGGCAACGGCCAGGTCAACACCTATTCCACCGACGGCGACAAGACCCAGTACACCTTCAGCTATGACAAGGAAGGCCGGGTGCGCGGCGGCACCATTGGCAACAAGACGGACACCTACCACTATCGGGGTGATTGCGTGTATGCGCTGGTGCAGACGGATAGCACCACAGGAGCCAGCTTCAAGAAGCGCTCGCTCATCGTGCGCAACGAAAGCCGAGCCTGCCTGCTGCAGGATGCTATCACCGACAGCAGCGAAAGCCGTTCCTTCGAATTGCGCGATGCCAACGGCACGGTATTCGCCAGCATCGACCTGGCGACCAAGGCCATTACCTATTTCCGTTACGAGCCCTACGGCAAGCGTTATTCCGGCACGAAAGCGACCAACTGGCTGGGCTTCAAGGGCGAACCGTTGAACAGTCTGGGGCTGTATCACCTGGGCAATGGCTATCGCCTGTACGACCCGGCCCTGGGCCGGTTCCTCTCTCGCGACAGCAACAGCCCGTTCGGCATCGGCGGTGCCGGAGGCTATGTGTTCGGCAATGCCGATCCGGTCAATAACGAAGACCCCAGTGGCCGGGCCGTGATCGCGCAGTATTCACGCTGGAGCAATGCGCCAGTCATCCAAAGCACGGCATTCCGTATCGTGGCAGGTGCGGTGGGCGTGCTGATGGCTCCGTTCACTGCGGGCGCGTCGATGCTGCTGGCGGTCGCGACCACCGCTTTGGCAGCGATGTCCTTCGCATTCGATGTGGCCTCGATCATCATTGCGGAAAGTGATCCCCAGCTCTCCAGGACGCTGGAAGCCTGGGGACAGGCCTTCGGGCTCGCCAGCGCGGCGGCCGGGATCTCCATGGGCCTCCAAGGTCTGAAGGGGCTTCCGCGCAACTGGTTCCGTACTCGGGGCGGGCCATTGTCCAAGGTTCCGGCGAAGTGGCCCACGGTACCCAGTGAACTGAGGCTCGCCCAGCAGGCACGGGCCAAGGCCCTGACCCAGTTGATCCAACACGTGGACGAGGCAAAGGCTACGGGTCAGTTCGATGCGTTCAAGGCGGCCTACCTCAACAACGGTACGGAGGCTGCGGGGGGACTGTTCTTGAGCGGCGGGTTTAAACAGCAGATCACTTCCACCACCCGGAAACTGTACAAGGGCACGTCCAGCCAGTGCGATGATTCATTGTTCGCTTTGCTGGGATACACCCTGGATCTTAATTCGAGCGCCAATCTCCTGGTTCAGAAGTTCATACCACCGACGGTCAGCGAAACCGAAATCAGATCGCTGGTCGGCATGGACATGCCGGGGCGAGAGGACCTGTTCAAATAAATGGGATGAACGCCACGAAGGGGCCAGGCGCCCCTTTCGTCGGCACCTCATCACCTCGCCATCCCACTGGCCTCGATCCGGATCCGCTCGCCACGACACTCGCTGCGGTCGCTCCTGCGCTCGGTGAGGAAGTCCTGGCCGAGCACGCCTTTCAAACTGCGTTCGCCCTTGAAGTCCCTGGGCAGCGCGACGCGGACCTCTTTCAGGTAGTCGCCGGTACAGATCAGCAGGAAGTTGTTGGCGGCGGCCTTGTTGCCATAGTCGTCCATCAGCTTTGCCTGGAACTGTTCCCTGGACACCGAGCCGCCGGCGTTCTCGCGGATATAGGCGCCGGCCGACGAATCGTTGAAGGATTTCACCAGGTCCACCGCGAGCCTGAAGTACTGGTCATCGTCCATGGCGGTCTGGCAGACGCCGTGTTTCTTCCATTCGTGGTTGCCGAATCGGGTGTCGTAATGGAAGTTGGGCATCCACGGCTTGATGTAGTCCACCGTGGCCTGGTCCAGGTCCAGCGCCGGGCCGGCGCAACTGCCGTAGTCGATGCCACAGGCCTGCTTGTTCGGCCACAGGCCGTGCAATGTGAAGTGATCGACCTGCAACTCGCCTGCGCGCATGGCCTGGCATTCCGGCTTGCCCGGCCCGCTGCGGTCATGCTCGCAGAAGCCCGGTTGCCAGGTGATGGCCAGCACATGGCTGTCGTACTGGTCCGGCAGACGGCAGGCCTGGGTGCCGGAGCGGGCGATCTGCAGACCCTCGACCTGGCCGCAGTGGGCCGCGACCCAGCGCAGGTCCTTCCGGCCGCTGCCGACATTGACCCTGACCCACTGGTACTGCTCGCGGTTGACCTCGGCGATGGCGAACGTCTGCCCCGGCTGCACGGACAGGCCGCCGGGATTGGTCTGGTTCTTGAAGGACTGGAAGGCTTCGCAGCGCTGGGTGATGGAGAAGGTGCCGGCGCTGGCATCCACGGCCAGGGCCGGGTCGAAGGTCAGCAGGGGGAGTGCGCTTGCGAGAAAAAGTGAGGCCAGACGCGCCATGGTGATGTCCTGAATGCATAGGCGCGGGATCTTACCAGCATACCTCCGGGCCCCGGAATCGCTTGCGGGCCAACCGGCCTGACCTGACATTTCTGTCAGTTGTGGCCCCCTGCTGAAGTTGCTGCAATCGGATCGTTCCCAGCGACCACCACGAGGACCGCAGCATGACCCGGAATTCCCCCAACCCCAGCGCCAGGCTTATCGACCTGGAATTCTCCCCCCATGATCTCTACCCGCCACTGCGCGCCAGCACTGCCCGGGTGCTGGTCAGCATGGCGGCGCAGGAGGCGCCGAAAGCCCTGAGCTTCCAGTTGTCGCTCAATGGCCAGCCAGGCGTACCCGAGGGTATGCAACTGAACCTGCTGCCAGAGGAGGGCAGCGGTCATCTGTTGGTGGGCAAGGACTTTATCGAGCGTTACAAGGGCACCTGGCCCGCCCAGCTGAAACTGCAGGCACTGCGTGACGGCACTCTGGTGGACGAGGCGCTGCTGACCCTGCATGACACGCGCAAGATCGCGCCGGCCCGCATGGAGTCGAATGTCTGGCCCTCGACCCGGATCGAGATCCCCGGCAGCGAAGATGCCTGGGTGGTCATCACGCCGACCTTCTACGACCGCAATGGGGTGATCTGCCTATGGAGGAGCTGGACTGGTTGGTCCAGCTCTACGACCAGCCCGCCGGGGTGATCGCTCACGGCCATCTGCTGCAGATCACGTCCAGCGCGTAGGCCGGCATCGTCCAGGCCATGCTGCACAGCGCCTACGGCTTGCAACTGATGATCACGCTGACGCTGGAAGCGGCGCAGGCGACACCCGCCGGGCAAGCGAGCGCCACTGCCGACTTCGAGTTGATCGTCAGCCATGCTCATCTCTACGCCCCGGCGACCCAGGGAGCGCCGACCGTGCGCATCAGCTATGGGCCAGCCGAGCCGGCGGTCGGCCTGGTGCGCTATGTGGTCAAGGTGGACGGCAAGGAAGGTCCGTTCACCGGCATGTTCATCAGCGAGAACGACAAGGAGCAGAGCGGCAGAATCGAGGTCGATTACCGTTTCCTCGATAGCTGGCGCGGGACCTGGCCGGTGAAGGTGCACATCCATGCCATCCACAACTTCCAGGAAGTCGCGGTAGGCGAGGTGGTGCTGCATAACCTGCGCACCGGCCTGCTGCCTGCAGTTCGCGCCGAATGGAAAAGCCCGCCGGCGGGCGAGCCGATCCGCATCCCCACCGACAAGCCGATCTACGTGGTCGCCCTGGTGTCCTTCTACGACGAGAACGACGCCCGCCTGCCGTACAACGAGCCGGTGTACTGGCAATGGTCGGTCGATCTGCCGGTGCCCTATGACGGGATCGCCATGCTCAAGCATGTGATCGAGGTGACGCCGCAGGCTCGGCCCGGGCAGTTCGAGCTGCTCGGCTCCGAGAGCCAGGGGGTGACCAGCCGGATGACCTTCACCCTGGTGTGACAGAACCCCGGTCGGGCACCTGATATTTCTGTCAGTTGTTGGCTTCGCCCGGCGGTGTTCGAATGAGCCTCGTGCAGTTCCGAGATTAACTCCACGAGGCTCCGCCACCATGTCCAGTAGCCAATCCCCGCTGTATTTCAACGACCGCGACCTGCGCAATGACCTGGTCGGCGAGCTCAAGGGCAGTGTGCTGTTTGCCCAGGTCTCGGTGCTGCCGTCGCGCAGTTCGCCGATAGCCGGCGATGTGCAGCCGCGCCTGACCGGCCTGCGCGATACCCTGGTGATGTTCAAGCCCATCAGCGCCGTTGTGGCTGCCGAGGGTATCCAGCTGCGTGTCGGCGACTTCACCCTGGCCATGGCGCCGCCGGAGCAATTGCCGCCGATCGCCGAGCGCGATAGCGACGCGGAATACGGCCGGATCGTCTACGGCGAGCACTTCTGGAGCGCGATCCTGCCCTGGCAGCAGGTGGTTGCCGGCATGGACCTGGTATTCAAGGCAGGTGCCACCTCGGGGACCTACGCCAACGTCAATGTCGGTGCGCCAGGCGAAATGCTGGTCAACACCATCGATATCGGCATGCTGACCCCCAACCGGCGCAAGTTCACCGACGAGTTCATCACTGAGCTGCATCGCGAGTACTTCCAGACCCTGCCGTGCAGCCGCCTGATCGTCAACCAGTACGAGCCGGTGCACTTCCAGTTCATCGAGATGGCCGATGGTACCCTGTACCTGGAGCGCTCGCAGGATGAAGGCACATGGCACGCGGGTGATCTGCGCCAGCGTATCGGCAAGGAACTGGTATCACAGGGCATCAACAATGCCAGCCAGGGCATTCATTCCTCGCCCGGCAGCGGCGAGGACGGGCTGAACAAGCACATGGTGATTGCCTTGCTGACGGCGCACACATCGGTCGGCAACTACCGCAACGGCGTGGTGATTCATGGTGGGTCGGGCGGTGGCGGGATGGTGACCCTGCAATACATCGCCAGCAACGAACTGAGCCATGAATTCGGCCATCACTATGGCCTGTCCCACCATCCCGGCGGCTTCGCCGGCTCGGTGCATCGCGCCGCCCGGGGCACCAACTCGGCCTGGGGCTGGGACAGCGACAAGAACGTGTTCGTGCCCAACTTCCTCAAGGAACGCAGCGGTGAGAACACCTGCGAAGGCGGAATCTGCGAGCCGCCGTTCCATGGGCATAAGTTCGGCCGCGACTCCATGTCCGATGGCTATGCCCACTATCCGTCGGTCAACCGCTACACCCAGTTCACCCCCTGGAGCCTCAAGACCATCCAAGGCTACCTGGAGATCAACGCGATCTTCAGCACCGATTCGCCGACGGGCCACCTGAAGTGGGACGAGCAGGAAAAGGCCATGTTGCCCTGGGGCGAACTGCACCGCGCCGGGGTGGACGAACTGGACCTGGCCTCGATGACCGGGCTGCTCAAGCGTTTCAAGCGGATCGAGGTGAACCTGGACGAGGAGCATTGGGCTGCCGACATCCATCTGCCGGTGACGGCCGAGCGGCTGCGGGGCGTGCGTATCCTGAGCACGGCGGCGGCCGACAGCGTGCTGCATGTCAATGGCACCCGCGTGACCGTGAAAAGGGGCGATTTGCTGAACTACGAGATGGGCGGCACCTGGACCCGGGTCGAGGACTTCTCCGTGAACGTCGCCGGCCAGCCGGATCAGGTCGGCATCCCGGTGACCACGGTGCTGGGCTACTACGACCCGGAGCTGGGGCGCGGTGGCATCGTCTACCCGGCGCTGCATGGTGCCTGGGGCATGACCTATGCCGGGGTTCCCGAGGAGGTCGCCCTGACGTTACCGGCCTACGCCGTGGTGACCAATGCGCAAGGCGAGCGGCTGTACTTCCCGCTGCGCGGCAGCCGGGTCAACGCGGGTGAACTCAACCGCCTGCACCTGAACGTCCCGCAGGCGTTCAAGGCCATCTACATCGAGGTCTACTGCGCCGACACCCAGAACGCCTCGCGAGGGATAGACCCGCCCGAGGGAATTGCGCGAGTGACGTTCACTGGCCGGGACTGATCCGGCCGGGAAATGTTGACTGTGTTTGACCACGTTCGACTCCCTGATACGCCCAGGAGGCGTGCCACCATGTCTACCGACAATTATCCGCAGTACTTCAACCAGTCCTCTGTAAAAAACAACCTGACTGACGGCACCCTTCAGGGCGCGGTGCTCTTTGCCCAGGCTTCGATACTGCCGCAACCCAACACCTGGTTTTCCGACGACTTCAAGCCGCGACTGGTAGCGCAACGCCTCACCCTCGTGTTGTTCCAGCCGATGAACCCCTACGATCTCTATCCTGATAGCGTGCAACTGAGAGTCGCGGACCTGACGCTCCAGATGACCAAGCCTGAACATCTGCCACGAGTCACCGAGTGGTCCACCGATGAGGTCTATGCCAGGGTTGTCTATGGCACCCGTTTCTGGTCAGCCCTCCTGCCCGCTCGGTATGTCTCGCCAGGCGTGAAACTGGATTTCACGGCTGCAGGACGTGAAGGCAGCTATTCCCCGGACGTGGGTGCTGCGGGCGAACTACTGCTCAACACCATCGATATCGGCATGCTTACAGCCAACCAACGGGTATTCATCGACGGCTTCACCGGCGAGTTGCAGCGTCAGTACTACCAGACCATTCCTGCCTGCCGCCTGATCGTCAACCAGTACGAACCGGTGCACTGCGAGGTCATCGAAATGGCCGACGGCACCCGCTATACCGACCACTCCAGGCAAGAGGGCGACGTGCATGGTGGTGACCTGCGCCAGCGTATCGGCAAGGAGCTGATCTCACTGGGGATCAACAACGCCGCCGTTGGCGTGCACAGCTCCCCCGGCAGCGGCGAGGACGGGCTTAACCGGCACTGGGTGGTGGCGCAACTGACCGCACACAGTTCGGTGGGCAACTATACCAATGGCCGGGTGGTGCATGGTCTTTCCGGTGGAGGCAGCATCGTGACGCTGTATGGTTGCGACGGTAACGAATTCAGCCATGAGTTGGGGCATAACTTCGGTATCGGACACTACCCCGGCGGCTTCGGAGGGTCCATTCACCGCGCCGCCGTTTCACCGAATTCGACCTGGGGCTGGGACTGCGACAGGAATGTCTTCCTGCCCAACTTTGAAAAGGCCATAACCGGCGTACCGACGTGCCAGAGTAGCCAGTGTGAGCAGCCCTTCCATGGCCATTCCTTCGGCAGGGACACCATGGCGGATGGTTACCCGCTATACCCGGACACCAACCGGTACACCATGCTCACCCCCTATAGCATGAAGATCGCGCAGGGCTTCATCGAGAGCAAGGCGGTGTTCAGCAAGGCGTCTTCGACCGGCTACATGAAGTGGGATGAAGATCGCAAGAGCATGCTCGAGTGGGGCGAGCTGTATCGTGCCGCACCGCAGGAGGCGGGCGAGGGCGGGATTGCCGAATTGCTGAAAACCTTCCAGCGGGTCGAGGTGGATATCTTCGATGGGCAATGGACGGCCAAAATCTACCTGCCTGCTGCGACCGCAGCCAATCGCGGAAAGGGCGTGCGCATCATTCACCAGGCAGTCTACGAAACCACGCTCCACTACAGCGGCACCCAGCTGCAGTTGAAAAGCGGCGATGTCCTGAATTACGTCTCGAGTGGCAGCTCGTGGAACCTGTGCCAGGACTTTCCCGAGCATGTCGCCGGCCGGCCACAGCAGATCGGTGTACCGGCCACGACCCTGCTGGGCTTCTACGATCCGGATCTGCAGCGGGCCGGAATCGCCTACCCGGCCCTGCATTGCGCCTACGGGGTCACCCATGTGACGGCCAGTGCTGCGGAGGTTGCGGTTGCCCGCTGCTATGGGTGGGTCAGCAATGCCAGGAATGAGCGGCTGAATTTCATCCTGCATGGCACACGTTTGAATCCAGACGAGCTGAACCGCTTCCACTTCAACGTCCCGCAGGACTTCCAGGCGACCCATGTACGTGTCATCTGCCAAGGTACCCAGAACGTTTACGGTGTCATCGCCCCGCCAAAAGGCACGGCGCGAGTGACGTTCAGTGGTCGCGATCCCGGCTGAGTGGTGCACGGTCAGTAAGGAGGGTCAGCTGAAGGCCTCATCGCTGGCAAGCCAGCTCCCACAGGGTTCGCGCCGAACGCAGATCGTGCGGCCGGCACAACAACCTGTGGGAGCTGCACTTACAACGGATAGTTCTTCAACTCCCGCGCAATCAACATCCGCTGGATCTCGCTGGAGCCCTCGTAGATCTGCGTGATCCGCGCATCCCGGTAGTACTTCTCCACCGGGTAATCCTCCAGGTACCCATACCCGCCATGCACCTGGATCGCCATGGAACACACCCGCTCGGCCATTTCCGAGGCGAACAGCTTGGCCTGGGAGGCCTCGCTCAGGCAGGGCTTGCCGGCAGTACGCAGGCGCGCAGCATGCAGGATCAGCAGGCGCGCGGCATTGATCTGCACCTGCATGTCCGCCAGCAGGTTGGCGATGCTCTGGTGCTCGTTGATCGGCTTGCCGAACTGGATCCGCTCGCGGGAATACACCAGCGCCGCCTCGAACGCCGCACGGGCGATGCCCAGGGCCTGGGCGGCAATGCCGATGCGCCCGCCTTCGAGGTTGGACAGGGCGATCGCCAGGCCCTTGCCGCGTTCGCCGAGCATGTTGGCCTCGGGAATCCGGCAGTCATTCAAGGTCACGGCACAAGTGTCCGAGGCCTTGATGCCCATCTTGTGTTCGCTGCGATCGACCACGAAGCCGGGGTTGTCGGTGGGCACCAGGAAGGCCGAGAGCCCTTTCTTGCCCAGTTCCGGATCGGTCACGGCGAAGACAATCGCCAGCCCGGCCCGCCGGGCGTTGCTGACGAACTGCTTGGCGCCATTGATCACCCACTGGCCGTCCTTGAGCTCGGCGCGGGTGCGCAGGTTGTGCGCTTCCGAGCCGGCCTGGGGTTCGGTGAGACAGAAGCAGCCGATCACTTCACCTGTGGCCAGGCGCGGCAGCCAGGTCTTCTGCTGCTCATCATTGCCGTAGACCAGCAGCGGACCGCAGCCCACCGAGTTGTGGATGCTCATCATCGCCCCGGTGGCGCCATCGCCAGCGGCGATTTCCTCCACGGCCAGGGCATAGGCGACGTAGTCGGTGTAGCTGCCGCCCCATTCCTCCGGGGCGACCATGCCGAGCAAGCCCAGCTCGCCCATCTTGCGCACCACCTCGTTGTCGATCCAGCCGGCCTTTTCCCAGGCCTGGGCATGGGGCGCGATTTCGTTGCGGGCGAAGTCGCGGGCCATGTCGCGGATCATGATCTGTTCTTCAGTCAGTTCCAGGTCTTGCATAGCGGTGCTCCAGCCCTCACAGGCCTTCGAAGAATTGGTCGACGCGCTGGCGGTCGAGGCCGGCAACGGTGGGCGGGTTCCAGCGCGGCTGCTTGTCCTTGTCGATCAGCAGGGCGCGCACGCCTTCCATCAGGTCGCCGTGTTCGAACCATTGCTGGTCCAGGTGCAGTTCGGTGCGGAAGCACTCTTCCAGCGCCAGGTGACGGCCGCGGCGCAGCAGTTCCAGGGTCACCGCCATGCCGAGGGGCGAGCGGCTGTCCATCAGGTCGGCGGTCTTCAGCGCCCAGTCGTGGCTGCCGGCGACGTTCACCGTGCGCAACTGCTCGATGATGCTGGCGATATCCGGCAGGGCGAAGAAGTGATCGATGGCCGGGCGCAGTTCGGCCAGCGGCGGGTTGACCAGGGTCTGGCTGCCGAGACGGGCGAGGGCGCCTTGCAGGTCCTTGAGCGGGTACTCGCCCCAGCTCAACTGGTCGAAGGCGCGGTCCAGGTCGGCCAGTCTGTCGCTGTCCAGGTACCAGTCGGCCAGGCCGCAGTACAGCGCGTCGGCGGCCTGGATCTGCACTCCGGTCACGCCCAGGTAGGTGCCCAGTTCGCCAGGAATCCGCGACAGGAAATAGCTGCCACCGACATCCGGGAAGTAGCCGATACCGACTTCCGGCATCGCCAGGCGGCTGCGCTCGGTAACCACCCGCAGTTCGGCGCCCTGGGCCAGGCCCATGCCGCCGCCGAGGGTGAAGCCGTCCATCAGGCAGACGATGGGCTTGCGGTAGTGGTGGATGAACAGGTCGAGGTCGTATTCCTCGATGAAGAAGTCGCGGTGCAAGGTGGCGCCGCTCTTGAAGCTGTCGTACAGCGAGCGGATATCACCGCCGGCACAGAAGCCCTTGGGGCCGGCGCCGCGCAGGACCACCGCATGGATGTCGGCATCCAGCGCCCAGGCTTCCAGCTGCAGGCGCAGGTCGCGAACCATCTGCAAGGTCAGGGCGTTGAGCCCGGCGGGGCGGTTGAGGGTCAAGTGGCCGATATGGTTGCGAACCTCGGCAAGAACCTGGGCGGTTTCCGCTTGAGTGATACCGGTGGTTGAAGCTGGCGCGGTCATCGCTGTCTCCCTGCTTTGTTATTGATTTTCCACGTGAATTGTCGCGGTCAAGGATCGCCCGGATCGTAACAGTGCAAATTTGCCCAGCTCAATCGACAAAACTGCAGTAGCAATCTGCATTTTTGCATGGGCAAGCCCGACCTTAGGGCGTGCCTTCGACACTTTAGCCTTGTGACCCGCCCGCACAGGGGATTAGTTCCCTCGACCGCCGCGCCCATGGCCGCGGCCAAAGCACCGCGAACCTCGCGCCAAGGCAGCATAGGGCAGGGCGTGCGGGCTTTCGATAATCGACGCCGACAACCGTCCAAACCGTTCGCGGAGAGCGTCATGCACAACAATAAGAATGCCAATGCCCGTTTCCTGCCCCTGTTCGCCGGCCTCGCCACCCTCGGCCTGGCGCCCCTGGCCCAGGCGGAAATCATGCTGTACGACAAGGATGAAACGACCTTCTCCACCGATGGCTACGTCAACGCCTTCTACGTCAACAGCGACGTCAACCGTGCCGGCGAGCAGTACGACCGGCGCCAGTCGCGGATCAAGATGGGCTTTTTGCCCAACACCCTCGGCTTCAACATGACCAAGCAGATGGGCGACCTCAAGCTCGGCGGCCGCGCCTCGTTCTGGGTGACCATCAACGACAGCGAGGAAAACGGCACCGACACTGCCATCGACGTCCGTCAGTTCTACGGCACCGTGGCCAATCCCGAGTGGGGCGAAGTGCTGATCGGCAAGGACTTCGGCCTGTTCGCCCGCTCCAACATCCTGCTTGACGAACTCCTCGCCGGTTATGGCCAGGTCAGCGATACCCTGGGCCTGGTGGATGGCGGCGGGGTGTCGTTCGGCAATATCGGCAGCGGCTACCCGTACCCGTTCCCTTCGGCGCAGATTACCTACCGCACACCGATCATGGACGGCCTGCGCATTGCCGTGGGCGTGCTCGACCCGGTGGACACCAACGACGACAGCGCGGTGGGCAAGGCCTACCAGAAGAACCCGCGTACCGAGAGCGAAATCACCTACCAGTTCGACCTGGGTGGCGCGCAGATCTACAGCTGGATCAACGGCAGCTACCAGACCTCGGACAACACCGACCACAACGTCGACAGCGTGACGTCCAAGGGCCTGGGCTATGGCGTGCAGGCCAAGATGGGGGCGTTCTCGCTGACCGGTTCGGGCTTCACCGCCAAGGGCATCAACCCGTTCTTCACCAACAATGCCGGTGAGGCGACCCTGCGCGAGGTGGACAGCAAGGGCTACCTGGTGCAGGGCTCGTACAAATTCGGCAAGAACCGCCTGGCGCTGTCCTATGGCAAGACCAAGGACGACGGCAATGGCGCGGTGAATACCGGCGCGGACTATGAAACCCGCGGCATCGCGCTGTTCCACGACATCAACGACAACCTCAAGCTGGTGGCCGAGTACAACCAGTTCGAGATCAACGGCCATAACGGCGACGCGCAGAACGAGGACACCGACACCCTGGCGCTGGGTGCCGTGCTCACCTGGTGAACTCCACCATCGCGGGGCGGGGCTTTTGGATCGGCGAGGCGCATCCTGCCGGTGCAAAGGTCCTGTCCTGCGGTGGCCTTTCGGGCCCTATCGCTGGCAAGCCAGCTCCCACAGGTCCAGCGGTGCACGCGATCCCTGTGGGAGCTGGCTTGCCAGCGATGAGGCCATCTGCAGCACCACAAATCCCTGATCTACAACCAATGCCACCACCACCCACTACCCAAGTAGCATTCGACCCCCTCCCGC
>NZ_MKZO01000048.1 GCF_001941965.1 Pseudomonas putida | reverse complement strand
CCAGCTTCTTCATGCGATACAACCGAGTCAGGCTCCACAGCCACAACAATTACTTGTCGCCGATAGCTATGGAGCAGCAGGCGGCCTGATCACCGTAATCGGTGTCCGGAAAAACTTGACCAGAACAGCGTTGCCGGCGATAGGGCCGGAACTGTCAACGCTGTACCAAGGCCTGCAACGCCGCCCGGGCCTCCACCGTCTTCAGCCGCTCGATAAAGCACCGGCTCTCCCGCTCGACCACCGCCGCCAGCACCTCACGATCCCCCGCCTTGAGCAACTCCTTGCTGATCCGCAGCGCCTCCTGCGGCATCCGTTGCCAACGCCTGGCCAGGGCCCGGGCCGCTTCCAGGCAGGCGTCGCCATCTTCATGCACCTCGCTGGCCAGCCCCCAATCCACCGCCTGCTGGCCATTCAACGCCTCATTGCCCAGCAGCAGCCGCGCTGCCCGCACATGCCCGAGCAAACGTGGCAGCAACAGGCTGGAGCCGAACTCAGGACACAATCCCAATGGCGCAAACGGCATCCGCAGCTTCGCTCCTTTCGACACCACCACCTGATCGCAATGCAGCAGCAAGGTGGTGCCGATCCCGATCGCCGGCCCGTTCACCGCCGCAATCAGTGGCTTGCGCAAGCCCAGCACCACGCGCATCAGGCGAAACACAGGGTGCTCGCGATCCTCGGGCGGATTATCAAGAAAGTCATGCAAGTCATTGCCAGCACTAAAACAACTGCTGCCGCCGGTAATCAGGATGACCTCGATCTGCGGATCCTGCTCAGCCGCCATCAGCCGCTCGCCAAGCTGGCGGTACATCTCGGCATTCAGGGCATTGAGCTTGTCGGGGCGGTTCAGGGTGAGGGTCAGCAAACCCTGGTCGAGAGCGTGGAGAATCAGGTCAGTCATGGCAGCCGCTTCTTGTGTTTGTGGGGGCATTTGCCCGGCACGGTTTATCACGGGGTTCGCCTTGCTGTACAGTCGTTCAGTCCGGCACAACAACGAGAGCACCGATGAACCAGGAAGCCCGCTACCAACGCATGCTCCCCGAAGCCCGCAAGGCCAATCTGGTCGAGGCGACCCTGGCCTGCCTCAAGCAGCATGGCTTCCAGGGGGCGTCGATCCGCAAGATTTCCGCCGAGGCCGGCGTCTCGGTGGGGTTGATCAGCCATCACTATTCGGGGAAGGACGAATTGGTGGCCGAGGCCTACCTGGCCGTGACCGGCCGGGTCATGGGTCTGCTGCGCGAGGCCATGGACCGGGCTGCGCCGAATGCCCGGGAGCGCTTGTCGGCGTTCTTCCAGGCGTCCTTCTGCGAGGAACTGCTCGACCCGCAACTGCTGGATGCCTGGCTGGCCTTCTGGGGCGCAGTGAAGACCGCCGAGGCGATCAACCAGGTGCACGATCATTCCTACGGTGAGTACCGCGGCACCCTCAGCCGCGCACTGGGCGAACTGGCCCGGGAAGACAACTGGGAACGCTTCGACGCCGACCTCGCGGCCATCAGCCTGAGCGCCTTGCTCGACGGCTTGTGGCTGGAGTCCGGGCTGAACCCCGGGACCTTCACCCCGGAGCAGGGCGTGCAGATCTGCGAAGCCTGGGTCGACGGCCTGCAAGCCGGCGGACGCCGACGCTTCACCTTGCCCGAAGGCTAGTTGATCACCCGTTCAACAGCGAGTACGCTGCCAGCGCGTGTGAAAAGTCCTACAGCCATAACAAGAGACAACCGCAATGACGCCTCGGGTACTGATCGTCGACGACGATCCGTTGATTCGCGACCTGCTGCACGCCTACCTGTCCCAGGAAGGTTATGACGTCCACTGTGCCGATACCGCCGAAGGCGCCGAGGCCTTCCTGGGCAGCCATGTGGTCGACCTGGTGCTGCTGGATATCCGCCTGCCGGGCAAGGACGGCCTGACCCTGACCCGTGAACTGCGGGTGCGCTCGGAAGTCGGCATCATCCTGATCACCGGGCGCAACGACGATATCGACCGTATTGTCGGCCTCGAATGCGGCGCCGACGACTATGTGATCAAGCCTCTCAACCCCCGTGAACTGGTGTCCCGTGCCAAGAACCTGGTGCGCCGCGTCCGTTGCGCCCAGGCCAACCAGCCGAAAAACACCAGCCACGCCCTCAAGCAGTTCGCCGACTGGGCCCTGGACAGTGACCGCCGCCGCCTGATCGACCCACGCGGAGGCGAAACCCTGCTGACCCATGGCGAGTTCCAGTTGCTCAGCGTGTTCCTGCGCAACAGCGGCCATACCCTGACCCGCGACCAGTTGATGGACCAGATCCGCAACCGCGAATGGGTCCCCAACGACCGCTCCATCGATGTGCTGGTGGGCCGCCTGCGGCGCAAGCTGCACGACGACCCGGCCGAGCCGCAACTGATCATCACCATCCACGGCACCGGCTACCTGTTCACCGCCAGCGTGGCGGCCTGAAGCCCGTGCGCCGGCTGCTGGCCTTGCTTGTGCTGCTCGCCGGCCTGCCGGCCATGGCCGCCGAGCCGGTGCGCTATTGCGATTACCCGGTGTACCCACCAGTGTCCTGGAGCGATGGCCGCCAGGTGCGTGGCCTGGCCCCGACCGTGGTGCGCGAGCTGTTCCGGCGCCTGGGCTACGAGACCGAGATCGTCGTGCTGGGCAACTGGAAACGCTGCCTGCTGGATGCCGCCGAGGGCCGGGTGGATGTGGTGCTGGCCTACGACAGCGACCAGCGCGATCTCGGCATGCGCTTCTCGATGGAGCCGGTGATGCGTGAGGAAGTGGCGGTGTTCGTCAATCGCCAGCGCCCGCTGCACCTCGAGGGTCTCGACGATCTGGCCAGTTACCGCGGCGGCCTGTTGTTCGGCGAAAGCTACGGCCAAGCCTTCGACCGCTTCGTCGCCCGCCACCAGAACATCGAATGGGTGTCTTCAAGCCGGCAGAACTTCGGCAAGCTGATCCGCGGGCGCATCGATTTCGTGGTCCAGGAGCGGCGTACCGGCGAGCTGTTCGTCGAGAACCTGCCGGGAGCACAGGACATCGTCGCCTTGCCCCGGGCCCTGAGCGTGGACTACCTGCGGGTCGCGGTGTCGCGTCGTTCGCCGTTGAGCGCACGCATGGCCGATATCGACCGCGAGCTGAGGCGCATGGCTGACGCGGGCGAAATCGCGCGCTGGCTGGAGCAAAGCGAAGTGACCTACCGCGACATGGTCCGCCTGCCGGCAGGTGCCCGATGATCCGCTGGCGCGCCGATGGCCTGTTGCGCCGGCTGCTGCTGTATATCCTGCTGTTCAGCCTGTGCTTCACCGTACTGGCCAGCTCGGTGCAGCTGTATTTCGAATACCGCCGGGAGATGCGCGATATCGAGTCGCGCATGGCGCTGATCCGGGTCGGTTACCTGGCGAGCCTGGAGCGCAGCCTGTGGGACCTGGACGAGGCCCAGTTGAATACCCAGTTGCGCGGCCTGGTGGACTTCTCCGATGTGGCCCGGGTGCGTCTGAGCAGCGACGACTTCAACCTGCTGCGCGGTGAAGCCGAACCCAAGGGACCGCTGCGGATCGAGCGCTTCGCCCTGGACTATCAGCCTCCGTCCGGGCCGCTGCGACATCTGGGTGAGCTGGAGGTGAGCATCGATCTCGGCGCGGTGCACCAGCGGCTGTTCGCCACCGGGCTGACCAGCCTGCTGTGGATGGGCGTGTTCCTCTGTGGTCTGGCGGTGGTGCTGTCGGGGTTGTTCTACCGCCTGGTGACTCGCCACCTGCAAGTCATGGCCGAATTCGCCCGACGTGTCGGCGCCGGGCAGTGGCAGGAGCCGCTGCGCCTGGACCGGCGTCCTGCCGACGATGAAATCGACACCGTGGCCCGTGCCCTCGACGACATGCGCCGGGCCATTCTCACGGATATCGAGCGCCGCGAACTGGACCGCGTGGCCCTGCAGGACAAGCGCGACGAGCTCCAGGCCATGGTCGAGCGCCGCACCGCCAGCCTGGCCCGGGCCAAGGACGAGGCGGAGGCGGCCAACCTGGCCAAATCGCGCTTCCTGGCGACCATGAGCCATGAACTGCGCACGCCGCTCAACGGCATTCTCGGCATGGCCGAGCTGCTGCGCGGCGTCCTCCCGGCAGGTCGCGACCGCCAGCGGCTGGAGGCGTTGTACAAGGCGGGCGAGGGCCTGTTGGCGATTCTTGAGGAAGTGTTGTACTTCGCCCGCCTGGAGGAAGGTGAGAGCCACCCGGAGCAGGTGGATTTCTCCCTGCGGCAGCTGTGTCGCGAGGTCATGACCCTGCTCGAACCCCGGGCCACGGCCAATCATGACCAGTTGGTGTGCCACCTCGATCCACGCCTGGCCGAGCGCCAGCAGGGCGCCGAGCAGTATCTGCGACAGGTGCTGAGCAACCTGCTGGCCAATGCGATCAAGTTCACCGAGCACGGCGAGGTCACCCTTGAGGTTCAGGTACTTGACGATCTGCCCGGCGGCCAGCGCCTGCGGATCACGGTCAGCGACGATGGCATCGGCATTGCCCCGCAGGTGCAGGCGCGGATCTTCGAGCGCTTCACCCAGGCCAGCGAGGCCGTGGCACGGCGTTATGGCGGCACCGGGTTGGGCCTTGCCATTTGCAAGCATCTGGTCGAGCGGCTGAGCGGGCGGATTGGCGTGGACAGCGTCGAGGGGCAGGGCAGCTGTTTCTGGTTCGAACTGGAGTTGCTGGAGGGCGCGGGGCGCGAGGTGCCGACCGCGCAAGCACCAAGGGAGAGCCTGGAGATCCTGGTAGTCGAGGACATGGCCCTGAACCGCGAGGTCGCCGCCGGCCTGCTGGAGCGTGACGGACATCGGGTCAGCTTTGCCGAGGAGGCGGGGCAGGCCATGGCCGTCTGCAGGCAGAGGCGTTTCGACCTGATCCTGCTGGACGTTCACTTGCCGGGCATGAGCGGTGTCGAACTGTGCCGGCGGATCCGCGCCACGCCGGGGCCGAACCGCGAGACACGCATGCTCGCGCTGACTGCCGGGGTGCAGCCGGCGCAGGTGTCGTGTTATCTGGAGGCTGGCATGCAGGGCGTGCTGGCCAAGCCGTTGCGGCTTGAAACCTTGCGGCAGGCGCTGGCCCGGTCTCCAGCGGGCGTGCAGGAGCGCTCTGAAACACAGATGGACTGGTCGCTGCTGGAAACCCACCGGGCCTTGCTGGGCGAGCAGAAAGTCCAGGGCTTGCTCGGTGTGTTGCGCCAGTCGCTGGAGCAGCACTACCCGACCTTGTGCGAAGCCCTGCTGGCAGGTGACTGTACGGAAATCGCCCATCAGGCCCACCGTCTGGCGGGCAGCAGCGATTCCCTTGGTTTCCGCGGGCTGGCGGCGGTCCTTGGCGAACTGGAAACCGCTGCCCGCGAGCACGATGAAGCCGCCCTGAACGGCTTGACCGACCCCTTGCGCGAGCAGGTCGAACAGGCGCGCACCACCCTGAAACAGCTGATCCAGCGCTGACGTACAAAAACCTTACGACTTTTTACATCTTCGATCCTGGCCGACAACGGCGCCTTACATCCCTTTCCAATAATCGACGGCAACCGTGCATGGCGCGGTCCGTCAGGCTTATTGGAGATAACAATAATGAAAGGCCGTAAAGCTGATTCGAACACCCCGGGCATCTCGCCGCGAGGTGGCCGCAATGACTGATTCCACGCAGCGTCAGGGCATTCACCTGACCCGGGCCCTGAAAAGCCGGCATATCTTCATGCTGTCCCTCGGCGGGGTGATCGGCACCGGGCTGTTCATGGGCTCGGGGGTCACCATCAACCAGGGCGGGCCGGTGGGGGCGGTGCTGGCCTATCTGGTTGCCGGCTTCCTGATGTACCTGGTGATGGTCTGCCTCGGCGAGCTGTCGGTGCAGATGCCGGTCTCGGGCTCGTTCCAGGCCCACGCCACGCGCTATATCGGGCCGGCCACCGGCTTCATGATCGGCTGGGTGTACTGGATGAGCTGGGCCACCACCGTCGGCCTGGAATTCACCGCCGCCGGCATGCTGATGACCCGCTGGTTCCCCGAGGTGCCGATCTGGTACTGGTCGGCGCTGTTCGTGGTGGTCCTGTTTGGCCTCAATGCCCTGGCGACCCGGGCCTTTGGCGAGGCGGAGTACTGGTTCTCGGGAATCAAGGTGGCGACCATCCTCGGCTTTATCGTGATCGGCGTCCTGGTGATGTTTGGCGGTATCCCGCTGTCCAGCGGTGCACCGGCGCCGGGGTTGAACAACCTGATCGGCGATTCGCTGTTCCCCAACGGCCTGTCGGCGGTGTTCGCGGTGATGATGACCGTGGTCTATGCCTTCCAGGGCTGCGAAATCATGGGCGTCGCGGCCGGCGAGACCGACCAGCCGGAGAAGAGCATCCCCCGCGCGGTGCGCAACGTGGTGTTCCGTGTGCTGATCTTCTATGTCCTGGCGATCCTGGTGCTCTCGGCGATCGTCCCGTGGCAGCAGGCCGGGCTGATGGAAAGCCCGTTCGTGCAGGTGTTCGACATGGTCGGCATTCCCTTCGCCGCCGACGTGATGAACTTCGTGATCCTCACCGCGATTCTCTCGGTGGGCAACTCCGGGCTGTATGCCTCGACACGGATCCTCTGGGCCATGTCGAAAACCGGCATGGCGCCACGCAGCCTGTCGCCGCTGAGCAGCCGTGGCGTACCGTTGCGGGCGCTGTGCATCACCCTGTGCTTTGCCCTGGTCTCGCTGATGACCAGCTTCGTCGCGGCGGACACCCTGTTCATGGTGCTGATGGCGGTGAGCGGCATGTCCGGCACCGTGACCTGGATCGTCATTGCCCTGGCCCAGTACCGCTTCCGCAAGGCGTTTCTGCGTGAGGGCGGCAAGCTGGAAGATCTCAAGTACCGCGCGCCGCTGTATCCGCTGGTGCCGCTGCTGTGCATCACCTTGTGCAGCTCGCTGTTCGTGTTCCTGGCGCTGGATGAGACGCAGCGGCCTTCGCTGTACTGGGGCTTTGGCTTCATTGCGCTGTGCTATGCGGCGTATTTCGTGGTGAACCGCAAGCGGTCGGGGGCGTTGCTGCCGAGTGCGCCTGGCGCCTGATTTCTATTGATGCTGATGGCCTCATCGCCGGCAAGCCAGCTCCCACACCGACCCTGTGGGAGCTGGCTTGCCAGCGATAGGGCCCTCAAAAGCACCCTCCATTCTGAGTTGTACAAAGTTGTAACAGTCCCCACCTGAGAATCTCCTTTAACTGAAATAAAAATCAATAAAAACAATCTGATAGGT
Source organism: Pseudomonas putida (assembly GCF_001941965.1). Classification (GTDB taxonomy): domain Bacteria; phylum Pseudomonadota; class Gammaproteobacteria; order Pseudomonadales; family Pseudomonadaceae; genus Aquipseudomonas; species Aquipseudomonas putida_L. The sequence goes on along the minus strand of NZ_MKZO01000048.1, from coordinate 27,225 downwards.
GATTTAGTTCACCTGTTACATCAGATATTCACCTCGATTGCCGCCTTGTTGAACACTCGTTTAGTATCTCCTCCATACCTCACCCCAACCCAACAAAAATCGAGGCCTCCCATGACCAGCCCGTCGTCCCTGTTGAGCCAAGTCGAAGCCGGTGTTGCGCGGATCACCCTCAACCGTCCGGAGCAGCGCAATGCCCTGGACATCCCGACCCTCCAGCGTTTCCACGCCTTGCTTGAAGAACTCAACGCCGACCCGGCGGTGCGCGTGGTGGTCCTCACCGGCAGCGGCCGCAGCTTCTGCGCCGGTGCCGACCTCGCCGAATGGGCCGATGCCGAAGCCCGTGGCGTGCTGGAAAGCTACGGCTGGACCGAGAACGCCCATGCCCTGATGCAGCGCCTGCACAGCCTCGACAAACCCACCATCGCCGCCGTCAACGGCACGGCGGTCGGCGGTGGCATGGACCTGGCGCTGTGCTGCGACCTGCGCGTGGCTGCGGCATCGGCGCGTTTCAAGGCCGGCTACACCGCCATGGGCTACAGCCCCGACGCCGGTGCCAGCTGGCATCTGCCGCGGCTGATCGGTGCCGAGCAGGCCAAGCGCCTGCTGTTCCTCGACGAACTCTGGAATGCCGAGCGCGCCCTGGCCGCCGGGCTGGTCGGCGACGTGGTGGCCGACGAGCAACTGGCAAGCACCGTGGCCGAACTGGCCGCCCGCCTGGCCCAGGGCCCGACCTTCGCCTACGCCCAGACCAAGCGCCTGATCCGCGACGGCGCCCAGCGCACCCTGGCCGAGCAACTGCACGAGGAACTGGCCGCCGGCCTGCTCTGCGGACGCAGCGCCGACGGGGTGGAAGCCTTGCGCGCTTCGGTCGAACGTAGAGCACCTGTATTCGTTGGTAAATGAAGTACTTACATCACTTTATTCAGGACGTTTCGCAATGAATTTCCAACTGACCCAAGAACAAGAAATGTTGGTGGATGCGGTACGCAGTTTCGTCAGCCGTGAGCTGTTGCCCCATGAGGAAGAAGTGGACCGCGCCGATGCGGTGTCGCCGGAGCTGGCCGCGCAGATCCGTGGCAAGGCCATCGCCGCCGGTTTCTACGCCTTCAACATGCCCGAGGAAGTCGGTGGCGGCGGCCTCGACTACCTCTCCCAGGCCCTGGTCGAGCGCGAGCTGTCCAAGGTTTCCTGGGCCCTGCATGTGTTCGTCGCCCGGCCGTCGAAGATCCTTATGGCCTGCAAGGGCCAACAGATCGACGATTACCTGATCCCTTGCGTGCAGGGCGAGAAGACCGATTGCTTCGCCCTGACCGAACCCGGCGCCGGCTCCGATGCCAACGCGATCAAGACCCGAGCCGTGCGTGAGGGCGACGATTTCGTCATCAATGGCAGCAAGCACTTCATCAGCCATGCCGGGCATGCCGACTTCGCCATCGTCTTCGCCGTCACCGATACCTACGAGCACAACGGCCGCAAGCGCAACGCAGTCACCGCCTTCCTGGTCGACCGTGGCACCCCGGGCATGACCGTGCGCCGTGGCCCGAAATGCGTGAGCAACCGCGGCTACCACACCTACGAGCTGTTCTTCGACGACTGCCGGGTGCCGGCGAGCAAGGTCCTGGGTGAAGTGGACAAGGGCTGGGAAGTGGCCAATGCCTGGCTCACTGCCGGGCGGGTGATGGTTGCCGCCAACTGCGTCGGCCAGGCCCAGCGGGCCATGGACCTGTCGCTGCAATGGGCGGCGGACCGCAAGCAGTTCGGCCAGGCCATCGGCAGCTACCAGGGGGTGTCGTTCAAGCTGGCCGACATGGCTACGCAGATCCGCGCCGCCGAACTGCTGACCCTGCACACCGCCTGGAAGATGGACCAGGGCAGCATGACCGACGGCGAGGCCGGCATGGCCAAGCTGTTCGCCAGCGAAGTGCTGGGCAAGGTGGCCGACGAGGCGGTGCAGATCTTCGGTGGCATGGGGCTGATGGACGAAGGGCCGGTGGAGCGGATCTGGCGCAATGCGCGTATCGAGCGGATCTGGGAAGGCACTTCGGAAATCCAGCGCCACATCATTTCCCGCGAGCTGCTTCGGCCATTGCTGCGCTGAGCGCCCAGGAGAGGTCCCATGTCCCAAGCCATTCGTGACAACCTCAAGCGCCTGCTGGCGCCCCGGCACCTGGCCTTCATCGGCGGGCGCAGCATGGCCCGGGCCCTGCGGCGCTGCGCCGAGGGCGGTTTTGCCGGCGAAATGTGGCTGGTCAATCCGCAGTATTCGAACATCGATGGCGTGCCCTGTGTCGCCTGCGTGGCGGAACTGCCTTGTGCCCCCGATGCGGTGTTCATCGCCACCAACCGCGAGCTGACCCTGCAAGCGGTTGCCGGGCTGGCCACCCTCGGCGCCGGCGGCGCGATCTGCTATGCCTCGGGCTTCGCCGAAACCGGCGAGGAAGGCCAGCGCCTGCAACGGCAACTGCTGGACGCCGCCGGCAACATGGCTTTGCTCGGGCCCAACTGCTACGGCCTGCTCGACTACCTGCATGGCTCGGCCCTGTGGCCGGTGGCCCATGGCGGACGCAAGGTGGAGAAGGGCGTGGCGGTGCTGACCCAGAGCGGCAACTTCGCCTACAACCTGTCCATGAGCGACCGCTCGCTGCCAGTGGCCTACATGGCGTCGGTAGGCAACCAGGCCCAGTTGGGCGTGGCCGAACTGATGGCCGTGCTGCTTGACGACCCCCGGGTCACCGCCATCGGCCTGCACCTGGAGGGCCTGAAGAACGTGCCGGGCTTTGCCCGCGCCGCGCACAAGGCGCTGGAAAAGGGCATTCCGGTCGTGGCGCTGAAGACCGGTGTGTCGCAGATCGGCGCTGAACTGGCGCTCAGTCATACCAGCTCGCTGTCCGGTTCCGATGCCCTGTACGACAGCCTGTTCCGCCGCCTCGGGGTGATCCGGGTCAGTGGCCCGGTGAGCTTTATCGAAACCCTGAAAGCTGCGGCCTGCGGGCATCTGCCGACGGGAGACCGACTGGTAGCCCTGGCCTGTTCCGGTGGCGACGCCGGCCTGATCGCCGACTACGCCGAACGCAATCACCTTAGCCTGCCCAAGCTGACCGCGGGGCAGGTGGCGCAACTCGGCGAGGTGCTGCCGGCCTACGCCAACCTGATCAATCCGCTGGATTTCACCACCGCCATCTGGGGCGACGAGAGCGCATTGCGGACCATGCTCGACGCCGCCCTCACCAGCGAGGCCGATGCCGCCATGCTGGTGCTGGACTATCCCGCCGAGTTCACGGGGGAGCGCAAGGAATGCGACCTGTTGCTGGAGCTGTTCAGCGCGGCGCTGCAACGTCACGGCAAGCGCGGTTTCGTTACCTCGGCGCTGCCGGAGCTGCTGCCGGCCCATGCCCGCGAGCGCCTGCATGCCCAGGGCATCGCCGCCTTGCAGGGCGTCGAGGACGGTCTGGCGGCCTGGGGGCGGATCGTCGCCTGGCAGCAGAACCGGCAACAGCTGCTGGAGCTGGGTGAGTCGGCACTGGTGCCGCTGTGCCCGCGTGCGCTGGATGGTGAAGGACAGGTGCTGGATGAGTGGCACTCCAAGCAGGCCTTGCGCGCATTCGGTCTGCCGGTACCGGCAGGCGTGCTGACGACTCCGGAGAGGGCGGCGCACCAGGTTGTCGCCTATCCGCTGGTACTGAAGGCGGTCAGCGCGCACCTGCCGCACAAGACCGAAGCCGGGGCGGTGGCCCTGAACCTGAAGGATGCCGACGCCGTGGCATCCGCCGTGGCCGCGATGCGCGAGCGGATCAAGGCCTTTGCTCCGCACGTGGCGTTCGACCAGGTGCTGCTGGAACCCATGGCCGAGGCCCCGCTGGCCGAGCTGATCGTCGGTATCAAGCGCGAGAACGATTTTGCCCTGGCCCTGGTGATCGGTGCCGGTGGCGTGCTGGTGGAAGTGCTCAAGGACAGCACCAGCCTGCTGCTGCCCACCACCGACGGCGCGATCCGCCAGGCTGTGCTCGGCCTGCGCAGCGCTGCGCTGTTGCAGGGCTTCCGTGGCCGTCCCGCGGCGGACCTCGACGCCCTGGTCGCGGCGATTCGCGCCGTGGCCGACTACGCCTGCGAAAACGCCGGGCGCCTGCTGGAGCTGGATGTAAACCCATTGATGGTCGGTGCCCAAGGCACCACCGCGGTCGACGCGCTGATCCGCCTCGGCCAGGAGCAAGGAGATCGACATGCATGAACGTCCCCTGACCGGCGGCCAGGCCCTGGTCCGTTTGCTGGCCAACTACGGCGTCGACACGGTATTCGGCATTCCCGGCGTACACACCCTGGAGCTGTATCGCGGCCTGCCCGGCAGTGGTATCCGCCATGTCCTGACCCGGCACGAGCAGGGCGCCGGCTTCATGGCCGACGGCTATGCCCGGGTCAGTGGCAAGCCGGGCGTATGCTTCGTCATCACCGGCCCCGGCGTGACCAATGCCGCCACTGCCATTGGCCAGGCCTACGCCGACTCGGTGCCGATGCTGGTGATTTCCAGCGTCAACCACACCGCCAGCCTTGGAAAAGGCTGGGGCTGCCTGCATGAAACCCAGGATCAGCGGGCCATGACCGCGCCGATCACCGCGTTTTCCGCCGTGGCCCTGAGCGCCGAAGACCTGCCGCAACTGATCGCCCGGGCTTGGGCGGTGTTCGATAGCGAGCGGCCACGGCCGGTACATATTTCCGTGCCACTGGATGTACTGGCAGCGCCTGTAGCCCGGGACTGGAGTGCTGAAGTCGTGCGCCGCCCGGGCTGCGGGGTGCCGGCGCGAGAGCTGCTGGATCAAGCCGCCGCGCGTTTGGCCGCCGCGAAGCGTCCGATGATCATTGCCGGAGGTGGGGCCCTCGAGGCGGCGGCAGTGCTGGAACAACTGAGCACGCGTCTGGCCGCACCGGTCTTCACCAGCGTCGCCGGCAAGGGCCTGCTGCCGCCGGACGCGCCGCTGAATGCCGGGTCCAGTCTGTGCGTCGAGCCGGGCTGGAAGCTGATCGCCGAGGCCGATGTGATCCTGGCGGTAGGCACCGAGATGGCCGACACCGACTTCTGGCGCGAGCGTCTGCCGTTGAATGGCGAGCTGCTGCGGGTGGATATCGATCCACGCAAGTTCAACGATTTCTATCCCTGCGCCCTGGCCCTGCACGGCGATGCCCGGCAGACCCTGGCAGGGATTCTCGACCACCTGCCGGACACCTGCCGCGAAGCGGGAGCGGCCATCGAGGCGGTGTCCGGCTTGCGCCAGGCCATTCGCGAGAGCCATGGCGCGCTGCAGGGCATTCACCAGGCGATCCTCGACCGCATCGCCGCCGAGCTGCCGGCCAACGCTTTCATCAGTACCGATATGACCCAACTGGCCTATACCGGTAACTACGCCTTCGCCAGCCGGGCGCCGCGCAGTTGGTTGCACCCGACCGGCTACGGCACCCTCGGCTACGGCCTGCCGGCGGGAATCGGCGCGATGTTCGGCGGTGACGACCGTCCGGGCCTGGTGCTGGTGGGCGATGGCGGCTTCCTCTATACCGCCCAGGAACTGGCTACTGCCGTGGAGGAACTGGACCGGCCGCTGGTGGTGCTGCTGTGGAACAACGATGCCCTCGGGCAGATCCGCGACGACATGCTCGGGCTGGATATCGAGCCCATCGGTGTGCTGCCGCGCAACCCGGATTTCGCCGGCCTTGGCCGCGCCTTCGGTTGCAGCGTGGCGCAGCCGTCCAGCCTGGACGAGCTGCAACGGGAGTTGCGCGCCGGGTTTGCCCGTAATGGCGTGACCCTGATCGAACTCAAGCACGCCTGTGCCCGCTGAAAAGGAGTGAACGACATGCGTTTTTCCAGTCTGACCCAGCGCATTGCCGGTGACGGTGCCGCGGCCTGGGAGATCCATTACCGCGCCCTGGCCATGCAGGCCGAGGGCAAGGATGTGTTGCTGCTGTCGGTGGGCGATCCGGATTTCGATACGCCCCGGCCTGTGGTGGATGCGGCCGTCGCCAGCCTTCGCGGCGGGCATACCCATTACTCGGATATCCGTGGCAAGCAGGCCCTGCGCCAGGCCATCGCCCGGCGTCACGGGCAGCGTAGCGGCCAGGTGGTGGGTGCCGACCAGGTCACGGTGCTGGCCGGCGCCCAGTGCGCACTGTTCTGCGTGGCCCAGTGCGTGCTGGAGCCGGGAGACGAAGTGATCGTGCCCGAGCCGATGTATGTCACCTACGAAGCGGTGTTCGGTGCCTGCGGCGCGACCATCGTCACGGTGCCGGCGCGTGCGGAAAACGGTTTTCGCGTCGATCCGGCGGATGTCGCCACGCGCATTACCCCGCGTACCCGCGCCCTTGCATTGAACAGTCCACACAATCCATCCGGCGCCTCTTTGCCACGTGCTACCTGGGACGCGCTGGCCGAACTGTGCATCGCCCATGACCTGTGGCTGATCTCCGACGAGGTCTACAGCGAGCTGCTCTACCAGGGCGAGCACATCAGCCCGGCCAGCCTGCCGGGCATGACTGAACGTACCGCCACCCTCAACAGCCTGTCCAAGTCCCATGCCATGACTGGCTGGCGGGTTGGCTGGGTAGTCGGCTCCCGCGAGCTGGCCGGGCATCTGGAGAACCTGGCGCTGTGCATGCTCTATGGCCTGCCGGACTTTATCCAGGATGCGGCCGTGGTTGCGCTTGAAGCCGAGCTGCCGGAGCTGGAGGCGATGCGCGAGGTCTATCGCCAGCGCCGTGACCTGGTCTGCGATCAGCTGTCTGCCAGCCCCGGCCTGAAGGTGGTGAAGCCCGATGGCGGGATGTTCGTGATGGTCGATATCCGTGCCACCGGGCTCAGCGCCCAGGCGTTTTCCAGTCATCTGCTGGAGAGTGAAGGGGTGTCGGTACTGGCCGGGGAAGCCTTCGGCCCCAGTGCGGCGGGGCATATCCGTCTCGGGCTGGTGCTTGAAGCCGCGAAGCTGGACGACGCCTGCCGGCGTATCGCGCGCTGCGCCGCAGCATTGGTGGAGCACAAAGCCCATGCGTGAGTATGCGCGGCTGTATATCGACGGCGCCTGGCAGACACCGGGCGGGCAGGGCATGGCCGAGGTGATCGACCCGGCCAGTGAAAGCGTAATTGGCCGGGTGCCGCTTGGTAACGAGCAGGATGTCGAGCGTGCCGTCATGGCGGCACGGCGGGCCTTTGCCGAGTGGTCGCGGACGGCCTCCAGCGTGCGCGCCGGGTATATCCGGGCACTGGCCGAGCAATTGAAAGCCCGGGCCGGCGAGATGGCCGATGTGATCACCGCCGAGCTGGGCATGCCGGTGCAGTGGTGCCAAGGCGTGCAGGTGGAGGGGCCGATCGAGGGGCTGGAGCAGTACGTCGAGCTGGCCGGGCTGATGGACCGGGTGCATGAGGTCGGGAATTCGCTGGTGTACCGCGAGGCGGTCGGGGTCTGTGCCTTTATCAATCCGTGGAATTACCCGCTGCACCAGCTGATCGGCAAGCTCGCTCCGGCGCTGGCTGCCGGTTGCACGGTGGTGGTCAAGCCGAGTCAGGAAACGCCACTGCATGCCTTCCTGCTCGCGGAAATGATCGATGCGATCGGCCTGCCGCCCGGGGTGCTCAACCTCGTTAGCGGACCAGGTTCGAAAGTCGGCGAGGCGCTGTCCCGGCATCCGCAGGTGGACATGGTGTCCTTCACCGGCTCTACCGGTGCCGGAGTGCGGGTGGCTCAAGCGGCAGCACCGACGGTCAAGCGTGTGTGCCTGGAACTGGGCGGCAAGTCGCCGTTGCTGGTCGCCGCCGATGCCGACCTGGCGGCGGCGGTGCGCCATGGCGTGCAGGACGTGATGATCAACTCCGGGCAGACCTGCACGGCGCTGACCCGGATGCTGCTGCCGGCGCAGCGCTATGCCGAGGCGGTGGAAATCGCCGCAGCCGAGGCCCGGGCGCTGGTGATGGGTGACCCCCGGGATCCGGCCAGCTTCCTTGGGCCGATGTGTTCGGCGGCGCAGCGGCGCACGGTGCGCGAGTACATCGGCATTGGCGAGGCGCAGGGCGCCCGGCTGGTCTGTGGCGGCCAGCAGGCGCCGGGCTTCGAGCGCGGTTTCTATGTCGCGCCGACGGTGTTCGCCGATGTCGACAACCGCATGCGCATTGCCCAGGAGGAAATCTTCGGGCCGGTGCTGTGCCTGATCCCCTATGCCGACGAAGCCCAAGGCATCGCTCTGGCCAATGATTCGCCATTCGGCCTGTCCAGCGCAGTCTGGGCCGGCACTCGCGAGCGCGGGCTGGAACTGGCGCGGCAGATGCGTGCCGGACAGTGCTTCGTCAATGGTGCCGGCTTCAACTACCGCGCGCCGTTTGGCGGCTACAAGCAGTCCGGCAATGGCCGCGAATGGGGCGAGGAAGGGCTGGCGGAATTCGTCGAAATCAAGGCCGTGCAGGTCTGACTCAAGGGTTATTTCATGAAAGTACTGATCGTCCATGCTCATCCCGAGCCGCAATCCTTTACTGCCGCGTTGCGTGACCAGGCGCTGCGGACCTTTACCGACCAGGGCCATGAGGTCCAGGTCAGCGACCTCTATGCCATGGGCTGGAACCCGGTGGCCAGTGCGGCCGATTTCGGTCACCGGGAGAATCCGGAATACCTGGTCTATGCCCTGGAGCAACGCCTCGGCGTGAAAAGCGGCTCCATTGCTGCGGATATCCAGCAGGAGCTGGACAAGCTGCTCTGGGCCGACCTGCTGGTGCTCAACTTCCCGATCTTCTGGTTCTCCGCCCCGGCCATGCTCAAGGGCTGGATCGACCGGGTGCTGGTGTCGGGGGTGTGTTATGGCGGCAAGCGCTTCTATGACCAGGGCGGGCTGGCGGGCAAGCGGGCGCTGGTCACGGTGACCCTGGGCGGGCGCGAGCATATGTTCGGCGAGGGAGCGATCCATGGGCCGCTGGAGGACATGTTGCGGCCGATTCTGCGCGGGACCCTGGCCTATGTCGGTTTCGAGGTGCTGGCGCCGTTCGTGGCCTGGCATGTGCCGTATATCAGCGACGAGGCGCGCAAGGGGTTCCTGGAGGATTACCGGGTGAGGCTGGAGCAGTTGTCGGATGATCTGCCGCTGGAGTTTCCGAAGCTGGGGCAGTTCGATGAGGGGTTGTATCCGTTGAAGTAGATGGCTGCGCCACGCCGACCGGGTGGTTGGCATGGCGGCGGAACATTCCTGACTTTTCATCTAGAGGGCTTGGCTGTACAGCTTTTGACAGTGGGCCCAATGTAAATTATTCCGGCATATACTCCTTTGCTATCTTCCCAAAGGCCGCCACTTGAGTGCTCCAGATCGTAAATATCAGTTTCTCCTAGAAGTACACCGCTCCTGCTGTCGAATAAACGATAAAATCCGGGATAACCCCAGCCGGTGAGCCATTGCTGGGGGATATCCCCATTTGGATCGCGTTTGGGGTGCAGTATGTTCGGCAACACCCAAAAAGGTTTGAAAGTCTGCACGTAGGCACAGTCATTCGAGACGAATTGCTTATCCTCCACCGGCGTAGCCAGTCCCTTTTCCCACCATTCGGACGCGAACCAAAGAGGCGGAGCTACAATCGTCAGTAAAGTTAGAGCTTTCCAGTAAGTTCTCAAGATGTATCGCCTGGATAAATAAAATTATTTCACATAGCCATCAGCCGTTTGCTCAGGAAAAGTTCTGACCACCATCTGTTTCGATCTGTGCTGGAAGCTTCGCTCCGTCAAGCTGGCCGGATGGCCAGCTTGACTATCACTATTGCAAAGAGTTTTGAGTTATTTAATTGTGCCCAGGCTTGACGGAAGAGCAGTTTTCGACTCTCTTTCCCAGATAGGTCATCCCGACCCAGACCTCTCCGGACTGGTACCACCTCAAGGGTCCTCCCGAAAATGCGAGGTCGTAGATAACGGTTTCCCCGATCAGTTCACCGCTCTGATGGTTGTATAGACGAAAGAAGCCAGGTGCCTCCCAGAAGGAAAACCACCGAGCTTTGCCATCGTCATTCGGAGGGTACTCAACGTGGAATATGTCAGGCAGTAGCCAGAATGGCTCGAAGGCCTGTACGCGAGTGCATCCATCGGGACTGATAACGGGTTCTCCCGATGGAGAGGCAAGGCCTTTTTCCCACCACTCAGAAGCTGACCAGACTCCGAAACTAAAGGCTGCGATGGCAGCTGTTTTTTTCCAAAAGGAGGTCAAGGCTGTACGTCCAGATCAATCATCCTGTCGAGCTTTTTCCAGAGAATGTCCGAGTAGATGATGTAGTCGCCACCCATGCGGGTTTTGGCCCTGTAGCCTCTGAAGTGATCGTTTCGTACGAGAGCGAACTCATCGTTTGCCCACTTGTAGATCGACTGTCCGCTTGGAACGGCGGCTCTAAGCATTTCGCTTTTGGTAAGGACTTTATCCTCTGTCCATATTCCCAGAAACTGAATTCCATTGAAGTCGTAATGGTCTCGAATGTAGAACCCGGCATATTCGACCTTGAAGTAGTTCCGAGTTCTCCCTGTTTCGCAATCCTGTTTTGTAAAGGTCTGTCCGACCACGCCAACCTTCAATGTGGCTGTGCCCAATGCTCCATACATATCATCAAGTGGATCCTCCGTACTTCCAAAGGCTGTGTAGTTAAGCTGAGAGAATGCGTCCATCTCTCTTGCAGAGTGCGAAATTGAGCCCAGGCTAACAACATCGCCTTCCTTCCAGCCGAGTTCTCGGAGTAAATCTCTGAGTCTTTTAACAGCATTCGGCGTTGTAAGCCTGGACTCGGCCTCTTTAACTGCGGCTCGGCAGCGTTCGTACCCCATTGCCCAACTCATTTTTACGAGGCTTTCATCGCACTGGGCTCGCGTGAGTCCCATCGGCGCCGGGTGGCCGTAGTCTTTTTTCCAGGACTCCGGCATCTCCCACCCCGGACTATCAAACCACCGCTGCATCAACGCAGCCGACGTATGCCACCCCATCTTCCGCATCGCCACCGGCACTTTGCTCAGCGGCAGTGCATTGATCATGATCTGCTTCGGCCTGTGCCGCCCGCCGAGCGAGGTGTCGAAGGTCACGCCGTCCAGCAGGAACAGGGCATCCGGTCCCAGTGCGGTGGTTTGTTGGAAATCTTTCAAGGACATGGGCAGTTACTCCATTACGGGCGCGGGAGCGGAGAGGGCGAGTTGGGTGCGGATGGGCTTGGAACTGGTACCGATGTTGCTGAAGCCCTCCTCGTTGAGGTGGCTTTCGGCGACAAGCTCGTCGCTCTGCAACAGGGCGTAGCGGTGCTGCTCGCAAGGCAGGTAGCGCTGGTTCATAAGCTGGAAGCAGCCGCTGCAGTCTTCTTGTTCCGATGGCGCCGTGCCTGGGACAAAACCGGCGGGGGCTGCGCGGGTGGAAGCGCTCCCGGATTGACTCGCAGTTGGCGGGGCTGCCGTGCGTCCCGTTGACGTGCCTTCTTTCTCGTAGGTCGAACCGTTCCAGGTGTGATACAGGCTGGCCTTGCACGGGCAGCCGCTGACGCTGTCCAGAGTGCCCGCAACCCGCAGGCCCGAGCTGGTGATGTACGAAACACCACCCTGGATCTGGTAGGTCAGGCCGGTGACCCCACAGGTAACGCTGTCACCCTCGCGGGCATGTTCGATGCCCATGATGGTGATCAGGCTATCGGAGCCGGTGACCTCGCCACCGCAACTGGTCTTGTCTCCACGGCGTATGAAATGTCCATCCATCACTGCATTTCCTCTGGACTGGGTAATCGAGTCGTACTCGATGACGGGTAAGGGCCTGCGATGACCTTCCAGTGTTCCGAGGGTATGCAGGCCGACCGGCAGAGGATGGGACGGATATTTGGCGGGGTATGTAGGACTGTTCTGGGTGATTTGCAGGAAAAGGCTTTATCTTGGCTCGGGATAACGGGTGACGCGGCTTAGGTAGGAGCGTGGCTTGCCCGCGAAGGACCGCACAGCGGTCCCAAAGCCTGCCACGCTGACATGTCTGATTGAATGTGATTTGCTCGGCGCTGAATCCGAATTCCGGGTTCGAAGATGCTCGTGCTGGATGGTTTCGGGACCGCTGCGCGGCCCTTCGCGGGCAAGCCACGCTCCTACAAATCCTGCGTAGCCCGAGCATGTGTCGATGGGCCAGGGCCACCACAATTCCCCCAAGACATACCCAAAAACGACCCCCCACCCATTCGGGTTATGTCCCCGCCCGCCAAATCTCCCGATAGTGAACGCACCGGCTCATTCCGAGCAGTCACACGATGGAGTTGCTATGGGCAAGGCACCAAAGGTGATCGGCAGTCTTCTGTTAGCAGGCATGGCGGGCATCGCCCTGGCCGGCGAAGCGGACACCGGCAATACGCTCCGGCTGTACAACTGGACCGACTATATCGGCGAAACCACCCTGGCCGATTTCGAGAAGGCCACCGGCATCAAGGTGATCTACGACACCTTCGACGGCTATGAAACCGTGCAGACCAAACTGCTCACCGGCCGCTCCGGCTACGACCTGGTGATGCTCAACGCCTCCCTGGTGCCGCCGCTGATCAAGGCCGGGGTGTTCCAGCCCCTGGACAAGCAGCAACTGCCGAGCTGGAACAACCTCGACCCGAAAGTGCTGGCCGACCTGCAAGGCTACGATCCCGGCCTGAAATTCTCCGCGCCCTACACCTGGGGCAGCTCCGGGGTGACCTATAACGTCGACAAGATCAAGGCACGCATGCCCGACGCGCCCATCGGTTCCCTGGCCATGCTCTTCGATCCGAAGATCGTTTCGCGCTTTGCCGATTGCGGTGTGACCCTGATGGACGCACCCAGCGAGGTCATCCCCCTGGCCCTGCAATACCTCGGCAAGGACCCGCGCAGCGCCGCCCAGGCCGACCTCGACGCGGCGCAGAAGCTGCTGCTGGATATCCGTCCCTATATCCGCAAGTTCGATTCGGTGAACTACCTGACCAGCCTGCCCAACGGCGATGTCTGCCTGGCCCTGACCTGGTCCGGCGACTACGCCACCGCCCAGGCCCGCGCCGAGGAAGCGAAGAAGGATATCCGCCTGCAGTTCTTCATCCCCAGCGAGGGCTCGCTGATCTGGTTCGACAACCTGTATCTGCCGAAGGACGCGCCCCATGTGGCCAATGCGCACAAGTTCATCGAGTTCCTGCTGCAGCCGCAGAACATGGCCGGGGTCACCAACCTGATTCACTACGCCAACAGCAATGGCGCCTCGACCGCGCTGGTCAAGGCGGAGATCCGCGACGACCCGACCATCTACCCCGACGACGCCACGCGCCAGCGCCTGTTTGCCCAGAAAACCCAGTCCGCCCGGGATATGCGCGCCATCACCCGGGTGTGGAACACGGTCAAGACCGGCTACTGATTTCCCTTTCTCGTTCCGTACCGCAAGGAGCTGCCCCATGAGCATGCCCAGCAAAGCAGTCCCCGCGTTCGCCCGCGATCCCCTGGTGGAAGCCGACAAGGCCCACTACATGCACGGCTACCATATGTTCGACGAACACGCCGAACAGGGTGCGCTGAATATCGTCGCCGGGGAGGGCGCCTACATCCGCGACACCGAGGGCAATCGCTTCCTCGACGCCGTCGGCGGCATGTGGTGCACCAATATCGGCCTGGGGCGCGAGGAAATGGCCCTGGCGATCGCCGACCAGGTCCGCCGCCTGGCCTATTCCAACCCGTTCTCGGACATGGCCAACGATGTTGCCATCAACCTGTGCCAGAAGCTCGCGCAACTGGCCCCCGGCGACCTCGACCATGTGTTCCTCACCACCGGCGGCTCCACCGCGGTGGACACCGCCTACCGCCTGATCCAGTACTACCAGAACTGCCGCGGCAAGCCGGAGAAGAAGCACATCATCGCCCGCTACAACGCCTACCACGGCTCCACCACCCTGACCATGTCGATCGGCAACAAGGCGGCCGACCGGGTGCCGGAGTTCGACTACTTCAACGAGCTGATCCACCACGTCTCCAACCCCAACCCGTACCGCGCCCCGGACGATATGGACGAGGCGGAATTCCTCGACTTCCTGGTGGCCGAGTTCGAGGACAAGATCCATTCCCTGGGCCCGGACAAGGTGGCGGCCTTCTTCGCCGAGCCGATCATGGGCTCGGGCGGGGTGATCATTCCGCCGCAGGGCTATTTCAAGCGCATGTGGGAGCTGTGCCAGACCTACGATATCCTCTTCGTCGCCGATGAAGTGGTGACGTCCTTCGGCCGCCTCGGCACCTTCTTCGCCAGCGAGGAGCTGTTCGGCGTGCAGCCGGACATCATCACCACCGCCAAGGGCCTGACCTCGGCCTACCTGCCGCTGGGCGCGTGCATCTTCTCCGAGCGTATCTGGAAGGTCATCGCCGAGCCGGGCAAGGGCCGTTGCTTCACCCACGGCTTCACCTACAGCGGCCATCCGGTGTGCTGCACGGCGGCGCTGAAGAACATCGAGATCATCGAGCGGGAAAACCTGCTGGCCCATGTCCAGGACGTTGGCGGCTACCTGGAGCAGCGCCTGGACACGCTGCGCGAGCTGCCGCTGGTGGGAGATGTGCGCTGCATGAAGCTGATGGCCTGCGTCGAGTTCGTGGCGGACAAGGCCAGCAAGGCGCTGTTCGACGATGCGGTGAACATCGGCGAGCGAATCCATCGCAAGGCCCAGGCGCGGGGCTTGCTGGTACGGCCGATCATGCACCTGAACGTGATGTCGCCGCCGCTCGTGATCACCCATGCCCAGGTCGACGAGATCGTCGGGATCCTGCGCCAGTGCATCCTCGACACCGCCGCCGAGCTGCGCGCCGAAGGCCTGTACCACGGCCTATGAGCAGCCTGCGCGGAGCTGTTCGCGACAAGGCCCGGCAGGCTAGACTGCCGGGCATGACCCAGGCCTCTCCCGATACCCCCGTCACCCTGTCCTTCGGCACCCTGCAGCGCTGGCACGATGCGCTGCGGGTGGCCTTCCTGCACAGCGAAAGCGCCGATGCCCTGGCGCACCTGGCCCTGGCCATCGGCGAGCTGGTCTCGGTCGAATCGATGATGATCAGCCTCGAATGCCGTGGCCGGGCGCCGCAACTGCTGTACCAGCAGGGCATTCCCGAGCAGCATCGGGATGCCGTGCTGCAGCGCTATTTCGCCGCGGGGTATCTGCTCGATCCGTTCTGCCTGGCGGTGGAGAACGGCCTCGCCGAAGGCTTCTATCACCTGGCCGAGATCGCCCCGGACCACTTCTTCGACAGCGACTACTACAAGACCTACTACCTGGCCACCGGGTGCAGTGAAGACAGCTATTTCATTGCCGACCTGGGTGAGGACCGCAAGGTGTCGCTGAGCCTGTTCCAGGGCTGCAGCGGCAGCCGGCTGAATACGGCGCAACTGGATCTGCTGCGGGCCGTCGAGCCCATGGTGCGCGAACTGCTGCGCCGGCACGGCTTGGCAGCGGCCGGCGCGGGCATGGAGCAGGGCGGGTTGCAGGCGGCGTTCGACAGCTTCGGTTGCCAGGTGCTGACCGACCGGGAGCGGGAAGTGGCCCATATGATCCTGCGCGGGCACTCGGTGAAATCCACGGCCATCGAGCTGGGCATCTCGCCGGAGACGGTACGCATGCACCGCAAGAACCTGTACCTGAAGCTGGAGATCAACTCGCAGTCGGAGTTGTTTGCCTGTTTTATCGAGTGGCTGCGACAGCCGGGGTAAGGCTTGAGGGCCTCATCGCTGGCAAGCCAGCTCCCACAGGGATCGCGTAACCTGTGGGAGCTGGCTTGCCAGCGATGAGGCCCTGAAGAACACTGAAGAGTACAAATGTGCTCCTCAGTGTCCAGCCACCTCCCACCCACCTTTCCCATCCAGCAGCAGATGATGGCTATGGAACCCCGCCAACGTCGCCCGATGCCCGACACTGACCAGGATGCTGCCCTGCATCCGCTCGCGCAGCAGCCCGTACAGCGCATGCTCCAGCCCTTCATCCATCGCCGAAGTGGACTCGTCGAGGAACACGATCTTTGGCTGGTTCACCAGCACCCGGGCAAACGCCAGGCGCTGCTGTTCGCCGATCGACAGGATCCGCCCCCAGTCATTGCTCAGATCCAGCTTGTCCGCCAGATGCCCGAGGTTCACCTCGCGCAGGGCCTGGGCCAGGCGCTCGTCATCACCCGGCAGGCCCACCGCCGGATACGCCACCGCCGTGCGCAGCATCCCCAGCGGCAGATACGGCCGCTGCGAGAGAAACAACGCCGACTCGCCACCCGGACAACGCACCTCGCCCTCGGCATAGGGCCACAGCCCGGCAATGGCGCGCAGCAGGGTGGTCTTGCCGCAACCCGATGGCCCCTTGATCAGCAGCGATTGCCCCGGCATCAGGCGCAGGTCGAAATTGCCCAGGAGCTTCTGGCCATCGGGTCGCGAGACCTGCATGCCGTAAATTTCCAGTTCAGAGGCCGTCTCGATGCGCTCCACCCGCGGCAGCTCCCGGGCCTGCTGGTTGGCATCCATGAAGCCGGTCAGACGATCGAGGGTCGCCCGGTACTGGGCGAAGGTGTCATAGGACTCACGGAAGAACGACAGTGAATCCTGCACCTGGCCGAAGGCTTGGGACGTCTGCATCACATCACCGAGCTTGATCGCCCCGCTGAAGAAACGCGGAGCCTGGAGAATGAAAGGGAACACCACCGCCACCTGGCTGACCGCAAGGTTGAAACCGTCGAACTTCAGGCTCCGGTAGACCATCGCCCAGACGTTGCGGATCAAGGCCGAGAAGCGGCCCAGCAGGGTATCGCGCTCGATCCGCGAGCCCTGGTAGAAGGCCACGTTCTCCGCGTACTCGCGCAGGCGCATCAGCGCATAACGGAAGTTCGCGGTGAGTTGTTCATTCAGGAAGTTCAGGCGGATCAGCGGTTTACCCAGCTTGAAGGCGATCCAGGTAGCGATCAGCACGTAGATGTACACGGCGAACACCATCGCCCTGGGCACCTCGACCCCGGCCACGGTCAGCGGCGCCGACAAGCCCCAGAGAATCCCGGTGAAGGCCACCAGCGAGACCAGCGCGCCGATCGCCCCCAGGCACAGGCTGACCGAGCCGGTGACAAAGGCATTCACATCCAGCTCGATACGCTGGTCCGGGTTGTCCACCGGGTGTTCGAGAAACTGGCTGCGGTAATAGGCGTCGCCCGCCATCCAGTCGGTGGTCAGGCGCTCGGTCAGCCAGGTGCGCCAGCGGATGTTGAAAGCCTGGGTCACGTAGTAGGTGAACAGCGCGCGCATTACATGGATGGCCGCCAGCACCGCGAAGACCCCGAGCAGATACCAGAACGCCGTCTGGTCCAGGGCCTGCAGGGCGCTGTAGAAACCGTTGTACCAGAACGAAAACAGCACGTTCATGCGCACGGCGAACAGGGTCAGCACCAGCAGCAGGGCGAAGGCCAGCAGCGGGCGCCAGCTGTGTTTCGGGCTCAGGTACGGTCCGGCGATCTGCCAGAACTGCTGGCCCCAGCGGGTGAAGCGGATGGCCAGCCTGGCGGCGAATGCCAGGCCGGCGATGCTGATCAGGGTGGTCAGGGCGAGCCAGCGCAGGCTCTCCTGCAAGGCTTGATGCCAATCCATATCCATGGGCGGATTTCCGGGCGAGAGGTGAGCTGAGCGTAGATGAGGAACGCCGCCGTCTGGGTGAAGGAATCTTTAATGGCCTTTAGCGGCGGGTTTGTGGTGTGCCGAGGCACCTCGACGTTATCGCGGCTCAAGTGTTATAACATAACATTTTGCGCCCGAGACCCGATCTGCATCATGAGCCGAATCCTGATCCGCAATGCCAACGTAGTGAACGAAGGCAGCACCTTCTGCGCCGATATCCTGGTGGTCCACGGCCGGATCGAAAAGATCGCCGGCCTTATCACCGGGCAGTCCGCCGAGGTGGAAATCGATGCCCGGGGTCAATGGCTGTTGCCGGGGATGATCGACGACCAGGTGCATTTCCGTGAACCCGGTGCGCCGCACAAGGGCAGCATCCATAGCGAGTCGCGGGCGGCAGTGGCGGGTGGCATCACCAGCTTCATGGACATGCCCAACACCCACCCGGCGACCCTGTCGCTGGAGGCCCTGGCGGACAAGAAACAGCGGGCGGCGCGCAGTTCGGTGGCCAACTTCGCGTTCCACTTCGGGGTCAGCAAGGACAACCTCGATGTGGTCGCCGCGCTCGATCCGCGGCAGGTGGCCGGGGTCAAGGTGTTCATGGGCGCGTCCACCGGTGACATGCTGGTCGACGACCCGAAGGTGCTGGAGCGGCTGTTCGCCTGCGTGCCCACCATCCTCCTGGCCCATTGCGAGCACACGCCGTCGATCCTCGCCAACGAAGCGGGCCTGCGCGAGCTGTATGGCGACGCCATAGGCCCCGAACTGCACCCGGTGATCCGCAACGCCGAGGCCTGCTATCGATCCTCGTCGCTGGCGGTGGAACTGGCGAAAACATTCGACACCCGCCTGCACGTCCTGCACCTGACCACCGCCCGTGAGCTGGCGCTGTTCGAGCCCGGACCTTTGGCGGGCAAGCGCATCACTGCCGAGGTCTGCGCGCACCATCTGCTGTTCGACGACAGTGACTACGCGACGCTGGGCAACCTGATCAAGTGCAACCCGGCGATCAAGAGCCGCGCCGACCGTGATGCCTTGCGCCAGGCGCTGCTGTGCGACCGTCTTGACGTGATCGGCACCGACCATGCGCCACACACCCTCGAAGAAAAATCCCGCCCCTACGCCCAGGCGCCCTCCGGCCTGCCCCTGGTTCAGCACGCCTTGCCGGCGCTGCTGGAACTGGTGGCCGACGGCGTGCTGCCGTTGACCCGGTTGGTGCAGAAGACCAGCCATGCCGTGGCCGATCTGTTCGGCATCCACGAGCGTGGTTATGTCCGTGAGGGCTACTGGGCTGACCTGGTGCTGGTGGAGCAACTGGCGCACGCCAGGCCGGTAGCGCTCGACCCGCTGCTCTCCCACTGCCAGTGGACACCCTTCCAGCACCACGCATTACGCCATCGGGTCAGCAGCACCCTGGTGTCCGGGCAACTGGCCTGGCACCAGGGGCGGCTGGTCGAGGGTTGCCAAGGATTACCGCTGAGTTTCAGGAAATGAACATGACCGAAGAAGAACTGCTGCAACAGCCTGAAGAGGCCTACATGAATGCCGGCCAACTGGCGTACTTCCACACCCTGCTGTTGAGCGAACGGCAGGGCTTGCAGGAGCGGATCTCCGAGGAATTCGAGTCGCTCAAGAGCCATGAAGTCAACTCCGACCCTGCCGATATCGGCAGCACCGAGGAGGCCCGGCAATGGCAACTGCGGGTGCTGGAAAGGGAGAAGAAGCTGCTGGACAAGATCGACGAGGCGCTGGAGCGGCTGGCCCGTGGGGAATATGGCTGGTGCGAGGAGACGGGGGAGGCGATTGGTTTGAAGCGCTTGTTGCTAAGGCCGACGGCGTCGTTGTCGGTGGAGGCCAAGGAGCGGCAGGAGATGAAGGAGCGGCATACGCAGAAGATGCGGTGATCGAGGTTGTCTGGGCGGGCCTCATCGCTGGCAAGCCAGCTCCCACAGTGACCGCGTGCACCGCTGAACCTGTGGGAGCTGGCTTGCCAGCGATGAGGCCTTCAGCAACACAGCCAGACCCGGTCCTATGCACCCGGTCGAGGATTTTCATTGCGCTTGAGCAGCGCCTCCATCAACGCCTCGCAGATCTCCAGCGAACTCTGGGTCGCCCAGGTCACCCGCTGCAGCGGCTCGGCCGCCATGTCACAGGCTTGCAGGTTGCTTTCGGTGGCGGCGGCGAGGGACATGGCGAGGTGGACGAGGACGTCGTCCAGGGTGGTGCCGGGGTTGACGCTGAAGACGGGGGCGTGGGTGCCTCTGCAGGTGGCGAAGTTGGTGTGGGCGGTGCGGCGATTTTGGGAAGGGGGATCGGGAACGAGCTTGTTCATATGGCAACTCCTCGTGTAATGGAACCGCCGCCCCTTGGGTCCAGACAAGGGGAGGCGACTGTACGCGGACTGGTCCACCGGGACACGACACCCGGCGCGCACTAAGGCGCCCCGCGCACAGCCGCCATAACACGACTCAACTGGCATTGAAGTGCCTGCTGAAAGGTGAGGGTGCGTGCGCTCGTGTCTTCCAGGGGACCAACCCTGATCGCTGATTTGGCAGCGACCGCCGAAGACTAGGGGGCCATTTCCACGAGCGCAATGCGTTATGGGGCGCAGAAGTATGCTTGGGAAGTTGCCTACAAGAAAGCCGGAAATCGGCAGAGTTTCGTTGCTATATGCAACATTTTTTTAGCCGAGATTACGCGCCCACAAGGATTGCTTCGAGCCGTCCACTGAGCCGAACCGGCAAGCGATCCGATCAAACTTTCTCGTGTGCGCATGACTCTTCTGCAGTACATCCAGCCCTGATCAGGAGAAGGCCATGAACCACGACGACCGCAAGCCGGCCGACAAAACGCCGCAACCGCTGTCCTCCGAAGACGCACAAAAAGGCGCGCCTTC
Source organism: Pseudomonas putida (assembly GCF_001941965.1). Classification (GTDB taxonomy): domain Bacteria; phylum Pseudomonadota; class Gammaproteobacteria; order Pseudomonadales; family Pseudomonadaceae; genus Aquipseudomonas; species Aquipseudomonas putida_L. Next base: position 6,710 of record NZ_MKZO01000048.1, on the reverse strand, counting down.
ACCTGACCCGGTTCTCGAACAGCCGGATCCGGACACGGAGGCGGTGGACAAGCTGATCACACCGACGTCGATCAAGGAAACAGAGGAGCAGACCAGGGAGATCGAGCGACGCCTGGCTGAGGTAGAAGAGAAGGAGCGGCATTGATATGGGCGCGGAGTACGAATGTGCTCCGCGCCTCGAAAGACATCGTCGGAGTCAGTCCAGCTTCACCGGCAACGCCGGCTTCGGCAGCGCATTGCTCAGCTCCCAGGTCTCCAGCACCCGCGCATACTCGAACGCATGCCTGGGATCCGCCTGCACCCACAACGCGAACGCCTCGCGCTGGGCCGCGGTGCAGGCAGTCTCCTGAAGACGCAGGCACCATTCGGCAGCCTGGCTGAGAATCTCGTCGCACAGCGGATAGGGGAAATAGGGCTTCATCGGGACGGCTTCCTGTCATGACCGGGAATGCCACCCTAAGCGGTTGATTGGCAAAAAATCGTCAAAAAAACATGAGGGAAACCTGGCGACCTTCAGGCATTCCCTATGACCGCTGCAATCTGTCCGCGAGGAACTGATGCCCCGGCGAAAACAACCGCCCGAACGCCAGCAACACCGCACACACCGTCCCCAGCGCCGACGACGCGGCAATCAGGAACATGATCACGATCTGATAGCGCACCGCCTCGTCCGGACGTTGCCCGGCCAGAATCTGCCCGGTCATCATCCCCGGCAGGCTGACGATCCCCACCACGCTCATCTGGTTCAGCGTCGGCATCATCCCGGCCCGTACCGCCTGCGCGGCAGCTCCGCGCGCAGCCTCCCAGCGGGTGGCGCCGAGGGCCAGGAGCATCTCGATCTGCCCGCGCTGGGCGCTGAGCTCGCGGGTCATGCGCTCCATGCCCAGGGACACCGCCGTCAGGCTGTTGCCGAGGATCATGCCGAGAATCGGAATGGCATATTGCGGCTCGTACCACGGCCGGACCCGCAGGATGACGAACAAGCCGATGGCGGTGACCAGCCATGAACTCAGCCACACCGACACCACGCTGTCGGTCAGCAACCCGCGATAGCGCCGCTCGCCACGGCCGCTGGCGGAGATGCCGGCGATCAGAGTCATGCCGCACATCAACGGCAGCACCACATACCACCAGGCGTGCTGGAACACCCAACCAAGCACGTAGCCGATCGCCAGGAGCTGGACCACGGTGCGGATGCCGGCCAGCAGCAGTTGCCGCTCCAATTGCAGGCGCAGGAGTATCGAGAGTACGCCATTGACGAGAATCAGCGCCGAGGCGAGGGCCAGGTCGAGGTAGGACAGGCTTTGGTAGTTCACGGCTGTAATGCCCCTTGCTCCATGCTCAGGTGCCGGTTGCCCATGCGCCGGGCCTGTTCGGGATCATGGGTGACCCAGATGAAGCCACGCTGCGCCGTGGACCATTCGAGCACCAGGCGCTCGACCGCCGCTGCGGATTGCGGGTCGAGAGCGGCAGTGGGTTCGTCGAACAGCATCACCTCGGGCTTGAGTTGCAGGACCCGGATCAGCGCCACGATCTGTGCCTCGCCACCGGACAGGTCGGCGGCGGATTTGTCGAGAAAGCTGGCGGGCTTGCCGGCCTGGGCCAGCAGCGCTCCGGCGACCTGGGCATCGAAGTGGCGTTGGCGCTGGGCTTTCAGGGTAAAGGGCAATCCGAGGTTGTCGCGCACCGTGCCATCCACCATCGCCGGACGCTGGGCCAGGTAGCAGACGCTGGCACGATAGCGGGTAATCTGCTGGGCGCTCACCGGCGCTCCCTGCCAGATCACCTCGCCGCTGTCAGGCGGGTCGAGCAGTGCCAGGGCGCGCAGGAACACGCTCTTGCCCGAGCCCGAGGCGCCGATGATGGTCACGCGGTCGCCGCTGTGCAGGGTGAAGTCGGTGGCGGCGAGTAGGGTGGGAGCGCCAGTGGCGGCGGTCCGGCTGAGCTGTCTGGCTTGGATCAGGGCGGCCACGGAGAGTCCTTGTTGCCTGTAACACTTTATGTACTGGAAACACTACAACAGGAACCGGGCACATGAAAGCCACAGGCTTCTGCAGCGACTCGGAACCCTGTGGGAGCTGGCTTGCCAACGATGAGGCCGGAACAGTCACCCTCAGAACTTGGCCTCGCACCCTCGCGCCCGACCAACACCCAGCCACTCACTCAACTGCACCGGCTGCAGATGCACCAACCCCCGGTCCGTCTCGCACACCGGCTGGATGAAGTTGTCGCTGAACAACAGCTTCCCATGCACGAAATGCTCGTCCTTGCGCAGGTTCGGGTTGTCGATCCGCGTCCCCAGCCGCGCCGCCAGCCATTTGCCGATCTCGTAGTGACTGATCCAGCGCTCCGGCACCAGCGCCTCCATGGCCTGGCGCGGCGCCTCGCGGCTGAGCACGATCACCGGCACATCACTCACCTCCGGCACCAGGTCGTTGTGCCCCCATTTGCCATCCTCGCCCAGGCGCTGGCCATGATCCCCGGTGATCACCAGGTAGCGTTCGCCCTCAAGCCGGTCGAAGCGGGCGATGACTTCCTCCAGCAAGCCGTCGAGGTAGTGGATCGAGTTGTCGTAGGCATTGGCCTGGCCCTGCGGGCCCTGGTCCGGCCATGGCCGGTCAGCGTCCTGATGCACATAGTTCTGCGCATAGGGCAGGTGCGCCGTGCGCAGGTTGAGCACGACGAAATTGCGTTGGCCGAAACGCTGCTGGTCGAGGATATCCAGCAGGGCATGGTCCTGGTTCTGCAGAAAGCGCAGCGGATGATCCTCGCGGGTGATCGACACGTCCAGGTAGCGACTGCCCAAGTGGGCCAGCAGCCGGGATTCCTGGGAGGAGATCCAGTGGGTGCGCATGCCGGCTTCACGGGCGAAGCGGAACAGGTTGACCTGGCCTTCACGCAACAGATGGTCCTGGCCCGGCTCGCGGATCGGGTTGAGCAGGTACGGCAGGCTGACGTCGGTGGCCACGCCCGCCGAAACGCCCGGCCGCACGAGGGCATCCGGGTGGCCGGCCAGGTAACGTTGCAGGCGCGGGGTAGTCTGCCGGTCGTAGCCGTAGACGCCCATGCGCTCGCTGCGCAGAGAATCGGCCACCACCAGCCAGACATGCTTCGCCGAACTGGGGACCGCACTGAGCCGATACGGCGCAAAGGGCGCCGTCGGCAATGTGGTCTCGTTCTTGAAGGCCAGGCGCACGGCCCAGGCGGAAAAGGCATTGAGGCTGTTGTGCAGGCCACTGCGGGTCGGCCCGGGGGTGAAGGCGTCGAGATTGCGGTAGGTGGCCCGATAGGGCTTGGCCAGCAGTACCACGGCAATCAGTACCAGGGCCCAGCGGCTGGCCGGCAGTTCCATCCGCCCGGGCAAGCGCCAGTGCAGGGCGATCAGCAGCGAATACGGCAGCAGGACGCTGAGCGCTGCGTTCCAGTGCTGGCCCAGGCTGTGCCGGGCGGTCTGCGCCACTTCGCCGGGTTCGTGCAGCAGGCCGCGGATATCGATGGCGCTCAGCGGTTCGCCAAAGAAGCTGATATTGCCCAGTTGCAGCAGTTGCATGCCGGCGAACACACCTAGGATCGCCACGACCACGGCTCGCAGGTTGCACAGCCACAGGGCCACGCAGAACACCCAGAGCCCCGCGACCCAGCCCGCCTCCAGCTCGGCGCGGTTGTTGCCGGTAAACAGTTGTTGGAGAAAATCATCGGCCAGCAGCAACAGGCAGCTCAGGCTGGCCAGGGCGCACAGGCGCAACCAGGCGGCGCCACGCTCGGAACGCGGCCGCAGGGTCAGGGACATCAGCATGGAAGGGTCTCGCGATCAGGAAGGCATGCGCCGACGGCGGCGCCCGGTAAGCATCGACAAGGGCAGGTTCTCGCGCAGGCGCAGGCTTTCCACCACCGCGGCGAGCACATGCAGGCAGACGAGGGCCAGCAGGGCGTCGGCGAGCAAGGCGTGCAGGTCCATCGGCCAGTCGGCGCCCCACAGCGCGTCTACTTCCTCGGCCAGCCAGCCGGTCAGGGCGAGGCCGCCGATGCAGGCCAGCATCAGCACCATCACCAGTGCACCGATGGGCGAATGGCCAAGGCGGTGGTACGGCTCGCGGCGCCACAGGGCGCGGGCATGGCGGGCGAGGCGCGAGGGCGTCGGCCAGAAATCCGTCCAGCGCGCACTGCGCGGCCCGACGAAGCCCCAGAACACCCGCAGCACCAGGCAGCCGACGGCGTAGTAGCCGAGCCACTGGTGCCAGTCGCCGCCTTCTTCGTTGAAGAAGGAGTTGGCGATGAACACCGTGGCGAACGACAGGTGACAGAGGCGCAGCAGCGGGTCCCACAGCTGCACCATGACCGGCTGCATCAGCCTTCGACCTCGGTCTTGACCGCCTTGCCGCTGACCGGGTCATGGTAGATCTCGACCTTGCGGCCGTCCTTGTCGAAACCGTAGATCTCGTAGCAGTTGCCCTTGGTCACCTTGAACTTGTTGATCTTGTAGCCCTGCTCCTTGAGCTGGGCCTGGAACTTGTCGGGGTCCTGCCAGGTGCTCTTGTCGGCGGTGGTGCATTCGGTGGCGGCGAACACGCTGGAGCTGCCCAGCAGCAGGGCGAGGGCGAGGAGGGTACGCATGGGGATCGACTCCGATCGGGATAAGGGAATCGCACGATGCGCTGCCAGTCTTAATGCCAGCTTAGCGAGTCATTACTGGTTACATTTTCCCCGGTGAAAGCCTTCCCGCAGGGCCCATGATGGCGCCCTTGAACGGAGAAGCCGGCCCATGCGCGTACTGTTGGTAGAAGATGATCAGGCCCTGGCCCAGGGCATTCGCACCGCCCTGCGCGGCGAGGGCTATACCCTCGACTGGCTGGCCGATGGCCTGGAGGCAGAGCGCGCCCTGGGCGTGGAAACCTTCGACCTGGTGCTGCTCGATCTCGGCTTGCCGCGTCGTGACGGCTTGCAGCTGCTGCGCACCCTGCGCGCCGATCCCGAGGCCCGGGTGCCGGTGCTGGTGCTGACCGCCCGGGACGCCACCCGCGACCGCATCGAAGGCCTGGATGCCGGCGCCGACGATTACCTGGTCAAGCCGTTCGATGTGGATGAGCTCAAGGCGCGCATCCGCGCCTTGCTGCGCCGCAGCCAGGGGCGGGCCCAGCCGTTGCTGGAGCATGCCGGGGTCAGTCTCGATCCGGCGCGCTTCGAAGTGCGCTATCGCGACCAGCCGGTGAGCCTGACCCCGATGGAGTTCCAGCTGCTCCACCAGCTACTGGCCCGCCCGGGTACGGTGCTGACCCGCGAACGCCTGGCGGACGTGCTCTACGGCTGGCAGGAAAGCGGCCCCGGCAACACCCTCGAAGTGCTGATCCACAACCTGCGGCGCAAGCTTGACAGCGGCCTGATCCGCACCGTGCGCGGGGTCGGTTACCTGATCGAGGACACCCCATGACGGCGATCCGCACCCGCATCCTCTTGCCCACCCTGTTGCTGGTGCTGCTGGGCAGCCTTGGCCTGGTGCTCAGCGTGCTGCGTGACAACCACCGGGACATCGAGAATGTCTACGACGCCCAACTGGTGCAGGCGGCGCGGGTGCTGCAGGGGCTGTTCCGGGAAATGCCCGGGGACAAGGACTGGCAGCAGGTGCGCACGGCGCTGGAACAGGCCATGGACCTGTCCGCTGCCGATATCCTCAGCCACCCCTACGAGATCAACCTGGCCTTCCAGGTCTGGCGCAGCGACGGCCGCCTGCTGATGCGCTCGGCGGACGCGCCGTTACTCGACGCGCCACCGGCCCCCGGTATTCACGATCTGCTGTATGAGGGTCAGGACTGGTGCGGCGTGCTCCTCGAAGACCGCCAGCGCGGGCTGTTGATCTGGGTGGGCGAGCGTGACGACCTGCGCCAGGACTTGATCCAGCGTATCGCCGACCAGGCCCTGACCCCGGCGCTGATCGGCATTCCACTGCTGGCGGCGGCCATCTGGCTGCTCCTGGGCTGGGGCCTGCAACCCTTGCAGCGCATGGCCCGGCATCTGCGGGCGCGGCCGGTGGACAGCCTTGATGCGTTACCGCTGGACACGCTGCCACCGGAGCTGGCGCCCATGGCCCAGGCGCTCAACCATCAACTGTTGCAAATGACCCGGCTGCTGGAGCGGGAGCGGCGATTTATCGCCGATGCCGCCCATGAGTTGCGGACGCCGCTGGCGGTGCTGGCGATCCATGCCGGCAATGCGCGACGTGCCGGTGACGAACAGGAACGTGACGAGGCCCTGGCCTTTCTCGAACAGGGCGTGGCCCGGGCCACTCGCCTGGCCAGCCAGTTGCTGACCATGGCTCGCCTGGAACCCCTGACCCAGAACCGCCAGCGCGTGCGCCTGGATGCCCTGGCCCGGGAGGAACTGGCCCAGCTCACGCCCCTGGCCCTGCGCCGGCAGGTGGACCTGGTGCTGGATGAGCAGGGGGAATGCCATGTGTATGCCGACCCTGCGGCGGTGACGGTGATGTTGCAGAACCTGGTGGGCAATGCCTTGCAGTTCAGCCCGACTGGGAGCGAGATCACCGTTGAATTGCGCCAGCGCGAGGGCGGGCTGGAGTTGCAGGTGCTGGATCAGGGACCGGGGGTGGAGGCGGCGCAACTGGAGCGGCTGAGTGATCGCTTCTACAGCGCCAACAACCCGGGCGGTGCCGGGTTGGGGCTGGCGATCGTGGCGCTGGTGGTGGGGCAGTTGGGGGG
>NZ_MKZO01000047.1 GCF_001941965.1 Pseudomonas putida | reverse complement strand
TCACCGCCAGCCCAGCTAGACCGCCTGATTGAGCGGCAGAGGCCTGGTCATCGCCCGACGGCCATGGCGGCTGGCTGCTTCGGGGGGCTTGCCTTGGGCAGGGCTGCAGCTTAGGTTGATGACATTGCCCTGCATCTCCATCCAACTGCAGATCCCGGGCGGCAAGGGCCGTTATAGCGTTCGAAAAGACTTCTGCTCATTTGATGGAAAAAGCCTGATCGATGACTTCTCGAACGTCGAGTTCAAGCGCGGGGAGTTTCAGGATGACCAGCTCAGATTCGAGATTGCCCTCACCCCCTTGGGAACCAAAGAAATCGAGATCAAAATCTGCCAGGTCAACTTCAAGGATGGACAACCTGAAGAGCTCACCTGCCAACTGTCATACGGGTAGCCCTCAGCCCTCAACACACTCGCCATAGCGCTCTCCAGACTCCCACCGCGCACGCCAATGTGCCATTGACTGCTGCACCAACTCCGGCACTCCGCTGATCACCACCACGCTGGCTTGCCAGCGATAACCATGGTGCATTCACCACCGCAACCGCTGGCAAGCCAGCTCAGACCGCGGACCTTCTGCGCTCAGGGTGCCGGATTAGGAACCCGCTGGTGAACCGCCTGAATCTGCCCACGCACCTCATCCCCCAGCACCACATCCAGCGCCCCCAGGTTCTCGCGCAATTGCGCCAGGCTGGTCTGCCCGGTCAGGGCACTGGCCACGAACGGCTGGTCGATCACCGCCGCCAATGCCAGTTGGGCCGGCGTCAGCCCATGCTCCCGGGCAATTTCCACATAACCGGCGATGGCCGCCTGGGCCGACGGGCTGTCATAGCGATTGAAGGTCCGGTACAACGACGACAGCCGCGAGCCCTCCGGCCGTGCTCCCCCCAGGTACTTGCCGGTCAGCGCCCCGAAGGCCAGCGGCGAGTATGCCAACAGCCCGATGCCCTCCCGATGCCCGAACTCCGACAACCCACCCTCATACAGCCGGTTCAGCAGGCTGTAGGGATTCTGCACACTGACAATTCGCGGCAATCCCAGCCGTTCGCTCTGCTTGATGAACTCGGCGACACCCCACGGCGTTTCATTGGAGACGCCGATATGCCGCACCTTGCCCGCCTTGACCTGTTCAGCCAGCACCGCCAGGGTTTCCTCGATGGCGATGCTCTCGGGATCGTCCTGCCAGGCATATTCGCGCTGGCCGAAGGTGGTGGTGCGACGATCCGGCCAGTGCAGTTGATAGAGGTCCAGATAGTCCGTGCGCAGCCGTTGCAGGGTGCCCTCCAGCGCTTCGACGATATTGCGCCGGTCATGGCGGCTGAGGCCGCCACGAATATGCGGCTGCGGGGCCTTCTCGCTGGACGGCCCGGCGATCTTGCTGGCGAGGATCACCTGGTCGCGCCGCCCGCTGGCAGCCAGCCAGTTACCGATACAACGCTCGGTGGTGCGCCAGGTCTCGGCATGGGTGGGCGTGGGGTACATTTCGGCGGTGTCGATCAGGTTGACCCCGGCAGCCAGCGCCAATTCGATCTGCTGATGCGCCTCGGCCTCGCTGTTCTGATGCCCCCAGGTCATGCTGCCCAGGCCAAGCACGCTAACCTGGAGTTCACTGTTGCCCAATTGACGGTAACGCATGCTCGATCCCTAGCTGGAATATTGATTGTCCGGAAACGGCAGCCCGAGGTGCTCGCGCAGGGTGCTGCCGCGGTATTCGTGACGGAACAGCCCGCGCCGTTGCAGCAGCGGCACCACTTCATCGACGAAGCGTTCGATACCGGACGGAAAGACGTCCGGCATGATGTTAAAGCCATCGGCGGCATGGGCCTGGAACCAGGTTTCCAGGCTGTCGGCGACCTGCTCCGGAGTACCGACCAGCAGGCGATGGCCGACCAGGATGCGCCGCGACAACTGGCGGATGCTGAGGTTTTCTTGCCGGGCCAGGTTCAGTTGCGCTTCAAGGAAGCCCTGGGAGCCGCGCTCGAACCCGGCCACCTCGCCGATCCGCGCCCAGGGCAGCGGCCCGTCCGGGTCCAGTTCGCTGGCGGCCAGGCCAAAGCGCGCCGCCACCCGTTCCAGCAATCCCTCCTCGCCATGCCAGGCATTCAGCTCGTCGAAACGCGCCCGGGCCTCGGCCTCGGTGCTGCCGATCACCGTGGCCAGGCCAGGCATGATCTTCAGGTGCGCGGGGTTGCGCCCCCAGCGTATGGCCCGCTCCTTGATGTCGCGATAGAAACACTGGCCGGCGTCGAGGGTGGTCTGGGTGGTGAAGATCACCTCGGCATAGCGCGATCCCAGGACCTTGCCCGGCTCGGACGATCCAGCCTGGACCAGTACCGGTCGCCCCTGTGGCGAACGCGGCACGTTCAACGGCCCTTGAACGGCGAAATGCTCGCCGACGAAGTCGACAGGCCGGACCTTGGCCGGGTCCGCGAATCGCCCACCGGCAGCATCACCGATGATCGCGTCGTCTTCCCAGCTGTCCCACAGTTTGAGCACCACCTCGAGAAACTCCTCGGCCCGGGCATAGCGCTCGGCATGGCCCGGCACCCCGGGCAGGCTGAAGTTGCGCGCCGCCTCGTCACTGGCGCTGGTCACCAGGTTCCAGGCGGCGCGGCCCTGGCTGACATGATCGAGGGAAGCGAAGCGCCGGGCGGTACCGAAAGGATCGTTGTAGGTGCTGGCCGCCGTGGCGATCACCCCGATACGCCGGGTCACCGCCGCCACGGCGCTGAGCAGCACCACCGGATCGAGATGGCCCACCGGCTGGCTTGCCGGGTCGCCACTCAAGGCCGACCAGTCGGCGAGAAACACGGCATCCAGGCAGCCACGCTCGGCGATGCGGGCGATGTCCTGGTAATGGGCGATATCCAGATGAGCCGTCGCCCCCGCCTCCGCCTTGCGCCAGGCACCCGGATGGGCGCCAAAGCCGAGGACATTCAGGCCGATGCTGATCTGCCCTTCACGACGACCGCTCATACCGCACTGGCCTCGTCGCGCACGCCATTGCCGGTGCTTTGCTGGGCCAGCCAGGCCTGGTCCGGGGTCACGCCGTTGAGGTGGTAGTTGCCCAGCACCCGCTCGCGGTAGATCGCCGGGTTGTGCGAGGCCAGGGTCCGGGCATTGCGCCAGTGACGGTCGAAACGCCGGTTCTCGCTGGTGGCAGACGCGCCGCCCACCTCGAACAGCAGCGTGGTGGCTTCCAGCACCTGGCCGATGACGATCTGCTGGGCCTGGAACGCCGCCACTTCGGCGTCGGTGTAGTGATGCTCCTCGGCGTAACCGCCCTGCTCTGCGTCGAACACCTGCTGCACCCGCTCGGCCGCCGCCAGCACCTGGGTTTGCGCCGACCAGGCGAGGCTGGACAAGCGGCCGATCACCCGTTGCACCAGCGGATCATCCTTGGGACTGGCCTCGCCGGGGAAACCGAACGCTCGGGTGCGGCTTTTCACGAACGCCGTGGCATCGCGCAGCACCGCCTTGGCGATGCCGGCCAGGGTAGCGAGATGGAACAGCTGGTAATAGGCGGTCAGGTAGGACTCGGCCCGTACTTCGTCAGGCTTGTAGCGACGGATCACATGCTCGTTGGGCACGCGTACGGCCTCGAAGCGGGTGGTGCCGCTGCCGGTCAGGCGCTGGCCGAAACCATCCCAGTCATCCACCACGCTGACACCCTCGGCGGTCACCGGCAGTGCCACGCTGACGAAATCGTCGCCGGCCAGGGCCACCGCGGCTATCCAGTCGGCATAGACGGTGCCGGTGGAGTAGTACTTCTCGCCGTCCAGGCGCCAGCCGGCCTGTTCATTGCCGGCTTCCAGCGGGCTCAGCGCCACGGTGATGCCGGTGGTACCGCTGCGCTCGGCCATGGCCGCGCCCCATAGCTGGTGGTCCACCACCTTGCCCAGCCAATGGGCCTGGGACACGGGATCACGGCTGGAAAGACGGCCTTCGACGAAGCCGAAGTGGGCACGGAAGATCTGCGGCAGGTTGGAGTCCGCTGCGCCCAGCTCGATCAGCAGGCCAAACAGTTGCGGGATGCTCGCACCCAGTCCACCCAGCGCCCGGGGCACGCGCAACGTTCCGAAACCGGCTTCGCGCAACCAGCGCACCGCGTCGAAGGCCAGCTCGCGCTGCTGCTCGCGGTGCACGGCGGTATCGGCAATCCGCTGGAAACTTTCGGCAAAGCGCTGATGCAGGGTTTCGTAACTAACGGCAGTGGAGCTCATGTTGCTTCCTTTCATTGGGCAGTGGCTCGGCGCAACTAAAATCGCCGCTCGCTTAGTTGAAAAATAAATTTCAGGAAATTGAGCAAGAGCGATAGCAAGCGACATGCCATGCCTTGTCAGCGTCACTAACTCGATGATTTTTATGGATTACGACGCACTTTTAATAACCGTATCACCGGTACTTATGCTTATCGAACAACACGCCCCTGTCATGCCCAACACACTTTGTTGATCAACTGTTCACCCCTGAACAGTTACTCAATCACATATAACCGGAAAACTTTTTCCATACGATCTGGCTATTTGATTTTTAGTCGACCAGTGAATTTAATCGCCACCATTCATTGGTTCAGGACGTTCTTATGAAACTTCCACAGGCGCTGGTCGAGTTGCGCGCCTTGAGCAAGGACTTCGGCGCCCAGCGGGCGCTCGACCGGGTCGACTTGCAGGTTTTCCCCGGTGAAGTGGTCGCGTTGCTCGGTGCCAATGGCGCGGGCAAGTCCACCCTGGTGAAGATCCTCGCCGGCAGCCAGCCCCACGACGGCGGCGAGCTGCGGGTGCAAGGCACGGTGCAGCGCTTCGATTCGCCCCTGGTCGCGCGTCGGGTAGGGATCGTCGCGGTGCACCAGCATGTCAACGACGGCATCGTGCCGGGCCTGAGCGTGGCCGAGAACCTGGTGCTGGACGAACTGAGCCAGGCCCAGGCAAGCCCGTGGGTACGACGCCGCCGCCTGCACCAGCGGGCGGCGGCCATCGCCGCCGGCCTGAACCTCGACCTGCCCCTGCACGCGCCCATCGAACAGCTCGGCCAGGCCGAACGCCAACTGGTAGTGCTGGCCCGTGCCCTGGCCCTGCAACCGCGCCTGCTGATCCTCGACGAACCCACCGCGGCGCTGTCGGCAGCCGAGGCAGAGCGCCTGTTCGAACTGATCGGGCAACTGCGCCAGCGCGGCGTGGCGATCCTGTATATCTCCCATCGCCTCTCGGACCTGCAGCGCATCGCCGAGCGCGCGCTGGTCCTGCGCGATGGCCGGCTGGTCGGCGAATTCACCGCGCAACAGCTGCCGGAGGCCATCGAGGCAATGCTCGGCGCGGCGCTCGACGCCCACCGCTTCGTGCCCCGCCTGCCGGGCCGCGAAGTGCTGACCCTGCGCGGCGTACGCCTGCTGCCACAGACCCCGGCCTTCGACCTGAGCCTGCACGAAAACCAGGTGGTGGCCCTGACCGGTCTGCTCGGGGCCGGCAAGAGCGAGATTGCCGAGGTCCTGTTCGGCCTGCGTCGCCCCGCTGCCGGCAGCCTGCAGCTGGACGGCCAGCCATGGCAGCCGCGCTCGCCCCGGGACGCAATCCGGGCCGGGGTATTCCTCGCCGTGGAAGACCGTACCGCTGGCTCCCTGGTACCGGGCTTTTCCCTGCGCCGAACCCTCACCCTGCCCTTCCTCCAGCGCTTCAGCCGCGCCGGCTTTATCGACCGCCGCGCCGAAGCCGCCGCCGTCACCGCGCAGGTGAGCGCCCTGGGGATCAAGACCGCCGGCATCGACGCGCCCATGACCAGCCTCTCCGGGGGCAACCAGCAGAAGGTGGTGATCGGCCGCTGGCTGCTGCAGGACGCCCGCCTGCTGATCCTCGACGAACCCTTCCAGGGCGTGGATATCCGCGCCCGCCGCGAGATCGGCCGGTTGCTGCGTGATGGTGCCGGCCAGCGCGCGACCCTGGTGATCTGCGCCGATATCGACGAAGCCCTGGAAATCGCCGACTGCATCCTGGTGGTGCGGGATTTTGCCGTGGTCGCCGGATACCCCCGCGCCGACCTGAGCCGCAACGCCCTGGTGGCCGAGCTGGCCGGCAGCGCCGCCCCGACACCGCAAACATCAAGGAGTACCGCGCGTGCCTGATTCGCTTTCCCCTTCACGCCAGCCCGTGCCCCAGCGCTGGCTGGACGCCCTGATCCACTACGGCCTGCTGCTGGTGCTGGGCCTGATCGTGCTGCTGTTCAGCCTGCTCGAACCGGCGTTCGTCCAGGTCAGCAACCTGTTCATCATTCTCCAGTCAGTGTCCATCGTCGCCCTGCTCGCCCTCGGCGTGACCCTGACCATGGCCGTGGGCGGCCTCGACCTGTCCATCGGCGCGGTGGCGGCCATGAGCCTGATGATCGCCAGCTACGTGATGGTGGTGCTGGACTGGGGCCCGCTGCCCGCCATCGCCATCAGCCTGGCCGGAGGCGCGCTGGTCGGCCTGCTCAATGGCTGGCTGATCGTGCGCATGGGCATCCCGGACATCCTCGCCACCCTGGGCAGCATGTTCCTGGTGATCGGCGTGCAACTGATTCCTACCGGCGGGCGCTCCATTGCCGTGGGCATGACCCTGCCCGATGGCGAAGAGACCGAGGGCGTGTTCAGCCCGGCATTCCTCGCCCTGGGCCGCGGCCGGCTGTGGGACACGGTGCCGGTCCCGGTGCTGGTCACTGCGGTGCTGGCCCTGGCGGTCTGGCTGTTTCTCGAACGCACACGGATCGGCCGGCTGTTCTACGCCATCGGCGGCAACGAACAGGCGGCGCGCCTGGCCGGCGCCCCGGTGCAGCGCTACAAGCTGCTGGCCTATGTGCTCTCGGCCCTGCTCGCCGCGGTCGGCGGCCTGCTCCTGGCCGCCCGGCTCGGGCGTGGCGATGTCAGCTCCGGCAACGGCCTGGTGCTGGATGCCCTCGGCGCGGCGCTGATCGGCTTCGCCGTGCTGGGCGCGAAGAAGGCCAATGCCTTCGGCACCCTGGCCGGCGCCGTGCTGATCGCCACCCTGCTCAACGGCCTGACCATGCTCAACGCGCCCTATTACGCCCAGGACTTCGTCAAGGGCCTGGTCCTGGTGCTGGCCCTGATCTTCACCTTCGGCCTCGCCCGGCAGACCCGCTGACTTCATCGACTCGCAAGGACCCTCCATGAACCCATCACCCAAACGTTTCGTGCGCCATCTCCTCGCCGGGGTACTGCTCGCCGGCATGAGCTGGCAAGCCCAGGCCAAGGGCCTGCCCGGCGCCCCGGCGCCCTTCGACAAGGGCGAGGTGCAGATCGCCCTGGTCGGCTACCTGTTCTCCGGCGACTTCCCCGAGGCCTACCTGCAAGGCGTGGAAAAACAGGCCGCCGCCCTCGACGTCAAGCTGCGCATCTTCGATGCCCGGCAGCAGGCGGCCAGCCAGCGCGAGATGATCGAACGGGCCATCGACCTGGGTGTCGACGGCATCATCGTCCAGCTGGGGTTGGCGGAAACCCTGCGCGATTCGGTGGAAAAGGCCGTGGCCAAGGGCATCAAGGTGGTGGCCTTCGATGTCGACCTGAACAACCCCAGGGTCACCCAGATCGAACAGGACCACCACGCCATCGCCCAACTGGCCCTGGACAAGGCCGTGCAGGACAACGGCCCGGCGTTCAACGCCGGCTACGTCTATATCAGCGGCTTCACCCCGATGGAGCGCCGCGACGAGATCTGGCGCCAGGTCAAGGCGGCCCACCCGGGTATCGTCGAGAAGGCCCGTTTCGGCACCCTTAACCCGCCCATCGCCAACTCCGTGGCCGACCAGGCCAGCGCCGTGCTGCGGGCCAACCCGGAGATCAACGTGATCTTCGCGCCCTTCGACGAGTTCGCCAAAGGCGCCAAGATCGCCGTGGATGAGGCGGGCCGTGCCTCGAAGATCAGGATCTACAGCGCCGATATCTCCACCGCCGATATCCAGATCATGAAGGAACCCGACAGCGCCTGGACCGCCACCGCCGCGATCAACCCGCAGGTGGCCGGGGCCATCAGCGTGCGCAGCCTGGCGATGCTGATCGCCGGGGAAAACCCGGGCCAGCGCCTGCTGGTGCCGCCGACCCTGATCAGCCGCCAGCAGCTGCTGGACCTGGACGTGAAGAACGTCCGCGACCTGGCGCGCAAGGTACCCGCGTTCGGCGACAGCGCGGCGATTGCCAGCCCGGCATGGATTCCCAAGGTGGACTGAACCCCGAACCCTGAACACTTGCGTGCAACGCCTCTGCCATACAGCGGCGCCTCCCCGCTTCAACTGCACTTTCAATCACAACTAAAAAACGGCTGCGGTACTGCCCTGCCCGACCACCTTCGAAGTGGTCGGCCGTTGACGGTATTGCCCGCTGTTCAAGGAGCGCTGCCATGCAACACCGCCCACTTTCACTGCTTGCACTTGCGATAACCTCTGCACTATTCCAGATAAACGCCCAGGCTGAAGACACCCTGCCGAGCGGCGAAGACGCCAAGCGCCTGGACACGGTGCTGGTCACCGGCACCCGCGGCACGGCGCGTACCGTGCTGGACTCGCCGGTACCGGTGGACGTGCTCACCGCCGCCGACCTCAAGGCCACCGGCGCCAGCAACGGTGAACTGGGCCAGGCCCTGCAGACCCTGCTGCCGTCGTTCAGCATGCCGCGCCAGTCCAACTCCGGCGGCGCCGACCATATCCGCGCCGCGCAACTGCGCGGGATGAGCCCGGACCAGGTGCTGGTGCTGGTCAACGGCAAGCGCCGGCACACCTCGGCGCTGGTCAACGACTCCTCGAAGATCGGCCGCGGCACCGCCCCGGTGGACTTCAACTCGATCCCCATCAGCGCGATCAAGCGCATCGAAGTGCTGCGCGACGGTGCCGGGGCGCAGTACGGCTCGGACGCCATCGCCGGGGTGATCAACATCATCCTCGACGACGCCCCCGAGGGTGGTGAGGTCTCCACTACCTACGGCGCCTACCACACCCACCAGGACGCCATCGGCCGCACCACCACCGATGGCCAGAACAGCCTGACCACGGCCAAGGGCGGCGTACGCCTGGGCGAGGATGGCGGCTTCCTGCGTGGCGGCGCCGAATACAAGGAGCGCAACCCGACCAACCGCGCCGGTTTCGACGGTTTCGACAGCACGCCAAACCAGCGCAACTATGTGATGGGCGACGGCTCGGCGCGGGACGTCAACCTGTGGTTCAACAGCTCGCTGCCCCTGGGCGAGCGCGAGCTGTATTCCTTCGGCACCTGGAACGAGCGCCATTCCACCGGCGCGCAGTTCTACCGCTACCCCTACGAGCAGCCGCAGTTCTACCCAAATGGCTACCTGCCGCAATCCCTCGGCACCAACCAGGACCTCTCCGCCACGGCCGGTTTCAAAGGGCTGCTGGGCGCTGGCTGGGACTTCGACAGCAGCCTGACCCACGGCCGCAACCGCTTCGAATCGGCAAGCCGGCGGACCCTGAACGTCAGCCTCGGCGCCGACTCGCCGACCCGCTTCGACACCGGCGACTACGAGCTGCGCCAGACCACCGCCAACCTCGACTTCAGCCGTGAACTGCGCCTGGCCGAGCGCTCCTTCGTGCTGGCCGTGGGCGGTGAATACCGCTACGAAAACTACCTGACCACGGCCGGCGACCCGGCGTCGTACTTCGGCAGCGGCGCCGATGGTGCCAACGGCCTGCGTCCCAGCGAGGAAGCCGACCTGGAGCGCAAGGTATTCGGCACCTATGCCGAGCTGTCCGGCGACCTCACCGACCGCCTGTTCGTCGATGCCGCCACGCGATGGGAGCATTACGACGATGCCGGCAGCAAGCTCACCGGCAAGCTCAGCGGGCGCTATCGCCTGACCGAGCAATGGGCGCTGCGTGGCGCGGTCTCGAACAACTTCCGGGCGCCGTCCCTGGCGCAGATCGGCTTCCAGCACACCACCAGCAACTTCGGCGATGGCGGCACCCTTACCGATGTGCGCGTGCTCTCGGTCAACGACCCGATCGCCAGGGCCCTGGGTGCGGAAAAGCTCGACCCGGAAACCTCGAAGAACTTCAGCCTCGGCGTCACCGCCCAGCTCAGCGAGCGCTTCGATGCGTCCCTGGACGTGTTCCGCATCGACGTGAAGGACCGCGTCACCCTGTCCCAGCGCATCGGTGGCGACGCCCTGGAGCAATACATCAATGACACCTTCGGCGTGGCCGGGGTGCATGACGTCAACTTCTTCACCAACGCCGCCGACACCCGCACCGATGGTGCCGAACTGGTGCTCAACTATCGCCAGCCGTTCTACGACGGCCAGTTGGCCCTGACCGGTGCCTACACCTGGAACCACACCAAAGTGACCAAGACAAAGGGCACGCCTTCGCAGCTCACCGCCCTGGGTATCGGCAACGATGCACTGGTGGGTGTAGAGGAGCGCAACACCCTGACCGACGCCGCGCCCAAGGACCGTTTCGTGGTCTCGGCCAACTGGACCAGCCAGCACTGGGGCCTGCTCGGCCGCCTGACCCGCCAGGGCGAGACCACCCGGGTCTTCGACTTCGGCGACAGCCAGCCGGAGCAGACCTATGGTGCGGTATGGCAACTGGATGCGGAGGTGCAGTACAAGTTCACCCCGACCTTCGATATTGCCGTGGGCGGCAACAACATCACCGACAACTATCCGGAGCGTTCGAATTCGACCATCAACTATGGGGGTAACTTGCCGTATGACGTGCTATCGCCGATCGGCACCAACGGAGCTTATTACTATGCCCGGGTAACTTACGGATTCTGACAATCAGGGGACTTCGGTCCCCTGATGCGTTTTCAGAAGGAGACTTGCGCCGGCTGTGACAGGCGCAGTACCGACAGGTCCCCGGTAATCCGTTTCCAGGCCAGGCGAATGGCCTCGATATCCTTGCCGGCCTGGGCGGTGTCGGGATGCAGGATCACGATGACGCGGGTGTCCAGGCGCTCGGGTTCCTTCGCCCCGTGATCCCGCCATTGGCCGTAGGCGTTCAGCACGCTGAAGCCATCGGGGAAGCGCGGGGTCACTTCCTGGTCGAGAAATTCGCGCCAGCGGGATTCGCTGATCACCTCCTTGCCGCCCTCGAGTCGACCGAGGGCGAAATACAATTCGGTGCGCTGCCAGGCGGCCTGGGCAGGACGGCTGGGGTCGCCTTGCAAAGTTGAACTTTCAGGGTGGGTTGTGTGAACGGGAAGTTGGGTATTGGCACAGCCGGAAAGTGCAACCAGCACCGAGGCAAGAACAAGACGGCGAAACATGGAATATCCTTTTCGAGTTATAGGCGAGGCACTATAGGAAGGAATATCCGGAGTTCAAAATAACCAATTAACAGTGAGATATAGCTGTGTTGACTGTAATGGCCTCATCGCTGGCAAGCCAGCTCCCACAGGGATCGCGTGCACCGCTGAACCTGTGCTGTACCTGATGCATCCATCACAGGCACAGCACAATCCCCAGAGCACCGCTGAACCTGTGGGAGCTGGCTTGCCAACGATGAGGCCATCACAGACAACACACCTCTTATCTGTCACTCAACATCGCCTGAATCTGCTGCGTCGCCTGCCGGGTACTCTCCGCCAGCTTCTTCACCTCCTCCGCCACCACCGAGAACCCGCGCCCCACCTCCCCGGCCCGGGCCGCTTCGATCGCGGCATTCAGCGCCAGCAGGTTGGTCTGCTCGGCAATGCTCTTGATCACCCCCACCACCGTGGCGATCTGCGCGTAGGTGGTCTGGTTCTGCGAGAGCATCTGCTCATGGCTGGCCTGGGCACTGCGCTCGTCGCTGATATCGCGCACCGCGCCGATCACCCGCACCAGCACGCCACGCTCGTCGCGCACCGCACAACCGCGCTCACGGCACCAGATATAACCCCGGGCCTTGTGCCGCATGCGGTACTCGAACACGTACTCGCCACTGGCCCCCGGCTTGAGGATCTCGCGGTCGAAGATCGCCATGATCTGCGGCAGGTCGTCCGGGTGGGTGATGCCGACCTGGGTGTCCCAGCCGTCCGGCATTTCCGTCGGCCCGTAGCCCATCACCGCACGGAACTGGTTGGAGATGCGCATATGGCTGTCCGGGTGCTGCAGGTCGCCCTGGACCACCTTGATGTCCCAGGTGCCCTCGGTGATGGTGGATTCCAGCTGCGCCCAGATCGCCGCCTGCTGGCGGTGCGCGTCGAGCTGCTGCTCCAGGTCGCCGACAAAGGCCTGCAGGTCGCTGCAACGCTGCTCCAGGCGCTGCACCTCGGCCTCGGCATTGCGGCTCTGGCCCCGGGCCTGCTCGACCTGCTGGCTCAGGTCACTGCCGAGGGCGCGCACCTCGTCGAGCTGTCGGCCATCCTGCTGACGGGCCATGGCCAGCTCGCGCAAGGCTGCCAGCACGGCCGGATGACGCTGCAACTGCGGCGTTTCCACATCGCCCCACAGCTGGCCCTGACTGACCCGCGCCAGCAAAGGCTCCAGCTCCCGCACCCAATGATCGTTCCTGAAAAACATCAGTGCACACCGTTCGGCAGTGAAAAACACCGAGTTGACCGGATTGTGCCGGTTACGTCTTGCATACGGGTGCCGGGCACTTGACCGTCGCTGCCAGAGGCCGCGCCGTGCCTGGCAGGCAGACACATGCCCACGACAGGCTGGGTCAAGACGGCGCAGGCGCAAGCGGGTAAAGTCGGGCGGGCCCGTTCTTCCTCCGGCCATGGCATCCCGTATCGTGAAACCCGAGCAACAATCCCGCCCCAACCGCTGGCCCGCCGTGCTGCGCTCCCTGCACCACCGCAATTTCCGCCTGTATTTCATCGGCCATGCGGTGTCCACCCTCGGCACCTGGGTGCAGACCGTGGCCCTGTCCTGGCTGGTCTACCGCCTGACCGGCTCGGCCGCACTGCTGGGCATCACCACCTGCGCTACCCTGCTCCCACAACTGCTGGTAGGCCCGATCGCCGGGGCCTGGATCGACCGCCACGACAAGCGCCGCCTGCTGATGAAGGTCGAAGCCATGCTCGGTGCCCAGGCCCTGTTGCTGGCGGCGCTGACCGGGCTGGAGTTGATCACGCCCACGCTGATCGTGATCCTCGCCACCACCCTGGGCATCCTCAATGCAGTGGACACGCCACTGCGCCAGTCCCTGCTCAGCCGCCTGGTGGACGACCGCGACGACCTGCCCAATGCCCTGGCCCTCAACGCCATGCTGTTCACCTGCTCGCGCTTTATCGGCCCGCCGCTCGCAGGCCTGCTCCTGGCGCTGACCGGCGAGGCGCTGTGTTTCGCTCTGAATGCGCTGTCCTATGGCGGGCTGATCCTCGGCCTGCTGCTGATCCGCCTGACACCGGGGGAAAAGGCCAGCGGCAGCATGCGCAACATGTTCCGCGAAGGGCTCGACTACGTGCTGGCCTCGCCCTCGTTGCGCGGCCTGATCTTCGGTGTGCTGATGGTCAACCTGACCGCCTCCACCTATGCCGTGCTGCTGCCGGTGTTCGTCCACGATATCTTCGCCGGCGACGCGCGCACCCTGGGCTGGCTGTGGGGTGCTGCCGGGCTGGGTTCGCTGTTGTCCACCGTGCTGCTGGCCGGCAACCAGAGCAGCGAGCGCCTGCGCGGACTGATCCTGTTCTCCGCGATCGCCAGCGCCCTCGGCCTGCTGCTGTTCGCCAGCAGCCGCAGCCTGCCGCTGTCGTTGCTGGCGATGCTGATCCTCGGCTTCGGCGTGACCATAAACAACGTCGGCACCAATATCCTGTTGCAAGGCCAGGCCCCGGAGGCGCTGCGCGGGCGCGTGGTGTCTATCTACACCTCGACCCGCTTCGGCTTCGATGCCATCGGCGGCCTGCTCGCCGGAATACTTGCCGCCCATATCGGCGGTCCCTGGGCGATGCATATCGCCGCCGCCCTGCTGGCCCTGTACTGCCTCTGGCAACTGTTGTTGCGTGCCCGTCCTGAATCCACCCTTGAGGAACCTGCCCCATGAGCGACCTGCTGCGTCAGCAACCGACCATCACCCTGCGCCTGGCCATGCAGGCCCTTGGCGCCGCCGTGGACTTCGCCGAACAGGCTGGCGTGCGGGTCAGCGTGGCGATCCTTGACGCCAGCGGCCAGCCGATCCACAGCGCCCATATGGACGGCGCGCCCAGGCCCTGCCAGACCATCGCCCTGAACAAGGCGCGGACCGCTTCCGGGTTTGGCGTGCCCACCTCGGCGTGGGAAGAGCGCCTGCAGAAGACCTCGCAGGCGGTACGCGAAGGGCTGCCACTGCAGGCGGACCTGGCGCTGTTCGGTGGTGGCGAGCCGTTCGTGCATCAGGGCCAGGTGATCGGTGCCATCGGCGTCTCGGGGGCGTCCGAGGCCATGGACGTGAACTGCGCCCGCGCCGCCGTGGACAAGGTCCGCGCGCTGCTGGAAGGCGCATGAACGGCGTCAGCACGGAAGAGCTCGGGCGTTACTGCCTGCACGCCTTCAGCCAGCAGGTGCCGGCCAGCCTGGCGGCGTTCTATCGGGTCGACGAGCAGTTGCTGGCCTGCGATTTCCAGTTGCTCGGCATGCAGCCGCCGATGCACCACCGCTATCTGGAACACTACCGCCATCTCGACCCGCTCAAGCCGGACAACTGCAAGGCCATCGGCTTGCCGGTGGTCTCGCTGCGCCAGGGGCTGGCTCATCACGATGCGGCCCATGGCCGTGAATACCTGGGTTTTCTCGACCAGCACCGGGTGGTGGATGTGGTGGAGATCATGGCCTGGGTCGACGGGCGGCTGGCGGCAGGGGTTTCGTTGTTGCGGGATGGTTCGCTGGGGGCGTTCAGGGTCGAGGAGCTGGAGCGCCTGTTGCCGCTGCACGGGTTGATGCAGATGGCGGCGCGGCAGTTGCCGGTAGCGGCGCCTGACCGGCTGGGCGGGTTGACGCCGAGGGAGCGGGAGATCGCCCTGCTGCTGCGTGACGGGGCCTGCAACAAGACCCTGGCGCGGCAACTGGAACTGGGCTTGCCGACGGTGAAGACCCATCTGATCAATCTGTTTCGCAAGGTGGGGGTGAGGAACAGGACGGAGTTGGTGGGGGTGTTGTTCCTTTAGTTTTCCGGCGCTGCTGATGGCCTCATCGCTGGCAAGCCAGCTCCCACAGGGATCGCGTGCACCGCAGAACCCTGTGGGAGCTGGCTTGCCAGCGATGAGGCCATTAGCAGCAACACATAATCCTGATCTAATCTCCCAGCTTGCCTCCAAAGGACTGCCCCGATGCCCCAAACCACCTACCAAGGCGGCTGCCTCTGCGGCTTCATCCGCTACAGCGCCCAAGGCCCCGCCGAGAAGCCCCACACCTGCTCCTGCCGCAACTGCCAGCAGCACAGCGGTGCCCTCACCACCCTCTGGGTCGAATTCCCCCGGGACCACATCGAATGGACCGGCCCAGGCGGCGCCCCTGCCCTCTACCGCTCCTCGGACTATTCCAGCCGCGCCTTCTGCCCGCGTTGCGGCAGCTCCCTCGGCGCGGTGGACGACGAACCGGTGATCGCCCTGCTGGTCGGCGGATTCGACGACCCGAGCGGCCCCGAGCTCAAGCCCGAATACCACTCCTTCGAAGACTGCCAGCCCGCCTGGTGGCGCACCTGACCACTCAGCCCCCTGGCCGCGTCTCCATCATCCGCAGCAGCGGCGCATATTCCGCGCGGCTCACCGGGGCGATGCTGCTGGCGTCCTGGGACGCGAGAAACGCCGCCAGCCCGTCCTGGTTCTCCAGCATCGCCTTGCGAATCAGCGCCTTGTACTCGGCGCAGAGATTGCCGCGGAATACGTAGGGGTCGTAGTAGATCCGCTCCGAGCGCCAGAGCACATTGAAGGTGTCCCGGTTGATCCTGCCGCTGTTGAGATAGGCATCGGCCCGCACGCTGGCGACGAACGCCGCATCCACCCGCCCTTCGAGCAAGGCGTCGATTGACTTGTCATGGGACCCGGAATACGCCACCGAACCGAAGAAGCGCGACAACGGCATGCCCACCTGGGCGGCGAACTCGACATTGGGCACCACGCTGCCCGAGGTGCTGGCCGGGTCGCTCAGCGCCCCGCGCTTGCCGCGCAAGGCTTCAAGATCTCCCGCAACCTCGCGTTTTGCCAGCAGCAATGCCTGATAGTGATGCCCCGCCGGGGTGAAGTAACCATTCTTGATCGCCAGGCTGGCGAACGGCTCGATCCGCGGATCACGCTGCTGCGCCAGCGCATAGGACGCCGGCCCCAGCCAGGCAATATCGACGCCACCGGAGACCACCGCATCCACCACGCTTTCATAGGACGACGCCGGAACGATGGACACCGGAATCCCCAACGTGTCGCTCAGCCGCTCCAGCAGCGGCTGATAGTCCTTCATCAGCTCTTCCATGCTCTTCTTCGGAATCACCGCGATGCGCAAGCTGGGCTGCCTGCACTCGGCGTAAACGGACAGGCTGAACAACGTGGCGAACATCAGGCAAAACAGTCGGGTCAGTGCTCGCATGCGGTTTCCGTCGCGTCCATGAAGGGAGGGTATTCGTGCAACTGGGCCACCGTCAGCGGCCGGCTGAAGTGGTAGCCCTGGGCATAATCACAACCGGCCAGGCGCAGATAGACCACCTGCTCGCGGGTCTCCACGCCCTCGGCCACCACCTCCAGCCCCAGACGCTTGGCGAGAATGATGGTGGACAGGACGATCGGGCTGTCGTCATGGCTGTTGGAGAGCTGGGCGATCAGCGAGCGGTCGATCTTCAGGCGGTTGATCGGCAGCGCCTGCAAATGGGAGAACCCGGAATAGCCCTGGCCGAAGTCGTCGAGGCTGATGCTCAGGCCGGCGTCACGCAGGGCCTTGAGGTGCTTGATGCCCTGGCCTTCGTCGTCGAGCACCGTGGTTTCGGTGATTTCCAGCTCCAGCCGGCGCGGGTCGACGCCATGCTGGCGGACCTCCTCCAGCAGCCGCGCACTGAAATCCGGCTGGCGCAGTTGCAAAGGCGAGACATTCACCGCCAGCCCCGAGGGAATCCCCCTTTCCTGCCAGCGCACCAGTTCCTCGCAGGCCAGGCGCAGCACTTCCCAGCCGAGGGCGACGATAAATCCGCTGCGTTCGGCCAGCGAGATGAAACGGTCCGGGTAAAGCAGGCCGAACTCCGGGTGCTGCCAGCGCACCAGGGCCTCGTAACCTTCCACCTGCATCGAATCGAAACGCACCTGCGGCTGGAAATGCAGGACGAACTGGCGCTCCTTCAAGGCCGAGCCAAAGGCCTGCTCCAGGGCGAACTCGCCGACATTGACCACGTTCAGCGACGGATCGAAGAAACGGTACTGCCCGCGCCCGGCCTGCTTGGCCGAGTACATGGCGGCGTCGGCATGGCGGATCAGCTCGTCCACCGACTGGCCATCCCGCGGGCAGATGCTCACGCCGATACTCGGGCTGCTGTTGAGTTCATGCTTGTCCAGGGAATAGGTGGCCGACAGCTTGTTCAGCAGCATGCGCACCCACAGGTCGATCTGCTCCTCGGTACGACTGCCGGCCAGCAGCACGACGAATTCGTCACCACCAAAACGCGCCGCTTCATCCCCCGGTTCCAGGGCCCGGCTGATGCGTCCGGCCACCGCCTGCAGGAGCAGGTCGCCGACCTTGTGGCCGAGGGAGTCGTTGATCGACTTGAAGCGGTCCATATCGATGAACAGGACCGCCATCAGGCGCCGCTTGCTGCGCTGCTCGCCCAGCACCCGCGCGGCGGTTTCCATGAACTGGCGACGGTTGTGCAGGCCGCTCAAGTGATCGGTGGCCGCCGCATGGCTGCTGCGCCGGTGTTCTTCTTCCAGGCGCTGGATCAGTTGCTGGTTGATGGTCTGGGCCTGCTCCAGGGCGGCGAAAGCTTCCTCGCGCTTGCCCAGCACGCGCCAGGTCCACAGCGCGCCACCGAGGACCAGCAGGGTCATGGCCAGGTTGAGCCAGAGCTGACGTTCGTATAGCGCCTGCGACGGCGCAAGGATCTCCTCCTCGCGCTGGCTCACGGCAATGCTGAAGCCCCGTGGCAGGACCTTGCGGAACAGGCTCTGGTAATGCCCGTCGAGGCTGTACTGGCTGACGCGCCCGGCGGCTTCGACGCTGTCCGGCAGCTCCGGCTTGAGCGCCTCGCCGGCCACCAGCACGCCGCTGTTGCCGATGCGCAGGCGCTCGTGGCCGGCGCTGTCGAGCAGGCGCATCAGGCCGCTGCTGCCCAGGTCGATATGCTGGAACAGCACCGCCAGGTAGCCGATATCCAGTTGCACCAGGAGGATGCTTTCGGCATCGCCCCGGGACGGATCGGTCAACGGCAGCAGGAATGGCAGACGCCAGTTGATCTCTTCGGCATCCTTGGCCGAAGCGTCCAGCGGCGGCAGGAAGGGCTTGAAGCCATAGCGGCTGGTATGTTCGCGCAGCGCACGCAGCCAGGGTTCGGGCAACTGGCCGGGTTCATCGCGGTGGCTGGCGGACAGCAGGCTGCCGTCGGCGCGGTACAGGCTCATGCGCTTGAGCACCGGGTCTTCGGCGAGCATGCGCACCAGGCTCAGGCGGCCCTGGCCACCGTCGCGCATATCGGCCTGGGCGGCACGGCCGATGGTCTGCGCACGATCCACCAACTGACTGAGGTTCTCGGCAGCCATGGTGGCCAGGTTGAGGTGTTCGGAGGCCTTGGCGGCCAGCGCTTCCTGCGCGGACGTGGCCTGCTGCTGGAAGAACAGCCCCCAGAGGAACAGCAGAATCGCCGCAGACGAGGAAAGCAGCAGGAACTGCAGCACATTGAGAGAGGAAAAAGATCGGCGGATCACTGCAATTCATTCCTGCCGCTGAGTGATGGCACATTACTACCGCTTTATGACAGCCAGATGACTGGTATACCGCCACCTCAACCATCCGGTTGATACCGCCCGACCGCCCTGCCCGGCACCATCACGGCTCCAATCAACAACAACGAGCCACCTCCCATGACCACCCATACCGACTGGATTTCCGTAGGCGCCCTGGCCGACGGTTTCGCCCCCGAAGCCTTTATCCTGCCGCGACTGGCCGAGCTGGCCGGGCAGCGCATGACCCTGAACTTCGCCAATGGCTGGTCCATCGAGCACCGCTTCGACGCCGAGCAACTGCACTGGCATGCCGCCGACGGCCACTCCACGGGCAGCGCGCCGTACCGCGCCACCTCGGTGCGTCCGGGCATCGTGCTGGTGGACTTCCTCAAGACCGAGAACGGCCAGACCTGGTCGATCTCCCTGGTCCTGGACACCCTGAGCCAGTCCTTCACCGCCGTGATCGGCAGCATGCCCGAGGCCGAGGAAACCCACCAAGGCATGTTCCACCGCGCCCTGTCCGGCAAGGCCCTGACCTGCGTCGAAGCGCAGTTCCTCCACGGCACCCTCGACCGCCCATGGCAAGACGGCGCCTGCCCGCACGCACTGACCACCGAGCTGGTGGGTATCCGCAACCGTTACCGCTACAGCCCGACCGAGGAATACGAGCACATCTACCTCAACGAGAACTTCTATACCTGGCAGTGCCTCAAGGGGGTCGAAAAAGGCCTCTGCGACACCGACCGCTGCCACTACTACAAGATTGCCGACGAGCTGTACCTGTTCGTCTGGCGCGAGAAGATCATCCCGACCCTGGGCCTGGTGATGATCGACCTGCGCGAGCACCGCAGCGACGGCAAGATCTTCGGCCATGCCGAAGGCGGCTTCGAGGCCTTCAGCAACTTCCCGGTGTCGTCCTACTGCAACCTGATCAACACCACGGTCCACGACAAATGAGCCGCACCGTGCTGGTGACCGGTGCCGGCAGCGGCATCGGTGCAGCCTGCGCGCGGCGCCTGGCGGCGGCCGGCGACCAGCTGGTGCTGGTTGGCCGGCGCCGCGAGGCACTGGAACAGGTGGCAGCGGACACCAATGCCCTGGTGCTGGCCGGCGATGCCGCCGACAGCGCCACCTGGCACGGTTTCGTCGAGCAGATCCGCGCCCGCTTCGGCGGCCTCGATGCGTTGGTCTGCTGTGCTGGCGGGCATGGCCTGGGCACGGCGCTGGACACCGACGACGCCGCCTGGGAAGCCGCCATGCGCGGCAATCTGCACAGCGCCTTCCACAGTGCCCGGGCCTGCCTGCCGCTGCTGATCGAGCGGCGCGGCAGCATCGTCCTGCTCGGCTCCATCGCCTCATTGGCGGCGGGTCCGGAGGTGTGCGGCTACACCACCGCCAAGCATGCCCTGGTGGGGCTGAACCGCTCCCTGGCGCGGGACTTCGGGCCGCAGGGTGTGCGGGTCAACTGCGTCTGCCCGGGCTGGGTGCGCACGCCGATGGCCGATGCCGAGATGCAGCCGCTGATGGAGCGTTACGGCGAAGACCTCGATGCGGCCTACGCCCGGGTCACCGCCGACGTGCCACTGCGCCGCCCGGCCACGGCGGACGAGATCGCCGCGCTGTGCCAATTCCTGGTCAGCAGCGAGGCGTCGATCATCACCGGGGCGGTGATTGCGGCGGACGGTGGTTCGACCATCGTCGACGTGCCGACCCTGGCTTTCACCCGCATGGAGAACGACGCATGAATGCACGCTTCGATTTCAGTGGCCAGCAGGTGCTGGTCACCGGCGGCGCCCAGGGTATCGGCCGGGCCATCGTCGAGGGCTTTGCCCGGGCCGGGGCCGAGGTGCTGATCGCCGACCTCAACCTGGCCGGTGCCCAGGCGCTGGCCGATGAGCTGAATGGCCAGGGCCACCGGGTCAGCGCCAGCGGTATCGACCTGGCCGACCGCCAGGGCATCGCCGGCCTGCTGGCGGGCCTGCCGCGCCTCGATGTGCTGGTGCACAACGCAGCGTACTTCCCGCTGACGCCGTTCGAGCAGATCGACGAACCGCTGCTGCGCCGGACCCTGGACGTGAACCTGTCGGCGCTGTTCTGGTTGACCCAGGGCGCGCTGCCGCTGTTCCGTCGCCAGGGTCGCGGCAATGTGCTGGTGACCTCCTCGGTCACCGGGCCGCGGGTGGCCTATCCCGGGCTCAGTCACTACGCCGCGTCCAAGGCCGGGGTCAACGGCTTCATCCGCAGTGCGGCGCTGGAGCTGGCGGCCCATGGCGTGCGGGTCAACGGCGTCGAGCCGGGGATGATCCGTACCCCGGCCATGGGCAACCTGGGCGACGACGGCCTCAATGCGCGGATCGCCCGTGGCGTGCCCCTGGGTCGCCTGGGCGAGCCGGAGGATATCGCCGCGGCGATGCTCTTCCTCGCCTCGGACAATGCCGCCTATATCACCGGCCAGACCCTGATCGTCGATGGCGGCGCAACGCTGCCGGAAACCATGGCGGCACTGGACTGAAGACTGGCCATTGCGGTCAAGAGCGCTGGCAGCCACGAACAAGACTTGCCCCGACTGCCAGCGCCCTAATAGCCACTGATCTGCCAAACAAGAACCGCATTGGGGAAGCACACATGGACAAGCAACACCGCCTGTTACCACTGGCCCGGGCCGTCGGCCTGAGCCTTGCCAGCCTGGCAGCGGCGCAACCGGCCCTGGCCTACGAGCTGTACGCCGACGAAGACACCCACCTCAACGCCGATATGCTCGCGGTGTACGGCATGTTCAACAGCCGCAAGAACTACGACGGCAGCAGCGGCGGCTCGACCTGGCGCGAAGGCTTCATCAAATACGGGGTCAGCGGCGACCAGGGCCTGGGCGGCAACGGCACCTTGTACGGCACCTTCAACCTGGTCAGCTCGGCGACCTGGGGCGATGGCGATGCCGCCGGCAATACCGATGGTTCCGAACGCACCACCAAGATCGAGGATGCTTTCCTTGGCTGGCGTTCCGGCGACCTGTTTCCGGCCCTGGGCAAGGATGGCGTGGACTTCTCCGCCGGGCGTCAGGTGGTCAAGCTGGGTAGCGGCTTCCTGATCAACGACGACGGTCCCAACCTCGGCAAGGGCCCGGCGGACGGCGCATTGAACCGTGGCGGCGCCTACTACCTGGCAGCCCGTCATGCCTTCGACCGTACCGCCGTACTGAAACTCGGTGGCCAGGACGGCCTGCACGGCAGCGTGGTCTGGCTGAAATCCGACAACCGCGCCCAGGCCGAAACCGAACTGGCGGCGGGTACCCTGGACTACACCGCCGAAGCCGGCACCCTGGGCCTGACCTGGGTGCATGGCCTCGACGTGGTCGACCAATGGGCCAGCGACTTCCAGAAAGAGCGGGAGAACATGGACGTCTACAGCCTGCGTGGCGAAGGCAATGCGGGCATCGAGAATGCCAGCTTCGCCTTCGAATACGCCTGGCAGGACAAGGACGCGGGCCCGGAAAAAGCCTGGTACGCCGAAGCGGGCTATACCTTCGCTGATGTCGCCTGGTCGCCCAAGGTCACCTATCGCTATACCCGTTACTCCCAGGGTTGGGACTCGCTGTTCACCGGCCTGAGCACCGGTTACGGCACCTGGTTCCAGGGTGAAGTGGCGGCCAACTATTCGGGGCCGTTCAACAGCAATACCGGTATCCATCATGTCGGCCTCAAGGCCACGCCGCTGGAGAACCTGACCGTGGGCGCGCTGTACTTCGATTTCCATACCCTGAGGACCCGCGACACCCTGAATCTCGATGCCCGCGAGCTGGATTTCTATGCGGAATGGGCGGTGAACGAGCACCTGATCATCAGCCCGGTGATCGGCTTGTACCAGCCGAAGAAGGATGAGACGACCGGGGGGAATCAGGTGGGGGGGAATGGGACCAATGTTTATAGCCAGCTGACGGTGGCGGTACCGTTCTAGATCTTCATTGCTCTTGAGGGCCCTATCGCTGGCAAGCCACACAGGTACAGCGGTGCACGCGGTCCTTGTGGGAGCCAACTGACTGTGGCGGTACATTCTAGATCTCTATTGCTCTTGAGGGCCTCATCGCTGGCAAGCCAGCTCCCACAGTGTCCGCGGCGCTGCCGAACCCTGTGGGAGCTGGCTTGCCAGCGATGAGGCCCGAGAGAACACCTCAACCATCCGCCTTCTTGTCCGCCGTCTCCTGCTTCACCAACTGCTGTTCCCGGTCGCCCCACAGCCGGTCCTGCTCGGCCTGGAACTTCGCCTGGAACTCCTGGATCCGCTCCATACCGTCCGCCGCCTGGGCCGTGCCGACCATTGCCGACAACAGACCCGCCACCGCCATCACCTTGAGCATCCGCATCACTCACCTCGAGCATTCCGGGCGCACCAGGAAAGTGGCCCTTGTTGCGAGCCAGTCTATGGAGCAACAGCTAACGCCAAGGTGAGGCGCGGATGACAATTTCGAAAGCTTCAGTAGCGCCGCGTGCTCATCAGCTCATCCAGCACCCGGTTCGGCACGCGGAACGGAATCGCCGCATGGTCCTCCCCCGCCTCGATCTGCAGGTCACTGCGCAAGCCATACTGCGACAGGTTCTCCAGACGCAGTTGCAACGAGCGTACATCCTGGATCTCCTGGGGCATCTCCCGGTCGCCAGCGCTGAGGCTCAGGCTGCGGTGGATCAGGTCCAGCTTGCCGGCATGGGCCTTGGCGGTGAACGCCCGCTCATGGGCCAGCAGGAAGCGGTCCTGCCACCACAGGCTCGGGCTGATCGCCACGTAGTGCTGGAACAGCTCGGGCCGGGTGAACAGCGTATAGATGGCGAACATCCCGCCGAACGAATGGCCGACCAGGCTGCGCTGGTCCTGGTCGATCTTGAAGCGCTGGTTGACCTTGGGCATCAGGCGCTTCTCGATGAAGTCGAGGAACACATCCTGCCCGCCCTGGGGCGGATCGTTGCGGTCGGCCGGAGCCGGCGGCGACAGATCGTAGGCGCGGCGAACGAAATCCAGCGGCGTGTCGCTCGGGTAACCGATCGCCACCAGTACCGCCCCGCGCAGGCGGCCCTGGGCGCGCTTGGCGGCATGGAAGGCCGGGAAGTAGGCATTGCCGTCGAGCAGGTAGATCACCGGGTAGCCGCCGGTCCAGGGCACATCGCCCTCCGGCAGGCTGACCATGATCCGGTACTCGCGCCCCTCGGCACTTTTCATCGTCCATTGCTCGGTGCCATCCAGGGTCACCGGCTCGGCCCGGGCCAGCCCGCTGAACAGCAGGACCGCCAGGCTCATCATCCAGGTACGCAGCATGTCCGTTCCTCCCCTTACCAGCGATAGCTGAGGCTGGTGACCACGCTGCGCGCTTCGCCGCGGTAGCAGTAGCCGTCCTGGCAATTGATGAAGCGCTCATCGAACAGGTTGCGCGCATTGACGCCCACCCGCACGCCGTCGAGACCGCCGCCGAAGTCGTAGTGCACGCCGGCATCGACCAGGGTGTAGCCCTCGTTCTTCACCAGGTTGGCCGCGTCGCCATAGGTGCTGCCGGTGTAGCGCGCACCACCGGAAATGCCGAAGCCGAACGGCAGCTTGTAGTCCAGCCACAGCGAGGCCAGGTGGCGCGGCACGTTCTTCGGCACCTTGCCCTGGTCGCCGTTGTTGCCCTTGGTCACCTCGGCATCGTTGAAGGCGTAGCTGGCGGTCAGGCGCAGGTTGTCGTTGACGTCGGACACCGCTTCCAGCTCAAGCCCACGGGACACCTGCTCGCCGGTCTGCACGTTGTTCAGCGGGTTGACCAGGTCGCGGGTCTGCACGTTGCTCTGGGTCAGGTGGTAGAGCGAGGCGGTCAACAGCGTGCTGCTGCCCGGCGGCTGGTATTTCACGCCAACTTCGTACTGCTTGCCTTCGGTGGGCCTGTACGGCTGGCCCGTGGCGTTCACGCCGCTGACCGGCAGGAACGAGGTGGCGTAGCTGGCATAGGGCGCCAGGCCGTTGTCGAACAGGTAGAGCACGCCGACCTGGCCGGTGGTGGCCGAGTCGCTGGTGGTGCTGTTGATATCGGTGAGGTTGTCGTCACGCCGCACATGCACCCAGTCGCGGCGCAGGCCGGCGGACAGGCGCCATTGATCGAGTTCGATCTGGTCCTGCACATAGGCGCCCATGCGGTGTTCGAGGCCGTCCCGGTCGGCCAGCGGCGAGGTCGGCTTGGCCACCGGCTGGTGGTAGTCGGGGTTCCAGCGGTCGATGGTCGGCGCGGGGCCCATGGCATAGAGCAGCGAGGTGTCGAGCCAGGCATAGTCGACACCGCTGACCACGGTGTGGTGCAGGTTGCCAGTGGCGAAGCGGCTGACCAGGCGGGTGTCGGTAGACAGGGAGTTCATGTCCTCGTACAAGCCCACGGCGGAGCGTTCGAGGATATGCCCGTCGATAACCGCGGTCGGCTGCAGGTACTGGTTGGTGGTGCTGACCTGGCCGTAGCGCAGGTTCTGCTGGACGCTGAAGGTGTCGTTGAAGGCGTGCTCGAACTCGTAGCCGAAGGTCCACTGGCGCTGGTGCAGCTTGTCGAAGTACTCGTCGCCCTGCCAGAAGTGGGTCAGGTGGTCGCCTTCCTGGAGCATCATCGGCGAGGCAGCGGTCTGGCGTTCCTGGTACTGGGCCAACAGGGTCAGGCTGGTGTCCGGGTCGATCTGCCAGCTCAGGGATGGCGCCAGCAGGCGCGAATCGTTGTCCATCTGGTCGACCGAGTAGCCGGAGTCGCGGTACAGACCGACGGTACGGAACAGCACGTCGCCGGCCTCGTCCAGCTTGCCGCCGATATCGAACTGGCCCTGCTGGTGATCGTAGCTGCCGCCCTGCACCTGCACTTCGTTCTTTGCCAGCAGGCTCGGGCGCTTGCTGACCCGGTTGACCATGCCGCCGGGGCTGATCTGGCCGTAGAGCACCGAGGCCGGGCCCTTGAGCACCTCGATGCGCTCCAAGGCATAGGCCTCGGTGGAGTACAGCGACAGCCAACCGCTGCCGGGCTGGCGCAGGCCGTCGAGGAAGTCGGCAGCGATGGTGGTCTCGAAGCCGCGCACCTGGATGTTGTCGAAACGTGGGTCCAGTCCCGAACTGCCGACCCGCACCCCGGCGCTGTAGGCCACCGCGTCCTCGACCTTGTTGACCTTGCGGTCGTTGATCTGCTCGGCGGTGACCACGCTGACGCTCTGCGCGGTTTCCAGGATCGGCCGCTCACTCTTGGTGGCGCTGCTGGCATTGCTGGCGAAATAGCCGGTGACCGGGGCGAAGGCGCTTTGCATCGAGGTGCTTTCGATGCTGGTCGGCGCCAGTTGCAGGCTGGCCTCGGTATCACGCAGCACCACGTAGCCGGAGGCGGTCTTGTGCGCCACCAGGCCGCTGCCCTTGAGCAGCCGGTTCAGGCCGTCTTCCAGCGAACCGCCGCCACCGAGGCCGGCGGTGCTCAGGCCGCGCACATCATCGGGGGCGAACGACAGGGTGATCCCGGAGCGTTCGGCGAAACTGCTCAGGGCCTGGGCCAGCGGACCGGCGGCTACGGCCGGTGCTACCGGGGTTTCGGCGCGGGCCGGCAGGCTGGCGACAGCGCCACCCAGGGCCAGGGCCAGGCACACGGCGCGGGACAGGGAGCGAGGCTGGAAAGGGATCGACGGGGGACTGTTACGGCGCATTCAGGAGTCCAATAAGGGAAGTGATATCCCATAACCGGACGAGTCCATGAAGTCCGACAAAAAAATTTCAGCTGGCGTCTATGCCGGCACTACCCGTACCCACCAGCGGGTGCGCTCGACCACTTTCACCGGCAGCAGATGGCTGATGTTGTCCAGCAGCGACGCCGGATCATCGAGGCGGAACACCCCGGACAGGCGCAGGTCGGCGATCCGCTCGTCGCAGCCCAGCCAGCCATGCCGGTAGCGCCCGGCCTCGGTGAGGAATTCGCCCAGGCGGATATCGTTGACCACCAGCAGGCCACGGCTCCAGGCGAACGGGTCGAGGGGGCTCTTGCCCAGCACCGTCATCGCCGACGTTGACACGCCAAGCCCCTCGCCCGCCAGCACGCGGCGCTGGCCGACCGGCGAGGTGACCAGCACCTCGCCGCGATCGACGCGGATCTCGCTGTAGCCATCGCGCTCGCGCAACGACACCCGCGCCTCGCGGCCGCTGCACTCGGCGAAGCGGCAGCGCGCATGCCAGCGCGCACCGTCCAGCAGCACTTCGCCGGACAGCAGCAACAGTTCGCCGCCCTGCACGTCCACCGAGCTGTCGCCGTTGAGGGTGACCCGGGTGCCATTGCCGAGGTTGATCTGCCGGCGCTCGCCCAGGTGGGTGATGTAGTCGGCATGCCAGGCCGGTGGTGCGCTGACCGCCGCCAGGGCCGTGCCGCCGGCGACCAGGCCGAGCATCTTGAGCATCCTGCGCCGGCTGAGATCGGCGGAGGCACGCTGGAGCAGCGGGATACTCTGCTCGGCCCGGGGCAACTGGCTGGACTGAAACATCCCGGCCATCTGCTGCAGGCGTTGCCAGGCCAGTTGATGACGCGGGTCGCGGCGCAGCCAGTCATTGAACGGGGCCTGCAACTCGGGGTGGCCGCGCAGGCGCATCTGCCAGTCGATGGCGGCACGCACCACGCTTTCCGGCAGGCGGCTCATGGTGTTGCCTCGAAACACAGGCGGTAACAGTGCAGCAGGGCATTGGCGACATGGCGTTCCACGGTACGGCTGGACACGCCCAGTTGCGCGGCGATCTGCGCGTGGGTCAGGCCGCCGAGCTGGTACAGCAGGAAGGCTTCGCGGGCCGCCGGCTTGAGGCCTTCGAGCATCTGCGCGATGCGCTCCAGGCATTGCAGGGCTTCATGGCGGACTTCCGGCGAGGGGTAGCTGGCTTCCGGCAGATGGGCCAGGGCTTCGAGGTAGGCACGCTCCAGGGCATCGCGGCGCCAGTGGTCGATCACCAGGCCGCGGGCGATGCGCGCCAGCAGGGCGCGGGGCGAGCGGTTGGTGACCGGCTGGTTGCGCACCAGCAGGCGCACGAAGGTGTCCTGGGCGAGGTCCGCGGCCTGCTGCGAACAGCCCACCGAACGCCGCAGCCAGCCGTTCAGCCAGCCGTGATGGGTGCCGTAGAGCACGTCGAAAGGCACGATGGAATCCGCTTCATGTAGCGACATGGCACCCCCTTCGGAACCAGAGCGGCTGAAATACGGGGGCACATTAATAGCGAATCATTCTTATTTCAATATGTAGATTTGTGTTGTTCTTACTGGCCTCATCGCTGGCAAGCCAGCTCCCACAGGGTCCGCGGTGCATGAGATACCTGTGGGAGCTGGCTTGCCAGCGATGAGGCCCTCAGCCACACAGGAAACCTCAAGGCCCATCCCTGTACCCAAGATTCCACGAAGCCCGCAACGCCGCCTTCTTCAAGGCATGCACCTGCGCCGGGTCCACCTGGCGGGTGATGTTCTGCACCGTCGCCACCAACGCCACCGCGCCGATGAACTCGGCATTCAGCCCGAGGATCGGCGCGGCAATCGCCGAGATGCCCAGGGTCTCTTCCTCGATCGCCGCCGCCCAGCCCTGGGCCCTGACTTCTGCGACCTGGCGCTTGAGTTCCTGACGATCGGTCACGGTGTTCACCGTCACCGCCGGCAGCTCCGCCGCCCCCAGCTGATCCACCCCCAACTGCCGGGCAAAGGCCAGCGCCACCTTGCCCTGGGCATTGCAGTGCAACTGCAGCTCGGTGCCGGTGCGCACTCCAATCTCCAGCGCCGACTTGCCCAACTGGGTGTCCACCACCACCAGGCGCCGCCCCTGCAGGACCGAAAGCACCACCGACAGCCCCAGTTCGTCACGCAAATCGCGCAGGGCATCGGCCGAGGCGCTGAGCAGGTCGATGCCCCCCGCCGCCGCATGCCCCAGCACATAGGCCTGCACACCCAGGCGGTAGCGCGAGGTCTGCGGGTTCTGGCTGAGGTAACCGCGTTCCACCAGGGTTTTCAGATGGCGAAACACCGAACCCTTGGTCGTGCCCAGTTGCACCGCCAGCTCGCTGACGCCGATGTCCTCGCTGGCCCCCGCCACCCGCTCCAGCACATCCAGGGCGAGCTGCACCGAGCGCACGCCGCCCGAGGTCGTTTCTTCCTTCATCGTGAAGATCCCTGATTGGGTAGAAAAATGGACCGCGTTCGCATAGGCGAAACGCGACGATGGCCGGACTATCTCGCAGTTTCATGAAAGCTGACAAGCCCCGCTCCGGCCCGTCCAGGTCCACCCAGATGGCGTATTGCTACGCAACTACATGATTTAACGAGAATTATCCTTTTGCCTCGAACCATCATCATCTGGATAGTTCTTTCAGCGAAAAGCCATTCTTTTAAAAGAAACAAAAAGGATTTGACGAAATTTGCGACCAGTCGTAAAAATGAAACCACGTACCGCATACGCATACAAAAATCGCATCGAGGATAACGTCATGACAGCTCGTGGTTCGGCCCTGGCCCAGCGCGACATCGCCTACCATCTGCACCCCCAGACCAACCTGCGCCTGCACGAGGAGGTCGGGCCGCTGCTGATGGAACGTGGCGAGGGCATCTATGTGTTCGACGAACAGGGCCAGCGCTATATCGAAGGGATGTCCGGCCTGTGGTGCGCGACCCTGGGCTTCAGCCAGCCGCGCCTGGCCGAGGCGGCCTACCAGCAGTTGCTCAAGCTGCCCTACCAGCAGACCTTCGCCCACCGCAGCCACGGCCCGGCCGCTGACCTGGCCGCGCTGCTGATCGAGCACGCTCCCGCCGGCCTGACCAAGGCGGTGTTCCAGAGCTCCGGCTCGGAAGCCGTGGACACCGCGCTCAAGTTCGTCCGCTACTACCACACCGCGATCGGCAAGCCGGGCAAGACCCGCCTGATCGCCCGCCAGCGCAGCTACCACGGCACCACCCTGGCCGCCGCCAGCCTGACCGGCCTGCCGAACATGCACAAAGGCTGGGGCGAGCCCCTGGCCGACGTAATTCATGTGCGCTGCCCGCACCTGTATCGCCAAGGCCTGCCGGGGGAAAGCGAGGAAGCCTTCGCCACCCGCCTGGCCGAAGAACTGGAGCAGACCATTCTTGAAGCCGGCCCGGACACCATCGGTGCCTTCTTCGCCGAACCGGTGATGGGCACCGGCGGGGTGATCCTCCCGCCCGCCGGCTATTTCGCCAAGGTCCAGGCGGTGCTGCGCAAGTACGAGATTATGATGGTCGCCGACGAGGTGATCTGCGGTTTCGGCCGCACCGGCCACTACTGGGGTTGCGACGCCATGGGCATCGAGCCGGACATGCTGACCTGCGCCAAGGGCCTGTCGGCGGCGTTCCAGCCGATCTCGGCGCTGCTGGTCAGCGAGCGCATCTACCAGGTGATCGCCGATCAGAGCCAGGCCCTCGGCGGCCTGGGCCATGGCTACACCTACGGCGGCCATCCGGTGGCGGCGGCGGTGGCCCTGGAAACCCTCAAGCTCTACGACGAGCTGGATATCGTCGCCCATGTCCGCGACGTGGCCCCGGCGTTCCAGGCCGGCGTGCGCGCCCTGGCCGACCATCCGCTGGTGGGCGAGGCCCGCGGCATCGGCCTGATGGCGGCCCTGGAATTCGTCGCCGACAAGGACAGCCGCACGCCCTTCCCCGCCGAGCTGAAGATCGCCCAGCAGGTCAGCAACGCCCTGCAGCGCAACGGCATCCTCCTGCGCGCCCTCGGCGACACCCT
The DNA here is from genome assembly GCF_001941965.1 of Pseudomonas putida. Lineage (GTDB taxonomy): Bacteria > Pseudomonadota > Gammaproteobacteria > Pseudomonadales > Pseudomonadaceae > Aquipseudomonas > Aquipseudomonas putida_L. Next base: position 317,567 of record NZ_MKZO01000047.1, on the reverse strand, counting down.
GGTCATGGCGCCGCCGCTGATCGTCGATGGGCAGCAGATCGCGACTATCCTCAAGGCACTGACCCAGGCCCTGGACGACGTGCTGGCAGGTATCCGGCCATGATCGCCCAGGACCTCCGCCCCTTGCCCAAGGCTGCCATGAACACCGAGCCCGACGCCCCCGACCCGCTGGCCGACGCCCCGCTGCTGGTGCGTTTCGAGGAGGTCTGCAAGACCTACGACGAACGCGCCTGGGTGGTCGACAACCTGCACCTGGATATCCGCCAGGGCGAGTTCCTGTCCTTGCTCGGCCCCAGCGGCTCGGGCAAGACCACCACACTGATGATGCTCGCCGGCTTCGATGCCCCGGACCGCGGGCGCATCCTCATGGACGGCGCCGATATCAGCCGCCTGCCGGCCTACCGCCGCGATATGGGCGTGGTGTTCCAGAGCTACGCGCTGTTCCCGCATATGAGCGTGGCGCAGAACGTGGCCTTCCCTCTCAACCTGCGCAAGGTGGGTGCCGCCGAAACCCGTGAGCGGGTGCGCGAAGCCCTGGCCCTGGCGCGTCTCGAGGGTTTCGAGGACCGCCAGCCGGGCCAGCTCTCCGGCGGCCAGCAGCAACGGGTCGCCCTGGCCCGGGCCCTGGTCTACCGGCCGCGCATGCTGCTGATGGACGAACCCCTCGGCGCGCTGGACAAGGCCCTGCGCGAGCATATGCAGCTGGAGCTCAAGGCGATCCACAAGCAACTGGGCATCACCTTCATCTATGTCACCCATGACCAGGACGAGGCGATGACCATGTCCGACCGGGTGGCCGTGTTCAACGAAGGCCGCATCGCCCAGATCGCCGCGCCGCAGACCCTGTACAACCGCCCGGCGACGCGCTTCGTCGCCAACTTCCTCGGCGAGACCAACCTGCTGGAAGGCCGGGTGGTCAACAATGCCGACGGCTTCGCCACCCTGCGCCTCGACGAGGACGGCTCGCTGCACCACGCCCGCTGCGCCGACACCCGCCTGACCGTGGGCGACAGCGCAGCCCTGGCGATCCGCCCGGAAAACCTGCGCCTGGCCAGCGGCGACGAGCCGGCCGTGGCCGCGCGGGTGATCGACAGCATCTTCCATGGCGCCCACTGCCGCCTGCGCCTGCACATGGCCGGCGGCAGCGAGCTGTCGATGACCTACAACCCGGGCAGCCTCGGCCGCCCGGCGCCGCTGCCGGGCGAGGCCGTGACCCTCGGCGTGCCGCCGCAGCTGGCGATGATCCTGCGCTGATCCACTACAAGAACAAGCACCACCCGATTCGATGAACCGCTCTGACACTGCCGTCCAAAACCAATTTCAAAGGCTGGGAGTTCCATCATGTTCAGCACCCGCTCCGTCCGTCATTTCACCCTCACCCTCTGCGGCCTTGCCCTGTGTGCCGGCGCGGCCCAGGCCCGCGACCTGACCGTGGCCTCCTGGGGCGGCGCCTACCAGGACGTGCAACGCAAGATCTTCTTCGAGCCCTACAGCCAGGCCAGCGGCAACAAGGTGGTCGATGACAGCTGGGAAGGCGGCATCGGCCTGCTGCGCACCCGGGCCGAAGGCCAGGACGGCGGCTGGGACCTGGTCCAGGTGGAAGCCGAGGACCTGCAACTGGGTTGCGGCGAAGGCCTGTTCATGGCCCTGGACTTCAACCGCATTGGCGGCAAGGACAGCTACATCCCCAGCGCCGTCAGCGAATGCGGCGTGGGCAACGCGGTGTACAACTTCGTCATCGGCTACGACACCAGCAAGCTGTCCCGCGCCCCCACCGGCTGGGCGGATTTCTTCGACACCAGGACCTTCCCCGGCAAGCGCGCCCTGCGCCAGGGGCCCAAGGGCAACCTGGAAATCGCCCTGATGGCCGACGGCGTGGCCCCGGCCGAGGTGTACAAGACCCTCAACCTGCCCGGCGGCGTCGATCGCGCCTTCAAGAAGCTCGACAGCATCAAGGACCAACTGCTGTTCTGGAAAGCCGGCGGCCAGCCGATGCAACTGCTGGCCTCGGGCGAAGTGGCCATGACCACCTCCTACAACGGCCGGGTGACCAATGCCATCCGCCAGGACCACAAGCCCTTCGGCCTGGTCTGGAACCAGTCGCTGCAGACCATGGACAGCTGGGTGATCCTGGCCAACTCGCCTAACGAGGACAAGGCCTACGGCCTGCTCAAGGTGATGGGCGAAGGCGAGCACCAGAAGCTCTGGCCGGCCCTGCAACCTACCGGGATCACCTCGCGCAAAGGCATCGCCGACACTGACCCGGCCGCCCTGGCCGACTCGCCGAGCGCCCCGCAGAACGCCGCCAATGTGCTGGTGCTGGACGACAAGTTCTGGGTCGACCGCATCGACGAACTGAATGCCAAGTGGACCGCCTGGTCGGCCAAGTGACCCTTGCCACCGTTGCCGAGGAATCGACATGAGCGCTGTAGCCCTCACCCCTTCACTGCCAGTGGTCGCGCGCAAGGACCGCGCCGCCCTCTGGCGCGCCTATGGCCTGCTGGCGCCACTGGTACTGTTCCTGCTGCTGACCTTCGTCGGCCCGATCGGCACCTTGCTGTGGCGCGCCGTGGCCGACAACGAACTGCCCCAGGCCCTGCCCACCACCGCCCGCGCCCTGTCGGCGTGGGACGGGCGTTCGGCGCCGGACGAAACCCTGTTCAAACCCTTCGTCGCCGACCTGCGCCAGGCCAGCCCCCGCGACCTGGCGGCCCTGGCCCGGCGCCTGGCCTATGAAGCGCCGGCCCTGCGCAGCCTGCTGGCCACGGCCAAGCGCGAAGTCGCCGGCCTCGACGGCAGCGCCGCAGCCATGGGCGCCCTGGACCCGCGCTGGCTGGAAAACGCCACCTGGCAGACCTTCAAGCGCGCCGCCGGGCCGGTAGGCAGTTACCACCTGCTGTCGGCGGTGGACCTGAAGCACGACTACCAGCAGGGCCTGGTGAACAAGGACGAAGCGGGCCTGTACCGCTCGATCCTGGCGCGCACCTTCAGCATCGCCGCGCTCACCACCCTGTTCGGCGTGTTGCTGGCGTTCCCGCTGTGCGTGTTCCTCGACCGGCGCACGCCGCGCACGCGCAACCTGCTGCTGTTGATGATCCTGCTGCCGTTCTGGACCTCGATCCTGGTGCGGACCACGGCGTGGATGGTGCTGTTGCAGGACGGCGGCATGGTCAACGCCCTGCTCATGGCCCTGGGCTGGATCGACAGCCCGGTACACCTGCTCTACAACCGCTTCGGGGTGATCCTCGCCCTGGTCCATGTGATGTTGCCGTTCATGGTCTTCCCGCTGCTGGCGGCCATGGCCGGCTGCAACCGCCTGCTGGTGCAGGCCGCGTATTCCATGGGCGCGCGACCGCTGCGGGTGTTCTTCCAGGTCTACCTGCCGCAGGTACTGCCGGGGCTGGCGGCCGGGGCGCTGATGGTGTTCATCGTCACCCTTGGTTTCTACATCACCCCGGCGCTGCTGGGCGGGCCGGCGGACCAGATGATCAGCTTCTATATCGCCCAGTTCACCACCGGCACCCTCAACTGGGGCCTGGCCTCGGCCCTCGGCCTGGTGCTGCTGGTCGCCACCACCCTGCTCTACCTGATCCAGGCGCACCTGGCCAGGCGTGGCGCGCAAGGAGTCCAACGATGATCCGCAATCCCAACAGCGGCCGCCTGGCCTGGTTCGGCAACCTCGGGCTGTCGCTCAGTGGCTGGCTGGTGCTGGCCTTCCTTCTGCTGCCGATCCTGGTGGTGCTGCCGCTGTCGTTCAGCGACAGCCGCTATATGTCATTGCCGCTGGGCAACTTCACCCTGCACTGGTACGAGGCGTTCTTCGGCTCGGCGCAGTGGCTGGGGGCCTTGTTCAACAGCTTTGCGATTGCCGTGGCCAGTACCGTGCTGGCCGTGGTCCTGGGTGGACTGGCGGCGCTGGGCCTGCGCCATCCGGCGATGCCGGGCAAGCGGGTGATCGAGGTGCTGCTGATCGCGCCGATGATCGTCCCGGCGGTGATCGTCGGAGTGGGCATGTACTTCGTCTTCGCCAATGCCGGGCTGACCCGCAGTTATCTCGGGTTGATCCTGGCGCACACCACGCTGGCGGTGCCCTTCGTCATCGTCAACGTCGGCTCGGCGCTGGGGGGCTTGAACCAGCGCTTGCTGTGGGCAGCGGCGAGCATGGGCGCGACGCCGTGGATGACCCTGCGCAAGGTGACCTTGCCGCTGGTCTCGCCGGGGCTGATTTCCGGCGGGTTGTTTGCCTTCGCCACTTCGCTGGACGAAGTGGTGGTGACGCTGTTCCTCGCCGGGCCTGACCAGCGCACCTTGCCGCGGGAGATGTTCACCACGGCGCGGGAAGCGTTGAGCCCGGTGCTGCTATCGGCGGCGACGATCATGGTGCTGTTTGCCACGTTGCTGTTGCTGGTTTCGCGGTCGTTGAGCAAACGCTGAACTATCACTGACTTGCCGAGAACCCCTGTGGGAGCTGGCTTGCCAGCGATTTGGCCCGACCTGGCAACCTCTTTGTCCAGGCCGGCCTCATCGCTGGCAAGCCAGCTCCCACAAGGTCCGCGCCAAACACTGATCTGGGGACTGGCATAGAACCTGTGGGAGCTGGCTTGCCAGCGATTTGGCCCGACCTGGCAACCTCTTTGTCCAGGCCGGCCTCATCGCTGGCAAGCCAGCTCCCACAAGGTCCGCGCCAAACATTGATCTGGGGACTGGCATAGATCCTGTGGGAGCTGGCTTGCCAGCTCCCACAGGGTCTTCGGCTGCCTGGGAGATAGCGGTGAAAAACCCGCCGAAATGCCCCGCCAAGATCCTTGACAGCCCTCCCAACCCCTCCCTAACATCACCAACCAGAGAAACACTGTTTCTTCAAAAAGAACAAAACCCACATTGCTCACTGCCAACAACAATTCCCATAACAGAGAGACGCAATGAACCTGATCTCCCGCCGCACCTTCGCCAACGACCAGGACAGCATCCTGTACAACCGCATCGCCTGGCGCATCCTGCCGTTCCTTTTCGTGCTCTACGTGGTGGCCTTTCTCGACCGGGTCAACGTCGGCTTCGCCAAGCTGCAGATGGCCGCCGATATCGGCCTCAGCGACATGGCCTTCGGCTTCGGCGCCGGGGTGTTCTTCCTCGGCTACTGCCTGTTCGAGATCCCCAGCAACATGATGCTGCAGAAGGTCGGCGCACGGCTGTGGATCACCCGCATCATGGTGGCCTGGGGCATCATCTCGACCTCGATGATGTTCGTCTCCAGCCCCACCTCCTTCTACATCCTGCGCTTTCTCCTCGGCGTCGCCGAAGCCGGCTTCTACCCGGGCGTGGTGCTTTACCTGACCTACTGGCTGCCGTCCTATGCCCAGTCCCAGGGACTGGCCTGCCTGAGCCTCGGCGTGGGTATCGCCGGGGTGATCGGCGGGCCGCTGTCGGGCTGGATCATGCAGACCTTCGCCGGCATGGGCGGGCTGGCCGGCTGGCAGTGGCTGTTCCTCCTCGAAGGCCTGCCGGCGGTGATCCTCGGTATCGTGGTGTTCTTCTACCTGGATGACCGCCCGGGCAAGGTGCGCTGGCTGAGCAAGGAACAGAACGCCAAGGTGGTGGCCGACCTCGACCGTCAGCGCCAGAGCTTCGAAAAGGCCGGCGCCACCCACACCTTCGGCAGCGCCTTCCGCCACCGCGGCCTGTGGTGCCTGGTGTTCGTCAACTTCGCCCTGCTCTGCGGCACCTACGGCGTGTCGTTCTGGCTGCCGCAGATCATCCGCAGCCTGGGTGAACAGACCCTGCTGCAGACCGGGCTGATCTCCGCCATTCCCTTCGCCGTGGGCTCGGTGTGCATGCTGATCGTCGGCAAGCACTCCGACCGCACCCGCGAACGGCGCTGGCATGCCTCGCTGTCGATCCTCGCCGCCTGCCTCGGCCTGACCCTCAGCGCCGCCCTGCAGGCCAACCCGTTCCTGTGCCTGTTCAGCCTGTGCATCGCCATGGCCGGCTGCCTGTCGGCGTTCAACGTGCTCTGGGCGATCCCCGGCACCCTGCTGACCGGCAGCGCCACCGCCGCCGGCATCGCCCTGATGACCACCGTCGGCAACCTCGGCGGCTATGCCAGCCCGTTCATGATGGGCTGGGTCAAGCAGGCCAGCGGGCACCTCGAGTACGGCCTGTACATCCTCGCCGCACTGACTTTCGCCGCCGCCCTGGTGATGGCGCGCATGCGCCCGCAAAGCCAGCCCGCCGCCCTCGCCGCCTCGCACTAAGGAGCCCGCATGAGCGCTACCCGTTTTTTCCATGACGAACACTGTTTCTGGCACAGCGGCGGTATGTTCGCCCTGACCCTGCCGGTGGGCGGCTGGGTCGAACCGCCGTCCGGCTCGGCCCATGCCGAATCGCCGGAATCCAAGCGCCGCCTGAAGAACCTGGTGGAGGTTTCCGGCCTCGGTCGCCAGCTCACTCACCAGGGTGGCGAGCCGGTGAGCCTGGAGCAGATGCTGCGCGTGCACACCCCCGGCTACCTGGAGCGCTTCCGCCAGCTCTGCGAGAACGGCGGTGGCCTGCTCGATCCTGGCGCGCCGGTGGGTCCGGACACCTGGGCGGTGGCGCGGGTCTCCGCCGGGCTGGCCTGCAACGCCGTCGGCCAGGTGCTGCGCGGTGAATGCCGCAATGCCTACGTGCTGAGCCGGCCACCGGGGCACCACTGTCTCGCCGACCAGGCCATGGGCTTCTGCTACCTGAACAATATCGCCATCGCCATCGAGGAAGCCCGGGCGCAACTGGGCCCGCTGCGGGTCGCGGTGCTGGACTGGGACGTGCACCACGGCAACGGTACCCAGTCGATCTACTACGAGCGCGACGACGTGCTGACCCTGTCGATCCACCAGCAGCGCGCCTACCCTCGCGGCTATACCGGTGAAGAGGACGTCGGCAGTGGCGCCGGCCATGGCTGCAACCTGAATATCGCCCTGCCACCAGGCAGCGGCCACGAGGCCTACGTACATGCGATGAACAGCGTGGTGGTCCCGGCCCTGGAAGCCTTCGAGCCGCAACTGATCATCGTCGCCTGCGGCTTCGACGCCAACGGTGTGGACCCGCTGGGGCGCATGCTCCTGCACAGCGACAGCTTCCGCGAGCTGACCCGCATCACCCGGGAAGTCGCCGAGCGGGTGTGCCAGGGCAAGCTGGTGCTGGTCCATGAAGGCGGCTACGCCGAAGCCTACGTGCCGTTCTGCGGCCTGGCGGTGATCGAGGAACTGGCCGGCATCCGCACGGCAGTGGCCGACCCGATGCTGGACATGCTGGTCGCCCAGCAGCCAGACGCGCATAACGTGGCGCACCAGTGCGAGGTGATCGACCGCGGCGCGCGGCTCTGGCGACAGCAGGTCGAGCGATCTCACTGAGGTAAAACCTTCCCTTTCTACAACCCTGCGGTCCACGCCCTGTTCCGATCCCGGAGCAGGCCGCGTGCCCGCGCACCTGCCTGGAAACCTAAAACAATGAATGGCAAAACCCTTCTCGCCCTGGCGATTCCCTGCGCCCTTCCCTTCAACGCCCTGGCCGAGGGCGGCGGCTTCGTCGAGGACGCGCACTTGTCGATCAAGGCGCGCAACTTCTACATGAACCGCAACTTCCTCGACGACCGCACGTCGCAGAACTACTCGGAGGAATGGGCCCAGGGCTTTATCGGCATCTTCGAATCCGGCTTCACCCAGGGCACCGTCGGCTTCGGCGTGGATGCCATCGGCCTGCTGGGGATCAAGCTCGACACCGGCAACGGCCGCAAGGGTGGCGGCACCCTGCTGCTGGAAGAGGACAGCGACGGCGCCAAGGGCAGCTACGGCTACGGTGGCGCGGCGGTGAAAGCGAAGTTCTCCAACACTGTGCTCAAGTACGGCGACCAGTTGATGAACCTGCCGGTACTGGCCACCAGCGACAACCGCCTGCTCCCGGAAACCACCCAGGGCTGGCTGCTGACCAGCAAGGAAATTGACGGCCTGACCTTGCATGCGGGGCACTTCACCGCCCTGCGCAGCCGGGACCAGAGTGAGCATGACAGCGGCGGCATGACCACGGTGGACCTGGTCGGCGGCAACTACCAGTTCAACCGCGACCTCAGCGCCCGTCTCTATCACTCGGACGTCGACGACTACTGGCGCAAGACCTACGCCGGCGCCACCGCGCTATGGCAGCTGGCGCCGAACTGGCTGGGCAAGTTCGACTTCAACGGCTATGACACCCGCAGCCAGGGCCGTGAGCTGGGCGGCAAGCTGGACAACCGCATCTGGAGCCTGTCGGCGACCCTGAGCACCGGCCCCCACAGCGTGATGATCGCCCACCAGCGGGTCAGCGGGGATGGCAACTACACCTATGGGGTGGACGGCAACAGCACGGTGTTCCTGGCCAACTCGGTGCAGTATTCGGACTTCAACTACGAGAACGAGCGCTCGTGGCAGGCGCGTTATGACTTCGATTTTGCGGCGGTGGGGGTGCCGGGGCTGAGCTTCATGACCCGGTATCTGCGCGGTACCGATTTCCATACGGCGCAGACCACTGACGGCAAGGCCTGGGAACGGGATATCGAGCTGAAGTATGTGGTGCAGTCGGGGGCGGCGAAGGATCTGTCGATGCGTGTGCGCCAGGCGAGCTTCCGCAGTGCGGACCGGGGGCTGAACTTCAATGAGGTGAGGTTGATTACCGAGTATCCGTTGAACATCTTCTGAGGATTCAAGGGCCTCATCGCTGGCAAGCCAGCTCCCACAGGGACCGCGTGCACCGCTAAACCTGTGGGAGCTGGCTTGCCAGCGATTGCGGTTCTACAAGCGCTGATAAGTCCCCGCATGCAACCGCTCGCTGATCTCCGCCGCCGCCGATTGCAGCTCCCGCAGCATCGCCGCCGGGGGTGGTGACGGGATCGCCGCGCTCGGCCCGACAATGCCGATGGTCCCGACGATCTGGTCGTTCTCCCTGAACAACGGGCAGCACAAGGCATTGATCCCCAGGGTCACCTCCCCGTCCGCATCGTCATACAGCCGCTGCCGAATCAGCTCAAGACGCGCCGCCAACTGCTCCGGCTCATGCAGGGTACGCTCGGTCAGCTGCGGCATCTTGCGCCGCATCACCCGCTGCTGGCTGGCCGCATCGGCAAACGCCAGCACCGTCCGGCCCTGGGCCGAGCAGTACGGCAGCACACGGTTGCCCGGCTTGACCGAGATGCACACGTTGGCCTTGGATTCGACGCAGGACACCACCAGCGCCGTGTCGTGGGTGGCCACGGCGAGCAGCGCGGTCTGACCGGTGGCATCGCGGATACGGGTGAGATAGGGGTCGGCGATGGCGCGCAGGTCGAACTGCTCGCCGGCCGCCTCGCCATAGGCCACCAGGCGCGCACCGAGCATGTACTTCTCGCTGGCCGGATCCTGTTCGAGGATGCCCAGCTGGCGCATCGAGGCGAGGTGGCGGTAGGTACGCGGCTTGGCGGTCTGCAGCAGTTGCGCCAGTTCGGTCACGCCCAGGGGACGGCGGGCGGCGGTGAGTTCATCGAGCAGGCGGAAAACCATTTCCACCGACTCCAGCAGCGCAGGACCGCTGCTGGGCTTTTCTTCATTCTGGTCCAATCGATCACCTCGTACCGGTAACGGGAAAGTGATCGATTGTATCGCTGCGCGAAACGCTTGTGTTGGTGCGCAACACTAAATTGCTGAAGGTTGGCCGACTCGCTGTGCCTGTCCGCTGCCCGGAGTCTTCACCGAGAACATCGCCAGCGCGCCGAGTACGGTCATCACCGCCAGCACGTACAGACCGTATTCCAGGTGCCCGCTGCTCTGCTTGACCCAGCCCATCATGAACGGGCTGGCATAGCCGCCGAGGTTGCCGATGGTGGCGATCAGGGCGATGCCCGCCGCCGCCGCAGTCCCGGTTAGCAATACGCCTGGCAAGGCCCAGAGCACGCAGAACCCGGCCAGGCCACCGGACATCGCCAGGCTCAGCCCGGCCAGGGACAGCACCGGCTGGTCATGGAAGAACGCCGCCATCGCCAGCCCCGCCGCCGAGGCCAGGTTGCATAGGGTGCCGTGCCAGCGCCGCTCGCGGGTGCGGTCGGAATGGCGGCTGACCAGGATCATCACCACCGAGGCGATGGCGAACGGGATCGCGGCGATAAAGCCGGTGCGGGTGAGGCTCTCGATCCCCAGGTTGCGGACGATCTGCGGCAGCCAGAACGACACGCCATACGTGCCGCAGAGCAAGGCGAAGTTCACGTAGATCAGGCGCCACAGGTCCTTGTTGACGAAGGCCGCGCGGAAGTTGTGCCTGGCACCGGCCTGCTCCTGCTGGCGACGCTGTTCGGCCAGCTGGCGCACTACCCGCTCGTTCTGCTCCGGGGTCAGCCAGTGCACCTTGCCGGGACGATCATCCAGGTAGAAGAACACCACGATGCCGAGGATCACCGCCGGCATCCCTTCGAGCAGGAACAGCCATTGCCAGCCGGCCATGCCCGCCACGCCGGCGAAGGTCTGCATGATCCAGCCCGACAGCGGGCTGCCGATCACCCCGGCCATGGCGATGCCGAGGTTGAACCAGGCCATGCCCTGGGAACGGGCGTGGGACGGGAACCAGTAGGTCATGTACAGGACCACGCCGGGATAGAAACCGGCCTCGGCCATGCCCAGGAGAAAACGCAACACGTAGAACTGGTTCGGCGTGCTGACGAACATCATCGACACCGAGAGCAGCCCCCACATCACCATGATCCGGGTGATCCAGAAACGCGCCCCGACCCGCTGCAGCATCATGTTGCTGGGGATCTCGCACAGGCAGTAGCCGATGAAGAAGACCCCGGCACCGAAGCCGAAGGCCAGGTCGCTGAGGCCGATATCGGCGGACATCTGCAACTTGGCGAAGCCAACGTTGACCCGGTCGAGGAAGGCGATGATGTACAGCACGAAGAGAAACGGCAGCAGCCGCCAGGCAATGCGGTTGTAGAGCTGGCTGTCCTGCTCGTTGTCGAAGGTATTGCGGGCTATGAGGTTCATCGCGGCACTCTTGTAATTGTTGTCTCGGCGAAGGGTGTAAAGCGCATCCGTGCGGGCCGGCGTCAGCGCCGGCCTGAAGAACCTCCGGTCATGCCTGGGCGGCGAGGATGAAATCCGCGCAGCGCTCGCCGATCATGATGCTCGGCGCATTGGTATTGCCACTGACGATCGTCGGCATGATCGAGGCGTCGGCCACGCGCAGGCCCTTGATCCCGTGCACGCGCAGGTCAGGAGCGACCACCGCATCCCGGCCCTGGCCCATGCGGCAGGTGCCGGCGGGGTGGAACACGGTCTTGGCGACCATGCGCACATAGTCCTCGAACACTTCGTCGGGAACATCGTCCTCTTCCGGTAGCAGCAGCATGCTTTCCACCAGGGAGGCCAGGGCCGGGGCACGGAGGATGCGGCGAGCCATCTTTACTCCGGCGACCATGGTACGCATGTCTTCCGGGTCGCTGAGGTAGTTGGCGTTGAGCGCCACCTCGTCCTGCGGGTCGGCGCTTTTCAGGCGCAGGCGCCCACGGGAACGGGGACGCAGGGCGCAGGGGTTGATGGAAACACCATGGCCGTCCGGCGGCAGGCGGTCGATATCGCCGACCAGCGCCGGAACAACATGGAACTGCACGTCCGGGCGACCGCAACCGGTGGCATCGACGAAAGCACCGCTTTCCACCACATTGGAACTGAGCAGGCCGCGGCGCGAGGCCAGGTACTTGAGGCCGTGGCCGAGGGCACGCAGGCCGCGGTCATGTCCGAGCAGGCTGTCGGGCGTGCGGATACGGGCGTAGACCGAGGCGCTGAGGTGGTCCTGGAAGTTCTCGCCGACACCGGGCAGGTCGAGGCGCACCGGGATGCCCAGTTCGTCCAGGTGGGCACGGGGGCCGATGCCCGAGAGCATCAGCAGTTTCGGCGAGGCGATGGCCCCGGCGCTGACGATCACTTCGGCGCTGGCGCGGAAGCTGACGGTGGCGCCACGGCTGTCCACGGCCTCGACACCGACCACGCGCTCGCCTTCGAACAGCAGGCGGGTGGCGAGGGTTTCGGTCATTACGGTCAGGCGCGGATCACCGCGCAACGGCTTGAGATAGGACACCGCCGAGCTGGCCCGACGGCCCTGGCTGGTGGTGGTCTGGTAGAAGCCGGCGCCTTCCTGGCGGGCGCCATTGAAGTCGTCGTTGGCCGGGACCCCGGCCTCCACGGCGGCGCTGACGAAGGCTTCGCTCAGCGGGTGGCGGTGGCGTGGGTCGCTGACCTTGAGCGGCCCGGCCTGGCCGTGGAGTTGGCCGCCGAGACGGGCGTTGTCCTCGCAGCGACGGAATACCGGGAGCACGTCGTCCCAGCCCCAGCCGGGGCAGCCGCTGGCCTTCCACTCGTCATAGTCCTCGGCCTGGCCGCGAATATAGATCATCGCGTTGACCGCGCTGCCGCCGCCCAGGGTACGGCCCTGGGGGATGAAGACCTGGCGCTGGTTGACGAAGGGTTCCGGCTCGGTGCGGTACATCCAGGTACGGCGGGTGCCGTGGACACGGATGAAGGTGCCGGGGATATGGATATAGGGATGGTTGTCGGCGGGGCCGGCTTCCAGCAGCAGCACGCGGCGCCCGGCCCGGGCCAGGCGCGCGCTGAGGGCGCAGCCGGCGGAACCGGCGCCGATCACGATGTAGTCGAAGGTTTGCATTGTTCTTGTTCTCGCCATAAGTCGTTGGACTCAAGAAGCGGGAGCGGCGCGGACCTTGTGGGAGCTGGCTTGCCAGCGATGACGTCAGTGAATTCACTATCGCTATCGCTGGCAAGCCAGCTCCCACAGGTTCCCTGCTAGCTCAGGAGGTCATGTGCTCGATCAGCCCACCTGGCTGACGAACTTGGTGGTGAAGTAGGCGTCCAGCCCTTCGCTGCCGCCCTCGCTGCCATAGCCGCTGTCCTTCACACCGCCGAACGGCGTTTCCGGCGCGGCCAGGCCGAAGTGGTTGATCGAGACCATCCCCGACTCCAGTTCGTCAGCGAGCAAGGTGGCGCGCTGGATCGAACGGGTGAAGGCGAACGCAGCCAGGCCAAACGGCAGGCTGTTGGCCTTGTCGATCACGTCCTCCAACGTGGAGAAACGCACGATCGAGGCGATCGGTCCGAACGGCTCTTCGCTCATGACCCGGGCATTCTCCGGCACGCCCGTCAGCACCGTGGCCGGATAGAAGAAGCCCTCGCCCTCCCCGCGCTGACCGCCCAGGGCCAGTTGTGCCCCCACCGCCAGGGCATCGTCGACATACTCCTGCACCGCCGCCACCCGCCGCGGGTTGGCCAGCGGGCCGAGCTGGCTGGACGGGTCCTGGCCATCGCCCATCTTCAAACCGGCACCGGCACGGCAGAAGGCCGCGACGAACTGGTCGTACACCGCATCCTGCACATAGAAACGGGTCGGCGAGGCGCAGATCTGCCCGCCGTTGCGGAATTTCAGGCCAGCGCCCAGCGCGGCCACCGCCTCGACATCGACGTCATCGCAAACGATGAACGGCGCATGCCCGCCCAGCTCCAGGGTGCAGCGCTTGAGGTACTGCCCGGCCAGAGCGCCCAGCGCACGCCCCACCGGCACGGAACCGGTGAAGGACACCTTGCGGATCACCTCGGAACGGATCAGGTAGTCGGACACCTCCGCCGGCACGCCGAACACCAGGTTCAGCACGCCCGGCGGCACCCCGGCATCCTGAAACGCGCGGCACAGCTCGATGCAGGACGACGGGGTTTCCTCCGGGCCCTTGGCGATGATCGAGCAACCTGCCGCCAGCGCCCCGGCGATCTTGCGCACCAGCTGGCTGACCGGGAAGTTCCACGGGCTGAACGCCGCCACCGGGCCGATCGGCTCGCGCAGCACCACCTGGCGCACGCCACGGGCACGCGGCGGAATCACCCGGCCGTAGGCGCGCCGCCCCTCTTCGGCGTACCAGTCGATATGGTCGCCGGCACCGAAAGCTTCCATCTTCGCCTCGGCCAGCGGCTTGCCCTGCTCCAGGGTAATCAGCGCGGCGATTTCATCGGAACGCTCGCGCACCAGGTCGGCGGCACGGCGCAGCACCTTGGAGCGCTCGTAGGCCGAGACCTTGCGCCAGGCCTGGAAACCGCGCTGGGCAGCGGCCAGGGCGCGGTCCAGATCGGCAGTGGAGGCCAGGCCCAGGCGGGCGATCAGCTCGCCCGTGGCGGGGTTGAACACATCGGCCTGGCGCTCATGGCCACCTGCCGACCATTGACCATCGATAAGAAGAGACTCGATAACGCGCATGGACCAACTCCTCCAGAGCTTTCTATTTCTTGCATAGAAATGTTGTTTTGGTGTGCGACACATCCTATGAGGCGATCCGAGCACCTGTCAAGGCATGAAAAAGGCACTTGACCGGCGCTGCCAGCGAGGATTAGCTTTATCGAACAGCGAAACAATATTCCTACAAAAGAAATACAATACGGAGTGATACCGATGAGCCTCGCCCAAGCCCTGCTGCATAACTGGAACGATCTGCCCCGCGAAGTGGTACGCAAGGGCGTGGAGCGCGTCGCCTTCCGCGGCGACGACACCCTGTGCGTGATGAACTGGCTGAGCCCGGGTATGGATGTCTTCCCCCACAGCCACACCTTCGAGCAACTGGTGATCATCGTGCAGGGCCGGGTGCGCTTTCACCTGGACGACGAGGTGGTCGAGGGCGGCCCCGGCAGCATGATCCGCATCCCGCCGCACGTGGTGCACTACGCCGAGCCGCTGGGTGACGAGGTGGTGATGAACCTCGACGTGTTCTCGCCGATCCGCGACGACTACCGCCACCTGATCGAATACCAGGCCACCGAGTTCGCCAACGTGGAAGCCTCGGCATGATCAGCCCGACCTTCACCCAGCGCCTGCGCGCCGGGGACACCCTGCTGACCAGTTTTATCAAGACCCCGGCCCATGCCGTGGTGGAGATCGCCGGGGATGCCGGGCTGGACGGTGTGGTGCTGGACACCGAGCACGCACCCTTCGATGCCGCCAGCCTGGACCGCACCCTGCTCGCCTGCCGTGCCGCTTCAGTGGCGGGCTTGGTGCGAGTAGCCGACCAGCGCCCGGCCACCCTGCTCCAGGCCCTGGACCTGGGCGCCGACGGCCTGGTGCTGCCGCATATCGTCGGCGCCGAACAAGCCCGCCACGTGCTGGCCGCGACCCGTTATCGCGACGGTTGCCGGGGCTTCTCCAACTCGCCCCGGGCCGGTGGTTATGGCCGCGCCAACCTGGCCGAGCACCTGGCGGCGGAAGACGGTCGCCACGCCATGGTCGCGCAGATCGAGGACCGTGAAGCGCTGGACAACCTGGCGGCCATCGCCGCCGTCGCCGAGATCGACTGCCTGCTGGTGGGGCGTGCCGACCTCAGCGTGTCCCTCGGCGCCAGCCGCCTCGACGATCCCCGGGTCGAGGACGCCACCCTGCGTGCCATCGATGCCGCCCGCAGCGCCGGCAAGACCGCCGGGATCTTCGTCGCCAGCCTCGAGGATCTCGACCGTTTCGCCGAACGCGGCGTGACCCTGTTCATTCTCGGCTCCGACCAGGCGCTGCTGCGCGCCGGCTGGAGCCAACAGGTCAGGCACCTGCGCAACCGCGCCCGCTGACCCCACCCGACAATAAAAAAGAGGTACCTGCCATGAATGCCATCCTGACCCCGACTGCCAGCGAAGAACGCCAGGCCCGCATCAACGACCTGCTGCGCGGCGCCATCGACCTGCACTGCCACAGCGGCCCTTCGGTGATGCCGCGCTACTGCGACCATATCGAAGCCATGCGCGAAGCCTCCGAGGCCGGGCTCAAGGCCGTGTTGCTCAAGGACCACTACTACAGTTGCACGCCGGTCACCACCCTGCTCAACAAGCACTTCAGTGAACTCGACGTGCACATGCTCTCCGGCGTGCCGCTGAACAACTCGGTGGGCGGCCTCAACGTGCATGCGGTGGAGCACGGCCTGAACCTGGGCGCCAAGCTGGTGTGGATGCCGACCTTCTCCTCGGCCAACCACATTGCCCACCATCACCAGGACGTGAAGTTCGTCGAGAAATTCCCCCAGACCACCCAGCGCATGCTGCAGCCGATCCCGCTGACCGTGCTCGATGACGACGGCAAGCTGAAGGAAGAGGTCAAGGCCATCCTCGACCTGATCGCCGCCCAGGACGTGGTGCTCTCCGCCGGGCACCTGAATATCCGCGAGATCTGGCCGCTGTTCGAGGAAGCGCGCAAGCGCGGGGTCAAGCGCCTGCTGGTCAACCACCCGACTTATGTCGTGGACGCCACCCTCGACGACATGCGCCAGCTGGCCAGGGAAGGCGTGTTCATGGAGCACTCGATGTGCATGTGGGTCCCGGGCTCCAAGTTCAAGTTCTATGACGACACCTTCCTGCGCCAGGTGATCGAGGCCGGCACCATCGACCTCACCATCCTCGGTTCCGACCTTGGCCAGCAGGGCAACCCGAGCATCGCCGACGGTTTCCGCAACGTGATCGGCCAGTTGCTCGACCTGGAATACAGCGACGCCGATATCCGCAAGATGATCTCCGGCAACGCCGCCCGGCTGATGAACCTGTGAGCGCCGTCATGACCCGACTCACCACCCGCATCGGCAACCTGACCCTGAAGAACCCGGTGATCTGCGGCGCCGGCGAGCAGACCATGACCGCCGAGGCGATCCGCGCCGCCCTGCACAGCGGCGCCGGGGCGGTGGTGGCGAAATCCACCAACGAGTCCCAGGCCGCCAAGGCCCAGCTGGACAAGACCGACTACGTGCTGCTGGACAGCCACTGGCGGCGCCTGCCGTGGAACTTCGCGCCGCCGGCCGATGCCCATCTGTTCGGGCGCTCCGGGCTGGTCCAGCGGGACTTCGACCAGTGGCTGGAAGAACTGGCCGGGCTCGACCGCGAAGCGCGGATGCTGGACAGCTATGTGGTGCCGAGCCTGATCCTCAGCGACCTGGAGCAATGCGCCGAATTTGCCCGGCGCATCGAGCAGGCCGGGTTGCGGGTGCTGGAGCTGAATATCGGTGCGCCCCATGGCGAGGAAGCGGCCAAGGGCGCCATCGTCCTGGAACGTGGCGCGGCGCGGATCGAGACGATCGTCCGCAGGATCCGCGAAGCGACCCGCCTGCCGCTGTGGATCAAGCTCACCGGGCAAAGCGAGGATGTCGTCGGCCTGGCCCAGGCGGCACGCCGTGGCGGGGCTGACAGCGTGGTGATGATGGGGCGCTTCATGGGCTTCCTGCCGGACCTCGACACCGGTTTGCCGCTGCTGGGCACCAGTGCCGCCATCGGCGGTGCCTGGGCCCTGCCCCTCACGGCGCGCTGGCTGATGCTGACGCGCAAGGCCATGGCCGATGACTATCCGCTGATCGCCACCAATGGTGCGCGCAACGGGCTGGATGTGGCGCGCTTCCTGTTGGCCGGGGCCTGTGCCACGGAGATGACGTCGGCGGTGTTTACCGGCGGCTATGAAGTCCTGAGCCGGGCCGTCGAGGAGCTGGATGCCTACGTCGCCAGTCGCGACAGCAGTGTCGAGGCCTTGCTCGGCAGTGCGGCGGATCGGGTCGAGAGCTACCAGCAACAGGCCGACCGACCGGGCTGGTGGCAGGGCTTCGCCCCAAAGCCGACGGGGTCTCCCGAGTGAAGCGGTTGTGTCGGGAGATCACTGAGAGTTGGCGGATGCTGGCACCCTGAGAGGTTGAGAGTGTTCTTCAGGGCCTCATCGCTGGCAAGCCAGCTCCCACAGGTTCAGCGGCGCACGCGATACCTGTGGGAGCTGGCTTGCCAGCGATGAGGCCCGGGCGAACGACAGATTAATATCTGCCTGACTCAACTCCACCATTCCCATGACAATCCCCCACCCCGCCCATGCTAGAACGACACCTTCCCCCGACCCGGAAGGTATCAATGTCCGCCAGTTCCCGCTTCACCCTGTTCTGCATCGCCTGCTTCCTGCTGTCCATTTCCTACGGTGCGACCTTCCTCCTGTCGCTGCTGGTGCACTCTTTCGGCGGTAACGAGCGCGACGCCGGCCAGGTGTTCGCCGTGGCCATGTGCACTACCCTGGTCGCAGTCCTGCTTTCCGGCCACCTGATGCAGCGCATCGGCGCTGCCCGTGGCGTGGCCTGGGCAGCGGTCTCACTGGTCCTGGCCTCGCTGGGCTTCGCCCTGGTGCCCGGCCTGGGCAATGCCCTGCTGGGCTGCGGCGTGCTGCTCGGCATTGGCTGGGGCATTTTCTACACCCTTGGCCCGATCATGGTCGCGGCCATGGTCGAGCCCGCGCGCCGCACCCACTGCTTCGCCCTGCTTTCCGGCAGCATGCTCAGCGGCATCGGCAGCGGACCGTTGCTGGGCAAGCTGGCCAGCCTCGGCGGCCTGCCGGTGCAAACCGCATTCTTCGGTGCCGCCGTGGCGGCGACCTTGAGCGCCATCTATTTCTGGCGCCTTGGTGCAGGCCTGGACGGACAGAAACCCGCCGAACGGGAGCAGATCAGCCTCGCCGCCACCGGCCGGGTACTGGGCTCACGCTCGGCATTCTCGATCCTGCTGGTCGGCCTCGGCGGCGCGATCTTCGGCGGCATGGGCAGCTTCCAGACCAGCTACGCGGCGAGCCTGGGGCTGGATTATTCGCTGTTCTTCATCGGCTTCATGGGCGCGGCGATCTGCTGTCGGCTGCTGATCGCCGGCTGGGTGGTCAAGCGCAATCCGTTCGCCAGCGCCTGGGTGCTGACCAGCCTGATGCTCCTGGCGGTACTGGGCTTTGGCGGCTGGGTACATGACAGCGTCGGCTATCTGTTGATGGCAGCACTGCTCGGCGTCGGCTATGGCCTGAACTACTCGGTGATCAACGGCCTCGCCGCCAATGAAGCGCCCCAGGGCCTGACGGCGCAGGCCTTGCTGCTGTTCAGCCTGTCGTATTTCATCGGAGTGTTCGGCTTCCCCTTCGTCGCCGGCAAGCTGATCAGCCATGGCGGGGTGCAGGGGATGCAGGTCAGCGTCGGGGTGATTGCCGGTGTGGTCTGGCTCGTGAGTGGTGGGCGCTGGGTGGCCTGGCGACTGGCTTGCAGAACCTGACCACTGCGCTCGCCGCGACGATCAGTCGAAATCACTCGCCGCATGCCGCTCCGGCAACTGCTCCGCCTCATCCCCCCAGGTCTTGTTCACCCGCTGCCCGCGCTTGACCGCCGGGCGCTCGGCAATCTCGTTGGCCCAGCGCAGCACATGGGTGTAGCTGGCAGCGTCGAGGAATTCGGCAGCGCCATACACCTTGTTGCGCAGCATTTCGCCGAACCAGGGCCAGCAGGCGATATCGGCGATGCTGTATTCGTCCCCGGCGACATAGCGGTTTTCCGCCAATTGCCGGTCCAGCACGTCGAGCAGGCGCTTGACCTCCATGGTGTAGCGGTTGATCGGGTACTCGAACTTTTCCGGCGCATAGGCATAGAAATGCCCGAAGCCGCCACCGACGAAACCGGCGCCGCTCATCTGCCAGAACAGCCAGTTCAGGCATTCGGCGCGCCTGGCCGGGTCCTTGGGGATGAAGGCGCCGAAGGAGTCGGCCAGGTACAGCAGGATCGAGCCGGACTCGAACAGGCGCACCGCCGGTTTCTGCCGGGTGTCCAGCAGCGCCGGGATTTTCGAGTTGGGATTGAGCTCGACGAAGCCGCTGCCGAACTGGTCGCCCTCGCCGATGCGGATCAGCCAGGCGTCGTACTCGGCATCCTTGAAGCCGGCCGCGAGCAACTCCTCGAGCAGGATGCCGACCTTGGCGCCGTTAGGTGTGGCCAGGGAATACAGCTGCAGCGGATGGCGGCCCTGGGGCAGTTCGCGCTCATGGGTCGCACCGGCGATCGGCCGGTTGATGTTGGCGAACTGGCCACCGCTGGCCTTGTCCCAGGTCCAGACCCTGGGCGGGGTATAGGGTTTGTCTGACACGGAAAAGCCCTCCTTGATCGGCTCGGAAACGAGTCTTTATCAGGGATTTCGGCAGCGCGAGGCAAGCCCGGGTTCAGTTTTTGGAAGGATTGCCCGGGACGGGTTTGCCCCTATGAGTGAATTTCCCTCGCTGAACACGGTCATCTACAGGCTCGCGCTGTTGCCGCGCGGGGTCATGGACCACTGCCACTCACGGAGGAGCCCCACGTGCTCGGCGCCCTGCTCGACAAAGTCTTCAACCGCCCCCTCGACGAACACGGCTTCGCCCGCAAGATGATCGAAGCCGCCCGCAGCGCAGGTTATCGAGAGCCGCTGGACTACCTGCCGGACGAGTTCCGGCTGCGCCACGGCGATGGCGCCTACTTCAACCTGCACAACGCCTTTCGCGATTATCGAAACGCCGAGCGCCCGAAACAGAGCGCGGTGCTCGAAGGCTACGTGGCGACCCTGCTACGTTCGCGGGACAAGGCCGCGCGCAGCCTCGACGAGGTGCGCCCGCTGCTGCGCCCGGTGATCCGCAACCTGGCCATGCTCGAAGAGGTGCGCCTGCACCATCTGCGCAGCGAAGCCGGCGGCGCCGGCTACGAGGTGATCCACCGCAGCCTCGGCAAGGACTGCGTGATCCTCCTGGCCATCGACCATCCGGAATCCACCTCGACCCTGACCAAGGGCCCGGAACCAGGCTGGGGCCTGAGCATGGACGATGCCTTGGGCATCGCCCGCGACAACCTCCGGGCGAGCACGCCCGAAGCGTTCGAGGAGATCGTCCCGGGCCTGTACATCGGCCGCTGGAACGATGGTTACGACGTCAGCCGCGCCTTGCTCCCGGATGTCCTGCAACGGGCGCCGATCAAGGGGCAGCCGGTGTTCATGATCCCCACCAACGACGTTCTGCTGGTGGCCGGCGACCATGACCCGGCGGCGTTGCGGCAGATGGTCGAGCTGAGCTTCAAGGCCCAGGAAAACGGCCGCCCGGTGTCCAGCCAGATCTTCACTTACCAGGACCAGCGCGTAGTGGCGTTCAAATCCAGTGACGACATGCTGCTCGCCCGCCTCGCCACCCTCGACCACCTGCTGCTGCAAGGCGCCTATCACGCGCAGAAGGAACTGCTCGACAAGCTCCACGAAGCGCGCAGCGAGGACCTGTTCGTCGCCAGCTACATGCTCTACGAACTGGCTGACAGCGGTGGTCGCACCTTCTCCATGTGCAGTTGGACGCAGACGGTAAACAGCCTGCTGCCGCGCACTGACCGGGTGGCCCTGGTGGAACTGGGGCCGGACGGGGTGAGCAATACGCGGCTGGTGGCATGGGCGGAGCTGGAGAGCAAGGCCGGTGGCTTGCTGGAGCAGGTCAGCCTGTATCCGCCGCGGTATCGGACCTTGGGGTTTCCCTTGCCGGAGCAGTTGGGGCAGATGGCGGTGCTTGGCTGAACAGGCTTCGTCGTCCTCCAGGCCTCATCGCTGGCAAGCCAGCTCCACACAGGGAGCTGGGCGAGCCACAGAATTGTGTTCGCCGCAGCACCGCCCTCCGGCATGCCAATGTCGCTTTCAGCAATGAACGCGGCAAACCCAGGCAACAGACACCTTCCGTAACGGCCTAGCTTCGGCACAGGGCTGCGCTGCGTGCCCGAGCGCAGTCCTTCAGTGCCATTGCATAACAAGTCCAATAACAAAAGGCCTTCAGGATGAATACACCCTCCACGTCGCGTGATCGTGCACAACTGGCGCAGGGTTTCAAACCGCGCCATGTCACCATGCTGTCCATCGCCGGGGTGATCGGCGCCGGACTGTTCGTCGGTTCCGGACATGCCATTGCCGCCGCCGGCCCCGCCGCCATTCTCGCCTACGTCATGGCCGGCTCCCTGGTGGTGCTGGTGATGCGCATGCTCGGGGAAATGGCGGTCGCCAGCCCCGATACCGGCTCCTTCTCCACCTACGCCGACCGCGCCATCGGGCGCTGGGCCGGGTTCAGCATCGGCTGGCTGTACTGGTGGTTCTGGGTGCTGGTGATCCCCATCGAAGCCATCGCCGCCGGCGTGGTACTCAATGCCTGGTTCCCGCAGGTCGATGCCTGGCTGTTCGCCCTCGGCCTGACCGTGGCCCTGACCACCACCAACCTGGCCAGCGTCGGCAAGTACGGCGAGTTCGAGTTCTGGTTCGCCATGCTCAAGATCATCGCCATCGTGGCCTTCATCGGCCTGGGCTTCTTCGCCCTGCTCGGCGGCCTGCCAGGTCGCGAGGTCAGCGGCCTGAACCAGCTCCTGCAGACCCAGGGCGGCTTCCTGCCCAACGGCTGGACCGCGATCATCGGCGCCCTGCTCACCACCATGTTCAGCTTCATGGGCACCGAAGCCGTGACCATCGCCGCCTCGGAGTCCAGCAACCCCGCCGGCAACATCGCCCGCGCCACCCGCTCGGTGATCTGGCGGATCAGCGTGTTCTACCTGCTGTCGATCTTCGTGATCATTTCCATCGTGCCGTGGAACGACCCGCTGCTGCCGGTCCAGGGCTCCTACCAGCGCGCCCTGGAAATCATGCAGATTCCCTACGCCAAGCTGCTGGTGGACGCGGTGGTGCTGGTGGCGGTCGCCAGTTGCCTGAACTCGTCAATCTACATCTCCTCGCGGATGGTCTTCTCCCTCGGCAAACGCGGCGACGCCCCGGCGCTGCTGCAACGCACTTCATCCCGCGGCGTACCGCGCGCAGCAGTGATCGCCAGCACCCTGATCGGCATGCTCGCCACGGTGGTCAACTATTTCGCCCCGGCCCACGTGTTCCAGTTCCTGCTGGCCACGTCCGGGTCGATCGCCCTGCTGGTGTACCTGGTGATCGCCTGCTCGCAACTGCGCATGCGCGGCATCCTGCGCCGTGAAGGCAAGGCGCTGGAGTTCCGCATGTGGCTGTTCCCCTGGCTGACCCTGGCGGTGATCGCCTTTATCGTGTTCGCCCTGGGGGTGATGTTCGTGATGCCGGCGCACCGCCTGGAAGTGACGGCGACGCTGGCGTTGGCGGGGGGCATTGCGTTGCTGGGGGTGATGCGTTCACGCCGGCAGGGGCTCGGTGCGCAGGCCTGCGGCCAGGCCTGACGATTCACGCCCCACAGCCCTGGGCCTGAGGCAACAGATGGATATCCACGCGCCGGTTGGCAGCACGCCCCGGCGCGTGGTCATTGCTGGCGACGGGCTGGCTGTCGGCGGCATGGCGAATGGCGAACGGTTCGGCACTCCGACAAGCCAGCGCAGTGCTCGAGCACTGTTCTGCGCATGACAACGCAGCCCGCAAAGAGTCCTCATCGCTTCCCGGGCGTCACTGCAACCCGATTACCTCACCCTCCCCGGTCCCGAGCTCATACACCACCAGCGCTTCGCTGACCGCATCGGCCCCGGCCACCAGTAGGCCCTCGGCGTTCCACACCCCCGACTGCCCGGCCGCGATAGAGTCATCCGCCCGCCCCACGCAGTTGGCCATCAGTACCGTCATGCCATGCTCCCGGGCAATCATCGGGTAATGCCCATAAGCGCTGTCCACCCCGCGCTGCGATTTGGCCACGCTGGTGAAATACACCTGTGCTCCGGCCTGCGCGGCATGTTGCGCATGCTCGGCTTGCAGCGACTCGAAGCAGATGGCCGGGGCCAGACGATAGTCGCCGCGGGTAAACAGGCTTTGCCCGGCCCCCGGCAGGAAGAACGGCAGCTCATCCGGATGCAGGCGCTGCTTGCAGTACAGGCTGCGCGGCAGCTCCGGCTGGAACACCAGCATGCCGATGCGGTTGCCACCGGCCTTGCGGATCGGCGCCCCCACGGCGATCAGCAGGCCGAAACGGTCGCTCAGCCACTGGAAGACATCCAGCCGCTCGTCCTCCGGCTGCATCGCCAGCACCTCGGCCAGGCGCGGTTCATAACCGGTCAGGGACAGTTCCGGAAAGACGATGGCATCGGCCCCCAGGCTGGCGGCGATCTCGATGATATCGACATGCTTGTCGAGGTTGTGCTCGACATCGCCAGGAACGCAGGCGATCTGTGCGGCGATCAGTTTCATTGCAGCTCCTTGTGAATCCGTCATTACTCCACGGCCTCGACCACACCCTGGTCCTCACCGAGGAAGCCACCGCTCTGGTGCTGCCAGAGCCGGGCGTAGGTGCCGTTTTTCGCCAGCAGTTCGGCGTGGGTGCCCTGCTCGATGATCTGACCGTTGTCCATGACGATCAACCGATCCATGGCCGCAATGGTAGACAGCCGGTGGGCGATGGCGATGACGGTCTTGCCCTGCATCATCTCGTCGAGGCTTTCCTGGATGGCGACCTCCACTTCCGAGTCTAGGGCGCTGGTGGCTTCGTCCAGCAGCAGGATCGGCGCGTTCTTCAGCATCACCCGGGCAATGGCGATGCGCTGGCGCTGGCCGCCGGAAAGCTTGATACCGCGCTCGCCGACCAGGGTGTCGTAGCCGCTATGACCCTGGCGGTCGCTCAACTGGCGGATGAAGTCGTCGGCCTGGGCGTTGATCGCAGCCGCCCGGACTTGCGCATCGCTAGCTTCCGGGCGGCCGTAGGCGATGTTGTCGCGGATCGAGCGATGCAGCAGCGAGGTGTCCTGGGTGACCATGCCAATGGCGCTGCGCAGGCTGTCCTGGGTGACTTTGGAAATGTCCTGGCCATCGATGCGGATCGTGCCGCTGTCGACATCGTAGAAGCGCAGCAGCAGGTTGATCAGGGTCGACTTGCCGGCGCCGGAGCGGCCCACCAGGCCGATCTTCTCGCCCGGACGGATGTTCAGGCTCAGGCCATCGAGGACCTGGCGCTCGCCGTTGTAGTTGAAGCACACGTTGTCGAAGCTCACCGCACCGCCGGAGGTCTTCAACTCGCCGGCGTCGTCGGCATCCACCACCTTGGGGCCCAGGGTCAGGGTCTGCATGCCGTCCTGCACGGTGCCGATGCTTTCGAACAGCGAGGTCATCTGCCACATGATCCAGTGCGACATGCCGTTGATGCGCAGGGCCATGGCGGTGATCGCCGCCACCGCGCCGGTACCGACATCGCCCTGGTGCCAGAGCCACAGGGAATAGCCGCCGGCACCGATGATCAGGCCGACCACCAGGGCCTGGTTGACGATCTCGAACAGGCTGACCAGGCGCATCTGGCGGAAGCCGGTTTCCTTGAAGTCCTCCATCGCCGCGCGGGCGAAATGCGCCTCGCGCTTGGAATGGGAGAACAGCTTGACCGTGGTGATATTGGTGTAGGCATCCGACACCCGCCCGGTCATGGACGAACGCGCATTGGCCTGCTCCTGGCCGACCTTGCCCAGGCGCGGCACGAAATACAGCATGGCCAGGCCGAACAGGACGATCCAGGCAATGAACGGCAGCATCAGCTTGAGGGCGAAGCCGCCGGCCAGGGCGATGATCGCGATGAAGTACACGCCGATGCCGGGAAGGATCTCGATCAGGGTGAACAGCACTTCGCGCACCGCCAGCGCGGTCTGCATCACCTTGGTAGTGACCCGCCCGGAGAACTCGTCGGAGAAGAACGACAGGCTCTGGCGCAGCATCAGGCGGTGGAAGTCCCAGCGCAGGCGCAGCGGCAGGTTGATCGCCAGTACCTGGTGCTGAACCATGGTGCGTAGCGCCACCAGGCCGATGCTGGTCACCAGCACGATGCCGATGCCCCACAGCACGCGGCTCTCCTGCTCGCCTGCCGTACCGCCGGCCTGCCAGGCGGACAGCAGATCGACGACCTCGCCGAGGAAGGAAAACAGCCAGGCTTCGTAGATCGAAACGGCGGCGCTCAACAGGGCGAAAAGCAGCACGTAACCCCGGGCGCCGCGGGTGCAGGCCCAGAGGAAACGCAGCAGGCCAACGGGAGGTGGCGGGAGTTCGTCAGGCGGGAATGGGTCGAGGCGGCGTTCGAAAACACGAAGCATGGAGCATCTCTACAAAGGTGGTGGTGGGGAGAGTCTGCCATCTGATGGAGGCTTTGCGGGGGTTTTTGGTTCCAGGAAACTCGGGAAGTTGAACGACATGCCAGAAACCTGGTGATTGCAAAGTCCTTGGCGAAGCGTACAATTGCGATCAATTCTTATCCGCGTTAGTGGGCTCAAGGAGTTCCCGGTGTCCAACGGCTCGCTGCCCCCCTCTTCCCTGCACGACGACATGCACGGCCTTTATCGCGACCACAACCAATGGCTGCTGGGCTGGCTGCTCCGACGCCTGGGCGACCGCGAGCAGGCGGCGGACCTGACCCAGGACACCTTCGTGCGCCTGATCAGCAGTGCGCTGACCCGCGTTCCACAAGAGCCACGCAGTTACCTGGCGACCGTGGCCAAGCGCCTGATGATCGACCAGTTGCGCCGTCGCCAATTGGAAAGGTCGTACCTGGAATACCTGGCCAACGAGCCTTTGATGCAGGAGTGCTCACCCGAACGCCGGATCATGGTCATGGAAACCCTGCTGCAGCTGGATGCGATGCTCGACGGCTTGGACACCAAGGTGCGCCAGGCCTTCTTCTACGTGCAGCTCGACGGCATGGCCTACGGCGAAGTCGCCGCGCGCCTCGGCGTGAGCGTCAGCTCGGTGACCAAGTACATGGCCAAGGCCACCGAGCGCTGCCTGTTCTTCGAGCTGGACTCGCAGGCATGACCCTGTCCGATCGCCACCTGGCCCTGCGCGCGGCGGCACAGTGGCATGCCCGGTTATGCGCCATGCCGCACTGCCAAACTACCCGCGAGCAATTGCAGGACTGGTTGCTGGCCGACCCGTTGCATCCCTGGGCCTGGCAGCGGGTGGAGCGTCTGCAGGCCGGCCTGCAAGGGATTTCCGGCGGCCTGGCCCGATACACCCTGAGTACCGATGCCAGCGCCAGCGGACGCCGCGCGCTGCTCAAGGGCATGCTCTTCGGGTTGGGCGCGGCCGGCCTGGCGTGGGGCGGTTACCAGCGCTCGCCGGTATGGCTCGCCGATCTGCGTACCGCTATTGGCGAACGCCGCAACCTGCTGCTGGCCGACGGCTCGCGCCTGTTCCTCAACACCGGCAGCGCAGTGGATATCCGCTACGACGCAGATCAGCGCCTGATCCTGCTGAGGGCCGGGGAAATCCTCGTGGAGACCGCCGCCGACCCGCGCCCGCTCAGCGTGCGCAGTCCTCACGGTGACATGCGCGCCCTGGGCACCCGCTTCGGCATCCGCCTGTTCGACGACCACACCCGCCTCAGCGTGCTGGAACATGCGGTGGCCGTCAGCAATGCCAGCGCCGGCACGCCACTGCGGGTGGATGCCGGCATGGGCCTGGACTTCGACACCGGCCCCCTGCCCGCGCCGCACGTCACGGACGTCAGCCAGGGCGCCTGGAGCCAGGGTCGCCTGGTGGTCGACGACTGGCGCCTGGACCGCACCCTTGCCGAGCTTGAACGTTACCGCCGCGGCTTCATCCGCTGCGACGAGTCGATCGCCGGCCTGCGGGTGTCCGGGGTCTATCCGCTCGACGATATCGACCGCACGCTGCAGGTCATCGCCCAGGCCCTCAAGCTCCAGATGCACACGCGTACCCGCTTCTGGACGCGGTTCACTGCAGCAGCGTGAAAAAAGTTCGCAGGTCCGTTGTCGGATTCCGCGAGTTGTCCGTGCTCTCCTGACAACCGCCTGAAACAGGCCTTCGAAGGAGCCGTCATGCCACGCTTTATCCGCCCCCTGATCACCCCTGGTCCGACCCTGCCCAGGTTGCTGCTGGGCGCCGCCGTCGCCCTGCAGGCCGGGATCATCCAGCCGCTGCTGGGCGACGCTGGCCAGGCCTACGCCGAACAGCCATCACGCACCTACAGCATCGCCCCGGGTGCCCTGGGCAGCGCCCTGAACCAGTTCGCCCGCGAAGCCGGCGTGGTGCTGTCGTTCGATGCCGCCTTGACCCATGGCCGCCAGACACCAGGCCTGCAGGGCAACTACAGCGTGGACCAGGGCTTCGCCGTGCTGCTGCGCGGCTCAGGACTGCAGGTGCTCAGGACGGGCGACAACTACCTGCTTGAAACCATCAGCAGCGAGGCCTCCGTCGTGCAACTGGGCGCCACCAGCATCGAAGCCCAACGCCTTGGCGATATCACCGAAGGTACTGGCTCCTACACCACCGGCGCGCAAAAGACTGCGACCAAACTGGCGATGTCACTGCGGGAAACCCCGCAAAGCGTCACGGTGATGACCCGCCAGCGCCTCGACGACCAGGCCCTGGCCGACCTCAACGACGTGGTGCAGAACACCCCGGGCATGGTCATCCGCCGTACCGGCCCGGAGCGCTCTACCTATTACGCCCGGGGCTTTGCCCTCGACAACCTCATGTACGACGGCCTGCCCACCAGCCTCGACAGTTCGCAGTTGTCCCAGGACCTGCTGTCCGCCGACATGGCCCTGTACGACCGGGTCGAAGTCGTGCGCGGCGCCACCGGCCTGATGCAGGGCGCGGGCAACCCGGCGGCAGCCATCAACCTGATTCGCAAGCGGCCCACTCCTGCCTTCCAGGCCAGCATCCAGGGCAGCGCCGGTACCTGGGACCGCTACCGCACCGATGTCGACCTGTCCGGTCCGCTGACCGACAACGGTACGGTGCGCGGCCGGCTGGTCAGTGCCTACCAGACCCAGGGCAGCTTCCGCGACGCGCTGGATAACGAGCGCAGCCTGTTCTACGGGATTCTCGAGGCAGACCTGAACGACAGCACCACCCTGACCCTGAGTGCCTCGCGCCAGCAGGACAACTACAACGGCAACGGCTGGACCGGCCTGCCCGTAGGCTTCGACGGCAGCGACCTGAAGCTGTCGCGCTCCACCTCGCTGAGCAATGACTGGGAATACTGGAACAAGACCAGCACGTCGGCCTATGCCGCCATCGAGCACGCCCTGGACAACGGTTGGAAACTCAATGTGTCGGCCACGCGGACCTGGGCCGACCTGGACATGCTGGGCACCTATATCCTGGGGCGCACTGCCACCCGAACCTACGACCAGTTCGTCGGCGCCGGCCACTACCGGGAAACCCAGAACAGCTTCGATGCCTATGCCAGCGGTCCCTTCCGCCTGCTGGACCGCGATCACGAACTGGTGCTCGGCGCCAGCCATCGCCGCGTGGTGTTCAATGGCGATGTGCCGACCAATGTCCTGCTGCATAGCAACATCGATCCCTACAACTGGGACGGCAACACCCGGAAGATCGACAGCCAAAGCAAGTACGCCTGGCAGAACACCAACGCCAAGCTCAACAGCGTCTATGCGACCACCCGCTGGAGCCTGGCCGAGCCGTTGAAACTGATCCTCGGCAGCCGCCTGGACTGGTACGAAAACAACACCAGCGCCCCCTACAAAGGCACCTCGACCGAACTCAAGGTCAACCGCCACGTGACCAAATATGCGGGCCTGGTCTATGACCTGGCCCCCCATCACTCGGTCTATGTCAGCTACACCGATATCTTCAAGCCGCAGAGCTACTTCGACACCTCGGGCTCGATCATCGCGCCCATCACCGGCAAGAACTACGAACTGGGTATCAAGGGCGAGTATTTCGACGGCGGCCTGAACGCCTCGGCGGCCATTTTCCAGCTGGACCAGGAAAACCGCGCCAAGACTATCACCGACCAGAGCCTGTGCCCGAGCTATCCCACCACCTCATGCTATGAGGCCGCAGGCAAAGTGCGCAGCCAGGGCATCGAGCTGGAACTCCAGGGGCAGCTCACCCCCGACTGGCAAATGGGCGCTGGCTACACCTTCACCGAGGCCAAGTACCGCAAGGATGCCAACAAGGCCAACGAGGGCCGTCTGTTCGACACCGACATCCCGCGCCACCTGTTCAAGCTGAGTACCACCTATAGGTTGCCGGGCATGCTCGATCAGTGGCGCGTCGGCAGTTCGCTCTACCACCAGAACCGTATCTACAACAAAGGCACGACCTACCTGGTGGAGCAGGATGGCTACACGCTGGTGGACCTCATGCTGGGCTTCAAGCCGACCGAGCATATCGATGCGCAGCTGAACCTGAACAACGCGTTCGACAAAAAGTACTATAACTCGCTGAGCTCCTCGGTCACGGTGCCGAGCAATGTGTACGGGGAGCCGCGGAACATGATGTTGTCGGTGAAGT
The DNA here is from genome assembly GCF_001941965.1 of Pseudomonas putida. Taxonomy (GTDB): domain Bacteria; phylum Pseudomonadota; class Gammaproteobacteria; order Pseudomonadales; family Pseudomonadaceae; genus Aquipseudomonas; species Aquipseudomonas putida_L. The sequence continues at coordinate 287,499 of NZ_MKZO01000047.1, read as the reverse complement.
ATGACTTCTGAGGCCAAGCGCTAGCCTTCGTTCAGCCGGCCTTGAACCGCCAGCGTCCATAGTGGCTGAGTTGCACCACGGACAATGGCGGCACATCGATTCGGTGGAAGGTGTCCAGCGGACAGCCCAGCACATGGATCAGTGCCGCCCTGACCACCATCGGGTGGGTCACCACCTGCCAACTGCCCCCCCGCGCCATGCCCTCCACCCAGCGTGCCACACGCTGGCACACATGCTCGATCGACTCGCCGTCGTGAGGCGCGGCGCACGGGTCGCCGAGCCACTGCTGCAGCGCCTCCGGCTCCTGCGCCTCCAGGTGCTTGAGCAACATGCCCTGCCAGCGCCCGAAATCGCAGTCGCGTAGCTCGTCATCCACCTGCCCTCGCAAGCCCAGGGCCTCGGCGGTCTGCCGGGCACGCAGCTCCGGCGCGACCAGCACGTGGTCGGCCACAGGCAGCGATAGCCGCACCTGCGCCACGTCGCGGGGAGTTTCGTCAGCCCCCGGGAAACGCCCCACCCGCTGGGCCTCCGTCGGGGCGTGGCAGATCAGGCTCAGCGTGGTGCTTTTCATGGGAAACCCTTGTTTGAACGAACGCGCGTATCAGGCGTGTGCGGCAAGATTGCAGTATTCCCCCTTGAAGTACAGCAAGGGCTGCGCAACGTCGGTTTGTACCGGGCTCAACGCCTTGACTTCACCGATGACGATGAGGTGATCGCCAGCAACATGTTCGGCGTGGATCTCGCAATCGAGCCAGTGCAGGCTGCCGGCGATCAAGGGATTGCCCAGGGGCGAATCCTGCCATTCCACGCCCTGCCATTTGTCCATGCCACGCCGGGCGAACTGGTTCGAAATTCCCACCTGCGCGCCCGAGAGGATATTCACCGCGAAGCGCCCCGCCTGGCGAATTCTCGGATAGCTCCCCGAACCGGCCATCACGCTGAAGGACACTAGCGGCGGATTCACCGACACGCTGTAGAACGACTGGCAGGTGAAGCCGACCGGCTCGTCATCGATGAGTGAGGTGATTACCGTGATTCCGGAGGCGTAGTGCCCAAGCGCCTCACGGAAATGCAGCGGCTCGATGGCGGTACTGAAAAGTGACATGACAGGTCTCGACAGCCTGGATCAATACTGGTTGAGCAGTTCTTTGCGGACGATCTCCGCGCCCGCGCTCAAAGCGTTGAGCTTGCCCCGCGCCACCTGGCGCGGCAGCGGCGCCATGCCGCAGTTGGTGCACGGATAGAGCTTGTCGGCATCGACGAACTGCAGGGCCTTGCGCAGGGTGTTGGCAACCTCCTCCGGCGTTTCGATGGCGTGGTTGGCCACGTCGATGGCGCCGACCATCACCTTTTTGCCGCGGATCAGCTCGATCAGTTCCATCGGCACATGGGAGTTGTGGCACTCCAGCGAGACGATATCGATGCTGGACTTCTGCAGCCTGGGGAAGGCCTCTTCGTATTGGCGCCATTCCGAACCCAGGGTCTTCTTCCAGTCGGTGTTGGCCTTGATGCCGTAGCCGTAGCAGATATGCACGGCGGTCTCGCATTTCAGGCCTTCGATGGCCCGCTCCAGGGTGGCGACGCCCCATTCGTTCACTTCATCGAAGAACACGTTGAAGGCCGGTTCATCGAACTGGATGATATCGACGCCTGCCGCTTCCAGCTCGCGGGCCTCCTGGTTGAGGATCTTCGCGAACTCCCAGGCGAGTTTTTCGCGGCTCTTGTAATGGGCATCGTAGAGCGTGTCGATCATGGTCATCGGGCCAGGCAGCGCCCACTTGATCGGTTGCCCGGTCTGTTCGCGGAGAAACCTCGCATCCTCGACGAACACCGGTTTCTTCCGCGAAACCGCGCCCACCACGGTCGGCACGCTGGCGTCATAACGGTCACGGATGCGCACGGTTTCTCGTTTCTCGAAATCGACGCCTTCGAGGTGCTCGATAAAGGTCGTGACGAAGTGCTGGCGGGTCTGCTCGCCGTCGCTGACGATATCGATGCCCGCGTGTAGCTGTTCCTGCAACGCCAGGCGCAGGGCGTCCTGCTTGCCCTGGAGCAGTTCCTCGCCTTCGAGTTTCCAGGGAGACCAAAGGGTTTCGGGCTGGGCCAGCCAGGAAGGTTTTGGCAGGCTGCCGGCAGTGGAAGTTGGAAGCAGTTTTTTCATGAACAGATGACCTTGTCGTTTCGATTATTCAGAAGGCGTGGCTGGCGGACCATTGCTGAAGAACAGCCTGGTAAGGCTTGATGAACTGCTCTTCGGCGAACTTGCCCTGCTCGATGGCCAGGCGGGTGCGCTCTTCCCGGTCGTAGACGATCCGGGTCAATGAATAATCCTCGTGCTTCAGGCTCGGCTGGTAGGACTTACCGGCCGCGGAATTGGCGTTGTAGATTTCCGGACGATAGATCTTCTGGAAGGTGTCCATGGTGGCGATGGTGCTGATCAGCTCAAGATTGGTGTAGTCGCCAAGCAGATCGCCGGAGAAGTAGAACGCCAGCGGCGCAACACTGTTCGGCGGCATGAAGTAGCGCACCTTCAGGCCCATCTTGCGGAAGTAGTCGTCGGTCAGGGAGTACTCGTCCTGCTGGTACTCGAAGCCCAGCACCGGGTGCTGGTTTTCGGTACGGTGGTAGGTCTTGCTGCTCGATACGCTCAGGCAGATGACCGGCTGCTTGGCGAAATGCGCACTGTAGGCGCTGGAGTTCACGAAGCACTTGAACAGCTTGCCGTGCAGGTCGCCGAAGTCCTCCGGGGTACTGAACCCGGCCTGCCCCTTGTTGTGCCCCAGCAGCAACACGCTGAAGTCGTAATCACGGACATAGGACGAGAAGTTGTTGCCGACGATGCCTTCGCTACGCTCGCCGGTCTTCCGGTCGATGATGTTGGTCTTGAGGATTTCGATCAGTGGCAGCGCTTCAATACGGCGGTTGCCGTCGATATTCATCGCGACGGAGATGATCTCGAGCTCGACCGCGTAGCGATCGCCTTGCGGGTTGTCCCAGTGCGCCAGGGCATTGAAGCGGTTGTCGATCATGCGCAGGGTGTTACGCAGGTTCTCCCGGCGGCGGGTGCCACGGGCCAGATTGGCAAAGTTGGTGGTAATGCGGGTATTGTCGGCGGGCTGATAGTTCTCGTCGAAATCAATACTCTTGATGGTGAAGCTGAATTCGTTGTTCATCGCGGTCCTGCGCCCTGTAGCTGTCTCGATAGGGCGCATTCTAGGGCGCAAGGATCATGAGCAAAATTGAATTGATTTCAGCGAAGCATTAGCCGGACTCATGATAAGGAATCGTCGCCCCCATGCCTGTACTCCACCTCTTATGCGGCAAGATCGCTTCGGGAAAGTCCACCCTCTCCAGGTCGCTGGCAGCCAGGCACGCCGCCATCGTGCTCAGTGAAGATCACTGGCTGGCCCGGCTGTATCCCGGGCAGATCAGTTCAGTGGCCGATTACGTGCGCCATGCCCGGCAGATTCGCGAAGTACTGGGGCCGCTGGTGATCGATATCCTCAAGGCCGGCGCTCATGTGGTGCTGGATTTTCCGGCGAACACACTGGCAGACCGCAAATGGCTGAGCCATCTCGCCGATGTGGCGGGGGCTCAGCATTGTGTGCATTACCTGGAGGTCGAGGATGCGGTTTGCCGTGAGCGGCTGCGGGCGAGAAATGCCTTGGGTGAGCATGATTTCGCGGCCAGCGATGCGGAGTTCGACTTGATTACCAGCTATTTCCGGGCGCCGGAAGCGGCGGAGGGGCTGGAGGTACAGGTACATCGGGGTTAGCAGGAACGACGCGGACCTTGTAGGAGCTGGCTTGCCAGCGATTTGGCCGGCACTGGCAAAGAGGATGTCAGGACGGGCCTCATCGCTGCATGAGTATCTACACAGCTCTGTTTCTGGCACGACGCCGTCGGGGTGGGAGCGGATTCATCCGCGATTGGGCGCGAAGCGGCCATAAAACCTGACTCCCAGGTGTGTCAGGCAAACCTGGGACTTAGGTTTTACGACGGCTCCGCCGCCGATCGCGGATGAATCCGCTCCCACACCGACCGCGTCGTTTCAGCCGTACCCCCGGCAACCCGTTGGCCGGCGCAGTACCGGTGGCATCATGGAACCGCCGCAGGGTCGCCATGTGACCTCAGTTCTCGGAGCGCAGCGTAACGGCAAAGTTACGCGGCTCGCCGTAGTAATTGCCCAGGATAAAGGTCGCCACCCATGTGCCAGTCGCTCAGCTCGCCGGGCAGGCGGTAGCTGGTCGCCAGCTTGAACAGGCGCCGGGGATCGGTTTCAGTCATCTCATGGACCATGAGTTTCAAACTCCCGGATTCTCGCTCGCTACAACCTGTGCGATCTCCACCGCCCCCCCAGGGCAAGCTCACCAACCTATTGAGTGGGTTCAAGCGCGTTTGGAACGCGAGACTACACCGACCTGCGGAGCGGGCTGTCGATCCCGCAGGTCGGTATCGCTCAATTCTCGTAACGCAGCGTCAGCGCAAAATTGCGCGGTGCACCGTAGTAGTTGCCGAGGTCCGGGCTGAACACCGCCGTGTAGTACTTCTCGTCGAACAGGTTGTTCAGGTTGAGCTGCACACTGAGGTTCTTGTCGATCGCATACCGGGTATTGAGGTCGACCAGGTTGTAGGCGCCCTGCTGCACCTCATCCAGGTAGATCCTGCTTTGGTGATAGACGTTGGCGCCTACCGTCCAGCTTTGCAGGCCGCCCGGCAGCCGGTAGGTCGTCCCCGCCTTGAACAGGCGCTGCGGCGCGGTTTCGGTGCCATAATCCTTGCCTTTGTTCGGACCTGCCACGTACTCGGGGTGGCTGTAGGTATAGCCGGCCAATGCATTCCAGCCCGGCAGCAGCTCGCCCGACACTTCCAGGTCGAACCCCTGGTTACGCACTTTTGCCCCTTCGCTGTAGCAGCGCGAAGTGCGCGTCGGCCCACACTGACGAGGTGCATCCGCAATCACCGCCGGCAGGCCCGTCTGGTCCACTTCGAAGAGCGCCACGGCGGTGTTGAGCCGACCATCGAAGTACTCGCTTTTCACACCGATTTCATAGTTGCTGCCGGTGATGGGCTTCAGCAGTTTGTTGTCCAGGCTGTAGTTGCTTTGCATCTTGTAGATCTCGGTGTAGCTGGCATACACCGAGTGGTTGTCGTTCAGGTCATACACCACCCCGCCGTAGGGAATGATCTTGGCATCCTCCTTGAACGCGTCGGTATCCCAGGGCCCGGCGGTGTCGTAGTCGGCCCAGCTCAGGCGGCTGCCGATGATCAGGTGCAAGTCGTCGACCGGGTTGAGGCGCGTGGCGAGGTAGAGGCCTTTGTCCTTGCGCAGATGGCGACTTTCGGAGACGGAGGGAAGCAGCTCTGGCGCGGGCAGCGGGCCTCCGCTGAAGGTATCCAGGTCGATCGTGGTGGGACCAGCGGTGCTGCGGGTGCCGTATTCCAGGCGGTCGCGCCGCGCACTGGCCCCGATCACCAGCTCATGCTTGCGGCCGAACAGTTCGAAGGCGCCATCGAGCGCGGCATCCAGGCTGATCTGGTCGTCGTCGTAGCGCGCCGAGTTGGCGTAGAAGTCCAGAACGCTGTCGTCACCACTGCGGTGGTAACCGTACTGGGCGAGAAAGTCGGCGTTGGACCAGATGACGTTGGTGGCCAGCGTCAGCTTCCAGTCCTCGTTGAAGCTGTGCTTGATATCGGCAAATACACTGCGATTGATCTTGTCCAGGTGCGCCCACTTGCCAGTGAACGAGGTGGAGCGGGAGAACCCGTAGGACTGGCCATTGCTGCGGGTCGGCATGCCGCCCCAGTCGTAGCCGCCGTTGTCGTCCTGTTGCAGGGAGATACCCAGCGATACCGTGGTGCGCTCGCCGAGGTCAGCCTCGCCGATGGCATAGAACAGCTGGTTGTCCTTCTCGGAATAGTCCTGGTAGCTGTTGCCCGTGTTGTACATCAGTACCGTGCGCCCCCGCAGGGTGCCCTGCTGGTTGAGCGGCCCGCCGACGTCCAGCTGACCGCGGTACTGGTCCCATGAGCCGGCGCTGAGTTCGCCCTTGAGCTGGTAGAAATCGGTCGGCCGTTTACGCACCAGGTTGACCGCTGCGGACGGGCTGCCCGCGCCTTGCAGCAAGCCATTGGCGCCGCGCACGAACTCGACGCGGTCGTAGATGGCCATGTTGGTCACCGACATCACGTCCATCGAGAAGCTTTCCGAGATGCTCGTCGGCAGGCCATCGAACTGCAGATCGTCAACCTGGAAACCGCGGGAGAAATACCGGGAGCGTTCAGTGCCGAAGTCCTTGACGGTGTTGATCCCCGTCGCGGCCCGCGCGACGTCATCAAGGGACTGCATGTTCTGATCGTCCATCTGCTGGCGCGTCACCACGGTGACCGACTGCGGTGTTTCCCGTGGCGACAAGGCAAGCTTCGTTGCGGTACTGGTGGAGCCGGTGATGTAGGACCCGGTGCCCTCGCTCGCCGCCCCGGGCGCCCGCGCGTTCACGTTGGTCGCCCCCAGCTCCATCACCGCGTCACCGCTGGCGACCACCAGCACATAACCCCCATTTGCCTGGCGCTGGGCGTGCAGGCCACTATTGGCCAACAGGCGTTGCAAACCTTCCTCGACACTGTAGGCACCTTCAAGCCCGGGGGTGGTGAGCTGGCGTGTCTGATTGGTGTCGAACGACAAAGTCACGCCGGCCTGCACGGCAAACTGCGTGAGTGCCGCGCCCAGAGGGCCGGCGGGAATCTGGTAGATGGCTTGGGTTTGCGCTGCGACCTGGGCTGGCAACAGCACGGCGGTAGGCACCGCGGCGAGGGTGATGCCGAACAGGGAAAGGCGGATGGCGCGGGTAATGGCGGGGCTGGCATCGAGGTGAAGCGGGAGCATTGAGTGATCCTTCCGTTGCTATGGCAGAAGTCGCTGTGATCGCGGCTTGTGTCATTGACGGATGAGAATCCAGATCAGCAAGGCAGCCCGAAAAGTTTTTGCAAAGGGCTCAGGCGGGTTCGACGCTGGCCCAGTAGCGCGTGAGGTAGCGCACCCTGACCGGCAGGCTCTTGCCGAGGTTTTCCAGGACCGTGTCGGTATCGTCGATGCGGAAGGCGCCGGAGATCTTCAGGTTCTCCACGGCGGCTGCACAACGCAGTACGCCCGGACGGTAGCGCCCCAGCTCGCTGATGAAATCGCCCAGCCGGCAGTCGTTCACGCTCAGCATGCCCTGCACCCAGGCGGCCGAGTTGGCGGGTAAAGGCTCGATGCTGCCGGTTTGCGTGTCGTCGAAGACTACCTGCTCTCCGGCCTCTACACGCAGGGCGGTCCCGGCAAGATATTGCGGACGCACCTCCACCGCTGCCTGCAATACTCCGACCTGGGTCCGCTGTTCCAGCTGGCGCACGCTGAACCGGGTGCCCAGGGCGCGCACGCTGCCGTTGGCGGTCTGCACGATAAAGGGCCGTTGCCCAGGGTCCCTGGCCGTTTCGATCAGCACTTCCCCTTGGTACAAGCGGATCAAACGCGTGTCGGCATCGAAGCGAATATCCACGGCGCTACCGGCGTTCAGTTCCAGTTGCGAACCATCGTCCAGGCGCAGCGAGCGGCGTTCGCGCACGCTGGTGCGCTGCTGGGCAAGCAGCGCTTGATACGGCAGCTGTTCGACGGCCAGCCAGGTGCTGCCGCTGGCGGCGAGCAACAGCCCCAGCAGCTTCAGCACCTGGCGTCGTTGTGCCTGGGCGGCCCCCAGACCGGACAGCGCCGCCTCCTGGGGAATCCGCGCCCATTGCTGCTGCAGCCGCTCGACCCGCGCCCAGGCCGAAGCGTGCTCAGGGCTGGCCAGCAGCCAGGTCCGCCAGGCCTGCTTGCGCGCGGCATCATCGTCACCGTCATTGAGTTGCACATACCAGGTTGCGGCGGCCTCCAGGACCTTGAGGTCGGGAGCGTTCATGGCGCGTCGACCAGCAACAGGCAGCGGGTGGTGGCACGGATCAGGTGGTTCTTCACCGTGGTGATCGACACGCCGAACTGCTCGGCAACGGCCCCGTAGCTCAGGCCCTCCAGTTGCACGGCGAGGAAAATATCCCGCGTGCGCGGGCCCAGTTCATCGAGCAATGTATCGATCTGGAGCAGCATCTCGATGATCGACAGCCGCACCTCCGGCGACACCTCCACCGGCTCCGGGCGCTGCGCCAGGGCGAACAGATAGGCCTGTTCGATGGCCCGGCGGCGTGACTTGTCGATCAACAGGGACCGGGCGATGGCACTGAGGTAACCGCGCGGCTCGCGGATGGGCGCGTCGTTGCGCGCGGTCATCACCCGGATGAAGGTGTCCTGGGCCAGGTCGGCAGCATCGGCTGCGTTGCCAAGGCGTACCCGCAGCCAGCCCTTCAGCCAGGTGTTGTGTTCGCGGTAAAGCAGATGGACAGCGGCTGAGTCGAGCGTCGACATGGGATGCAACCGATATGCAAATGGGAATTTGTCGCATTGTCTGGAGTTGAGGGATTTAATGCAAGGTTCAAAGGCCGCACCGAACGCGTTTTACTGTTTCGCCCATAGCGGGTGGAAAACACCTGGCCTCAAACGTCTTTCATAGACAGCCAAAGGAGCAACCATGAAAACGGACTGGAACCTGATTCGCGAAATGATGAACACCGCCATCGATAGCTGTGAGCAAATCGAGGCAGCGGGCTTTGACGAATCCCTTCGTTCAGCCACCATCAACATCAGCGGCGTCGAGTGCACGGTAATGGGAGCGCAAGAGTGAATACCACCCTGTTGCGCCGTCTCGTCTTTTGCCTCATCGGCACCCTCGGTCTCGCCCTGCTCCTCCCTTGGGGTATCTACTGGTTGGGATTGTCCAGGCTTTCCCACTACCCAGAGCCCCCCGTTCGCGCCATATCAGCCGTGCAACATGAATGGGTAAGGCGCCTCGCCGGAGGCGAAGGTGATCCGGTCGTGACGCCGCTGACTCCGTTTTCGTACGGCTACGCTATTTTCGCCCGGGAAATGGAAGCGGACAAAAGTACTCGGGTCATCGGGTTGGTGGCCTCCGATCATCTCAGCAATCAGGAACCCCAGCAGAGAATGCTGTGGCGGCACTTGTCGGGCGCGGCCCTGACCATCTGGTTGAGCAGGAACTGGACAGATCAACAGATTACGGCAGCGGCCTTGGTCGCCCTTCAGCGCCGGCCTCGCTGAACGAGCGACGACACCGCTTCAGGGTTCGTGACTCTCTCAGCGCTTGTGCCGCAATGCCTCAACCACCACGCCAAACGCTGACGAATGCTCACGCCGATTCGGGTAGTAGAGATGGTATCCGGCGAAGGGCTGGCACCAGTCTTCAAGTACCCGCAGCAGCGAGCCATCGGCCAGATGGTTCGCCACCATGTCTTCAGGTAGAAACCCCAGGCCACACCCCGCCACGGCCGCACGCAGGATCGGCACGCTGCTGTTGAAGGTCCACTGCCCTTCCACGCGGGCCTTGAGTTCATGGCCGTCCTTTTCAAAATCCCACTGCAGCAGGCTTCCGTGCGTGGGCAGGCGCAGGTTGATGCAGTTGTGGCTGGCCAGGTCACCAGGCTCCATGGGGAATGGCCGCTGCCTGAAGTACTCGGGCGACCCTACGACCGCAATGCGCAAAGGCGGGCCGATCGGCACGGCAATCATGTCCTTGGCCACCTGGTCACCCAGCCGCACACCTGCGTCATAGCGCTGGGCGACAATGTCGGAGAGCGCGTAATCCACGGTGATTTCGACCTTGATGTCCGGGTAGTCGGGCAATACCTTCAGCAGCTTTGGCCAGAGGATATTGTTCGCTGCGTGCTCGGACGCGGAGATCCGCACGTTGCCGGCCGGAGTGTCACGAAACTCGCTGACCGCCGCCAGTTCAAGCTCTATCTCGTCGAAGCGTGGCGCCATGGATTGATACAGGCGCTGGCCAGCTTCGGTCGGCGACACGCTGCGTGTGGTACGCGTGAGCAGACGTACCCCGAGCCGGGTTTCCAGCGCGCGCATGGTGTGGCTGAGCGCAGACTGGGAAACGCCCAACTGTGCGGCCGCGCGGGTGAAGCTGCCTTCGCGGGCGATGACCACGAAGGCTTGCAGGTCGTTGAGGTTGGCGCGGGACATTGATGAGAACCTCTCATGAGGGGCGCGGGATTGATCCATGAAAGCAGGTTGCACACGGATGCGCGACCCTCAGGAGCGCTGATTACAAGGTGCGGGCGTAAAACGCGGTCAGTTTGCCAATCGCGGCATCGACATAACGGGGCACCCAATAGGTTTCGATGTGCGTGGCGCCCTCGAGGATAAACACTTCCTTGTCGGTGGTGCCGGTTGCCCTGGGGAAGGCGTCCTGCGTCATGTACAGGCTGTCGGCCTTGCTGCCGGCAATCATCAGCAATGGCTGGTTGATCAGCTCGATGTGGTCAGTGGCGTCGAAACGCATCAGGTCGATCAGGCTGCTGGTGGTGTATTTGAAGGTCGAGTTGGGGTGCGCGTGCGTCTTCCAGTAGTACTCATAACCTTGGCGATACAGTTCGAAGGGCAGCTTGGCAATCTGCTCGTCGGTGAGGTTGGCGTCCCCCGAGTAGAGCACGGCACCACCGGCCGCTTGCTGGGCACGGGCTGCTGACGCCTGCTCCAGGCGTTGCTGGATGCTATCCATCTGCGAGTCGTTGTAGCCGTTGCGACGTACCCTTCCGGAGTTGAACATGCTCACCGTGGCCAGCGATTTGAAGCGTTTGTCGGTTTGCGCTGCCGCCAGCGAATAACCACCGCCACCACAGATGCCGAGCAGGCCCAGCCGCTTGTCATCGACGCCGGCAAACTGGCTGATGAAGTCAGCCATACCGTGAATGTCTTCTATGCGATACGCCGGTTTATCGATGCTGCGTGGCTGGCCGCCGCTCGCGCCCTGGTAGGCCGCGTCGGCCGTGATGGTGATGTAGCCCTGCTCGGCCAGGCGTTGCGCGTACAGACCGGCGACTTGCTCTTTTACGCCGCCATTGGGGTGTGCAACGACCACGGTCGGGTAGCTCTTCTTCGCGTCATAGTTGGCCGGCGTGTAGACGTTGGCGGCGATATCCAGACCGTTGAGCGTGTAGCTGACTGGATGGATATTGACCTTGCCGGGTTCGTTCTTGCTGATCGCGCCCTCGTAGGCAAGGGTGAACGGGTTCTTTTTGTAATCGGCGGCCAAGGCTTCGCCCGTAGAAAGGCCGACCAATGCCGACATGAACGTGGCTTTGAGGGTGTTTTTCATGTGAAGCTCCTGAGCAATCAAAGGGGCGGCAGTTGCAAAAGTGTTCGGGTCAGTCCAGCTGGTTTTCTTTGAGGAATTGCGCAACCAGGTCCGCGATCTGCATGTTGTTCAGATCCGACATGGGGAAATGGGTATTGCCGTGAATGCCGATTTCCGGCAGGTGGATCAGTCGCACGGCACCGCCGTGGCGATTGACCGCTTCACGCCAGAGTCGGGCCATTTTCAAACGTGCGCGCCAACTGTCCTGAGCGGGCAGGTCGACCTTCTCCTCCGGGATGTTGTCGCCGTAGAGGATCAGGATCGGAATGCGTGTAAGGGCCATGAATTGCTCCATCGACACTGCCGCGCCTTGCACCGTGTCGAACGCGCTGGGAATCGGCGCGGGCACTTCACCCTCAGCGAACACGAAGCTGCTGCCCGGTTCGAACGCCACGATGGCCTTGATCTTGTCGTTCTTGATCGCCGTCAACCAGCCCGGCCCGCCGCCTTGCGAATGGGTGAATAAAATTCCCGGGCCGATCTTGTCGAACAGCGCTGACACACCATCAGAGACCACACCCATGTCGAACGGTCCGGTGTTCGGCGTCATCGCCCGGAAAAACTGCTCGCGGGCCTGTGCATCCTGTGCCACCTGTACGCCCTCGAAGTAATTGGGCCACAGGCCGAGGCGGAACTGGTTGAACCATAGTTGTTCGTCAGGCACAGGCTTGATGGTGACCTCGACCATGCTGCGTCCGGCATCGCCACGTCGCGGCTGATCGATCAGGTAGACGCCGTAGTGCCGACGCAGAAAGATGTTCTGAAAGCCTTCGCGACCATCAGCGGTGGTTTCCCAGGTCTTGGAAAACTGACCCGCACCGTGCCACATGACGATGGGCAGTTTTTGCGCATCCACCGGAATTTGATAGAAGGCGTAGGCGTGGTCACCGTGGTAGGTCTGGCCGTTGGGCGTCATCGGTTGACGCGGGTTGAAGGTGCCCGGTGCAGTGGTCACCGTTCCGCCAGCGGCAAAGCTGCCTTGTCGTTGAATCAGCAACGCGCCGTCGGGGTGATTCGCGCAGGCCGCCAACAGACTCAACAGCGCGATGTTCAGCAGGTACTTTGCACAATTCATGTCATTTCCCCGAAGCCGCGAGTGCCTGGCTCAACGCGGTACTGGCACGTTCAGCCGTCTGCGCATCGCCGTGTTGTTTCAGCAGTTCGGTAACCTCGTGCAACTGTGCCGCGCTCAGACCGACGCGCAGGCTCGCCGCCATGTGCGAGCGCAATTGCGGCTCGACACCTGGCGTTGCCGCCAGCGCCCCGACGGTCGCCAGTTCGCGGCTTTGCCAGTCGAGGTTGTCGCGCTCGAAGATGTCGCCGAACAGGTGGGTTTGCAGGAAGCGGTTGATCACCGGCGCGAACTCGAACACCGGGCCTTTGACCGGAGCACCGGAGATCCTGGTTTGATTCGCGGTGCCGGCGGCCAGCAACTCATCCCCGCTCGGAATCGCCCGGCCTGGCTCACGCCCCGGTACATCTTCGATGCCGCGCTGTTTGCGCGCCTGCACCACCGTCATCAGCTCGCTCAAGGCATTGAGGCTGTGCGGGAAGCCCACATAGGCGTACAGTTGCACCAGAATTTCCCGGGTTTCGCTGATGCTCAAGCCAGCATCGAGCCCTTAATTGAGCGCGGTGTCCAGGCTGGGCATGTCGCTGGTCGCCATGAACGCGGCGATCAGGGGAATCGCTTGTTGCTGGCGCGACAAGGTGACTGCGCTGGGGTGCGTACTGGCCATGGTCTGCGATACCTCGGCTGCTTGAGTCGTAACGCTGAGCATCGCCCCGATGCCCAGACAAAGCGCCATGAGTGCGGGAAGCGCAGCGCTGCGGCGTGCGTCAGTGTTCATCGTGAAAGGCTCCATCCATTGCGGGTAGCTGCGGTGTCGCTGGATCGTACGGAGGACGGTTGTGGCGATTAACCCCGAAATTGCGCAAGGACTTCTGAGCAGGGCTCATGAGTCGGCCTCGCCATAACCGCGGCAATTGCAGCGCAACCATGCCACTACGGGCCTGGAGCACGGATGACGGCTTGCGGCAAAGGTGCCGGGCGAGCGACCTCGACACATTCGGTAACTTCATTGGCCGGCGTATTGCGCCTCCGAGACCTGTTCCGCCCAGGTAACGGTCTGGCCGTCCTCGGCTTCAGCGATGGCGATGTGGGTCATGCCAGTGCTGGCCGTGGCGCCATGCCAGTGACGGGTGTGGGGCGCAATCCAGACAGTGTCGCCCGGTCGGATTTCCTGTCGCGGCCCCCCTTCTTGTTGAACGTAGCCGACGCCTGCGGTGACGATCAGCGTTTGCCCAAGCGGATGGGTGTGCCACGCCGTGCGTGCGCCGGGTTCGAAGGTCACCGTGCCGCCGGCGATGCGCGCAGGCGGCTCGCCCTTGAACAGGCCATCAACACGTACCGTGCCGGTGAAGTTTTGCGCCGCGCCCTTGACCGAGGGCTGCGAGCCGTGCGGCGTGATGCGGATTCCGCTGGCAGCCTGGGATTCCACTGCCATGAATGACAGGGCAACGAGTGGTGCGATCAATCGGTTCATCGGCTCGACTCCGGCCAGACGTGAAGGCAGCGGCGCATAGCGCGCCGCGTGTGCGCAGACTCAGAGTCCGGTCATCTTCAATGCCGATTCCGGCAGGCGTTCACCCTGTACCTGAAGCTGCGCCATCTGCTCGCTGATCATGCGCAGATCCTCGCTGGTCAACTGCAGCTCGACGGCGCCCAGGTTCTCTTCCAGCCGATGCGGCTTGGTCGTGCCCGGGATCGGCACGATCCACGGTTTCTGTGCGAGCAACCAGGCCAGCGCGACTTGCGCCGGCGTGGCCTGTTTGCGCTGCGCAACGGCTTTCACCACCTCGACCAATGCCAGATTGGCCTTGCGCGCTTCAGGGGAAAAGCGTGGGACGACGTTGCGGAAATCGCTGGCGTCGAACTGCGTGTGCTCGTCGATCTGACCGGTGAGGAAGCCGGCACCGAGCGGGCTGAACGGCACGAAACCGATTCTCAGTTCTTCCAGTACCGCCAGCAGCTCCAGCTCCGGGCCGCGCCAGAACAGCGAATATTCGCTCTGCACCGCCGTGACCGCTTGCACCGCGTGCGCCCGGCGAATGGTGTCCACACCCGCCTCGGACAAGCCGAAATGCTTGACCTTGCCCTCGGCGATCAGGTCCTTGACGGTGCCGGCGACGTCTTCGATAGGCACCTGCGGATCAACGCGATGCTGATAGAACAGGTCGATGCAATCAGTACGCAGACGCTTCAGCGAGGCCTCGGCCACCGCGCGGATGTGTTCCGGGCGGCTGTTGGTGCCACCGCCGCGTGCGCCGGTGAGCAGGTCGATATCGAAGCCGAACTTTGTAGCGATGACGACCTGCTCGCGGATCGGCTGCAACGCCTCGCCCAGCAGATCTTCATTGGCGAACGGGCCATACGCTTCGGCGGTGTCGAACAAGGTGATGCCTTGCTCGTGGGCCAAACGAATCAGCTTGATCATGCTGGCCTTGTCGGCAGCAGGCCCATAGGCCGAGGTCATGCTCATGCAGCCAAGACCCAGTGCGGACACTTCCAGGCCATTGCCCAACGTGCGGATTTTCATGATGTCACTCCGTAGAGAATTCGATCAAGGCGTGAGGGGGTGATCGCTCAGCCAGCCGTTCACGCGCTCCATGGTCTTGCGCTCCTGCTCGCTCTCCATCACAAAACCTTCCAGAACCCTGGCCTTCGGCGCGTGCTCGACCAGCACGCTGCGGCTGTTGCCCAAGCCAAAACCGCCGTGGGTATTGACCGGGATAAGGGTCTTGCCGCTCAGGTCGTGGACGCTGAGAAAGGCGCGCACAATGGGCGGAGCGGTTTCCCCCCAGATCGGAAAGCCGAGATAGATCGTGTCGTAGTCGCTGAGGGCGTGAACCTTGTTTTGCAGCTCGGGTTCGAAGCCGCTGTCACGCTCCCGGCGCGCCTGCTCCACGGTTTGCAGATAGTCCTCGGGGTACGCATTGGCCGGCTGGATCTCGAACAGATCGGCGCCGAGCCCACGCTGGACCAGCCCGGCGACCACCCGGGTGTTGCCGGAGCGCGAAAAGTACGCCACCAGGATCCGTGATCCCGAACGCGGCGTTTCAGCACCGGCCTGCGTGTCCGCGAGCGAAAGCAGTGGAGCACTCGCAAGCGCCGCTATCACCGTGCGCCGGAGCGGATCGGGTTCATCGCTCATCGCCCCACCCGCGCCTTGAGTGCCTCGGGATAGCGATCACCTTCGATCGGTATCTGCGCCAGCGCGCTATCGATGGCCCTGAGTTCGCTGGCGTCAAGGGTGATGTCCGCGCCGCCCAGGTTCTCTTCCAGCCGGTGCAATTTGCTGGTGCCGGGAATCGGCACGATCCACGGCGCCTGGGCCAGCAGCCAGGCCAGCGCGATCTGCGCCGGGGTAGCCTGTTTCTCCTGCGCAATCTGCCGGATCAGGGCGACCAGGCCCTGATTGGCCAGCAGCGCCGACTGGCTGAAGCGGGGTACGACGCTGCGGAAATCGTCTTTGGCGTAAGTCGTCTCCGGCGACACGGTGCCGGTGAGAAAGCCCTTGCCCAGCGGACTGAACGGTACCAGTCCTATGCCCAGCTCCCAGAGCGTAGGCAGAATCTCCTGCTCCGGCTCCCGCCACCACAACGAGTATTCGCTTTGCAGCGCCGTCACCGGTTGCACCGCATGGGCGCGGCGAATGGTTTGCGCCCCGGCCTCCGACAGACCGAAATGCTTGACCTTGCCCTCCTCGATCAGAGTCTTCACCGCACCCGCAACGTCCTCGATCGGCACGTCCGGATCAACCCGGTGCTGGTAAAGCAGGTCGATGACATCGGTCTTCAAGCGGCGCAGTGATCCTTCGACGGCGACGCGGATATGCTCCGGACGGCTGTTGAGGATCTGCTGTTTATTGTCGGCGCCGAAGGTAAAGCCGAACTTGGTTGCGATCACCACCTGATCACGAATCGGGGCCAGCGCCTGCCCCACAACCTCTTCGTTCAGGTAGGGGCCGTAGACCTCGGCGGTGTCGAAGAAGGTGACGCCCCGATCCACTGCTGCGCGGATCAGCCCGATGGCCTGTTGCGTGTCCGTCGCCGGGCCATAGCCATGGCTCAAACCCATGCAGCCCAGGCCCAGGGCGGACACTTCGAGTGAACTGCAACCGAGTGTGCGCTTGTTCATGTGGTTCTCCTGACGTTGGCGTTGGGAGAACATTAAGGGAGGTCGGGATGGGGGACTAGAGGGTCAAATTGGGAAGGGTTCATGAGCAGTGCTCATGAATGTTGATGCGGGGTGGCTGCGTTGGGTAGATTGTAGTGAGTGTCCGCATTCGACCCAAAGCTGCTGTTGGCTAAAGGCTGCTTACGGCCAGGGGCGGACGCTCACGACGGCCAGAATTTGAGGACAGGAGGAACCCACGAAACCAAAAGCTATTCAACTTAACGCCTCGCAGACGTTGCGAGGCAAGACATGCATATCCGCTTGAATCGTTACCCGAACAAGGTCGAATTGATCTACACGGACGCTCACAGGCCTAATGGCCTCGATCACCTCAAGGAACAGAGCCCTATGTATGCCCGCTTTATCTTGGTCACGGTCGCCCTCATCCTCAGCGGATGCACAGCCAACCAGTACGACAACAGCAAACCCCCGGACCCAACTCAAGCCGTCATAGTTGGCCGCATCGCCGAAGGTTTCCTCACGCAACCGCACGGTCTGCAGATAGACATCCAACGTCAGGGCGAGCCCGCCACACGTATCCAGCTCAGGACCCTCGGGAACAACAAAGACGTCCACGGCCGTTTCGTTCTGGGCGAACACTTCATGTACCAGGTCCCACCAGGTACCTATGAAGTCACCGGTTGGCAGTACCAGTACTACGCTGGCAAGTCGATGGCCAGGCGCGCCGCCGACCATTTCACCGTCAAGGCTGGAGAAGTAGCCTACATCGGCAACTACACCGCTAATTCCCTGAGCTACTGTCTGACCCGCAACAGCCAGTTGGAGCCGGCCGTGGAGCCTTTGGTGAAGAAGTTCCCGATACTCAAAGACCGCCCCATCAACAACGTCGCCGAGAGCGCCCCCTTCGCCCCCTGGCCAACGTCTGATGCTCGTGACAATGGCAAAGGCCTCTGCAACTTCTGATCGAGTATCCCCCCACGATGATCAAGCACTTCCTGGCCGCTGTAGTGGTCGCCACCTCCCTCCTCCTCGCCGGCTGCAGCACTTCCAACTTGGAGGGGCGCCCATTCTTCGACACACTCGAAGCGCCACGCGCCGACCAGGCCACCCTGTACTTCTACCGAGTCATGCCCACCATCGCAGCCAAGGTCCCGGCAACCATCACCGTCAACGGCAACACCGCCGGCGAACTGCTAGGTGGAAGCTATTTCGTCACCCACCTGCCAGCTGGCAAGTACCACATCAAGTCGTCAACCTCGCCCCTGCTTGCAAGCCGGGACAATAGCGCTTTCGATCTGCAGGTTGAGAGTGGCAAGACCTACTTCATCGCCGACCAGGAAAACACCGAGCCCTTCAAAGCCGACGGCCAGTTGCTTGGATTGGAGTCCCACGCCAACTACCAGCGTAGCCCCTTCTATTTCCGTTACGCCCTGGTAACCCAAGATGAAGCACTGCGCGCGCTTAAGTGGTGTCAGAAAAGTACACCGGTGCGCTGAGGTTGAAACCCGGGCTACTACAGCGAACGGATGGAACTCGGATGGTCTCCGGTGGCAGGCCCAAGAAATTGGGTCTTTAGGCCGCAACATGAGCGTCTGCTATGGCTCGTAAACGGCCGTTCACGACCCATCGCAGGATGGCCAATTGGCGTTTCGGGCGGATTATGAATTAACAGAACCCTCCTCCTTCGCGGACACTGGTAGATCAAACACCCTGTCGAAGACCCACTGAAATACCAGCGCGTAGAAAAAGAAGAACACGAACAACCCCAGATCGGTGACCAGTGCAGCCCACCAGGAAATCTCCAGCCACCAGGCCACCAGTGGCACCAACAGCAGAACCAGTCCGCCCTCGAAACCCAGTGAATGGAGCAACCGTCTGCTCAATGTCCGCTCACGCCGGGGCTGGCGCGCTTCCCAGTACTCGAAAACATGGTTGAACAGTACGTTCCACAGCAGCGCGCTGACAGACAACATCACTGACAGCGCACCCGCATGAGCCAAACCTTCGCCGTATATCAACGCAAGGCTGGGTGACAGCACCGTAATAGCGATCGACTCATAGAGGATGGCTTGAAGGATTTTTCTGGAAGGGCCTTGCACGGCGTTCTCCGAAGGTTGGGCAGGTCGAATTCCAGCGACGGTATCCGCCCCGACGCACCAGGAAAAATGAGATAAATTGAATCCGCATCAATTCAATTCATTCAGGGAGCCCTGCGTGTTTTCGACTCTTCCACTCAACGCGCTGCGCACCTTCGAAGCGGCGGCGAGGCTGGGCAGTTTCAAGGCGGCCGCTGAGGAACTTTCGGTCACCCCGGCGGCCATTTCCCACCAGGTCAAAACACTCGAAACCCACCTCGGAACGCTGCTGTTCAATCGGTCCGGACAAGGCGTGGCATTGACCGATGAGGGTGAGTTGCTCTATCGCCAGACCCATCAGGCGTTATCAGACATTCGCCGCAGTCTGCAGGCTTTGCAGCCGGACACCGTTCACCAGACCCTGACCATCACCACTACGCCGGGCCTGGCCGCAGCCTGGCTGATTCCACGGCTGGGTG
Organism: Pseudomonas putida; assembly: GCF_001941965.1. Classification (GTDB taxonomy): domain Bacteria; phylum Pseudomonadota; class Gammaproteobacteria; order Pseudomonadales; family Pseudomonadaceae; genus Aquipseudomonas; species Aquipseudomonas putida_L. Next base: position 268,451 of record NZ_MKZO01000047.1, on the reverse strand, counting down.
GCTTTTACCGGCGCTTCCCACAATTCACCGTGCGGGTCGATACACGCAATGAACTCGTCGATCTCCTGCGTGATTCCAGCATCGATCTTGCCATTCGCTCGGTCAGCCGCGATGACCCCAGGTTGTTCTGCCAAGCGCTGATGAATGAGCGATTTTCGGCTTACGGCGCCCCGGACCTGGTCGCCTCGCTGAACCTGGATCAGCTCGAGCTGATCAACCTGCAATGGAAAATTCCAGGCGCATTCCCGGTCAATTGGCAAAGCTGGTGTGCGTCAGCGAATTGCCAGGCCTGGCTTGAAACCGCGCAGATGCGCGAGTTCGATGATGAGCATTTTGCCTTGAGCGCAGCCATCGCCGGTCACGGGCTGGTGCTGGCCAGCAATGTGCTGGTCGCTGACAGCCTCAGCCGTGGGGAACTGGTGGCCTACAGGCCAGAAATCAGCCTGCCGGGGCCGCGGTACGTTGCTGCGTGCGTACCGGGAAGGGAGCGGCAGGTGCAGGTGAGCGCGTTCCTGAGGTGGCTGGCAGATACCGCGCTCCAGGAAGGATGACCAAACCGGAGAACGCGAATCCAACCACCCCGTGACCATTCCACGATCACGGATGTCCCATCGATCACACTGATGATTACTATCGAACCGCCCGCCTGTCGAGCGGTGGAACCGCGCTCTTATAATCGCCTTCGATTTTCCCCGCTTTCCCGCCTGCTCCAGGCGACCTCCCTCCTTGGAATCCGACACTATGCCAAGCGCCAGCCAGGCCCCACGGGGCCGTCCCGAACATGATCAACAAAGCGTTTTCCAGCAGTGGCTGGCGATCCTCTCCGTCGCCGTGGGTGCCTTCGCCCTGGTGACCAGCGAATTCCTGCCGGTGGGCGTGCTCAACGATGTCGCCAGCGACCTGGGCATCAGCGCCGGCCATGCCGGACTGATGGTGACCCTGCCCGGCATCATGGCCGCCCTCGCCGCGCCGCTGCTGTCGGTGGGTATCGGCGCGATGGACCGACGCTACCTGCTGGTCGGCCTGACGCTGATCATGATCCTCGCCAACTCGGTGGTCGCCTTCGCCAGCGACTTCAACCTGCTGCTGGTCGGCCGCGTCCTGCTGGGCATCAGCATCGGCGGCTTCTGGGCCACCGCCATCGCCCTGAGCGGGCGCCTGGCACCCAAGGGAGTCGGCGTGGCCCAGGCCACCTCGATCATCATGGCCGGGGTGACCCTCGCCACCGTGCTCGGCGTGCCCGTCGGCACCTGGCTCAGCGGCCTGATGGGCTGGCGCATGACCTTCCTGGCCACCGCGCTGGTGGGCATTCCGGTGCTGCTGGCGCAGGTCTTCCTGCTGCCAAAGCTGACACCCGACAAGGCGATCCGCGTCAGCGACCTGCCGGCCCTGTTCATCAACCCGCTGGCCCGGGTCGGCCTGATCGCCGTGTTGCTGATCGGCCTGGCGCACTTTGCCGCCTATACCTATGTCGCGCCGTTCTTCAAGCACAGCTCCGGCTTCGATGGCGCGACCATCAGCTCGTTGCTGCTGCTCTACGGCGTAGCCGGGGTGATCGGCAACCTCTTCGCCGGCTTTGCCGCCAACCAGAGCGTGCGCCATACCCTGCTGCTGGTCGCGCTGATGATCGGCGCCAGCACCGCGCTGTTCCCCTACTTCGCCACCGGCATGACCGGCGCGGTGATGCTGATCGCGCTGTGGGGCTTCGCCTTCGGTGCCTTCCCGGCCTGCGCCAGCATCTGGATGTTCGTGGTCGCGCCCAAGGACGTGGAGCGCGGCATGCCGCTGTTCGTTGCGATGTTCCAGGTGATCATTGCCCTGGGTTCGTTCTTCGGCGGGCAGATCGTCGACCAGTTCGGCAGTGCGCTGCTGCTGAGCCTGGCCACGGCGCTGGTGGGTTGTGGTTTCATCACCGTGCTGGTGCTGGGGCGCAATGTCAGCAATAGCCTGGCCACCCAGGCCGGCTAGGGTTTGGACGAAAAGTCGCCGAGCGGCGATCAGGCAAGGCGAAAACAGGCGAGGAAGCGGAGTTGACTGGTTGTCAATGAGCATTCCGAGCCTGTTTTCAACGCAGCATGATCGTCGCGCAGGCACTTTTCGTACAAAGCCTAGAGTTGCAAGGCCCAGGTCTGGCTGACCAGATCCTTGCCGAACTCATGCACCGGCGCCTCCTCGACCAGTTGGAAACCCGCCTTCTGGTACAGGCGCCGGCCATCGGTCAGCACGCTGACTGTCCATAGCATCATACGCGCGTAGCCGCTGTCCCGGGCGAAGCGCAGGGTTTCTTCGATCAGCCGCTGGCCGATGCCCAGGCCACGGGCGCTGGCATCCACGTACAGCATGCGCAGCTTGGCGGTGCTGTCGTCGTGGCGGGTGACGAAGACCGAGCCGATCACCTTGCCGTCCTTTTCGGCGATCCAGCAGCGCTCCGCAGCCGGGTCGAACTCGCGCAGGAACTTCGCCACGATCTCCGCCAGCATGGCCTCGAACTCCGGGTTCCAGCCGTATTCACGGGTGTAGAGCTGCGCCTGCTGCTGGACGATCAGGCCCATGTCCCCGGCCTGGGGCGGGCGCAGGATGTATGAGCTGTCGCGCTCGCCAAGCAGCGACTGGACCTGCGCCATGGCCAGGATCAGTTGCTGTTGCCGGGCCGCAGGCATGTCCTGAAGCAGAAGCGCGACCTCTTCGCGGGCCGCTTGCTCGAGAGAGGCCAGCACCGCCTTGCCCTGTGCAGTGAGCTGAAGCACCGTCGCCCGCGCATCGCTGGCGGAGCGCGACTTGCTGATCAAGCCTTTCCTTGCGAAGCCGGCGATGATCCGGCTCAGGTAGCCGGCGTCCAGGCCCAGCAGTTGCCGAAGCTCGGCGCTGGTCAGGCCCGGGGTGCTGCCCAGTTCGAAGAGGATGCGGCTTTCGCTGAGGGAAAACCCGGTGCGCGCCAGATGCTCGCCCAGGGCGCCGATCTGGCGGGTGTAGAAGCGGTTGAAGCGGCGGATGGCGTCGGCGTGTTCAAGAAGAATGGCGTTCATTGGCAAGACGACTCATTTATTTGCCTTTAACAATCATGTCAATAGTTGGGCATTCTCTTGGGTAGACTCCCTCCCTTTACGCAAGCAGCGACTCTCGAAACCAAGGACGACCCTCATGCAGATACGCCACCTCACCCACGCCGACCTTCCCCACGCCAGCGCCCTGTGCCTGGAGGCCTTCATGCAGGCGGTGGCGCCGTCGCTGTCGGCGCAAGGCGTGGAAACCTTTTCGGGGATTGCGACAGAGACCGCCTTCGCCGAGCGCATGAAGGGTGACAACCTGATGCTGGCCTGTGTTATCGATGAGCTGCTGGTCGGGCTGATAGAGCTCAAGGAAGGCCGGCACGTGGCGATGCTCTTCGTTCTGCCGCAATGGCAGCGCAAGGGCGTTGGCCGACGCCTGATGGAGGCGGCGCTGGAGCAGGCCAGGAGCGAGGTGGTGACGGTCAGGGCGTCGTTGTCCTCAGTGCCGTCCTATGAACGCTATGGGTTCGTGCGCAGTGGTGAGGTGGGCGAGTTTGCCGGGATGGTGTTCCAGCCGCTGGAAAAGCATCTGGCCTGAGGCCCCTGTAGGAGCTGGCTTGCCTGCGAAGGACCGCAGAGCGGTCCCAAAACCATCCAGCACGAGCCGGCACCTCGCTCGATTACGGATTCGGTGCCTGCCAGACCGTAGTCATCCCGATACACGGTGAGACAGGTTTCGGGACCGCTTTGCGGTCCTTCGCAGGCAAGCCAGCTCCTACAAGATCCGCGTGCGTCCCGGTTACTGCGTCCACCCTCACCCAATACGACCCCCACCATCCCGATCGAGACACCCACCTTGCCGACCGCCCCGGGCGCCTTGCATCGTGCGCGAAACCCCATTCGCGCCGCTGCAAGACCCCAGGAGAGCACCGGTCATGACCGAGACCATCAGCGTATCCCCCGCCACTTTGCGCAAGGTGACCGCCGCCGCAGCCGTGGGCAACTTCGTCGAGTGGTTCGACTTTGCCGTGTACGGTTTTCTCGCCACCATCATCGCCAAGCAGTTCTTCGCCAGCGATGACCCCAACGCCGCCCTGCTGCAAACCTTCGCGGTGTTCGCCGTGGCTTTTGCCCTGCGCCCTCTCGGCGGGATCGTATTCGGCGCACTGGGCGACCGCCTCGGCCGCAAGCGCGTGCTCTCGGCCACGGTACTGATGATGGCCGCCGCGACCACGGTGATCGGCCTGCTGCCGACCTACGCCAGCATCGGCCTTATGGCCCCGGTGCTGCTGACCCTGACCCGCTGCGTCCAGGGCTTCTCCGCCGGCGGTGAATACGCCGGGGCCTGCGCCTACCTGATGGAACATGCGCCCAATCACAAGCGCGCCTGGTATGGCAGTTTCCTCCCGGTGTCGACCTTCTCCGCCTTCGCCAGCGCTGCGGTGATCGCCTACCTGCTGGAAGCCAGCCTGTCTGCCGAGGCCATGTCCCAGTGGGGCTGGCGCGTGCCGTTCCTGGTGGCCGCGCCGCTGGGCATCGTCGGCCTTTACCTGCGCTGGAGAATGGAGGAAACCCCGGCCTTCCGCCTGGCCATGGCGGAGCAGAAGGAGCATGCCCACTCGCCCCTGCGGGAAACCCTGACCCAGCAGAAAGGCGCGATGCTGCGCCTGGGGGCGTTCATCTCGCTGACGGCACTGTCGTTCTACATGTTCACCACCTACTTCGCGACCTACCTGCAGGTGGTCGGGCATCTGACCCGGGCGCAGTCGCTGATGGTCTCGACCATCGCCCTGCTCTTCGCGGCCGGCGCGTGTCCAGCGGCAGGTGCCTTCGCCGACCGCTTCGGCCGGCGCCGGACCATCGGCCTGACCTGCCTGTGGGTGATCGTCGCGGTGTTCCCGGCCTACTGGCTGGCGAGTTCCGGGAATGTGGTGGCGGCCGTGGTCGGGGTCATCCTGCTGGCGGTGGGCGCGGTGTCGTCAGGCGTAGTGACAGCGGCGCTGCTCTCGGAAACCTTCCCGACCCGCACCCGCTATACCGCCTCGGCGATGACCTACAACGTGGCCTACACCCTGTTCGGGGGCACCGCACCACTGATGGCGACCTGGCTGATCGGCCTCAGCGGCAGCAGCCTGGCGCCGGCGTTCTATCTGGTGATGATTGCCTTGGTGGCGTTGGTCGGAGGGTTGGCGTTGCCGGAGACCAGCCGGATTTCGTTGCATGATGAGCCAGCCGCTGCACCTGCCAGCGGTGTGGGACAGACCCACTGAGGATTTCAAGCCAGCCCCCCACGGGTACCGCGCGCACCGCTGAACCTGTGGGAGCTGGCTTGCCAGCGATGAGGCCCTGAAAAGCACCACAAGGCCCGATCAGAGCCCGCCGCCCAACGGATACTCCACCGCCAAACGGATTTGATCCCCATCCAGCTCCGCCTGCGCCGTATCCCCCCGGTGCACATTGTGCCGAATCGAGAAGGCCAGGCCCTTGGCCTTGCCGTCCTGCACCACATAACGCGCTTCCAGATCCCGCTCCCAGTGCTTGCCGTCCTTGCCGTAGCCCAGGTACGCATAGCCACCGTTCGGATCGACATGGGTCCCGTCGATATCGAAGCCACGGACATAGAGCGCCGTCAGGTTCAACCCGGGCACCCCGAACGCGCCCATGTCCAGGTCATAGCGCGCTTGCCAGGACTTCTCGTTGGGCGCGTTGAAGTCGGACAGCTGCACCGCGTTGCTGATATAGATCGCGCCACGGCTGACGTAGTCGAACGGCGTGTTGCCATCCACCTGCTGCCAGCCAAGCCCGAAGCCATGAGGCCCGCGGACGTAGCGCGACATCAGGCTCCAGGTGGTGTTGTCGATCCGCCCCGAAAGGGCCTTGCCGGTGTCGGTGGTGCGATACAGGTTGAGATCCAGGCTCAGGCTGCTGCGGTCATCCAGGGCGTGGGTGAAAGTGCTGCCGAGGTAATGCTGGTTCCAGCTGTCCTCGTAGCGCGAGGTGTACAGGCTGGCGCTGAAATCATCGCGTGGGTTCCACACCGCCCCGGCCAGGTCGAAAGCATTGCCCTGCTCGGCGTTGGAGTAATTGACCACGAAGCCCTGGTCATGACTGGAGGCATTGCGGTCGGCATTCTCGGTGAAGTGGCCGGCCACCAGCTTGAGTGTGTCGATCTCGTTGCTGGTGAGGAAGAACCCGGTGAAGGTCTCGGGCAGCAGACGGCTATCGGAAGAACTGAACACCGGCGTTTTCACCCGCTGCTCGCCCCAGGCCAGCACCGTGTCGGACACCCGCACCTTGAGCGCCGCGCCGGCCCGGCCGTAATCGTCCTTCGGATGCCCCTCGTTATCGACGCTGAGCAAGCGCGCCTTGCCGGCACGACCGCCCCCACTGTCGAGCTTCACGCCGAGATAACCATGGGCGTCCACCCCGAAACCGACCGTGCCCTGGGTAAAGCCGGATTGATAGCTGCCCATCAGGCCATAAGCCCATTCCTGCGCCAGGCCATTACGCTCGCTGCGCGGCTTCCAGGCATTGCGCGCACTGCCATTGCGGCCGCCGTGGCGATAATCGCGCTGGTCGAAGACGCTGCGGTTGAGCACGCTCCAGGTGCTGTCCTCGATAAGGCCTTTGGACTGCGATTGGGCCGAGTCGGCCTGGGCGAACGGTGCGGCAACCAGCAGCGGAAGGTACCTGAACGCACTCACTGACCGGCCCCCAGCTTCTCCAGCTGACTGGCAAGGCGTGCAGTCGCCCGCGCTGGCAGGCCCTCTGGCAACGCCGTCTTGTCGACCGCGGAATCACCCACCTGGATCAACATCACCATACCCATGGCCAGGTGCGGCACGCACTGGATGCCATACAGCCCCGGCACGCTGAAGGTCTGCTCGAACGGCTGGCTGAGCTTGCTCTTGAACGCCTGGGCCCCTGCCGGCAGCAACCCTGGAAGGCTGGCGACATTGTGGCTGGCCTGGGTCGGCAGGAAACGCACGCTATCGCCAGGCGCAATGTGCAGGTGGTCCGGCTCGTAGACCATGGCACCGTCAGCGCCACGGTTGAGCATCTTCACTTCATGCACTTCGGCCAGCGCCCCGCCGCTGCACACCAGGCCGGCCAGGGCGAGCAGCACAGCCTTCATTGCGCCACCGCCTTGCCCGTGGCAAAGGCCGTGGACAGGGTTTCCAGGCCGCGGAACAGACGGATACCGGCCTGCATGACATCGGCGTCGAGGACGATGATGCGGTTGTTCTTCACCGCGTCCATATGCTGCGCCACCGGGTCGCTGCGCAGGAATTCCAGCTTCTTCAGGTAGTCATCGGCGGGGAAGCGGCGGCGGTCCATGCGGGCGATGATGATCCAGGTCGGATTGGCCTTGGCCAGGGTCTCCCAGCCCACCGAGGGCCATTCCTCGTTGGACTCGACCACGTTGCGCACGCCCAGGGTCTGCAGCATGTAGTCGGCCACGCCGCTGCGGCCCGCCACATACGGGTCGACTTCCATATCGGCACTGGAGAACCAGAACACCGCGCTGGTCTTGCTCAGGTCCTTGCCGGCCAGCTGCGCCCTGGCCTTGTCCATCTGCCCCTTGAGCCGGGCATTCAGCGCTTCACCCCGGTCCTGCGCGTCGAAGATCTGCGCCAGCTGGCTGACGCTCTTGTAGATGCTGTCGATATTGAACGGCTGGGTCCGGGTGCCATCGGCGCCGACCAGGTTGTCCTTGCCTTCGCAATCGGAGGGCAGGATGTAGGTCGGGATACTCAGCTCGTGGAACTGCTCGCGGGTGCCGACCACGCCTTGCGCGCCGACCATCCACTCGAACTGCACCGCCACCAGTTGCGGGCGCTTGCCGGTGACCGACTCGAAGCTCGGGTCGTTGTCGGCCAAACGCGGCACCCCGGCGTTCTGCGCAGCGAACTCGGGCAGCACATCGTTGAACCACAGCGAGGTCCCGGCGAGTTTTTCACCCAGGTCAAGGGCATAGAGCATCTCGGTGCCGGCCTGGCCGATGGTCACGGCGCGCTCCGGCGCCTGCGCGAAGGTCTGCGGCATGCCGCAGTTGTCGATAGTCAGGGGATAGTGGGTGGCGGCGGCCTGGGCCAGCCCGGTCAGGCTGAGTCCGGCAAGCAGGATGGCGAAGCGAGGCAACATCGGGGGCGATCTCCTATCGAACGCGGCGCGGGACGAGCGCGCGGACAGGCATCACCGGGCTCCCGGCCGGCAGCAGGGAGCGCCACCCAGGGACAGGGCGCGGATGTCCATCCCGGACACCCCGCCGGTTGGTAAATGTATGCCGGCAGGTCTCCTGACTGGTGCGTCCTCATCTGGCCCCACCTTCCCGGATCGAAGGATCCAGTGGCGATCAAAAGGAGCAGACTCGGCACCTACAGTTGCGGGGGCAGTTCCGTTTGGCCCGTGCGGGAAGGGCTACGGATTCCCTATTGATTCCGTGATGGAAACCGGCGGGCGGCATGGTAGACCATCTGCCCGCCGAAAGGGAATCAGAAGGAATAGGCCAGTTGCCCCCAGATTCGCGGCTGACGCTCCTCACTCTCGCGCTCCCCCAGCGGCCAGCCCGCCAGCGCGCTGATATTCCAGCCCCCATTTGACCAGCCTCCGCCAAACCCTGCAGCCGAAAGGCGCCGGGGTGCCGTGTCGACGGTCCAACTGGGCGTATTCAAGCGTGCCTCACCATGATCGGCAAAGGCGACCAGTTGCCAGTGTTGGGTCAGGGCATAGCGCAATTCGGCGCTGGCCTGCCAGCCCTGGTCGCCGAAGGCGGCGGTCTGGGGTTCGTAGCGCGCGCCGAAGACACCGCCGAGATAGAGCTTTTCCGAGTCATCCAGGTTGTCGTTCGACCATTGCCCCCGCACGCCCACGTACAGCGCCAGGCGATCACCCAGTGGCTGCAGACGTGCCAGGCTTGCGCGCAGCACGCTGAAACGCCCCGTATCGGCCTTGCCGACCAGCGACCAGGGCGAGCCTTCGATCTCCAGGCGACCCTGGCGCCAGTTCAGTTCCAGGACGCTCCTGCCCGCCGTGGCCAACAGACCGTAGTCGAACACCCGGGAGTGCTTGTCGCTGTCGAAGGCAAGCAGTCCCGATTCGTCGTGCAGGTGCTTGTCGTCGTATTGCAGGCGGGCCTTGAGATCGAAGCCCGCGGTTTGCAACAGCGGCTGGAGGATAAAGGCACTGGCGGTACGCGCCTTGCCCTTGGCGTCGAGGGCTTGCAGTTCGTCACCGAGCTTGTAGGCCAGGTCCGAGAGGATGAAGCCGACACGGCTGGACCATGGACTCACGGCCAGGGAGTAAGCGGCCCAGTGATAATGACCGGCCTCGGCCGAGCCCATGCTGCGCAGGCTCAGCAAGTCGTCCGTGGCGAGCAGGCCATGCAGGTTGAGGCCACTGGCCAGGCGGCCCTGGTCGTCATGGCCGCCGAAGTTGTCCAGGGCTACGGTGCCGCTGAGGAACGGCATCGCCGTGATGGCCTCGGGCAGGTGGTAATGGGTGTCGGCCAGGGACAGGCTGCTGCGGGTCGGCAGGTCGGGCAGTTCCTGGAACGGCAGCACCTGGGCAAGGCAGGACAGCGGCAGGAGGCAGGCTGTGGACAACAGGGTGCGCATGGAGAGGATTACCAAAAAAAGAGAGAGCGACACGGACCCTGTGGGAGCTGGCTTGCCAGCGATGAGGCCAGCACTGACGATGATGTTGTCAGGACTGGCCAAATCGCTGGCAAGCCAGCTCCCACAAGTCCCTGCTAAATCAATGAGTCATGCAGCGTACTTAGAACGATCGAACCACCTGCGCCCACACCCGCGGCGTGCGGTCCACATCGCTTTGCGGATCATCATTGCCCAGCTTCCACGCCGCCACCGCGTTCACCTGCCAGCCATAGGCCGCCCAGCGTGCACCCACGCCCGCCGCCGACAGGCTGCGGTGGTTCTCGCCATTGCTCCAGGTGTCCTTGTTCAGCCGCACTTCGCCGTGGTCGACGAAGGTGCTGAGCTGCCAGGCATCGGTCAGCGCATAGCGCAGCTCGACGTTGGCCAGCCAGCCCGAGATTCGGGCTCCAGACAAGCGCGTAGGTGCGGTTCATGGTGGTACTCCTGGGGCCTTGCCGATGAACGGACGACAAGGTAAGGGCCGGAAAGTGGGCACAGGCGATACGGACCGCAAGGCCTGGCAAAGTGCTATTGGGCGTGAACCTATTGGCAAGTGGCTATCACCGAAATCAGGTAATTTCAGCGGCCCGGCATACCTGATTCTGGTGATGGTCGAAGGCCTTCACGGCATGTCAGACTAATGGCATTCCTTGTTAGCGGCATGGAGTGCCATTACTTGATAGCAATTCCCAATCACCCTCCTGATGAATCCCTGCTGCCTGCGCCGGTACTGGTCGTCGAGGACGATCCACTGATGCGCCAACGGCTGTCGCGGGTGCTCGGGGAGATCGGCTATGGCGCCGATGCGGTGAGTTTCTCGGTGAACCTCGCCGAGGCCCGCGCCCATGTCAGCCAGCACCCGGCCGCGATGGTGCTGGTGGACCTCGGCCTGCCGGACGGCAATGGCATCGAGCTGATCCGCGAGCTGCGCGCCCAGGACCCGGCGCTGTGGATCCTGGTGATCTCGGCCTGGAGCACCGAGGAAGCGATCCTCGGTGCCTTGCGTGCCGGGGCCACCGGCTATGTGCTCAAGGAACGGGATGACCTCGAGGTGAGCCTGTCGATCCGCAGCGTGCTGCGCGGCGGCGCGCCGATCGACCCGTTCATCGCCCGGCGCATCCTCACATTGTTGCCCACCGAACCACTGGCGAAGCCGGCCGATGCCCAGGATGGCGAGGCCCTCAGTGCCCGCGAGAACGAGATTCTGCAATGGGTTTCCCGCGGCTTGAGCAACCGGGAAATCGCCGATCAGCTGACCATTTCCCGCTATACCGTCGAATGCCATATCAAACGGATCTACCGCAAGCTGGCCGTTTCCTCGCGTACCCGCGCGGTAAACGAAGCCCGGCAACGCGGCTTGTTGCCCTGATCCTGCTGCTCGCCCTGCTGCCCTGGCTGCCCGGCCTGGCGCGGGCGAGCTGTCAGCCGATGATTACCCAGGTATCGGTCGCTCCCGAGCGGGCTGGCGATGGCTTGCGCCCGGTCGAGGGCTGGCAGCCGGTCACCCTGCCGGACCTGTGGCAACGGCACTGGCCCGGTTTCAGCGCCGCGGCCTGGTACCGCCTGGACTGGCAGGCCGACTGCCCGGGCGAAGTGCTGGCGCTGAATATCGACCGCCTGGTCATGGCCGCCGAGGTGTGGCTCAACGATGACCTGCTGTGGCGTGACGACAGCCTGGTCGAGCCCCTGTCACGCAGCTGGAACCTGCCGCGCTACTGGTTGCTGCCGCAATCCGGGCTGCGAGCCGACAACACCCTGTGGATTCGCCTGGTGGGTTCCGAGCATGCCGCGCCGGGGCTGGGCACGGTGCGGGTGGGCACGCCTGCTCAGGTCTGGCCCGAGTACCGCAAGCAGGAGTTCCAGCAGCGCGAGGTAATTTTCATCAGCCTGATGATTTCCCTGGTGCTCGGCGTATTGTTCCTCACCTTCTGGCTGTTCCGCCGCCAGGAGCGCGCCTTCGGCTGGTTCGCCCTGGCCTCGTTGTTGTGGTCGCTGGGTATCCTCAACATGCTGGTGACCTCGTCGTGGCCCTTCCCCAATGGCGAAGTCTGGGACCGCCTGAGCCTGGGGGCGCTGGCCCTGTACTGTCCGGCGTTCTGCCTGTTCATCTGGACCTTCGGCGGCATGCAGTTCCCGCGGTTCAGGACCGCGCTGTGGACCCTGTCCCTGGCCCTGTGCCTGGCGACGGTGGTGGTACCAAAGAGCGACCTGGCAGTCCTGCAACTGACCTCGGCGTTTTCCCTGCGCCTGGCCTTGTTCGTGGTTTGCCTGCAACTTTTGTGGCGGGCGTTCCGGGACCGGGATACCTACCTGATCCTGCTGGGGCTGGGCATCGGCGCGCTTTCCGTCTTCGAGTTCCTGGCCCTGACCGGGGTCCTCGGTATCGAGGGCGTCTACGCCCTGCTCTCTGCCCCGCTGATGTCGGTGCTGATGTTCCTGATCCTGGCCACGCGCTTCTCCAACAGCCTGCAGCGTATCGAGCGTTTCAACGATGAATTGCGGGCCACGGTCGACAGCACCCGCGCGGAGCTGACCCAGACCCTGCAGCGTGAACACCGCCTGGAAGGCGACAACATCCGCCTCAATGAACGCCTGCGCCTGACCCACGACCTTCACGACAGCCTGGGCAGTTCGTTGATGCGCTCGATCGCCCGTATGGAACATGGCGAGGGCTTGCGCGAGGCGCAGTTCCTCTCGGTGCTCAAGACCCTGCGCAGCGACCTGCGCGACGTGATCGACGGCTCGTCCGCCGTGCCGGCCTGGCAATCGCCGCAGGAATGGCTGGCGCCGTTGCGGCGGCGCTTCATCGACCTGTTCGATGACCTGGGCATCACCACGCGGTGGGACCTGCCGGAGCACTGGCCCGGGGTGTTCAGCGCAACGCAGTTGCTGGCGTTGACGCGGTTTCTGGAGGAAGCGCTGACCAATGTGCTCAAGCATGCCCGGGCAACCCGGCTGGAGGTGGGCGTTTGGGCTGAAGGGGAACATGGGTTGGGGCTATGGGTCTGTGACAACGGGCGTGGGTTCGATGTGGAGACGGTGCTGGCGGCCGGGACCGGGGTGGGCATGAGCAGCATGCGCATGCGCATCGAGCGGATGGGTGGGGAATTGCGGGTTGAATCGCGGGCGGGGGAAACGCGGTTGGTGGCAACGATTCGCGGGGCTGCGCCGGGTTCCACGGGGTCTTGAATCAAACCTGGCCTTTGTGCCCGATAGAAAACCCTGTGGGAGCGGGTTCACCCGCAATTGCGATAGTGGCTGCACCACCGCAATCGCTGGCAAGCCAGCTCCCACAGGTTTCTCGGCCAGCCACAGGTGTTGTGTTCAACGCGGTCACTGGGGGAGCTGGCTTGCCAGCGATTGCGGCAGATCAGGCAACATCATTGTCATCGCCGGCCTCATCGCCGGCAACGCCGGCTCCCACAGGGTCCGCGCCCTCCAAGAGTTATGGACTGTATCTGGAAGATCACCCATGGAAATCCGACTGACCACCCAGAACGACTGGCAACGTCTCAAGCAGGTCCGCCTGGCCGCCCTCCTCGACTCACCCACCGCCTTTGGCGTGAGCTACCAGACGGCCTCCGGGTACACTGACGAACAATGGCAGCAACGCGCCTCATCGACGGGCACGACGTTCTGGCTGGCCATGCTTGGGGATCAAACCCTGGGGATGGTCGGTGCAGCGCTCAGCGACACCGGGCGCTTCAACCTGATCGGCATGTGGCTCACCCCCGACGCCCGCGGCAGCGGCGCGGCCGAGCAACTGGTCGAGGCGGTCAAGGCGCGGGCACGGGAACGCGGGCATGGACAGGTCTACCTTGATGTCTCCCCGGAAAACGCCAGGGCGGTGAGCTTCTATCTCAAGCAGGGCTTCGTCTTCGTGGATGAATGGGAAACCCTGGAAAGTCATCCGCAGATCAAGGTGCGAGGGATGGTCTGGTCAGCTTCAACCCGAGATTGCCGATCAATTCATCGTCCTTGATATCGGCAATCGGTCCAAGAATGGCCGGATCGAACGGCGCCAGCGCCTCATCTGCAGCAATACGCCGCGGAAAATCCGGACTGGCCAGCGCCACCTTGCCCAGCGCAACGATATCGGCCCCCTCCTCGATCAGCGCTTCGGCACACTGACCATCCTGCACCCCGCCATTGCCAATCACCACGACACCCGCCGCATACCGACGCGCCAGCGCCACAAGGCTCCTGTCGCTATCCGCAAACGCTGGCTTCCAGGCTTCGAACTCCGTGACATGGACAAAATCCGCCCCCGCATCCGTCAGCGAACCGAAGATCACCTCGGCATCCGCCTCGCCCCCCGCCCACTTGTGGGCAAAGTCATTGACCTTGCCCTGGGAGATCCTGACCCCAACCGGAACCTCACCCACCGCATCCCGAACCGCCTTGACCACCTCCAGCGTCAGACCAATCCGTGCCCGAACATCACCCCCCCAACGGTCACCGCGCTGATTGCTGTAGTCCGTCAGGAACTGGTCGAGCAGATAGCCATTGGCGCCATGAATCTCGACCCCGTCAAACCCCGACTCCTGCACAGAGCGCCGCGCAGCCTGGGCAAAACCCGCGACGGCATCGGCGATGTCTTCCTCGCTCATGGCCCGAGGCACCCGGTACTTGCCCTCGCCGTAGTAGAAACGCATTTGCTCGCCCTTGGGCTGCACTGCAGCAGGCGCGACGCTGTGATCGACGAAGCGGTTGCCCTGGCTCAAGGCCCCGGCATGCATCAGCTGGGCGAATACCTTGGCGCCATGCACATGAGCGGCATCGGTGATGGTGCGCCAGGCCGCAGACTGCTGCGCATCGACGATCCCCGGCTGATACGGATAGCCCTGGGCAAACTGCCGGTCGGTGTAGATCCCCTCGGTGATCACCAGGCCGAACCCGCCCCGGGCGAATCGCTGGTAGTAATCAGCCATGCGCCGGGTGGCCAGCCCGGTCTCCGTGGCGCTGACCCGGGTCATGGGCGCAACCGCCAGGCGGTTGTGTAGCGCCAGGCCTTTAATATCGAATGGCGTTAGAATCCTGCTGTCTGAATGGCTCATGGCTGTCTCGTCGCTCCAGTGCTGTAGGGATGAATGAGCCAATCCTAGAAGTGACAACGAAGCCGACCAAGCCATGCTGAGGTGAAGGCGGCTTAACCAAAAAGGATAAAACCAATGCTGGTCGCGGATCTGCGCATCTTCCTCTCGGTCGCCGGCGCCGGAAGCTTTTCGGCGGCGGCGCGGCAACTCGACGTGGCGCCCATGCAGGTGTCGCGACGCCTGGCGGCGCTGGAGGAGGAACTGGGCGTGCGCCTGTTCCACCGCACTACCCGCTCGGTCGCGCCGACCGCCGAGGGCGAAGCCTTGCTGCCCTACGCCAGGACGATGATCGATGCCGAAGAAAGCGCTCTGCGCGAGCTTGGCCCCTCCTCCGCCGGCGTCAGCGGCACCCTGCGCCTCACCACACCCAGCGTGTTCGGCCAGTCCGTGGTGCTGAACCTGCTGCCGAAACTGCTGGCCGAGCACCCCGGTCTGCGCGTGGACCTGGAGGTGTCCGACCGCCTGGTGGATATCGTCGCCGGCGGTTTCGACCTGGCCCTGCGCGTAGCGCCCCTGGCTGATTCGGAACTGGTCGCGCGCAAGGTCGCGCCCAACCCGCGTGTGCTGTGTGCCGCGCCGGCCTACCTGAAACACCGCGGTCACCCCAAGCACCTGGCCGACCTGGATGCCCATGACTGCATCCAGCTCCAGGCCGTGGCGCGGTGGCCGTTCGTGATCGACGGGCAAGTCCAGCGTCGGCGCATGCATGGCCGGGTCAGCACCAGCAGCGTCGATGCCGTGCGCAGCGCCGCCGTCGCCGGCCTGGGCATCGCCATGCTGGCGTACTGGGATGTGGTGCAGCAGTTGCGCGATGGCTCGCTGGTGGAGATAAAGCTGGAAGATGCGGAGATGGAAGCACTGTCGGTATGGGCCGTGACCCCGACCAGGCGCTATGTGCCGGCTCGGGTCAGGATCTTTCTGGATGCGCTGGAGACCGAGATGAACGCACTGCAAGCCGCATCGCCCTGAAGGCGTTCCCCGTGCCCTCGATGAACCCTGTATCCTCCGCCACGGACGTGCCCACTTTCAGAAGGATCCCGAATGAAGTTCGCAGCAATCGCCACCAGCGTACTGTCCCTGGCCCTGCTCAACACGGCTCACGCAGGAAACGACGGCAACAGGGCGTTGGTCGAAGCCCGCTGGTACACCCTGGACTATCTCGAGAAGCGGCTGGCCGTCATCAATCCGGGCTTGCTCAAAGAGACCTTTCCCGGGCGCACTACCTATGCCTTCGTCGACGACGTGCCTGGATATCCGGTGAAAGGGGCAAACCTGTTGCGCGAACCGTCGCAGACGCTACAAGGCGCCTTCATGCGCTGGCCGGATCCGAAAAGCGGCAATGTACTGGCGACAGCGGTGGACGACTTATGCGTGAAAAACGCTGCGCTGGGACTGCGTTCGTTGTATCGGCAGGCCCGCCAGGTAGCACACCCCAAGCCCGGCCAGGGCATCGTCATCGCCGGGATCAGCACCGGGGAGCTGAAGTCGGCACCGCAGGATCTGGACCGGACCCCAAGCAGGAACCGCGACGACATCAGGTCGGTACGCCCCACGGACGAAGGCAGAATCCGCTGCAACGTCTATCGCACCGTTACCAACCGCAGCACGGTCTACGACATCTCCGTGGTCATGCGGTCCTTGGGGGCCTACTGGAAGTGACCGGGATATGAAAGCCCTCTCGATCGTCAGCCCCGGCGGCACAAGAATCGCCTCCGGCCAGAAAACCCTCGAGATCCGCCGCTGGCATCCTGACCTGGCCCTCTGCGAGGACCTGCTGATCGTCGAGAACGAACGCTTCCTGCACAACGACGGCGAGGAAGACGAGGGACACGCGGTAGCCATCGTCCGGGTCAAGGCCGTGCGCCCCTTCGAAGTCGCCGATATCGAGGCGGCCTGTGCCAGCTATCACGAAGACGGCTGGCTCGCCTGGGAACTCAGCGACATCAGGGCGATCACAAAACCGCTGCCCGTTCGCGCTGCCCGGGGGATCTACGAAGTGGAGTTCCCGGACTCGCACCCGCAGTCTTCCACGTGTTCAGGAGCTACGACGCAATGGAACTGACCCGCCCCCTCATCTGCCTGGCCGCCGCCCTGCTCCTGGCCGGCTGCGCCCATGACGCCGCAAAACCCGAGACCACCCCGGCAGCGCCTGTCGCGCCAACTCCCTCTTCCGACAAGCCAGCCGGCCTGTTCGAGATCATCTCGACGTCCGAAGTCGCCACCTTCTTCGATGCCCATTCCGTGGCGCTGTACCAGGGCAAACCACAGCTGCGCCAGTTCAGCCTGATCAACAACTACGCCAAGCCCGCCAAGATCGGCTCCGGCGAAACCTGGGTACGCAGCTCCAGCTCGCTGCGGGTAATCGACTGCGAACAAGGCAAGACAGCCCAGTTCGGCCGGGTGTATTTCACCGAATACTTCGCCAAAGGCGAAGAGGTCCTGCGCAAGGACGAAGTCCCGCGGTGGGAGGCGGTGCTGCAGCAGTCGATGCTGGGGCAATTGCGCACCATGGTGTGCGGGCTCGATCCGGCACGACTCAGGGGCGCAGGTAACTGACCCGACGACCACCGGCGACCACAGACCAACCCGAAGATAGAAAGGACAGCCCCATGCACCACGCGGCTCCCGCCATCGACACCATCGTATTCGACCTCGGAGGCGTTCTGGTCGACTGGAACCCCCGGCACCTGTACCGAAAGATCTTCATGAACGACGAACCGGCAGTGGAGGCGTTCCTGTCCGAGGTCTGCAACACCGCCTGGAACGAGCACCAGGACCGCGGCCGCCCCTGGGCGGAGGCCATCGCCCAGGCAACCTCCGAGCACCCGACCCACGCGGCCAACATCCGCGCCTATCGCGAGCGCTGGGACGAGATGCTCGGCGAACTGTTGGAACGGGGCCTGCTGCGCTGACTCAGGCCGGCACACCCAGAATGATTTGCGACGCCTTGATCACCGCCGTAGCACTCACCCCCGCCTTCAACCCCAGCTCATCCACCGCATCACGCGTGACGATCGAATACACCTTGCTGCCACCTGCCAGCTCCAGCAGCACCTCGGCATTCACCGCACCGTCGGTCACGCTGAGCACCTTGCCCTCCAGGCAGTTGCGCGCCGAAAGACGGATGCCGGCAGCCTCGGTCATCAACATCACCCACGGTGCCTTGACCAGCGCCACGGCCTCCTTGCCCACCGCGATGCCCAGGCTGCGCACACTTTCCATGGTGACCACGGCCACCAGTTGCTCGCCACCCGGCAGGGTCAAGACCACTTCGGCGTTGACCGCGCCTTCCTGCACCTGGCTGACCTGACCCTTGAAAACGTTGCGTGCGCTGACCTTCATGAGAGACTCCATTTCCTGACTTCAAAGTTAGATTCTGCCGTCATGATGCGAGCTTGCTCTGTGTAGTCACAACCATAACGCCAGACATTCCCTGTATACAAAAACCAAAAACACTGCTTACAATCTTTACCGCCTACGACATCGGCAATCGCCCATGCGTATAGCAACGGTCCACAGCCATGCAACGCCAACCACAGTTCGACCTGATCGAACGTCCCCGCTGCATCCCCCTCGGTAACGCCCGTTCACGCCAGCCCTTGGGCAGGTCGAGGCCCTCGTCCTCGACAGCCATCCCGTTCGCGCCTTTGCACTGATCGATTTCGCCCGAGCGAAATGCCTTTGAAAACCGCACTCCCCCTCAGGAGAGGAATCCCCATGCCCAAGACATTACTGGTCAAGAACGCCGAGCTTCTGGTGACGATGGACGGCGAACGCCGCGAGATCAGACGCGGCGGCCTGTACATCGTAGACAATGTGATCCAGCAGGTCGGCCCCAGCGACGAACTGCCGCAACAGGCCGACACGGTCCTCGACATGACCGGCAAGGTGGTCATCCCCGGCCTGGTCAACACTCACCATCACATGTACCAGAGCCTTACCCGGGTGGTCCCGGCAGCCCAGGATGGCGAGCTGTTCAACTGGCTGACCAACCTCTACCCGATCTGGGCCCGGCTGACCCCCGAGATGATCGCCGTCTCGACCCAGACCGCCATGGCCGAGCTGATCCTCTCGGGCTGCACCACCTCCAGCGACCACCTGTACATCTACCCCAACGGCTGCAAGCTGGACGACAGCATCCACGCTGCCGGCGAGATCGGCATGCGCTTCCATGCCGCCCGCGGCAGCATGAGCGTCGGCCGCAGTCAGGGCGGCCTGCCGCCGGATTCGGTGGTGGAGAAGGAGAGCGACATCCTCAAAGAGTCGCAGCGCCTGATCGAGGACTACCACGACGCCAGCCATGGCTCGATGCTGCGGGTCGTGGTCGCGCCCTGCTCGCCGTTCTCGGTGAGCCGCGACCTGATGCGCGAAGCGGCGGTGCTGGCCCGTGAACACGGGGTGTCCCTGCACACCCACCTGGCGGAAAACGTCAACGATATCGCCTACAGCCGCGAGAAGTTCGGCATGACCCCGGCCGAGTACGCCGAGGACCTGGGCTGGGTCGGCCACGACGTCTGGCATGCCCACTGCGTGCAACTCGACCAGCATGGCATCGAGCTGTTCGCCCGCACCGGCACTGGCGTCGCCCACTGCCCGTGCTCGAACATGCGCCTGGCCTCGGGTATCGCGCCGATCCGCAAGATGCGCGATCACGGTGTGCCGGTGGGTCTGGGCGTGGATGGTTCCGCGTCCAACGATGGTGCCAGCATGATCGGCGAAGTGCGCCAGGCCCTGCTGCTGCAGCGGGTCGGTTTCGGTCCGGATGCGATGACCGCCCGGGAAGCCCTGGAAATCGCCACCCTGGGCGGCGCCAAGGTGCTCAACCGCAACGATATCGGCGCCCTGGCGCCGGGCATGGTGGCGGACTTCGTGGCCTTCGACCTCGGCCATGTGGCCTATGCCGGTGCCCTCCACGATCCGCTGGCAGCGCTGGTGTTCTGCACCCCGACCCATGTCGATACCAGCGTGATCAATGGCCGGGTGGTGGTGAAGGACGGGCGTATCACCACCGTCGACCTGCCACTGGTGCTGGAACGGCATAACCAGTTGGCGCGGCAATTGGTGCTCGGCGAGTAAAGAGATCTGCGTTGCCGCTGAGGGTCTCATCGCTGGCAACGCCGACCTGGGCTGGAAAAGGGGTGCTCCGGCCGGGATCGACCAGGCAGCACACCCTGGCTAGATATCCAGCACCAGGCACCCGCCTATGGCCCGGGAACAGCAGGGCGTCATCTGCCCCCGCCGCTCCTCGGCCGTGAGGAACTGGTCCCGGTGCTCCACCTCGCCCTCCACCACCCGGGTGATGCAGGTGCCGCAAATCCCCTGCTCGCAGGACACCGGAATGATGATCCCGGCCTCGTCCAGCACCTGGGTGATGGAGCGGTCCGGCGGAATCTCGAAGACCTCCCCGGTCGCGTGGATGCGCACTTCGAAGGTTGCGTCGCCCGCCTGCGTCACGGGCGCCGCGCCGAAGTATTCGCGGTGCAGCCGCGATTCGTTCCAGCCCAGCGCCCGGGCGCCATCGAGTACGTGAGCCATGTAACCCGCCGGGCCACAGACGTAGAGATGGGTATCCGCAGGCTCGGCCGCCAGCACCTCGGCCAGCGCCAGGCGTTCGCCATCGTCGAAGTAACAACGCGCCGACAGCGCCCCAAGCACATCGAGAAACGCCGCGCACTGCGCCGAACGTGCCGAGTAATGCACCGCGAACGCCCGCCCCTCGCGGGCCAGGCTACGGGCCATGGCCAGGATCGGCGTGACGCCGATTCCCCCGGCAAACAACAGCGAGCGCCCGCCGTCGCGCTCCAGGGCGAAAAGATTGCGCGGCTCGCTCACCGTCACCCGTTGCCCCACCCGCAAACGCTCATGTACCGCCCGCGAGCCACCGCGAGACGCGGCATCGCGCAGCACGCCAATGCAATAGCGATGGCGCTCCTGGGGGTCATTGCACAATGAATACTGGCGCACCAGACCCTCGCCCAGGTGCACGTCGATATGCGCCCCGGCGGCGAACGACGGCAGTTCGCCACCGTCCTCGCGCACCAGCTCCAAACCGAGGATGTCCTGCGCTTCCAGGCGCATCGCCCTGATCAGCAGTTCCATCACGACGCACTCCGGGCAATGACCGGCGCCTGTTCCGCCGCAATGATCCGCTCGATGATGCGCCGCGATTGCACGCCACCGGCATCGATATTCAGCTTGAGCAGGTTGCGCTGCGGGTGCTCCAGCAGGTTGCGCTGCTGGCGCTCGAGCATTTGCAGGTCCTCGGCGAAGATCTTGCCCTGGCCCGTGCGGATGGTCTCGGTCAGCGCTGCATCATCGGCCTTGAAGTTGCGCGCCATGCCCCAGAAGTACCAGATCGAGGTATCGCTCTCGGGGGTGATGAAGTCGACCACGATGCTCCCGGCCTTGCATTCGGCCGGGGCGTCGTAGCCACCGGTGCCGGCATGGGCTACGCCGACTTCGATCATTACGTGGCTGGGCGGGGAGAACCGGCAGATCTGCCAGCGGTCCACCGCCACGTCGTCGGCCAGGCCGTTGCCGCGCAAGGCCGCCTGCCAGAACGGCGGCGGCAGGATGTTTTCCATGTAGCGGCTGGTGATCACCTCGTCGCCATTGACCTTGGTACTGACCGGCGCCTCGTCGATTTCCTTCTGGCCGATGCTGGAGGCATGCACGTAGGTTTCGTGGGTCAGGTCCATCAGGTTGTCGATCATCAGGCGGTAGTCACAGGCGATGTGGTAGAGCCCGCCGCCATAGGCCCAGTCCGGGCTCTCGGCCCAGTGCAGATGGGGTATCAGCGCCGGATCCGCCAGCGCCGGATCACCCGGCCAGACCCAGATGAAGCCGTGGCGCTCCTCCACCGGGAAGCTGCGGATCGCCGGAAAGGCCTGGACCCGCTGGCAGGGCATGGCGGCCGTTCGGCCGTCGCTGCCCATCTCCAGGCCGTGGTAACCGCAGATCAGCTTGCCGTCACGGACGAAGCCCAGGGACAGCGGCGCACCACGGTGCGGACAGAAGTCTTCCAGCGCGCCGACACGGGACGCGTCACCGCGATAGAACACCATGTTCTCGTTGCAGATCTTGCGGCCCAGGGGCTTTTCAGCGATCTCGTCGGGGGTGCAGGCGACGTACCAGGCGTTTTTCGGGTGCATGGGTCAGGCTCGTTTTGTTGTTGTGATGGATCCATAAACTGCAATTTAACGACCAATAACACAACAGAAACGCAAATAATGGATCCATTAACGGTTCGATAATCGCCCCGCTTTTGTTTCGCCCCTCCCTTCGCAGCGGCCGGCAAAGCCGTTACAGTGCCGCGCACGAAGGGTTTGGCCGTGGAGGCCGCAGTGAGTGGATCCGGACAACGTGTATTGAACCTGCTGCGCAGGATGATCCTCGACGGGCAGTTCGCCCCCGGCGAGCGCATCGCCGAGGTGCCGACCGCCGAATTGCTGGAGGTGTCGCGGATGCCGGTGCGCATGGCCTTGCGGGCGCTGGAGCAGGAAGGCTTGCTGGTACGCCAGGGTGCGCGGGGCTTTGCGGTGAAGCAGGTGACCGCCGAAACCCTGGGCAATGCCGTGGAAGTGCGCGGTGCGCTGGAAGGCCTGGCAGCGCGGCAAGCGGCCGAGCGCGGCCTGGACAAGGCGGCGCGGGCGGTGTTGCTGGAGTGCCTGGAGCAGGCGGACCTGTTGTTCGAGAAGGGCTTCGTCACCGAGGAAGACCTGGCGGCCTATCACGACATCAACAAGCGCTTCCACCAGACCATCATCGAGGCCAGCGGCAATGCGGCGGTGGCCGAAGCGCTGTCCCGCAATGAGCACCTGCCGTTCGCCTCGGTCAGCTCGATCGCCGTGGACCGCGGCAACCTGGCCCAGGAGTTCCGCCGCTTCAACTTCGCCAACATGCAGCATCACACCATCGTCGATGCCCTGCTGGCCGGGCAAGGGGCACGGGCCGAGGCGATCATGCGCGAGCATGCGCAGGTGACCATCAGGTACATGAAGATCTTCAGCGGGCCGCGGCAGGAGGGGTTGAAGATTATTCAGTGACTGTACCGGCGACGAGGCCCGAAAGTGAAACATGTAAATTCCGCATAAAAACAAAACATTGTTATTAACAAAGCACCAACCGGTATTTCACAACCTACCCTTCCCGCCCCTACCCTGTTCGCCATCCCTCCCCGTGATGAAGAACCCCGACCATGTCCCGATCCACCACCCTCCTGACCCACCGCTACGGCCCCACCCACACCACGCCCGCCCTCGACAACCCGATCATCGAGCACCTGCTGAACCACCGCAGCCTGCGCACCTACGCCGACCAGCCACTGCCGCCGGGCACCCTGGAAACCCTGGTCGCCGCCGCGCAATCCGCTGCCACCTCGTCCAACCTGCAGGCCTGGAGCGTGATCGAGGTGCAGGACCCTGCCCGTCGCGCGCGCCTGGCAAAACTGGCCAACAACCAGGCGCATATCGTCCAGGCACCGCTGTTCCTCGTCTGGCTGGCGGACTTCTCCCGCGCCCAGCGCATCGCTGACCAGCGCGATACCGAACTCAAGGCGCCTGCATACTTCGACAGCCTGCTGGTCGGCAGCATCGACGCGGCCCTGGCCGCGCAGAACGCGGTGGTCGCAGCGGAGGCCCTGGGCCTCGGCACCGTCTACATCGGCGCCCTGCGCAACGACCTGCAGGCAGTGATCGACGAGCTGCAACTGCCGCCGCTGGTCTACCCGGTGTTCGGCCTGTGCGTCGGCTACGCCGCCACGGAAACCGCGATCAAGCCACGCCTGCCGCAAACCGTGACGGTGCACCGCGATACCTACCAGGTCGACCCGGAACAGGAACAGGCGCAGATCCGCGACTACGAAACCCTGGCCGCCGACTTCGCCCGCAGCCAGGGCCAGAACTCGCCGTCGTGGAGCGAGCAGGTGATCAATCGCCTCAAGGACGAAAGCGCCCTGCACGGCCGCGAACGCATCGCCGGAGTACTCAACGCCCAGAAACTCGCCCTGCGCTAAGGCGGACCACCTGAACGCCCTGACCCGCCCGGACGCACCGCCAACCTTCCAGCGCAAGGTGCCGATGATCATCGGCTGCGCGCTGTTCATGGAATTGCTCGACTCCACCGCCGTGCTCACCGCCCTGCCCCAGTTGGCGGCGGACTTCGGCGAGCCCAGCGTGCGCATGAACCTGGTGGTGACCCTGTATCTGCTGGCGGTGGCGATGTTCATCCCGCTGAGCGGCTGGCTGGCGGAGCGCCTGGGGCCGCGCCGGGTGTTCATCGCGGCGATCGGGTTGTTCGTGGTCAGTTCGCTGGCTTGCGCGCTGTCCGCCAGCCTGTGGCAACTGGCCCTGGCACGCTTTTGCCAGGGCATGGCCGGGGCGCTGATGGTGCCGGTGGGCCAGGTGATCCTGCTGCGCTGGTCGAGCAAGGGCGATCTGCTCAAGGCCATGGCCTACCTGACCATGCCCGCCCTGCTCGGCCCGGTGTTCGGCCCGCCGCTGGGCGGGCTGCTGGTGACCTGGCTGTCGTGGCACTGGATCTTCCTGCTCAACCTGCCCATCGGTCTGCTCGGCATCTTGCTGGTGCTGCGCCATGTGCCGGACTATCCGGGGCAACGCATCCGGCCGTTGGACCTGCGCGGGTTCCTTCTTGGCAGCCCGGCGCTGGCTTGCCTGGTGCTGGCCTTCGAAAGCCTCGGGCATGGCTCATTGCGCGGGGAGTGGGCGTGCCTGTTGCTGGTTTCGGGAATGGCTTTCGCCTGGGCCTTTGTGCGCCATGCCCGGCGGGCAGCGGCGCCGCTGCTGGACCTGTCGCTGTTGCGCATCCCCAGCTTCGCCCTGGTGCTGTGGGGCGGCACCCTGTTTCGTCTCGGCAGTGCGTCATTACCCTTCCTGCTGGTGCTGCTGTTCCAGCTTGGCTACGGCATGAGCGCGCTGGAGGCCGGGCTGCTGACCTTTGCCGGCGGCGCTGGGGCCTTGTTGATCAAGTTCATTTCCGTGCCGCTGGCGCGGCGTTTCGGCTTTCGTGACCTGCTGGTGTGGAACACGGTGCTGGGCGCGCTTTCCATTGCCCTGTGTGCGTTGTTTACCGAGGACACGGCTCCTATCGTGGTGATGTTCATGCTGTTCGTGGGCGGGCTGTCGCGGTCGTTGCAGATGACGGCGATGGGGGCACTGACCTATGCGGATATCCCGCCGGAGCGCTCGGCCAGTGCGGCGACTTTGTCGGCGACCAGTGTGCAGATCAGTTTGAGTCTGGCGGTGTGCCTGGCGGCGATGTTGCTGGGCGGGATCCAGCGGGTGCAGGGGCATGGGCAGCCGCAGGCCGGGGATATTCAGGTGACCCTGGTGCTGGTGAGTTTGATGTGCCTGGGGGCTGGGTTGGTGTTCAGGCGGTTGGACAGGGAGAAGTGAGGGTGCTCTCTCGGGTCTCATCGCTGGCAAGCCAGCTCCCACAGGTTCACCAGTGTTCTTAAGAGCACCGCTGTACCTGTGGGAGCTGGCTTGCCAGCGATGAGGCCGGTAAGAGCAACACAAAATCTGGCGCTGTCCCTCGATTACAGCATTGTAATTTTGCCGCCACCCCCCTGATACCTGCCGCTCCTTAGAGTGCCGCCATCTTTCCAACCGGGCCTGGCGGCACCTTCGGCGTTTCCGTCGGGCTTTTCGAGCACGAGGACCCGCCAGTGCCCCGACCCTCCTTGTTCCTTACGCTGTGCGCCGCGCTGGCCACGCCCGTCGCCATGGCCGACAGCCTGAGCCTGCCCCAGGCCCTCGCCACGGCCCTCGAACACAATCCGGACATGGCCGCCGCGCGCCAGGAGATCGGTATCGCCGACGGTGCCCGGCGCCAGGCCGGGCTGATCCCCAATCCGGAGCTGTCGGTCGAGGTCGAGGACACCCGGCGCAACACCAGCACCACCACCGTGACCCTCAGCCAGCCCCTGGAACTGGGCGGCAAGCGCGCGGCGCGGGTCGAGGTGGCCAGCGTCGGCCAGGCCCTCGCGCAGATGACCCTGGAACGCCAGGTCAACGACCTGCGCGCCGAAGTCACCCAGGCCTTCCATGCCGCCCTGCGCGCGCAGACCGGCGTGGAACTGGCGCAGCAATCCCTGGACCTGACCGAACGCGGTCTGCGGGTGGTCGAGGGGCGCGTTCGCGCCGGCAAATCCTCGCCCGTGGAAGCCACCCGCGCCGAAGTGCAACTGGCCGAGGCACGCCTGCAACTGAGCCGCGCCGAAACCGAAAAGACCAGCGCCTGGCGGCAACTGGCGCAGATCACCGGCAGCAGCGTGAGCAACTTCGACCGCCTGCAAGCCCCTTCCCTCTCGCCCGGCCTGCCACCCGATGCAGAGCTGATGCTCGCCCGTATCGAACAGACTGCCGAACTGCGCCAGGCCGCGGCGCAGATCGAGCAGAACGAGGCGGCGCTGGGCTCGGAAAAGGCCCGGCGCATTCCCGACCTGACCGTCAGCCTCGGCAGCCAGTACGACCGCGCCGAGCGCGAGCGGGTCAACGTGGTCGGTCTGTCCCTGCCCTTGCCACTGTTCGATCGTAACCAGGGCAATGTCCTCGCCGCCGCGCGCCGCGCCGACCAGTCCCGCGACCTGCGCAATGCCGTGGAGCTGCGCCTGCGCAGCGAGACGCACACGGCCCTGAACCAGTGGGCCACGGCCATGGGCGAGGTCGGCGCCTATGACAGGACCATCCTGCCCGCCGCGCGCCAGGCCGTGGACACCGCCACCCGCGGCTTCGAGAGGGGCAAGTTCGGCTTTATCGAAGTGCTCGACGCCCAGCGCACCCTGATCAGCGCCCGCGAGCAATACCTCGCCGCCCTCACCGCCGCCACCGAGGCCCGGGCCCGGGTGGAACGGATCTACGGCGACCTCGGCCCCCTTTGAATCCCCTGCCTCTGGAGCATCCATGAACAACACACGCAAGATCGCCCTCGCCCTGGTTGCGGCGACGGCCCTGGGCTTTGCCACCGTGGCCTGGAATGGCAGCGCCGAGCATGGCGAGGAAGACGGTCACGGCCATGGCACCGAGAAAACCACAGCCGCCAAGGATGAGCACGGCCATGAAGAACAAGGCGAAGCCGGCCACGAAGAGGAAGGCAGGCTGACCCTCAACGAACAGCAGATCCAGGCCGCCGGCATCGAACTGGAAGCCGCCGCGCCCCGGGACCTGGGCAGCGTGGTCAGCTTCCCCGGCGAGATCCGCTTCGACGAGGACCGCACCGCCCACGTGGTACCCCGGGTCCCCGGCGTGGTGGAAAGCGTCCACGCCAACCTCGGCGAGCCGGTGAAAAAGGGCCAGTTGCTGGCAGTGATCGCCAGCCAGCAGATTTCCGACCTGCGCAGCGAGCAGCAGGCGGCGCAGCGCCGGGTCGAACTGGCGCGGGTCACCTTCGAGCGGGAAAAACAGCTGTGGCAGGAGCGCATCTCCGCCGAGCAGGACTTCCTGCAAGCCCGGCAGACCCTGCAGGAAGCCGAGATCGGCCTGGCCAACGCCCGGCAGAAGGTCGCCGCACTGGGCGCCTCGGTCAGCGCCGCCGGCGGCAACCGCTATGAACTGCGGGCGCCCTTCGATTCGGTGGTAGTGGAGAAACACCTGGCCCTCGGCGAGGTGGTCAGCGAAGCCAGCAATGCCTTCACCCTGTCCGACCTGTCCCGGGTCTGGGCCACCTTCGCCGTGCCGCCGCGGGACCTGGACAAGGTCGCCAGCGGCCGCCCCGTGCGCGTGTCGTCACCGGACCTGAACAGCGAAGTGGCCGGCACCATCGGTTATGTCGGCAGCCTGCTCGGCGAGCAGAACCGCGCCGCCACGGTGCGCGTCACCCTGACCAACCCCAATGGCGCCTGGCGCCCGGGGCTGTTCGTCAGCGTCGCGGTCACTGCGCAAACCGCCCCGGCAGCCGTCACGGTGCGCCATGACGCGGTGCAGACCGTGGAAGAGAAACCCTCGGTGTTCGTGCGCAGCGCCGACGGTTTCGACACCCGCCCGGTCACCCTGGGCCGCCGCGACGGCGACTACGTCGAGGTGCTCGACGGCCTGCCCGCCGGGGCCCTGGTCGCCACCCGCGGCAGCTTCACCCTCAAGTCCGAGCTGGGCAAGGCCTCCGCCGAGCACAGCCACTGATGCGCCCGTACAGGATGACCTTCCATGTTTGAACGTCTGATTCGCTTCGCCATCGAGCAACGCATCGTGGTGATGATCGCCGTGCTGCTGATGGCCGGCCTGGGGATCTACAGCTACCAGAAGCTGCCGATCGACGCCGTGCCGGACATCACCAACGTGCAGGTGCAGATCAACGCCGCCGCGCCCGGCTATTCACCGCTGGAAACCGAGCAGCGCATCACCTTCCCGGTGGAAACCGCCATGGCCGGCCTGCCCGGGCTCAAGCAGACCCGCTCGCTGTCACGCTCGGGGCTGTCCCAGGTGACGGTGATCTTCGCCGACGGCACCGATATCTTCTTCGCCCGCCAGCAGGTCAACGAACGCCTGCAGGTGGCCAAGGAACAGTTGCCGGAAGGCGTCGAGGCGGTGATGGGCCCGGTGTCCACCGGCCTGGGCGAGATCTTCCTGTGGACCGTGGAAGCCGGGGACGGCGCGCGCAAGGAAGACGGCACGCCCTACACCCCCACCGACCTGCGGGTGATCCAGGACTGGATCATCAAGCCGCAACTGCGCAACGTCCCGGGGGTGGCCGAGATCAACACCATCGGCGGTTTCGCCAAGCAGTACCTGATCGCTCCGGACCCCAAGCGCCTGGCCGCCTACAAGCTGACCCTCAGCGATCTGGTCACGGCACTTGAACGCAACAACGGCAACGTCGGCGCCGGCTATATCGAGCGCAGCGGCGAGCAATTGCTGGTCCGCGCCCCGGGCCAGGTCGCCGGCCTGGACGACATCGCCAACGTGGTGATCTCCAGCGTCGACGGTACGCCGATCCGGGTCAGCAACGTGGCCGAGGTCAGCATCGGCAAGGAACTGCGCTCCGGTGCCGCCACCGAGAACGGCCGCGAAGTGGTGCTGGGCACGGTGTTCATGCTGATCGGCGAAAACAGCCGCACGGTGTCCCAGGCCGTGGCCGCCAAACTGGCCGAGATCAACCGCACCCTGCCCGAGGGCGTCGTCGCGGTGACCGTCTACGACCGCACCAACCTGGTGGAAAAGGCCATCGCCACGGTGAAGAAGAACCTGGTCGAAGGGGCGATCCTGGTGATCGCCGTGCTCTTCCTGTTCCTCGGCAATATCCGTGCGGCGCTGATCACCGCCATGGTCATCCCGCTGTCGATGCTGTTCACCTTCACCGGCATGTTCCACAACAAGGTCAGTGCCAACCTGATGAGCCTGGGCGCCCTGGACTTCGGCATCATCGTCGACGGCGCGGTGGTGATCGTCGAGAACGCCATCCGCCGCCTGGCCCATGCCCAGCACAAGCACGGGCGCATGCTGACCCGCAGCGAGCGCTTCCACGAAGTCTTCGCCGCCGCCCGCGAGGCGCGCCGGCCGCTGATCTTCGGCCAGTTGATCATCATGGTGGTGTACCTGCCGATCTTCGCCCTGACCGGGGTCGAAGGCAAAATGTTCCACCCCATGGCCTTTACCGTGGTCATCGCCCTGCTCGGCGCCATGCTCCTGTCGGTGACCTTCGTGCCGGCGGCGATCGCCATGTTCGTCACCGGCAAGGTCAAGGAAGAGGAAGGCCTGGTCATGCGCAAGGCGCGCCTGGGCTATGCCCCGGTACTGGAGTGGGTGCTGAAGCATCGCAAACTGGCCTTTGCCTCGGCGGTCGGCGTGGTGTTGCTGACCGGGGCCATGGCCAGCCGCATGGGCAGCGAGTTCATCCCCAGCCTCAGCGAGGGCGACCTGGCCCTGCAGGCGCTGCGGGTGCCGGGCACCAGCCTGAGCCAGTCGGTGGACATGCAGCAGCGCCTGGAAAAAGCGGTGATGCAGCAGGTGCCGGAAGTCGAGCGGGTGTTCGCCCGTACCGGCACCGCGGAAATCGCCGCCGACCCGATGCCGCCGAACATCTCCGACGCCTACATCATGCTCAAGCCCAAGGCGCAGTGGCCGGATCCGGGCAAATCGCGGGAGGCCATCATCGCTGCCGTGCAGCAAGCCGCCGCTGGCGTTCCAGGCAGCAACTACGAACTGTCGCAGCCGATCCAGTTGCGTTTCAACGAGCTGATTTCCGGGGTGCGCAGCGACGTCGCGGTGAAGGTCTTCGGCGACGACATGGACACCCTCAACCGCACGGCGGCGAAGATCGCCACGGCCTTGCAGGGCGTTCCCGGCGCCTCGGAAGTGAAGGTGGAACAGACCACCGGCCTGCCGGTGCTGACCATCAATATCGACCGGGAAAAGGCCGCCCGCTACGGCCTGAATATCGGCGAGGTGCAGGATGCCGTGGCGATTGCCGTCGGTGGGCGCCAGGCCGGTACCTTGTATGAGGGCGACCGTCGCTTCGACATGGTGGTACGCCTGTCCGAAGCGCTGCGCACCGATGTCGCCGGGCTGGCCGAGCTGCTGATCCCGGTGCCGGCGAATGCTGCCCTGGGCGCCGAACAGATCGGCTTCATCCCGCTGTCCCAGGTCGCCAGCCTCGACCTGCAACTGGGGCCGAACCAGATCAGCCGGGAAAACGGCAAGCGCCTGGTGGTGGTCAGTGCCAACGTGCGTGGGCGCGACCTGGGTTCGTTCGTCGAGGAGGCCAGCGACACGCTGGTGCGTGAGGTGCAGGTCCCGGCGGGCTACTGGACGACATGGGGCGGGCAGTTCGAGCAGTTGCAATCGGCGGCCAAGCGCCTGCAGGTGGTGGTGCCGGTGGCCTTGCTGCTGGTCATGACCCTGCTGTTCCTGATGTTCAACAACCTCAAGGACGGCTTGCTGGTGTTCACCGGGATTCCCTTTGCCCTTACCGGTGGGGTGCTGGCGTTGTGGTTGCGGGATATTCCGCTGTCGATCTCGGCGGGCGTGGGCTTTATTGCCCTGTCCGGGGTGGCGGTGCTTAACGGGTTGGTGATGATTTCCTTCATCCGCAACCTGCGCGAGGAAGGGGCTTCATTGAGCAGTGCGGTGACCGACGGCGCCCTGACCCGCCTGCGGCCGGTGCTGATGACGGCGCTGGTGGCATCCCTTGGCTTCATTCCAATGGCCCTGGCCACCGGCACCGGCGCCGAGGTGCAGCGGCCGCTGGCGACGGTGGTAATTGGCGGGATCCTGTCGTCGACCGCGCTGACCCTGCTGGTATTGCCGGCGCTGTACCAGTGGGCGCATCGCCGGGATGAGGCGCTCGATCAGTAGGTCATGCCGGGGTTCGAGGGCCTGATCGCTGCGCAGCGATCAGGCGTCGAAGCGCCCGGCCAGCCAGTGGCCGAGCAGCTCGCTGGTGCGCTCGGGGTGCTCCAGCGGCGGCAGGTGGCCGCACTCGCCAATCACCTCGAAATGGGCTCCGGGGATGCCGGCATGGATCACCCGAGCCTCGGCCAGCGGAGTGATTTCATCCTGGGCGCCGAACAGCACCAGGGTCGGCACCTTGATATCGGCCAGCAGTGGCTGGTAATCGGCACGGTCGATGATCCCCTGCTGCTGGCGGATAAAGCCTTCGCGGCCGATGGCGTCGGCCATGTCCATGACGATCCGGGGCACCTCGGTGTCCAGGGCGCGGGCGTGCATCAGGCGTGGCAACAACTGTGGCGTCACCCCCTTGAACTTGCCCAGCCCGGCCAGTTCCAGCAGGCCGCGACGGACCCGGGCACGGTTCGCATCGTCGGGGCGGGCCATGGTGTCGAGCAGGGCCAGGCGTTCGACCCGCTGCGCAGCGCGGCGGAGAATCTCGAAGGCAACATAGCCGCCCATGGACAGTGCGGCCAGGGCAAAGCGTGGTGGCGCCTGTTCCAGCACGTGATCGGCCATGGCGGCGATGGAGTCATGCTGGCTGAGGTCCGGAATCAGGATCTCGCGGTCGGATTCGAAGGTGGCCTGGGCGTGGGTCCAGAGACGGTGGTCATTGAGCAGACCGGGGAGCAGGACGAGCGGGAGGTTGTTGCGGGACAACGGCAGGACTCCAGGGTGACGCTTGGGATGAGGGGGATAGTTTATACAGGATGTGTCTGGGAGTGTTGGGGTGATCTCTCGGGCCTCATCGCTGGCAAGCCAGCTCCCACAGGGATCGCGTGCACCGCTGAACCTGTGGGAGCTGGCTTGCCAGCGATGAGGCCCTCAAATACACCATCAGGCTTCAATATCCAGCACATCCCCCCGCTCCCTGAGCAACTCGACAAACGTGCTCAGACACCGCGACATCATCCCCTTCCTCCACACCAGCCAGGTCCGCAGATAGCGGAAGCGCTCCGACAACGGCCAGACACTGACCGTACTGCACCCCGGCATGCTATCGAGCATGCTTCGCGGCATCAGCGCCAGCCCGGCCCCGGCGCTGACGCAGGCGAGCATGCCGTGATAGGACTCCATCTCGAGGATCTTCCCCGGCACCGCGCCATCCTGGGCGAACCAGCTTTCGAAGTGATGCCGGTACGAGCAGTTGGCCCGGAAGGCATAGATGGTCGAGCCGTTGACCTCCGCCGCCCGGCTGATCGCCCCGTGATTGAGCGGCGCGATCAGGACCATCTCCTCGATGAACACCGGCACGCCCTCCAGCGCCGGGTGCAGCACCGGCCCATCGACGAAGGCGGCGCTCAGGCGCCCGGCCAGCACGCCTTCGATCATCGCCCCGGAAGGCCCGGTGCTCAGGTCCAGCTCGACCTTGGCATAGCTCTGGTTATAGGCCGCCAGCAGCGCCGGAATCCTTACCGCCGCGGTACTTTCCAGCGAACCGAGGGCAAACGGGCCCTGGGGTTCATCGCCGGCCACCGTCTGCCGGGCCTCGCTCACCAGGTCGAGAATGCGCCGGGCATAGTCGAGAAAGGTCCAGCCGGCCGGCGACAGACGCAGGCGGCTTTTCTCGCGGATGAACAGGTCGACCCCCAGCTCTTCTTCCAGTTGTCGGATTCGCGTGGTCAGGTTCGACGGCACCCGATGAATATGCTGGGCCGCCGCACTGATGCTGCCCTGCTCTGCCACGGCCTTGAACATCTCCAGCTGGACCAGATCCATAGACTCATTCTCTCTACGTGAACGTTTCGCTCAGTATTATTCAGTTTCAGGGAAACATACAACGCAGTAGGCTTCGATCCGTACTCCTTCCATCAGGACGCCGAGATGACCGTGATCAGCCACCAGACCCATGCCCTGTCGATCAATCCCGCCACCGGCGAGCAGATCGGCCACTACCCCTACGAAAGCGACGCCGTGCTAGACGCCGCCCTGGCTCGTGCCGCTGCCGGCTACGCGGTATGGCGCCGCACCCCGCTGGAAGGCCGTGTCGGCCAGTTGCGCGCCCTGGGCGCTGCCCTGCGCGACAACGCCGAAGCCATGGCGCTGATGATCACTGACGAAATGGGCAAGCCGATTGCCCAGGCCCGTGGCGAAATCGAGAAATGCGCCCAGCTCTGCGACTGGTACGCCGAAGCCGGCCCGGCCATGCTCGCGCCTGAGCCCGCGCCGGTTCCGGTAGGCAAGGCGCGTATCGAATACCGTCCGCTCGGCCCGCTGCTGGCGGTGATGCCGTGGAACTTCCCGATCTGGCAGGTCCTGCGTGGCGCCGTTCCGGCCCTGCTGGCCGGCAACACCTACGTGCTCAAGCACGCGCCGAACGTGATGGGCAGCGCCTACCTGCTGCTGGATGCGTTCAAGCGTGCCGGCTTCCCTGAAGGCGTGTTCGAGGTGATCAACGTCACCCCGGATGGCGTGTCCAAGGCCATCGCCGACCCGCGCATCGCCGCCGTGACCCTGACCGGCAGCGTGCGCGCCGGTACCGCCATCGGTGCCCAGGCCGGTGCCGCGCTGAAGAAATGCGTGCTGGAGCTGGGAGGCTCCGACCCGTTCATCGTGCTCAACGACGCCAACCTGGATGAGGCGGTGAAGGCTGCCGTGATCGGTCGCTACCAGAACACCGGCCAGGTCTGCGCTGCGGCCAAGCGCCTGATCGTCGAGGAAGGCGTGGTCCAGGCCTTTACCGAGAAGTTCGTCGAGATGACCCGTGCCCTGGTGGTGGGTGATCCGCGCAATGCCGAGACCTACATCGGCCCGATGGCCCGTTTCGACCTGCGTGACGAGCTGGATGGCCAGGTCCAGGCGACCCTGGCCGAAGGCGCGACCCTGCTGCTGGGTGGCGGCAAGGCGGAGGGCGAAGGCAACTACTACCAGCCGACCATTCTGGCCGATGTCACTGACCAGATGACCTCGTTCAAGGAGGAGCTGTTCGGCCCGGTGGCTTCGATCATCACCGCCCGTGATGCGCGGCATGCCCTGCAACTGGCGAACGACAGTGAGTTTGGCCTGGCCTCGACCATTTACACCGCCAACGTGGAACTGGCCGAGCAATTGGTGGAAGAGCTGGATACCGGCGGCATCTTCATCAACGGCTACTGCGCCAGTGATCCGCGGGTGACCTTTGGTGGCGTGAAGAAGAGTGGTTTCGGGCGGGAGCTGTCGCACTTTGGTGTGCGTGAGTTCTGCAATGCGCAGACGGTGTGGCTGGATCGCAACTAAGGCAAACACAAAACCCCTGTGGGAGCTGGCTTGCCAGCGATTGCGATGGTGAATTCACTACCGCTATCGCTGGCAAGCCAGCTCCCACAAGGTTTATCACAGGCCTGGAGATATCACCCCAGGCAACGGGTCACATGCTTGACCGACTGATACGCCGACAACCCCCAAGGCCCCAGCTCACGGCCAATGCCGCTGCCCTTGGTCCCGCCCCATGACGTCTCGACGAACACCGCCTGGATCGAGTTGATCCACACATGCCCCACGTCCAGGGCATCGGCGACCCGCTCGGCACGCGCCAGATCGGCACTGACCACCGTCGCCACCAGCCCGAAACGGCTGTCATTGGCCAGGGCGATCGCCTCTTCCTCGGTCCCGAAGCGCTGGCTGCACAGCACCGGCCCGAAGATCTCCTCGCTCCACAGACGGCTGCCCGCCGGCACATCGGCATACAGCGTCGGGCTGACGAACCAGCCAGCACGGTCCAGCGGCTTGCCGCCGGTCAGGCAGTTCAGGCCCTCCTCCTTCGCCACGGCAAAGTACGCCGCGACCTTGAGCCATTGCCCCTGGCTGGTCAGCGGGCCCATGTCCACGTCTTCGGTCAGCGGATTGCCGACCCGCAGTTTCTCCAGCGCGACCTTCAGGCGTGCCAGCAGGTCATCGGCAATCCCGTCCTGGATCAGCAGGCGCGAGGTGGCCGAGCACATCTGCCCGGCGTTCCAGCAGATCCCGGCGACGATCCAGTCCACCGCCTGGTCCAGGTCACAGTCATCGAAGACCACGATGGCCGACTTGCCACCCAGCTCCAGGGTCACCGGCCGGCACTGTGCCGAGGCACTGCGCATCACCTGGCTGCCGACGGTATTGCTGCCGGTGAAGGACAGCTTGTCCAGGCCGCTGTGGTTGCTCAGGGCGATCCCGGTCTCGGCCTTGCCCACCACGATATTCAGCACGCCTGCCGGCAGGCCCAACTGCTCGGCGATCTGCCCGTAGCTCTGTTCGATCAGCGGGGTCACCTCGGACGGCTTGAGCACCACGGTGCAGCCGGCGGCCAGGGCCGGGGCGAGTTTCCAGGCGCTGGTCACCAGCGGGAAGTTCCACGGCACGATCAGGCCGACCACGCCCACCGGCTCCAGGCGGGTACGGGCACTGAAGCCCGGGGCGGCCAGGGCCACATTGAAGTCTTTCTGCGCCTGCTGCTCGATCAGGTCGGCGTAGTAGCCGAAGGTGGCGACGGCGTCGTCCAGGTCCACTTCCGCTTCATGACGCGGCTTGCCGTTGTTGCGCATCTGCAGGGCAATCAGTTCTTCGCGGCGCAGCCCCAGTTGCTCGGCGAAACCGCGCAGGTAGCCGGCACGGGTGGCCACGTCGAGGGCTTTCCAGCCCGGCAGTGCGGCGCGGGCGGCCGCCACGGCGGCGTCCACCTGGGCGGCACTGGCCGCGATCAGCTCGGCAAAAGGCTCGCCCAGGGACGGGTCGAACACCTTGATGCAGTCAGCGGTGGCGCCATCCACCCAGCGGCCATCGATGTAATGAGTCATGTGCAGCTCCAGTTCAGGCCGTTTCGGCAGTCGTCAGCGGCGCGTCGGCCGCCGGTTTGCGAAATACCCAGCGCGGGCCCTTGGGGCCATACACCGCAGCGGGTTCGGGGAAAATATTGATCAGCGCCAGGTACAGCACGGTGGCCAGGCCCAGGGTGATCGGCAGGCTGACGTCGATGCCGCCGGCCAGTTCGCCCAGGCTGCCAACGAACTGCCCGGGCAGGTTGACGAAGCACAGGCCGATGATCGCGCTGGGCACCCAGGCCCCCATGCCGCGCCAGTTCCAGCCATGGTGGAACCAGTAGTGGCCGCCCCGCTCGCCACGGGTGAACACCTGCAGGTCATCGGCGTGGTAGAAGCCGCGACGGGTGATCAGGCCGAGGATCATGATCACCATCCACGGGCTGGTGCAGGTGATGATCAGCACGGCGAAGGTGGACACGCTCTGCACCAGGTTGAAGGTGAAGCGGCCGATAAAGATGAAGGCGATGGCCGCGACGCCGATCAGCAGGGTCGCCCCGGCGCGGCTGAGCAGGCGCGGGAACACGCTGGACATGTCCAGGCCGGTGCCGTAGAGCGCCGTAGTACCGGTGGACATGCCGCCGATCACCGCGATCAGGCACACCGGCAGGAAGAACCAGGTCGGTGCGACCGCCAGCAGGCCGCCGACATAGTTGTTGGCCTCGATGTACTGCGGCGCCTGGCTGGCCACCAGGGTCGCTGTGCACAGGCCGAAGAAGAACGGGATCAGGGTGCCGATCTGCGAGGCGATCACCGCCAGCATGATCCGCGCCTTGGGGGTTTCCCGCGGGATATAGCGCGACCAGTCGCCGAGGAAGGCGCCGAACGACACCGGGTTGCTCATGGCCAGCAGCGCCGAGCCGATGAAGGCTGCCCAGAAGCCCGGCTGACCGAGGTTGACGCTCCCGGCAAAGCCCGCATCGAAGGGCCCGGCAAAGGCAAAGATGCCCAGCAGGAACAGCAGGCTGGAGGCCCACACGGCGATCTTGTTGACCCAGAGCATGAAGCGGAAGCCGTGGATGCAGACGATCAGCACCAACACCGCGAACAGGCCGTAGGCCAGGCCCAGGGTCAGGTCGGTTTCCGGCAGGCCGGCCAGGCGCTTGGCGCCGCCCACCAGGGCGTCACCGGAGCTCCACACCGACAGCGAGAAGAACGCCACCGCCGTCAGCAGCGACAGGAAGGAGCCGACGATGCGCCCGTGCACGCCGAAGTGCGCCCCGGACGACACCGCGTTGTTGGTGCCATTGAGCGCGCCGAACAGGCCCATGGGCGAAAGGATCAGCGCGCCGACGCCGACGCCCAGCAGGATCGCCCAGACCCCGGCCTGGAACGACAGGCCGAACAGTACCGGGAAACTGCCCAGTACGGCGGTGGCGAAGGTATTGGCGCCGCCGAAGATCAGGCGGAACAGGTCCAGTGGCGAGGCATCGCGTTGGTTGTCGGGGATCTGTTCGACCCCGTTGGTTTCGATCCCGGAGGAATGGCTCATGGTGGGACTCCAGCGCCTGTCGTGATTGTTGTTGAGTGCGTTGGCAGTGACGGCAAGGCCGTCAAAAAGGGGCTCAGCTATCGCTCAGTGCCGACAGGTGCTCGTGACAGGCCAGCCAGTGCTCGCCGTGCAGGCGGAACACGATGGTTTCCCGTTCCTGCAACTGGAGTTCCTCGCCGCCGACCCGCAGATGGGTCGCCACGTCATGCATGAAGATCGCCACATCGCCCTGCAGGCTGACCTGGCCATTGCTCGACTGGCAGCCGAGCACGACAAAGCCTTCGGCCTGCCATTGGGCCCACAGCTGTTCATAGGCCCGGCGCGACATCAGCGGTTGCGGGAGGGTGTGAAAGAGGAAGGTCGCGTCTTCGCTAAAGCAGGCGAAGTAGCGTTCGGTATGGTTGCTGGCAAAGGCCTCGACCAGGGTGGCGGCGGCCTGCAGAACCTGGGATTCACGCGTAGGTATAGGGTTCACGAGTGTGGCACTCACGGTTTTTGTAGTTGTCGTGAGGGATTCTGGCGAGGCGCCAGTGCCGGTAGAATCGCTGGGGGCAAATAATCAGTTCAGGATTTTCTAAACCATCCCGGCCTCATCGCTGCGGTACGGCGGTCCGACAAGCCCCACAGGATTCGGCGGTGTACACGATCACTGTGGGAGCTGGCTTGCCAGCGATGAGGCCGGAACAATCAGCTACTTATTCAGGGCAATACCCGAATACCGACTTCACCTCCAGATACTCCTCCAGCCCATGTACACCCCACTCCCGGCCATTGCCCGACTGCTTGTAGCCGCCAAACGGCGCGCCGTTGTCGGCCTTGCTGCCATTGAGGTGGACCATCCCGGTGCGCAGGCGCCGGGCCACGGCCCGGGCCCGCTCCAGGCTGCCGGCCGTGACATAGCCGGACAGCCCGTAGGGACTGTCGTTGGCCATCGCCAGCGCTTCATCCTCGCTGTCATACGGCATGATCACCAGCACCGGACCGAACACTTCCTCACGGGCAATCGGCATCCCGGGAGTAATGTCGGCAAACACCGTCGGCCGCACGAAAAAGCCGCGCTCGATGCCTTCCGGTCGCCCCACCCCGCCACAGACCAGGCGCCCGCCCTGCTCCAGCGCCGCGCCAATCAACCCCTGCACCCGCAGGAACTGCGCGGCGTTGGCCAACGGCCCCATGGCACTGGCCGCCACGCTGTCGTCGAAACAGACCGCCCGCGCCACGTCCCGGGCAATGGCGATCGCCTGCTCCTGCAAGGCCCGGGGCACCAACATCCGGGTCGGCGCGTTGCAGGATTGCCCACTGTTGCGCATACACGCACTGACACCATGGCGCACCGCTGCCGCAAACTCTGCATCGGCAAGAATAAGGTTGGCCGACTTGCCGCCCAGTTCCTGGGAAACCCGCTTGACCGTGTCTGCCGCCGCCTTGGCCACGGCGATACCGGCCTGGGTCGAGCCGGTGAAGGACACCATGTCGATCCCCGGATGCCGGGCAATGCCGTCGCCGATGGTCAGGCCATCGCCATTGACCAGGTTGAACACCCCCGCCGGCACTCCGGCCTCATGGAGGATATCCGCCAGCAGCATGGCCGACAGCGGCGCCTGCTCACTGGGCTTGAGCACCAGCGTGCAACCGGCCGCCAGGGCCGGCGCGACCTTGCAGGTGAGCTGGTTGAGCGGCCAGTTCCACGGGGTGATCAGGCCGCAGACGCCGATGGCTTCGCGACAGACCAGGGTGCTGCCATGGGCGCGGTCGAAGGCGTAGTCGCGCAACACATCATGGGCCCGTTGCAGATGCCCGAGCCCGGCGGGGACATGGGCACTGCGTGCCAGCGACAGCGGCGCGCCCATTTCCTGATGCACCAGTTGCGCCAGTTCCTCGCTGCGTGCGCGATAGCCCTCGATGATCGCCGCCAGCAACGCCAGGCGCTGCTCCCGGCTCCATTGCGAGAATCCGGCAAAGGCCCGCTGCGCCGCCGCCACGGCGCGGTCGAGATCGTCGCGGTTGCCCAGGCTGATACGGCTGAAAGAGCGCTCGTCATGGGGATCGATCACGTCCAGGGTCGGCCGATCCACCGGGGTTTCCCAGCGTCCGTCGATATAGAAGTCGAGCGGATTCATGCCACGCGCTCCAGGGCCTGGCGCAGGGTGGCGAAGATCAGCTCAATCTGCTCCGTCGAAACCACCAGCGGCGGCGACAGCACGATATTGTCGCCGGACGCCCGCACCAGCACGCCCGCCTCGAAGCAGTGGCGTGCCACCTCGGCGGCATGGCCGGACAGTTCCACCGCACAGAGCAGGCCGATGGCCCGCACATCCTTTACCAGCGGCTGGTCGCGCAGGGCCAGGGCCGCACCTTGCCAGACCGGCGCCACTGCCCGCACATGGGCATTGAGCCCCAGCTCTTCATGCACCGCCAGGGTGGCCAGCCCCGCCGCGCAGGCCAGCGGATGCGCCGAGTAGGTGTAGCCGTGCATCAACTCGATGGCCGATTCGGGGCCCTGCATGAAGGCTTCGTACACCGCCGCACTGACCAGCACGCCGCCCATGGGCACGGCGCCGTTGGTCAGGCCCTTGGCGCTGGTCATCAGGTCCGGGGTGACGCCCAGCGCCTGGGCGGCGAACGACTCGCCAAGGCGGCCGAAACCGGTGATCACCTCGTCGAAGATCAGCAGGATGCCGTGCTGGTCGCAGATCTCGCGCAGGCGTTGCAGATAGCCCACGGGCGGCGCGTAGACCCCGCCGGACCCGGTCACCGGCTCGACGATTACCGCCGCAACCGTCGCCGGGTCGTGCACCTCCAGCACTTGCAGCAGCACCTCGGCGTAATGCCCGCCCTGCTCCGGCTGCCCGGCACTGAAGCGCAGGCTGGCGTCATAGGGCAGCGACAGGTGCGCGACATCGCCCAGCAGCGGGCCGAAATCGCGCTTCTGCCGACCGATCCCGGACACCGACAGGCCGCCGAAGCCCATGCCGTGATAGCCCTTGGCGCGACCGATCAGCTTGGTACGCCGGCAGTCGCCCCGGGCCTGGTGGTAGGCCCGGGCAATTTTCAGGGCGGTGTCCACGGCTTCCGAACCGGAGTTGGTGAAGAACACCTTGTCCAGTCCGGCCGGGGCGATGGCAACCAGGGCATCGGCCATGCGCAGGGCATCCGGGTGGCTCATCTTGAACGACGAGACGAAGTCCAGGCGCCCCGCCGCTTCGCGGATCGCCTCGACGATGCGCGGCTGGCCGTGGCCGGCGTTGACGCACCAGAGGCCGGCCATGGCATCGAGCACCGGGCGGCCTTCGGGGGTGAAGTAATGCATGCCTTCAGCGCGCTCGAACAGCATCGGCTGGCGGGCGAAATCGCGCATCGGGGTGAAGGGGGCCCACAGGCCGGTGTGCAGAGACTGAGTCATCACAAGGTTCCTTGCTTCAAGCATTCAGAGGCGCTGGCCGCGCAGGGTCGGGCGCTGCAGTGCGCCGGCATTGGTATTCACGCCGCGCTCGAAGAGCAGCGCGCCGTTGTCCAGGCGGCAGTCGACATGGTCGGTAAAGGCGGTTTCGACGAAGCGCCAGAGCATGTGCAGGCCCCCCGCCTCATCCCAGCGTCCGTGGGCGACCACCGGGGTCTGCTCGGGCTGGTACTGGTGGTGCAGGTAGTTGCCGGTGATGCTGGTCTGCGACTCCACGGGCTGGTGCAGACCGACACGGATGTGGTGGGTGCCGCGGTGATCGACCAGGGTGAAGTCACAGCCTTCGGCGTCGAAGGCCAGGGCAATTTCGCTGACGTGGTCCTCGTTCGGCTCCATCCGGTAGCGTCCGGCCAGTTCGGCACGAGCCGGGGAATCGCTGGCGCCTTCAAGCGCAGGCAGGCGCAAGCCGTCGATCAGCGCATCGAGTTGCGCCTGGGCCGCCTCCGGGGCCGGGTTGCAGCGGCCGAGGCCGGGAACCAGGTGCTCCCAGAGCGCCGCGTGCAGGCGCTTTTCGCCCAGGCGCAGGCCACTGGTGAAGACGATCACACTGTTCTGTTCCGGCAGCACGATGCACTGCTGGCCGAACACCCCGGAGGCGTAGTAACCGCCGTGGCGGGTCATCCACCACTGGTAGCCGTAGCCTTCGCGGCGGTTGCCGGCGCTGTTGGCGCTGTCCCGGGGCAGGTATTGTTTGCCGTCGAACTCGCCCATCCATACGTCTTCGACCTGGTTGCGCGTGGCCGCCGCGACCCACTGCGGCGAGAGCAATTGCGCGCCGTTCCACTGGCCCTGCTGCAGGTGCAGCACGCCGAACTTCAGGGAGTCCTCGGCCGTGCAGCTCAGGCCGTTACCACCACTGTTGCAGCCTTCGGGCGCCAGGTCCCAGCTGATCGGGTCCAGGCCCAGGTGGCGCAGCACGCGGTCTTCGAGCAACTGGTGCAGGGTCTGGCCGCTGACCTGGCTGACGATCGCCGAGAGCATGTAGCTGGAGGCGCTGCTGTAGATGAACGACTGCCCTGGCACGTCGTCCACCGGCTCGTCGAGAAAGGCCTTGATCCAGCTGCTCGACAGGTTGCGCCAGTCGCCGCCGGAAATAC
Source organism: Pseudomonas putida (assembly GCF_001941965.1). Lineage (GTDB taxonomy): Bacteria > Pseudomonadota > Gammaproteobacteria > Pseudomonadales > Pseudomonadaceae > Aquipseudomonas > Aquipseudomonas putida_L. The sequence continues at coordinate 226,485 of NZ_MKZO01000047.1, read as the reverse complement.
CGCGACGGTGCCCGGTGCGCATGGTCAGCAGGTCTTCGACGGTCATCGCGGCGAGGTTGGCACTGACGTGTGCCGGACAGAGTTGCGGGAAGAAATCCACCACCTTGTCGGTCAGGGCCAGGCGCCCGTCGTCGATCAGCAGGCCGATCCCGGTGGCGGTCCAGCTCTTGGTCGCCGAGTGCTGCACATGGGGCCGCCGCGCCGCATAGGGGCGCCAGTACGCCTCGCTGACCAGCGCGCCATCGCGGTACAGCAGGAAGCTGTGCAGCTCCAGTCCGGCGGCCTGCACCGTCGCGAGGAAATCGACGATGGCCTGGGGATCGACGCCCTTGTCCTGGGGCAAGGCGCGCGGGAGGGGGATGTAACTCATCAACGGATTCCTCGAACGAATCGGTGGCAGACCACCGATGTTTTTATATGCAAAATAAAACAAAGATGCGTAAATACGCTGCGGTAACGCTTGTACGGGTGTTGCCTGTCGAACACCGGGCCCTGGCCTTCGGTATGCTTCCCTCCCCCAGTCACAGGAACGACTTCGCCTCATGGCTCAACTCACCTCGCTGCAGACCAAGGTTGCCGGGCAGATCCTCTCGGCCATCGATACCGGCGACCTCGCTCCCGGCAGCCACCTGAAGGAAGTCGAGCTGGCCGAGCGCCTTGGTGTATCGCGCTCGCCGGTACGGGGTGCGCTGGCCTACCTGGCCGAACAGCAACTGATCGAACCGCTGCCGCAGCAGGGTTTTCGCGTGCCGCTGGAGCCGCGGGCGGGGCAGGCCGAGGTCAGCGAGTTGCACAACGAAGAGGACGCGCTGTACGCGCGGCTGATCGACGACCGCCTGAACCAGGCGCTGCCCGACCAGATTTCCGAAAGTGACCTGCTGCGCCGCTACGGCGCCGGCAAGAGCGTGTTGCGCCGTTGCCTGCTGCGCCTCTCCGATGAAGGCGTGATGCAGCGCAAGCACGGCCATGGCTGGCAGTTCGCGCCGACCCTGAGCGATCGCCAGACGCGTTTCGAGAGCTACCGTTTCCGCATGCTGCTGGAGCCGGCGGGGTTGCTGGAGCCGACCTTCCGCCTCAACCCGGAGCAGATGCAGCGCTGCCGGCGGCAGCAACTGGACCTGCTCGAAGGCGTGGCCGACAGCAAGCGTTTCTTCGAGAGCAACGCGCAGTTCCATGAACTGCTCGCGGCAGCCTCGGGCAACGCCTACATCCTCCAGGCGGTGCAGCAGCAGAACCGCCTGCGCCGGCTCACCGAGTTCCATTCGGTGAACAACGTCGAGCGGGTCAAGGCCTCGTGCCGCGAGCACCTGGCGATCCTCGATGCGCTGGAACAGGGCGACAACGAATGGGCCTCGACCTTGCTGCATCGCCACCTGGAAGTGGCGAGCAAGATGGGGGTGGCGCGGAGCAAGGGCTGAGCACCGGTGTTGCTCCGGTCGCCGGCAACGCCGGCCAGGAACATGCGCCACCCCGGCCATCACCAGATCGCCACGGTGTAACCGAGGATCACCCGGTTTTCGTTCATGTCACGCAGGTAGTTGGCCTGGGTCAGGGCATTGCGCCAGCGCAGCGACAGGCCCTTCAGCGGCCCGCCCTGGAACACGTAGCCGAGGTCGATGTCCCGCTCCCATTCCCGCGCCTCGCCCTCGAAGCCCTTGACCTGCGCCTGGTCGCCCTTGGCCCAGCGGGTCGAAAAGCTCAGGCCGGGAATGCCGAGGGCGGCGAAGTCGTAGTCATAGCGCGCATGCCAGGTACGTTCCCGGGTCTGCGAGAAGTTGCTCAGTTGGTACTCGGAGAACAGGAAGGTGTTAGTGCCATCCACGTAGGTGAACGGGGTGTCGCCGAACTGCTCCTGATAGCCGCCGCCGAAGGTGTGGCCCTTGTAGCTCCAGGCCAGGCGGGTACTCAGCGCGCGGTTGTCGACCTTGCCGGCAAGGCCGGCGCCGGCCTTGTCGGCGTCGAAGTAGCGCAGATCGCTTTTCAGGGTGCCGCCGCCCAGGGCAAAGCTGTGCTTGAGGCCCAGGTAGTGCTGCTGGTAGATGTCCTCCAGTTGGGCGAAGTGGTAGCTCAGCAGCAGGCTCGGGGTCAGCTTGTAGTCACCACCGACGAAGCGGAAACGGTCGCTTTTCGCCGAGCTGCGGTAGGCGCCGCTCTGGCTGGTCAGGCCCATGTCCTCGTAGTCGGTGGACTCGCGCTGGCGCACCTGGTCGATCTGCCCGCCGATCAGGGCCAGGCCGGGAATGTCGCCGGACTTGAGCTGGGTGCCGCGGAAGGTCTGCGGGAAGATCCGGCTGGTGTTCGGCTGCAGGGTCGGCAGGTCCGGCAGCAGGTGACCGCTGCGCAACTCGCTCTGGGCGAAGCGCACCTTGCCGGTCACGCCGAGCTTGGAATACTCGTCCTGGGCCCGCTTGACGTAGCTCGGCTTGCCCGGCTCGGCTTCGTTGTCCCGGGCCAGCAGGCCGGAACCGGAACGCTCCGGGCTGGAGTCGAGCTTGAGGCCGAGCATGCCCACCGCATCCACGCCAAAGCCGACGATGCCTTCGGTAAAGCCCGATTGGAGGTTGAGGGTAAAGCCCTGGGCCCATTCTTCACGCTTGGACTGGCCGGCGTCTTCGCGGTAGTCGCGGTTGAAGTAGTAGTTCTTCAGTTCCAGCGAGGCCTTGCTGTCCTTGATGAAGTCGGCATGGGCCTGCACGGAAAGCAGGCCGACACCGGTGAGCAACAGGTTGAGGTTCGGGTGTTTCATGGGTTCTGGCTCCTGGCAGTCGTTGTAGGAAGGCTGTTGTTGTTGTTTTTCGGACATGACTTGCCCCTCCACGCCGCTGCGAAGGCGGCGCGCTGGGGTTGGATCAGGGGTTCAGGTCAGCTGGCGCGGCGTATTCGGTAACTGCCGTCGTCGAGCTTCTCCAGGGGGCTGGCTGCGGCCAGCAACTGCCGGGTATACGGATGGCGCGGGGCATCGAAGACCTGCTCCCGCGTACCCACCTCGACCACCTCGCCCTGGTGCATCACCGCCACCCGATGGGCGATGCGTTCCACCGCCGAGAGGTCGTGGGAGATGAACAGGCAGGCGAAGCCGTAGCGCGCCTGGAGGCGCTCGAAGAGCTCGAGGATCTGCTTCTGGATGGTCATGTCCAGGGCCGAGATCGGCTCGTCGGCGATCACCAGCTGCGGGTGCCGCACCAGCGCCCGGCCAATCGCCACGCGCTGGCGCTGGCCGCCGGAAAGCTGGTGCGGGAAGCGCTCGGCGAAGGCTTCCGGCAGGCCGATATCGAGCATGGTCTGCGCCACCCGCTCGCGCCGCGCACTGGCGCTGAGGCCTGGTTCGTGGCGCAGCGGTTCGATCAGGATGTCGCCGATCTTCATCCGCGGGTTCAGCGAGGAGAACGGGTCCTGGAAGATCATCTGGCACTGCAGGCGATGGATACGGTTGGCGGCCTTGAGGATATCCACGCCCTTGAAGCGGATCGCCCCGGCGCAAGGTTTGACCAGACCGACCAGGGAGCGACCGAGGGTGGTCTTGCCCGACCCGCTGCCGCCCACCAGGGCAAGGGTTTCTCCCGGCGCGATGCTCAGGCTGGCGGAGTGCACCACGCGCTTGAACGCGCGCTTGCCCCAGAAATTGCTCGGCCCGGGATGTTCGATGCAGACCTGGTCGACCTCCACCAGCGGCCCCTCGCTGGCCGGCAGCGCGGGCAGTTCGCCGCGGCGCGGCAGCGCTTCGAGTAGTTGTCGGGTGTACTCGGCCTTCGGTGCCAGGAGGATATCGCCGATGGCGCCCTGCTCCACCGCCTGGCCCTGGCGCATCACCACCACCTTGTGCGCATAGCGCGCCACCAGCGACAGGTCGTGGCTGATGAACAGGATCGCCGTGCCCTGCTCCCGGGTCAGTTCCAGCATCAGCTCGATCACGTCCAGTTGCGCCAGGCAATCCAGGGCGGTGGTCGGTTCGTCGGCGATCAGCAGTTTCGGCCGCAGCAGCATCACCGAGGCGAGCATGATGCGCTGGCGCATGCCACCGGAGAACTGGTGCGGGTAGGCCTTGAGGCAGCGCTCGGCGTCGCGGATGCCGATACGCTGCAACATCACCAGGCAACGCTCGTGGATCCGCGCTTCGTCGAGGTCGGTGTGCAGGCGCAGGGCCTCGGCCATCTGCCGGCCGATGGTCAGGGCCGGGTTCAGCGAAACCATTGGCTCCTGGAACACCATGCCGATCTGCGCGCCACGAATGGCACGCATGGCCGGGGCGTCGAGACGGTTGAGGTCGCGACCCTGGAACTCCAGTTGCCCGCCGCAGACCTGCATGGGCATCGGCAACAGGCCGATGGCGGCGCGGGCGGCCATGGTCTTGCCGCTGCCGGACTCGCCGACCAGGGCGACGATCTCGCCCGGGGCCACGTCGAAACTCAGGCCGTCCACCGCCAGCGGGCCGTGCTCGCCGACGCGGATCTGCAGGTCGCGGACCCGCAACAGGGAATTTGCCGAAGACATGATCATTTCCTCATGCGCGGGTCGAGACGATCGCGCAGGGCATCGCCGAACAGGTTGATGGCAAGCAGTGCCAGGCAGATGAACAGCCCCGGGAAGATCCCCAGCCAGCTGGCCGAAGCGATGTACGGACGGCTGCTGGCGAGCATGTTGCCCCAGGTCGCCGCCGGTGGCGGCACGCCCAGGCCGAGGAAGCTCAGGGCGCTTTCCGAGAGCAGCGCCCAGCCGAACATGCTGGTGGCCAGCACGCACAGCGGGGCCAGGCAGTTGGGAGCGATATGGCGGAACATGGTGTACAGCTCGGAGTTGCCGATCACCCGCGAGGCCTCGATGAACTCCAGCTCGCGCAGCGACAGCACGCTGCCGCGCACCACCCGCACCACCGACGGCGTGTAGGCAATGCCAAGGGCCAGGACGATGCCGTACTGGCTGGCACCGATGATCGCCATGATGCCCAGGGCCATGAGGATCCCGGGAAACGCCAGCAAGGCATCGTTGAACATCATCAGCAGGCGGTCGGTCCAGCCACGCAGGTAGCCGGCGAGCATGCCGATCACGGTCCCGGCGCACACCGCGCAGCTCACCGCCAGCAGGCTGATCCACAGGCTGGTGCGGGCGCCGATCAGCAGGCGGCTGAACACGTCGCGGCCAAACTCGTCGGTGCCCAGCCAATGCACCGCCGAAGGTGCCTGGAGGCGTGACAGCAGGTCGATGCGCAGCGGATCGAACGGCGTCCACAGCAGCCCGAGCAGGGCCAGCAGGATCAGCGCCATCAATAGCGTGGCACCGATCAGCGCATTGGCCGGCGGCCAGGCCCGCGGGGCCTTGCGCGGCGCCGCGGCGGGCGCGGCCAGGGGCGCGCAGGAGGGTTTCGGACTCATAACTTCACCCTTGGGTCGAACAGTGGGTAGAGCAGATCGACGAACAGGTTGACCAGCACGTAGACGAAAGTGATCAGCAGCAGGCAGCCCTGCAGCACCGGGTAGTCGCGGGCGAAGATCGCATCGACCATCAGCCGGCCGATGCCCGGCAAGGTGAACACCGTCTCCAGCACCGCGATGCCGCCGAGCAGGTTGCCAAGGATCAGCCCGACCAGGGTCCAGGTCGGGGCAAAGGCATTGCGCAGGGCATGCCGCCACAACACCGCGCTTTCCGACAGGCCCTTGGCCCGGGCATGGGCGATGTACTCCAGGCGCAGCACCTCGATGGTGCTGGCCCGGGCCATGCGGGTGATGGCGCCGACTTCCACCAGGGTCAGGGTGACGATCGGCAGCACCAGGTAGCTCAGCGCCTGCCATGGGTCCTGGCCGAAGCTGACGTAGCCCACCACCGGCAGCCAGCCGAGCTTGATGCCGAAGGCATAGAGCAGCAGCAGGCCGAGCCAGAAACTGGGGATCGACAGCAGCAGCGTGGCGCTCATGACCAGGCCCAGGTCGAGGGCGCTGTTCTGTTTCCACGCCGCCAGCAGCCCCACCGGCACCGCGATCAGGGTCGCCAGCAGCACCGCCACCAGGACGATGCCGGCACTGACCGTGAAACGCTCGAGGATCAGCGGCAGCACCGCTTCGCGGGTGCTGATGGAGAAGCCCAGATCACCGCTGAGCACGGCCTTGAACCAGATCAGGAACTGGGTCACCAGCGAATGATCCAGACCCAGGTTGCGGCGCATGTCGGCCAGGCTCTGCGGGTCGGCCATATCACCGAGCATGAGCAGCGCCGGGTCGCCGGGAATCAGGCGGATCAGGGCGAAGACCATCAGCGAGATCAGCAGCAGGGTCGGCAGCGCCATGCCGAGTTTTTGCAGGATAAAGCGCAACATCGTCGGGCCCGCCCTACTGCGTCGCGAGGCTGACGCCCCACAACCGTGGTTTGGCCACCGGCCAGGAATGGTAGCCACGGGTGCTGTCGCGCAGCGCGCCGATCACCGTGCCGTTGTAGATGATCACCATGGGCGTGTCCTCGATCATCATTTTGTGCATCTGGTCGAACAGCACCTGGCGCTTGCCGCTGTCACGCTCGCGGATCGCCTCGCGCAGCAGTGCCTGGGCCTGCGGGTTGTCCCAGACCTTGCGCGGTTCCTTGCTTTTGTCGCCCATCAGCGAGTCGAAGCCCAGCGCCGGGTCGAGACGCGACGAATAGGAGAACGACATCATCTGGTAGTTGCCGCTCTGGTAGCGCTCCAGCTGGGTGCCCCATTCCAGGGTTTCCATCTGGATATTCAGGCCACTGGCCTGGGCCATGGCCTGGCTCAGCACGCCCATGTCGAACATCTGCTGGTAGCGCTTGTTGACGATCATCCTGATCGGCTGACCGCTGTAGCCGGCTTCCTTGAGCAGGCGCCGGGCTTCATCCGGGTCGTAGCGGTAACCCTGTTTCGCCACCTCGTCGTAGAAGGCACTGGTCTGCGGGATCGCCGAGTTGTTCGGCTGCGACAGGCCGTTGGACAGCGCCGTGACCATCTGCCCGTAGTCCAGGGAATGGGCGATGGCCTGGCGGATGCGCACGTCCTTGAGCAGCGGGTCGTTGGTCTGGAACAGCAGGCCGCAGATGGCCATGATCGGGCTCACCGAGACCCGGATCCCCGGCAGGGCCTTGAGCTCCTGGGCGTCGCTGGCAGTGACGTCCGGCAGCAGGTCGACGTTGTTCGACAGCAGCGCGGCCTTGGCCGAGGACGGATCGGGAATGATCATGAAGCGCAGGTTGTCGACCAGTGCCTGCTTGTTGCCGGTGAAACCGTCCGGCCCGGCTTCGGCGCGGGCGCTGTAGTCCTTGAAGCGCGCCAGGCGCACGTATTGGCCCGGCTTCCATTCGGCGAAGCTGAACGGACCGGTGCCGACCGGGGCTTTCCAGCTGCCGTCGGCGGCCAGGGAATCCGGGTGCAGGATGCCGGCGCCACCGCAATCGGGGCGCGACATCGAGGCAAGGAACAGGGCGTTGGGCTGATCGAGGGTGAAGACCACGGTGCGCGGGTCCGGCGTGGTGATCGCGGTGATCTTCGCCCCGCCCCGGCCATCGAATTCCGGCAGGCAGCGCCATTGGGTCTGCGGATCGAGGTAGCGCTCCCAGGTCCACTTCACTTCGGCCGAACTCAGGGTCGCGCCGTTATGGAAATGCACGCCGTCGCGCAGGGTGAAGCGGTAGCTCAGGCCGTCGTCGGAGACGTCCACGGCGCTGGCCAGCAGCGGCCCGACCGAGGCGTCCTCGCGGTGGGCCACCAGGCCCTCGACCACATGCAGGATCACCGTATCGGTGTTTTCGTCACGGTTCACACCGGGTTCGGTGCTGCGGATATCGGCCCCCAGGCCGACGCGCAGGGTGGTATCGGCCATGGCCTGCTGGGCCAGGGTGCCAAGGGCCGCAAGGCCGATCACTCGCAGGCTGCGAGCAAGGGAAGGATTACGGAAGCGATGCACGGGAGAGGTTCTCCTTCGCTGAAGGACCGGTCGTTGGCAGGCCCGGCCTAAAGGTTCTGATCATGTCGTTGTTGTTATGGCCCGAGGGTGGTCAGGGGCCAGGCGATTTTGTTTTTTTCAATTCGCCGGGACATATTCACAGCGTACAAAGACTTTGTAAATGTTTTTTTATGAATTAAAAAACAATGAAAAATACATTGCCGGCTCTTACTGCCACCCCTCCAGCCGCATCGTCGCCCGCACCAGCCGCTGCTCCTCCTGCTCGATCTCCCGCAGGTTGTTCCTGATGCTCCCCAGATGCTCCCGCGCCGCCCGTTGCGCCTGCTCCGGCAACTGCTCCATCACCGCGTGGTACAGGCGCGCGTGCTGGCGATCGATCTGGCGTTTCTGCGCCGGGCGGCAATAGAGGTTGTTCACCGAGGCGAACACCGTGCTGAGCATCAGGTCGTTGAGCCCCTGCAACGTGTGCACCAGCACCGGGTTGTGCGAGGCCTCGCTGATGGCGCGGTGGAAGGCGTGATCGAGACGGGCCTGCTCGCGGGCATCCTGCTCCTCGGAACCGACCATTTCATCGAAACGCCGCTTGATCAGCAGGCGGTCGACATCAGTAGCGCGCAACGCCGCCAGCCGCGCCGACTCCCCTTCCAGCAGCGCCCGCACCTCCAGCAGGTCGAACAGCGTGCGCGGCTGCGAGGCGAACAGGTGCATCAGCGGCGTGGTGTCGTCGGCCCGGCTCAGGTCGGCGACATAGGAGCCACGCCCATGTTCGGTCTCGACGATGCCGCGCCCGCGCAGGATGCGCAGCCCCTCGCGCAAGGCCGAGCGCGAACAGCCCAGCTTGTCCACCAGGCGCCGCTCCGAAGGCAGCGCCTGGCCGACCTTGAGCACCCCATCGACGATCAGCTTCTCGATACGCTCGGCCACCTGGTCGGCGACCTGCTTCTTGCCCGCAGTGGAATCGGCCATCGGATGACGCTCCGAAACTGGTAGGACCAGTATGAATCTGACGATGATTTTTGCCCGGAGTGTATGGGCAGAATCTTTGAGATAGCCACCTGTCTCTGTAGATCTTCGGAAAAACTGGTAGGACCAGTTCGCTCCCCGGTCGACGGACAAGCGCACGGACGAGCAGTCTGCAAGGCGTTCACCCCATAACAAGAATGGATGCCCCAGCCCGATGAACATCCTCTACGACGAACGCGTGGACGGCGCCCTCCCCGCCGTCGACAAGCCGCGCCTGCTGGCGCAATTGCGCCAGGCCCTGCCCGATCTGGAAATACTCCACAGCACCGAAGACCTGCGGCCCTACGAGTGCGATGGCCTGTCCGCCTACCGCGTGGTGCCGCTGCTGGTGGTCCTGCCGGAGCGCATCGAGCAGGTACAGACTCTGCTGCGCCTGTGCCACGCCAACCAGGTGCCGGTGGTGGCCCGTGGCGCCGGGACCGGCCTGTCCGGCGGCGCCCTGCCCCTGGAAAAGGGCATCCTCCTGGTGATGGCGCGCTTCAACCGGATCATCGAGGTCAACCCGCAGGGCCGCTTCGCCCGGGTCCAGCCCGGGGTGCGCAACCTGGCAATTTCCCAGGCCGCCGCGCCCCACGGCCTGTACTACGCCCCCGATCCGTCTTCGCAGATCGCCTGCTCCATCGGCGGCAATGTCGCCGAGAACGCCGGCGGCGTGCATTGCCTGAAGTACGGGCTGACCGTGCACAACCTGCTGCGGGTCGACATCCTCACCGTCGAGGGCGAGCCCCTGACCCTGGGCAGCGATGCCCTGGACTCGCCGGGCTTCGACCTGCTGGCGCTGTTCACCGGCTCCGAAGGCATGCTCGGCATCGTCACCGAGGTCACCGTCAAGCTGCTGCCCAAACCGCAGGTGGCGCGGGTGCTGCTGGCCAGCTTCGATTCGGTGGAACTGGCCGGGCGGGCGGTGGCCGATATCATCGCCGCCGGCATCATCCCCGGTGGCCTGGAAATGATGGACAACCTGTCGATCCGCGCCGCCGAGGACTTTATCCACGCCGGCTACCCGGTGGACGCCGCGGCCATGCTCCTGTGCGAACTGGACGGGGTCGAGGCGGATGTCCATGAGGACTGTGCGCGGGTCGATGCGGTACTGCGCCAGGCCGGCGCCACCGAGGTGCGCCTGGCCCGGGACGAAGCCGAGCGCGTGCGCTTCTGGGCCGGACGCAAGAACGCCTTCCCCGCCGTAGGGCGCATCTCTCCGGACTACTACTGCATGGACGGCACCATTCCGCGCCGCGAACTGCCGGCGGTGCTGCGCGGAATCGAGGAACTGTCGCGGGAGTTCGACCTGCGGGTGGCCAATGTCTTCCATGCCGGCGACGGCAATATGCACCCGCTGATCCTCTTCGACGCCAACCAGCCCGGCGAGCTGGAGCGGGCCGAAGCCCTGGGCGCGAAGATCCTCGAACTGTGCGTGGCGGTGGGCGGCAGCATCACCGGCGAGCACGGCGTTGGCCGGGAAAAGATCAACGCCATGTGCGCCCAGTTCAGCAGCGAGGAAATCACCCTGTTCCACGCGGTCAAGCACGCCTTCGATCCCAAGGGCCTGCTCAACCCCGGCAAGAACATCCCCACCCTGCACCGCTGCGCCGAGTTCGGCTCGATGCATATCCACCAGGGCAAGCTGCCCTTCCCGGAACTGGAGCGTTTCTGATGAGCCTCGATCACGATGACAGCACGGCGCTGCTGGAACAGGTCAACCAGGCGCTGAACGCCGGCAATGCCTTGCGTATCCAGGGCGGCAATACCAAGGCCCTGCTGGGGCGCCACACCAGCGGCGAGGTGCTGGACACCCGCAGCCATCGCGGCATCGTCAGCTATGACCCAACCGAACTGGTGCTGAGCGCCCGGGCCGGCACGCCGCTGGCGGAGATCGAAGCGGCGCTGGAGGCCGAGGGGCAGATGCTGCCGTTCGAACCACCGCATTTCGGCGCCGGGGCGACCATTGGCGGTGCCATCGCCAGCGACCTGTCGGGGCCGCGTCGGCCCTGGTCCGGTTCGGCGCGGGACTATGTGCTCGGCACCCGCGTCATCACCGGCCACGGCAAGCTCCTGCGCTTTGGCGGCGAGGTGATGAAGAACGTCGCCGGCTACGACCTGTCGCGCCTGCTGGCGGGCAGCTTCGGTTGCCTGGGCGTACTCGCCGAAGTCTCGCTCAAGGTGCTGCCGAAACCACGCACCTGCGTCAGCCTCAAGCTGGAAATGGGCGCCGCCGAGGCCCTGTGCGAACTGGCCGAGTGGGGCCAGCAACCGATCCCGATCAGCGCCGCCTGCCACGACGGCGAACACCTGCACCTGCGCCTGGAAGGCGGCGAAGGCTCGGTGAAATCCGCCTGCCAGCGCCTCGGCGGCGAGCACATCGACAGCGGCTACTGGACGCAACTGCGCGAGCAGCAATTGCCGTTCTTCGCCAGCACCCGGCCACTGTGGCGACTGTCCGTGCCCAACAACACCGGGTTACTGGATCTGCCAGGCCAGCAGTTGCTGGACTGGGCCGGGGCGCAGCGCTGGTTGCTATCGGAGGCGCCTGCGGAAGATATCCGCCGCGTGGTGAGTGCGGCGGGCGGTCACGCGACCCGTTACGGGCCTCACGACTCACCGTTCCAGCCCTTGCCGGCGCTGCTGTTGCGCTATCACCAGAACCTGAAAAAGCAGCTCGATCCCCAGGGCATCTTCAACCCTGGCCGACTGTACGCGGAGGTCTGAGACGCCATGCAAACCCATCTGAGCGAACAGGCCAAGCGCCTGCCCCGCGCCGCCGAAGCCGAACGTATCCTGCGCTCCTGCGTGCACTGCGGATTCTGCACCGCCACCTGCCCGACCTACCAATTGATGGGCGACGAGCTGGATGGCCCGCGCGGGCGCATCTACCTGATCAAGCAGGTGCTGGAAGGCCAGGACGTGACTGCCAGCACCCGGGAACACCTGGATCGCTGCCTGTCCTGCCGCAACTGCGAAACCACCTGCCCGTCCGGGGTGGAGTACCACAACTTGCTGGATATCGGCCGGGCGGTGGTCGAAGAGCAGGTGCCACGCGGTCTTGGCGAGCGCCTGTTGCGCCAGGGGCTGAGAGCGCTGGTGCCGAACCCCGTGGTGTTCAAGGCGCTGGCCCGCACCGGGCAGGTGTTCCGCCCGTTGCTGCCGGAAAGCCTGAAAGCCAAGCTGCCCCGCCATCCGGTTGCGGCCAAGGCGCGTCCGCTGAGCCAGCATCCACGCAAGGTGCTGATGCTGGAAGGTTGCGTGCAGCCGTCGCTGTCGCCCAATACCAATGCGGCGGCGGCGCGGGTGCTGGATCGGCTGGGCATCTCCGTCGTCGCGGCGAAGGAAGCTGGCTGCTGTGGCGCCATCGACTATCACCTGAATGCCCAGGAACAAGGGCTGCAGCGGGCACGGCGGAATATCGATGCCTGGTGGCCGGCGATCGAGGCCGGCGCGGAGGCGATCGTGCAGACCGCCAGTGGTTGCGGTGCCTTCGTGCGGGATTACGGGCACCTGCTGGAAAACGATCCGGCCTATGCGGCCAAGGCGGCGCGGGTCAGCGAACTGAGCCGGGACCTGGCCCAGGTGCTGGGTGCCGAGCCGGTGGAGCGCCTGGGAATTCACGCCGAACGGCGCCTGGCGTTCCACTGCCCTTGCACCTTGCAGCATGCGTTGAAGCTGGGCGGTGCGGTGGAAAGCATTCTCCAGCGCCTGGGCTTCAGCCTGACCGCCGTGAGTGACGGGCACCTGTGCTGCGGCTCGGCGGGAACCTACTCGCTGACCCAGCCGGAGCTGTCACGGCGCTTGCGGGATAACCGCCTGAATGCCCTGGAGGCCGGCAATCCGGAGGTGATCGTCACCGCCAATATCGGCTGCCAGACCCACCTCGACGGGGCCGGGCGAACGCCGGTGCGGCACTGGATAGAGCTAGTAGAAGAAGCATTGGCATAAGCAACGCGGACCCTGTGGGAGCGGGTTTACCCGCGATTGCGATGCTGAATTCACTGATGTCATCGCGGGTGAACCCGCTCCCACAGGGCCCGCGTATCGCTCTCGAACGTCGAAAAAGGAGAACCCCCATGCAACAAAAAGCAGTCCTGGAAAACACCGACGCCACCCGCCTCCTCGCCGCCGCCCGCGACGAGGCCCGGCGCAACGGCTGGAACGTGAGCATCGCCATCGTCGACGACGGCGGCCATCTCCTGGCCCTGGAACGCCTCGACGGCAGCGCACCGATCAGCGCCTACATCGCCACCGAAAAAGCCCGCTCGGCCGCCCTGGGCCGACGCGAAACCAAAGGCTACGAGGAGATGGTCAACAACGGCCGCACCGCCTTCGTTAGCGCCCCGCTGCTGACCTCGCTGGAAGGCGGCGTTCCGGTCCGCTTCGAGGGCCAGGTGATCGGCGCCGTCGGCGTGTCCGGCGTGAAGTCGGAACAGGATGCACAGGTCGCGGCAGCAGGTGTCGCCGCGCTTTGAACCCAACATGTCCCAAGGAGTACTGGCCGTGACCCAGCGTATTGCCAGCCACCGGTTGCAGGTGGCGGAAAACCTCAAGCGATTCATCGATGACGAAGCCCTGCCGGGTACCGGGGTCGATGCCACAGCGTTCTGGAGCGGCTTCGACCGGCTGGTCCACGATCTCGCCCCGAAGAACCGCGCCCTGCTGGCCGAGCGGGATCGCCTGCAAACCCTGCTGGACACCTGGCACACCGAGCACCCGGGGCCGGTCACGGACCTGCCGGGCTACCAGGCGTTTCTCGAAGAGATCGGCTACCTGGTGCCGCAACCGGCGAACGTGAAAGTCGCCACCGCCAAGGTCGACCACGAAATCACCACCCAGGCCGGCCCGCAGTTGGTCGTTCCGGTGATGAATGCCCGCTATGCCCTGAACGCAGCCAACGCCCGCTGGGGCTCGCTGTACGACGCGCTGTATGGCACCGATATGCTCAGCGAAGCGGATGGCGCACAGAAAAGCGGCGGCTATAACCCGCAGCGCGGCGCGAAGGTGGTGGCCTGGGCCAAGGCGTTCCTCGACCAGGTGTTTGCCCTCGAAGGTGCGTCGCACACGGAGGCCGTGGCCTATCGCGTGGCTGCCGGGGAACTGAAGGTCGCGCTTGCCGATGGCCGTGACACGGGGCTGAGCAAACCCGGGCAGTTCGCCGGTTATCAGGGCAGCGCCGAAGCCCCAGGCGCGGTGCTGCTGCAAAACCACGCCCTGCATATCGAAGTGCAGATCGACCACGACAGCCCCATCGGCGCCACCGACCCCGCCGGGGTCAAGGACCTGCTGGTGGAGTCGGCCATCAGCACGATCATGGACTGCGAGGACTCGGTGGCGGCCGTGGATGCCGACGACAAGGTGCTGGTCTACCGCAACTGGCTGGGCCTGATGAAAGGCGAGCTGAGCGAATCGGTGAGCAAGGGCGGCAAGACCTTCTCCCGCACCCTCAACCCCGATCGCCGCTACCACGGGCGTGACGGCGCGGAACTGACCCTGCCTGGTCGCTCGCTGCTGTTCGTGCGCAATGTCGGCCACCTGATGAGCAACCCGGCGATTCTCGACGAGGCCGGCCGGGAGATCCCCGAAGGCATTCTCGACGCGGTGGTCACCAGCCTCGCCGCCGTGCACGACCTGCAGCGCAAGGGCAACTCGCGGACCGGCAGCGTCTATATCGTCAAGCCGAAGATGCACGGCCCGCAGGAAGTCGCCTTCGCCAACGAACTCTTCGGCCGCGTCGAGGACCTCCTCGGCCTGCCCCGCCACATCCTGAAAATGGGCATCATGGACGAGGAGCGGCGCACCAGCGTCAACCTCAAGGCCTGTATCGCCGAGGCGGCGCAGCGGGTGGTGTTCATCAACACCGGCTTCCTCGACCGCACCGGCGACGAGATGCACAGCGCCATGCAGGCCGGGGCCATGCTGCGCAAGGGCGACATGAAGGGCAGCGCCTGGATCCAGGCCTATGAGCGCAGCAACGTGCTGGTCGGTCTGGCTTGCGGGCTGCGTGGGCGGGCGCAGATCGGCAAGGGCATGTGGGCCATGCCGGACTTGATGGCGGCCATGTACGAACAGAAGATCGCCCACCCGCAGGCCGGCGCCAACACCGCCTGGGTGCCCTCGCCCACCGCCGCGACCCTGCATGCCCTGCACTACCACCAGGTGGATGTGCAGCAGGTTCAGGCCGGGCTCGAAGCCATCGATGCGGACGCCGAGCGCGGGGCGTTGCTGCACGGGTTGCTCAGTGTTCCGGTCAGTGCCGGGCGCGATTGGAGTGCGGCGGATATCCAGGCGGAGCTGGACAACAACTGCCAGGGCATCCTCGGTTATGTGGTGCGCTGGGTGGAACAGGGCGTGGGGTGCTCCAAGGTGCCGGATATCCATGATGTCGGGCTGATGGAAGACCGTGCGACCTTGCGCATCTCGGCGCAGCATATTGCCAACTGGCTGCACCATGGGGTGGTGGGTGCCGGGCAGGTGCGCGAGACGCTGGAGCGCATGGCGGCGGTGGTGGACGGGCAGAATGCCGGGGATCCGGCGTACCGGCCGATGGCGCCGGGGTTCGAGGCGTCCCATGCATTCCGCGCGGCCTGTGACCTGGTGTTCAAGGGGGTGGAGCAGCCGAGCGGGTATACCGAGCCGTTGTTGCATGAATGGCGGCGCAGGTTCAAGGAGGAAGTCAGTCAGTAATCATGGGGTGTTGCTGATGGCCCTATCGCTGGCAAGCCAGCTCCCACAGGGTACGCGTACCTGTGGGAGCTGGCTTGCCAGCGATAGGGCCAGTACTGTCATCACAAATGCCCGCTACTGCTGACAATCCGCAACGACAACGCTTCATACGGATCCAGGTTGATCAGCAACCGTCCATCCTCCCGCAAATCCCCCTCCAGCGTCTCACCCAGCATGTCCACCACAGGCCCCGGAGTGAAGCCCTCCAGCACGATCTCCTCGGCGATTACCTCGTTGCCGAAGTTCAGCGCCGTCAGCTGCGTGCCCTTCCCCGCCGGCAACTCATGCACCATCACCAGCAACCCCGGATGCTGCACCTCCGGCACCAGCACCTGGCGACTGGCGGCGATGCCATAGGCCTGACGTACCGCGAGCACCTTCTTCACCCGGCTGGCAAAGGAGTCCGCCTGCTGCAACTGGCTGGCCAGGCTGCCGTACAACGAGCGCGCTCGCGGCATGCCGCGCAACGATTCCCCGGCCTCCGGCGCCAGATCCACCAGGTCGTAGCCGCCGCGATGAATCCAGCGGGTATCGCCATCGCCCATGCGCTCGGCCACCTCTTCGGCGGCCAGCGGCAAGGCCCCGACCAGGTCCCAGCCGGACAGCGCCACCACCCCCGGCTGCATGGCGTTGTAGATCACCAGCAGCAGGTGAATCTTCTGGATCAGCGCCAGCTCTTCACTGCCGATCTGCGCCAGGTCACGAATCCCCAGCGCCGCCGTAATGATGCTGACAGTGGTGCAGGACACGCCATTGGTGACGAAACGCAAATTGTACGGCGCATGCTCGCCGGACAGGCGCTCGTACATTTCCTCGCGGATATGCTCGCGCAGGATGCTGCCGGGGAAGGTCTGGCCCTTGTAGAGGAACATGTCGTTGGCGTGCAGGGTCCAGAAATGCACCAGTTCGATGGTCAGTTCGTCATGATTCTGCAGGGCATGGATCAGCGAGGCCGGGTCGATGCCGAAACGCTGCATCTCGCCGAGCATCAGGCGCAGGAAGCTGGTGTCACCGGTCAGCAGCGCATGCTGGTAGGCCGGGCGGGTGACGAAGTCATAGGACAGGTCGGCGCCGCCCCTGGACATCTGGGCGATATCGTCGAGGGTCAGGTTGAGCTCCTGGAAGCTGAAGGCGCCGGCCTTGCGGATCATGCCGCCGAGGATCTGGTTGCCGGTCAGGGACAGCGGGTGGCTTTCCGACCAGGCGGTGTCGTTGGGGCGCATCTCCACGCCAAGGAAACCGTTGGCATCCAGGCGCAACCCACGGGCGCCCAGGCAGTCGATGGCATGCAGGGCATCGCCGATGATCAGTTGCTGGGCGGCGAAGGTCGGGTCGAGCCAGTTGAGGGACGGCTGGCCTTCCTTGAAGTAGTGCAGGTACACCCAGCGCCGGGTCTTGCCATCGCTGCCCACCACCGGCGGCGTCGCGCTCCAGTCGGTTTCCTTGACCCCGGGCTCGAAGAAGATCACCCGCTGCAGCTGGCCGACGATGTACTGGCGCTGCTTGAGTTCGTCGCACTGGGCCGGGCTGAGGTTGACCGCGTCGCGGCCCTCGGGCACCTCAGGCAGCAGGCCCCAGTCTTCCTCGCGGATCTCGACCATATGGTAGATGCCGGGGTATTCCCCGTGGCCCATCTCCGCCAGGCGGAAGTCGGCGCCCTTGCCGGTGTGGGAGGGAATCAGGTCGTCGATGGTCACCGCATTGTGCGCCGCCGCCATGCGGCTCAGGTGCACCAGTTGCTCCTCGCTGCCGTAGAGCGGATCGATATCGAAGCTGATGCGGTCGAAATTGCCATCGACGCTGGGGGTGAATTCACGGCCGCTGATACCGCCCGAGCGCTTGATCGGGCCGGTGTGGATGCCCTGCACGCCGAGTTCGGACAGGGCTTTCCACAGGCTGTCGGCGCCGAGGGCGTCGAGCACGCTGGCATCCTCGGGGCCGATGATGGAATCGGGGTAGACCGTCAGCCACACCGAGGCGATCTCGATGGCCCGCCGCGGCCGCGCCTCGGCATAGGGGTTCATCCACAAGCGGGACTGGCCGGCATAGCTCCGCGCCCGCTCCCGGGCCGCCTTGAGCATGGATTGCGCCTCCAGCCATTCCACGTAGTCGCCTTTTGCGGCCGTCATCACTACCTCCTTAGCAGCAGGGTCATTGCTAACTCTGACGGCGTGGAGGCGGAAACGTTCTGGTTGACAACGATGATGGCCTGGGACCATTAAGGACCCTTTGCCAAAACAGGAAGTCCACCATGTTCAACGCACTGTTGGTCGAAAAAGAACCCGCCTACGCCACCCGCCTGGCGCAACTGGACGATGAGCGCCTGCCCGAGGGCGATGTCACCGTTCGCGTGGCCTACAGCACCCTGAACTTCAAGGATGCCCTGGCGATTACCGGGCAGAGCCCGGTGGTCCGGCAGTTTCCGCTGGTGCCGGGGATCGACCTGGCGGGGACGGTGGAACAGAGTTCGCATCCGCGCTACAAGGCCGGCGATCGGGTGTTGCTCAATGGCTGGGGCGTCGGCGAGAACCACTGGGGCGGCCTGGCGCAAAAGGCCCGGCTCAATGGAGACTGGCTAATCCCCCATCCCGAAGCCTTCAGCGAGCGTCAGAGCATGGCCATCGGCACCGCCGGCTACACCGCCATGCTCTGCCTGATGGCGCTGGAGCGGCATGGCCTGAATCCCAATGACGGCCCGGTGCTGGTGACCGGTGCCAGTGGCGGCGTTGGCAGCTTTGCGATCAGCCTGCTGGCGGGGCGCGGGTATTCGGTGATCGCGGCCACGGGCAAGGCCAATGAGGCGGACTACCTGAAGCGCCTGGGTGCCGGCAGCGTGATCGACCGTGCCGAGCTGTCCGAACCGGGCCGGCCATTGGCCAAGGAGCGCTGGGCGGCGGCCATCGACTCGGTGGGCAGCCATACCCTGGCCAACGTCTGCGCCGCGACCCGGGCCGAAGGTGCAGTGGCCGCCTGCGGGCTGGCCCAGGGGATGGACCTGCCGGCCACAGTGGCGCCGTTTATCCTGCGTGGGGTGAGCCTGCTCGGGGTGAACAGCGTGACCCAGCCCTATGCGCGGCGGGTCGAGGCCTGGGAGCGGTTGGGGAGCAGTGTCAGTGCCGAGCAGCTGGAGCTGATTACCGAGGAGATCGGGTTGGGGGATGCCATCGAGGCGGCGGCGCGGTTGTTGCGGGGTGAGGTTCGTGGGCGGATCGTGGTGGATGTGAATCGCTGACAGTCCCGGAACCTGGTTGTTTTTGCGGGCCTCATCGCTGGCAAGCCAGCTCCCACAGGGTTCGGCAGCGCCGCGGACACTGTGGGAGCTGGCTTGCCAGCGATGAGGCCCTCTGGAGCGAAGCCGCTTCCGGATCGATCACCCAACCGCCAGGCGGTCGAGCCCGGCACGCAGATCGCGCTTGAGGTCCTCCATGCCTTCCAGCCCTATCTGCAACCGCAACGCCAACCCATCCGGCGCCCAGCGGGTCGCCGTGCGGTAGCTGCGGCAATCGAAGGGAATGATCAGGCTCTCGAACCCGCCCCAGGAATAGCCCATGCCGAACAGCGCCAGGTTGTCCAGCATATGGGCGAGGTTCGCCTTGCTGTAGCCGGGCTTGAGGATCACCGAGAACAGGCCGGTGGAACCGCTGAAATCACGCTTCCAGATCTCATGCCCCGGACACTCCGGGAAGGCCGGGTGCAGCACCGTGGCGACCTCGGGCTGCGCCGCCATCCAGTGGGCCATTTCCAGGCCCCGGCGCTGGGCCTCTTCCAGGCGCAGGTGCAGGGTACGCAGGCCACGCAGGGCCAGGAAGCAATCCTCGGCCCCCGGCAGCATGGCCATGGCGTCGTAGGTCTTGCGCAGGGCCGGCCAGGTTTCGGCATTGGCCGTGACCAGCCCCATCAGCAGGTCGGAATGCCCGCCGAGGTACTTGGTCCCCGCCTCCACCGCCAGGTCGCAGCCGTGCTCGTGGGCGCGGAAGAACACCGGCGTGGCCCAGGTGTTGTCGAGGATGGTCTTGATCCCCCGGGCCTTCGCCACGGCGGTGATGGCCGGGACGTCCTGGACTTCGAAAGTCTGCGAGCCGGGGGACTCGAGGAAGATGGTCGAGGTGTTGGGCTTGAGCAATTCGGTGATATTGGCGCCGACCAGCGGGTCGTAGTAGGTCACCTCGACGCCGAACTTCTTCACCAGGTTCTCGCACAGCATGCGGGTCGGCTGGTAGGTGGAGTCAGGCATCAGCAGGTGGTCGCCGCTTTTCAGCGTGGTGAACAGCGCCAGGGCCAGGGCGCCGAGCCCCGACGGCGACATCACCGTGCCCGCCGCCCCGGACAGTTCGCTCCAGGCCTTTTCCAGGGCTTCGATGGTCGGCGTGCCCTTGGTCCCGTAGGTGTAGCGGCCGCGGTTCGCTTCCAGATCGGCCAGGGTCTTGAACACCACGGTGGAACCGCGGAACACCGGCATATTGACGAAGCCGTGCTGCATGTCGTGATCGCGGCCCAGGCGGGTCAGTTGCGTCGCGAGGGAAAACTCGTCGTTGGAATCGGTCATCAGAGGCTCATGATCATTTCATGCCAGGACATGCCGCCATGCTCGGACGGCGACGGTTGTACGTACTGATAGCCCATCCGGCGATACAAATCGACATGCTGTTGCTTGCACATCAGATGGATGGTGGCCTTGTTCAGGACCTTCATCTGCCGGACGAATTCCGTCATCAGCGCCTTGGCGTAGCCCTTGCCCTGGAAGGCCGGGTCCACCACCACCGACATGATCACCACATTGGGCGCTGCCGGATCGTGGCCGACCAGTTCCTTGAAGGCCTCGTCGGACATCACCACCTCGTGGGCGCAGCCGCTGTTGATGAAGCCGGCGACCTGGCCGTCCACTTCGAGAATCAGGAAGCCCTGCGGGTACTCGCCGATACGGGTGCGGATCTTCTCCAGGGTCGCGGCCTCGTCGCCCTCGTAGGCGCCGGTTTCGATGGCGAAGCAGCGTTCGGCGTCGGCGGGGAGCGGGTGGCGGAAATGCAGGGTGGACATGAGTGAGGCTCCTGGCTAAGGCGGGCGAGGTGCCTATGGTAAAGCAGATGTCGTCTGATAGGGCCTAATCGCTGGCAAGCCAGCTCCCACAGGTCTACCAGTGCTCTCGAGAGCACCGCTGTACCTGTGGGAGCTGGCTTGCCAGCGATTAGGCCATCAGCAACACAACAAAATCCAGCTACCAGATCGCGATGTCATAGGTGAGATAGACCCGATTGCTATCCCGCCCCCTGGAAAAATCCGAGCGATACACATAGTTCCGTGCCTTGATACCCAGCCCTTTCAAAGGCCCCGACTGCAGGACATAGGCCAGCTCCATATCCCGCTCCCACTCCTGCCGGCTGGCACTGCCGGAGTGGTCGTTGTCGCCACTCAGGTAACGGGTCATGAACGTCAGACCCGGTACCCCCACGGCGGCAAAGTTGTAGGCATAACTGGCCATCCAGGTCTTTTCATCCTCCTCGATGAACTTGCCGATACCGACGTTGCTGAACGAATACACGGTCGCGCCGCTGATATAAGGCAGCCCCGCATCCCCCCGCAGCACCTGGTAGCCGCCACCGACCGTGTGCCCGGAATGGCTGTACGACAGCTGCCCGCTGAGCATGTCGTTGTCGATCTTGCCGCCGTGGGCCGCGCCGCTGTCCTGGCTCTTGAAGAAGCGCAGGTCACTGGTCAGCACGCCGCCGGCCAGCGGCAAGTCGTGCTGGACTCCGGCGAAGTCCTGGCGATAGAAGTTCTGCAGTTCGCCATGGAAGTAGCTGAGGCGCAATTGCTTGCTGAAGGCGTAGTCGGCACCGGCGTAATTGAAGTCTCCGGAAGCGTCGCCGCTGTAGCCATCGAGGAACAGGCCGACGCTGTCGGACGAGTCGCGCAGCTTGAAGCGGTCCAGGTGACCGGCCGTCAGGGTCAGGCCGGCGATGTCCTTGCTGACCAGTTCCGAGCCCTGGTAGGTCTGTGGTAGCAGGCGCGCGTCGTTGTAGACCAGCAAGGGATTCTTCGGCAGCAAGGTGCCATGGCGCAGCACGGTTTCGCCCAGGCGAACCTTGGCGGTAGCCCCGGCGCTGGCGAATTCGTCGGCGGCCCGGCCGTCGTCATGCACCGGTAACAGACCGGTACCGCTGCGGCCCTTGCCCGAGTCGAGCCTGACGCCGACCAGGCCCAACGCATCCACGCCGAATCCAAGGGTGCCCTGGGTAAAGCCCGACTGGTAATCGAGCAGGAAGCCTTGGGCCCACTCCAC
This sequence comes from Pseudomonas putida, assembly GCF_001941965.1. Taxonomy (GTDB): domain Bacteria; phylum Pseudomonadota; class Gammaproteobacteria; order Pseudomonadales; family Pseudomonadaceae; genus Aquipseudomonas; species Aquipseudomonas putida_L. The sequence goes on along the minus strand of NZ_MKZO01000047.1, from coordinate 204,573 downwards.
CCGCTCGCTTTTCGCAGTAGCTGCGGCGCGGGCGCTCATACCCTGCTCGTCGCGGAAGTTTTCGTTGAAGTAGACGTTGCGCAGTTGCAGCTTGAGCTTGCTGTCTTCGATGAAGCCTGCGGCGCCGACAACGGGCAGATAGCAGAAACACAGGCCGCAAGCGACCCCACGACGGTAGATACGGGTCATGTTGGAAACTCTGTTTTATTGTTGTTGGGTGTGGTTTCAGACGAAGAACGAAATGGCGCCGGTCAGCACGGCCAGTACGGTGATCACCAGGGAGGTCAACACCGCCCATTTCACCGTGGCTTTCTGGAAATCGCCGATATCGCGATCGACCATGCCCACCAGCAGCAGGGTCGAGGCCACCAGCGGGCTCATCAGGTGCACCGGCTGGCCGAGTACCGAGGCGCGGGCGATCTCGATCGGGTCGATGCCGTAGGCCGCAGCGGCGTTGGCCAGGATCGGCACCACCCCGAAGTAGTAGGCATCGTTGGACAGCACGAAGGTCAGCGGCATGCTGGTCAGCGCCACCACCAGCGGGAACCAGTGGCCCCAGGCCTCGGGAATCCAGGCGACCAGGGTCTGGGCCAGGGCATCGACCATCTTGGTCCCGGAGAAGATGCCGGCGAAGATGCCGGCGGCGAACACCAGCAGGACCACGGTCATGGCGTTGCCGGAATGGGCGAGGATCCGCTCTTTCTGCAGTTCGAGCTGCGGGTAGTTGATCATCAGTGCCGCGACGAAGCCGATCATGAACAGGATGGCGGCGTGCATCAGGCCCATCACCAAGGCGACCATCACCACGATCACCAGCACCAGGTTGACGTAGGCCAGGCGCGGACGCTTGTACGGGGTGTCTTCGAGGATCGCCTTGATGTAGCAGTTGCCGCCACCGGACTCGAGCTTGATGTTGCCGATGCGCTTGCGCTCCATGCGCCCCAGCAGGAAGGCGGTGAACACCACCCAGGCCGCCCCGCCGATCATGGTCGGCAGCATGGGGATGAAGTACTCCGTGGCATCCAGGCCAAGGGCCGCGATCGCCCGGGTCGCCGGACCGCCCCAGGGGCTCATGCCGCTCATGATGCTCAGCGAGAGCATGGACACGGTCGCCAGGATCATCGGGTTCATGCCGATGCGCTTGTACAGCGGCAGCATCGCCGCGCAGGTGATCATGTAGGTGGTGGTGCCGTCGCCGTCCAGGGCCACCAGCAGCGAGAGCAAGGCAGTGCCGATGGCGATCTTGACCGGGTCGCCGTTGACCCGCTTGAGGATCTTGCGGATCAGCGGATCGAACAGGCCGGCATCGATCATCAGGCCGAAGAACAGGATGGCGAACAGCAGCAGTGCGGCGGACGGCGCAACCATCTTCAGGCCGTCGAGCATCATCTTGCCCAGCTCCGGGGCGAAGCCGCCGATCAGGGCGAAGACGATCGGCACCACCGTCAGGGCGACGATCGGGGACAGGCGTTTACTCATGATCAGGTAGGTGAAGGTCACCACCATGATCAAACCCAGCAATGCGAGCATAGGATTCACTCTTGTTTTTATTGTGAAGGCAGCCGTATTCGCTACCCGGCAGTATGACTGCCGGGCAGGGGTATCGGAGTGTTATGTCGGGGTAACGCGGGTTGGATCAGGTGTGGCGCTGGGGCTGCTCGGCAGGCCAGGGCACCGATTGCTCGCCAGGCTCGGCGACAGGCGCCTGGTGGCCCTCGTCCAGGGCACGCATCAGCACCTCGCGGTCACAGGCCTTTTCGGACAGCGACATGACCACGGTGGCTACCGCGTTACTGGCCAGGCTGGTCAGGGCCCGGGCCTCGGACATGAAGCGGTCGATACCGATCAGCAACGCCAGACCGGCCAGCGGGATGTCGTGGATCACGGTGAGGGTCGAGGCCAGGGCGACGAAGCCGCTGCCGGTCACCCCTGCCGCGCCCTTGGACGACAGCAGCATGATCGCCAGCATGGTCAGGGTCTGGCCAAGGCTCAGGTCGATATTGCAGGCCTGGGCGATGAAGACGGCGGCCAGCGACAGGTAGATCGCCGTACCGTCGAGGTTGAACGAGTAGCCGGTGGGCAGCACCAGGCCGACCACGCCCTTCTTGCAGCCAAGGCCTTCGAGCTTCTCGATCATCCGCGGCAGCACCGGCTCGGTGGACGAGGTGCCGAGGACCACGAGGAATTCCTCGCGGAAGTAACGCAGCAGCTTCCACAGGCTGAAGCCATGGAAACGGCACACGGCACCCAGCACCACGATGACGAAGAAGGCGCAGGCGATGTACAGGGTCATCACCAGCTTGGCCAGCGAGCCGAGCGAGGTGATGCCGTACTGGCCAACGGTGAACGCCAGCGCACCGAAGGCACCGACCGGGGCGAAGCGCATCAGGTAGCCGAAGATGCGGAAGACCATCTGCGACAGCGCTTCCAGGACATCCAGCACCGGCCGGCCGCGCTCACCCATGGCCGACAGGGCGAAACCGCAGAGCACGGCGATGAACAGCACCGGCAGGACCTCGCCCTTGTTGAAGGCGCCGATGAAGGTGTCGGGGATGATGTGCATGAAGAAGTCCACCACGCCCAGCTTCGCCGCCGAATCGGTGTACTGGCTGAGGCCGGCCATGCTCAGGGTGGACGGGTCGATGTTCATGCCCACGCCGGGCTTGAACAGATGGACCGCCGCCAGGCCGATCGCCAGGCTGATCACCGTCAGCGCCAGGAACAGAAACAGGGTCTTGCTCATCAGGCGGCCGAGGCTGCTCTTGTCGGTCATCCCGGCGATGCCGGTGACGATGGTGCAGAACACCACGGGGGCGATCATCATCTTGATCAGCTTGATGAAGGCATCACCCAGGGGCTTCAGGGCAACCGCCTGTTGCGCCCAGAAGTGGCCGACCAGCACGCCGAGCAGGACGGCGCAGATGATCTGGAAATACAGTGATTTTGCGAGTTTCATGAGGCATCACCCATTCTTGAATTTGTGCGGATGCGCGCTGTGGTGACGGTTACCTGCAGTATCAGCCAGCAAGCCGTCGCGAGGTTGGTGCGTAGACGAAACCGGAGAACAGCCGACGGGCGGTACGGACCACCGAGGCTTGCAGGGTCTTGCCGCCCGGTCCGCTACGGGACAGGGCGATATCGATGCCGCCACCCGGGTGCTCCAGGCGCACTTCGGTCAGGTCCGCCGCGCTGTCACCGAGCAGTTGCTGGGCAACGGTGCCCGGGCTGACGCAGGCGGTGGCCAGGCCGATGGCACCGGTGATCGCCAGTGCACGATGGCAGTTGTGCGGCATGAAGTAGCGGACCTGCAGGGTGCCGTCCTGGCGCGGCGGCGAAACCAGCACCGGCTTGGGGATGACCATATTGCTCACATCACCCAGGCCCATCGCCCTGCCCGCCTTGAGCCGCAGCGCTTCCAGGCGCTCCAGCAGCTCACGGTCGGCATCCAGTTGCGCCGGGCTCTCCGAACCACTGACGCCAAGCTGGCTCGCCTCGACGATCATCATCGGCATGGCCATGTCGATGCAGGTCACCGGCACGCCATCGATCACGTCCTTGGCCTGGCCAGTGGGGAACAGCTTGCCGGTCTTGCTGCCGACGGCATCGAGGAAGGTCAGGTGGATCGGCGCTGCGGTGCCCGGTACGCCGTCGATGGCAGTACGGCCCTCGTAGCGGACGATGCCACCCGGGGTCTCCACCAGCGAATTGACGAAGGTATTGGTGTTCAGGTTACGAATGCGCACCAGGGTGCGGCCTTCCTGGCCCTTGACCAGCCCCTGCTCGATGGCGAACGGGCCGACGGCGCAGAGCATGTTGCCGCAATTCGGCGCGGTATCGACCCGGCGCTGGGCGACCATCACCTGGACGAACAGGTAATCGACGTCGGCATCGGCGTGCAGCGACGGGCTGACGATCGCCACCTTGCTGGTCTGCGGGCTGCCGCCACCGATGCCGTCGATTTCCAGCTCGTGCCCCGACCCCATGATATTGAGCAGGACTTCATCACGCTCGACCACGTTCGACGGCAGATCCCAGGCATGGAAGATCGGGCCTTTCGAGGTACCGCCGCGCATGAGCACACAGGGAATTCGTTGCATGACTACTGACTCTCGTTTATCAATCGACATGATTGATGCTGTTGAAACAAGAGTGACAGGCTCGTATAAATCAATCCAATGCAAAGATCGTCCTGATTATTGCGTTTCAAACATGAATAAAAGCGCCATCGACCAAGGCTGTTTTCCATGGAATATGAGCTTCAAGATTTGAGATCTTTCGTCAAAATCGCCGAACTCGGGAGCTTCCATGAAGCGGCCGAAGCCCTGCACCTGTCGCAGCCGGCCCTGAGCCGGCGCATCAAGAAGCTGGAGGAAGGCCTGGGCACCCCGCTGCTCGAACGCACCACCCGGCGCGTCGGCCTGACCAGCGTCGGCCGCGACTTCCTGCCTAAGGCGCGACGCCTGCTGGATGACTTCGAGGATTCGATCCTGAGCATCCGCGAACTGGCAGAGCGCCAGAGTGGCCAGGTCACCCTGGCCTGCATTCCGACCGCCGCGTTCTATTTCCTGCCTTCGGTGATCCGCCTGTACAACGAGCAGTACCCGAAGATCCGCATCCGCCTGCTCGACCTCAGCGCCAACGACGGGCTGGAGGCGGTGCTGCGCGGCGAGGCGGATTTCGGCATCAACATGATGGGTGGGCAGCACGCCGATATCGAGTTCGTACCGCTGGTGGAAGAGAAGTTTGTCCTGGCCTGCCGCCGCGACCATGAACTGGCCGAGCGCAAGGCCCTGACCTGGTCGGAACTGGCGCCCTACCGGCTGATCGGCGTGGGTCGCCTGAGCGGCAACCGCATGCTGCTCGACCATGCCTTGAGCGGGCTGAATATCAAGCCGAAGTGGTTCTATGAAGTGCAGCACCTGTCCACGTCGCTGGGCATGGTCGAGGCCGGCCTGGGGGTCTCGGCCATGCCCAGCCTGGCCATGCCCGGGGCCGACCACCCGACCCTGGTCAGCATCCCCCTGGCCGAGCCGGAGGTGACCCGGACCCTGGGCCTGGTCTATCGCCGGGGGGCGTCGTTGTCGCCGGCAGCGGAGAAGTTCGTGGCGATCCTGCTGGAGAAATGGAAGGAGCGCTGAGGGTCAAGGCTCAGGCGTGCTGAAGCGCCGCCCGGGCATGGCTCAGGCAATTGACCAGATGCAAACGCATCGCCGCCCGCGCGCCCTCGACGTCCTTGCGGCTGATCGAGGCGAAAACCTGCTCGCGCTCGCGGCTCCAGCGCGCCCGCTGCGGCTCGTCGAACACCGGAGCGGCGTCGCCCATCAAGCTGCTGCCCAGATGGCTCATGGCATCGATGAAGAAGCTGTTGCCGGTGCACAGGGCGATCTGCAGGTCGAAGGCGAAATCGTCGTCCGCCTGATCGAGGGCGGCGCGCATGGCCTCCAGTTGCGCGGCATTGGCCCGCTGCGCGGCGATCCCGGCGGCTTCCACTTCCAGGCTCAGGCGCAGTTCGACGATGGCCACCGCGTCGCAGGCGCTGCCCTTCTCCGGGGCCTCACCTTCGGTTTCACCGGGGCGCACCGCATCGACGACGAAGGTGCCGATGCCCCGGCGCGTTTCCACCAGCCCTTCGGCCTGCAAGCGCGACAACGCCTCGCGCACCGTGGTGCGGCTGACGCCATGGGCCTCGGTCAGCACCTGCTCGGTCGGCAGCTTGCTGCCCGCCGGCCATTCACCGGCGTGGATTTTCTCCGACAGCACCAGCACCAGTCGCTGGGCCAGGCTCGGACGTCGATCAGGGGAAGCGTGCGGCATATTCAGGAACAACCGTGCTAAGCGAAAAGATGATGGCAGTATACCGGCAGCCCTTGGGCAAACCGCACTATACTGCCGGCCAATTGACGAAGAGCCTGCCCATGACGGACCTCACCGCCCTCACGCCGCACAAGCCCCGCCGCCTCGCCGAAACCCTGGTCGAACGCTTTGCCCAGCGCATGCGCGACGGCCAGTTGCAGCGTGGCGAAAAGCTGCCCACCGAAGCCAGCATCATGGAGGCCGAAGGGGTCAGCCGCGCCGTGGTGCGCGAGGCGTTGTCGCGGATGCAGGCGGCGGGGCTGGTGGAGACCCGGCATGGCGTCGGCACCTTCGTCCTCGACATGCCGGCACCGGAGGGTTTCAACGTCGGGCCGGCGACCATCGTCCTGCTGTCCGACGTCCTCGCTCTGCTGGAGTTCCGCCTGAGCCTGGAAGTCCAGGCCGCCGGCATGGCCGCCGAACGGGCCACCCCGCAGGCGCTGGAGGAACTGGAGCAGGCCCTGGAAGCGCTGATGCAGGGGCCGGAAAAGTCCGGCAGCACCACCAATGCCGACTTCCAGTTCCATCTTAAGATTGCCAAGGCATCGGGTAACCGGTACCTGATCGACATCATGAAGAACCTCGGGACCAAGATGATCCCGCGGACCCGGATGAACTCCGCCTACACCGGCCAGAGCAACCGCAGCACCTACCTGGCCGGGATCAATGTCGAGCACCAGCAGATCTTCGACGCCATCGCCAGCCGCCAGGTGGATGCGGCGCGGGCGGCGATGTTCATGCATTTGAACAACAGCCGCATGCGCTTGCGTGAGGCGCAGAAGCTGCAGGCGTTCTACAGCGAATGAAGCCGTAACACATAACCTGTGGGAGCTGGCTTGCCAGCTCCCACAGGGTCATCTGAGGTCAGGCGTTATGGGGTTGGCTCGACATCGCTGAACGCCAGGTCCGCGCTAGTTGCGATCTTCCAGGGGTTGCCCCCCATCGTCTCACTGAACCTCACCCCCTCGAACCGCGAATCCCGCAGCCCGTCGATCTTCACCTTGGCCCCGCCACTGAAGCGCACCCGCTCGAACACCAGCCCTTGGTGCCAGGCATCGTGCGCGCTATCCCCCTTGACCTCGATCGCCGCCATCCCGGCATTCTCCACACTCACATCACTGACCCGCACATCGCGGAACTGCCCGGCAATGGTCGAGCGCTGGTAGTCGAGCTTGGCGTTGGGATCGTTGTAGTCGAGGGTGAAGATGAACGCCTGCTTCACCGTGTTGCGCAGCGCCGAATCGCGGAACACCACGTTGCGCGCCCCGCCGCCCATGAAGTTGGTGCTCTTCATGCGCAACCCGGCATCGGTACCGTCGGAGACGTTGTCCTCGGCAAGGATATTCTCGATCCAGGCCCCCGTGTGACTGCCGGCGACCACCATGCCGTGGCCCTTGCGGAAGTAGTTGTTGAAGATCCACGCGCCATCCTGAGGCTTCTGCTTCACCGCCTCGGCACCGGTGCCGGCAGCGAAGTTGACGCAGTCGTCACCGGTATCGAAGAAGTTGTTGAAGACCATGGCATTGCGGCTGTTGGCGAACTCGATGCCGTCGCCGTTGTTGGCGTCGTAGGTCTTGTGGGTGGTATTGGCCAGCACCACGTTCTCGGTCTCCAGGTTCATGATCCCGTGGTACGCCGGGTTGAGCACGGTGAAGCCGCCGTAGAAGACGTTCTTCACATCGCGCAGGGTGATCAGCGACGAGCGCATCTGCCCGTAGGCGTCCTTGACGTTCATGCCCTCGGCCACCGCCCGCTCCACCTGGGCCTTGGCCAGCACGCCATCGTGCATGTAGCGGGTGTTGTCGCTGGGCAGGTAGAACGGCAGCGTTTCGCCCGCGCGATCCTCGCGCTTCCAGCCGTTGCCGTCGATGGTGCCCTTGCCGACGATGCGGATGTTCTCGAAGGCCTGGTGGGCACGCGGGTCGCGGGGCAAGGCGTTGATCAGCGAGGCCGGGCGCACGGTGGTCGAGTACGGGTACTGGATATAGCCGTCGCGCGGGTAGTCCTCAGGGCGCTCGGAGCCAAGCAGGGTCGCGCCTTCGGCGATTTCCAGGGTCATGTTGCTCTTCAGGTAGAGCGCGCCGCTCTTGTAGGTGCCGGCGGGCAGCAGGACCTTGCAGCCGGTGGTGCAGGCGTCGATGGCGCGCTGGATGGCGGCGGTGTCCAGGGTAGAGCCATCCCCCTTGGCGCCATACTTGCGAACGTCGAACAGGGCCGGGACCTTGCTGGTGCGCTGCACGAGCACCGGGCTGTCGGCAGACTCCTTGCCGTCACGGCCCACCGAACGCACGGTGAAGCGGTATTCGCGGTCGGGTTGCAGGTTTTCCGCGGTGAAGCTGTGCAGGGCGATGCGGTGGTGGAACTTGCGGGTGTCCTGCTGGTAGAAGCGGTCGATCCAGGGTTTGGCCGGCGAGACCTGGTCGGCGTTGGCGTTGGCGCCGCCGAGCAGCTTGCCGTTGGCGTAGATGTGGTAGTCGGTGATGTCGCTGTGGCCGGCTGGTTTTTCCCAGACCAGGATGATCTGCCGGTCGTCATAGGCCAGGGTCGGGACCTGGGGTTTGGGTGGGGCTTCAAGGGCCCAGAGTGGCAGGCTGCCGGTCAGGGCCAGGGTGGCGATAAGGGGGCGCATCATTGTTATCTTCCTTGTTTGATAGGCACAGGGTTTGTGATCAACCTGCGATTTCGGCGCTCGCCCGATTAACGAACACCGCCCGCTGCATCTCCCGGACATCCATGGACAGCGTCTTCACCTCCGGCAACAGGGCAACCAGCGCCGCGATGGTCGCGGTCGCCAGGCTGCGTCGTTGCTCGACACTGCGCCCATCCAGCACCGACAGGGTCACATGCACGAAGTCATCCTCCCCTGCCCCACAGCGGTAATGCCCATAGCCGGCAATCCGCACCTTGATATCCCCGGGCTTGAAAAACCCGCTGGCATCGATGGCGTCATGCACCGCCGTCAGCAGCACCCGCTCGCCGACCCGCGCGGCCAGCGTGGTCGGGCATTCGATCAGGCAGTGAGGCATGGACGGCTCCCCTCGGCACTGAAATCACGGCTGGCCTGGACCAGCATCCGGGTGTACTCGTGGGTCGCCAGGTCCTGGCTCAACCCCTGGCAATCCAGGCGCTCGACGATGCGCCCGTGCTGCATCACCGCGACCTTGTCGCACAGGTGGCTGACCACCCCGAGATCGTGGGTGACCATCAGGTAGGTGAGCTTCTCGCGCTGGCGCAGGTCCGAGAGCAGGTTGAGGATTTCCGCCTGCACCGACACATCCAGCGCCGAGGTCGGCTCGTCCAGCAGCAACACCCGCGGCTGCAGGATCAACGCCCGGGCGATCGCCACGCGCTGGCGCTGGCCACCGGACAACTGGTGCGGGTAGCGATAGCGGAAGCTGTCGTTGAGCCCGACCTTGTGCAGGATGTCGTCGATGCGGTCGTCGCGCTCGCCGATGCCATGGATCACCAGCGGCTCGCGCAGCGCGGTGTCGATGGTGTGGCGCGGGTGCAGCGAGCCGTAGGGGTCCTGGAAGACCATCTGCACCTTGCGAAAGTGCTCCTTGGGAATCTTGTGCTGCAAGGGCACGCCGGCAATGCTCAGCGCGCCGGTCCAGTGCCGGTATTGCCCGGCCAGGCAGCGCAATACGGTGGTCTTGCCGGACCCGGACTCACCGACCAGGCCGAAGGATTCACCATCCTCGACACTCAGGTTGACGTCGTGCAGCACCTGGTTCAGCGCCGGGCCGACGCCGAAGCTCAGGTTCAGCGATTGGGCTTGGATCATGGACATGGTCGGTTCCTCAGCAGGTGAGCCAGAGCGGGTCGCGTTGCAGCACCGGCAGGCGCGGACGGCGGTTGTCCATGCTCGGCAGGGCCGCCAGCAGGCCGCGGGTATAAGGATGTTCGGCGCGGTGCAGGTCGGCGGCGGCAAGGGATTCGACCACCCGCCCCGCGTACATCACCAGCACCCGGTCGCAGTAGTTGCGCACCAGGTTGAGGTCGTGGCTGACGAAGATCAGCCCCATCTGCTGCTCCACCACCAGCTCCTCCAGCACGTTGAGCACCTGCTGGCGCACCGAGACATCGAGGGCCGAGGTGGGCTCGTCGGCGATGATCACCTCCGGGTTGGTGATGACCATCATGGCGATCATGATGCGCTGGCCCATGCCGCCGCTGACTTCGTGGGGATACAGGTCGTAGACCCGCTTGGGGTCGCGGATATGCACCTTCTCCAGCATCAGCAGGACCCGCTCGCGGGCCTCGGCGCGGCTGGCCTTGTGGTGGGCCAGGTAGGCCTCGGCGATCTGGTCGCCGACCCTGACCACCGGGTTCAACGAGTACTTGGGGTCCTGCATGATCATCGAGATGCGCTGGCCGCGGATCTGCTGCATGGCCTTTTCGCTGGCCGAGAGCAGGTCGACATCGCCGAAGCGCAGGGCGTTGGCGGTGATCTGCGTGCTGGCCGGGTGCAGCTTGAGCAGGCTGCGCCCGACCGTGGACTTGCCCGAGCCGGACTCGCCGACGATGGCCAGCTTTTCCCGGCCCAGGGTGAAGGACACATCGCGCACCGCGTGCATTTCTTTCTTGCCGTTGACGAAGCGCACGTTGAGCGAATCGACAGTGAGTTTGAGCGACGACATAGAAGCCTCCAGTTACTCGCTACGCGGATCGAGGATGTCCCGCAGGCCGTCGCCCAGCAGGTTGAACGCCAGGCTGACGAGCATGATCGCCGCCCCCGGTACCGCCACCAGCCACCAGCACTCGAGCATGTAGCGGCGCCCGGTGGAGATCATCGCGCCCCACTCCGGCAACGGCGCCTGGGCGCCCAGGCCGAGGAAGCCCAGGGCCGCGGCGGTGAGGATGATGCCGGCCATGTTCATGGTCAGGCGGATGATCACCGAGGACAGGCACATCGGCACGATATGCCGGAGGATGATGCGGCTCGCCGAAGCGCCCTGCAGCTCCACCGCAACGACGAAATCGGCCTTGCGCAGGGACAGGGTCTCGGCCCGGGCCAGACGGGCGATCGGCGGCCAGGAAGTAAGCGCGATGGCGACCACCGCATGCTCCAGGCCAGGGCCGAGGGCCGCGATGAAGGCCAGGGCCAGGACCAGGCTGGGGAAGGAGATGAAGATATCAGTGATGCGCATGAACACCGTGTCCACCACCCCGCCGAAGTAGCCGGAGACGGTGCCGATGAACAGCCCGATCGGGCCGACGATCACGGTCACCAGGGCAATGATGTACAGGGTGATGCGCGAGCCGTAGACCAGGCGGCTGAAGATATCCCGGCCATATTCGTCGGTGCCGAACCAGTGCGCGGCGCCCGGTGCCTGCGAGGCATTGGCGAGGTTCTGCACCACCGGGTCATGGGTGGCGATCCACGGCGCGAAGGCCGCGACCACCACCAGCAGCAGGGCGACGATCGAGCCCGCCAGGGTCATGGGGTTGCGCAGCAGGTGGCGCGCCACGCGCAGGCTGCTCTTGTAGAAGGCGTCGAGACTGGACGCCGGGGTAGTGTCGGCTGGCCGCTTGGCGGCGCTTTCGCTGGAAGACATGTTGGCAATCATCGGCCTGTTCTCGCGGTCGGTTGATGACCGCCCGGGTCGCCCCGGACGGGTACTCAGCGTTGCTTGTAGACGCCCAGGTAACGGGTCGCCTCGGCGTCGTCGCCGGTGAAGCCCTTGATATCCACCGCGCTGACCGCGGTGTCGGTCATCTGCGAAATCATCATGATCGGCCCGGCCTCCTGGTCGTAGCGGGTCTGCGCCTCGTGGTAGAGGGCCAGGCGCTTGGCGGCATCGCGCTCGACGCCGGCACGGTCGATCAGCTCGTTGAGCTGGCGGTCGAAGAACGAGGCGCGCCAGCCCTGGAAGTTGGGCAGGCCGGCAGCATCGCTGTTGTCCGGGTTGTAGACGAAGGTGCGCAGGCTGAAATACGGGTGCGGGTAACGCTCGGCGCCGCGAGCCACGATCATCTCGAAGTTGCGCGCACGCATGGCGCCGTACACCTGGTTGCCGGTGCCGGGAACGATGGTGGCCTTGATCCCGCCTTCGGCCAGGGTCGCCTGCATGCGCGCGGCGATATCGATGAAGGGCGGCTCGGACAGGGTGCGGATGGTGGTAGTGAAACCGTCCGGATAGCCCGCCTCGGCCAGCAGCGCCTTGGCTTTCGGCACGTCCAGCTTGTAGCCCGGATCCGGCAGGCGCGCCTCCAGGCCCAGTTGCATCGGCTGCTGGTTGAGCTTGCCGTAGTGCGGCATGACCTGCTGGTCCAGGCCCTGGTAGTCGATCAGGTTGCGCACCGCCTCGCGGACCTTCTGGTTGGCGAACTGCGGCTGCTTCATGCTCATCGCCACGTAGTACATGGTGCCGCGTTGCAGGGACTGCACCTGCAATTTGTCCGAGCTTTCGATAGCCTTGATATCCGGCGCGGCCATGCCGTAGGCCAGGTCGAGGTCGCCGCGCTCGAGCATCAGGCGCAGCGACTGCGACTCGGTCATATGCCGCAGCAGCACCCGCTTCATCTTCGCCGGGCCGCCCCAGTAGCCGTCGAAACGGGTCATCACCAGGGCGTCGTTGGCGCTCCATTTGCTCAGGGTGAAGGGGCCGCTGCCGGCTTCGTTGGTGACCAGCCAGGCGCCGCCGAGGTCGCCGTTCTTCTCGTGCTTGAGCACCTCCACCCGGTCCACCACCACCGCGCTCGGCGAGGTCGCCAGGGAGTCGATCACCAGCAGCGGATCAGTAGGCTGTGGCAGCTCCACCACCAGGGTATGGGCATCACTGGCGCGGATCAGCGCCTGGATATTCTCGACGGTGTAGCCGTAGGCCTTCCAGTTGGTGGCCAGGCCGAAGTTGAGCTTCATCACCCGGTACAGCGACCAGGCCACGTCCTCGGCGGTCAGCGGGTTGCCGGAGTGGAACTTGACGTCATCGCGCAGGTGGAAGGTGATCGACTTGCCGTCCTCGCTCACCTCCCAGCGCTCGGCCAGTTGCGGCAGGTGCTTTTCCGGGTTGCCCTGGTCGCGCTTGACCAGGGTGTCATAGAGGTTGGCGTTGATCCCGGAGGCATCCAGGCCCGGGGCGTTGGCCGGGTCGATGGAGAACAGGTTGACCAGGCTCATGCCGACGATCAACTGGTCGGCCGGGGTCTTGGCCTGCACCGCGGCCATCGGGCCCAACGCCAGCACGGCGCCGAGCAAGGCGGGAAATACAGTCTTCATGGGGCATCCTTCTTTTTGTAGTTATGCCGGGTGGCCACGGGGGCTTCAGCGGGTCCTTGGGTCGAACACCTTGTACAGGGCGTCGCTGATCAGGTTGAGGGCGACGAAGATCAGGCCGATCACCAGCACGCAGCCCATCACCGCGTTCATGTCGCCGAGCATCAGGCTGCTGGTCAGGTACTGGCCGAAGCCGGGCCAGGCGAACACCGTCTCGATCAGCACCGCGCCTTCGAGCAGCGAGCCGTAGGCCAGGGCCACCACCGTCAGCAGTTGCACGAGGATGTTGCGGAAGGCATGGCCCCAGACCACCTGGCGCCGCGACAGGCCCTTGACCCGGGCGGTGATGATGTATTCCTGGGACAGCTGTTCGAGCATGAAGCTGCGGGTCATGCGGCTGATATAGGCCACCGAGTTCAGGCCGAGGATCAGCCCCGGCAGGACGATATGCTTGAGCGCGCTGGCGAAGGCCTCCCAGTCCCGGGCGATGGCGGTGTCCACCAGCAGCAGGCCGGTGACTTCCTCGACCATGCCGTCGTAGGCCAGGTCGATGCGCCCTGCCCCGCCGGCCCAGCCAAGCCAGGCGTAGAACACCAGCAGGCCCATCATGCCGACCCAGAAGATCGGCGTGGAGTAGCCGAACAGGGTGATGACCCGGGCCACATGGTCACCGACCTTGCCCTGGTTGCTGGCCGCGACCACGCCCAGCGGCAGGCCGATCAGCACGCCGAAGAGGATCGCCAGGGTGGCCAGCTCGATGGTCGCCGGGAACACCCGCTTGATGTCCTCCAGCACCGGGTGGCCGGTGAGCAGGGCGTTGCCGAAATTACCGTGGAGCAGGTCGTTGAGGTACAGGCCGAACTGGGTCCAGATTGGTTTGTCCAGACCCATGGCCCGGTACACCTGGTCGTAGGTGGAGCTGTCGGCATCCGGGCCGACCACGGCCAGCACCGGGTCGAGGGGCATGACCCGGCCGATGAAGAAGGTCAGCGCCAGCAGGCCGAGCAGGGTCACCAGGACCGTGCCGGCCCGGCGCGCGGTGCCGGACGCGCGGGCGCCCAGCAGGGAGGCAGAGGAAGCGAACATAACGGGCTCCTGAAGAACGCTGCACCAGGCCTCAGCGGGCCTTGTACACGTCCTTGTAACGGGTGGTGGCGGCGCTATGGCCCTGGTAGTCCTGGACGTCGTGATAGAGCACCACGGTGTCGGTCATCTGCGACACCGGCAGGATCGCCCCGACCTGCTGGTCCAGGGTGGTCTGGATCTGCTGGTACTGGGCCAGTTGCTTCGCCGGGTCCGCTTCGACTTCGGCCTGCTCGATCAGGGTGTTGAGCTCCGGGCTGTAGAACGAGGTACGCCAGCCCTGGAAGTTGCTCAGCTTGGCTTCGTCGCGGTTGTCCGGGTTGTACACCAGGGTGCGCAGGCTGGAGTGCGGATGGCGCTCGGCCCCGCCGCCGCCACGACCGACCAGAATGTCGAAGCTGCGCTCGCGCATGGCACCGTAGATCTGGTTGCCGGTGCCGGTGATGATGGTCGCCTGGATCCCGGCCTGGGCCAGGGTCGCCTGCAGGCTGGAGGCGATATTGATGAAGGGCGGCTCGGTGAGCACGCGGATGGTGGTCTTGAAGCCGTCGGGGTAGCCGGCCTCGGCCAGCAGCTTCTTCGCCTCGGCGACGTTCAGGGTGTAGCCCGGATCGTCCAGGCGCGCGGCCAGGCCCAGGGGCAATGGACGCTGGTTGAGCTCGCCGTAGTGCGGCATCACCGTCTGGTTCAGACCCTGGTAGTCGATCAGCGAGCGCACGGCCTTGCGGACCCGGGCGTCGTCGTAGGGTTTGTTCTTCACGCTCAGGGCGACGTAGTAGAGGGTGCCGCGCTGCACGGTCTGGGTGCGGACCTGATCGGATTTCTCCAGCGCTTCGATGTCCGGCGCCGACATGCCCTTGGCCAGGTCGAGGTCACCGCGCTCGACCATCAGGCGCAGCGACTGCGACTCGGTCATGTTGCGCATGACGATGCGCTTGAGCTTGGCCGGGCCGCCCCAGTAGCCGTCGAAGCGGTTCATCAGGATCACATCGTTGGCGCGCCAGTCCTTGAGTACGAATGGGCCGCTGCCGGCCGCGTGGGTGGTCAGCCAGGCGCCGCCCATGTCGTCGCCCTTCTGGTGCTGCTGCACCACCTTGCGGTCGAGGATGAAAGCGCTTGGCGAGGTGGCGAGGGTGTTGAGCACCAGCAGCGGGTCGGTCGGCCGCGGCAGCTCGATGACGAAGGTCTGCGGGTCGACGGCGCGCATCTGCGTGGCGACGTTGCCAGCGGTGAAACCGTAGGCTTTCCAGGTCGAAGCCAGGGCCAGGTTGAGCTTGAGCACCCGTTGCAGCGACCAGGCGACGTCCTCGGCAGTCAGGGTGTTGCCGGAGTGGAACTTGACGCCCTCGCGCAGCTTGAAGGTCAGGGACTTGCGGTCGTCGCTGACCTGCCAGCTTTCGGCCAGGGCCGGGACCAGTTGGTCCGGCTGGCGGGCGTCCTGGACCAGGAGCATGTCGTAGAGGTTGGCATTGACCTCCGACACGTCCAGCCCGGTGGCAGCGGCCGGGTCGAGGGACAGCAGGTTGATCATGCTCATGCCGACGATCAGCTGGTCGGCCGGGGTCTTGGCGAAAGCCAGGGGCGTGGCGCTCAGGGCCAGCAGCGTAGCCAACGCCCCCGCGCGGAGTTTCGGGAGAACGCTCATGTGAGATTGCCTTTCTTGTAGTTATTGGACTCTCGGGCGGCACGCGCCGGGCGCGCGCCGCCAGGCACGAATCAGTAGCTGTGCAGTGTATTGGTCTCGACGTAGTTGAAATCGATGTCCTCGCCCAGGCCCGGCAGGTCGGAGAGATGGACGAAGCCGTCGGCATCCATCGGGTCGACCAGGCGCTTGAGGTAGGCAGGCACCTCGTCGTAATCGAGGAACGGGTGCAGCAGGCCGCGCTCGTACCAGGTGCAGTTCTTGATCGCGCCGACCACCGCCAGGTTGGCCGCGCCGTTGCCGTGGATCTCGCAATCCATGCCGAACGACTCGGCCATGTGCGCCACCTTCAGGCACGGGGCGATACCGCCGACCCCGGCGACACCGGCACGCAGGATGTCACAGACATCGTTCTTGACCCAGCTGGCCCGGCTCAGGTGTTTGCCGCCGAGGCTTTCCGGGCCGAGGATCGGGATGTCCAGCTGGCCGGCGAGCCAGGCATAGGACTCGGCCGAGTCTTCCATCATCGGCTCTTCGAACCAGGCGAAGTCGAGCTTCTCCAGGGCGCGGCCGATGGTCAGGGCGTCGGTGCGGCTGTACCAGTGGTAGCCGTCGATCATCAGGGCGATATCCGGGCCGACCGCCTCGCGCACGGCGGCGCAGGCCTTGATGTCCATCGGCACACTAGGGGCGAAGGACACCGGCGGCATCCAGGTGTGCAGCTTGATCGCCTTGTAGCCGCGCTTGACCAGGGTCTCGGCGAAGCGGCCGTACTCTTCAGGGGTGGACAGGCCACCGGGGAGTTCGTCGCCGCACATGGTCGAGCCATAGGCCGGGACCTTGTCGCGGTAGGCGCCGATCAGCTTGTGCACCGGCAGGTTCAGCTTGCGTCCGGCCCAGTCCCACAGTGCCTGTTCCACCAGGGCCAGGGCGCGGTCGGTGAGCTGGCTGGCGCTGCCGCGCTGCCAGTGGGCGAGGTCATGCCAGATCTTCTCGCGGTCGAAGGCATTGGCCCCGACCAGCACCTTGCGCACGAAGCCGTCGAGCACATAAGGGCGGATCAGTTCGGGGGCGCCCAGGGCGTAGCCTTCGTTGCCGCATTCGGTGGTGATGCGCAGCAGGGCCATCTTCGCCTGGGTCACGTCACCGGGGTGGGCATGGCCGGCGCTGTCGACGGCGCGGCGGGTGGGGTAGGAAAAAATCTGCACGTTTACAGCAGTGATGATCATGGACGTCTGAGCCTTTTTATTAGGTTTGGCGGCGGGAGAGTCACGCTCTGGACAGGATCCTACGTCATCATACAACTTTTGAAAAGCACCCCTTTGAAATCTTTATCAACGACCCTTAACCACCCAATTCAGCACCTGCAAACCTCCACAAACACCAACACATACAGGCGAAACACCCGAAATAGAGCCATCAAAATTTGTCGTCAGACAACATCTCAAGAAATCGTAGACAACCCAAGAGTTGTCCGATAACTTGTTTTGCACCTGCCGCCACGGAGCCACCCATCCACAGCACCTTTACCGACCCCTGCCTCATACCGACCTCAACAACAAAAACAAAAGAAGATCGCATGAACATCACACTGCACAGCCTTGTGGCCGTCGCCACACTCGGCCTGTCCCTGCACGCCTTCGCGGACTCGGCCAGCATCAACTACCGCCACGGTTTCACCGAAGACGACAGCATCCATTCGGACCGGATCAAGATGAACTACCGGATGGACAGCGGCCTGGGCTTCGCCGCCGAGATCAAATACAAGACAGCGGGCGATCGCGAAGACGTCGCCTACGACAACATGGTCAACAACGGCCATGAGTTCACGGTGGACTACAACTACAAGTTGAGTCCCCGGTCGACGCTGACGCCGGCGTTCCAGATGGACAGCTCCAAGGATTCGACCACCTACAAGTTCGGCCTGAAGTACAGCTACAAGATCTCCGACACCTGGTATGTCGCTACCCGCGTACGCCAGGACGCCCGCAGCCTCGATCGCGACCAGATCGACCGCAGCAAGGACGACCGCGCCAAGGACAACCAGAACACGACCCGTCTGGAAGGCTGGCTTGGCTATACCCCGAAAGGCCCGTGGGCCTTCGAGTACCAGTACATCCACTTCAGTACCGACTACATCCGCTACGACAACAAGAAGAGCGACTACGAGCAGAACCTGATCATCAAGTACAAGCTCAACAAGCAATGGGCGCCGTTCATGGAAGTGGGTGACATCAAGGTCAGCTCCACCACCGACGACCGCCAGGCTCGCTGGCGCCTTGGGATCCAGTACAACTTCATGTAGCGCTCTCCTCCGGGCAGCCCACCCGGCTGCCCGGTCATGTTTTCCACCGAAGCAAAGGCCACTTTCATGACCACCAGCAAACCCTTCCACCGCCTGCTGCTCACCGGCGCCGCCGGCGGCCTCGGGCAGATCCTGCGCGAGGCCCTGCAGGCCCATGCCGCCATCGTTCGTGTTTCCGATATCAGCGAAATGGCGCCGGCTGCCGGCGCCCATGAAGAAGTGCTGCCCTGCGACCTCGCCGACAAGGCCGGGGTCCTGGCCCTGGCCGAGGGTGTCGATGCCATCGTGCACCTGGGCGGAATTTCTACCGAGCGGGCGTTCGAGGAGATTCTCGACGCGAATATCCGCGGCACCTTCCATATCTACGAGGCGGCGCGCAAACAGGGGATCAAGCGGGTGATCTTCGCCAGTTCGAACCATGTCACCGGTTTCTATCCGCAGGACGAGACCGTCGATGCCCACTCGCCGCGCAGGCCGGACTGCTACTACGGGCTGTCGAAGTCCTATGGCGAGGACCTGGCGACCTTCTATTTCCATCGCTATGGCATCGAGACCGTGAGCTTGCGGATCGGCTCGTCATTCCCCGAGCCGCGCAACCTGCGCATGCTCTCGACCTGGCTGAGCTATGCCGACCTGGCGCACCTGGTGGAGCGGGCGCTGCTGGCGGAGGGTGTGGGGCATACGGTGGTCTACGGGGTATCGGCCAACCGTGAGCTGTGGTGGGACAACCGTCATGCGGCGCACCTGGGGTTCGAGCCGAAGGACAGCTCGGAGCGGTTTCGCGGGAAGATGCAGCCGGCGGCGAACGATCCGGGTGCCGGGCTGCAAGGCGGGGCGTTTACCCAGGCGGGGCCGTTCGGCGACTGATGAATCGGGCGCCGCTTGCGCGGCGCATCGCCGGCAACGCCGGCTCCCACAGGTATTGTGGGCACCGCCGGACCTTGTGGGAGCCGGCGTTGCCGGCGATGAGGCCATCAGCAACACCCCATCACCGACTGGCCACCTCCTCCCCCGGATTCCGCGCAAACTGCCGCTTGTACTCGCGACTGAATTGCGAACTGCTCTGATATCCCACCCGATGCGCCACCTGCGCCACCCCCAGCCCTTCGCCGATCAGCATCTGCTGCGCCTTCAACAAGCGCAGGCGCTTCAAATACTGGATCGGCGACAACAAGGTGGTGCGCTTGAAATGCTCATGAAACGCCGACGCACTCATATTCGCCCGCCCCGCCAGATCATCGATGCTCAACGGCTGGTCATAGTGATCCCGCAGAAACGCCAGTGACGCACCGATCCGCGCAAAATGCCCCTGCTGCTCCACCAACGCCCGCAAGGCCCCGGCCTGCGGCCCGTTTAGCGCCGCGAAATACACCTCGCGCATCCGCGCCGCGCCCATCACCCGGGCATCCTCGTCCCGTTGCAGGCATTGCAGCAGGCGCAGCACCGCCTCCGCCATCGGCTCGTCCAGCGGCGCCGAACTCATGGATTCCGGGGTCTGCGCCCGAGCCAGGCCAGCCGCCAGCGGATCCATGCTCTGGACCATTTCACTCAACACCAGCGGATCCAGCGCCACCGAAACCCCATACAA
Source organism: Pseudomonas putida (assembly GCF_001941965.1). Taxonomy (GTDB): domain Bacteria; phylum Pseudomonadota; class Gammaproteobacteria; order Pseudomonadales; family Pseudomonadaceae; genus Aquipseudomonas; species Aquipseudomonas putida_L. The sequence goes on along the minus strand of NZ_MKZO01000047.1, from coordinate 184,883 downwards.
CGGCTCCGCCTCGCTGGCGAAGGTTTCGCACATGAACGGCACCGACAGCGCCTGCACCAGGTACTGCCCGGCGCCATAGTCCAGGGTGCGTTCGCCAAGCCGCGCCAGCTTGCTGCCCTGGGCCAGGATCATCAGGCTGGGCTCGTAGATCTGCGGGCTGCTGGCCACATACCCGGACCACGACAGCACCTCCACCTCGGGCAGACGGGTCTCGACGAACCCGGGTCGGGTGGCCAGGGGATGGATCAGGTTGCAGAGGTGTTCAAGGCCGGGCGCGGCTATCGAGGCGGACATGCTGAATCGCTACAGTGGAGAGGCGGGCCATGATCCCAGATTTCACCGGTAAATGAGCAGCCCTGGAGGAATAGGCACGACAAACGGAGGAATGCTCATCGGCAGGCGCGGCCGCCGCGCGTAAAGTGCGCCGCCCTCGCAAGTCGCAAAATGAGAGTGTCCCACCATGTACAAAGCCATTGGCTACGCTGCCCAATCCTCCACCGCCCCGCTCACCCCGATGCACTTCGAACGCCGCGCCCCGCGGGCCGACGACGTGGTCATCGAGATCCTCTACTGCGGCGTGTGCCACTCCGATATCCACCAGGCACGCAACGAATGGGGCATCGCCGTGTACCCGCTGATGCCGGGCCACGAGATCATCGGCCGGGTCAGCGCGGTTGGCAGCAATGTCAGCCAATACCAGGCCGGCGACCTGGTCGGGGTGGGCTGCATGGTCGACTCCTGCCGCACCTGCGAAGCCTGTCATGCCGACCTGGAGCAGTACTGCCTGGAAGGCCCGACCATGACCTACACCACCCCGGACCGGGTCGACGGCAGCTACACCCTGGGCGGCTACTCCAACCGCATCGTGGTCAGCGAAGCCTTCGTCGTGCGCATCCCGGACGGCATGGACCTGGCCAGCGCGGCGCCGATCCTCTGTGCGGGCATCACTACCTACTCGCCACTGCGCCACCACGGCGTCGGCCCGGGCCACAAGGTCGGCATCCTCGGCATGGGCGGCCTGGGCCATATGGGCATCAAGCTGGCCAAGGCCCTGGGCGCCGAAGTCACCCTGTTCACCCGCTCCGCCGCCAAGGCCGCCGAAGCCCGCAGCCAGGGTGCCGACCATGTGATCGTGTCCACCGACCCCGAGCAGATGGCCGCCGCGGCGGACCACTTCGATTTCCTGCTGGACACCATCCCGGTACAGCACGACCTCAACCCGTACCTGCAAACCCTCAAGTTCAATGGCGTGCATATCCTGGTCGGGCTGATCGAGCCGGTCGAACCGGCCATCGATGCCGCGCACCTGGTGCTCAAGCGCCGGGTCATCGCCGGCTCGCTGATCGGCGGGATTGCCGAGACCCAGGAGGTCCTGGATTTCTGCGCGGCCCACGATATCCGTTGCGATATCGAGATGCTGGATATCCGCAATATCAATGAAGCCTATGAGCGGATGATCAAGGGGGATGTGAAGTATCGCTTCGTGATCGATATGGCGACCTTGCAGGACGCCTGAGCCCGTCACACCTCGCGGAAAAACCTGCGCCCGTTCTCCCTCAGCAATTCGACCAGTGCATTCGCCGCCGGCGGGATATAACGCCCCGCCGGCAGCGAAATCCCGATGGAGCGCAGCATGGTGGTCTGCGCCAGCGGCACTTCCCTCAGGCGCGACATCCCCTGCCCATGTTCAAGTATTTCCCGTGCGACGAAACTCAGCAGCCGGGTCTGCGCGATCAGCCGCGGCAGCATGGAGATGGTATTGGTCTCCACCTGCACCACCGGGACCGGCAACTGGTGTTCGATGAAGGCATTGTCGATCCAGCGCCTGGCACTGACCGTTGGCGCACCAAGCACCCAGCGGTACTGGCACAAATCCTTTAGCTCCACCGGCCCGTCGAACAGCGGATGTTCGGCACTGGCCACCACCACCATTTCATCCTCGAGTACCGGATAGCTGACGAAGTGCTCTTCATCCGCGACCAGCGGACAGATGATCACGTCCAGCCGATCGGAGCGCAGCGACTCCCTGAGCACGTCGTCCTGGGCGATCGACAGCTTCAGCAGCAGATCCGGCGCCCGCTCCAGCAACGCAGCAGTGAGTTGGGGCAACAGGTACTCGGCCATACTCGCCGCGCAACCCAGGCGAATCGTGCCCGTCAGGCCACCGGCGAAATCGCGGATCTCGCGCTCGGTCTCGGCGATGCTCATCTGCAGTTGCCGACCACGAGCCAGCAACAGTTCACCGACATCAGTCAGCTTGATGCGCCGGCCGTCGCGCTTGAACAGGCGTGCGCCGAGCGACTCCTCAAGGCGCTGGATGCTTTTGCTCAGGGCCGGCTGACTGCGGTTGAGCTTTTCCGCCGCCCGCCCGAGATGGCCCAGTTCGGCGATGGTTGCGAAGTACTTGAGGTCGCGAAGGTCCATGATTGATGAATTTCAGTTATCGATTGATCGAAAGTAGAAAATAGACTTGATGATTCGCCAAGTCGATAATTTCTCCGCCGACGGCCACTGGCCCGCCGGTCATTGCCCCCCCCCCGCAGGAGACTCTCGACCTTGCCTGACCCCACCCCGAAACACCGCCTCCACACCTCCCTTCCCCGCTGGCTGATGCTGATCCTGAGCGCCGGCAGCGCGGGCCAGATCCTCCACGCCCTGTCGGTTCCCGCCGGCCTGTTCCTCGGCCCGATGCTGGTGGCCATCGTCTTCGGTGTCAGCGGCGCCAACCTCAGCCTGCATCGCCAGGTATTCCGCTTCGGCCAGGGTTGCGTCGGCTTGCTGGTGGCCCATTCGGTGACCTGGGCCGTCCTGGTGTCACTGGCCCAGGCCTGGCCGCTGATGCTGTTCGCCACCCTGGTTACCGTGGTGTTGAGTGCCCTGGTGGGCCTGGGCACCGTGCGCTTTGGTGGCATCCCCGGCAGCACGGCAGCCTGGGGCACAGCCCCCGGCGCGGCTTCGGCGATGGTCTCGATGGCCGAGGAATACGGCGCCGACGCGCGGGTCGTGGCGACCATGCAGTATGTGCGGGTGGTGTGCGTGGTGATGGTGGGTTCGCTGGTCAGCCATGCCCTCGGGGCGTCCATCGGTGATGGGCTGACCGCCAGCGCCGCGCCACTGGTGGCGGCGCCGGAGCTGGGCAACATGGCCCTGAGCCTGGGGGTGGTCCTGCTGGGGATCGCACTGGGCAACCGGCTGCCGGCCGGCGCCTTGCTGGTGCCGTTGCTGCTCGGTGGTGTGCTGCAACTGGGCGGCGTGCTGGTCATCGAGATGCCGGAATGGCTGCTGGCCTTCGCCTACGGCGCCATCGGTTGCTATATCGGCCTGCGCTTCGACCGCCAGACCATGGGCTATGTCTGGAAACGCCTGCCGACGATGATCGCCGGGGCACTGGTGCTGATCCTGCTCTGCGCCGGCTGCGCCTGGGTACTGGCGCGCATCGCCGGCACGGACTTCCTGTCCATGTACCTGGCGACCAGCCCCGGCGGCCTGGACGCCATGGCGATCATAGCGGTGGAAACCCATGCCGATGTCGGCCTGGTCCTGGCAATGCAGACCTTGCGGCTGTTCGGGGTGATCCTGACCGGGGCGTTTTGTGCGAGGCAGATCATTCGCCTGACCCAGCGTTGAACGCTATCGCCCCGCCTGCCCCAAAACGACATCGATATCCCAGCCTTCATCCAGCGCCCTGGCCAGGCGCCCCTCGATCACCTCCGATGAGGCCATCAGCAGCACCCTCAATCCACAGCAGCCGCCAACCCCGGCACCCGCTGCCGGGTAAAGCACACCAGCAGGATGAACAGGGTCACCCCCGCCGTCATCAGCGCCTCGTAGCGATAGGCATCGCTGACCAGCATATAGCCCAGCACCGTGAGGATCGCCGCGATCACCAGCCAGGTCAGCCAAGGGAACAGCCACATGCGAAACGCCGGTGGCGTCCCTGCCCGCTCGGCTCGCGCCCGCATGCGCAGCTGGGACACGGCGATCACCAGGTACACCAGCAAGGCAATCGACCCGGTGGTCGAGAGCAGGAAGCTGAACACCTTGCCCGGAAACACATAGTTCACGACACAGCCTCCAAACCCGGCCAGGGTCGACAACAACACCGCCACCACCGGCACGCCATTGCGCGAGACCCGCCGGACAATCGGCAGCGCCTCGCCCCGGGCACCCAGCGAATGCAACATGCGCGACGCGGTATACAGCCCCGAGTTCATGCAACTGGTCACCGCCACCAGGACCACCAGGTCGACGATCAGCTTGGCCCCCGGCACATTCAGAACCTCCAGCACCCGCTGGAAAGACCCCACCGCCTTGAGCCCCGGGTCATTCCAGGCCACCAGCGACACCACCAGGAAGATCGACACCAGGTAGAAGATCGCGATGCGGTACACCACCAGGTTGGTGGCACGACGGATCTTCTCCTGGGGATTGGAGGTTTCATCGGCGGCAATGGTGACGATCTCGGCACCGAAGAACGAGAAGATGGTGATCAGCACCCCGCCCAGCACCGTGCCGAAACCATTGGGCATGAAGCCGCCATTGGCCCACAGTTGGCTGACCCCGGAAACCTGCGCCAGTGGCCAGAAACCAGACACCGCCATGGCACCGACCACGATAAAGGCGATGATCGCCAGCACCTTGACCAGGGCGAACCAGAATTCGAACTCGCCGAAGTTCTTCACGCTAACCAGGTTGCTGCAGGCCAGCACGCCCATGATCAGGAAGGCGAACAACCAGGACGGCACGGCCGGGAACCAGGCGTGCAGAATGTCCGCGCCAGCGATGGCCTCGACCGGGATGATCAGCACCCAGAACCACCAGTACAGCCAGCCGATGGTAAAACCAGCCCAGGGCCCGATGGCCTGCCCGGCATAGGTGGAGAACGAGCCGCTGTCGGGGTTGGCCACGGCCATTTCGCCGAGCATGCGCATCACCAGCAACACCAGCAGGCCGGTCATGGCGTAGGAGATGAGAATCGCCGGGCCGGCCGAGGCGATGGCATTGGACGAACCAATGAACAGGCCGGCACCGATGATGCCGGCGATGGAAATCATGGAGACCTGACGAGAGGTCAGGCCATGTTGCAGGGAGCCGTGTTTTTCTTGTGATTGCGACGTCATCTGAAACCTTCGATGCACTTCGCCGTCGCGCGGACGACGGCGAGATAAAGCCAATACCGTCCCTCAGGCCGCGGCGGTAACGATGATTTCCACCAGCATGCCGGGCCTGGTCATGCGCACCTGGCCAGTGGAACGGGCCGGGGCGTGCGCCGTGTCGACCCAGGCATCCCAGACCTGGTTGACCTCGTCGAAGTCGCGCAGATCGTCCAGCCACAGCTGGACGTTGAGGATGCGGCGCTTGTCAGTGCCGGCCTGGGCCAGCAACTCATCGATCTTGCCCAGCACCTCGCGGGTCTGGTCGGCGGCGGAAGTTCCCGGCGTGCCGACCTGGCCGGTCAGGTAGACCACGCCGTTGTGCTTTACCCCATGGTGGACCCGGGTATCGAATCCGTAGCGTTCAATCTGGTTCACAGCTTTTCCTCTCCATTCAAAAACAGCCCGGTCATTCGCCGAGATAGGCCTTCTGTACCTGCTGGTCATGCAGCAGTTCGTGGCAATCACCCGCCAGGGCAATGCGCCCGGAATCGATCACATAGGCGCGGTCGCAGGTCTGCAACGCCAGGCGCGCGTTCTGCTCGACCAGCAGCAGGGTCACGCCGCCCTTGACCACCTCGCGGATGGTTTCGAAGATCTTCTGCACGATGATCGGCGCCAGTCCCATGGACGGCTCGTCCAGCAACAGCAGCTTGGGCCGGCCCATCAACGCGCGAGAGATCGCCAGCATCTGCTGCTCGCCGCCGGACATGGTCCCGGCCAGCTGGAAGGCGCGCTCCTTGAGGCGCGGGAAAATGCCGTACATGCGCTCGATATCGGCGTTGATCGCGTCCTTGCCGTCGCGCCGGGAAAAGGCGCCCATTTCCAGGTTCTCGTGCACGGTCAGCTTGGGGAAGATGCCCCGCCCTTCCGGCACCAGGGCCAGGCCCTCGCGGATCAGGTCATAGGCCTTGATCGCCGAATGGGCCTTGCCGTCGAAGGTGATCTGCCCGGCACTCGGAGTGAGCAGGCCGCCAAGGGTCTTCAGCGTGGTGGTCTTGCCAGCACCGTTGGCACCGATCAGGGCGACCATCTCGCCTTCGCGGACCTTGAGGTCGATGCCCTTGATCGCCTGGATCGCACCGTAGGCGACCTTGAGGTCGCTGACTTCGAGAATGTTCTTCATGCCTCTACCTCCGCACCGAGGTACGCCTCGATGACCTTGGGATCCTTCTGCACGTCGGCCGGCAGGCCGTCGGCGATCTTGCGACCGAATTCCAGCACGGTGACGTGGTCGCACAGGCCCATGACCAGCTTCACGTCGTGCTCGATCAGCAGCACCGTCTTGCCGTCCGCCTGCATCTTGCACATCAGCTTGCGCAGGCCTTCGGTCTCCGAAGCGTTCATGCCGGCGGCGGGCTCGTCGAGGGCGATCAGCTTGGGTTCGGTGGCCAGGGCGCGGGCGATTTCCAGGCGGCGCTGGTCGCCGTAGGAGAGGTTTTTCGCCAGTTCGCTGCCGAGGTGGGCGATGCCGACGTAGTCCAGCCAATGGCGCGCAGCCTGGCGGATCTCGCGCTCTTCGCGCACGCAGGCGGCGGTACGCAGGATGGCGCCGAACACACCGCTGCGGGTACGCACATGGCGGCCGATCATCACGTTCTCCAGGGCCGTCATGTTGTGGAACAGGCGGATGTTCTGGAAGGTCCGCGAGATGCCGGCTTCCACCACCTTGTCCGGCTTGCTGATGCGCAGCGGCTTGCCGTCGAACATCACCCGCCCCTGCTCGGCCTGGTACAGCCCGGTGAGCACGTTGAACAAGGTGGTCTTGCCGGCGCCGTTGGGGCCGAGCAGGCCGCGGATCTCGCCGCGACGGATGCTCAGGTCGATGCCATGCAGGGCCTGCAGGCCGCCGAAGAACTTGCTGACCTGATGCAGTTCGAGAAGGATATCGCTCATGCCTTGTCCGCCTCTTTGGCCGGGTATTCGAAGGAAGCCTCGCTGGCCGGCGCATGCACTGCCGTGCTCAATGCCGCCGGTACGGGAGCGGGCTCGGGGTCGGCGTCATGCAGCTCGGCGCGACGGCGATCGGACGGCCACAGGCCTTCGGGACGGAAACGCATGACCAGGATCAGGGCAAAGCCGAACACCAGCATGCGCAGGGTCGAGGCATCCAGCACGTTGCGCAGGATGTCGCGGCTGACGAAGGTGACATTGTCCATTACCCAGGGCTGGATCCAATTGACCAGGTCGCGGAACAGCTCGGGCATCACCGAGAGGATCAGCGCCCCCAGGACCACGCCACGAATCGAACCCATGCCACCGAGCACCACCATGGCCAGGACCATGATCGACTCCATCAGGGTGAAGGACTCGGGGCTGACGAAGCCCTGGTAGCTGGAGAACAGCACCCCGGACACGCCGCCGAAGGTGGCGCCCATGGCGAAGGCCAGCAGCTTGAGGTTGCGCTTGTTCAGGCCCATGGCCTCGGCAGCCACCTCATCTTCGCGCAGGGCCATCCAGGCGCGGCCGATGCGCGAGACTTCGAGGCGCTTGGAGAGGACGATGCAGAGGATCACGATGAACAGGAAGAACAGGTAGTAGCTGATCACCGGCGACACGTTCAGGCCGAACAGACTCCAGCTTTCCTGCAGCGACAGCACCGGCGCCGCGCCCTGCCCCGGCGCGTGGCTCCAGGCGCCGAAGTCCATATGCAGCGGAGCGATATTGCTGATGCCCTGGGGACCGTTGGTGAGGTTCACCGGCTGGTCGAGGTTGTTCATGAAGATGCGGATGATCTCGCCGAAGCCCAGGGTGACGATAGCCAGGTAGTCGCCACGCAGCTTGAGCACCGGGGCGCCGATCAGCACCCCGCAGATGGCTGCGGCCACGGCCGCCAGGGGGATGATCACCCACAGCGGCCAGTCCAGCACGCCACCGGTCAGCCCGGCCATGTTCAGGTGCGGGGAGGCGAGCAAGGCGTACAGGTAGGCGCCGATGGCGTAGAAGCCGATGTAGCCCATGTCCAGCAGGCCGGCGTAGCCGATCACGATGTTCAGGCCCAGGGCCAGGAGCACGTAGAGCATGGCAAAGCCGAGGATACGTACCCAGGTCGGGCCGAGCATGGGAATGGCATCGACCAGGAACGGCAAGGCGATGAAGCCGAGGATCAGCAACAGGTATTGGGTCTTGTGGTTTTTCATCACGGCCACCTCAGGCGCGGTCGGCCTGGCGTTCGCCAAGCAGGCCATTGGGGCGGAACAGCAGGACCAGGATCAGCACGGCGAAGGCGAAGATGTCCTGGTAGTTGGCACCGAGGAAACCGCCGGTGAACTGCCCGGCATAGCCCGCCGCCAGCAACTCGATCAGCCCCAGCAACAGGCCCCCGGCCATGGCCCCGAAAAGGTTGCCGATACCGCCGAGCACCGCAGCGGAGAAGGCTTTCAGGCCCAACAGCAGGCCCATGTAGGCGTCGGCCTGGCCGTAGTTGATGGCGCGCATCACCCCGGCGATCGCGCCAAGGCTGGCGCCGATCAGGAAGGTCGCGGAAATCACCCGGTTGATATTGATGCCCATCAGCCCGGCCACTTCCTGGTTCTGCGCGGTGGCGCGCATGGCCTTGCCGAGGCGGGTCTTGTCTACCAGCAGCCAGAGGCCGAGCATGATCACCACGGAGATGATCATGATCGACACCTGCACGTTGGTCAGGGTCGCGCCGAGGATCTCCACCGGTTGGGTCTCGATCACTTCCGGAAAGGTCTTGTAGCCACGGCCCCAGATCATCATCGCCAGGTTCTGCAGGGCAATGGAGATGCCGATGGCGAGAATCAGCGGGGTCAGCCGCGGCGCCTTGCGCAGCGGCCGGTAGGCGTATTTCTCCATGCCCTGGGCCAGCAGCATGCACACCACCGCCGCGGCCATGATCGCCAGGAGCAGGGTGACGATGCCCGGGGCAAAGCCTGCGCCCGCCAGCATGGAGAGAACCGAAATGGTGACCATGGCGCCGACCATCACCACCTCGCCATGGGCGAAGTTGATCAGGCCGATGATCCCGTAGACCATGGTGTAGCCCAGCGCGACCAGGGCGTAGATGCTGCCCAGCACCAGGCCGTTGAGGACCTGCTGCAACAAAATATCGAAAGTACCGTCCACGAGCTGAATCCTCGAAACTGCATTGAGATCGTCACGGCGGAGGGTTGACCGCGCGTGCGACTGGCCTGGCAGGTGGGAAAAGATCTTCTTGTTATGCGGCGGGCCTCGCGGGCCCGCTTGTTATTGGGGTAAAGCTCAGTTGCGCTCGACCGACATGGTTTTCCAGCCGCCATCGGCGAACTGGAACACGGTTGCCGCCGGGCTTTTCAGGTTGCCCTTGTCATCGAAGGCGATGGTGCCGGTGACGCCTTCGTAGCTTTCGCTCTTGAGCACCGGCAGGTAGGTTTTCGGGTCGGCGGAACCGGCCTTGACCATGGCATTGATCGCCGCCCAGGTGGCGTCGTAGGCCGCCGGCGAGGACTGCACCACACCGACGCCGAACTTGTCCTTGAGCTTCTGCTCGAAGGCCGCGCCCTTGGGCATGTCCAGCAGCGGCGTGCCGTAGTTCCAGGCGTAGACGCCGTTGGCGGCGCTGCCGGCCATCTGCTTGAACTGTTCGTTGGGCAGGTTGCCGATATTCATGAAGCGTGCCTTCAGGCCGAGGTTCTTCATCTGCTTGGCCATGGGCGCGGCCTGGTAGTCGAGGGCGGCGAAGAACACCGCATCGGCCTTCTGTGCCTTGGCCGTGGTGAGGATGGCGTTGAAGTCGGTGGACTTGTCGTTGGTGTACTCGCGCACCACCACATTGCCGCCGGCCGCCTTGACCGCCTTGGTCACCTCGTCGGCCAGGCCCTGGCCGTAGGCGGTACGGTCATCGAAGATGGCGATGCGCTTGGCCTCGAGCTTGTTGACCAGGTAGTTGCCGGCGTAGCGGCCGAGGGTGGCGTCGTCGTTGACCACGCGGAACACCGAGGGGATGCCCTGCTGGGTCAGCGCCGGGTTGGTGGCGGAGGGAGAGATCTGCGGAACGCCGGCGGCGGCATAGATCTTCGAAGCGGGGATGCTGGTGCCGGAGTTGTAGTGACCGATCACCACCGCCACTTTCGAATCCACCAGGCGCTGGGCCACGGCAGTGCCGGTACGGGGGTCGGCGACATCGTCCTCGGAGACCAGCTTGAACTCGGCCACTTCGCCACCGATCTTCAGTTGTTGCTGGTTGGCTTCCTCGATGGCGATCTGGATGCCGTGCTCGACATCCTGCCCCTGGTGTGCCGAAGGCCCGGTGAGGGGGCCGGCGAAACCGATCTTGACCACTTCCGCCTGCGCGATCCCCATGGCCATGAACAACGTTACCGCGGTCGCTAGGGCTGTACGCCCGCCGATATTCTTCTTCATTTTTTCAGCTCCCAGTAGTGGTCGGACGAACCAGCGAGAAACAGGGCAAGCCAATGGGGTGCACGCAAGCAGACCGAGCACCTCGTCATCGCTTACCGCTCGCGATTGGCCAGAACGCCATCGCACTTGTAAGATAACAGTCAGCAGGCAACTGTCAATGGGTGTATGCTTGGGAAAAATGTAAAAAAGCCTGGCAAGCGCCCGAGGCGAACCCGGCCGTAAATCGGCCGTCGCCACCTGCCTGGTCAGATGTTTGATAACATATGGCCACACAATTACCGCTGGTTGGCTACGGATCCCGACCGCATGGGGCTTACGGGCTGCGCATGACCTGGCGGAGAATCAACCGTGATGAGCCAAATCAGTTTCAGGAGCAATTCGATGAATGCGTCGTTAGGCACGCGCCGCGCCAATCTGGCGGAAACCGTGATCCAGGAGCTGTCCGGGCGGATCGACAATGGCACCTACCGGCCCGGCGACAAGCTGCCGTCCGAGCAGGAGCTGTGCAAGGAATTCGGGGTCAGCCGCCCGGTGATCCGTGAGGCCGTTGCCTCGCTGCGCCTCGGCGGCCGCCTCATTGCCCGCCAGGGGGTGGGGGTGTTCGTGGTCGAGCAGGATGTGAAGCGCATCGGCTTCGCCATCGACAGCGTGGTCGATGATGTACGCGCAGCGGCGCACATCCTCGAATTGCGCCTGGGCATCGAGACCGAATCGGTGGCCCGTGCTGCCGAGCGCCGCAGCCCGACCAGCATGGCGCAGATCACCGAAGCCTTCGACCGCTTCAATGCGCTGGACGGGGCGAGCCTGGAAGAAGAAGCCAAGGCCGACTTCGAATTCCACCTGGCGATTGCCCGGGCCACCAACAACCCGCACTTCACCCAACTGCTCGAAGCCCTGGGGCCGGACATCATCCTTGACCTCAACCTCAAGCATGGCCAGGTGACGGGCAAGAACCGCCAGACCCATATCAAGAAGATCGGCCGCGAGCATGGCGCGATCCTCTCGGCGATCACCATGGGTGATGTGAACGGGGCGCGGACGGCGTTGCGCAAGCATCTGGAAGAAAGTCTGTCGCGGTACCAGCGGGTGCTTGATAGCAAGAGCTGAGGTTGCCTGTACCGGCCTCATCGCTGGCAAGCCAGCTCCCACAGGGACCCCGCTGCTTTCGAGAGCACCGGTGAACCTGTGGGAGCTGGCTTGCCAGCGATAGGGCCCTCAGCGTTTCACAACCCCAGGCAGACGTACTTGATCTCCAGGTAATCCTCGATCCCGTACCGCGACCCTTCCCGCCCCAGCCCCGACGCCTTGACCCCGCCAAACGGCGCGACTTCGGTCGCCACCACCCCGACGTTGACCCCGACCATCCCGTATTCCAGCGCCTCCGAGACCCGCCACACACGCCCCAGATCCCGCGCATACAGGTAGCAGGCCAGGCCGAACTCGGTGTCATTGGCCGCCGCGATCACCTCCTCCTCGCTGGAGAAGCGGAAGATCGGCGCTACCGGCCCGAAGATCTCCTCCCGCGCCACGCGCATCTGCGGCGTGACATCCGCCAGCAAGGTCGGCTCGAAGAACGCATCGCCCAGCGCATGCCGACGCCCACCCGCGACCACCCGAGCACCCGCCTCCACTGCCTCGCTGACCATGCGCTCCACCCCGGTGGCAGCACGCCCGTCGATCATCGGTCCGACCTGGGTTCCTGGCTGATCGCCCTCGCCCACCACCAGCTCGTTCACCCGCTCGGCAAAACGCTGCACGAAGCGCTCATAGATGCCGTCCTGGATATAGAAGCGGTTGGCGCAGACACAGGTCTGCCCACTGTTGCGGAACTTGGCGATCAGCGCGCCTTCCACCGCCTTCTCCAGGTCGGCGTCGTCGAAGACGATAAACGGCGCATTGCCGCCCAGCTCCATGGTCACCTTCTTCACCGTCGCCGCGCACTGCTGCAGCAACTGGATGCCGATCGGCGTCGAGCCGGTGAACGACAGCTTGCGCACCACCGGGCTGGCCGTCAGCTCGCCGCCAATGGCCGCGGAATCACCGGTCACCACACTGAGCACACCCGGCGGAATACCCGCGCGCTCCGCCAATACACACAGCGCCAGGGCACTGAACGGTGTCTGCGAGGCCGGCTTGAGTACCAGGGTGCAGCCCGCCGCCAGCGCAGGGGCGGCCTTGCGGGTGATCATCGCCGAGGGAAAGTTCCATGGCGTGATCGCCGCGCAGACGCCAATCGGTTCCTTGGTCACCAGCAGGCGCCGGTCGGCATTCGGCGACGGGATCACATCGCCATAGATACGTTTGCCCTCCTCGGCATAGAACTCCAGGTAGGACGCAGCAAAGGCGATCTCGCCACGGGACTCGGCCAGAGGCTTGCCCTGCTCGGCGGTCATGATCCGCGCCAGGTCTTCCTGGTGGGTCATGATCTCGCGGAACCAGGCTTGCAGGCGCGCCGCCCGCTCCTTGGCGGTCAGCGCACGCCAGGCCGGCAGGGCACGCTCGGCGGCGGCGATGGCGCGACGGGTCTCCTCGGCGCCCATCCGTGGCACATGCCCCAGCACCTCGCCATTGGCCGGATTGGTCACGGCAATGCGCTGGCCGCTGTCGGCCGCCAGCCATTGCCCGTCGATATAGCAACACTCACGCAGCAGGTCGTGATCGGCAAGTTTCATGTCGATTGGCTCGTTCGAAAAAGGGAAAAAGGTGGGGCCGTACCGCGCCCCACCCGAGGTCAATCAGCGCGCGGACTGCAACGCCTTCTCGCGAATCTGGCTGAGGGTCATGCGCGGAGTCAGGGCTTCCGGATCCACCTGGATCTCGATCAGCGCCGCCTTGCCCGAGGCCTGGCAGCGCTCGAAGGCGCCGGCGAAGTCCTCGGTGCGGGTCACGGTCTCGCCATGCAATCCATAGGCCCGGGCCAGCGCAGCGAAGTCCGGGTTATGCAGCTCGGTGCCGGAAACCCGGCCCGGGTAGCTGCGCTCCTGGTGCATGCGGATGGTGCCGTACATGCCGTTGTTGATCACGATGGTGATCAGCCGGGCGTCGTAGTGCGCCGCCGTGGCCAGTTCCTGGCCATTCATCATGAAGCAGCCGTCACCGGCGAAGGCGATCACCGTACGCTGCGGGTAGGTCAGCTTGGCCGCCACCGCCGCCGGCACGCCGTAGCCCATGGAGCCGTTGGTTGGACCGAGCAAGGTGCGGAACACCCGGTGCTGGTAGCCACGGTGCACCCAGCCGGTGTAGTTGCCGGCGCCGCAGGTGAGGATGCTGTCGGCCGGCAGGGTCTTGTTCAGCCAGGCGATCACTTCGCTCATCTGCACATCGCCGGGCGAGCGCGGGGTTTCGAAGTTGCCGCGATAGCCGCGATTGAGGCTGGCGACCCAGTCCTCGAACGCCGCCGGCGCCACCGCCGGCAAGTCCGCAGCCTGGGCCAGGAAGCTGGCCGGCCCGGCATTGATGCCCAGGGTCGGCTGGTAGACCCGGCCGATTTCCTCGGCGCTGGCATGCACATGGACCAGGGCCTGCTTCGGCGTCGGGATATCCACCAGGGCGTAGCCGCCAGTGGTCATTTCACCGAGACGGGCACCGACCACGATCAGCAGGTCGGAACCTTTCACCGCCTCCACCAGCGCCAGGCCGGCCGCCAGGCCGAGGTCACCGGCATAGTGCGGGTCGGTATTGTCGAACAGGTCCTGGCAACGGAACGAGGCCGCCAACGGCAGGTTCTGCACCTCGACGAAACGCTTGAGATCGGCCACCGCCGCGGCATTCCAGCCACCGCCACCGGCAATCACCAACGGCTTGCTGGCCTTGCCGATCAGCGTCTGCAGCTCGGCCAGTGCCGCCGGAGCCGGAGCGGCCTCGACCCGCTGCGCCGGGCGGGCGTCGGCCACCGAGACCAGATCGGTCAGCATGTCTTCCGGCAGCGCCACCACCACCGGGCCCGGGCGCCCGCTGATGGCGCGCTGGAAGGCCTGGTTGACCAGCTCGGGAATCCGCGCCGCGTCATCGATCTGCACCACCCACTTGGCCATCTGCCCGAACATGCGCCGATAGTCCACCTCCTGGAAGGCCTCGCGCTCAATCTGGTCACGGGCCACCTGGCCAATGAACAGGATCATCGGCGTCGAGTCCTGGAACGCCGTGTGTACGCCCACCGAGGCGTTGGTCGCGCCCGGGCCACGGGTGACCATGCAGATCCCCGGCTTGCCGGTGAGCTTGCCGTAGGCCTCGGCCATATAGGCCGCCCCGCCCTCCTGGCGGCAGACGATCAGGTCGATCTCGTCCTGCACGTCATGCAGCGCATCGAGCACCGCCAGGTAGCTTTCGCCGGGCACGCAGAAGGCGCGCTCGACCCCGTTGACCCGCAAGGCATCGACCAGGACCTGCCCGCCGCTGCGTACCGCTGTGTTGTCGCTCATTGTTGTTCTCCTTCAGGCAGCGCGCTCAGATAACCGAGTCTTCGAGGAACGGCTTGTTGTCGATGACCCGCTGGTAGGACAGCGCGCCCAGGTCCAGCGAGCGATAGCCGCCATAGGTGATCAGCTCGGACAGCCCGCGCCCGATGGCGGGCGCCTGCTGCAGGCCGTGGCCGCTGAAACCGTTGCAGAAGAGGAAGTTGCCCACCTCGTTGTGCGGGCCGACGATGGCGTTATGGTCGAGCACGCAGAAGTCGTAGTGCCCGGCCCAGAAGTTGACCACCTTGATCCCTTCGAAAGCCGGCACGCGCTCGGCGAGGATCGGCCAGACCTCTTCGTCGAACTCGTCGTGCATGACGTCGAAGTCCTCGAAGTCCACTTCCGGGTCGTGTTTCGGGTAGGTGCCACCCAGGTAGAACTGCCCTTCGGGGCGGAAGAACACCCCGGTCGGATCGATGGTCAACGGCACCGTGCCTTGCAGCGGGGTGCGGCAGTCGAAGACGAACAGCGAGCGGCGGCGTGGCTCCACCGGAATATCCAGGCCGGCCAGACGGGCGACCTTGGTGCCCCGGGTGCCAGCGCAGTTGACCAGCACGCCGCAGCCGATGCGCTCGCCACTGGCCAGTTGCACGCCGGTGATGCGGTCGCCTTCACGCTGAATGCCGACCACCTCGTTCTCGATGTACTCGATACCCATGGCGCGCGCCTTGCGCCGGAAGCCATTGAGCATGCCGAGGCTATCGAACCAGCCCTCGCCGGTCTTGCCGTAGCTGGCTCCGGCCAGGGAATCGATATTCACCCAGGGGAACTGCCGCGCCAGCTGCTCGGGGTCGAGCAGGTGCACGTCGGCGCCATGGGACACCTGGGTGTCGTGCAGGCGGCGCAGCACCTCGTAGCCCTTGTCGTCGCCGAGGAACAGGTAGCCGTTCTCGTGGAAGGCCAGGTTCGGCTTGTCGCCGTCCACTTCCATGACCTCGGGGAAGTTGCGCACGAACTCGGCACCGAACTTCGAGATCTCGATATTGATCGGATTGGAGAACTGCTGGCGGATCGAGCTGCTGGACAGCGCGGTGGCCGACTTGTTGTAGGTCCAGTCACGCTCGATGACAAGCACCGAGCCCTGGAAATCCGGGTTGTTGGCGAGGAAGTAGGCGGTGGAGCTGCCGTTGACCGCGCCACCGACGATCACCACATCGTAATTCTGTTGTTTAGCCGTGGAAGCCATGATTCAGCACTCTGTTGATGTGGAGGTCATTTCGGGTCTTCGAAGTGCCCGGCACCAGCGAAGTTGCCGCCGTGGAAGCGCGCCGCCGGTTCGTTCGGGTCCAGCGGCGGATGCTCGGCCAGGACCTTTTCCCGATAGTCGTCGGCGCTGTCCCGGGGCACGTAGCCGATGGACGAGGCCAGGCGGTTGTCCCACAGGCTTTCGCGGTTGGCCGACAGGCCGTAGACGATCATGTGCCCGACCCGCGGCGCCAGCAGCGAGCGCTCGGTGAGCTGGGCAAAGTCGTCGAACGACAGCCAGGTGGCGAGCATGCGTCGGTCCAGCGGCTCGGGGAACGAGGAGCCGATGCGCAGGTTGACCGACTCGATGCCGAACTTGTCCCAGTAGTAGCGGCCCAGGTCCTCGGCGAAGCACTTGCTCACGCCGTACAGGCTGTCCGGGCGGTGGGCGGCAGTCGCGTCGATGGTTTCGGTGCGGTCGTAGAAGCCGATGGCGTGGTTGGAACTGGTGTACACCACGCGCTTGACGCCATTGCGCCGCGCCGCTTCGTAGATGTTGTAGGTGCCGACGATATTGCCGTTGAGGATCTTCGCGAAGGTGTCCTCCACCGGCACGCCGCCGGCATGCACGATGGCGTCGACGCCTTCGGTCAGCGGCAGCACGTCGTCGAAGTTGCCCAGGTCGCAGCGGATCAGCTGTTCATGGGGCGCAGCCTGGCCCAGGTCGGCGATATCGGTCAGGCGCAGCTCGTCGGCGAAGGCTGCCAGGTGCTTGCGCAGCACCGAGCCGAGGCGTCCGGCGGCACCGGTGATCAGCAGGCGTTTGAAAGGTTTGTTCATGGTGACCTCGAATTCCGATTAATCAGGACAGGGCCGCGAAGGCATCGCGCAGCTGCCCGAGGGCCTGTTCCAGTTCCTGCCGCGATGTGGCGAACGACAGCCGTACATAGGGTTCCAGACCGAAAGCAGAGCCCGGCACCGTGGCCACCTTGCCGACCCGCAACAGATAGGCCGAGAGGTCGGCGTCGTTGCCGATCACCTCGCCGTCCGGGGTGCGCTTGCCGATAAAGGCCGCGACATTGGGGAAGGCATAGAAGGCGCCTTGCGGCATCTCCAGTTGCAGCCCCGGGATCTGCGCCAGCCCGCGCACCACCAGCTCGCCCCGAGCCTGGTACTCGCGGTTGGCTTCGCGGACGAAGTCCTGCGGGCCGTTCAGCGCGGCCACGGCGGCCAGCTGGGAGATGCTCGACGGACAGGTGGTGGTCTGCGACTGGGTCTTGTTCATCGCCACGATCAGGTGCTTCGGCCCGGCGGCATAGCCGAGGCGGTAGCCGGTCATGGCATAGGCCTTGGACACGCCGTTGATCAGCAGGGTGCGATCGCGCAGCTGCGGGCAGGCGGTGACGAAGGACACGAACGCCTGGTCGCCGAGCACGATGTGCTCGTAGATCTCGTCGGAGATCACCAGCACGTGCGGGTGGCGCTCCAGGACCGCGCCGAGGGCGGCCAGCTCCTCACGGGTGAAGATCGCCCCGCTCGGGTTGTTCGGCGAATTGAGCATGACCCAGCGGGTACGCGGGGTGATTGCCGCCTCCAGTTGCTCCGGGCGCAGCTTGAAGCCCTGGTCGGCATCGCACGGAATAACCTTGGGCACGCCGCCATTGAGCATCGCCATATCGGTGTAGGACACCCAGTACGGCGCCGGGGTAATCACCTCGTCGCCCGGCTCCAGCGTGGCGAGGAAGGCATTGAACAGCAGTTGCTTGGCACCGTTGCCGACGCAGATTTCATCGAGGCCGTAGACCAGGTCGTTTTCCCGGGCGAACTTGTCGACGATGGCCTGGCGCAGCGACTCCAGGCCATTGGGCCCGGTGTAGTGGTTGTTGCCGGCGAGCATCGCCTGGTGGGCGGCCTCGATCACGTGGGCCGGGACGTTGTAGTCCGGCTCACCGAGGGCCAGGTTGATCACCGACTCGCCCTGGGCCAGCATCTGCTTGGCCAGGACCGACACCGCCATGCTTGGCGAGCTCTTCACCGCGCGCACGCGGCTGCTCTGGATTTCCATCTCAACGCTCCCCGCCGGCTTCGAAGCCGTAGTCGTCCCGCGCCTGCTCGGCGCTGATGTAGCCGAAGCGCAGATCACGCTCGACCTGCTGGCGATCGCGCTGGCGCGGATCACCGTAGCCGCCGCCACCGGGCAGGCGCAGGACCAGGCGCCGGTCCGCCGGCACGAACTGCTGGCCCTTGCCGCGCAGCAGGCTGCCATCGTCCAGGCCGACATAACCTGCCGCGCCCGGCTGGCCACCTTCCAGGCCGCGGGCGGCGTACTGGATACGGTCGAACATGGCGCTGAAGCGGAAGCTGTAGCCCTCGGCCGCCGAGACCTCGATCTCCTGGCCCAGGCCGCCGCGCAGCAGGCCGGCACCGCCGGAACCTTCCCGCAGCTCCTTGCGCCAGACCACCACCGGGCCGGCATGCTCGGTGGCTTCCACCGGCATGGTGTGCACGCCGCTCGGGAAGGCCGTGGCGCTCAGGCCATCCATCGCCGAGCGGGCGCCCATGCCGCCGCTGTTGAACATCAGCATCTCGGCATTGCGGCCGTTGGGGTTGCTGTCCAGCGGGCGCACGCTCAGGTGCAGGTTCCACAGGGCACTGGCGCCCTCGGCCGGGACCTTGCCCGGCAGGCACTTGTGCAGCGCACCAAGGACCAGGTCGGGCACGAAGTGGCCGAGCACATGACGCACCGACACCGGCGCCGGGTGCTTGGCATTGAGGATGCAGCCTTCCGGCGCGGTCACCTCGAAGGGCTCCAGGGACGCCGAGTTGTTGGGGATTTCCGGTGCGACGATGCATTTCAGGCCATAGCAGGCATAGGCCTTGGCATAGCCCAGGGGCACGTTGATACCGAACTGGCTCATGCCCGAGGTCCCGGTGAAGTCGCTCTTGATGCCGTCCGGGCCGACAGTCAGGGTCACCGCCAGGGTGACCGGCACGTCGTAGCCGTCCAGGGTCATGCTGTTGCTGTAGGTGCCGTGGGGCAGCGACTTGAAGCATTCCAGGGTGGCGCGGCGGCTGTGTTCCAGGATGAAGCTGCCGATATGCTCCAGGTCGTCCAGCTGGAACTCCTCGAGCATGTCCAGCAGGCGCTTGTGCCCGGTCTCGTTGCACGCCGACAGGGCGTAGAAGTCGCCGACCACCCGATCGTTCTCGCGCACGTTGTTGCGCAGGATATTGATCAGGTCGCGGTTGACCTTGCCGCGCTCGAACAGCTTCATGATCGGGATGAACAGGCCTTCCTCGTACACCTCGCGGGCATCCGGGCCGAAGCCGCGGCCGCCGATATCCACCACGTGGGCGGTACTGGCGAAGTAGCCGATCAGCCGCCCCCGGTAGAAGGATGGCGAGACGATGGTGATGTCGTGCAGGTGCCCGGTGCCCTTCCACGGGTCGTTGGTCACGTAGACATCGCCTTCGAAGATGTTGTCCTCGCCGATGTCCTTGATGAAGTGCACCACCGCCTCGGCCATGGTGTTGACGTGGCCCGGGGTGCCGGTCACGGCCTGGGCAAGCATGTTGCCGGCGCGGTCGAAGACCCCGGCCGACAGGTCGCCGGCCTCGCGCACGCTGGTGGAGAAGGCGGTGCGGATCAGGGTCAGGGCCTGCTCTTCGACCACCGAGACCAGGCGGTTCCACATCACCTGCATTTGAATGTCGATCAATGTTTCGCTCATGGTGAATGCTTCCGAATCAGGTATTAGCGACGGGCGACCAGCAGGCAGCCGTCGGGCTGGACCGTGGCGGTGAAGTTCGAGGTAACGAAGGTCGAGGTCTCGCGTTCGACGATGATCGCCGGGCCATCGACCCGGGCGCCGACCTGCAGCTCTTCGCGCGGGTGGATACCGGCGTCGACGAAGCCACCGGCCGCCACGTCGAAGACCTGGCGGCGCGCGATTTCATGGGCACGGTACGAAGCCGCGACTTCCTCGATTCGGGCCACCGGTGGCAGTGGCGAGCTGGCCCTGACCGACCAGCTGACGATCTCGATGTCCGGACCTTCGATCGGGCGACCGAAGAAGCGGGTGTAGGCCTCTTCGAAACGCGCCTTGAACTCGACGGTGTCCGCCGCACTGAAGGCCTTGAACGGCAGGCCCACGGGGATTTCCCAGCCCTGGCCGACGTAGCGCATGAAGGCGGTGCAGTCCATTTCCGGCTCGCCCTCGGGCATGCCCTGGCGCAGGAAGCCCAGCGATTCGGCCTTCATTTCCTCGATCAGCACATTGACCGCGGCGGCATCGAACTCGGACAGGCGCACGAAGGCGCTGCGCACCGCCTCGTAGCCGAACGGCGCACGCAGGAAGCCGATGGCCGAACCCACGCCGGCACCGGCCGGGACCAGGAAGCGCGAAACACCCATTTTTTCGCAGAGGCGCGCAGCATGCAGCGGACCACCGCCGCCGAAGGTGATCATGGTGTAGTCGGCGATGTCCTTGCCGCTTTCCACGGCATGCACGCGACCGGCGTTGGCCATGTTCTCGTCGACCACCTCGCAGACGCCGAAGGCAGCGGTATCGGCCTGCATGTTCAGCGGCTGGCCGATCACCCGGCCCATGGCGCTGGCAGCGTTATCGCTGGACAGGCGCAGGGCACCACCGGCGAAGTTGTCGGCGTCCAGGCGACCGAGCAGCAGGTTGGCGTCGGTGATGGTCGGCTCCAGGCCACCGCGACCGTAGCAGGCCGGGCCTGGCTCGGAGGCGGCACTGTGCGGGCCGACGCGGATCTGGCGCATGCTGTCGATGCTGGCGATGGAACCGCCGCCGGCACCGATCTCGACCATCTCTACCACCGGAATGGAAATCGGCATGCCGCTGCCCTTCTTGAAGCGGTAGGTCCGGGCGACTTCGAAGGTCTTGGCGGTCTTGGGCACCTGGTCTTCGATCAGGCAGATTTTCGCCGTGGTCCCGCCCATGTCGAAGGACAGGACGTTTTCCAGTTGGTAGCGGCGGGCAATATCGGCGGCGAAGATCGCCCCGCCGGCCGGGCCGGACTCCACCAGGCGCACCGGTAACTCGGCGGCGCTCTGCACGGAAATGATGCCGCCGCCGGAGTGGATCATGAACACCGGGCAATCGGCGCCTTCCTTTTTCAGCGTGATGACCAGGCGGTCCAGGTAGGACTTGATCAGCGGCTTGACGTAGGCGTTGGCGCACACGGTGTTGAAGCGTTCGAACTCGCGCATCTGCGGCGAGACTTCGCTGGAAATCGAGATGGACAGCTGTGGCAGGCGCGCCTGCAGCGCATCACGCAGTTGACGCTCGTGGGCGCCGTTGACGTAGCTGTGGATGAAGCCGATCGCCACGCTTTCGTAGTCGCCTTCGGCGATGCGCTCGACCAGGGCGTCGACCTCGGCCTGGACCGGGGCGATCAGCACGCGACCCTTCACATCCAGGCGCTCGCGCAGGGTGTAGCGGTGTTCACGGTCGATCAGCGGCGGCGGCAGGGCGATATTGATGTCGTACTGCTCGAAGCGGTTTTCCGTGCGCATTTCCAGGGTGTCGCGGAAGCCTTCGGTGGTGATGAAGGCGGTGCGTGCGCCACGGCGTTCGATCAGGGCGTTGGTCGCCAGGGTGGTGCCGTGGATCAGCTGGTGGATATCCGAGAGCTGCAGGCCGGCCTGCTCCACCACCTGGCGCACGCCGGTGAGGATGGCCCGCTCGGGCAGCTCATAGTCGGTCAGGATCTTGGTCGAATGCAGAACCCCGTCCACGTCCAGCGCGATATCGGTGAAGGTCCCGCCTATGTCCACGCCGACCCGGCATGATGTCGCAGTCATCGTCATATCCCCTGCAATGCTTTGTAGTTGTACGACCCCGCCTTGGTGGGCGGCTTTAAACGTAAGTTATATGTTGTCTTACATGTGGTCAAGCACCTCTAGACAGAAATCTGTTGCCTTTGCCGGCCTCATCGCTGGCAACGCCAGCTCCCACGGGGTGTGGTGCCAGCCACAGGATCCGGGCCCGACACGAACCCTGTGGGAGCCGGCGTTGCCGGCGATGGCGTCGGTCCTGTCACCCCAGCGTCTTGACCATCCGTGCCCCACCCACCGCCTGCGCCGTGGGAAACACCTCCAGCCGCGACACATCCACCGCTGCCGGCATCCTCAGCGCTGCCAGCAACAGCTCGGCGATATCCGCCGGCTGGATCGACTCATAGCCGTCATACAGCTCGCTGCCCGCCGCCTGCATGCCCATCGCGGTCTTGTACAACTGGGTCTGCACCCGCCCCGGGGCGATCTCGGTCACCCGCACGCCAGTACCGAGCAGGTCACAGCGCAAGGCATCGCAGAACAGGCTGACGCCCGCCTTCGAAGCACCATACACCGCGGCCCCTGGATGCGGCGCCCGCCCGGCGCTCGAGCCGATGAAGAACAGGTGCCCCCTGCCCCGCCCGACCATTCCCGGCAACACCTGCCGGGCCAGGTGCAGCGGCGCCTTGAGGTTGATATCGAGCATGTTGTCGATCTCCGCCTCGTCGATCTCCTGGAACGCGGCCCGGGTCGAGAGGATGCCGGCGTTGTTCACCAGCACATCCACCGCCTGCCCTTCCAGTGCGGCGCTCAGCCCACGGAAATCACGGACATCCGCCTGCAGGGTGGTCACCCCCGGCTCGCCGGCCAGCTCGGCCAGCGCTTCGGGGCTGCGCCCGACCGCGATCACCTGCAGCCCGACATCGCGCAACGCCAGGACGATGGCCTTGCCGATACCGCTGGTGGCGCCGGTGACCAGGGCCCGCTGGTAGCCGGCGGGAAAGGCGACTTCAGGCATAGATATAGCCCCCACTGACGATGACGTTTTCACCGGTGGCATAGCTGTTGCGGCTGCTGCCCATCATCACGATCCATTCGGCGATTTCCGCAGGCTCGGCGGCGCGGCCCAGCGGGTTGGCGGCGGCCAGTTCGCCGAGGAAGCCCAACTGGCGGGCACGCTCGGTGGCGAAACCGGCCGGGGCCACCGAGTTGACCAGGATCTGGTCCTTGGCACAGGCCTGGGCGAAGGATTTGGTCAGGCTGACCACGGCGGCCTTGGTCGCCGCGTAGTGGGCGTTCTGCGGGTGAGCCTTGAAGGCATCCACCGAGGTAACGTTGACGATGCGCCCGGTCACTGCCGGCGCCGCCACGTACTGCTGCATATGCCGCACCGCCGCGACCATCATGTGGTAGGTGCCCTTGATATTGACAGCGTTTTCCAGGTCCCATTCATCGTCGGTGATCTCGAAGATGTCCTTGCGCGGGTAGATCGCCGCGCTGTTGACCAGGCAATGCACCCGGCCCAGGGCCGCGACGATCTCCTCGAACGCGCCGTGGGCGCTGTCCTTGCGGGCGATATCGCCAACCGCCAGCGCCACCTCGGCACCCAGGCCGCGCAGCTCTTCTGCCGCCTGTACCAGCAACTGCTCATTACGGTCGATCAGACCGATCTTCGTCGCCCCGCGCTTGACCATCAGGCGCGCCGTCTCCAGGCCCAGGCCCGATGCGCCGCCCACGATCACCACCGTTTGATTTTCCATGAACCACCTCTGCGATTGAGTCTTTACGTAAGATGCCTGTTGTCTTACATTTGGTCAAACATCAAATCGCCCACAGGTCATCCCGATGCCCGCCGCCAGCCGCCTGTCCCCGCCCTCCCCCGACGCCCGCGATCGCTTGCTGGAGGCGGCCAGCAGCCTGTTCGCCAGCCATGGCTACCAGGCCATCGGCCTGCGTGACCTGGCCAGCCACCTGGGTTTGCGCACGGGGTCGCTGTACCACCATATCGAAAGCAAGCAGGGATTGTTGTTCGAACTGATCGAGTCGAGCCTGACCGACCTCCTGTACGAAACAAGGCAATGCCTGAAGGGCAGCCGGAGCAATGGCGAGCGCTTGCAGCGCTTCGTCCAGGCGTTCATTTCGTTCAGCCAGGCGCACCCGGACAAACTCACCCTGCTGACCCGCGAGGCGGTCAACCTGAGTACGGAACAGATCGGCCAGATAGACGAACTGAAGGCGGCCTACAGCGACCTGCTCAGCGAGATCATCGCCGCCGAATGCGGGCCGGCATCCGAGCCGCAGGCCCGTCCCATTGCCCTGGCGGTTCTGAGCCTGCTGTGCGGTCAGGGGCAATGGGGAGCGATCAGCACCGCGCGGGAGCAGATCGTGGCATTCGTGAGGGGCACCGTGCGCAGCGGGATGAATGGTCAGGCCTTCTGACTGTTCATGCGAGTGAGCGAAAGCCCTCCAGACTTACGTTATATATAAAAATTTATTACGAAACACGAAGCAAACAGGACTCCGCTTAAAGCCAATCAAACTAAAAACCTCACCAAACATTGATCTGGCTCCCCTCTTCCAATTCCTATCCAGACTATGTTTCCAGCCTGACACCGTTTCAGCCTGGAGTAATAAAAGTGTCAACTACGGATAAACGCCCGGCCACGCGCAGCAAGGAGTTGCGGCTCTTCCTGTTTCTTGTCGTGTGCCTCTTCCCGTTGATATCGGTCATGGTCGTCGGTGGCTACGGCTTTATCATCTGGTTCCTCCAAATGCTCTTCGGCCCGCCCGGGCCGCCCAACTGAAAGTTGCCTGCCAAAGAGCCCAGTGGAGCATGAACATGGATGACACCCTGCATATCGCCAGCCTTGTCGTACTGGCCCGACCGGAACTGTTCGACGCCGTAAAAGCCAACCTGCGCCTGCTCGACGACCTCGAGCTGCATCACGAAAGCCCCGCCGGAAAACTGGTGGTGGTCCTCGAAGCCGGCGACGAACGCCGGATCCTGCAACGCATCGAGCAGATCAACGCGATCCCCGGCGTGCTCAACGCCGCGTTGATCTATCACGAACTCCTCGATGGAGAACGCCCATGAGCATGACCCGCCGCACCTTCGTCAAATCCCATGCCGCCGCCATCGCCGCGGCCGCCGCCGGCCTGCCCATCGCCACCAGCGCGAGCAACCTGGTCACCGAGGCCGACATGGTCAGCCTGAACTGGAACAAGGCGCCCTGCCGCTTCTGCGGCACCGGCTGCAGCGTGATGGTGGCGACCCGCGACAACCGCGTGGTCGCCACCCACGGCGATATCAAGGCCGAGGTCAATCGCGGGCTGAACTGCGTCAAGGGCTACTTCCTGTCGAAGATCATGTACGGCGTCGACCGCCTGACCCAGCCGCTGCTGCGCATGACCAACGGCCAGTACGACAAGCAGGGCGAATTCCACCCGGTGAGCTGGGACCAGGCCTTCGACATCATGGCCGTGAAATTCAAGGAAGCCCTGAAAAACAAGGGCCCACAGGCCGTCGGCATGTTCGGTTCGGGGCAGTGGACGGTATGGGAAGGCTACGCCGCCAACAAGCTGATGAAAGCCGGGTTCCGCAGCAACAACATCGACCCCAATGCGCGGCACTGCATGGCCTCGGCGGTGATGGGCTTCATGCGCACCTTCGGCATGGACGAGCCCATGGGCTGCTACGACGATATCGAGGCCACCGACGCCTTCGTGCTGTGGGGCTCGAACATGGCCGAGATGCACCCGATCCTCTGGAGCCGGGTCACCGACCGCCGCCTCAGCCAGCCCCACGTCAAGGTCGCGGTGCTGTCGACCTTCGAGCACCGCAGCTTCGAGCTGGCGGACATTCCGCTGGTGTTCAAGCCGCAGACCGACCTGCTGATCCTCAACTACATCGCCAACCACATCATCCAGAGTGGCGCGGTGAACAAGGACTTCATCGGCAAGTACACGCGCTTCGCCAAGGGTGCCGACGATATCGGCTACGGCCTGCGCCCGACCGACCCACGGGAAATACAGGCGAAGAACGCCGAGCAGGCCAATACCTGGTCGGATATCTCCTTCGAGCAGTTCGCCGAGTTCGTCAGGCCCTACACCCTGGAGCGCACGGCGAAGGAATCCGGGGTCGCCGCCGAGTATTTGAAATCCCTGGCCGAGCTATATGCCGATCCGAAGCGCAAGGTCGTGTCGTTCTGGACCATGGGCTTCAACCAGCACACCCGTGGCGTCTGGGCCAACAACCTGATCTACAACATCCACCTGCTCACCGGGAAGATCAGCGAGCCGGGCAACAGCCCCTTCTCCCTCACCGGCCAGCCCTCGGCCTGCGGCACCGCGCGAGAGGTGGGGACCTTCTCCCATCGCCTGCCGGCGGACCTTGTGGTGACCAACCCGAAACACCGCGCCACGGCCGAGAAGATCTGGAAGCTGCCGGCCGGCACCCTCCAGGAAAAGCCCGGTTTCCACGCCGTGCAGCAGAGCCGCATGCTCAAGGACGGCGTGCTCAACGTGTACTGGACCCAGGTCAGCAACAACATGCATGCCGGCCCGAACATCATGCAGGAGGTGCTGCCCGGCTGGCGCAACCCGGACAACTTCGTGATCGTCTCGGACGTCTACCCCACCGTCTCGGCGCAGGCCGCCGACCTGATCCTGCCCAGCGCCATGTGGGTGGAAAAGGAAGGCGCCTACGGCAATGCCGAGCGGCGCACGCAGTTCTGGCACCAGTTGGTGCGTGCACCGGGTGATGCCCGCTCGGACCTTTGGCAACTGATGGAATTCTCCAAGCGCTTCACCACCGACGAGGCCTGGCCGGCCGAGCTGCTGGCCAAGGCGCCGGAGTACAAGGGCAAGACCCTGTTCGAGGTGCTGTTCAAGAACGGCCAGGTCGACCAGTTCCCGGTCGAGCAGATCGAGGCCGGCCACCTCAACGACGAAGCCATCGCCTTCGGCTTCTACCCGCAGAAAGGCCTGTTCGAGGAATACGCGCAGTTCGGTCGCGGCCATGGCCATGACCTCGCCGACTTCGACCGCTACCACCACGAACGCGGCCTGCGCTGGCCGGTGGTGGACGGCAAGGAAACCCGCTGGCGCTACCGCGAGGGCCACGATCCCTATGTCGAGGCCGGCAGCGGCGTGCAGTTCTACGGCTACCCGGACAAGAAGGCGATCATCTTCGCCCTGCCCTACGAGCCGCCGGCGGAGTCACCGGATGCCGAATTCCCGTTCTGGCTCAGCACCGGACGGGTTCTCGAACACTGGCATACCGGGACCATGACCCAGCGCGTCGAAGAGCTGTACAAGGCGGTGCCCGACGCCCTGGTGTACATGCACCCGGACGACGCCAAGGCCATGAAGGCCCGGCGTGGCAGCGAGGTGAAAGTGGTCAGCCGGCGTGGCGAGATCCGTGCGCGCATCGAGACCCGCGGGCGCAACAAGCCGCCGCGGGGCCTGGTGTTCGTGCCGTTCTTCGATGCCAACAAGCTGATCAACAAGGTCACCCTGGACGCCACCGACCCGATCTCCAAGCAGACCGACTACAAGAAATGCGCGGTGCGCATCGAACTGATCAGCGCGGCCTGAGGAGCCCAGTCATGAAACTCTCAATCCTGCCCCTGTTGTTGCTGGCCGTGCTGGGCACGGCCCGCGCCGCCGACTATCCGCTGGACGCCCCTGCCCCGGATGGTCGCCGCCCCGGCGGCACCCTCAGCCAGACCCTGGCGTCGCCGACCATCGCCAACGATGAAAACAAGGACCTCAAGCGCGAGCGCAACTACCCGGACCAGCCACCGACCATTCCCCACAGCATCCGCGGCTACCAGATCGACAAGTACGGCAACAAGTGCCTGACCTGCCACAGCCGGGCCAACAGCGCGAAAACCCAGGCCACCATGATCAGCATCACCCACTACATGGACCGCGACGGCCAGCCGCTGGCGGCGGTGTCGCCGCGGCGCTACTTCTGCGACCAGTGCCATGTGGTACAGAGCGATGCCAAGCCGCTGGTGGGCAACAGCTTCGAGAACATCGACAAGCTGCTGCAGGACGATGCCAATGCCGCGCGCAAGCCGTAGGGAGGCGTCATGAAAGGATTGTTCGGCCTGATCAAGGAGTACTGGGGCATCCTCTGTCGCCCCAGCGTGTACTTCAGCCTCGGCTTCCTGGTGCTCGGCGGGTTCATTGCCGGGATCATTTTCTGGGGTGGATTCAACACCGCGCTGGAGGCGACCAACACCGAGAAGTTCTGCATCTCCTGCCACGAAATGCGCGACAACGTGTACGTCGAATTGCAGGAAACCATCCACTACACCAACCGCTCCGGGGTGCGCGCCAGTTGCCCGGACTGCCATGTGCCGCATGAATGGACGCACAAGATCGCGCGCAAGATGCAGGCCTCGAAGGAGGTTTGGGGCAAGCTGTTCGGCACCATCGACACCCGCGACAAATTCCTCGAACTGCGCCGTACCCTGGCCGAGCATGAATGGGCGCGGCTCAAGGCCAATGACTCGCGGGAATGCCGCAACTGCCACAACTTCGAGTTCATGGACTTCACCCGGCAAAGCAAGCGGGCCGCGGCGATGCACTCGACCTCGCTGGCCAAGGGGGAAGCGACCTGTATCGATTGCCACAAGGGGATCGCGCACAAGTTGCCGGATATGCATGGGGTGAAGGGGTGGTGAAAGGGCTCCGGATCTTTATTGCCTGACCCGGCCAAATCGCTGGCAAGCCAGCTCCCACAGGTTCGGCGGTGCACGCACTATCTGTGTGGGCAGGGGGCAGACCCACAGTGTCCGCGGCGCGGCAGAACCCTGTGGGAGCTGGCTTGCCAGCGATGAGGCCATCAGCAGCACCATCAATGCAGAGGGCCTACCAACCTCCCCGCCTCCCCCGCCAACGCCCGCTGACTCGCCAGCCGCCCCATCACCCGCTCGACGATCTCCACCCGCGCCACCGCCGCGCTGCGCATGTCCTGCATGGCCTGCAACGCCACCCCGGACTGCGCCAGACCCTGCCGCGCCGCCTCGCCAAGCTGGCCGATCCCCAACCGCGCCTCCTCCGCCGACTGCTCCAGCCCCTTGGCAATCTGGCGAATCCGCGCACTGGAATCCGCCGCCCGCCGCGACAGGTTGCGCACCTCATCCGCGACCACTGCGAACCCGCGTCCTTGATCCCCGGCCCGCGCAGCCTCGATCGCCGCATTGAGCGCCAGCAGGTTGGTCTGGCTGGAAATATCCTGGATGCTGCCCACCAGCGAACCGATCTGCACCGATTGCGCGCCCAGCTCGTCGAAGGCACTGGCGACCTGGACCATGGAGCTGTCCAGGCGCCCGAGAATCTCCGCCGAGGCCTGGATGCTTTCGGCACTGGCGACGACCTTGCCCCCGGCCTCCCGCGCCAGCAGGTTAGCGAAACGCATGTCCTCCTCGGTGGCATGGATCTCGCCATCCAGTTCCACCAGGCAACCGCGCAGGCGCGGGTCTTCCACGGGCAACACCGGCGGCGCCGGGGCACAAGGCTCCGGCAGCGGCGCCGGGAGTTCGACGATCACTTCCTGCACCCGATACTCCACCACGCCCTGCCAGAGCATGGCGGCCAGCGCCATGCCGGCCACGGCCAGGACAATCCCGGCCGGGTGCCACAGCGCGGCGATACAGGCGAGCCCGGACAGGCCCTGCACCAGCAGGGCCAGACCTTTTCGCGTCATGCCGCCTCCTTCAGAGCAGTTTCCAGGTGTAGGTGAAGATCAAGCGGTTCTCGTCGATATCGCTACGGTAGTTGGAACGGGCCATGGCGTTGCGCACGCGAATGCCCAGGCCGCCGAGCACGCCGCTTTGCACCACATAGGCGATATCCAGGTCGCGCTCGCGGTCCTTGCCCTCGAAGCCACGGCCGGTGTCGACGTTGTCGCCGGTGATATAGCGCACGCCGGCGGTCAGGCCGGGCACGCCCATGGCCGCGAAGTCGTAGTCGTAGCGCGCCTGCCAGGAGCGCTCGTCGGTGTAGGCGAACTCGTAGGTCGGCACTTCGTTGCCCAGCGGGGTGATGTTGGCGAACACCCGCGGGAACGGGCTGTCACCGTACATCGCCTGATAGCCGACGTAGAAGGTATGCCCGCCACGCTTGGCCGAGAGCAGCGAGAACAGCGCCTGGTTGTCGATATTGCCGAGCAGCGCATCACCGTCTTCCCGGGCGGTGTAATAGCCGAGGTTGGCGCCCAGGACCCAGTCACCCACCGGCTGCGAGTGCTTCAGGCCAAGGAAGCCCTGCTCGTAGATGTCCTCCAGCTGGCCGTACCACAGGCTCGCCGTGGTGCGGTTGGCGTTGAAGGCATAGTCGGCGCCGGCGTAGTTGAAGCCATCGCTGTCCGCCTGACGCTGCGGCAGGTGGCCGAGCATGGCGAGCATCTTGCCGTCGCCGCTTTCGTTACGCAGGTGGGTGGACTTGAGGTGGCCGGCCTGCAGGGTCAGGCCGTCGATTTCCGCCGAGCTGATCGCCACGCCCTGGTAGGTCGGCGGCAACAGGCGGATATCGCTGAAGGCCAGCACCGGCAGGTTGGGCTGCAGTTCGCCGAACTTCAGCTCGGTCTTCGACAGCCGGGCCTTGAGGGTCAGGCCGAGGCGGCTGTAGTTGTCGGCGGCCTCGCCATCCTCCTGCATCGGCAGCAGGCCGGTGTTGGCGCGGTCCGGGCTGCTGTCGAGCTTGAGCCCGAGCAGGCCGATGGCATCCACGCCGAAGCCGAGGGTCCCTGGGGTGTAGCCGGACTTGAAGGTGAGGATGAAGCCCTGGGCCCACTCCTCTGCCTTCGACTGCTGGTTGGCCCCGACAATGTCGGAGAAGTCACGGCTGAAGTAGTAGTTACGGGTGGTCAGGGTGGCGGTGGAATCCTTGAAGAAATCCGCCTCGGCCGCCAGCAGCGACGGGCTGGCGACAACCAGGCCGAGAGGGAGCATGACTCGGGTAGCGCAAGGTGCATGTTTCATCGGGAAGCTCTCTGATCTTGTTTTTATTGGGGTGCAGCTTTCCAGGCAGCGGTCCGGTGAGGCCGCTGCCGTGGGTGTGGAACTGGTGGATCAATGGCTGCGGCGCAAGGCAGCCTCGGTGGTGGATGGGCGGCGCAGGGCCAGCAAAAAGTGGGTCAGCAGGCCGAACAGCAGGCCCCAGAACGCCGCCGACAAACCAAGGAAGGACACCCCCGACGCGGTCACCAGGAAGGTGAACAAGCCGGCATCGCGTTCCTTGGGCTCGGCCAGGCTGCGGGCCAGGGCCTCGCTGATGGCGCCATACAGCGCCAGCCCCGCCAGCGCCGCGATCAACTCCGCCGGGAAGGCGGCGAACAGCGAGACCAGGGTCGCCCCGGCAATGCCGAACAGCAGGTAAAGGGCACAGCCGGACAGCGCCGCGATATAGCGGCGACGCGGATCCTCATGGGCCTCGCGCCCGGTACACAGGCTGGCGGTGACCGCCGCCAGGTTCAGCCCATGGCAGCCGAACGGCGCGAGCAGGCCGCCGACCAGCGCACTGCTGCTGATGATCGGGCTCGCCGGCGTCTGATAGCCGGCATTGCGCAGCACCGCCATGCCCGGCATGAACTGCCCGGTCAGCGACACCAGCACCAGCGGCAGGGCCAGGTTGAGAATCGCGCCCAGGCTGAATTCCGGGGTGATCCACTGCGGCGTGGCAAAGTCGAAGACCAGCGCCTCGCTATGGAAATGCCCGCCGAACAGGGTGATGCCAACGCCCACCAGCAGTACCGCCGCCACCGAGTAGCGCGGCCACAGCCGGCGCATCGTCACGTAGGTGATGAACATCCCCAGCACCAGCGCCGGTTGCGCCGGCAGGGCCTTGAACACTTCGATACCGAAGCTGAACAGGATGCCCGCCTGCATGCCGGCGGCAATCGAGCCCGGCAAGCGCGCGATGATGCGGTCGAAGGCGCCGCTCAAGCCGATCAGCAGCAAGACGAGGTTGGTCACCAGGTAGGCGCCGATGGCCTGGTTCAGGCCGATCTGCGGCAAGGCGGTGACCAGCAGCGCCGAACCCGGGATCGACCAGGCGATCACCACCGGCACCCGGTAGCGCAGGCTGAGCACGCCGCCGAGCACGGCGCTGCCGATGGAGATTGCCCAGACCCAGGACGACAGCAGTTCATGGGACAGGCGGGCGCTTTCCGCGGCGTGGAAGACCAGCACCAACGGGCCGGCGTAGGAGATCACCGTGGCGATCATCCCGGCTACCAGGGCGGAGAGGGAACAATCCTTGAAAAGGTCTTTCATGGGACCTCACTTGGGCCGGTTA
Source organism: Pseudomonas putida (assembly GCF_001941965.1). Taxonomy (GTDB): domain Bacteria; phylum Pseudomonadota; class Gammaproteobacteria; order Pseudomonadales; family Pseudomonadaceae; genus Aquipseudomonas; species Aquipseudomonas putida_L. The sequence goes on along the minus strand of NZ_MKZO01000047.1, from coordinate 152,613 downwards.
ACGGCGTGATTGTTTTCGGGCTTTAAGCCGTTCGCGATTCTCGTAGGAGCGTGGCTTGCCCGCGAAGGAGTGCGAAGCGCTCCCAGAATGGTGCAGACATTGAGAATTTGGGACCGCTACGCGGTCCTTCGCGGGCAAGCCACGCTCCTACGGGATCGCGCCGGTTCAGGCCTCCTGCAGAGCACGAGGACGCTTGCTGCGCACCTCGGCCGCCGCATCCGGCGCCTCCTGCAGCTGGAAGTCGAAGTTCAGCTCGGCATAACGCCCCGCCACGCCACGGGCGCCGTCCTCGCGGAACTGCACCTCACCCACCAGCCCCTCGCGGGTGGCGTAGGCGAAGTCATCCCACAGGTACTTGTCGCCGGAAAGGTTGATCTGGGTAGTCAGGTGACGATAACCCGGGGCCGAGATGAAGAAGTGCACATGAGCCGGGCGCTGGCCATGACGGCCGAGCTGATCCAGGCATTCCTGGGTCGGGCCCTGCGGGTCGCAGCCGTAGCCGGACGGCACGATGCTGCGAGCACGGTAGCGGCCTTCGGCATCGGTGACGATACGGCGGCGCAGGTTGTACTCGGACTGGCTCTGATCGAAGAACGAATAGGTACCCTTGGTGTTCGCGTGCCACAGATCGACGACGGCACCGGCCACCGGATTGCCTTGCGGATCCAGCACCTGGCCTTCCAGGAACATCAGGGTCGCAACGCCCTCCTCGCTGCCATCGTCCATCCGCGTCTCGCCCTGGGCGATTGGCGCGCCGGCCACGTACAGCGGGCCTTCGATGGTCCGCGGAGTGCCGCCGGTCAGGCCGACCTGGGCGTCCTTGGCGTCCTGCAACAGGTCGAGGAAGTGCTCGATGCCCAGGCCCGCCACCAGCAGCCCGGCTTCATTGCGCCCGCCGAGGCGGTTGAAGTAGTCGACGGTCTTCCAGAACTCGTCCTCGGTGATCTCCAGGTCCTCGACGATCCGCGCCAGGTCCTGCAGCACGCGGAGCATGATGCGTTTCAGGCGCGGGCTGCCTTCGTCGTTACCAAGGCCGGCGGCCTCTTCGAAGAACTTCTGGATCTCGGCAGTGTGGGAAATCTTCACGGTCATGGTGTTCACCTCTTGTTGTGATCTGTGGGTGTGGCGGTTGCCTCAAACCGCCGGGGCAGCCGCCAGGCTCTGGCGCTTGCCGCTGAGCACATGGATGGTCATGGCCAGGGCGGCGACCGCACCGGGAATGGCGAAGGCGATGAAGTTCAGTTGCAGCGGCAGGTTGATGCCCATCAGCGCGCCGCCCAGCAGCGGGCCGACGATGGCGCCGTTGCGGCCGATGCCCGAGGCCCAGCCAAGGCCGGTGGAGCGAATCGACAGGCCGTACAGCTGGGCCGCGCCGGCATACAGGAGGATCTGGGTGCCGATGGTGGTGGCGCCGGCGATGAAGATCAGCAGGTAGAGCACCGGCATCGGGCTGTTGACCCCGAGCAGGCTGATCGAGGCCGCCGCCGCGAGGAAGAAGCCGATCTTCACCTTGACCAGGTTGTAACGGTCGCCCAGCCAGCCACCGAGAATCGCCCCGGCCATGCCGCCAAAGTTCAGCGCCAGCAGGAACGACAGGCTCGAACCCAGGCTGTAGCCGGCGCTGGCCATCAGTTTCGGCAGCCAGGAGCTGAGGGCGTAGACCATCAGCAGGCAGCAGAAGAACGCCACCCACACCGACAGGGTGCGCACCGCCAGGCCGCCACGGAACAGCTCCAGCACCGAGACGCCCTTGCCCTTGTTGTCATGGGCTTCCAGCACATCCTCGGCCTTCGGGTCGCACGCCGGATCGAGGCGCTTGAGCAGGGCCTTGGCCTGTTCACCGCGGCCCTGGCGCACCAGGAAACCGATGGATTCCGGCAGGTAGTAGAGGATCACCGGCAGCAGCAACAGCGGGATGGCGGCGGCGAAGAACATCGATTCCCAGCCGAAGCGCGGCAGCATGTAGATGCCAACCCCGGCCGACAGCATGCCGCCCACCGAGTAGCCGCTGAACATGATCGCCACCAGGGTGCTGCGCAGGCGCTTGGGTGCGTATTCGTTCATCAGCGCCACGGCATTGGGCATCAGGCCGCCGCAGCCGAGGCCGGCGAAGAAGCGGTAGATGCCGAACTCGGTGGGGCTGCTGGCAAAGCCGTTGAGCAGGGTGGCGGTGGAGAACAGGGCGAAGCAGATGGCGATGCCCTTCTTGCGCCCGATCCTGTCGGCCAGGCTGCCGAAGGCCAGGGCGCCGAACATCATGCCGAACAGCGCGTAGCTGCCGAGGGCGCCGGCCTGCAACGGGGTCAGGCCCCACTCTTTCATCAGGACCGGCAGGACCACGCCATAGATGAACAGGTCGTAGCCGTCGAAGATCAGCAGCAAGGCGCACCAGCACATCACCATCCAGTGAAAGCGGGTAAAGGGCGCCTGGTCGATGACCTGGTGAACGTCGATTTTTCGCATGGCATCCATCTCTTGTTTTTGTTGTTGTAGAAACCTGTGCAGCGGGGCTCAACCGAGGTCGCCACCGCCTACGGGGAGAATCGTTCCGGTGATATAGGAGGCGTCGTCGGAGGCCAGGAAGAGGATCGCGCCGACCTGTTCATCGAGGCTGCCGTAGCGCTTCATCAGGCTGCTGTCGAGGGTCTGGTCGACGATCTGCTGGTACCATCCCTGCTCCTGCTCGCTCTGCTGCGCGCTGTTGCGCGGGATGCGTCGCGGCGGTGCCTCGGTGCCACCCGGCGCGGTGGCGTTGACGCGAATCCCGCGCCCGGCGTTCTCGAAAGCCAGGCACGCGGTCAGGGCATTCACTCCGCCCTTGGCCGCGCCGTAGGGCACGCGGTTAACGCTACGGGTGGCAATGGAGGAAACGTTGACGATCGCCCCGCTGCCCTGCTCCAGCATGTACGGCAGCGCCGCATGGCAGCACCACAGGGTGGGGAACAGCGAGCGGCGCACCTCGGCCTCGATCTCGTGCTCCTGGTAATGCTCGAACGGCTTGGCCCAGATGGTCCCGCCGACGTTGTTGACGAGGATGTCGAGACGGCCGAAGCGCTCGACCGCTGCCGCCATCACCCGCTGACAATCGGCGTACTGTTCCAGGTCGGCGGTCAGGGCCAGCAGGGTCTCGCCCTGTTCCAGCTCGAACACCAGTTCGGAGCGGTCCACAGCAATCACCCGGGCGCCCTCGGCCAGCAGGCGCTCGACCACGCGGCGGCCGATGCCCTGGGCCGCGCCGGTCACCAGCGCGATCTTGTCGTCGAATCTGTTCATTGCGACCTCGAATAAAAGGGGGTCACCCCACCCGCACGACAGGGCAACCCCATAAAAGGGTTCAGACGGCGGCGGCGAACTTCTCGTAGTAGAAGTTGGCCGGATTGATGTTCTGCTCGCGCAGGTACTGGCTGACCGCCTCGACCATCGGCGGCGGGCCGCACAGGTACACATCCACGTCGCCATCGTTCAGGTGCGAAGGAGCGATGTGCTGGGTGACATAGCCCTTGTTCGGGTACTGGCTGCCCGGGTTGGCCACGCAAGCGCTGAAGGTGAAGTTGGGGATCTGCGCGGCGAACTGCTCCAGGCGCTCCAGCTCCACCAGGTCGAAGTCGTTGGTGACCCCGTAGATCAGGTGCAGCGGGTGTTCGCTGCCCTGCCCGGCGATCTTCTCCAGCATCGCGGTGAACGGCGCCAGGCCGGTGCCGCCGGCCAGCAGCAACAGCGGGCGCTTGACCTCGCGCAGGTAGAAACTGCCCAGCGGGCCGGTCAGGGTCATGCTGTCGCCGGCCTTGGCCAGGCCGCTGAGGAAACTGCTCATCAGGCCGCCCGGCACGTTGCGGATCAGGAAGCTGACCTCGCCGTTCTTCTGCAGGGAGCTGAAAGAGTAGGCGCGGGTCTGCTCGCTGCCCGGCACCTTGAGGTTGACGTACTGCCCCGGCAGGAAGGCCAGGCGCGACAGGGACTCATCCTTGATCGACAGCGCGATGGTGCTCTCGGACAGCTGGCGCACCTGGCTGATGGCCGCCTCGAAGCTGGCCTGCTGGGTCTTGCACAGCTGGGACGAGGCCGGCACCCGCACCACGCAATCGCTCTCGACGCGCATCTGGCAGGTCAGCACATAGCCCTGCTCCAGTTCGTCGGGGCTAAGGGCGTCTTCGATGAAGTTGTCGCCCATGTCGTAGCGGCCGGCTTCGGCGAAGCACTTGCAGGTACCGCAGGCGCCGTCGCGGCAGTCCAGCGGGATATTGATGCCCTGGCGGTAGGCGGCGTCGGCCACGGTTTCGCTGGCGGTGGCGTCGATGAAGCGGGTCACCCCGTCTTCGAAATTGAGCGCGATCTGGAAGCTCATGCTGCACCTCGCACGGCAGCGCCTGGGGCGGCGCTGCCGGGTATTCAAATGTGGTAGATGTCGATGACCTGGCGGACGTAGTCGTTTTTCAGGACCACCTTCTTGGCCTTGACCAGCGGCTGCTCGCCGCGCAGGTCGAGGGTGTAGAAGCTGGTGCCGAAGTAGCTGTCGGTGGTCTTGTAGCGGAAGCTCAGGGTGTGCCAGTTGAAGCGCACCAGGCACTGGCCCTCGCCTTGCTCGACGATCTCGATGTTGCTCAGGTTGTGCGAGGTCCGGGTATCCGGGATGGTCGCGCTGGAACGCTCGGTCTTGATGCGGAAGATGCGGTCTTCCAGGCCACCCCGGTTGCCGTACCAGATCAGCGAGATTTCGCTTTGCGGGTCCTCGGTGAGGGTGTCGTTGTCGTCCCAGGACGGCATCCAGAAGGTCGCGTCGGCGGCGTACAGCTCCAGCCATTCGTCCCACTGGGCATCGTCGAGCAGGCGTGCTTCGCGGTAGAGGAAGTCGCGCACGGTTTCGTAGAGAGCACTCATCACACAGCCTCCACGGGGATCAGTTGCGGCTCGGCGCTGGCGGCCTTGAGCATGGTGTCCTGCCAGTATTTGTGTTGCAGCACGAACAGCCCTTCGTCCTCGGTACGCACGCCGGACAGCAGCGGATGCAGGTCGATTTCCTTGGCGGCCTCGTCGGCACCTTCCACCCAGTGCTCGGCACCGCGGGACATGTCGTTCCAGCCGCGACCGCCGCCGTAGCCGGTCTGGCAGGAACGGAATTCCTCCAGGTCGTCCGGGGTGGCCATGCCGCTGACATTGAAGAAGTCTTCGTACTGGCGGATGCGCTTGGCCCGTGCGTCGGCGCTTTCGCCGCGCGGTGCGATGCAGTAGATGGTGATCTCGGTCTTGTCCACGGAGATCGGCCGGGCGATGCGGATCTGCGAGCTGAACTGGTCCATCAGGTAGACGTTGGGATACAGGCACAGGTTGCGCGAGTTCTGGATCATCCAGTCGGCGCGGGCCTGGCCGAATTCCTCGGCGAGCTCGGCGCGGCGCTCGAAGGCCGGGCGGTCCTCGGGGTTGGCCCAGCGGGTCCAGAGCAGCAGGTGGCCGTGCTCGAAGGAGTAGAAGCCGCCGCCGTTCTTGGCCCAGCTGCCGGCGCTCATGGTCTTGATCTCTTCACCCGCCTCGCGCTGCTTGCGCTGGTTCTGGGTGGCGGCGTAGTTCCAGTGCACGGAACTGACGTGGTAGCCGTCGGCGCCGTTCTCGGCGGTAAGCTTCCAGTTGCCCTCGTAGATGTACGAGCTGGAGCCGCGCAGCACTTCCAGGCCGTCGGGGGACTGGTCAACGATCATGTCGATGATCTTCGCCGACTCGCCCAGATGCTCGACCAGGGGCTTCACATCGGGGTTGAGGCTGCCGAACAGGAAGCCGCGATAGGACTCGAACCGCGCGACCTTGGTCAGGTCGTGGGAGCCTTCGCAGTTGAAGGAGGACGGGTAGCCGGCTTCACTCGGATCCTTGACCTTGAGCAGCTTGCCGCTGTTGTTGAAGGTCCAGCCGTGGAACGGGCAGGTGTAGCTGGAGCGGTTGCCGGTCTTGTGCCGGCAAAGCATCGCGCCGCGGTGGCTGCAGGCGTTGAGGAAGGCATTCAGCTCACCGTCCTTGTTGCGCGCAATGAAGATCGGCTGGCGCCCCATGGTGGTGGTGAGGAAATCGTTCTTGTTGGGGATCTGGCTGTCGTGGGCAAGGTAGATCCAGTTACCTTCGAAGATGTGCTGCATCTCCAGTTCGAACAGCCGAGGGTCGGTGAACATCTCCCGCTTGCAGCGGTAGACGCCTTGGTCCTTGTCTTCCTCGAGCAGGGCATTCAGGTAGTCGATTCCCAGGGTCATGGCCGGGACCTCCATTTTTATTATCAGACGGAGGCAAGGTTAAGGAGCCGGGAGGGGGCGAGATATCCGGTTTTTGCAGACCGTTATCCATTTCTTGCAGTTGGAAATGGCGCGGACCCTGTGGGAGCTGGCTTGCCAGCGATAGCGATAGTGAATTCACCACCGCCATCGCTGGCAAGCCAGCTCCCACAGGGTCCGCAGTGCTGTCTGGTTTTATGGCCGGCGCTTGAGAGTATCGGAAGGCAGCTCGCCAAACTGCAGGCGATAGCTTTCGGAGAACCGCCCCAGATGCAGGAAGCCATAGTCCATGGCCAGCTCGGTCAAGCTGCGCACCAGGCAATCCGGATCACTCAGGCAGGCATGGATGCATTCCAGCTTGCGCTGGCGGATGTACTGCTTCGGGGTGATGCCCAGTTGCCGCTCGAACAGCGCATACAACGACCGCACGCTCATCCGCGCCTGCTCCGCCAGGTGCTCGCTGGACAGTTCCTGCTTCAGGTTGCGCTCGATGTAGTCGAGGATCCGCTCGAAACTGGCCGCCGATGCGCCCAGGCTTTCACGGCGGATATTGGTGGTCAGCAACGACAGCAGCTTGCTGCCGACGATCTGGCTGTAGTGGCTCTGCACCCGCAACAACGGGTCACTGGCCTCGGCTTCCATGCAGACCATCGCCAGCAGACTGGAAAAGCCCTCCAGCTCATCCAGCCGGTAATGGTTGCGCAAAAAGCGCACGCCGCTGTCCGGTCGCTGCCAGCGGTGCTCGTCGCACACCGACTCGAGCACCTTGACCGGCACTTTCAGGATGAATTTCTCGCAGTCTTCCGAGTAGGTCAGGTCCACCGGATCATCCGGGTTGATCAGCAGCAGCTCCCCCGGCACCAGGTGATGCTCGCGCTGGTGCCCGCGCCACAGGCAGTTGCCGCTGAGCAGCACCTGCAGGTGATAGATGGTCTCCAGCGCCGGCGAGGTCACGCGCACGCTGCCGCCATAGCTGATCCGGCACAGGTCGAGGTCGGCGAACTTGCGGTGGTTGAGGCTGGCCAGGGGGTGGGTGCTGCGGGAAAGGCCTATGCAATGCTGGCCGACGTGACGGTTGACGTAGTCGGACACGGCATAGGGGTCGGCATGTCGAAACACGCTACTGCGGTCACTCAGCAGGCTATCCATCGGCAAGGCACTCGGTTTTTTTATTTATTGTCATGGCGCTCCTCCTCCAGGCATTCCTGCGGGGGCGCTCTCTGGCATCACAGTACGCAAAGGCAAGGGCGGGCACAATTCACCGGCGACAAACAACCGGAGGCGCGGGGTGCCGCCCTCGCCGGGCTTCAGCCCCTCAACGGTCATCCTCGTGGATCGACGACGGGTGCCGGCACAGGCCGTCGATCTCGATATCCATGTAGGGGAACAGCGGCAACTGCATCAGCAGGTTGTGCAGGTCCTCGACGCTGGGCACGTCGAACACGCTGTAGTTGGCGTAGTGCCCGGCAATGCGCCACAGGTGGCGCCAGGTGCCCTCGCGCTGGAGGTTCTGGGCCAGGGCCTTTTCGTCGGCCTTGAGCTGGTTGGCCATGGCCGGGTCCATATCGATCGGCAGTTTTACCGTCATCTTCACGTGGAACAGCATGGTCGTTTCCTTCTTAACGGCGGGCGAAGCGCGACAGTTGCGCGTCGTCGAGGGTCAGGCCGAGGCCGGGGGTGGTCGGTACATGCAGCTGGAAGTCGCGGTAGACCGGCGCTTCGCGAACGATCTCCTCGGTCAGCAGCAGCGGCCCGAACAGTTCGGTGCCCCAGGTCAGCTGGCGCAGGGTGAGGAAGGCATGGGCCGAGGCCAGGGTGCCCACCGAGCCTTCGAGCATGGTCCCGCCATACAGGGCGATGCCGGCCGCCTCGGCGATCTGCGCGGTGCGCAGCACGGCACGGGGGCCGCCGTTCTTGGCGATCTTCAGGGCGAAAATGCTGGCGGCGCCATCGGCGGCCAGGCTGAAGGCGTCCTCGACGCTTTCGATGGATTCGTCGGCCATGATCGGCGCCGGGCTGCGCTGGTTCAGGCGCACCTGGCCGGAGCGGTTGACCCGGGAGATCGGCTGTTCGATCAGGTCGATGCCGTTGTCGCCCAGCACCTGGCAGCCCCGGATGGCCTGGGACTCGTCCCAGTACTGGTTGACGTCGACGCGCACGCTGGCATAGTCGCCCAGGGCCTTTTTGATCGCCACCACGTGCTTGAGGTCCTGCTCCAGCGGGTTGGCGCCGATCTTCAGCTTGAAGATGCGGTGGCGGCGCAGTTCCAGCATCTGCTCGGCCTCGGCAATATCCCGGGCGGTGTCGCCGCTGGCCAGGGTCCAGGCCACTTCCAGGCTGTCGCGCACGCGCCCGCCGAGCAGCTCGCTGACCGGCAGGCCGAGGCGCTTGCCCTGGGCATCGAGCAAGGCGCTTTCCAGGCCGGACTTGGCGAAGGTGTTGCCTTTGGCGATCTTGTCCAGCTTGAGCATGGCGGCATTGATATTGTCGGCGGCCATGCCGACCAGGGCCGGGGCCAGGTGCGCGTCGATATTGGCCTTGATGCTTTCCGGGCTCTCATAGCCGTAGGACAGCCCGCCGATGGTGGTGGCCTCGCCGATCCCCTCGACGCCGTCGCTGCAGCGCAGGCGCAGGATCACCAGGGTCTGCTGCTGCATGGTGTGCATTGCCAGCTTGTGCGGGCGGATGGTGGGCAGGTCGACGATGATCGCCTGGACCTGTTCGATCAGTGCATTGCTCATATGCCGGGACACCTTGTGGCCGGCGACGCCCCTGCGCCGCCGTTGTTGTTCGTTGGATGAGCAAAGGATTGCCTGTTGGCGGCTGGCAATCCAATATCGAATACCTCTGCCACCATACCCAGGAAGTCTGATGGAGCTTCGCCACCTGCGTTACTTCAAGGCGCTCGCCGAAACCCTGAACTTCACCCGCGCCGCCGAACGCCTGCATATGGCCCAGCCGCCACTGAGCCGGCAAATCAGCCAGCTGGAGGAAGAACTCGGTACCCTGCTGGTGGAGCGCGGGCGGCCATTGCGCCTGACCGAGTCGGGACGCTACTTCTATGAACAGACCGGCACCCTGCTCCAGCAACTGGAACAGATCGGCGCCACCACCCGGCGCATCGGCCAGGGACAGCGGCACTGGCTGGGGATCGGTTTTGCGCCGTCGACCCTGTATGGACTGCTGCCGGAACTGACCCGGGAACTGCGCAGCGATGCCGAGCTGCAACTGGACCTGATCGAGATGACCACGGTGCAACAGGTCGAGGCGCTGAAGGCCGGGCGTATCGATATCGGCTTCGGGCGGATCCGCATCGACGACCCGGCCATCGAGCAACGGGTGCTGTACGAGGATCCGCTGGTGGCGGTGCTGCCGCGCGGGCATGCGCTGTGCGGGACCACTCCGAGCCTGGCGCAACTGGCCGGCGAGCCCTTCGTGCTCTACCCCGCCACGCCCCGGCCCAGCTATGCCGACCATGTGCTGGCGCTGTTTGCCCACCATGGTTTGAGCGTCAAGGTCGGGCAGTGGAGCAATGAATTGCAGACGGCGCTGGGGCTGGTGGCGGCCGGGCTGGGGGTTACCCTCGCCCCGGCTTCGGTGCGCCAGCAGCATCGGGCGGATCTGGAGTACACCGGGGTGAGCGACCGGGATGCGGTGAGTCCGATCATTCTGAGCCGGCGCAAGGGTGATGCGGGGGCGGAGTTGCAGCGTTGTCTGGAGTTGATCGAGGTACTGCGCAACGGGATGCCTTAAGTCATGCAACCTGATGCTCGGCAACGCTGCCAAACGATGTTGCATTTGAGGGTAAAACCTCCCCGATTTCCGACTTTCTTGTAGGCAATTTCCCAAGCATACTCCCCAGCCCCTCCAGCGGGTTGCGTCTAGTGGAAACGGTGCCTAGTCTGCGTCGGTCGTCGCAAAATCGATGACACGGATTAGCAGTCCGGAAACCACATATAACGCTCCCAGCAACCTGTCATGGCGGCTGTGCGTGTGGGCACCTTCGGGTGCACCGGGTTTTCCTATGTGTCCCGGTCTGCTAACTCACGTACAGTCGCAACCCCTTCGCATAGCAGCGGAATCGTGGCGATCCGATCAGCACACTAGGAAATTGCCATGAAAAAGCTCGTCCCTGATCCACCTCCCGTCCTCTGCGTCGGCCCTGGCCTTTATCACGAAGAAGCCATCGCCCGGGCTGCCGAGCACCTCAATAAAGCCATCCATGGTGCAGGCTCGTTGCCTGACACGCCCACTCCCCGTAATGAAGCGGAACTGAGCAACATCCTCCTGGAAATGAGGATTGCCAAAGCGTTGCTTGGGGTGGCGTTATCGGCCTCGCCGGTGACGGTAGAGGTGTAGAAAAACTTGTGGGAGCTGGCTTGCCAGCGATTTGGCCCGATCTGGCAACATCATTGCCCAAGCCGGCCTCATCGCTGGCAAGCCAGCTCCCACAGGGTCCGTGTTGACCTTTGGAAAATGAATCTGCCTCCCCCCTCTTCCCTCACCTCGCCCACCGGCGACGACCAACCTACAGGTTGGTCTGTTCCTTGCTGAGAGATAGGCAAGCCGACGGTGATCGGCACCAAGGATCACACTGCCGCCCGGGCATTATCCGGACACTGCAACGACCATCCGGTAACTGCAGGGGCCGACGCCCGAAAGCGTGCAGACGTGGTTGCCTGTGTAACGAGAGGTGACAATGATCTCCAACGAAGCAAGCCTTGCGAGCGGTGAGTGCTTCAGTGATCTGCAGCTTTTCACTGAACAGAACCAGTTGTTCCTGCATTACGACCTGGACAGCGTGCGCAGCAGTGTCGGGCGTATCTTCAAGCCCCATGAGCTGTCGGCAGTACGCAGTACCGAGACGGTTGGCGCCTGCATGCACCATGTCGCCCGTGGCGGCCTGGCCCTGAGTCGCCTGGAATACGCCACGGAAGTGGATATCGATCCGGGACGCCTGGAAGACTTCTACCTGATCCAGATTCCGATCCAGGGTGGTGCGCTGATCCGCTGCGAGGGGCAGGAGTTCGAATCCTCGCCGCTGGTCGCCTCGCTGCTGTCGCCGACCCTGCCGGCGCAGATGCGTTGGCAGGGGCATGCGCCGCAACTGACCTTGCGCATCGAGCAGGCCGACATGGCCTACCACTGCCGCCAGCACATCCCCCAGGCCAGCCAGCGCCTGCCGCAATTCGACCCGCGCCTGGACTTCTCGCGGCCCGGGGCGGCGTATTTCCTGCAGTTGCTCAATACCCTGGCCAATGCCATCGGCAGCCCCGAGCACCCGCTGCACCAGCCGCTGGTGCTCAAGCAGTTCGAATCGGCGCTGCTCAATTCCCTGCTCTACGGGCAGCCCCACAGTGCGCTGGGCAATCTGGAGCGGCCGGCGGAGAAGAACATCTCGCCCTACTTCATCAAGCGCACCGAGGCCTATATCCGCGAGCATCTGCATGAGCCGCTGAGCGTCGAGTCACTGGCAGAGCAGGCCGGGGTCAGCGTGCGCACCTTGTTCGCCGGGTTCCGCAGCTTCCGCAATAGCAGCCCGATGGCCTATATGCGCGAGCTACGCCTGGAGCAGGTGCACGAGGAACTGACACGCAACGAGCAGGCGTCGGTGACGGATGTGGCGTTCAAATGGGGATTTGCACATCTGGGGCGGTTTGCCCAGGAGTACAAGCGGCGGTATGGGGAATTGCCGTCGGCGACCCGGCGGTTTCGGGCGTCGTGATGCCAGACGTTATCCTGGCCAGCCTGGGAGTGGCGCCCTGGTCAATCGGCACCTGCCGTGGCCATTGACCACACCCAATGATGCCTGCGCGAGGGGCACCTTCAGGTGCCCCTCGCGCAGGCCGTTCGCCCTTACCAGTTGTAACTCAACTTCGCCGTCACTTCCCGCCCCGGGTTGTAGTAGTTCGCCGTACCCGACCCCACGACATGCTGCTCGTCCAGCAGGTTGCTGACGTTCAGGGCCAGTTCGGTACCCTTGGCGATCTTGTAGTTGAAGGCGGCATCGAACAACGTGGTGCCATCGGTCTTGCGGGTGTTGGCGGCATCCAGGTAGTAGGCGCCGACATAACGCGCGCCCAGGCCAACGCTCACGTCGGTACCCGGCACGTCGTAGTAGCTCCACAGCGAAGCGGAATGCCGCGGTGCGGTGGTGAACTCATTGCCCTTGAGCGAGCTGCCGTCTCTCAGCGAACCGCGCAGCACATCGGACTGCATGTACGAGTAGCCGCCTACCAGGCTGAGGTTCTGCGTGACCTGTGCCTTGCCTTCCAGGTCCAGGCCGCGGACCCGCGATTCGCCCACGGTCTGCTGCTCGATGATGCCGCTCGGCAACACCACGGCGATGGTGACGTTTTCCTGGGTCAGGTCGTACACGGCCGCCGAGAACAGCGCGTTCATGCCCATTGGCGAGTATTTCACGCCCACCTCGTACTGCCGGCCGGTCTGCGGCGTGACGCCCACCTGAGGCGGCGAAACCGATTCCACCATGCTGACATAGCTGGATACCTCGTCGTTGACGATGTAGGTCAATGCCCCGCGGTAGGAGGTTTCCGAGAAGTTGTCCTTGTCGTCGAACTGCACCGGGCTGGAGAACTGGTTGTAACCCTTGCTGGACAGGTCCATGGAGTCGTTGCGCACGCCGGCAGTGACAATGAAACGCTCGTAGAACGACAGGTTCTGCTGGAGGAACACGGCCTTGGTCCTGGCCTCGTTCTTTTTCGCGGTGTACGGCGTCAGCGTTGCCGGAACACCGGTGAACACCGGGTTGGCGATGTCGATCGAGGACACCAGGTCGTACACCGAGCTGTCCTTGGTCGAGGAGTCGAGGTATTCCACGCCCACCAGGCTGCTGCTGTCGATGTTCTCGAAGCGGGCATCGTATTGCAGCATCAGGTTGCCGTTGAACTGGGTGGCGTCGCTGTCCGTGCCCAGCAGGTAGCGGGGAATGGTAGTACCAACACGCGAGGCGTTGTCGCTCAGGTACACGTAGCCATAGTCATCGCTCAGCTTGCTGTAGCGCATATTGCTGCGCAGCACGAAACCGTTGTCGAAGTCGTGGGTGATGTTGCCGCTGAGGCTGGTGCGCTCGACATCGTGGAAGTTGTAGCCCGGCTCGCCGAAGAAATCGCTGCGATCGTATTCCTTGTCCAGCGGCGAGCCACCGTTGTTGGGCGTGCTTTCGGTCTTCAGGTGATCGAGGATCACGGTGGCCGAAGTGTAGTCGCTCGGCGCCCAGGTCAGGCCGCCCATGACCAGGCGGTTGTCGTCCTGGGAGTGATCGTATTCGCGGTCGCTGTTCTGCCCTTTGGCGACAAAGCGGCCGGCCAGGGTCTTGTCGTCGTTCAGCGCATCGGTCACATCGATGCCGCTCTCGATATGGTTGAACGAGCCATAGGTCACGTAGCCCTGGCCCGACGCCTCGAAGCGCGGCTGCTTGCTGACGAAGTTCACCGAGCCACCCGGGTCCGCCGGGCCGAACAGCGTAGAGTTGGCGCCGCGGATGATCTCGATGCGCTCATAGGCGAACGGATCTTCGCGCACACCGCGCATCGAACTCAGGGTCAGGCCGTCACGGTAAGTGGTGGCCTGGAAGCCGCGGATCTGGAAGTAGTCGTTGCGGTCGTCCGAGCCGTAGTAGTCGCTGACCACACCCGGGGTGTACTGCAGCGCTTCTTCCGTGGTGCTGACGCTGCGTTGCTCCATTTCCTTGCCGGTCACCACCGATACCGAAGCGGGCGTGTTGAGAATGCTGGTCGCCACCTTGCCGCCGACCCAGAGCTCCTGGGCGACCACCGAGTTGGCGTCGTCGTCGGCACTGACCTTGATCTTGGAATTGATGATCACCGGCGCCAGTCGGTAGTCATCGATGGACGTGGCGTCCAGCTCCACCGGGCCGGCCGCCGCCGGCTGGGCGACCAGCAGGTAGGCGCCGGGCCCCTGCTGCTCGATCTGCAAGCCACTGCCCTGCAACAACGAGGACAACGCGGCGGCGGTATCGAAGTTGCCGTTCACGCCCTGGGTCATGCGATTGGCGACGCTCGCGGCGTCGAAAGACAGGCTGATGCCCGCCTCCCGTGCGAAGCGGTCAAGTGCAGGTGCCAGTGGACCGGCGGCGATGCTCCAGTGCTGGACCAGGCTGCCAGGTGCAGCGCTCGCGGTTTGCGCCAGCGTCGGCAGGGCATGGCTGCTGACGATCAAGCCAAGGATCGCGCCCTGCAAGGCACGGCTCAGGGGATGGCGCTGTGGGACCGGGGAAGAACTCATTATCTCGCTCCGTGGAAGGGTGTCGGCAAACTGGCCTGTACTGCGGCCTTCCTTACAGGTCGAGCGAGAATGCGAAACCACCTCATTTATTTTTCGGAGGCTTCAACTGGCGGCGGTCAGGGTCACCCAGTAGCGGGTCCGGTAGTCGACCCGCAGACGCAGCGACTTGGCGACCAGCGCCAGGACCTGGTCGTTGTCGGCCAACTGGAAGGTGCCGGATACCCGCCGATCGGCCACCTCCGGGGCGCAGCGCAGGACGCCCGGGCGATAGCGCGACAGCTCGGCGGTGAAATCACCCAGGCGCATGTCGTGGGCGGTGATCACTCCGTCGCCCCAGCCCCAGACATCCAGGCCGTTGTCCTTGACCTCACGGGGCCCCTGGGCGGTGAAGAACAGCTGGTTCGCGGCCTGGACTGCACCGCTGTCACTCTCGCCCAGGGGCTGGACAGAGCCGGTAAACACTTCCACCGTACCGCCCTGCACCGCCAGCAAGGTCCCGTCCTCCTGCTCGCGCACCAGGAAACGCGGACTGTGGGAGCGCACCAGTCCGTCGCGGGTCTTGACCCAGAACGGTCGTGGTTGCGATGCATGCTCGTCCGCGCCGACGTTCACGATGATCTCCCCGCGCAGCAGGGTGATCAGGCGCCGTTGCGGGTCGAAGTGGCTGTCCACGGCGCTGTCGCTGTTGAGCTGGACCAGGCTGCCATCGTCGAGCTGGAAGTCGCGCCGTTCGCCAGTGTCGCTGCGCTGCTGGGCAAACAGCGTCGGCAGTGGCGTGTAGTCGCGGGCAAGCCAGGCGGCCGTGCCGACTGCAGAGAACAGGCCCAGCAGCTTGAGGCTTTGCCGTCGGCGCATGCCCTTGCTGGCACCGGCGAGGGTCTGCCGGGCCAGTTGCGGGGG
Organism: Pseudomonas putida; assembly: GCF_001941965.1. Taxonomy (GTDB): domain Bacteria; phylum Pseudomonadota; class Gammaproteobacteria; order Pseudomonadales; family Pseudomonadaceae; genus Aquipseudomonas; species Aquipseudomonas putida_L. The sequence continues at coordinate 137,194 of NZ_MKZO01000047.1, read as the reverse complement.
AATTCCGGCCAGCTCATCGCCCAGCCCCGCCACCCGCTGCCAGGCCAGGGCGTGCTCCGGGCGCTGTTGCAGCCAGTGCTCGAAGTTGCGCTGTGAGCGCTCATCGGCCTGGTTGAAGCGCAAGCGCACGAGCCAATCGATCGCCTGGTCGACAACGGCCGGATCCAGCACCTGCGGCTCAGGCTTCGACATAGCGCAACCGATAGCAGTGTTGCAGGGCCAGGGCCAGGTCGCGTTCCACGGTGGCGCGGGAAACCTCCAGCTTCGCGGCGATCTGCGGACAGCTCAAGCCATCGAGGTGAGCCAGCAGGAACGCCTGCCGGGCCCGTGGCTTGAGGCGGTCGAGCATGCGGTCGATGCGTTCGAGTGCATCGAGGATCAGCAGCCGGTCTTCTTCGCTGGGCACCTCTTGCGCGGGCAATGCCTCGATGCTTTGCAGGTAGGCCCGCTCCAGCTCGCGACGGCGGAACTGGTCGATCATCAGCCCGCGGGCGATGCTGCTGAGGTAGGCACGAGGTTCGCGCAGGGGGCTTGCCTGGCGGGACTTGAGCAGGCGCACGAAGGTGTCCTGGGCCAGGTCGGCGGCGTGTTCATGGCAGCCGACCCGCCGGCTCAGCCAGCCGCGCAGCCAGGAGTGATGGGTGCGATAGAGCAGCTCTGGATCGGCAGTAGCTAATGAATCGTCGCTGCGCATCGGCGTCCCGGGAGAATACATGATTGATAATAATTTGCATTCTACTCACGCAGGCAGCTACCACGCAAATGGGTGTGCCGAACGGGCTCGCCGAAACACAACGCGGACCTTTTGGGAGCGGGTTCACCCGCGATTACGTCGGTGAACCCACCATTGCAATCGCTGGCGAGCCAGCTCCCACAGTGACCGCGTCGTACCCGGGATTGATGGCTGGCAGGAACCCTGTGGGAGCTGGCTTGTCGGACCGCCGAACCGCAGCGATTACGGTGGTGAATTCACGGCCCTCATCGCGGGTGAACCCGCTCCCACAGGGTCCGCGTCGTACCCGGGATTGATGGCTGGCAGGAACCCTGTGGGAGCTGGCTTGTCGGACCGCCGAACCGCAGCGATTGCGGTGGTGAATTCACTACCCTCATCGCGGGTGAACCCGCTCCCACAGGGTCCGCGCCAGGTCGATCAGAAATCAGCCCGCAACGTCACCGTGTAGTTGCGCGGATCCCCGTAATGGTTCGCCGCATACAACCAGCCGATCGTCGAGAAGTACTTCTTGTCGAACAGGTTGTTGCCATTGAGCGCCACGCTGAAGTTCTTGTTGATCCGGTACGCTACCCGCGCATTCCAGATCGCATACCCCGCCTGCTCGATGTCCCCGACCCCATCCGTGCCACCGAAGTTGGCGTGGTAGTTCCTGCTCTGGATATTCGCGCCGCCACCGACCGTCCATTGCTCCAGTTGGCCCGGCAGGTTGTAGTCGGCCCAGAAGCGCAGCAAGTGACGCGGGGTATAGCTGTTGAACGTGCCACCCGCCGTCGAGACATCATCCTTCGGATCGTTGAGGTACTCGGTGCTGGTGTAGGTATACCCGGCGAACAACTGCAGCCCCGCCAGTACCTCGCCGCTGATCTCGGCGTCGAAGCCCTGGGCGCGCACCTTGCCGCCGGCGACATAGCAGTCGTTGTTGCAGAGCGGATTGTTGGTCAGCTGGGCGCGGTTTTCCTGGTCGACGCGGAACAGCGCAAAGCTGGTGTTGACCCGGCCATCGAGCAGCTCGCCCTTCAAGCCGAGCTCGTAGTTGGAGCCCGTCAGCGGTTCGAGCGTGGTGCTCTGTGCGGTCAGCTCGGTCTGCGGCTTGAAGATATCGGCATAGCTGACGTAGGTGGACCATTGCTCGTTGAGCGCGTAGATCAAGCCGCCGTAGGGAGTGAATTCGCCGCTTTCCCGGGAGCGGGCCGGGTCCGGGGAGGCCGCGTTGAAGCGGTGCAGCTCATAGTCGTACTTGTAGTTGCTGCTGCGCCCGCCCAGCACCAGGGTCAGCGGCTCCGCCAGCTTGTAGCGGACCACGCCATAGATCCCGTTCTGGCTGATCTTGCCCTGGGAAGTACCGGCATAGGTGGTGCCCAGCAGTTGCTCCATGGTCGGGCGCTGCGGCGAGACCGGGTCGTAGATATTGATCGAGCCCAGGTTGAGCAGACCGCCCTGCAGGTCATCGGTCTTCAGGTCGCTGGCATTGGCCCCGACCACCACTTCATGCTCCAGGTCGAAGGCCCGCCATTTGCCGGTGAGGTTGATATCGGCGCCCTTGTTGACGTTCTCGAAGTCGTACAGATAGGCCCGGGAACGCATGCCATCGCCGGTAGCCGGATCGACCGAGCCGCGGCCGAAGCTGTAGAGAATGTAGTTGGTCTCGCGCAGGTAGCTGCCCGACGCCTTCAACCGCCAGTCGTCGTTGAAGTCATGGGTGATATCGGCAAAGTAAGTGGTCTGCTTGTTGTTCCACTTGTTCCAGTCGGCGCCGGTAAAGGTCGAGCGCCCGGCGTTCACCGCGCTGCCATCCTTGTTGCGCGGCAGGCCACTAAAGAACGGCACGGCGTGCAGGTCTTCGACACTGGCGCCGGCCGCCACCGTGGTGCTGTCGCCCAGGTCATATTCGAGGATGCCGTAGAGCACGTTCTTGCGGCTTTCGGCGGTGTCGTAGAAATAGTCCTGGTCTTCATGGGCGGCGACCATGCGCCCGCGCAGGGCACCATCGGCAGTCAGTGGCGCGCTGGCATCGATGGTTTGCCGGTAGCTGTCCCAGGAGCCGGCGCTGGCGGTGACGGACAGCGCCGCCTCGGCCTTGGGCCGCTTGCGCACCAGGTTGATCGCCGCCCCGGGATTGCCGCTGCCCTGCAGCAGGCCGTTGGCGCCGCGCAGGATTTCCACGCGGTCGTACAACAGGGTGTCCGAGGTGAAGCTGCTGCCGATCGCGTAGTAGCGACGGTCCAGCGGCACGCCGTCGTACTGGATGGTTTCCACCTCGAAGCCGCGGGAATAGATGTACTTGCCCCCGGACGGGCTCTGGAAGGTGGTGACCCCGGTGGTCTTTTCCAGCACGTCGTCGAGGGTGTCCAGGCGCTGGTCGTCCATGGCCTTGCGCGTCACCACGCTGACCGACTGCGGGATGTCCTTGAGGCGATGGGTGGACTTGCCGATGGTGACCGCATTGGAGGTATAGCTGCCCGAGTCTTCGGTGGTCGCGTCGACATGCACGCCGGTAATGCCCAAGGGCGCCAGGTCCAGGGAGCCCGAAGCCGGCAGTGGTTCCAGGCCGTAGACGTCGTCCCCACGACGCACGGCCTGCAGGCCGGTCCCGGCGAGCAATTTGAAGAAGCCTTCTTCGATCCCGTAGTTGCCCTGCAGGCCGGGGCTGGACAGATCGCGGACCAGCGCCGGGGTGTATTGCAGGGTGACCCCGCCTTCGCTGGCAAAACGCGCCAGCACCTGGGCCAGGCTGCCGGAGGCAATGCTGTAGGCCTGCGGCGCCTGCGCCGGCGCGGCCAGGGCGGACAGGCTCGCGCCCTGCAGGGCGAGGGTCAGCGCGCTCAAGGCCAGCAGGTGGCGATAGCCGGGGTTGCGGGGTGAAGAAGAGCGAATCATGAAGTGAGGGTCCCTATGTTGTTGGCAGTTCCATACACAAGGACTGACGAGCTGGAAAAACGGGCCAACTTTTTTCAAAGCGCCGTGACGGTGACCCAGTAGCGGGTGCGGTACTCGACCTGGACCGCCAGCGTGGCCGGCAATGCGGCAAGAATCCGCTCGGTGTTGTCGAGCTGGAACGCGCCGCTGATCAACAGGCGGGAAACCTCGGGCTGGCACCTCAGCCAGCCGTTGCGATAACGGCCCAGTTCGCCAAGGAACTCGGCCAGGGGCATTTCCTCGACGATCAACTGGCCGCGGGTCCACTGGCTGTCCTGCTCGCGTGCCGGACCAACGGTCCCCTGCCCTCGCGCGCTGAAGGTCAACTGCTGGCCGGCGGCGAGGGTCTGCTGCGGACCGCTCAGCGGGCTGACCCGCACTGCGCCCTGGAACACGCTCAGTTGCGTGCTGGCGTCGCGCTGACGGACCAGGAAGCGGGTGCCGAGCGCCTCCATCAGGCCTTCCCCGCTGGCGACCCGCAGTGGGCGGTGATGCGTGCTTTGCGGGTCGGCGCCGCTGTCCACGAGGATCTCGCCGCGCTTGAGAATCACCAGGCGCTGGGCTTCGTCGAACTCGACCTCGACCACGCTATCGGTGTTCACGTCCAGCACCGTGCCGTCCGCCAGGGTCAGGCGGCGGCGCTCGCCAACGGCGGTGGCGTAGCGCTCCTGCGGCATGAGCTGGCGGTAGCCGGCATAGCCGACAGGCGCGAGGATCGCCAGCACCAGCAGTTGCTTGAGCGCCTGGCGCCGCTCGCGGTTGAGCGTGCCCATGGCCAGCCGTTGCGGCAGCAGGCCCAGGCGTGCCTGGACCCGCTCGGCCTTCTGCCACGCCTGTTCGTGCTCCGCCGCCGCCGCCCGCCAGCGCGCGCAGGCCGCCTGCTGCGCCGGGCTGACCTGCTCGTCGAGCATCAGCATCTGCCAGTGGGCGGCCTGGCGAGCGACCTCGGGGGTTATCCGGGCCTGCGCCTGGCTCACAGGAAGTCATCCTCGAACAGGATGCAGGCTTCCAGTGCCCGGGCCATATGGCGCTTCACCGTACGCTCGCCGATGCCCAGGCGCTCGGCCACCTGCACATAGGTCGCGCCCTCCAGCTGGACCATCAGGAACACCGAACGCACGACCGGTTTCAGGCCGTCGAGCAAGGCGTCCAGTTGCTGCAGGGTTTCGCGCATGCAGGCCAGTTCTTCCTCGGACACCACGAACAGCTCGGGCAGTTGCGCGAGCAGGTCCAGGTAGGCACGTTCAAGGGACTGGCGGCGGAAATGATCGTAGACCAGGCGCCGGCCGACGGTGGTCAGGTAAGCCCGGGGGCGTTGCAGGCCGAGGCTGGTGCCGGCTTTCCGTTGTGCCTGGAGGATGCGCAGGAAGGTGTCCTGGGCCAGGTCGGCAGCCTGGGCGGAGCAGCCGATGCGACGGTACAACCACTGCTTGAACCAGCCGTTGTGCTCGGTGTAGACCTGGGTCAGTTCGTCGTTGATCACGGGGGGCCCTCCAGTACGAGGGCCGCATCGTAAATGGTAACGATTATCAGATCAATTAATAACCGTAGTCGTTGAGTCGGGTTGGCTTTCAGGTACGGCACTCGCGCCGTCGCCGGCCTCGGCCGCCAGCTTCAGCCGGTCCGCCTTGGAAACATAGGTATTGCGGTTCTTCGGCGCCAGCTTGGCACTGGCCTTCTTGGCCTTGGCCTTGAACAGTTGCTGCAATTTCTTTTGACGATTCATGGAGTTCTACTCAGCCTGCTGGCGCATCACGCCATTTCGGCCGCCACCTTAAGGAGTCGGGTGCGGCGTGTCCATGACAATTACCCTACGGCCGCAAGCGTTTCCTGGCCTTGGCGCAGTCATTGAGATCGACCGCTTTCTGATAGAACGCCGAACGCTGCGCTCGATTCCAGTCCCCCAGCAGCCGATAGACTTCCGCCTGGTAGTCACGACTGCTGCCCCACTGCAAGGCCATACCCACTGGCTGCCCAGGCTTGCACTCCAGCCACACGCCAGGCTGTGGGAAATACTGCTCGTAACCCGGCATAGCGGCCTCGACAGCCTGTAGCTGCGCCTGATAAAGCGGCGTTTTGGCATGGGCCAGGCACCACGTTGAAATCACCACTGCCGGCGGCGCAAAGCCTTGAGCCAGGCTCTGTTCGAACAGGGGGCAGGCTTTCTCTTCGATCACTTCGCTCGGCGCCAGCAGCATCACCCGGATCAAGCCCAAACGATATTGGGCAACAGGGTGGCCGAGAGCCGCTGCCTGCTCAAGCAACTGCACCGCCGGTTTGAGCAGCGCGCCACCTTCCGCAGCAAGACCCAGGGAACGCTGTTCTTCCGCTTCGCTGGTCTCTGGCGTGATGGCCGTGACCGCTTCGAACTTGCTGTCGGCTTGTTGCAGATAAGGGACAGCCTGCTGATAAAGGCTGTCGCCACGTGGATCGATCTGAAGCGGGCTGGCGACGCAAGCCTGCGACAGCAGGCAGGCGGCCAGGGTGTAGAACCGGTGATGACGAGGCATGAGTGGCTTCCTTGCGGCACATTGCCAGTAGCGTACCGAGTCTCTTGTCTTGAAACCACTGCCACGGGTTTGCTGAACTGTTGAGCGGCCCATCCCACTCCACAAACCATCAAGGCCAGACATGACGTTCACTGATGAAATAGCTGCCGCCTTTTCCCCGACCAACCCTCTCCCGCCGGTCTTGCGCCAGGCAATGGAATTCCTGGAAAGCCAGGGTTGCGTCCGTCACTTCACCAGGACACAACAGCGCTACATATCCTTGTATCCGCAGCCCGAATACGCCAGCCACATCACCTTCCAGGTCCCGGACGTGAGCCACACTGCTATCTGGACCGGCAGCGAAGACCCTGCGATCAACCAGCGCCTGTCGATATTCCTCAGAACCGGTGGTGACGGCTCCTGGGCCGGGCTCTGGCTCGATGACGACAATCGGCAGCGAATCGTTCATCTGGGCTCGGGTTCGGGTTCGACGATGCTCGGCATTCTGGTCAATGACGCGGAGGATCTCCTCCGCCTGCTTGCCATTGGCTACGACGAACTCTGCTGGCCAGAGCAATTCTCCAGTACGCCGGAAGAAGTCCGGGAGCAGGATTCTGACGGTGATACCTATCTACCACCGCCAATGGCCTTGCGAAACCATGTGGAGCACACACTCGGGCCTGGCATCCCGCAGCGCGCAGCGGAGTTTATCTCCAGCCCAGAGAGCATGGATGCGGATGAGTCCACTGATCCTTTCTGGAATTGGCTGAAGCAGGTCAGAAATGAGTGACGAGTAACGGTAATATCCCGCCAGCTACAGTAGTGCATTCTCCATTGCAATCGCTGGCAAGCCAGCTCCCACAGGGTTCTCTGCCGGCCACCAATACCCGGTACGGCGCGGTCACTGTGGGAGCGGGTTTACCCGCGATGACGGCAGTGAATCCACCATCGCCCCACAAGGCCGAGGCGCAATGCTCAGTCCAGTGTGAAGCCTCGCGCCGTCACCATCTCCCGCAGATGCTCCCGCCCGCCCATGTACTCCAGGCTGGTGGTCGAAGCCAGTACCGCCTCCTGCCAGCTTTTTTCACTCATCCCCCGCGCCTGCCGGAATTCCAGGCACGCCGCCTCATACCCCTCCAGATACTCCCGATAGCGCTCCCGCGCATAGCGGTTGTGATGCAGCACCACAGGCTGCGCCGGCCGCGGACGAATCCCGCCCGGACGTTCGGGCTGGTGGGGATGCTGGTGGCGGGGCTGGGGATCGGGCAGGTGCATGCCACGGTGGCGGCCGGCTTTTTCCAGTCCGGCGTGCTGGTGCCGGTGCTGGAGGAGCAGACCCATGCGAGCATTCCGATTTCCCTGGTGTTTCCGCCGAACAAGCGCTTGAACGCGCGGGTACGGGTGTTCGTGGATCGTGGAGCGGGTTCATCAGGCCGCCGAACCGCAGCGATTACGGTAGTGAATCCACTACCGTAATCGCTGGCAAGCCAGCTCCCACAGGGTTCTGTGCCGGCCATCAATCACAGGTACGGCGCGATCACTGTGGGAGCTGGCTTGCCAGCGATTGCGGTAGTGACTTCACCATAGCAATCGGGGTGAACTCCACGCATGAATTAATGAATCCATTTCCTCAAACAAGAGAAAAACCGCCAAAAATAGGAAGCCCAATAATAAATAGACTAGCCCCCTGTTTCTTGGAGCTTCCTCGTTCATGTCCGCACACCAACCCGCCCCTCACCTGGCATCTACCCGCAACACCGCAATCAGCATCGCCATCCTCGCCTTCTCGGCCTTCCTGATCGTCACCACCGAATTCCTGATCGTCGGCCTGCTGCCCGCCCTGGCGCGGGACCTGGACATTTCGATTTCCCTGGCCGGGCAACTGGTCACCCTCTTCGCCTTCACGGTGATGATCTTCGGCCCGCCGCTGACCGCCGCCCTGTCCCACCTGGACCGCAAGCATCTGTTCGTCGCCATCCTGCTGATCTTCGCCGCGTCCAATGCCCTGGCGGCCGCCTCGGACAGCTTCCTGATACTGGCCATCGCGCGAATCATCCCGGCCCTGGCGCTGCCAGTGTTCTGGGGTACCGCCAGTGAAACCGCCGGGCAACTGGCCGGGCCATTGAAGGCGGGCCAGGCCATCTCCAAGGTCTACCTGGGGATCTCGGCGGCCATGCTGCTGGGCATTCCACTGGGGACCGTGGCCGCCAGCGCCATCGGCTGGCGCGGTGCGTTCTGGCTGCTGGCGGGGCTGTCGCTGCTGATGGCCCTGGCGATGATGCTGTACATGCCCAGGGTGGCACGCACCGCGAAGGTCGATTTCATGCAGCAGGCGCGGATCTTCAAGGAGTCCTGGTTCCTCGGCAACGTGCTGCTCTCGGTGCTGGTGTTCAGCGCCATGTTCATCGGCTACACCTACCTGGCCGATATCCTCGAACGGGTCGCGGGCGTACCGGCCACCCAGGTCGGCTGGTGGCTGATGGGCTTCGGCGCCGTCGGCCTGCTGGGCAACTGGATCGGCGGCAAGGCGGTCGATCGCTCGCCGATCAAGGCCACGGCGCTGTTCCTGTTGCTGCTGGCGATCGGCATGGCGGCCATCGTGCCGCTGGCCCAGGCCGGGGTACTGTTCTGCCTGGCGCTCGGGCTCTGGGGCATCGCCAATACGGCGCTGTACCCGATCAGCCAGGTGCGGGTGATGGGCTCGGTGAGTCACTCCCAGGCGCTGGCCGGCAGCACCAACGTCTCGGCGGCGAATGCCGGCATCGGCATTGGCGCAGTGGTCGGCGGGCTGACCATCCCGAGCCTTGGGGTCGAGTCCGTCGGCTACGTGGCCGCCCTGGTGGCATTGCTCGCCTTGCTGGTGATCGTGCCGCTGCGCAAGCTGGCGCCGCAGCCCTGATCAGGCCAGTGCCGTGCTACCGTGCGCGGCCAGCCGGGGCAGCAGGTAGTCCAGCAATGCCCGGACCTTAGGCAGATTCTCCCGGCTTCTGAGCCACACCAGGTGCATCGGCAAGCCGTCCGTGGCCAGCTCCGGCAACACCTCGACCAGGGTCCCGGCATCGATATGCTGCTGGGTCAGCCAGGTCGGCAACTGGCCGATGCCATGCCCGGCCAGCACGGCTGCCACCTCGCCCTCGCCATCCCCCACCGCGATACGCGCCGGCATCGTGCGGCGCTCCATCTCGCCGGGCTGGCGGCCCTTGAAGTGCCAGGGAGTGACCCGCCCGTCGCTGTGCCCGTAGACCACGCAGTGATGGTGCTCCAGGTCCTCCTCGGCAAGCGGTACGCCGTAACGCGCCAGGTACTCGGGAGCGGCACAGAAGATCTGGCGCTGGGCGCCGAAGTAGCGATGCCCGAGGGCGGCCGGCCAGGTGTCCGGCCCACCGATGCGCACGACGATATCGATCCCCTCGTAGACCGGGTCGATAAAGCGGTCGGAGAAGGAAATATGCGGCTGCAGCAAGGGATGAAGACGCAGGAAGTCCATGATCAACGGCAGCACGTGCAGGCGCCCGAAGGAGGCAGGAAGTTCGATACGCACCCGGCCCTGGGGCTCGTTGCCCTTGGCGACGATGGCCTGCTCGACCTCTTCCAGGTCAGCCAGCACCGAGGTGCAGGTGCGATAGAAGGTCACCCCGGCCTCGGTCAGGGCCAGGCTGCGGGTGGTGCGGCTGAACAGCCGGGTACCCAGGCGGTTTTCCAGGCGGGCCACGCTTTTGCTGACGGCGGAGCTGGTGAGGTTCAGGCGCAGCGCCGCCGCGGTGAAGCTGCCCAGGTCGGCGACCGCGACGAACACATCGATACCCTTGAGCCGTTCGGAAGAGAACATGGCGGTTCCACTGTTGCACGAAACCGCCATTAGCTCGCATGGCACCGCGCAAAGCAATGCCAGCCGACAACTTAGTCCCGGCTCGCAAAGCGAGGCGCCAACTGCCCCGCCGCTACCTCGAACGCCGCCCTCATCGCCTCCACGACCTCATCGTCATGCTCGAACGACAGGTAGATTCGCCCATACTGCGACGGCATCACCAGCACCCCGACCGCCCGCAGCGCCAGGTGCAGCTCCCGACTGAACGCCGCATCGCCAAATTCCAGCGCCTCGGCATAACCCTCCGGCGCCCGCTGCGACGGCCAGATGCCGAACACATTGCCGTAGCCACTGGTACTCACCGTGATCCCCCGCGCCGCGAAGATCGCCTGCACGTCCCGGCGCAGCCGTTCACCGCGTTCGATCACGGCGCCATAGTCGGCCCGGTCCAGTTGCTCCAGGGTACCCAGCACCGCCGCACAGGCCAGCGGATTGCCGCTGAAGGTTCCGCCACGCAGTACCTTGCCTTCTTCGAACCCGGCCAGCACCTGCGGCTTGCCGACAATGGCCGACACCGGCACGCCATTGCCGATCGCCTTGCCGATACTGGCGATATCCGGGTCCAACCCGGCCAGTTCACTCGCCAGCCCGGCATGCAGCCTGAAGCCCATCAGCACTTCATCGCTGATCACCAGCGCCCCGTGCCGCCGTGCCACCTCTTGAACGTGTTGCAGAAACCCCGGTGCGGCCATGATGCAACCGGCGTTGGCGAGCATGGGTTCAAGGATCACCGCCGCGATGTCACGGTCCTCGGCGAACAGCCGCTCGACATCCGCGAAGTCGTTGAAACGCAGCAGTGTGGTGCGTGGCGTCAGCGGACGCTGGCCATCGGCAAAATTGGCCTCGGCGGAACCGACGTTGCCAAAGCTCACATCATCGAACCAGCCATCGAACCCGGCCGCCATCTTGGCAATCCGCCCGCGCCCGGTATAAGCCCGGGCCGCCCGACAGGCCAGATGCACGGCTTCACTGCCGGAGTTGGTGAAGATCACCTTGCTCAGCGCCCCGGTATGCGCCGCCAGCGCACTGGCCGCATCATGCTCGCGAACATGGGCCCAGGACGGCGAAGCGGAGTCGGCCAGGGCCTCGGCAACGCGAGCGTTGACCGCATCATTGGCATGACCGAGCAGCACGGCGCCAAAACCCAGGGCCGTGTCGATATAGCGCCGGCCCTGGTCGTCCCACAGGTACGGGCCCTTGCCATTGCGGATAAAGAGGGTCTGGCCGTCGAGCGCCGGGAGAATGCGGGCGGCGCTGGACACATCGCCTACGAGATTGGGCATGGTTACCTCTTGGAAAAGTTGTGCCTCAGCGGGCATTCCACGGGCTGACCGCGAGCTTCTGTTCAAGGAAGTCGCGGAATACCCGGATCCTCGGGCTGAGGTGCTTGCGATTGGTGTAGATCAGGTAGATCGGTTCGGTGCTGTCCTGGGCGTAATCTTCCAGCAGCGGCACCAGACGGCCGTCCTGCAGGTCCTGGCCGATATGGAAGCCGGCCAGGCGCACGATGCCGGCGCCACTCAGCGCCAGGTCACGCAGCATGTCGCCCTGGCCGAAGGTGGCCCGGGGCACGATGGGCACGGTGACGCTTTCACCGTCGACCACGAAGCCCCAGGTGTTCCACACGCTGTTGAAGCCGAAGGAGAAGCAGGTGTGCTCCAGCAACTGCGCCGGATGTTCTGGCGTGCCATGCCGGGCCAGGTACTCGGGCGATGCACAGACGATCCAGCGGCTCTGCCCAACCTTGCGCGCGATGCGCGTGGAGTCCGGCAGTACGCCGCTGTGGATCGCCACGTCCAGGCCCTGGTCGAACTGGTCGCTGAACTGCGCGCCGACCTGGATATCCACGGTCAGCCCCGGGTAGGCGGCGAGAAACTCCGGCAACCAGGGAATGATCTGGTGCTTGGCGAAGGTGGTCATGGTGTGCACGCGCAGGGTGCCGCTGACCCGGGTCGGAAAGGCCTCGGCCAGGGAGTCGGCCTCGGCCATCGCGTTGCTCACCGCACGGGCGCTGACCAGGTACGCGGCGCCCTCCTCGGTCAGGGTCAGGCTGCGGGTGCCACGCTGGAACAGGCGCACCTGCAGGCGATCCTCCAGCCGCGAGATCAGCTTGCTGATGGCCGACGGCGTCAGCCCGCAAGCCCGCGCCGCGGCGGAGAAGTTGCCATGCTCGGCAGCGCCGAGAAAGGCCAGCAGTTGCGAATAATGGTCCATGTCCTGCCTCCGGAACCCGACCTGACCGGCGCGGTCAGCGGATGAACTGCTCGATGTAGTCGTCAGGCAAACCGAGGGACTTGTAGTGCGCCCGGGCGGTTTCCAGCTTGGTGAACACGTCCTCGTAGCCCACGGCGACGCCTTGCGGATCGACATAGGTATAGCCGCCCTGGACGTGGAACCAGGTGATCATCTCTTCGACATCCTCCGGAACGAAAAGTGTGTGGGTCTCTCCCGGCGGCTCGAAGGCGAAGGAACCTTCCTCGGCGATCCAGTCGTGCTCCAGGTAGAACCAGCGGCCCTTGAGTACCAGGGCATGGACGCCGCCGGTATGGCGGTGACGGGACAGCACGCCGCTCTGGCGAACCCGCAGCAGGTTGATGTAGTAGCCGCCGGACACGCTCAGCAGCAGCGGTTTGAAGGAGACCGAGGCGGTCACCGGGACCCACAGCTGGTCGTCTTCGAGCCACTTGCCGAGCACGCCCGGGTGGACCATGTCCGGGGACATGAACGGCACCTGCGGCAGTTGGTAGGGGATAGCCAGTTCATCGGGTTTGCGCACTACGCTCATTGGGATTTCCACATCAGGTTTCGAATGGCCGGCCTGCGATGGGCCGGATTGACGTCAGGTTAGAACCGCGTGTCAGCGGGAAAAAGCAGGTCACCGGCATAGCTGCTGTGACCTGCGGTCATGGCTGTCAGGCGGCTGCCGGGGCTTCGGGCTGCCAGGCACTACGCTGCGCGGACAGGGCCGGCTGGCTCTTCTGCAGATACACGCCGATGCTGATCAGGATGGCGGTCAGGCCCAGGGTGCTGAGCAGCTCCGCGCGTTGCCCGGGGAACGCCGCCATCACCGCGAACACCGCGACGATGAAGGCGATGGTCAGCAGGGTCAGCCAGGGGAACAGCCACATGCGCACTTCCAGGGTCTTGCCCATGGCCAGCAATTTTCGGCGCATGCACAGCTGGGTCACGGCGATCACCAGGTACATCAGCAGGGCCAGGGCGCCGCTGGTGGCGAGGAGGAACTGGAACACCTGGGCCGGCAGCAGGTAGTTGGCCGCCAGGGCGATCAGTGCGGCGACCGAGGTCAGCGCCACTGCCAGCAGCGGCACGCCCTTGGCCGTGGTCCGCGAGACCGCCTGCGGCGCGTCACCACGCCGGGCCAGCGACCAGGCCATGCGCGAGGCGGTGTAGATCGCCGAGTTCAGGCAACTGGTCACCGCCACCAGCACCACGATGCTCATGATCCCCGGCGCCCAGGGGATGTTCATCGCCATCAGCACCGCCTGGTACGAACCCTGGGCCAGGCCCGGGGCATTCCACGGGATCAGGCACACCACCACGAACATCGAGCCGAGGTAGAACAGGCCCAGGCGCCAGACCACGGCGCGGATGGCCTTCTTGATATTGGCTTTCGGGTCGCGGGATTCGGCCGCGGCGATGGTCACCACCTCGCTGCCCTGGAAGCTGAACATCGCCGTGAGCAAGGCGGCGACGATGGCCACGTTGCCCTTGGGCGCGAAGCCGCCGTTGGCCCACAGGTTGCTGATGCCGCTGGTGGACGAGCCGGGCATCAGGCCAAGAATGGCCAGCACCCCGAGCACGATAAAGCCGACGATCGACACCACCTTGAACAGCGACAGCCAGTACTCCAGGGTGCCGAACGAGCCGACGCTGAGGCTGTTGCAGAAGATCAGCACGCCGGTGATGGCGAAGGCCGTCAGCCAGTGCGGCAGGCCCAGCCAGTCACCGAGGATATTGCCGGCGACGATGGCCTCGATGGCGATCACCAGCACGTAGAACCACCAGTACAGCCAGCCGATGGAAAACCCGGCCCAACGGCCGATGGCCTGGTCGGCATAGGAGGAAAACGACCCGGTGTCCGGCCGCGCCGTGGCCATCTCGCCGAGCATCTGCATCACCAGCACCACGATCGCCGCGGCGATCACGTACGCCACCAGCACCGCCGGCCCGGCCGCCGCGATGGCGTTGCTCGAACCCACGAACAGCCCGGCGCCGATCACCCCGCCAATGGAGATCATCGTCACCTGTCTGGTTTTCAGGCCGGTTCCCAGCCTGTTGTTGCTCTCTTCTCGTTCACCACGCATCGGCTCGTACCTCGGTTGCACGCTTGTTGTTGTCATGGGTCGCACTCGGGGGCGGCCCTGCTGACTACGTTAAGCGAGCGGGATACGGCGGATTAGGTGGAATGGCGGCATAGCGGGTGTGACGAGGGTTCAAAGCACGGGTATCGACACTGGACCAGTAGGAGCGTGGCTTGCCCGCGAAGGACCGCGCAGCGGTCCCAAATTAGTGCCAACCATACAAATTTGGGACCGCTGCGCGGTCCTTCGCGGGCAAGCCACGCTCCTACAGGCGTAGGGATGCCGAGAGTCGTTCCTCTTTCCACTCCCGCGGGCTTTGCCCGTGGCATTCGCGAAACACCCGGCTGAAATGCGAGAGGTCATTGAACCCCCAGCGAAACGCCACATCGGAAATTCGCTGGGCCGCCAGCAACGGGTTCTCCAGCTCCCCGGCACAGCGCTCCAGGCGTCGGCGCAACACATAGCGCATCAGCGAACTGCCCTCGCGCTCGAACAGCTTGGCGATATAGCGGGTGGACAGCCCCATGGCCTGGGCGACCTGCCGGGCACTCAGCGCGGGATCGCGCAGGTTGTCATTGATATAGACCTTGACCCGGGTGAGGGTCAGCATCTGCGAGCGTGACTGATCGCCATCCAGCGGCTGCAGGTTGCCCAGGGTCAGGGCGATCAACTGGGTGGCAGACTCCGCCAGGCGCGCCATTTCCTGGGCGCTGAACTGCCCGACCTGCCCGCACAGGGTCTCGAGGAAAGCACGCAACACCCGCCCGCTGGGGTTATCCAGGGAGACCCGGGTCGCGGTCCGACATTCCATGTCCACCACCAACTGGTTCAGGCTGGTACGCGGGATGCTGATGATGATCTGCCGCCAGTCACCGTCGAAGCTCAACTGGTGCGGCCGGGTGGCGTCGTAGATGGCGAACTCCCCCGGCCCGATCCGTGCCCGGTTGTCCCCCTGGGCCAGGGACTCCTGACCATCGAGCATCAGCACCGCAAAATACTTGTCTTCCTCGCGGCAACGCGGATTCAGATGGCGCCGATTGACCGCCTGGGCCGAGGCGCCGACCTCGCTGACCCGCAATGCCTCGCATTTCTGCGAACGCACCCGGCCATGGAACGCCGGGTCGGGCAGCGCGCCGATTTCAACGTCGGCGAACAGGCGCAGGATCATCTCCCGCCAATAGTCCACACGGTCGTGAAAGGAATGGCCGAGGGTCGCCAGCTCGATCCGTTCGCTCGCCCAGTTGGCCGGCGCTTGTGCCCGTGGTGGTTCGATCATCGCGATGCACCCCTGTTATTGATCTTTTCAGGATGGATCCATGGCCTCTGAGGCCCGGTTTCCATTCATACACCAGCCCCGGCAGGCATTCCAGCAGTCCCGACGCAAGGGCCGTCCGGAGCAAATGCTGGTTCTCTTTCAGCCAAGAACCCGTGGGCACAGCGTTTCATCCTTGAGCCACGACAGCGAGGACGTCGAGCGTCAGCGACCAGGCCGGTCACCCGTCCCTCTCCACCCAAGGCAAGCCCATGAAAACAACAAGACCTTTGCTTTGCGAGCTGAAACACAGCGTGATCGCCGGCCTGATCCTGATCGGCGTATCGTTCTCCAGCCTGGCGGCGGAAGTCGCCCCCGGCGACTACGAGCAGTTCCCCGGCGGCGCGACCATCGGCCTGCTCTACTACCAGCATGCGACTACCGACGCGCTGCGCAGCGACGGTCGGTCGGCCAGTTCCGACTTCAATCTGACCTCGGATATCGGCATCCTGCGTCTGCTCCACGTCTTTCAACTGAGTGAACGGATCACCGTCGATCCGCAGTTCCTCCTGCCCTTCGGCCATGTCTCCGGCAATGGCGATGCCTCGGCCCTCGGCGATGCCAGCGGGGTCGGCGACCTGATCCTCACCGCGCCGATCAAGCTGCTGCTCAACGAGGCCCGCGACACCCTCAGCGCCAACGCCTACCTGTACGTGCCGACCGGCAACTACGACCGCGACGATGCCCTGAACCTTGGCGAAAACCGCTGGAAGGTGGATTTCCAGGGCGCCTATATCAAGCACTTCGGCGAGAAGTGGGCGATGGACCTGATCGGCGATGTCATCTGGTATGGCGACAACGACGACTTCGGCCCCGCATCGGCCACCCTGAAGCAGAAAACCTCCTACGGCGCCCAGATCATGGGCCGCTACATGCCCGAGCCGGCCACCAGCCTGGGCGTGGGCATCGGCCAGCTGTGGGGCGGTGAGACCCGGGTGGACGGGGTTGACCGCGATGACTGCCAGCGCAGCACCAACCTGCGCTTCACCGCCAGCCACTTCTTCACGCCCAAGGACCAGCTGCAGTTGCAACTGGGCCGTGACCTCGCCGTGGACAACGGGCCGCGCGAGGACTTCCGCCTGAACCTGCGCTACGCGCACATCTTCTAGCGCCCATCCATAACAACAACGACAACACCTGGAGGCTCCCATGGAATCGGCAATCGACAAGCACCTGCTGTGCCCGCGCCTGCGCGCGCGACGCATCGAAGACGACTACACCCCGCCCTTCCCCGCCTGGGTCGGCCGGGCAGATCCTGCGATCACCCGCTACGTGATGGCCTACCTGGGCGTGCAGAGCAAGGGCGAAAGCCAGCTCGGCGCCGCCTGCGCCGCCCTGCGCCAGATCGTCCAGAGCCTGGAACACGGCGCCGGCCCGCGTTACCACGACATGGCCCATTACCAGGATGCCAGCGGCTACGACAACCTGTTCGTCATCGCCTACTGGGACAACCCCGCCACCTTCGCCCGCTGGCAGCGCGACGAGACCGTCGAGGCCTGGTGGTCGGGCAAGGAGACCGGGCATCAGGGCCTGGGCTTCTTCCGCGAAATCATCAGCCCCGGCGTCGAGCGCTTCGAAACCCTCTACGCCATGCCCGAAGGCATGGAAGGCGTCGGCCTGGCGATGGGCGAGCGCAGCGGCGAGATCCAGGAGCACGGCTATTGGGGTTCGATGCGTGACCGGGTTCCGCTGTCGCAGACCGATGGCATGGCCGCGTCCGGTGAACTCAAGGCCGAGCGCAGCACGCAGCGGGTCCGGGTCTGCGGCCATGAAAACCTGGTGGTGATCCGCTCCGGCCAGGACTGGAGCGAAACCGAGGGCCAGGAACGCCAGCTCTACCTCGGTGAAATGGAACCGGTGCTGCGCGCCGGCATGGACTTCCTGCGCGACCAGGGCCTGCCGGTGGGCTGCTACAGCAACCGCTACGTGCAGCATATCGACGCCCATGGCCAGCCCATGGAGAAGCGTTTCTCGGTCAGCCACTGGCGCTCGATGTCCGCGCTGGAGCGCTGGTCCGAGTCGCACCCGACCCATATCGAGATCTTCGGCACCTTCATGCGCATGGTCCAGACCCTGGGCGGCCAGCTGAAGTGGAAGGGCTATCACGAGGTCAGCGTGCTGCGCGCCCAGGACCAGCACTACGACTACATCAACTGCCATCCCGGCACCGGCCTGATGGCCGGCGTCTGAGCACGAGGAGAACGACATGGACCACAAGCATGCCCCGGCGGGCTCCGCCGCCGAACGCGCCTACGCCCTCAAGCACGCCCTGGCCGAAAAAGGGGTGATCCCGGACGGCTATATCGAACACTTCACCGAGGTCATGGAAACCGACTTCGACCCGGCCAACGGCGCCCGCGTGGTGGCCCGGGCCTGGGTCGACCCGGCCTACCGCGAACTGCTGCTGCGCGACGGCACCGCCGCCTGCGAGCAGTTCGGTTACACCGGCGTGCAGGGCGAATACATCGTCGCCCTGGAAAACACCCCGACCCTGCAGAACGTCATCGTCTGCACCCTGTGCTCGTGCACCGCCTGGCCGGTGCTCGGCCTGCCACCCGACTGGTACAAGAGCTTCGAATACCGCGCCCGGGTGGTGCGCGAGGCCCGCACGGTGCTGCGGGAAATGGGCCTCGACCTGCCCGAGGACGTGGCGATCCGGGTCTGGGACACCACCGCCGAAACCCGCTACATGGTCCTCCCCGTGCGCCCTACGGGCACCGAAGGCTGGAGCGAGGAAGCCCTCGCTGCACTGGTGACCAAGGACGTGCTCATCGGTATTGCCCGCCCCGACATCAGCGGAGGGCGAGCGTAATGGACGGCATCCATGATCTTGGCGGCCTGCAAGGTTTCGGGCCGGTCGCGCACACGGCCAACTCCCTGAGCTACAAGCCGGTGTTCCACGAAGACTGGGAACACCTGGGCTACAGCCTGCTGTTTCTCGGTGCGGGGGAACTGGGCCTGTTCAATGTCGACGAACTGCGCCATGCGATCGAACGCATGGAGCCCCGGCAGTACCTGACCTCCAGCTACTACGACCGGATCGTGGTGGGCACCGCCTCGCTGTTCGTCGAAAAAGGCCTGCTGAGCCGGGAGCGCCTGGCGCAACTGGCCGGTGGCAGCTATCCCCTCGCCTTGTCGATCGGCCCGGGGCGGGCAGCAAACCCGCCGCGCAAACCGTTCGAGGTCGGTGAGCAGGTGCAAGTGCGCGACGAATTCGTCGACGGACATATCCGCATGCCGGGTTATGTCCGCGGCAAGCGCGGCGTGGTGCTGCACCGTACCACCCATGCCTGGCCCTTCCCCGATGCGGTCGGGCATGGCCTGGACAGCGCGCCGGAGCCGACCTACCACGTTCAGTTCACTACCGAAGAGTTGTGGGGCGATGCCGCCGACAGCGGCACGGTAGTGGTCGATCTCTTCGGCGGCTACCTGCTCCCGGCCTGACCAACAGCCACTTTCCCGAGGACACTTCAAGATGACCCTACGCAGACCCGACTTCAATGAACTGGGCCAGATCGCCGAAAGCCTCGGCCTGACCTTGAGCGCTGCACAACTGGATGCCTGCCAGAGCGCGCTGCAGGCCAACTTCGATGCCTATGACCTGCTCGACGAACTGCCCGACTTCCTCCCCGAGGTGCGTTATCCCCGTGGCCCGGTACACAGGCCGGAAGCCGCTGAAAATGCCCTCGGTGCCTGGCAATGCAAGTCGCTGATCCAGGGCGCCGCGAACGGCCCGCTGGCGGGCAAGCGGGTGGTGGTCAAGGACAACATTGCCGTCGCCGGGCTACCGATGTTCAACGGCAGCGTCACCCTCGACGGTTATGTCCCGGAGGTGGACGCCACGGTGGTCAGCCGCCTGCTCGATGCCGGCGCGACCATCACCGGCAAGTCCGTCTGCGAAGCGCTGTGCTTCTCTGGTGGCTCGCATACCTCGGCCAGCGGGCCGGTGCACAACCCCCGGCGGCATGGCTATTCCGCCGGCGGCTCTTCGTCCGGATCGGCGGCGCTGGTGGCGGCCGGCGAAGTGGAAATGGCCCTGGGCAGCGACCAGGGCGGCTCGGTGCGCATTCCTTCGGCGTACTGCGGCGTGTACGGGATGAAACCGACCCATGGCCTGGTGCCCTACACCGGAGCGATGCCGATCGAAGCGACCCTCGACCACCTCGGGCCGATCACCGCCAACGTGCGTGACAATGCGCTGCTGCTCGAAGTCTTGGCCGGCCCGGACGGGCTGGACCCGAGGCAAGTTGCGGTGCCTTCGGAGCGGCGTTATCTGCAAGACCTGGAGCAGGGTGTCGCGGGCATGCGCATCGGCGTTTTGCGCGAGGGTTTCGGGCAGGCCAATTCCGAAGCCGAGGTGGATGACGCCGTGCGCGCAGCGGCCGAGGTGTTCCGTGGGCTGGGGGCTACGGTTGCGGACGTGTCGTTGCCGATGCATGGCCTGGGTCCTGCCATCTGGCTGGCGATCGCCGCCGAGGGTGCTACCGGGCAGATGATGAAGGGCGACAGCCATGGCCTCAACTGGCGCGGGCTGTACCTCACCGGGATGATGGAGCACCACGCGCGCTGGCGCGAACGCGCCGACCAATTGCCGGACACGGTCAAAGTCACCCTGCTGCTGGGCGAGTACGTCAACCGCAACTACGGCGGCCGCTACTACGGCAAGGCGCAGAACCTCGCCCGGCAACTGCGCCTGGCCTATGACGGGCTGTTCGAGGACTACGACCTGCTGCTGATGCCGACCCTGCCCCTGCGTGCGACGCCCCTGCCGGCTGCCGATGCGCCCATGCCGGAGGTGCTCGACCGGGCCTTCGAGATGCTGGGCAACACCTGCGGCTTCGACGCCACCGGGCATCCGGCGATGTCGATTCCCTGTGCTTGCCGGGAGGGGTTGCCGGTGGGGATGCAGTTGGTGGGCCGGTATTTTGCCGAGGGGCAGATTTATCGGGCGGCGTATGCGTTTGAGCGGGCTGCGGAGTGGGAGAGGCGTTAACTGTCGTACTCGCGACTGTGGTGAGACCACTATCGCAATCGCTGGCAAGCCAGCTTCCACAGGGTCCTGAGTCGATCATCAGATCCGGGCACGACGCGGTCACTGTGGGAGCTGGCTTGCCAGCGATTGCGGTGGTGCGGCCACTATTGCAATCACGGGTGAACCCCCACAGAGTCCGTGTCGACATATCGATCACTTCACCCTGAACTCGATGCTGTACTCGACCTTCTCCCCCCGCCGCGCCGAGGCCCGCATCTGGTACACCTCGATCCGGTACTCCCCCGAGTCCGGCAACACCGCACTCCAGTCACTGCCGACACTCCCGCCACCCAGGGCCGTCGACGCCCCGGGCGCGAAGACATTGAAGTTGGCATTGCGACTGCCCTGGATCCGCACCGTCATGCTCTGCCCGGCCTTGGCGCCGAGGGTGTAGCGGACGCTGTCATAACCACTGAAGCGCCCCTTGAGTTCCGCACTCGACGCCCCCTTGGCGAAGTGCACCGGCACCTGGGTCACGGTGTCCTTGGCCTGCACCGAACCATTGACACCGCACGCAAGGAAGAGGGAGAACAGAAGTGCTGATTTCATGCTGAAAACTCCAATAAGGCCAATGCCGCTCACAGCGTAGAAGCCTGTCCACACCACCGCCAGGCTAACCCTCCCAACGCAACCCCCGCACTGCGATATACAACAACGGCCCCAACGACACGAACACCGCCGTCAGCACCAGCCAGGGCACGGCACTCCACCGGCTGCCACCGCGCAAGCGCACATCCCTGACCATCCACGCCCCGGCCAGCCCCGCCATCAGGTACAGATCGATCACCACCTGCGCAGTATCCGGCCGCGACAGCAGCTGCATGCCGAACGCCAGCAACGATTGCTCGGCGATCGCCATGGTCCAGGTGGTGTACAGCGCAAGCACGATGAACAGGGCGAGCGCCCCGATACGAACAGCCATCTCCAGCCCTCCTGATTGGGAATGCCGTCAATGTAGTGATAGGGTGAGCCGTCCCTCAATGACCTCCCAGGTCATGGACGCCCCGCACAAGGACCGTCACCGTCGCGCCATGAGCCCACGCCCTTTCCATACTCTGAGCCCGGCCACCCATGCCGGTCAGCATCTGCGCCAGTTGCGCCGGCAAGCCGGGCTGAGCCAGCTTGGCTTGTCCCTGGCCTGCGGCATTTCCCAGCGTCACCTCAGTTGCATCGAGACCGGCCGTGCCAAGGCCGGGCCCGGCACCTTGCATGCCCTGCTGTCGGCGCTGGATGTGCCGCTGGAGCAGTGCAACGAGGTCTTTCTCGCTGCCGGTTATGCGCCGCGCTACCAGGCCTCGGCCCTGGACACCCCGGCGCTGGAGATGATCCACCGTGCCATCGAGCATCTGCTTCGCGCCCAGGACCCGGCCCCGGCGATAGCCCTCGATAGCGACTGGAACATCATCGCCACCAACGCCGGCGCCATGCGCCTGGTGGCAATGACCGGCGAGCCGGTGGCCGATACGCAAGGCCTCAACCTGCTGGAGACCCTGCTACGCCCCGGTGGCCTTGGCGACCATCTGGTCAATGCAGCACAGATCCGTGCGCTCACCTGGCAGCGGGCGAACCGCGAAGCCCTGGGCAATCCCGGCCTCGCCCGGCGCCTGCAGGATCTGCCGACACCCGAAGCCCTGCCGCAGGACGACGAGCCTTCGCCATTGATCCTGACCCGCGTGCGCACGGCGGATGGCGAGCTGACATTCCTTTCCACCTTCACCACCTTCGGCATGCCCCTGGACATCAGCGTGGCGTCGCTGCGCATTGAACACCTGATCCCGGCGGACGAGCAGACCTGGGCAGCAATGCGCAGCCAAGTTGCCTTGCCAACCGTCTCATGTTGATCCACGTCAATATGTAAAGAATGTAAATAAACTACGACATTTTCCATTCATTCAATTGAATTGAATTTTTCCGAGTGGCAACTCTCCATTCATCCGGTATCTGATGAAGGAGATCGCCATGAAGGGACCCCAACTCTATGTAATCGACTATGAACTGCGCGGCGAACATCGCACTTTCATCATCAGGCTGGAACGCATGGATAACGCCGAGGCCTGGCATTGGGCAAGTTGCGATGCAGGAATAGGCATCATTCCACGCTTCGGCCAGCAGAAGGTCAAGAAAGTCAGCAAGCCGATGGCGGAGCGCTACGGCCTCGAAAACGTGCGCTGGCGACTGGCGGGCGACGGACCGGCCTTCCAGCCGCCACCCGCGGATCCGAAGCAGTCTTCCGATGCCAGCCAGATAGCGGATTGAAACGAGAGGGTGGAAACCATGAGGTTCCAGATCGAATATTCACTCAAGGGTGTACAGCGGACCTGGTGCTGCGAGACGCCGAGGAATGCCCTGTCGTTGGACGATGCGGTGGTGGCCCTGCTGCGCCTGCATCTACCGTTCAACCAGGTGATCACTCCGCGTAGCCTCGGCCAGTTATCGAAGGAGAAGCACCTGCGGGCGGTACAGGAACTGGGGATATCCGATATCCGCATCATAGGCCCTTGAAATCATGGCGTATTGAGCGCTGCAAGGAGAGTCCTGCGGCAGGCCAGGCTCTCCACTCACCCTTTCATTCCGACATTCACACCCCTGCCGTCGCGGACCAGCCGCGATGCCTGGCGCCTGGCTTGCACGACGCCCAGGGCCAGGGCCTTGGACATGGATTCTCCAGGCCGTGAATCGAAAGCCTCCTCGTGCAGGGCCCGACCATCGTCAGCGTAGAGGCCAATGAACAACTGTGTGCTGCCAGTCCGCGATAGCCTGACCTGCACATCGATACTGCTGCCATCGGCGAGTATTTCATCGTAGGAGCGGTGGTGCAGGCTGGCGTCTGCCCATGACCAGAATACTTCTCCGCGAATTCTCATCGCTGCTCTCCGGAAACGTTTAGTCAGACGACACCTTAGTCCCTCTTCCTGTCAGCCTGGAAAGTTATCGCGCAAATATTCTCCGATTCTGACCGGTGGAAATAAAGTTATACCCGAGCGCACGATCTGTACAACTTTACGGAGAAAGCTATACACCTATTACAACCCTCAACTATTGGAAGTGAATAGCAACCAAACAAAACACACGCGAGCGCAGACACTGTCCGGACTGTAGAACCAGGCGTCCATCAACTAACCTCCCCACACTCGCCAACCACACCGACTCATTGCTCGCGTTCATCGTCGCACTCCTCGCTCTGTGCGGTGAAGTCCGCTCGCCAGGCGCGGGTTCAACTGCATGACGCCGAGTGTCGCTCGCGGTTTTCCTGGAACCAATCCAGGCACCGGTGCGTCAACCGCAAAATTGAAGGCAAGATCGCGGTGGTCCCGCAGCTAGAGTGATCAAGGCGTCCAGTCGACCTGGTGTTGCTCCAGATACACATCCACCGCCGCCCCCACCGTTGGCTGGAACACCCCCCGGCCAATCCGCGCCAGCACCTCCAGCCGCTCCAGCTTGTCCTTGACCGGGTCCTTCACCTCGGCAAAACGCAACTCAACCCCCTGCCCACGCAGGATCTGCTCCAGTTCGATCAACATGTCCGCCGAGGTCACGTCCACGCTGGTCACCGGCTCCGCCGCGATCACGATCCGCCGCACCTTGTCCGGCGCCTTTGCCACCGCCTCCAGCACGCAGTTCTGGAACAGCTCGGCATTGGCGAAGAACAGCGGCGCATCCCAGCGGAACAACACCAGCCCCGGCACCCGGCGGGCATCGGGGTAGCGGCTGATATCGTGATAGCCGCGAATCCCCGCCACCCGCCCGAGCACCGCGTAATGCGGGCGCCAGCCGTCCCAGAGAAACTCGATGACTGCTATCACCACCGCCAGCCCGATCCCCGGAACCGCCCCGAGCACCACCACGCCGACGAAGCAGGTCATCGACAACCAGAACTCCCACTGCTGGATGCGGTAGATGCGCCGCAGGTCCTTGAACTCGAACAGGCCGATGGCCGCGGCGATGACCACGGCGGCCAGGGCGCTGCTGGGCAGGTGCCGGAGCAGATCGGGACCGAACAGCAGCAACAGTGCCACCCCCAGTGCGCCGAACACCCCGGCCAGTTGGGTCCGGGCGCCCGCCGCCTCGGCCACCGGGGTGCGCGACGAACTGCTGCTGACCGGAATGCCCTGGAACAGCCCGGTAGCGAGGTTGGCCATGCCCAGGCCGATCATTTCCTGGTTGGCATCCACCGGGGTCCGGGTTTTCGCCGCATAGGTCCGCGACAGTACGCTGGTATCGGCGAACGACACCAAGGCCACGGCAAAACCGCCGACCAGCACGGCCTGGATGTCGACGGCATCGATCAGCGGAAAGACGAAAGCCGGCAAGCCCTGGGGCAACGAACCGGTGACCTTGACCCCATGCCCGGCCTCCAGGTCGAACACCCACGCAGCGAGCGTGGCAAGCACCACCGCGATCAGGATCCCCGGCACCCGCTCGAAGCGTTTGAGCAACAGGATGATCGCCAGGCTGCCGGCGCCGATGGCCAGGGCATAGCCGTTGGCCTTGCCCTCGAACAGGGCCTGGAACAGGTGCCAGATGTCCTGCCCCGGGCCTTCGCTGTCGAGGCTGATACCGAACAGCTTCGGCGTCTGGCTGATCAGCACGGTCAGGGCGATGCCGTTCATGTAGCCGTAGCGGATCGGCTTGGACAGCAACTCGGTGATAAAACCCAGGCGCAGCACCCCGGCGCCCAGGCAGACCAGCCCGGAGACCAGAGCCATGGCGCTGGCCAGGGTGATTGCCTTGAGCGGATCGCCTGCTGACAAAGGCAGCACCACGGCCAGGATGATCGCCACCAGCGCCGAGTCCGGACCGAGCACCAGGATCCGGCTGGGACCGAACAGCGCGTAGGCCAGCAGCGGTACGATGGTCGCGTACAGACCGTAGATGCCCGGCACCCCGGAGGCCTGGGCATAGGCGATACCCACCGGCACCAGCATGGCGGTCAGGACCAGGCCGGCCAACAGGTCCCTGGGCAACCAGGCCGGCACATAGCCCCGCAACAACTGCAAGCCTGGCAGCCAGCGACGCCAGTCACGGGGAGGGAACGAATTAGACATGGACACTTCCTTGGCAATGGGCCTGACGCCTGTGAATCTAGCAAGGATCGCCGTCTGCGCGAGCGGTCGCGGTCAATGCTCAGTGCACTGAGCAATATTCATTTGCCAGTACGCCTGTGCTAGAACATCCGTGCAGCCGGCAGGCTAAGGTTTCTCCAGGTCGAGGCGGAACGTATCGACAGGCCCGCCACTCCAAACCGGCTGCCCCTGGCAACAACGAACGAAAAGAACCTGCGGTGGAACAGCATGAAGCACCTGACCCGTGAAGCGCTGGAGGCGGAAGTCCTGCGTTTGCGCCTGACCCTGGAGATGGCGGGCCTCGACCCCGAGCCGCCGTCAGCCCATTACCAGCCTCTTGAAACCACCGCCATGCACAGCGCCAGGGTCGCCCTGCGCAAGAGCGAAGAGCGTTTCCGCACCATCCTCGAAACCGTCGAGTCGGCCTTTGCCATCGTCAAGGTCAAGTTCGACGCCGCCGACCGCCCCATCGACTACCAGTTCGTCGAAGCCAACCCGGCCTTCGAGCGCCAGGCCGGGGTCGATCTGCGCGGCAAATGGGTCACCGAGTTCGCCCCGGACCTGGAGGACTTCTGGTTCCAGACCTATGGCCACGTGGCGAAAACCGGGGAGCCGGCGACCTTCGAGAACTACGCCGAGGCGTTCAAGCGCTGGTTCGATGTGCGCGCGGTGAAGATCGGCGAGCCGGACGAGCGCCTGATCGCGATCATCTTCAGCGACGTCACCGAACGTCGCAACGCCGAGGAACGCCTGCGCCTGAGCGAGGCCGTGGCCCGACAGAACATCGAAAGGGTCCAGCTGGCCCTGGCCGCCGGCGCGATCATCGGGACCTGGCACTGGGACCTGGGCAACGGCCAGTTCACCATCGACGACGCCTTCGCCCGCGCCTGCGGACTGGACCCGGCCTGGGGCACCGAGGGCCTGACCCTGGAGCAGGTGCTGCAGTCGGTGCACCCGGACGACCGCAACGGCCTGACCGAGGCCATCGGCGCGGTGATCGCCAGCGGCAAGCCCTATGCCCATCAATACCGGGTGCGGCGCAGCGATGGCTGCTGGTACTGGATCGAAGCCAATGGCCGGGTCGATCGTGACGAAGGCGGCACTCCCACCAGCCTGCCGGGGGTGGTGATCGACGTCGAGGAACGGCGCTCGGTCGAAGCCGAGCGCGACCGCGCCATCGCGGCCTTGCGCAGCCTCAATGAAACCCTGGAGCAGCGGGTCGCCGCCCGGACCCTGGAACTGATGCAGGCGGAAGAAAAGCTGCGCCAGTCGCAGAAGATGGAAGCGGTCGGCCAGCTCACCGGCGGCATCGCCCATGACTTCAACAACCTGCTGGCCGGGGTGTCCGGCGCCCTGGAAATGATGGCCGCGCGCATCGCCCAGGGCCGTATCCAGGAGCTGGACAAATACCTGGAGACCGCACAGGGTGCGGTCAAGCGCGCCGCCGCCCTGACCCATCGCCTGCTCGCCTTTTCCCGGCGCCAGACCCTCGACCCGCGGCCCACGGACGTCAACCGCCTGATGCAGGGCATGGGCGAGCTGATCCAGCGCACCGTGGGCCCCGGCATCGCCGTCGACACTCTGGCCGCCCCCGGGTTATGGCCAACCCTGGTGGATGCCAGCCAACTGGAAAACGCCTTGCTCAACCTGTGCATCAATGCCCGCGATGCCATGCCCGATGGCGGGCGTATCCGCATCGAAACCGCCAATATCAGCCTGGATGCCGACGGCGCCCGGGCCCAGGAGATCAGCGAAGGCGAGTATGTACTGCTAACGGTGGCCGACAGCGGCATCGGCATGACCCCGGACATCCTCGCCAAGGCCTTCGATCCTTTCTTCACCACCAAGCCGATCGGCCAGGGCACCGGGCTGGGCTTGTCGATGATCTACGGCTTCGCCAAGCAGTCCGGTGGCCAGGTGCGCATCAGCTCGGAATCGAGCGGCGGCACCACGGTGCAGATCCTGCTGCCGCGTTATCACGGCGCGCTCGATGAGGACAGCCGCGCCGACGATGCCAGCACCGTGATACCCAGCGAGTCAGGGGAAACCATTCTGATCGTCGACGACGAGCCCAGCGTGCGCATGCTGCTGATGGATGCGCTCGGCGACCTCGACTACAGCCTGATCGAGGCCGGCGACAGCCTGTCGGGGCTCAAGGTGTTGCGCTCGGACGTGCACATCGACCTGCTGATTACCGATGTCGGTCTGCCCGGCGGCATGAATGGCCGGCAGATGGCCGATGCCGGGCGGGTGGTCAGGCCGGACCTGAAGGTGCTGTTCATTACCGGCTATGCCGAGACCGCCGCGATCGGCGAAGGCCAACTGGAGCCGGGGATGCAGGTGCTGACCAAGCCGTTCGCCCTGGAGGCACTGGCGGAGCGGGTGCGGGAGATGATCAGGTCTTGAGGGCCTCATCGCCGGCAACGCCGGCTCCCACAAAGTCCGCGTACACCGCTAACCCAGTGGGAGCTGGCGTTGCCAGCGATGAGGCCAGTAGCAGCAGCGCAGTTACAAAGCCGGCCGCACCTTCTCGACCCACTCCCGCACCGAAGCCCGCTGCCACTGCCGCGCCGCGTAGTCCTGCAAGCGCTGCGGCACCTTGTCACCATTGAGGACCAGTCGATTGAGCATCACCGCCAGGTCCACATCGGCAATCGACCACTCCCCGCACAGGTACTGCGCCCCTTCCGGCAACAACGTCTCCACCGCTGCGATCAGCTTGGCGGCGGCCACCCGCCCCGCCGCCGACAGCGGGCCGTTCTTCACGCCATAGAACACCACCACGGTGGAGCGCTCCTCACGGATCGGCATCAGGTCGCTGCGTACCCAGGCCTGGACCTGCCGGGCACGGGCCCGTTGGGCCGGGTCGCGGGGATAGACCGGATGCTGCGGATACAGGTCTTCCAGATATTCGGTAATGGCCGAGGATTCGGACAGGGCGAAACCCTCGTGGATCAGGGTCGGTACCCGTTGAGTAAGAGAGAGGCGGCTGTAGTCGCCAGACTGGTTCTGCCCCTGGTCGAGATCGACCAGCACGGTTTCGAACTCCAGGCCCTTTTCCCGCAGGGTCACGTAGACCGACATGGCGTAGGGGCTGGCATAGCGGGCATCGACGAACAGGCGGAACTGACTCATGGCGCGATCTCCTTGGTTGAGGCGATCACGCTATGAGGTTTTCAGGGGGAAATACAATTCAAGGTTTTCATGGGCGTATTCCACGGGGGAATAGGATGTCGCCTGGACGATCATCGCTGGCAAGCCAGCTCCCACAGGGTCTGTGTGGGAGCTGGCTTGCCAGCGATGAGGCCCTCAGCAGCAACTCAGGATCAGAACTTCATCTGCCACTGTCCCACGAGTGCATGGTTACGGCTGTTGCTGCCCAGTTCGCCGTTGTAGCCAAGCCCCACCGACTGGGTCGCACTCACCCCCAATTCCAGCCCCGCCTCGACCACCAGGCTGTCGCGGTCCAGCGCGCTGCCCTCGACACTGAAGGCATCGCCCCCGGCAATGAACGCCTGGCGGGTGCGGGTATCGACATCGCCATACACATGGCGCCAGCCCAGGCTCGCCCGCGGGGTCAGGCTCATGCCGTTGTCGAGCATGCCAAGGTGGGCCAGGCGCACGCCGAAGGTGCTGCTGACGTTGTCCTGGGTATCGCTGTCCACCGCCAGGGCCGCGTCACCACCCTTCTCGCGGTAACCATCGCGGTGATAACGCTGGTAGCCCAGGTTGGCGAACGGCTCGGCACTCAGGCGGCCGCTGCCCATGGCATAACCCAGCTCGGCAAAGGCCTGCTGGCTGTCGGCGTCGTAGTCGCCCTTGAGGCGCTCGTCGAAGCTGCCGAACGCCACATCACGCTTGCTGTCGCCCTTGTGCGCGCTGTAGGCCGCCCCCAGACGCAAGGCCAGCGGGCCGCTCTGGCGCATGGCGTAGACACCGGCGTGCCAGCTGTTGACCTTGCCATCCAGGCCGGTGGCGTCGAGACGGGTGCTCGAATAGCCGCCCAGCACACCGAGACGCCAGTCGCTGCCGGCGGCCCAGTCCAGGCCCAGCACACCACCGCCGGTACGCTGCTCCAGCTCGCTGCCGCCATGGCTGCCATCGACCTTGCCGTAGCTGCCCAGGGCCTGCACCCACAGGCGACTGCGGGCGTTCGGATCGTTGAGGTTGCGTAGGCCCTGGGGCACACCAGTGGCCGCCAGCATCGGGGTGTCCTGCTCATTCATGCCGACCAGCAGACCGGCATTGCTGCCCATGGACTGCATGGCACCGAGCATGGTGCTGCCGACCTGCGCGCTGCCGCTCAAGGTCGCCGCAGCGAGGTTGGCGGTGTTGCTGCCGGAAAGCTGCTCGATGGCGCTGCTGGCCGTACCGGTCGAGGTGTTCAGCAAGGCGCTGTACAAGCGGCTGTTGCTGCCCAGGCTGCCCAGGGAGCGGGCAGCGGCGGCACCGTTGCCGGTCTGGGTGTACTGCTCGAAGGCCACGTCGTTGCGGGTGTAGGTCAGGCCCACCGAGGTGGCGCTGTAGCTCAGGGTCGGGGTGAGGAAGGCGTAGTCGCTGGTGACCTTGCCGAAGGTGCCGTCCACGGCGCCGGCCGTCAGCACGGTGTATTGGCTCTTCCACGGGTATTCCCCCGAGGATGGCGCGACATTCAGGGTGGCGCCGTTCAGATGTGCGGTGCCGGTAACGCTGATCGGCGCGCTGCTGCCATCGGCGTTGACGCCGTAGACCAGGCTCGAACCGCTGCCAAAGCTCAGGTCGCCATTGACCTTGGCCACGCCCAGCCCGGTATTGGTCAACATGCTGCCGTTGACCGTCAGGCCGCCCACCGAACCGCCACCGGCATACACGCCGCCCTGGTCCACGGTCATGGCGCCGAGGATGCTGCCCTGGTTGACCAGGGTCGCGCCGGAGGTGACCGTGCCGCCCTGGCTGAAATCGTTGGTGCTGCTCAGGGTCCAGCTACCGCCGCTGACCACCAGCTTCTCGAAGTTGGCACTGTTGCCGAAGCTGCCGGTGCCATCGAGGGTCAGGGTGTCGATTCCGTCGCCGCCGTCCACCAGGCCCTTGAAGCGGCCCCCGGTGTTGACGATCAGTGTGTCGTTGCCGGCGCCCATGCTCAGGGCCAGGCCGTTGCCGCCGCTGATCAGGCCGCTGTTGATCACCGTGTCATCGTACGGGCCGATCAGCTTGATGCCGAAACCGCCGTGGCCTTCGATCAGGCCGGCGTTGGTGATCCGGGTGCTTTCCACGCCCGGGCCTTCGGCACCGTCATCGACCAGGATGCCGTTATCGGTGCTGCGGATGATGCCGGTGCTGGTGTTGACGATGGTCCCGCCGCCCATGGCGATGCCTTCGCTGCCGTTGGGCCGGCCGCCGCTGTCGACACCCTTGGCGCCCAGGCCCTGGATGGTGCCTTCGTTGTAGATATGGCCGACGTTGTCGATATCCACGCCATCGCCGTCGCCGTTGATCTTGCCGTCGGCGATGGCCCCGGTGATCACCCCGCCGGCGTAGTTGAACACCGTGCCGGAGCCATCCGAACCGAAGCCCGAGCCGTTGCGCCCGGTCACGCTGCCGTAGTTGTAGAGGGTCGCGTCGGTCTTCAGGTCGATGCCGTGGCGGTCGGCCGTGACGGTACCGTAGTTGTACACGGTGACCCCGGTGGAGGTGCCGATCTTGATGCCGTCGAACTTCTGGTCCTTGCCGTCCTTGTCCTGGGGCGCGGTGTCGGTGGTGATCAGGCCGCGGTTGATCACCGTGGCGTTGGAACCGGTCTTGATCGCGTCGTTGCCCACCGCATGGATCACCCCGGTGGCTTCGTTGGTAATGGTGGTGGTGAACTTGACGTTGTTCAGGGTTTCCAGGTCGATGGCCTGGCCGTCGCCGATGGACTCGATGGTCCCGGCGTTGGTGATCTTCAGGGTGCCGCCGGCGGTGGGGTTGGTCTGGAAGCGCAGGCCGTCGTTGGCGCCCTGGATCAGCGCCCCGGCGCGGTTGTTGATCACGTAGGCACTGACATCCTCGCCCTCGTCCTTGGTATCGATACCGCGGTCCTTGGTGGAGCGGATGATCCCGGCGTTGTCCACGGTCATCGTGGTGCCGCTGGTGTGCTTGGGCAGGATCACCCCGTCATCCTTGCTCGAAACGATACTGCCCTTGGCGGAAATGGACAGGTTGTCGCCTTTCTTCAACTCCAGCGTATCGGTGGTGGCGCTGGTGATCGAATAGTCCTTGGCGAACAGGGTTGGAGCGAACGAAGCGCTAGCGAGCGCGACGCAAAGAGCAAGGCGATGCGGGGTGAAAAGCATGGTTGGCGGCCATTGTCGTTATGATAAGGCCGCCTAATATGCTGAGTTGATATTACGGTTTGATTGATTGGATTCGTGAACGCCGCCCCCACCCTGTGGGAGCTGGCTTGCCAGCGATGAGGCCAGCAGGCGCAACCCTGTTGTCTGGTCGGGCCAAATCGCTGGCAAGCCAGCTCCCACAGGGTTTTGTGCAAGCCTCTCCAGATCAGGCATCGGCCAGAATCAGGTCCGCGCCCTTCTCCGCCACCATCAGCACCGCCGCATGGGTATTGCCCGACGTCACATTGGGGAAGATCGACGCATCCACCACCCGCAGCCCGTCCAGGCCATGCACCTTCAAGCGCTTGTCGACCACCGAAACCTGCTCGTCCGCGCCCATCGCACAGGTGCCGCACAGGTGGTAGATCGACCCGCAGTTCTGGCGGAAATACTCGAGCATCTGCTCGTCGCTCTCCACCGCCGGCCCCGGCAGCACTTCGTCCACGGTGATGCCCTTGAGCGCGGGCGCCTGCATGATCCGGCGCATCAGGCGGCTGCCCTGGATCGCTTCCGCCCTGTCCTTCTCGGTACTCAGATAATTAGGGTCGATCAGCGCGGCATCCCGCGGATTACCCGAAGCGATCTCGACATGCCCGCGGCTGGTCGGCCGGCACGGGTTGAAGCACAGCAGGAAACCGGAGTAAGGCTCAGGCTTGAGGCTGGCCTTGTTGTTCTTCGGAATCTGGTACGACAGCGGGTTGAAGTACAGCTGCAGGTTGGGGTTCTGCTCCAGCTCGTCACCGCGGAAGAAACCGCCCGCCTGGTTGACGCTCATCGCCAGCGCGCCCTTGCGCGTCAGCAGGTACTGGATGCCCAGCTTGAGCTGGCCCAGCAGCGAACTCAGCTGGTCATTGAGGGTCGGCACATTGGCCTTGTAGTAGTAGCTGACGCAGAGGTGGTCCTGCAGGTTCTGCCCCACCGCCGGCAGTTGCTTGACCTGGGCGATACCGTGCCGGTCCAGCAGTTCGCGATCGCCGACACCGGACAGTTGCAGGATCTTCGGCGTATCCACGGCACCGGCACAGAGGATCACTTCCTTGCGCGCGGTGAAGGTGCGGTTGACGCCGTTCTGGCTGACCATCACGCCAGTCGCCCGCTGCCCTTCGAACAACACCCGGTCCACCAACGCATGATGCTCGACCTTGAGATTGGCCCGGCCCAGCGCCGGATGCAGGTGGGCGAAGCTGCTGGAGCAGCGCTGGCCATTGCGGGTGTTGACGTCGTAGATCCCGGCGCCTTCGAAGTCCGGCCCGTTGAAATCATCGCTGCGCGGGTAGCCCAGCTCTTCGCAGCCCTTGAGGAAGACATCGCAGATGGCGTGGGTCTGGCCCTTCATCGGGGTGATGCTGATCGGCCCGCTGCCACCGTGGTACTCACTGTCGCCCAGCGGGTGGTTTTCCAGCTTGCGGAAGTACGGCAGCACATCCTTGAAGCCCCAGCCATCGTTGCCGTTGGCGGCCCAATCGTCGAAGTCATGGGCCTGGCCACGCACGTAGATCATCGCGTTGATCGAGCCGGAGCCGCCCTGCACCTTGCCCCGCGGGGCATACAGGGCACGGCCGCCGAGCTGCTGTTGCGGCTGGCTGTAGTACATCCAGTTGAAGGTCGGGTTGTAGTACATCTTGGCGAAGCCGACCGGGATGCGGAACCAGAACGAATCGTCCTTGCCGCCCGCTTCCAGGAGCAGGACCGAATGTTTGCCCGAGGCCGAAAGCCGGTTGGCCAGGACGCAACCGGCAGCGCCTGCGCCGGCGATGATGTAGTCGTAAGTCATGCAAGTTACCGCGTAAGTCGGGAAAACACCGCCCGTTGCCGGGCGGGAACAAGGTCAGCCTTTGGCTGGCGAGTTGTCGCGCACATCCACCGGGTTGGCGGCCATCTGCAGATGCAGGCGCTGGCCGGTGTACGGGCTGTGCTTGCGCACCACGTCCATGTTCAGCTCCACGCCCAGGCCCGGCTCGCTGGACGGGATGATGTAGCCGTCCTCCCATTGCAGCGGCTTCTTCAGTACCTCGGCATGGAAGCCGCCCCAGGTCTCGATGCTTTCCTGGATCAGGAAGTTCGGCGTGCAGGCCGCCAGCTGGAAGCTCGCCGCCGCGCCGACCGGCCCGTTGTAGAGGTGCGGGGCAATCTGCGCGTAATAGACCTCGGCCAGGCTGGCGATCTTCTTCGCTTCCAACAGGCCGCCGCAGCGCGCCACGTTCATCTGCAGGATCGACGCCCCGCCGGCCTGCAGCAGCTTGAAGAACTCGTACTTGGTAGTCAGGCGCTCACCGGTGGCGATCGGGATGCTGGTCTTGCCGGCAACCTGGGCCATAGCGTCTTCCTGCCCTGGCGGAATCGGCTCCTCGAACCACAGCGGATCGTATTTCTCCAGGCGCCTGGCCAAACGAATCGCCGAGGACGGCACCATCTGCCCGTGGGTGCCGAACAGCAAATCGCACTTGTTGCCCACCGCCTCGCGGATCTTGCGGCAGAAGGTTTCGCAGCGGTCCAGCACCTCCAGGGAGATCTGGTGCCCGGAATACGCGGTGTACGGGCCGGCCGGGTCGAACTTGAGGGCGGTGAAGCCCTTGTTCATGTTCTGCACCGCGCATTCGGCGGCCAGGTCCGGGTCGTCGTAGTCGTACTCGCCCTGGCTGTTCAGCGGGTACAGGTAGGTGTAGGAGCGCAGGCGCTCATGGACCTTGCCGCCAAGCAGCTCGTACACCGGCTTGTTCGCCGCCTTGCCGATGATGTCCCAGCAGGCCATTTCCAGGCCGCTGACCACGCCCATCATGGTCAGGTCGGGGCGCTGGGTGAAGCCGCTGGAATAGGCCTGGCGGAAGAAGCGCTCGATATGGTGCGGGTCCTGGTCGAGCAGATAGCGCTCGAACACGTCCTCGATGATCGGCAGCATGGCCTTGGGGCCGAAGGTGGCGGCGTAGATCTCGCCGACGCCTTCGATGCCGCAGGCAGTGCGCAACTTGACGAACAGCCAGTACATGCCGCCGATATGGGGTGGCGGTACGGCGACGATATGGGTTTCGAGAGCGACGATTTTCATCTCAGGCACCAGTGTTCTGAAGGAGTTGCTTGCGTTTGACCCGGCCACGCAATGCCACCGCGGCCAGCGTGCCGACCAGGCCCACGGCGCCGATGTAGCCGAAGTACAGCTGGTAGCCGAGGGCGCCCGGGTAGTGTTCGGTGAGGTAGCCATTGATCAGCGGGATGAAGGTGTCCGGCAGGTAACCCACCACCGAGACGATGCCGATGGCCAGGCCGGTGATGCGCAGCGGGATGGCGCAAGTGTCGAGGATCGCCCAGTACAGCCCGCGAATCGCGTAAGTCATCAGGCCGATGAAGATCACCGTGGCGATCAGCAGGCCGAGGCTGTTCAGGCCCGGGAAGATGATCAGGCCGAAGATGCCCAGGGTCGCCAGCAGCAGCGCGACGATCAGCACCGAGACATTGCTGAACTTGTCACCCAGCCAGCCGCCGCCGATGCCGCCGATGGGGCGCATCCACAGCTTGATGGTGGTGATGGTGCCGGCCATGACCGCGGTCATGCCGCTGCCTTGCAGGTAGTCGGAGAAGCTGTAGGTGGCCCAGAAGATGTGGTAGCCGCAGAACACGATGGCGGTCACCAGCCAGAGCTCGGGGATCTTCACCAGGGTCGCCAGGTCGCTGAGCAGGTTGAACTTGCCCTGCTCCACCGGCCGGGTGTCGTCCATGGATTTCGGGTCTTTCAGCAGCACCAGCACGCAGCCGATGGCGATACAGGTGAAGGAATACAGGTAGACCACATGCCTGAAGCCTTCGGCCACCGATTCGCCGCGGGTTTCCGTGGCCATGGCGAACAGCGCCAGGGCCACGGTGGCCAGCAGCGCCTCGACCAGCCCGCGACCGCCGTCGAGGATGCCGAAGAAGCGGCCCTGTTCGGACTGCCGGGCGATCATCTTCACGCGCTTGAGCACCGAGGCCCAGAAGGTCAGGCCGGTGGTCAGTCCCCAGCAACCGAAGATCACCAGCAGGCCGTCCATGCCCGGTGCGGTGGAGTACCACAGGCCGAGGGCGCCGGTGGCGACCAGCGAGAAGAAGATCAGGAAGCGCGGGGCGATCCGGTCCGCCAGCCAGCCGCTGGGCAGGTAGCTGAGCAGGAAGATGGTGCCGAGCATGGAATACAGGTAGCCCAGCTCGGAATGGTTGATCTGGAACACTTCGAGCATGGTGGTCTGGTAGACCTGGCGCAGGTACAGGATCGGGTAGATCGCCCCGGCGGCGAGGACCAGCAGCATCAACTGGAAATAGCGACTTCCCTTGTCGCTGGCGTCCTCGGCGAGAACGGCAGAATGCGGAGCGGCAGCATGCTTGGACATAAATGGATTCTCTGTTGTTCTTATTAGGGAGCGGCAAGCTGCAAGCCATAAGCGCCAAGTAAAAGCGCGACGCGGACTGCTTGAAACTTGTAGCTTGCCGCTTGCAGCTCAGTACTTCATGACCACCAGTCGGGTCTGGGTGAATTCGAGCATGCCGTGCTTGCCGTCATCGCCGCCCAGGCCCGAGCGTTTCCAGCCCGCGTGGAAGCCCTGGTAAGGGTCGGCCGGGGTGCGGTTGACGTAGAGCTCGCCGGCTTCGATGGCGGCCGCGACCTTCAGGGTGGTGCGGTAGTTCTCGCTGAACAGCACCGAGGACAGGCCGAATTGATGGTCGTTGGCCATCTCCAGGGCCTGGTCGATATCGTGGTAGCTGAGCAAGGCAAGCACCGGACCGAAGGTTTCTTCCTGGACGATCTCCATGTCCTGGCGGCAGTGGCTGAGCAGGGTCGCCGGGTAGAAATGGCCCGGGCCTTCCGGGATGAAACCGCCCGCCTCCAGCACCGCACCGGCACCGACGGCGCGCTCGACCATGGTGTGGATGTTGCGCCGGGAGGCGGCGTTGACCAGCGGGCCCATCAGGCTCGGGTCTTCGGCACGGTCGCCGAAGCGCACGGCAGCGAACCTCTCTTTCAGCAGCGCCAGCAGGCGGTCATGCACGCTCTCATGGGCATAGACCCGCTCCACCGCCGTGCACAACTGGCCGCAATGGGTAGTCTTGGAGGCGACGATGGCGTTGGCGGCCTGTTCCAGGTCGGCATCCGGCTCGACGATCACCGGGGTCTTGCCGCCCAGCTCCAGCGACGGCTTGGCGATGTTTTCCTTGCAGTAGTCGAGAACGATGCGCCCGGCGTTGACACTGCCGGTCAGGGTGATCAGGCCCACCGCCTTGTGGGTGCACAGGCTGGCGGCGGTTGCGTGGTCCATGGTCAGGATATTCAGCACGCCGGCCGGCAGGCCCGCTTGCTGTGCCGCACGGGCGATCTCGAAAGCCGACAGCGGGGTGTTGTTGCTCGGGCGCACCACCACCGTGTTGCCGGCGATCAGCGCCGGGGCGACCTTGCGCAGCAGGGTGTAGACCGGGTAGTTGAACGGGATCAGGCAGGCCACCACACCGATGGCCTCGCGGTGCAGGAACAGGCGTTCGTCCGGGGTATCGCTGGGGATGATCTCGCCTTCGATGCGGCGTGCCCACTCGGCGTGGTAGCGGGTGATCTGCGCGGCGTAGCGGGCTTCATTGCTGGCGTCGACCAAGCTTTTGCCGGACTCGGCGGCCAGGGCTTCGCCAATGGGCACGGCGCGGGCTTCCAGGGCATCGGCGAAGGCGCGCAGGTAGTCGCCGCGTTCGATGCTGGTCAGCTTGCCCCAGGTTTTCTGGGCGGCGGCGGCAGCGTCTACGGCGGCGATGGCCTCGTTGACGGTGGCGGCGGCTACTTCACCGACCTTGGCTTCGGTGGCCGGATCAAACACGGTGATCCGCGCCGTGCCGGCCGGTTCGATAAAGTCGCCCTGAACAAAATTTCGCTCGATTCGCATCGCAGACTGCCCATCGTTGTCACGTTGTTATTGGCGGGCAGTGTTGTGATTTGCGCTGGGGGGGACAAACGATTAATTGGCGGGGGGAACATTCGAAAAAGGCATGTTAGTGAGAGGGAGGGTGCTCTTCAGGGCCTCATCGCTGGCAAGCCAGCGATGAGGCCCTGAAGAGCACCATCACACTGCCGGAGTAGACGGCTCCAGCTGCCGCTGCGCCAACCAGATCTCCTCCTGCAACCACTGATGGAACAGCTGCAACTGCGGCGCATCACGCTGTTCCGGCCGGGTCACCAGCCAGTACGACTGGTGCCCTTCCACATGCACATTGAGCACCTGGGTCAGGCGCCCGCTGGCCAGCTCCGCCGCGACCATATGCCAGTCGGCAATGGTGATCCCCAGCCCATCCACCGCCGCACGGATGGCCAGGTCCAGCAGGTCGAACTCGTAACCACCCTGGGTATCCACGCCACTGATCCGCGCCGCATCCAGCCAGTGCTTCCAGGTCAGGTAGCGCTGGTCTTCCCGGGCCAGCACATGCAGCAAGGTCATGCGGTTGAGGTCGATGCCCTCCTCGTCCTGCTCCCGGGCATACAGCGACGGCGCACACACGGCGATATGCCGCTCCTGGATCAGCAGCGAGCTGTCCAGCCCGTCCCACTCGCCATTGCCGAAACGGATCGCGCAGTCAAGGGTGGCGGTCTCGGCCAGGCTGTCCTGCAACTGCGTGGTGATGCTCAGCTCCAGCTCCGGATGACGCTCGCGCAGGCGCCCCAGGCGCGGCATCAGCCAGCGGCTGGTAAAGGTCGGCGGGGCATTGAGGTGCAGGCGGTTGGCGTGGGTCTTCTGCTGGATGCTGCGCACGGTCATTTCGATCTTGTCGAAGGACTGGTGCAGCGCCCGCAGCAGCACGCGCCCGGCATTGGTCAATTCAAGATGGTGATGGCGGCGCTGCAACAGGTGCTCGCCAAGCTGCTCTTCCAGTTGCCGGACCTGGCGGCTGACCGCGCTCTGGGTGACGTTGAGCAACTCGGCAGCACGGGTGAAGCTGCCGGTGCTGCCGGCCACTTCGAAGGCCTTGAGGGCGTTGAGACCTGGCATCTTGCGTTTCATGGAAGGCGCTCGGCGGGACGGGAAAGGTGTGAAGTATCCCATGCAGCGTAAGACACATCCCACAGGACATTCGGAATATTCCTCGACTAACCTGCGTTTATTGCAGGTTTACCCTGCCATTTAATCGTTTGTCCGACAAAGCCCCGCTGGCAACACTGCGCGCGTCTCACATAACAACAACGAGAGCCGCACCATGCCCTTCAGTTCTTCCCTGCGCTTGCAGTCCGTCTGTCTTGCCGCCCTGTCCAGCCTCGCCGTTCCGGCCTTCGCCGTGCAGGTCACCGACCACCTCGACCTCGGCGGCGCCGTCCGCGCGCGCTGGGACTACGACCCGGACCGGGATATCCAGAAGTTCAACTTCGACACCGCCTTCCTCACCGCCAAATACGACTCCGACAGCTGGATCGGCGCGGCCAAGTACCGTTTCTACGGGCGGGCCTACCCGTACAAGTACACCAACAATGTCGGTGATATCGCCTTCGCCGAAACCGCCTGGGTCGGCTACAGATTCAATCCCGAGCAGCAGGTCCAGGTCGGTCTCAACCAGATCCCCTTCGGCCTGCAGCCCTACTTCGGCAGCACCTTCTTCGAAACCCTGGGCAACGTGATCGGCCTGGAGGACGTCGAGCAGATCGGCGCCAAGTACATCCAGCAGGCCGGCGCCTGGAACGTCCAGGCCGGCTGGTACCTGCGCCCGGCCTGGCAGGGCAAGGGCACCAGCAACGGGCGCACCTACTCGACGGTGGTGTCTTCCGCCGACAGCTATGTCGCCGACGGCAGCGACAACCGCGAGCGCAACACCGCCGTGCTGCGGGTGGCGCGGGCGGTGCAACTGGGCGACTGGA
Organism: Pseudomonas putida; assembly: GCF_001941965.1. Taxonomy (GTDB): domain Bacteria; phylum Pseudomonadota; class Gammaproteobacteria; order Pseudomonadales; family Pseudomonadaceae; genus Aquipseudomonas; species Aquipseudomonas putida_L. Next base: position 97,263 of record NZ_MKZO01000047.1, on the reverse strand, counting down.
AATCCGAGGTGGGCGTGTCCGGCATGACCTCGACCCTGAAGAACAACGACACCCACGACGATGGCCGGCGCAACGCCGTAGCCGTGCACTACCTGGGCAAGAACGGCCCCTGGGGCGTGCAGTTGATGGCGGCGCGGCAACAGATGTCACCGCGCAACGAAGGCACCGACGAACTGGTCACCTTCGGCGGCTACGACGGCACCTTCAACGTCGCCAGCCGCGGCAATTTCTATGTCGCCGACCTGAGCTACGACGTCGACGGCAAGTACCTGTTCGACCAGGTCAGCGGCATCAAGCTGTACGCCAACTACAGCGCCTTCGACAAGTCGGCCGCGGGCTTCGACACCTCGGAACGGCTGATCCTCGGCTCGTCCTTCTCGGTGAGCAAACTGTGGATCGCCACCGAGTGGCTGTTCGGCAAGAACGATCCCTATATCGGCGGCAGCAACTACACCCAGAGCCTGGGTGCGGGTGGTAGTGACCAGTGGGAAAATCAGGTATACGTCAACATCGGTTATTACTTCTAAAACGTCCCTCTCCTGCGGGGTGGTTTCCATGCGTCAACTGCCCCCGCTCAACATGCTGCGCGTCTTCGAAGAAGTCGCGCGGCACCGCAGTTTCAGCCGCGCCGCCCTTGAGTTGAACGTGACCCAGGGTGCGGTCAGCCGGCAGATCAAGCAGTTGGAAGATCACCTGGGCGTGGCGCTGTTCGTGCGGACTCATCTGGGTTTGACCCTGACCGAGGCCGGCGCGGCGCTGTCGCCGCAACTGGCGGCGGCCTTCGACCAGATCGACCGTGCCCTGCAATCGGTACGCATCCCCAACCTGCGCCAGCGCCTGCGCATCCTCGCCCCGCCCACCTGGGGCACGCGCTGGCTGTCGCCGCAGTTGCGGGATTTCTGCCGGCGCTATCCGGAGATCAGCCTGAGCGTGAGCAACCAGGCCAGCCATGAGCACCTGGCCGAGATCGACTGTCGCATCCGCTTCGGCCTGGGGCCGGCGGAGCACTGGCATAGCGAGTTGCTGGTGATGGAGCGGCATGTGGCGGTAGCCAGTGCCGAGCTGTTCGTCGACGGCCAGGCGCCGGATCTGCGCGCCTGGCCGCTGCTGCATATCCTGCATGACGGCAAGCGCTTGAAGGTCTGGGAAAACTGGCTGGCAGCCATGGGCCGGGATGATGTGGAGACGGCCGGAGGGCTGGAATTCACTACCCTGGACCAGGTAATTCACACCGCGCTGGCCGGCGGTGGGCTGGCGGTGATCGACCGGCAGATGATCGAGCGGGAATTGCGTGAGGGCAGCCTGCTGCCGATTGCCGGGGTGGAGGTGCTGGGGCCTTATGGGTACTGGCTGGATGTGGCGGGGGACAAGCAGGGGTTGTCGAAGGTGGGGTTGTTCACTGACTGGTTGCAAGGGGTCACTGGCTGATTCTTCCGTTGTTATCACCGGCCTCATCGCTGGCAAGCCAGCTCCCACAGGGATCGCGTACCCTGTGGGAGCTGGCTTGCCAGCGATGAGGCCAGTAAAGACACCTAGGTAGCCAGGCCAGACACAGCCCCGACCTTCACCCCATCAACACTCGGCACATCACACGCCTGGCTCAGGGTCAGCGCCTTGGTCTCCGGCGCCCAGGCCCAGGAAATCAGCGCGCCAAACGCCAGGATCGCCGCCAGGATGCCCATGGTCGGGCTCAAGCCGATCCCCGCTACGCTCAGCGGCAGCAGGAAAGTACTCACCGCCGAACCCAGGCGGCTCACTGCCGTGGCCAGGCCGATTCCACTGGCCCGTACCGGCGTCGGGAAGCTCTCCGCCGGGAACACCCCGACCAGGTTGCTCACCGCCGACAGCACCAGGGTGAACAACCCGAACACCAGCACCATCAGCCACGCCGCACCGCCCGGCAACACCGCCAGCAGGAACAGCGCCGCCGCCAGGATCACGAACGAGCCGATGAGGAACCCGCGCCGCGAGAACTTCACCGTGCACCAGATCCCCAGCAATGCCCCGACGATCAGCAGCAGGTTGAGCATCAGCTCGGTACCGAAACCTTCGGCCAGCCCCATCTTTTCCAGGATAGTCGGCAGGAAGGTGTAGATGGCGAAGTACGGCATGACGATGCACACGAAGAACAGGCAGTTGAACGCGGTGCGCTTGCGGTACTCGCGACTGAACAGCGCGGCATACCCCGAGCGATGCTCGCCGGCCGGCTCTTCATCCAGCACCACATGGGCGCCAAGGTGCTCGCGCACGATGGCCCGGGCTTCCTCGATGCGCCCGCGATTGACCAGCCAGCGCGGCGACTCCGGGGTACCGATACGCGCCAGCAGGATCAACCCGGCAGGAATCGCCGAGGACGCCAGCATGTAGCGCCAGGCGTCATCGCCCAGGCTGAGCATCGCCGTGCCAACAAAGGTCGCCGCCACATAACCGAAGGTCCAGATCACGCTGAACGAACCCAGCAGCACGCCACGGTGCTTGCGCGGGGCGAACTCGGCGAGCATGGCATGGCCGACGCTGAAGTCCCCGCCCAGGCCGATGCCGATGAGGATCCGGCAGGCCAGCAAGGCCGCCGCGCTTTCCACGTAGAACTGCATGACCGAAGCCAGGGTGATCAGCACGAAGCTGATCAGGAAGATCTTCTGCCGGCCAAGGCGGTCGGAAATCCAGCCGAAGAACAGGCTGCCGAGGAACAGGCCGATCAGCGCCGAGGCACCGATCAGCCCCTGCCAGAAGGCGTCCAGCTGCATCTGCGGGCTGAGCAAGGTGAAGGCGATACCGATCAGGCCAAGGATATAGCCGTCGGTGAAGTGGGCGCCGAAGGTCAGGCCGGCGATCTTGATATGGAAGCGACCGATCGGCAGGTCATCGATCTTGACTGGGGTTACGGACATGTTCGTCTCCGGTTTTTGTTCTTGAAGTAGAGATGAAGCCGAAACGCCGCCGGTGTGCTGCCGGCGGCAGTGGGTGCCTTACAACCCGCCCATCAGCAGGTATTTGATCTCCAGGTATTCGTCAAGGCCGTACTTCGAGCCCTCCCGGCCCAGGCCCGATTCCTTGATCCCGCCAAAGGGCGCGACTTCCGTGGAAATCACCCCTTCGTTGATCCCGACCATGCCAACCTCCAGGCCCGACGCCATGCGCCAGACCCGGCCGATATCGCGGCTGTAGAAGTAGGCGGAAAGGCCATAGGGCGTGTCGTTGGCCGCCTGCAGCACCTCGGCTTCGTCCTTGAAGCGGAAGCAGGCGGCCACCGGGCCGAAGGTTTCGTCGCTGGCGATGAGCATGTCGCGGCTCGCCTCGGCCAGCACCGTGGGTTCGAAGAAGGTCCCGCCCAGGGCATGGCGCTGGCCGCCGCAGACCAGTCGTGCGCCCTTCTCCAGGGCATCGCCGACATGGGCCTCGACCTTGGCCAGGGCCGCCGCGTTGATCAGCGGGCCCTGGTCGGTCGCGCCTTCCAGCGCCGAACCGACACGCATGGCCCGCACCGCCTCGGCCAGCTTGCCGACGAAGGCGTCGTACACCCCGTCCTGGATAAAGAAGCGGTTGACGCACACGCAGGTCTGCCCGGTATTGCGGAATTTCGAGGCCATGGCGCCCTTCACCGCTGCGTCCAGGTCGGCATCGTCGAAGACGATGAAGGGCGCATTGCCGCCCAGTTCCAGCGAAACCTTCTTCAGAGTCTCGGCGGCCTGGCGCATCAGCAGCTTGCCGGTGCGGGTCGAGCCGGTGAACGACAGCTTGCGCACCACGCTGGAGGCTTGCAGCGCACCGCCGATGGCCACGGCATCGCCGGAGACGATATTGAATACGCCTGCCGGGATCCCGGCCTGCTCGGCCAGCACCGCCAGGGCGAAGGCCGACAGCGGGGTTTCTTCCGAAGGCTTGAGGACCATGGTGCAGCCCGCTGCCAGCGCCGGACCGACCTTGCGGGTGACCATCGCCAGGGGGAAGTTCCACGGGGTAATGGCGGCCACCACACCGATCGCTTCCTTGACCACGACGATGCGCGCATCGGCCTTGTGGCTGGGGATTACATCGCCGTAGGCGCGCTTGGCTTCCTCAGCGAACCACTCGAGGAAACTCGCGGCATAGACCACCTCGCCCATGGCCTCGGCCAGCGGCTTGCCCTGTTCGCGGCTGAGCAGCGTGGCCAGCTCGCGCTGCTGGGCGAGCATCAGTTCGCCCCAGCGCTTGAGGCGCTGGCTGCGCTCCTTGGCGGTCAGGCCGCGCCAGGCCGGCAAGGCCCGTTCGGCAGCGGCGATGGCCAGGCTGGTTTCCTCGGCGCCGGCCTTCTGCACCTGGGTGATCAGCTCGCCGCTGGCCGGGTCGGTCACCGGGTAGGTCGCACCGCCGGAGCACCACTGGCCATCGATGTAGTTGCCGTGACGCAGCAGCCCGCTCATGCCACCGCCTCGCTCAGCAGGAAACGCTCGCTGCCCGGCCGTGCCGAACGCAGAATGCGCTTGCCGGCGGTGTAGTCGTTGATCAGGTCGCACGGTGTGTAGTTGCGCTCCAGTTCATGCAGTTCCTCGCTATCCAGGCGGGTATCCAGGGCCGCCAAAGCGCTGTCGAACTGCGCCGTCGTATCGGCGCCCACCAGCATGCAGTCGACACCCTGGTGACCGAGCACCCAGGCCTGGGCCACCTGCGCGTTGGACACGCCACGGGCGCGGGCCACTCGCTGTACCGAACGGGCGATCTCGAACGACGCCTCGTCGCTGTACATCTGCTGGGTGAAGAAGTCGGTCTGGTTGCGCGTCGACTGCACGTCGCCGCTGAGCAGGCCGCGGGCCAGCGGGCTGAACACCGACACGCCCAGGCCCTGGTCGCGGCACAGCGGGATCATCTCGCGCTCTTCCTCGCGGTAGGCGACGTTGAGCTGCAGCTGCATGTTGATCGGCTTGACCCAGCCATTGCGCTCGCAACACATGAGGATCTTCGCCAGTTGCCCGGCGAGCATGGTCGAGACCCCGATATAGCGGGCCTTGCCGGCCTTGACGATGTCGTTGAGCGCACCCATGGTTTCTTCCACCGGGGTGTTCACATCGAAGTAATGCAGCATGTACAGGTCGACGTAGTCCATGCCCAGGCGGGTCAGGGAGGCGTCGATGCTGTCCATGATGTGCTTGCGCGAATGGCCGCTGGCGTTGATCCCGGCGCGGGTGCCGTAGCCGACCTTGGTGGTGATCACCAGGTCTTCGCGGCGGGCCAGGCGCTTGACGATGCGCCCCACCACTTCCTCGCCGACGCCGGCGGAATAGAAGTCGGCCAGGTCGATGAAGTTGACCCCGTTGGCCAGGGCGTGGGCAACGATCGGCTCGCTCTGCTTCTCGTCGAAGATCCACGGTTTCCAGTCCGGGGTGCCCATGTTCATGGTGCCCAGGCACAGGCGCGAGACTTCCAGGCCGGAATGGCCCAAGCGGATGTATTGCATGGCGGCCACCTCAGGCTTTCGGGGTATAGAAGGGATTGCTGATCTGCCCGACCACATCGGCCAGCTGGGCGCGTTCCGGTTTGCCGGTGAGCGCGGCGCGGATGGCGGTGCGGCAGGCGTTGTAGTTGTTCAGGTAGACCGCATCGAGGTCGTCGCAGGCGGGGTTGACCCAGTTGGCGGTGACGATGGCCCACTCGTCCTCGGCCTCGGCCGGCAGGGTGCCATCGAGCAGGGCCTCGGTCACGGCCTTGGCGATGCCGGCCTGGGACGCGCCCCAGGTGGCGTTGCCGTGCAGCTCGCCGTCGATGGCGGCCTTGTTCACATACAGGGTCATGGGCTTGACCGGGATGTTCGGCTGGGCGATCACCATGAACGGGCAATGACCCTGGCTCGGCGAGGCCAGACTGTTGGCAAAGGCCTGGCCGGCGGGGCCGTTGCGCGGGCCGATAAGGATATTGATATGCGCGGCGTTGACGCCCGGGCCTTCGAAACCTTCGCCGATGTACAGGTCAAGTTCTTTCATCTGCAAACACTCTTTGTTGTTGGTGGGTGTGTTTGCAGGTTTTGTATCACCGGGGCTGGCGGGGGCTGGAACCACATAAAGTCATGGGGGTATGAGGGAAAGTCATGGCCGGGCCACAGGGCTCCGGCAGGATCGGTGTACCTGTTATCATCGCCGCCCCATCAAGGAGGAACCCATGGTCGATATCGCCATCGAAGTATCGGAAAAATCCGCAGCCGACGAGCTGGAAGCACTGGGCCAGGAGGTCGGCAGCTTCGCCTCCGGGCGCCGCGGCCTGGACGGGCAGATGCTGCTGACCGTGATCATGACCCTGGCGCCCATGGTGATCACCGGTATCGTCGCGGTGGTTCGCGCGCGGATCGCCGCGCAGAAGCACGTCAGGGTGATCGTCGACGGCATGGAGATCCATGGTGTGAGCGAACGCGTGCTGCTCGAGATCCTCAAGGCGAAAAGTCCCCAGGTGAACGCAGATGACAACTGACACGTCGTCTATCGACCGCTTCATCCGGGTGACCCGGTCCAACCAGGCAGGCCGGGTCCAGCCGCAGCTGTACCGCAAGGGTGTCGCGCGGCTGTCTCACCTGGCGACGCTGTTCGAGGTGCCCACCCATTTCAGGATCGTCTACTCGACATCACGCCGGGTGGAGCTGGTGACCCTTCCGGACGCCACCTGGATCGTCTACGACCAGTACCTGGGGCAATCGCTGAACCTGCTCAATCGCCTGTTCATCGAGGCCGGTGACCTGGAGCCGGCGATCATCTACTTTCACAAGGTCCTGGCAGAGCGGCTTGTCGAGGTGGGGCGCCTGGAGCAAGCGCTGCATTGTGCGGCGTTCTATGACGAGCACCGTGACCTCCTGCAACCACGCCGCCTCGACGAGCCCTGGCGTTTCCTCCTGACCGAGGTGCATGAAACCTTCCTGATGAGCCACGAGCTCGGCCATCGGCTCTACGACCAGGAAAACGCCCTGCCGGAAACACGGGAACAGGTGGCCGAGCTGATCGCCGCTCAGATCACGTCCAAGCAGCGTTCGCTGGAGGACCAGGTGCGTGACCTGCGCAACGCCCCTGCGGCCGCCATCCATCATCGGGACGTAGAGGACGTCATCAACGACGTGCAGCAGCTGGCGCAAGCTCCGGACACCTTCATGGCCGCGCAACTGGCCTGCCTGGATGACCCGCAGACCTTCGAGGAAGTCTTCTGCGACATCTTCGCCGCGGACCTGGTGATGGCCGCCATGACCAGTGAAGGCGCGGATCCGATACAGGTACTCCGCGCGATCTACATCGGGTTCTATCACATACAGGCCCTGGAATACCTGAAGCGTTTCCCCCTGCTGGCCGGGAGCGAAACCGACTGGGCGACGGATATCGTGCCCCGTGTCCAGACTCGCGCCCACTGCCTGCAGGACCACCTGAAATTCCTTTACGGCGTCTACCTGCTCAGCAATGGGTCCGATGCGGCGGAACTGCCGGCGGCCACAGCCAGGCTGGGCATCGCCCTGTTCGAGGACCAGAAGCGCCATTACGAGTCGGTCTACGACGCGGCGATGAACCTGTGCGACAACCTGCGCAAGGATAACTGGATCGAGGAACTGGGCCAGGCCGCCATGGGTGAGCTGCACGACAGGATCGGCGAAGCCGGTGGAGACGCGATCACCGCAGACAGGCTCAAGCGACTGGTACTGGCAATGACCGGCTGGCTTGGCGACCCCGCGCCGGCCACACCACCCGCACCGGGAGCTGAAACAGAGTGACGGCTAGGGCGCGCTGCTGCAGCTGGGCGTATAGAACAGCGACGACAGCGCCCCCTCATGCTCCAGCAGCTGGATCTTCTTCTCTATTCCCCCGGCATACCCGGTCAGGCTGCCGTCGCGGCCGATCACCCGGTGGCAGGGGATGATGATGGAGATCGGGTTATGCCCCACCGCCCCGCCCACGGCCTGGCTGGACATGCTCGGCAGGCCGCTGCGCAGGGCCACGGCCTTGGCGATCTCGCCGTAGGTGGTGGTACCGCCGTAGGGGATCTCGCAAAGCAGGGCCCACACGGCCTGGCGGAAGTCGCTGCCCAGCGGGGCCATGGGCAAATCGGCGATGGGGGGTTGTGCGCCGGCGAAGTACTGGTCGAGCCAGTGGCGCACCTGCTGGAAGAACGGCAGGTCGTCGCTCGGCTCCAGGGTCCCGGGGGCACTGCCGCCGAAGTACTTCTGGCCGACCATCCACAGGCCCAGCAGGTGGCTGTCGCTGGCGGCGAGCTGCAGGGTGCCGACGGGGGACTGGTAGAGGGTGGAGTAGTACATGGGGCGGTCCTGGGTCTGGGGGGAAGTCTTTACCATGGCATCTGCTGTGTGCTCAAGGGCCTCATCGCCGGCAAGCCAGCTCCCACAGGGGTTGTGGACACCGCCGGACCTGTGGGAGCTGGCTTGCCAGCGATAGGGCCCTGGAGATCACCGATCAATCATCAGGATATCCACCAACACCCGCCCCGGCCCGCTCAGTTCCACGCCGCGCCGCGTCACCACCTCATACGGCTCACTGCGCGACACCAGTTGCAACGGCAACTTCACCAGCATCCCATGCTCCACCGCCACCCGCGCCACATCCCAGGGCATCACCGCCAGCAACCCCGGGTCCTGGCGCAACAGCGACAAGGTGGTGAAGGTCGACGAGGTCTCGATCGGGTACTGCGGAAACCCCAGCCCCGCCTCGCGAAACTCCCGTTCCAGGGTCAGGCGCATCGGCATGTTCACCGGGAACACCACCCAGCGCGAATCCGCCAGTTGCGCCAGCTCCAGATGCTCACTGCCCGCCAGGGCATGGGCCGGGTTGGCCACCAGCACCAGTTGCTCCTGATGCTTGACCCGGCTGTCATAGGCATCCGGCCGGCGGCTGACGCTGGTCCGGCAGATCACCACGTCCAGCCGGCCCTGGTCCAGCAGGCTGAGCAGGCGGTCGCTGGTGTCCTCGACCACCGTCACCGACAAATCCGGCTGTTCCTCGCGCAGCCGCGCCAGCCCGTCCACCAGCATCGGCACCGCGCCCATGATGGTGCCCACCGACAGCCGCCCGCCATGCCCCTGCATGATCCCGATCATCTCCTCGCGCAGGTGCGCCAGGTCAGTGCTGATCAACCGCGCATAACGCACCACGCAGCGCCCCAGGTCATTGGCCTCCAGGCCCTTGCTGGTGCGCTCGAAAAGCACCGCGCCAAGGGTCGATTCGATCTCGTTGAGGGCCTTGGTCGCCCCCGGCTGGGTGATCGACATGGCCTCGGCGGCCTTGTGGATCGAGCCCAGTTCGTCGAGACAGATCAGCAGGCGCAGTTGCCGCATGCGCAGGCGCGAGGCCATGGAACTCAGGGGTGGCAGCACAGGGGATCACCAAAAGTTATCACGGAGTCAATAGCTGTCATTAGGCAGCATCGACCGGGAAATTTAAAGTGGCCCCATCGATCCTCCACAAGAACAATCAATCATGGAGCCCCCATGCGCCTGATCCAATTCGAAACCGCAACCGCAGGGCGCCACGTCGGCGTGGTCGAAGGCGACCTGATCCAGCCGGTGCGCGACACCACCCACATGCGCGAACTGGCCCTGGCCGCGATCCGCAACCAGCGCAGCCTGGCCGCCGAGGTCCTGGCCCGTGGCCTGGCCGACGTTACTGAAAGTTATTCCCTGGCCCTGGCCGAAGCCCGGGTGCTGCCGCCCCTTGATCATGAAGACCCGGCCCACTGCCTGATCAGCGGCACCGGCCTGACCCACCTGGGCAGTGCCTCGACCCGCGACAAGATGCACCAGCAGAAGATCGACGATGCCGCCGCCCTGACCGATACCGCGCGCATGTTCCAGTGGGGCATCGAGGGCGGTCGCCCGGCCGCCGGCAGCGTCGGTGCCCAGCCGGAGTGGTTCTACAAGGGCGACGGTTCCACCGTGGTGCGCCCGGGACAGGCGTTCCAGAGCCCTGCCTTCGCCGAAGATGCCGGCGAGGAGCCGGAACTGGCCGGCCTCTACGTGATCGGAGATGATGGCCAGCCCTACCGCCTGGGCTTCGCCATCGGCAACGAGTTTTCCGACCATGTGATGGAGCGTCGCAGCTACCTGTACCTGGCCCATTCGAAACTGCGCAACTGCGCCTACGGCCCGGAACTGCGGGTCGGCGAACTGCCGCGCCACCTCGAAGGCGTCAGCCGCATCCGCCGTGGCGACACGGTACTCTGGGAGAAACCCTTCCTCAGCGGCGAGGACAACATGTGCCACTCCCTGGAGAACCTCGAATACCACCACTTCAAGTACCCGCAGTTCCTCCGGCCGGGCGATGTGCATATCCACTTCTTCGGCACCGCCACCCTGTCGTTCGCCGACCAGGTCAGGACCGCACCGGGGGATGTGTTCGAGATCAGCCTGGCCGAGTTCGGCGCGCCGCTGCGCAATGCCGTAGGCCAGGCCGCCGAGCCGCTGGCACCGGGAGCCGTGAAACCGCTCTGAACCGATGGACCCGGCGCAGGGAGGCGCCCAACCGGCATTTCATAACAAACATAAGAGTGAGATGAGCATGAAGAACAGCCCTTACCCGGCGGCCCCCTCGCCCGCCCTCGCCAGCACCGATAGCGCACGTCCGACCAACGTGCGCTGGCGCATCTTCCTGATCCTGCTGTTGCTGGCGGCGATCAACTACATCGACCGCGCCTCGCTGTCGGTGGCCCTGCCGCTGATTTCCGCCGAGTTCGAACTGACCCCGGCCCTGGAAGGCCTGATCCTCAGCGCGTTCTTCTGGTCCTATGCGCTGATGCAGATCCCCAGCGGCATGCTCCTGGACCGTTTCCAGGTGCGCAATATCGTCGGCGTCGCCACCGTCGGCTGGGGTGCCTTCCAGGCCCTCGGCGGCTTCGCCCATAACTGGATCACCCTGCTGGTCACCCGCATCGGCCTGGGCGTGGCCGAGTCGCCGATCATGCCGGCCGGGGCCAAGCTCAACGGTTCATGGCTGACCCCCAACGAGCGTGGGCGCGGCGCTACCCTGGTGGACGGCGGCGCACCGCTGGGCACCGCCTTCGGCGCGATCATCATCGCCGGACTGATCACCTGGTTCGACTCCTGGCGCATCGCCTTCGTGATTGCCGGCGTCGGCACCGTGGTGGTCGGCATCTGGGCCTGGTGGTACATCCGCAACCACCCGAGCGAACACCCGCTGGTGAACAAGGCCGAGCTGGACTACATCACCCAGGCCAACGACGCTGCGAGCAAGTCCAACGGCAACCGCAAGGCGGTGCTCAAGGAACTGCTGAAAAGCCGTTCGGTACTGTGCATGTTCGCCGGCTACGCCTGCTACAACAGCGTGTTCTACGGCCTGCTGACCTGGATGCCGAGCTACCTGCACCAGGCCCATAACCTCGACATCAAGGCCATGGGCGGGGCGACCTTCCTGATCTTCATGTGCGGATTCGTCGGCGAGCTGGTCGGCGGCTGGATTGCCGACAAATGGCGGACCAACGGCGGCCAGCCGAACACCGTGATGCGCAGCATGTTTGCCGGCTCCGCCGCCGTCGCCGCCCTGTGCATCCTGCTGGTGGCCTACACCCCGGACGCCGCGCTGGTGATCTCGCTGCTCTGCGTGGCCCTGTTCTTCATCCGCTGGTGCGGCATGTACTGGTGCCTGCCGGCCATCCTCGGCGGCAAGTCCAAGGCCGGCGTGCTGGGCGGCAGCATGAACTTCTGCGGCAACATGGTCGGGGTGATCGTACCGATCCTGATCGGCCTGATCGTGCAGTTCACCGGTTCCTATTTCCTGGCCCTGATCTTCTTCGTGGTCATGGCCTTCGGCCTGATGCTGTTCTCCGGCCTGATCGACTATCGCGAGCGTGGGCTGGCCTGAGCCCGCGCTGTTATCTGAGGTAACCGTCATGCAACTCATTACAACAACAGGCAGCGAACGCGCTGCCCTCGCCGTGATCCGACTCAACCCGCTGGACGACGTGCTGATCGCCCGCCAGCCGCTGACCGAAGGCCTGGAACTGCCGGAGGGCATCCGCGTGCGCGAGCCGGTGCCGGCCGGGCACAAGATCGCCGCCCGGGACATCGCCGAGGGCGAGCCGCTGCGCCGCTACGGACAGATCATCGGTTTTGCCAGCCAGGCCATCGGTGTCGGCCAGCATGTGCATGTGCACAACGTGGCCATGGGCGACTTCAGCCGCGACTACGCCTTCGGCGTCGATGCCAAGGGCATCAAGGCACCGGTCGCGGGTACATTCATGGGCATCGTGCGCAGCGATGGCCGGGTGGCCACGCGCAACTACATCGGCATCCTCACCTCGGTGAACTGCTCGGCCACCGTGGCCCGGGCCATCGCCGACCATTTCCGCCGGGATATCCATCCCGAGGCGCTGGCCGACTACCCGAATGTCGACGGCGTGGTCGCCCTCACCCACGGCGTTGGCTGCGCCGTGGACCCGGGCGGCGAAGCCCTGGCGATGCTCCAGCGCACCCTTGGCGGTTACGCGGTGCACGCCAACTTCCACTCGGTGCTGATGATCGGCCTGGGCTGCGAGACCAACCAGATCCCCGACCTGCTCGCTGCGCAAGGCCTGGAAAGCTGCAACACCCTGCGCACCTTCACCATCCAGGGCACCGGCGGCACCTCGAAGACCATCGCCAGCGGTATCGCCCAGGTCAAATCACTGCTCGCCGAAGCCAATGCGGTGCAGCGCGAACCGGTCAGCGTGCGCCACCTCACCGTCGGCCTGCAGTGCGGCGGTTCCGATGGCTACTCCGGGATCACCGCCAACCCGGCGCTGGGCAATGCAGTGGACCGCCTGGTGGCTGCCGGCGGCACCGCGATCCTCTCGGAAACCCCGGAAATCTATGGTGCCGAGCACCTGCTGACCCGTCGCGCCGTGAGCCAGGCCGTGGGTGAAAAACTCATCGCCCGTATCCAGTGGTGGGAAGCCTACTGCCAGCGCATGGGCGCCGAGCTGAACAACAACCCGTCCGCCGGCAACAAGGCCGGGGGCCTGACCACCATCCTGGAAAAATCCCTCGGCGCCGTGGCCAAGGCCGGTTCCAGCGACCTGGTGGATGTCTACGAATACGCCGAACCGGTGCGCGCCCATGGCCTGGTGTTCATGGACACCCCCGGCTACGACCCGATCTCGGCCACCGGCCAGGTCGCCGGCGGCGCCAACCTGATCGCCTTCACCACCGGACGCGGCTCGGCCTATGGCTGCGCGCCGTCGCCGTCGATCAAGCTGGCGACCAACACCCGCCTGTGGGAAACCCAGGAGGAAGACATGGACGTGAACTGCGGCGGCATCGCCGACGGCAGCATGACCATCGAAGAGCGCGGCGAGCATATCTACCGCCTGATGCTGGCAATCGCCTCGGGCGAGCGTAGCAAGAGCGAGCAGCACGGCTACGGGCAGAACGAGTTCGTGCCGTGGCAGATCGGCGCCATCACCTGATTTCTTAAGGGAGTACCCCATGATCCTCGGTCACAACTACATCGGCGGGCAGCGTTCGGCACGGGGCGATGTACGCCTGCACAGCCTCGACGCGGCCAGCGGCGAGGCCCTGCCGGGCGCATTCGTCCAGGCCACCGAAGCGGAAGTCGATGCGGCAGCACAGGCAGCAGCGGCGGCCTTCCCGGTCTATCGCACGTTTTCGCCGGAACAGCGTGCGCAGTTCCTCGACGCCATCGCCGACGAACTGGACGCCCTGGGCGATGACTTCGTCGCCACGGTCTGCCGCGAAACCGCCCTGCCCGCCGGGCGTATCCAGGGCGAGCGCGGGCGCACCAGCGGGCAGATGCGCCTGTTCGCCAAGGTCCTGCGTCGCGGTGATTTCCTCGGTGCGCGGATCGACCGTGCCCTCCCGGATCGACAGCCCCTGCCCCGGGTCGACCTGCGCCAGATGCGCATCGGCATCGGCCCGGTGGCGGTGTTCGGCGCCAGCAACTTCCCCCTGGCCTTCTCCACGGCGGGTGGCGATACCGCAGCGGCGCTGGCGGCCGGTTGCCCGGTGGTGGTCAAGGCCCACAGCGGGCATATGGCGACCGCCGAAGCGGTGGCTGACGCGATTGTCCGTGCCGCCGAACGCACCGGCATGCCGGCCGGGGTGTTCAACATGGTCTATGGCGGGGGTGTCGGCGAGTGGCTGGTCAAGCACCCGGCGATCCAGGCCGTGGGCTTTACCGGTTCGCTGCGCGGCGGCAATGCCCTGTGCCGCCTGGCTGCCGAGCGGCCGCAACCGATCCCGGTGTTCGCCGAGATGTCCAGCATCAACCCGGTGATCCTGTTGCCGCAGGCGCTGCAAGCCCGGGGCGAGACGATCGCCCGGGAACTGGCGGCGTCGGTGACCATGGGTTGCGGGCAGTTCTGTACCAATCCGGGGTTGATCATCGGTCAGCGTTCGCCAGCGTTTTCCGCGTTCGTCGAACAGCTCAAGGCGCAGATGGCCGACCAGCCGGCGCAGACCATGCTCAATCGCGGCACCCTGGCCAGCTATCGCAAGGGGCTGGAGCATCTGCACGGGCATCCGGGCGTGCGTCATCTGGCTGGAGCGGTGCAAGGCGACGGGCAAGCGCAACCGCAGCTGTTCGCAGCGGATGTGCGCATGTTGCTGGAAGGGGATGAACTGCTGCAGGAAGAGGTGTTCGGGCCGGCGACCGTGGTGATCGAGGTCGAGGACGCGGCGCAACTGCGGGCGGCGATCCAGGCCCTGCGCGGGCAACTGACGGCGACGCTGATCGGCGAGCAGGATGAGCTGCTGGCCCATGCCTGGCTGGGTGAATTGTTGCAGGACAAGGTCGGACGGGTGCTGGTCAATGGCTATCCGACCGGGGTCGAGGTGTGCGATGCCATGGTGCATGGCGGGCCGTATCCGGCGACCTCGGATAGTCGCGGGACGTCGGTGGGGACGCTGGCGATCGACAGGTTCCTGCGGCCGGTGTGCTTCCAGAATTATCCGGATGGCTTGTTGCCCGAGGCGCTGAAGGATGGGAATCCGCTGGAGATAGTGCGATTGGTGGATGGGGTGTTCAGTCGGGAGCGTCTGGTCTGATGATGTTCTGTTGATCTTCAGGGCCCAATCGCTGGCAAGCCAGCTCCCACAGGTTCAGCGGTGCACACAATACCTGTGGGAGCTGGCTTGCCAGCGATGAGGCCCTGGAAGTCACCTCACTTCTTCGGCAGGACACTGCTCACAAGCTGCCTGGCCGTCTGCCGGATCACCCCCACCCCATCCGGATCCCCCTGCAACAATGCACCGGCGAACTGGCG
Source organism: Pseudomonas putida (assembly GCF_001941965.1). GTDB lineage: Bacteria > Pseudomonadota > Gammaproteobacteria > Pseudomonadales > Pseudomonadaceae > Aquipseudomonas > Aquipseudomonas putida_L. The sequence continues at coordinate 82,038 of NZ_MKZO01000047.1, read as the reverse complement.
GGCCTGCTTCAGGTTGATATGCGGCGGCAACGGCGGCACATCCGGGTCGGTGCGGAAGTCGATGACCACCGGCACATCGCTGGCCAGCGCCTGCTCCCAGGCCGGGGCCACGTCCTCCTCGCGCTCGACGCAGATCCCCTTCAGGCCAATGGAAATGGCGAACAGGTGATACGGCACATCGGGAATTTCCTGGCTCGCCACAAATTTCGGGTCACCCTCCATCACCCGCTGCTCCCAGGTCACCTGGTTCAGGTCCTGGTTGTTGAACACCGCACAGATCCAGCGCCCGTTACCCCACTGCCGCCAGTACTTGGCGACGGTGATCAGCTCGGCGAGGTTGTTCATCTGCATCGCCCCATCGCCCACCAGCGCGACCACGGTCTGCTCCGGATGGGCGAACTTGGCCGCAATCGCATAGGGCACCGCCGCCCCCATCGAGGCCAGCCCGCCGGACAGCGAGCAGCGCATGCCCGGACGAACCCGCAGGTCACGGGCAAACCAATTGGCGCAGGAGCCGGAGTCGCTGGTGACGATCGAGTGATCCGGCAGGCGCGGCGATAGCTCGTACACCACCCGCTGCGGATTGATCGGATCGGCCTTGGCCAGGGCACGCTTTTCCAGCTTGCTGTCCCAGGCCTTGCGCCAGCCCTCGACCTTCTTGCGCCAGCGCCGCTCGGTCTTCTGCTCGATCAGCGGCAGCAGGGCGTCGAGGCTGTCGGCCGCATCACCGACCAGGTTGATTTCCATCGGATAACGCAGGCCGAGCATGTTCGGCGCGATATCGATCTGCACGCCCCGGGCCTGGCCTTTCTTGGGCAGGAACTCGGCATAGGGGAAGCCCGAGCCGATCATCAGCAAGGTGTCGCATTCGTTCATCAGCTTGAGGCTCGGCTCGGTGCCGAGCAGGCCGATGCAGCCGGTGACCCAGGGCAGATCGTCGGGGAGCACGGCCTTGCCCAGCAGCGCCTTGGCCACCCCGGCACCGAGCTTCTCCGCCAGTTGCCTGACCTGCTCGCTGGCGCCCAGGGCACCGGCGCCCACCAGGATGGCAACCTTGCTGCCTGCATTGAGCACTTTCGCCGCCGCGGCAAGATCATCCTCCCGCGGCAGCACCCGCGGACGGCTGCAGCCGACGCTGGAGTGCAGGGTGCCGTGGGCGCGGGCCGGCTCTTCGTAGGGCAGTTCCTGGAGGTCGTTGGGCAGGATCAGCGCCGTGACCTTGCGCTCGCCGACTGCCGTGCGCACAGCCCGGTCCAGCAGGTGACGCACCTGGGACGGCGCCGCAGCCTGCTGGACGAAGGCCCCGGCGACATCCTTGAACATCGAGACCAGATCGACTTCCTGCTGGTAATGCCCTCCCAATGCGGTACGAGCCTGCTGGCCGCAGATCGCCAGGACCGGCATATGGTCCATGCGCGCGTCGTAGAGGCCGGTGATCAGGTGCGAGGCACCGGGCCCGGAGGTGGCGATGCACACGCCCAGCTCGCCGGTGAACTTGGCGTGGGCGCTGGCCATGAACGCGGCCATTTCCTCGTGGCGGCACTGGACGAACTCGATCTTGCCGGAGCGGCGCAAGGCGCCGAACACGCCGTTGATGCCATCGCCGGGGTAGCCGAAGATGCGCTTCACGCCCCACTGGCTGAGCCGCTCCACGAGAAAGTCGCCTACGGTGCTGGACATGTGCTGCCTCCTTTATCGTTCGGGTCGGTAAAGGCTGGGACAGGACGCCCGGCACAGGTGTTCAGATTGATTGGTCGTTGCTGGCAGCCCTGTCCCTTCAGGAACCACCCAGCAACCGCGCCAGGCTCCTGGCCAGTTCCACCCGCCGGAACGGTTTGCGCAGCACCTCGAAGTCATGCAACGCCTGCGGCGGCAGGTTGGCGTAGCCGGTGATGATCAACACCGGCAAGTCCGCCCGCGTCTGGCGCAGATCGCGGGCGAAGCGGCTGCCGGTTTCATCCGCCATGATCTGGTCGGTGACCAGGATATCCAGCGCCAGCCCTTCCTCGATCAGGCGCCGCGCCTGGACCGGTCCGTCCGCCTCGGTGACCTTGTAGCCCAGGTCGCGCAACTGCAAGGTGGTGGCATGCCGGACGATTTCCTCGTCATCCACCAGCAGCACGCGGTTCAGGCGCCGGGCCAGGGGCACCGTGTCACCGAACTCGTCCTGCCCCTCCTGCGCCACTTCGCCCACCGGCAGCCACAGCGTGACGTGCGTGCCGCGTCCCGGCCACGACTGGATCTCCATGCCGCCACCGGATTGTCCGGCCAGGCCCTGGACCATCGACAGGCCTAGCCCGGTGCCGCGGCCCATGCCCTTGGTGGAGAAAAACGGTTCGGCACAGCGGCGCAGCACATCGGCACTCATGCCACAGCCGCTGTCGCTGACCTTGAGCCACAACTGCGGACCCGCCACGCCCTCCGGCGGCTCGCCCCTCCCGGCCGCGATCAGCAGGCGCCCGCCCTGCGCCATGGCGTCGCGGGCATTGACCACCAGGTTGAGCACGGCCAGCTCGAGCTGATGAGGATCGACCACCACGGTGGGCAGGTCCTCAGCGACCTGCATGTCGATCTGGATGGTCGGCCCCAGGGAGTGGGCGATCAACTCGCTCATTTCCGCCATCAGGCTGGCCAGTGCCACGGTCTGTGGGGTCAGGGTCTGGCGCCGGGCGAAGCTGAGCAGGCGCCCGACCAGATTGCGTGCCCGCTCCGCCGCCTGCAGCGCGCCCTGGGTCAGGCGCGCGGTGCGCTGCTGGTCATCGGGGCGGCGCTGGATCAGTTCCAGCGACGTGATGATCGGGGTCAGCATGTTGTTGAAGTCGTGGGCAATGCCGCCGCTGAGCTGGCCGATCATTTCCATCTTGCGAGCTTCGTGCAATTCGACGATGGCCGCCTCGCGCTCGGCGATGATCGCGGCGACCCGTTCTTCGAGGCTTTCATTGAGCGCCAGCATTTCCGCGAAGGTCGCCTGCAGATGCGCCGAACTGGCCTGCAGGGCCCGTTGTGCACGAGCGTGGCTGATGGCATCCCAGGTCAGCCGGGCGCACTCCTCGATCAGCAGGCATTCATCCTCGCAGAGCACCCGCGGCCGGGCGAAGTCCACGCTGAGCATGGCTTCGAGCTTGCCGGCGCGCAGTACGGGCATCTGGACGCTGGCCGGTGGGGAACCTTGCAGGGCGTCTTCGACGCAAAACTGGTCTTCAACCGACATAGCGTCTTCAACCAGAAAGACCCCAGAGGCATTCACTTCCTGCCGGAGGCGCCCGCAGGCCAGGTCACGGATCGCCTCGGGATCCTCGAGCCCCCGCAGCGCGGCGCCCAATTCCAGAAGGAAGGCCTGGCGGCGCTGGAACTGCACGCGCCGGGTGGTTTCGGTGACGATGCACAACACTCCGCCCACCGCACCATCGCCCTCGCGCACGGCGGAATAGGACACATCGAACCAGGCAGTCTCGCCGACGCCGCTGCGCTCGATATAGAACGGTCGGTCCGAGGCGGAAAAGGTCTGCCCGGTCTCGCGCACGCCACGCAGCAGCGGCTCGAGATCGTCCCACAGCTCGCTCCAGTGCTCGACGGCAGGACGGCCCAGGGCGTGGGGATGCTTGGCGCCGATGGTCGGCGCATAGGCCTCGTTGTACAGGGCCACATACTGCGGCCCCCAGAACAGCACGATCTGCGCCTGGGCCGCAAGCAGGGTGCCCATGACCGCCTGCAGTCCCGGCGACCAGCCATGCGGCGGGCCCAGGGGCGAGTCCTGCCAGTCGAGGGCCTGCAGCAGACCGCTGATAGCGTCGCCATTGCCGAGAAAGTCCGGCGCCAGTGTTGTGCAACCGCGCAAAGGGTTGCCGTGGCTTGATTTCATCCTGGTAAGGCCCCGGCCGTGTTTCGTTGATCCAACCAATATGAAGTGCAGCGCAGGCGGATCGTTCCGCGAGGAACGACCGATGGCTGGAAAATTTGATTAGTTGCGAAAATTCCCGCGAATCAACGGATTAATGCTGCGCGATGGCGAGGGCCTGTCAGAAAACCGCGTTATGGCCACCAGGTGCATGCCGGGAGAGCTTCGGCGCCCTCAGGATCGAGCGCCGTGTGGACGGCGCTCGAGTTGCGGGTCAATCCCCCATCGGCATGGTGAACCTGAACTCGGTGCCCTTGCCCACCTCACTCCTGGCCTCGATCCGCCCGCCATGGGCCTCGACGATCCCCTGGGTGATATACAGCCCCAGCCCGGTGCCGTTGGGGTTGCCCTCCTTCATCGTCCAGTAGCGCTCGAACACATGGGGCAACTGCTCCGCGGGAATGCCTTCGCCGTTGTCCTTGACGGTAAACACGATCTCGTTGCCGCCCAGCGCCGCATGCACCCCCACGGTGCCCAGGCGCGGAGTGAACTTGATGGCGTTGCCCACCAGGTTCGACAGCACCTGGAACAGACGCTCCGGGTCGGCGTGGATCTTCAGGTCCGGCTCGCTTTCGAAGGCGATGCTGATGTTCTTGTTCAACGCCAGCGGTGCCAGCAGGGCCTGGGTTTCCTCGAAGATCTGCCCGACATCCAGGGTCTTGGGGGAAATGCTGTAGCGCCCGGCGTCGATCTTCGAGGTGTCCAGCAGGTCGTCCAGCAGCGTGCTCATGCGCCCCGCCGCCTGCTGCATGGTGTCAATGGCCGTGGCGATGCGTCGCGAAGTGTGCGGGCCGTCGGAACTGAAGCTCTTCTGCATCATGCCGCAGAGCATGGAGATGACCGTCATCGGGTTGCGCAGATCGTGGGACACCACCGCCACCAGGTCATCGCGGGTACGCACCGCCTGCTGCTCGCGGCGCACCTGGCGCGCCAGGTCGTTTTCCAGGGCGGAACGGCGCAGGTCATTGGCGGCGAACAGGTCGCCATGGCTCCATTTGCGCGAGATCCCGGCCATTTCCACCTTCCAGATCTCGAAGGACGTGCGCGGACGCAAGCGCAGGCCGGTTTCGGAGCTCTCCAGGTCCAGTGGCTTTTTCGGGTCGCCACTCCAGTTGATACTCTCCTTCACTTCCGGGCGGAACCACAGCACGCCGTTGTCCACCGGCTTGGGCAGGCTCATGGCGAGCACCCCGCTGGCCACATGCTGGTAGGCCTCGGCAGGCGGATACACCGCGGACAGGTTGTGGCTGGCGAACACCGGCTCGCCGCCCTGCTGCAACCACTTGTGCAGGGCACGGATGTCCTCGGGTTCCGGACAGTTGCCGTAACGGTGCAGCTGTTTGTCCTCGATGATCGCGATGCCGGCGGCACCGGTCAGGGCCATCAGCACCTCGGGTTGACGGGCCAGGCCGTCGAAGACGTTCTGTGGCGAGTCGACCATGGCCTGGTTGAGCAGCGCCAGCGCCTCGACCTTCTCTTCGCGCTGGCGGCTGACTTCCAGCGCTTCCATGGCGCTGATCTGCAGCGACAGCACCTGGCCGATGGACTGGCAAGCCATGCGCAATTCATGGGGCACGTGCAACGGCTGGCGGTTGCCGCAGCTGATCAGGCCCCAAAGCTCGCCGTCCTTGAGCAGGGAAATGCTCATGGACGAGAGCACACCCATGTTCTTCATGTACTGGCAGTGGATCGGCGACACGCTGCGCAGGGTGGCGAAGGTCAGGTCCAGCGCTTCGCCGGTATCGGGCCGCAGCACGGGCACCAGCGGCACGGCCTGGTAATCGGCGTCGGGGATGATCCGCAGCCAGTTCTTGCGGTACAGCTCGCGGGCCTGCTGGGGGATATCCGAGGCCGGGAAGAACAGGCCGTTGAACAGTTCCATGGAGGGGGCGGACGCCTCGGCGATCACCTGGCCATGGCCCTCCTCCTCGAAGCGGTAGATCAGCACCCGGTCGTAGCCGGTCAGTGCCTGGATCTCGCGCACGCTGACGTCATACAGCGCCTGCAGGGTCGTCGCGCCCTGCAAACGCTGGAGCATGCGTCCAAGATTGGTCAGGTTGCCGGCGATGCTGCCGGGCTCGTAGTGACCGGCGTGCAGCTCGAGCTCGAGGATCAGCACGCCGTCATGGCGGTGCAGCAAACCATCGAAGGTCACGCCATTGAGCGCGACGGTCAGTGGCGACTCGTTGGACAGCACCGGCTGTTCCAGGGTTTTGCGCACGCTCGCGACGAGGTCCTGCCCCAGCAGGCCGTCCAGGGTCTGCCCGATCAGCGACTGGGGCGTGCGGCCAAGCAGGGTCTCGACATTGGCGCTGATCTGGATGATCTCCAGGCCCGGTTCGGCCAGGGTCAACAGCAGGCCATGGGGCTGGATCGCCCCCGGAAAGCGGATCGGTTCGTTGGCGCAATTGGCCAACAGCGTTTCGAACGCCTCCTGATCTTCTGGGGTCATAGCAGTACCTCCCGGCTTTGCAGCCAGTGTTCGAAACAACGGAATGTATCTTGGGCTGCGCCAACCACGGCGTCACGCTCGGCCTCGGTCAGTGGCCGCGAGCACAGGTAATGAAGAAAGGCGCGCCAGCGGCGGCCGGTCTCTTCACCATAGACATCGAGAAAGGCCGCACCGTTTCCGGCATCCAGGCCAAGGCTCGCGAGGATCTGCCGGCGCAGGACCTGACCGCCGAGTGTCGCGCCTTCCAGTACGTAAAGCACACCCAGGCAGGCGGCGCTGGAGTCCAGGGGCGGCAAGTCCCGGCAACGCGGCAGGCGGGCGATGGCCTCGGCCGACAGGCCCATGGCCTGAAGGTCGCTGCGCAGGGTGGCAGACTTCAGGCGGGCTTGCAGATCGAAATCGGCGGGGAAACAAGGGCTGGTTCGCAGGGCGTCTTCCAGCGGCGCGTAGAAACCGTGATAAGCCTGCATCAGGTGCAGGAAAGCAGGGGCATCCAGGGAATCGGCGAAGAAAGGCAGGCGTTTTTCCAGTGCGATGTGCAGTTCGGCGGTGTGGGCACGCAATGCTTGCAGTACCGGCGCCGAAGCGACGTCGCAGGACGGTGATGGCATAGAAGGGGGGCTCGGGTGGCTGACCTCGTGACGGCCAATGACTATAAGTTGATCGATGGATCAGCGTACAAAATGGCCGAATTCCTACAAGGAATCAATGCGGACGAGGGTTTTTGTGTCCTCGGCATGGGCCTCATCGCCGGCAATGCCGGCTCTCACAGGATGCGTGCCAGGCCGAAGATCAGCGCATCGCCGCCAGCTTGATACCGAAGCCCACCAGGCAAGCACCTGCGAGGCGCTCGAACAGGTTGGAGATCCGCGGATTGGCACGCATGCGCTCGGCCAGTTGCTGGGTCAGCACCACGGCGATCAAGCCGTACAGGAAAGTCACCACCGCCACCGTGGCCGCCAGGAAACCAAAGGTGATCAGCCCCTGGTGCTTCACCGGATCGACGAACAACGGGAAGAACGCCATGTAGAACATGATCGCCTTGGGATTGAGCAAGGTGATCATCATGGTCTGGCGCAGGTAGTGACCGTTGTCCATGCGGCTCTTGCGCGGTTCGCCGCCGGGCTTGCTGAGCAGCATGCGCATGCCCAGGTAGGCGAGGTACGCCGCGCCGGCCCACTGCACCACATGGAAGGCCGCCGGATAGGCCGCCAGCAGCGTGGCCACCCCGGCCACCGCCAGCCACAGCAGCACTTGGTCACCCAGGATCACCCCGCAGGTCGCCGCCAGCCCGGCCTTGATCCCGCCCTTGCCGGTGGCGGTGATCAGGGCAAAGTTGCCCGGACCAGGGATCGCCAGGACGATGATGAAGGCGATCACGAAGGCGCCATAGTCGGTCACGCCAAGCATGGGGAAGGTCTCCTGAGTGCGGTAGGAAAAATCTGACAGGTGGCTAGCCTAACCCAGACCCCGCACATTTGACTTGTACCATTTATGGCTTAGCCTTCTGGAATACCTGTACAAGAATTTAATCTTGTACAAGATTACCCGGGAGCCGTGGATGTCAGAGTACCTGGAAAGCTTTGCCGAGCGCTTCGCTACGCTGGATGCAGGCAATCTGCACAAGCTGAACGAGTTGTACAACGAGGACATCACCTTTCGCGACCCACTGCATCAGATCCACGGGCTGCCCGCCCTGCGCGAGTATTTCGCCGAGCTGTATGCCAATGTCCGGGATATCCGTTACGACTTCCACGATGCCAGCGAGACCCGCCCTGGCCACGGCTACCTGCGCTGGACCCTGCACTTTCGCCACCCGCGCCTGAACGGCGGCCACCCCATCGCCCTCGACGGCTGCAGCCATCTGCAATGGGACGAGCGCGTGCATTTCCACCAGGACTATTTCGACGCCGGTGCCCTGCTCTATGAACATGTGCCCGTGCTCGGCGGGCTGATCGGCTGGCTCAAGGGACGCCTGGCATGACCCGCTGCTGGCTGACCGGCGCCAGCAGCGGCATCGGTGCCGCCCTGGCCCGCTGCCTGCTGGAACAGGGCTGGCAGATGGTCCTCAGCGGTCGCCGCCGCGAACCGCTGGAACAGCTACGCGAGCGTTATCCGACCCAGGTGGTGCTGGCCGTTGGCGATATCGCTGAACGCAGCGATGTCGCGGCCATCGGCCAGGTCATCGAAGACACCTGGGGCGCCCTTGACCTGGCAATCCTCAATGCCGGCACCTGCGAGTACCTGGAGCCAGGCCGGTTCGACGCCGCCCTGGTGGCGCGGGTGATGCGCACCAACCTGCTGGGCCTCGCCCTGTGCCTGGAGGTGGCCCTGCCGCTGTTGCAACGCGGCCAGCGCCCGCACCTCGTGGTGACCGGCAGCTCGGTGGACTGGCTGGCCCTGCCCCGCGCCGGAGCCTATGGTGCGTCCAAGGCCGCCGTGCGCTACCTGGTGGAATCCCTGCGGATCGACCTGATCAGCGCCGGGATCGACGTCACCCTGGTCAGCCCCGGCTTCGTCGACACCCCGCTGACCCGGCGCAACGACTTCCCCATGCCCCAGATCTGGAGCGCCGAACGGGCCGCCACGTATATCGCCCGGCGCCTGCCCCGACGACCGCTGGCAATCAGTTTCCCCACCCTTTTCATCCTGGTGCTGCGCCTGCTCGGCGCGCTGCCGGGGCGCTGGCGCCTGAAACTGGGCCAGCGCATGGCCCGACCCGAACAGGACTGAAGCCACCATGCGCATCGCCATCATCGGCAGCGGTATCGCTGGCCTTACCTGTGCCCACCTGCTCTCGCGCCATCACGAGATCAGCGTGTTCGAGGCCGCCGACTGGATCGGCGGCCACACCCATACCGTCGACGTGCAGTGCCAGGGCCGCCGCTATGCGGTGGACACCGGTTTCATCGTGTTCAACGACTGGACCTACCCCAACTTCATCCGCCTGCTCGACCAGCTCGGCGTGCCTTCGCGGCCCACCGAGATGAGCTTCTCGGTACACGACCCGGCCAGCGGCCTGGAGTACAACGGCCATGACCTGGACAGCCTCTTCGCCCAGCGCAGCAACCTGCTGTCGCCGGGGTTCTGGGGCATGTTGCGGGACATCCTGCGCTTCAACCGCCAGGCCCTGGCCGACCTCGATGGCCAACGCATCGACCCGGCCACCACCCTGGGTGACTACCTGCGCCAGCACGGTTACGGACGACGCTTTATCGACCACTACATCGTGCCCATGGGTTCGGCGATCTGGTCGATGTCGCTGGCGGACATGCTCGGTTTTCCGCTGCAGTTCTTCGTGCGCTTCTGCCGCAACCACGGCCTGCTGTCGGTCAGCCAGCGGCCGCAGTGGCGGGTGATCGAGGGCGGCTCGCGCAGTTATGTGGAGCCGCTGTGCCGCAGCTTCATCGGGCGCATTCGCCCGAATTGCCCGGTCCATCAGGTCACCCGCGACGACAGCGGCGTGACGGTCGCCAGCGCCAGCGGCAGCGAGCACTTCGACAAGGTGGTCTTCGCCTGTCACAGCAACCAGGCGCTGGCCCTGCTCGACGCCCCCAGCGAGGCCGAACGGCAGATCCTCGGCGCGATCCGTTACGCCGGCAACGAGGTGGTGCTGCACACCGACACCCGCCTGCTGCCGACCCGGCGCAAGGCCTGGGCCAGCTGGAACTACCGCCTCGGCGGCCCGAGCCAGGCGCCGGCGGCGCTGACCTACGACATGAACATCCTGCAGGGCATCGAGGCGTCGCAGACCTTCTGCGTCAGCCTCAACCAGACCGAGCTGATCGACCCGCAGACGATCCTCGCCCGCTTCGACTACGCCCATCCGCAATACAGCCTGGCCGCGCTGGCAGCCCAGGCGCGGCGCAGCGAGATCCAGGGTCCGCGCCACAGCTATTACTGCGGCGCCTACTGGGCCAACGGCTTCCATGAAGACGGCGTGGTCAGCGCCTTGCAGGTCGCCGAACTGTTTGGAGAACGCCTGTGAACAGCAGCCTGTGTCACGGCTGGGTCAGCCATCGGCGCCTGGGCCCCCGGCTGCACGCATTTCGCTACCGGATCGGGATGTTGCTGGTCGATCTGGACGAGCAGGACGCCTTGCTCAAGCTGTCGCCGTGGCTCGGGCCATCCCGTTTCGCGCCCCTCAGCTGGCGTGAACGCGATTACCTGCCGAGCCTGACCCACCAGGGCGTGCCCCTGGCCGAGGCGGCGCGGCGACTGGTGGAACAGGCCAGCGGGCAGATCCCGGCAGGCCCCGTGCACCTGCTGACCCAGCCGCGTTGCTGGGGGTTGTCGTTCAATCCGGTAAGTTTCTACTTCTGTCACAGCGCGGACGGGCAACTGGCGGCGATCCTCCTGGAAGTGCGCAATACGCCCTGGCGCGAGCGCTACCACTATGTGCTGCCGGTGCAGCCGGGACAGCCGCAGCGCTTCGCCCTGGCCAAGGCCTTCCATGTCTCGCCGTTCATGCCGCTGGACATGGACTACCGCCTGGATTTCCGTCTCGAAGGCGAACGCCTGCGCATCCATATGGAGAACTGGCACGCCGGCCAGCGGGTGTTCGACGCTGACCTGGCCCTGAACTGCCAGATCCTGGACCGCCCTGCCCTGCACCGGCATATCCGCCGTTTTCCGTGGATGAGCCTGCGCACCGTAAGCGCCATCTACTGGCAAGCCCTGCGCCTGCTGTGCAAACGCACGCCCATCCATGACCACCACGCCAGCCAGGGCAACCTGGGTCTTGGCCACGCCATCCACGAGGAGCCCGACCATGTCCAATCCCACCCTGAGCGTTAGCAAGTCGGCCGGGCTGGCGCCCCTCCTGGGCAGCCTGGCCCGGCGTGCGGTAACGGCGCAATTGCAGCGCCTGCGCCAGGGCCATCTGCGCCTGCTGTTTCAGGGCCAACAATGGAGCTTCGGCGATGCCGCCTCGCCCCTGCAGGCCGAAGTCGAAGTCCTCGACGAAGCGGCCTGGGGCCTGGTCGCCGGCAACGGTTCGATCGGCGCGGGCGAAGGCTATATCCATGGCTACTGGCGCAGCCCGGACCTGGCCGCGGTGACCCGCCTGTTCGTCGCCAACCTCGACGTGCTCGATGGTCTGGAGGGCGGCCTGGCGCGCTTCGGGCGCCCGGCGCTGCGCCTGCTGCATCGCCTCAACCGCAACGATCGGCGCGGTTCGCGGCGCAATATCCTGGCCCACTACGACCTCGGCAACACCCTCTTCGAGCGCCTGCTCGACCCGACCATGATGTATTCGGCGGCACAATTCGAAAGCCCGGAACAGAGCCTCGAGCAGGCCCAGCTGAACAAGCTCCAGCGCATCTGCGAAAAGCTCCGGCTCAGGCCCGAGGATCACCTGCTGGAAATCGGCACCGGCTGGGGCAGCCTGGCGATCCACGCCGCCAGCCGTTTCGGCTGCCGGGTGACCACCACCACGCTGTCCGAGGCGCAGTACACCCACACCCTGCAACGGGTCCGCGACCTTGGCCTGGAGCAGCGCATCAGCGTGCTGCGCGAGGACTACCGTGACCTGCGCGGGCGCTTCGACAAGCTGGTCTCCATCGAAATGATCGAAGCGGTCGGCCACCGCTACCTGCCGGACTACTTCCGCCAGTGCGGCGCCCTGCTCAGGGACGACGGCCTGATGCTGCTGCAGGCCATCACCATCCGCGACCAGCGCTATGCCCAGGCGCGGCGTTCGGTGGACTTTATCCAGCGCTACATCTTCCCCGGCGGCGCCCTGCCCTCGCTCAGCGTGCTGCTGGACACCGCCAGCCGCCAGACCGGGCTGAACCTGGTGCAGATGGAGGACTTCGGCCAGGACTACGCGCGCACCCTGCGGTACTGGCGCGACAACCTGCAGCGTTCCCGGGTGGCGCTGGTCGAGTTGGGGTATGACGAAGCCTTCCAGCGCTTGTGGGAGTTCTACCTGTGTTACTGCCAGGGTGGCTTCGAGGAGCGGGCGATTGGTGTGGCGCAATTGCTGTGGGCCGCGCCGCTGGCGGGTCGGGCGCCGTTGGAGGCCTGAGATGTCGCGGCGGGCGTGGCTGGTCGGCAACGCCCTGTGGCTGCAGGCCGGGTGGTGGGGTTGTGTGCTCGGCGCCCGGCATTCGTGGCTGTTATGGGCGGTCGGGGTTGGGTTGGTCGTGCATCTGCGGTTTTGCCCGGATTGGCGGGCGGAGGTGCGGGTGGTGCTTGGGGTCGGGCTGGCGGGCTGCGTGCTCGACTCGCTGCTCTGCGTTTTCGGAGTATTCGACTTTGCGCCGCTGCCAATCTGGCTGGCGCTGCTCTGGCTGGTGCTGGCCAGCGGGTTGCGGCATAGCCTGGGCTGGATGCGCACGCCGATCTGGCTGGGGGTGGTGGGTGGAATGATCGGCGGGCCTTTGGCTTATCTGGCGGGGGCTCGGCTGGCGGGAGTCGGGTTGCCGTTGGGGAACTTGGGGACGGTACTGGTGCTGGCGCCGCTTTGGGCGCTGTGGTTTCCGATTTGCCTTCGTTGGGCGCAGCCCCGTGCCCATTGATGGTGAGGCCACTACCGCTATCGCTGGCAAGCCAGCTCCCACAGGTTCTGTGCCAGGCTCAAGGTCCGAGGTGATCCCTGACCCATATCGGCACTGGCACACCACCATTCCTGAAGGCTGCGGTGAACCTGTGGGAGCTGGCTTGCCAGCGATGAGGCCGACAGCTACACCATGAACCTCCAACACTCCTGACTCATGGCGTACCCTGCGGCAAGCGCCGGAAGAACAGGGTGATCTGCCCGACCTCCACACCCAGCTTGCTCATCCGCGTGCGATTGATCAGGGTGTCGTCGTCCATCAGGTACATCCAGTCATCCATATCCATGGTCCAGTGCCGGCCATCCACCGGCAGGTCCAGGCGATAGCGCCAATGCAAGGCATTGCCCGCGACCTCGCCGAGCGCCTCGCCAATCACGTCGCCGGCGGTACCGCGCCAGCGGCCGGGGCCGTCCGGCACCAGGATCCAGGTCCGCTGCTGGCGGGTGCCATCGCTGTAGACGAAGCGCTCATCGAGGATCAGCTTGTCACCGTCACGGCGACTGGTGACCTGAACGTGAAAACGCTTGACCACCTCCCCCGAACGCTTCTGGAACATGCCCCAGGCCTCCACGGGCCGGTCGAAGAAGGCGACAAGGTCGAACTTCGGTTGCTCCTGGGCATAGTCCTCGACCTCGACATTGCCGCAAGCCGTCAGCAGCACACAGACCAGCGCAGTCAACAAGGCGCGCATCGTCACTCTCCTCGATTCTCCGCGGCCAGCCCGACCAGGCGCTGGCGCAGCTGTGGATCACGGGCCCGCGGGTCCAGCCAGATGGCGAAAAAGGCCCGGGCGAACGCGACATCCGCGACCTGATGGCGCAACTGGTCACCGACGTAGAAACGACAACCCTCCCCGGGCAGGTAGACCCCGGTGATGCGCATGCCCGGCAGCACATCGACGAAGGCTTCGCGCATTTGCGCAGTCCAGCGTTCAAGCACCGCCTCAGACAGTTTGTCGCCCTGCAGCCGGCGCATCTCGTCCACGCTCGCCTCGACCAGGGTGTCCCGGGAAAGGCGCCGGTGGTAGGTCAGTTCCAGGGCGAAGGGTTGCGCCCAGTTCAGCGGTGTGGCCGGGCTCCAGGTCCGCGCGCTGTACAGGCGCAGGCCGAACCAGGTGAAATCGCCACTGCCCACGGCGCGAGCGCCCGGCAGCGCGGCCTGCCAGTCGGCCAGGGCCGGGGTCGACAGGGCCAGCAGGCAGAATGCGATCCGGACCAGCCAGCGACGTTCGCCCGCAGTTGCCATGGGCCTGACTCCTCGTGGGGGGACATCCTGTACAGGTATATCTGTTTGTACAGTTTTCGCCGGGAAAGTTTGTACAACTTTTCCGGACGCGACGCCTCCAATCTTCAAGAGCCGGTTACCCAAGCCCCTGGAGGTCGAAATGGCTATGCGCACACCCTTGCTGCTGTCCTGCGTGATGCTGGCTTTGGCCGGCTGTTCCAGCACCGACCACGGCACCCCGCCACCGACCACCATGCAGGTGGACCTCAAGCGCTACCAGGGCACCTGGTACGAACAGGCACGCTTGCCGATGTTCTTCCAGCGCAACTGCGTGCAGTCCGAGGCGCACTACGGGCTGCGCGAGGACGGCAAGATCGATGTGACCAACCGCTGCAAGGAAAAGGACGGGGAATGGAATGAAGCCAAGGGCATCGCCGAGGCCCAGGTCCCGGGCCGGACCGACAAGCTCTGGGTGCGCTTCGACAACTGGTTCAGCCGCCTAGCGCCGGAGATGACCAAGGGCGAGTACTGGGTGCTGTATCACGATGCCGACTACAAGGTAGCCCTGGTCGGCCATCCGAACCGCGAGTACCTGTGGCTGCTGTCGCGGGACAAGGACATCAGCAGTTCCACCCGCAGCGAACTGCTCGGGATTGCCCGCAAGCAGGGGTATGACGTCGGCGAGCTGATCTGGCGCCAGCCCTGAACGGGCTGACGCCAGGCGGCATTGACCTCGATACCGGCCTCGGCCTGGCCGGTACGCGGGGGATCGTCAGGAGGATTTGAAATTACCGGCAATGCCCTCCAGAATCGCCAGCCGATCCGCTCTCCCCGCCGCCGAACAAGGGCTCCCCGCTTGAACCACCAGACACTCTCCCGACGCCTCGAACGCGTCGCCGCCCATGTGCCGGCCGGCGCACGGCTGGCCGATATCGGCTCGGACCATGGTTACCTGCCGGTAGCGCTGATGCGTCGTGGCCTGCTGGAGGCCGCGGTGGCCGGGGAAGTCGCGCTGACGCCCTTCCAGGCGGCGCAACGCAGTGTCCGCGAGAACGGGCTGGAGGCGTCGATCAGCGTGCGCCTGGCCAGTGGCCTGCAGGCGATCGAAACCCAGGACCGGATCGACGTGATCACCCTGTGCGGAATGGGCGGCGAGACCATTCGCGACATCCTCGAAGCGGACCAGGCACGGCTCCAGGGCCATGAGCGCCTGGTGCTGCAGCCCAATGGCGGCGGGCAGCCGTTGCGCCTGTGGCTGATGGCGCACGGGTACCGGATCGTCGCGGAGGAGGTGCTGCGGGAAAACCGCTTCGATTACGAAATCATCGTCGCCGAGCCCGACGGGCCGGTGCTGTATAGCGCCGAGGAGCTGTATTTCGGGCCCTTGCTGATGCGTGAGCGGAGCGAAGCGTTCCTGGCGAAATGGCGGCGGTTGTTGCGCCTGAAGGAAAAGACCCTGGCGGGATTGAGCGGGGCGAAGCGGGCGGTGCCGGAAGAGAAGACCCAGGAACTGGCACAGCAGATCAAATGGATTGGCGCGCTGATTTCGTAGAATGTCGATCAACGCCGTCCGCCAAGATATCAAACCGCCAGCTATATTTTCCCTGATCCCCAAGCCCGCACTTTTTATCCCCTTTTTCTGCCATCGTTTTTCTGCTTATGTACGCTGTATTTGGCGCCACACCACCGTTCCAGAACGGCGCCAAGCGACAGGAAGTCTGCCAGATCGCTCGCCCGGGCCTTATTCGGCCAGGCCATGCCCTAGCGTCACGAACCGGACTACCTGACTTATGCCCGTTGACCTGCAAGCGCTGTACCCCAAGCTTATCCACCTGATGCTGGATACGGTGTTCGTGGTCGACCGGGACGATCAGATCGTTTTCGTCAGCGATGCCTGCCACGCCCTGCTGGGCTACCGTGCCGACGAGCTGGTCGGCACGCCGATCACCCGCTACATGCACCCCGAAGACCTGCCCTCGACCCGCGCCTCCATCGTCCGGGTGATGAACGGTCAGCCGCATTTCGACTTCCGTAACCGCTACCTGCGCAAGGATGGTGGCGTGGTGTACATCCTTTGGGCGGCCTTCTGGTCCGAGGAAGTCGGCGCGCGCATCGGCGTGGCGCGCAATGTCACGGCCCTGGCCAAGGCCGAGGAGGAGTTGCGCTTTCTCGCCCATCACGACCCGCTGACCAAGCTGACCAACCGCTCCCTGTTCAGCGACCGCCTGGAGGCCGCCCTGCATATCGCCCACCGGCACAAGACCACCTTCGCCCTGCTGTTCCTCGATATCAACGACTTCAAGGGCATCAACGACGACCACGGCCACACCATGGGCGACCGCGTGCTCTGCGTGATCGCCCAGCGCCTGCAAGGCTGCGTGCGCGAAACCGATACGGTGGCGCGGATGGGTGGCGACGAGTTCATCGTGCTGCTGACCGACATCCCGTCGGATAATGCCGTCTCGGAGAAAGTCGCACAGATCCTCGCGGTCATGGCCGAGCCGCTGGACGCGGACTTCGACGGGCTGGCCATGCCGACCTGCAGTATCGGCGTGGCCTGCTATCCGGCCAATGGCGAGGATGCCGATACCCTGCTGAGCCATGCCGACGGGGATATGTACCGGATCAAGCGGCGACGTAGAGGGGCTTGCTGAGCCAACAACCCGGCCGCCAGCAGACCCATGGTTCACCCCTCGCAGAATCTGATTCGATTGCCGAACGGATCATGCACTTCCAGCACCTTGCCCCAGCCCTGTTCGACGATATCCGGACGGGCATAGCCATAGCGTTTGTTACGCAACTCATCCCGTAACGACTCGATGCCCTGCACCGGTACGAACAGCGTCGTGCCCGGGCTGGCATCGCCATGGTGTTCGGACAGGTGCAGTTGCAGGCCGTTGCGACGGATACCCAGGTACAGCGGCAGGTCCGCTTCGAAACGGTGTTCGAATTCGACCTCGAAACCGAGGAAGTCCAGATAGAACTCCCGGGCCTTGGTTTCATCGAACATGCGCAGGATCGGGATGGCGCGCTCCAGACGAATGGCAGGCCGGGCTTTCAGGGCCTTGCCAACGAATTCCAGGGCGCGCTGGAAGAGCGGATCACAGTCCGCGAGCGGCAACTGATCGAGAGGCGCCCAGAAGAAATCGAAACAATGCCCATGGTCGTCCAGGGTCTGGTGCGACCATTGTTCGGCGAGAGGGCCGGAGACACGACACAGGTGGAAGGACCAGACCTGCTCGCGGTGACCGGATGCCCACAGCCCCAGGTCGGCCTCGAGGGTCGCGGCCGTAATGCCCGACTCCTCGGCCAGCTCGCGCAAGGCCGCCGCACCCGGGGTTTCACCCGGCTCGATACCGCCCTTGACCAACTGCACCCCGGCCACCGGGTGGCGAAACAGGAGAATGCGCGGGGTCGGGTCGGCGGACAGGACCACGGCACAGGCCTTGGTGGGATGCATGACGAATTCCTTGTCGAAACGGATGGCCCGTCATCATACGGCACTGCGCAGTTGCAACCAGTCACAACTGCATCGCAAACAAAAATGAACGTTATTGAAAGTTGCCGGCCTGAGCATTATGAATCTGGCATGAAATTCTCATGCAAGAACTTGAAACATATACTCAAGCCGTTAATTACTCGTTTTCCCCACCCAACAAAAACACAGGGGGTTCCTATGAGTTGTCTGATCTGCGCGGGTCGTGCCGAATCCGTCGAGTGTTCCCCGGGGTGGGAAGAGCGCCGCTGCCCACAATGCGGGTGTTACCGGATGTCCCAGTCGCTGGTGCTGCTGATGATGAACGAAGGCCAGATCTTCGATTCACCGAAGATGCGTGCATGGCTGGAAGTCAGCCGCAGCCAGGTACCGGTACCGTCGATCGATTTGAAACAGGCGATCATCGTTCAATAGCCGAGTTTCAATTGGCGACGTTCTTCGGCACGCCTTCGAAAAATGCCACGACATTGTCGAACGCATCACCGAAATACAACTCGTACCCGTTCTTCTCGACGTAGCCAAGGTGCGGTGTCGCCAGCACCCGTGGATGCGTGAGCAACGGATGCTGCGGATCGAGCAATGGCTCCTGCTCATACACATCCACCGCCGCAAACCCCGGCCGCCCGGCATCCAGCGCCCGTAGCAAGGCTCCCGGCGCGATCAGTTCGGCGCGGCTGACATTCACCAGCAAGGCGTCGGTTTTCATCCGGCTGAGGTCTTCGAAGGTCACCCCATGACAGGTGCTGTCGGACAGGCGCAGGTTGAGCGTGACGATATCCGCCTCGGCAAAGAACGCCTCCCGCGACAGCGCAGCCCGATGACCCTCGGCTTCAGCCGCCGCCCGGCTGGTTTCGCTGCCCCACACCAGCACCGGCATGTCGAACGCCCGGGCATAACGCGCCAGACGCTGGCCGATCTTGCCGTAGCCCCAGATACCCAGGGTCTGGCCCGCCACGGCCTGGCCCAGGTTGACCTGCCAGCGCCCCTGCCTGAACGCGTCGATCGCCGGAACCAGTTGCCGGCGAGCATTCAGGATCAGCGACCAGGCCAGTTCTGCCGGTGCCACCGGCGAGCCACGCCCCTCGGTAACGACGATGCCCCGGGCCGTGCAGGCGTCCAGATCGATATGCCCGGAGACCTTGCCGGTCTGGCTGATCAGCCTGAGTTTTGGCAAGCGCTCGAGCAAGGCGGCGTCGATGCGGGTGCGTTCGCGGGTCAGCACCAGGGCGTCGGCATCGATGAAGCGCGCGGCGAGTTCGTCGAGGGATGCGGGCTGGACGTGGTGAAGCACGGTGACCTCGTGGCCGGCCAGTCGCGCGAAGCAGTCGAGCGTGCGAATCACATGCTGGTAATCGTCGGGAATGACTATGTGCATCGGGAGGGTCCAGGCGAGGGATCGAGAGGGGTGACGATAGCCGAACCACGATGGAAATGTCTCGGGAAGCCGGACTTGCCGGCGGTCCGGGTAAACCCGCACCGGCCGGCCAGGTCGAGGCTAGCGCGCCGCCCAGGCGTTGAAGCGCTCCTCCAGCTCCTCGCCGTGATCCACCCAGAAGCCCGAATCCACCAGCAGCCCCTGTTCCAGGTTGGCCGGCGCCGTCGGCAACTGCGCCTGGATATCCGCCGGCAAGGCGCTCAGGGTCTGCTTGTTGACCGGACCATAGGGAATGTTCGACGAGAACACTTTCTGGTTCTGCGCCTGACTGGCGAAGACGATGAATTTCTCGGCCAATGCCTTGTTCGGCGAGCCCTTGACGATGGCCCAGTGGTCGGGGTCGTAGAGGCCGCCATTCCAGACGATGCCCAGAGGGGTGCCCTCCTTCTGCGCCACGGCGATCCGCCCGTTGTAGGCGGCGGACATCACCACGTCATTGGCCGCCAGCCATTGCGGCGGCTGGGCGCCGGCCTCCCACCACTGGATCGAGGACTTGATCTGGTCGAGCTTGGCGAAGGCGCGGGTCACGCCCGCCGGGGTAGCGAGCACTTTATAGAGGTCGGCGCGGCTGACGCCGTCGGCCAGCAAGGCCGCTTCGAGGGTGTACTTGGCGCCTTTGCGCAGGCCGCGCTTGCCGGGGTACTTGACGGTGTCCCAGAAATCCGCCCAGGACGCCGGCGGCGTCGCCAGCTTCGCGGGGTTGTAGGCCATGACCATGGACCAGACATAGCTGGCCACCCCGCATTCACTGACGGTATTGGCGATGTACTGCTCGCCGTTGCCGAGCAGGGCCGGGTCGATCTTCTCGAACAGGCCTTCCTCGCAGCCGCGCAGCAGTTCCGGGCTTTCCACCTCGACGACATCCCAGGAAACCTGCCCGACGCTGACCATCGCCTTAACCTTGGACAGTTCGCCGTTATAGTCGCCGGCCACCACCTTGCCCGCCCCGCTCTGCTCGAACGGCTTGAAATAGGCCTGGCTCTGGGCAGCCTTGGTCGCGCCGCCGAAGGAGATCACCGTAAGCGGGTCAGTCGCCGCCAGGGCATGGCCCGCCGCCAACGTGAACAGTACAGCCAACGCGCACGCACGCATTTTCATAGACATCGACACTTGCTCCCTACGTCTCAAGGTAAATGCCGGGTAGCCGCGAACAGCTGGCGCGGGTCGTCGACCCCGACATGGTTGGCACAGACAGTCTTGAAAGGGCAGTAAGGCGGGTGCGGGTCTTGTTATTCAGCGCCCCTGGCACCGGCCGGTATCGAGCGCGTGGAGTGCGCGTCGTTTTTGTTGTTCGAGTAGGACGGATGATGGGGCAGGCGCAGGGTTAGGCAAATTATTAAAAATGTTGGGGTTGAGCAGGAAAAAGCTTTGCTGGGCCATTGATCGCTGGCAAGCCCATAGGGTGTTCGTCGACCTTGCCTGGCGGTGTTCAACGCAGGCGCGCGAGCGTGCCTGAGGGCGACTCGCCGAACGCCTTGCGGTAATCACTGGCAAATCGCCCCAGGTGCCCGAAGCCCCACTCCAGTGCCACGCTCGACACACTCACCACCGCCCCGCCACTCAACAAGGCGCTGCGCACCGCCTTCAGGCGGTAATGCTTGAGATAGGCCATCGGCGTCAATCCGTGATGGCGACGGAAGGCCTCGTATAGCTTCTCCCGCGAAACCCCGGCCACCTGCTCCAGATCGTTCAGCCGCAGCGCCTCCCGGGCATGGTCCTGGAGAAACTGCCGGGCGCGGACCAGGTAATGCGGGATCCGCTCCTGCCCGCCCTGCTCCAGCTCATCCGAATAGTTGTTCGGCTGCGCCAGCAGCAACGCCCGGATCAGCAAACATTCCATATCCCGTGCCAGCCGCGGCTGGGCATACAGCGCGCTGAGCGGCCCCCAGTTATCCAGCAACTGGCGCACACTCAACCACCAGGCTGCCACTTCCTCACGGCCGATATCCATTTCCGCCCGAAAGCGGATCGGCTCGCGCAAGGGCCGCTGCAGCATCTCCTCGGCCACCTCCTCCAGCGCCCGCCGATGCACCACCACCTGGAGCTTTTCACAGTCTCCGCCCAGCTCCAGCGAATGCGCCTCCAGCGGTGACACCACCAACCCGCACGCCGCATCCGAACGCACCTGCGCCCGTCCGCTGCGCAAGCGCTGCCGCCCGCGCAGGGGCAGGCTGATGCTGTAGGCGTCCAGGGAACGGATATCGATATTCACCGCCGTGCCATAGGCGATCCGCCCGAGCACCGTGCCCAGCGCCGGCAGGCGCGTGCCCAGGTGGCTGAAGCAGAGCTGTTCGGGATGCCGCGAGCGCAGCAGGTGCGGGCCGCAGATGGCGCTCATCCACTGCTGCGCCTGGGTCAGTTCGGCGCTGTGGGTGTGCAGGGTGGCGATGGCACGGTGCATGGGCGTCTCCTCGGTGGACTGACTTGATTGTCCGGGCTCTGCGGCCCTTCCCACTATCCATTTTCTGCAGCTATTTGCCCGCCCGCCATCCACCCGCTGCAAGGACGGAAGAAATGGCTGGTCAACGCCCACTAAGCGGCTAGAGCGACCCCGCCACCAGCGCTTCAATCCGGCACAGAACACAACAACGAGGACACGCCCGATGAGCGCCCGCAACCTGAGCCAATGGCAAGACTACGTCCAGGGCTGCCTGGACTTCCGCCCCGTCGAGGGGGTCTACCGCGTCGCCCGCGATATCTTCACCGAGCCGGAACTGTTCGACCTGGAGATGGAGCTGATTTTCGAGAAGCAGTGGATCTACGCCTGCCATGAAAGCGAAATCAGCCAGCCCAACGACTTCCTGACCCTGCGCGCCGGGCGCCAGCCGATGATCATCACCCGCGACGGCAACGGCGAACTGCATGCCCTGATCAACGCCTGCCAGCACCGCGGCGCGACCCTGACCCGCCAGGGCTCGGGCAACCAGTCGACCTTCACCTGCCCCTTCCATGCCTGGTGCTACAAGAGCGACGGCCGGCTGGTGAAGGTCAAGGCCCCAGGGGAATACCCGGAAGGCTTCGACAAGGCCACCCGCGGCCTGCGCAAGGCGCGCATCCAGAGCTACAAGGGCTTCGTCTTCATCAGCCTCGACAGCCAGGCCAGCGACTCGCTGGAAGACTTCCTCGGCGATGCGCGGATCTTCTTCGACATGATGGTGGCCCAGTCCCCGACCGGCGAACTCGAGGTGCTGCCGGGCAAGTCCACCTACACCTACGACGGCAACTGGAAGCTGCAGAACGAGAACGGCCTGGACGGTTATCACGTCAGTACCGTGCACTACAACTACGTGTCGACGGTGCAGCACCGCCAGCAGGTCAATGCCGAAAAGGGCCAGGGCGACAGCACCCTGGACTACAGCAAGCTGGGCGCGGGCGATGCGGAAACCGATGACGGCTGGTTCAGCTTCCACAACGGCCACAGCGTGCTGTTCAGCGATATGCCCAACCCGGCCGTGCGCCCGGGCTACGCCAGCGTCATGCCGCGCCTGGTCAGCGAATACGGGCAGGTCCGCGCCGAGTGGATGATGCACCGCCTGCGCAACCTGAACATCTATCCGAGCCTGTTCTTCATGGACCAGATCAGCTCGCAACTGCGCATCGTCCGTCCGGTGGCCTGGAACAAGACCGAAGTCACCAGCCAGTGCATCGGGGTCAAGGGCGAGTCCGCCGCCGACCGGCGCAACCGCATCCGCCAGTTCGAAGACTTCTTCAACGTTTCGGGCATGGGCACGCCGGACGACCTGGTGGAATTCCGCGAACAGCAACGCGGTTTCCAGGCCCGCCTGGAACGCTGGAGCGATATCTCCCGGGGCCATCACCGCTGGACCGACGGCGCCACTCCCAACAGCGAAGCCCTGGGCATCCAGCCGGTGCTGACCGGCCGCGAATTCACCCACGAAGGCCTCTACGTCAACCAGCACGGCACCTGGCAGCGCCTGCTGCTCGAAGGCCTGGCCCGTCGCGCCCTGCAACCGAAGGAAGTCCAAGCATGAACCTTTCCCTGCACTACGCCATCGAGCAGTTCCTCTTGCGCAAGGCCGAGCTGTGCGACGCCCAGGACTGGGACGCCTACCTGGAGCTGTTCGACCCGGACAGCCTGTTCCACCTGCCGCAGTGGGAAAGCGAGCACCGCTATGTCGAAGACCCCGACCAGGGCCTGTCGTACATCTACTACGAGGACCGCTCCGGCCTGGAAGACCGGGTGTTCCGCCTGCGCACCGGCAAGTCGGCGGCGTCCACCCCGCACCCGCGCACCCTGCACCAGATCAGCAACCTGCGGGTCCGCGAGCTGCAGGACGGGCAGTTCGAGGCGCGGGTCGCCTGGCACACCCTGTACGCCCGCCAGGGGCGTCAGGGCAGCTTCTTCGGCCACTGCACCTACCAACTGCGCCAGGACGGCGAAAGCTTCCGCATCCGTCGCAAGCAGGTGCTGCTGCTCAACGACACCATCGACTCCGTGCTCGATTTCTATCACCTCTGAGGGCTGCCGCCATGTCCCATAACGTTGCCCTCAGCTTTGCCGACGGCAAGACCTTCTTTATCGCGGTCAAGCCCAACGAGCTGTTGCTGGACGCCGCCTTGCGCCAGGGCATCAGCCTGCCGCTGGACTGCCGCGAAGGGGTGTGCGGCACCTGCCAGGGCCGCTGCGAGTCCGGGCGCTACGAGCAGGAATACGTCGACGACGAAGCCCTGAGTGCCCGCGACCTGGCCCAGCGCAAGATGCTCGCCTGCCAGACCCGCGTGCAGTCCGATGCCACCTTCTACTTCGACCACGACTCCAGCCACTGCCATGCCGGCGAACCGCTGCGCCTGCAGAGCAAGGTGCTGCGGGTCGAGCAGGTCTCGGCCAGCACCGCGATCCTCCACCTGGATGCCGGCGCCCAGACCGACACCCTGCAGTTCCTTCCCGGCCAGTACGCCCGCCTGCAGGTGCCGGGCACCGACCAGTGGCGCGCCTACTCCTTCGCCAACCGGCCGAGCCCCGGCAACCAGTTGCAGTTCCTGATCCGCCTGCTGCCGGACGGGGTGATGAGCAACTTCCTGCGCGAACACTGCGCCCCCGGCATGGACATGCAGCTGGAGGCGCCGCTGGGCAGCTTCTACCTGCGCCAGGTCGAGCGGCCGCTGGTGATGGTCGCGGGTGGCACCGGCCTGTCGGCCTTCCTTGGCATGCTCGACGAGATCGCCGAGCGTGGCGACTGCGGCTACCCGATCCAGCTGTTCTACGGGGTCAACCAGGAAGCCGACCTGTGCGAGACCGCACGCCTGGAGGGCCTGCGCCAGCGCATCCCCGGCTTCGAGTTCACCCCGGTGGTGAGCCAGCCGGGTGCCGGCTGGAGCGGCCGCCGCGGCTATATCCACGAGCACTTCGACGCCGCGCGGCTGAACGCCCAGCCCTTCGACCTGTACCTGTGCGGCCCGCCGCCGATGGTCGAGGCAGTGAAAGGCTGGGTCGCCGACCAGGCCCGGGGCGAGGTGCAGATCTACGCCGAGAAATTCCTGCAAAGCGCAACGACCCGAAGCTGACCCGAACAATCACAACAAGAGAGGTACACATCATGACCGTAGCCATTTCCCACACCGCCGACCTGCAGACCTTCTTCGAGGAAGCTGCCGGTTACCGCAACGACGACGGCAACCCGCGAATGAAGCGCATCGTCCTGCGGGTCCTGCAGGACGCCGCCCGGCTGATCGAAGACCTGGAGATCAGCGACGACGAATTCTGGACTGCCGTGGACTACCTCAACCGCCTCGGCGGGCAGAACGAGGCCGGGCTGCTGGTGGCCGGGCTGGGCCTGGAGCACTTCCTCGACCTGCTGGCCGATGCCCGCGATGCCAGGGTCGGCAAGGTCGGCGGCACGCCGCGGACCATCGAAGGGCCGCTGTATGTGGCCGGCGCACCGATTGCCGAGGGTGAGGTGCGCATGGACGACGGCAGCGAGGACGGCACGGCCACGGTGATGCTCCTCGAGGGCCGGGTACTGGACCTGGGCGGCGCGCCGATCGCCGGGGCCACCGTGGACCTGTGGCATGCCAACACAAAAGGCAACTACTCGTACTTCGACCAGAGCCAGTCGGCCTACAACCTGCGCCGGCGCATCCTCACCGACGCCGAAGGGCGCTACCGCGCGCGCAGCATCGTGCCCAGCGGTTATGGCTGCAACCCCCAGGGGCCGACCCAGGAATGCCTGGACCAGCTGGGCCGTCACGGGCAGCGGCCGGCCCATGTGCACTTCTTCATCTCGGCGCCGGGGTACCGGCACCTGACCACCCAGATCAACCTGTCGGGTGACCGGTACCTGTGGGATGACTTTGCCTATGCCACGCGGGACGGGCTGGTGGGGGACGTGACCTTCAGCGAGGACGGGCGTGAGGCGCACATGAGCTTCGACTTCGCCCTGCAGGGGGCGGCGAGTGCCGATGACCAGGAACGCAGCCAGCGGCCTCGGGTGATGCAGGGGCAAGGTGCCTAGGATTTTGCAGGGCACTTGATGGCCCCATCGCTGGCAAGCCAGCTCCCACAGGTTCAGCGGTGCACGCGATCCCTGTGGGAGCTGGCTTGCCAGCGATGAGGCCATCAGCAACACCACACCTTCAGCGATCGAAATACCGGGCCAGACTCAAGAGATTCTCCGACTGCAGCTTCAACTCCCCACCCAACCCCTCCGCCACCCTCGCCTGCTCCACACTCCTTCCGATCGCCTCGACATTCCCCTGCAACTGCTCATCCAGCAACTGCACTACCTGCTCCTGCTCATGCATGGCCACGGCGATCTGCTGGCCCAGGCTATCGACACCCTGCAACTGCCCGGCCACCGCACTCAAGGCGCTGGCCACCTCCTGCACCCGCCCGGCACCGGCCCGGGCCAGTTCCTCGCAGTGCCGGGCAACTTCGCGATTGCGCCCGTTGGCCTGCTCCAGCCGCTCCAGCAACGGGCGGATCCGCGCCGTGGCCTCCTGGGTCCGCGCCGCCAGTTGCCTGACCTCGTCGGCCACCACACTGAACCCGCGCCCCGCCTCACCGGCACGGGCCGCTTCGATGGCGGCATTCAGCGCCAGCAGGTTGGTCTGGCTGGCAATCGCATCGATCAGGCTGGTGAAGCCGCCAATGGCTTCCACCTCCTGCGCCACTTCCCGGGCCGCGCGGGCACTGGAACCGATGGCCTGCTCCAGCGTGACCAGCGCTTCCCCGGCCTTGCGCGCCTGTTGCTGGCCCTCGCCGGCCAGCGTGCTCGCCTCGCCGGTGGACTGGCTGGCAACCTGGACATTGCGCGTAACCTCCTGGATGGTCGCCGCCAGTTCATGCAACGCAGTCGCCACCTGCTGGTTGGCATCGCGCTGGTAATCCAGTTGCCGGGCCTCGTCGCGGATCATTCCGGCCATGTCCCGCGCCTGTCCGCCCAGACCGGCCCCGGCACTGGCGATGCGCACCAGGGCCGCCTGCAAGCGTCGCTCTTCGCTGCGCAAGCCCCAGGCAACCTGGGCCAGGCGGGTGTCACCAGGCAAAAAGCCGGCAAGCCAGGGGTCGCTGCACACCTTGGGATGGTCCTTCAACAAACCCGCGATCCGCCGCCGCCAGAACAATCCGCAAACGCCGGTTCGCAACACCCGCCACCAGAGCGCCCCGCCCGGGTGACCATGCCGTGCGATGCGCTGGTAACCCCGGCGTGTGGGCTCGATACGCGCCGCATCCAGCGCCACGAATACCGCGCCATAACCGCTGATACCGGAGGCCCCATGCACCGGCTTGATATACAGCTCCAGCCACAACTCGCCACCGTCGCCACGCCGATGGCACAGCGGGCCCAGCCATGGCCGGCCGCTGGCCAGGGTCTGCTGCAGGTGCTCGACCAGGCGGCGCGGTACCAGTGGGTGCAGCAGGTCGTCGAGCGGCCTGTGCTGTAACGCCGCCGACGTGAGCCCATGGGCCTGGCAGAACGCCTCGGTGATAAACACCAGCCGCCCTTGCAGATCGGTCCGGCAGATCAGTGCATCGATATCCATGGCACACCCTCAAAACACTCAAAAAAAAGGCCTGCCCCCAAGGGCAGGCCAAACGCTGATGAAGACTGACCCACGCCTCCCGATCAGAAGTGATGGATATAACGCACCTGCAACCGCGACCCGTCCGGACGGTTTTCCACGTCCTGTTCGAAATAGGCGTTGAACACCAGGTGATCGTCCTTGGAGAAGCTGTACATCGCCCCCGGCCCGATGGCCCAGACTTTCTCCCGGCGCCCGGAGACTTCATGACCATCCACCCGGGTATCGCTGATCTGCTTGAGCCAGTAGCCATTCACCCCCAGGCGCAGTTGCGGGGTGAGCGCATACTCGGTGGCGAAGTTGGCGTGCAGGGCCTGGCCGGCCTGGATATCGCCGGCATCGCCAAAGCCATAGCCCGGATCATGGTTCTTGAAGTTGTACAGGTAGTGAGCCCGCACCGAGGCGGTCCAGTCCGGGGTGAACCAGTAGGTCGCCGCCCAGTACGGGTTGAACGACACGGCGTTGTTGCCCGGGTTGATGTCCTTCTTGTCGCTGTATTCACCGATCGGCAGGTTGACCTGCAACTCGATGCGGTGGACGAAGCGCGGACCGTCCTTGCCCATGATCGGGTCGAACTGGATGAACGGGCCGATCAGCCAGTCGCCTACTCCGCCCTGGTCCTTGAGCGCCGCATTGTCGAGACCATCATCGACTTTCATTTTGGTGACGATAGGCAACACGGTGTTCAGGCCAAGGCTCGCGTTGCCCAGGCGCAGGTCCGAGAGGTAGCTGACCTGGGTCACCGCCACCTGGTAATCCAGGCGGGTCTTCGGCAAGCCCAGCTTGTCGCCATTGGCGTCCACCAGGCGGTTGGCGCTGTAGTTCTGGAAGTACTGCTGCAGGTACCAGCCCGGCCCCGCCGGCAAGCCGCCGTCGAGAAAGCTGGTGAGCCCGAGGTTGACCACCGGCAGGTCATAGGCCTGGGCGCTGCCGGTGGCGAGCGCAAGCGCGCAGGCCAGATAACACGGATTTTTCATGCAAGGCTCCTGGATACTGTTGTTGTAGGTGGCAGGAGATCAGCGGGCGAGTTCGGGGTGCGCGATGGCGACCCGGTATTGCCCGGCGTGGAAGACCAGCGGTTCTCCGCCGCTGTGTCGGTAGTGCTCGATTTCACCGAGGAAAATCAGATGGTCGCCGCCCTCGTACTGGGTCAGGTTGCGGCACACCAGGGTGGCGATGGCACCGTCCAGTACCGGCACACCCGCCGTGGCTTCGACATGCCCGATGCCGGCGAACTTGTCCGCCGCCGGCCGCGCGAAGTGCCCGGACAGGCCGTGCTGGTCACTGCCCAGCACATTGATCGCGAAGTGGCTGGCATTGAGGAAGTCGTTCACGCTCGGCGCCGTGCGCGCCAGGCTCCAGAGCACCAGCGGCGGGTCCAGGGACACCGAGGAAAACGAGTTGGCGGTCATCCCGACCTTGCGCCCGTCGGCGCCACGGGTGGTGATCACCGTGACCCCGGTGGCGAACTGGCCGAGCAGGTTGCGCAGGGCGCGGGGCTCGCTGCCGTCGGCGGCGATCAGGTCGGGAGGCAGCAGGTGCAGTGCGTTCATCGTGGTCATTCCTCAGGCAGCGGCGCGGGACAGCTTGTCGACGAAGGCCTGGCAAGCCTGGGCATCGAACCACCAGGGGGCGAAGCGGCGCGGGTCGTCGAAGTTGTTGGCGATCACCGAGGCCAGGGTCTGCGACTGGCCGGCGGCACCGAGCAGGTGCAGCAGGTGCTCGGGTGGCGGCAGCAGCATGCTGTTGGTCCAGCCCACCACGTGCTGGGCGTAGTCCCAGTAGCGCTCGAAGGTCTGTTCCATCCAGCCGGCGGTGAACGGTTGGTCGCCGCGGGCGAGGATCGCGTCGAGGTAGACCTTGCTGCACTTGGCGGCGTTGTTGGAGCCCTGTCCGGTGATCGGGTCGTTGACCACCAGGGCGTCGGCCATACCGAACACCGGCAGCCCGGACGGCAGTTCCAGTACCGGCTTGCGCACCATCGGGGTGAAACGCCCGGCGAGCACGCCGCCGGCATCGGTCAGCTCGACATTGCGGCAGCGCTCGGCTTCCCACGGCACGTAACGGCGGATGATTTCCAGGCTGCGTTGCAGGTGCTGCTCAGGCGTTTGCACATCCTGCCAGCAGTCCATCGGGCCGCCGGGCACGCCTTCGAAGACCATGATTTCGCACGGCCCGCTCAGGGTCAGGGCGGGGAACACGAAGTACTCGCCCACCCCCGGAATCAGGTTGAAGGCCACCCGCGAGTACGGCGACATCGGCGTCATGCCCTTCACATAGGTCAGGGCCAGGGCCCGCTGCGGCTTGTCGAAGTGGCTGCGTTCGGCATCCCGGGGGAATTGGTTGACGATCTCGCCCTTGCCTGCGGCCAGCAGCACCAGGTCGTGGCTGGCGGCCAGGCGTTCCAGTTCGGCGGTGCCGACATCCTCGATCTTCAGCTCGCCGCCACGGCGGACGAACTCATCCATCCACGCCGGCATCTTCAGGCGCTGGTCCACGGCCTGGGCGTAGCGCTCCAGGCGCGCACTCCAGTCGATCACCTTGTGCCCGGGCTGCTCCGGGTGCGGCACGCTGAGGCCGATGCCCTCGACCGCCGGGCACTTTTCTTCCCAGAAGTTCAGGCCCAGGTCCCGTTCGGTCTGCAGGGCGGTGTTGAACATGCACTGGCTGGACATGACCTTGCCGGCACGGATCTGCTCGGCGC
The DNA here is from genome assembly GCF_001941965.1 of Pseudomonas putida. Lineage (GTDB taxonomy): Bacteria > Pseudomonadota > Gammaproteobacteria > Pseudomonadales > Pseudomonadaceae > Aquipseudomonas > Aquipseudomonas putida_L. The sequence continues at coordinate 52,226 of NZ_MKZO01000047.1, read as the reverse complement.
TGCGGTTGGTGCTGATGCTGACCTGGTAACCGTGGGCGAGCAGGCCCAGGCCCAGCTGGAGTCCGGCCTGGCCGGCCCCGACGATGGCGATGCGACGCATTGGAGTGTCTCCTGTTGTTCGAATGTCTTGGGGGAAAAAGCGATCTATTGCGCCAGCCGGGGAATGGCCGGCAGGTTGCGTTCCGGGCCCATCACCGAGTAGCCGCCGTCCACCGCGTAGTCCGCGCCGGTCACGAAGCTGGCCGCTGGCGAGCAGAGGAAGGCCACCACCTGGGCCACTTCGGCCGGGTCGCCGAGGCGTCCGAGCAGGTGGTAGTCGGCGGCTACCCGGTCGGCCTTGGCACGGTCGCCGCCGCTGACTTCGGCGATCACCCGCGACCAGGTCCAGCCCGGCGACACCGAGTTGACGCGAATGCCGTCGGCGGCCAGGTCCATGGCCATGCAGCGGGTGAGCTGGGCCATGGCGGCCTTGGACACCGGGTAGAGCCAGCGCCCGGTCTGGGCGCAGCCGGCGGAAATCGAGGTGAAATTGACCACCACGCCGCCGCTGGCCTTGAGGTCCTGGTGCACCGCACGCACCAGTTGCACCGCCGACACCAGGTTGATATCGAGGGCGCGCAGCCATTCATTGCGGTCGGAGGCGATGCCCTGGTCGAGGTAGCTGCACGCCAGGTTGATCACCATGTCGATACGGCCCCAACGCTGGCGGACCTGGCCCAGTGCGTCGCTGACCGCGGCATCGTCGGTCAGGTCCACGGCAATGAAGAGACCGGCCTCGGCAAAGCCCGCCGCCACTTCACTGCCCCCGGGATCGATATCCAGCAGCGCCACCCGGGCGCCTGCGGCGACCAACGCGGCGGCTACCGCCGCGCCGATCAGGGTCGCGCCACCACTGATCAGCGCCACCTTGCCTTGCAGGTTCATGGACATGGCTCAGCCCTCGATCGGCAGGTCGGCGCTGGCGGCCCAGCCGGGCATCAGCGTGTTGGAGGGCAGGCTTTCGTCGAGCAGCTTGTGCGCCGTGACCGCCCCGGCCACCGGCAGGCCGGCAGGGTCGAGCAGGCCGATCTGCACCAGCACGCTGGCCTGGTCCCAGTAGATATGCTCGTGGTAGAGCTTCGGCCCGCGGAACTTGACCACCCCGAGCATGGGGATCTCGACGAAGCGCCCGGTCGGCGCCACGCCCGGCAGCAGCCAGTCGATCTCGCGGTCGTGGGTGAAGCTCATGATGAACTCGTCGACGATCTGCGAGGCGCCGACGGTGCGCGAGATCGGCGTCAGGCTCATGTCCTTCGGGTTGCCATGCACGAAGTGGTAGCGATAGAAGCGCGCCAGCTCGCGGTAGCCGACGCCGCCGGTCATGGTCGGTATATGGTTGACGTAGGGCTGGGGCACCATGGTCGCCATGGTCGCCGGCACGTCGCGGGTATCGAACTCATGGCGGATATGTTCTTCCCACAGGTCCGACAGGTTGTAGTCCGGGCCGAGGGTGCGGCGCAGCGCGGCGATGCTGCGTTCATGGGCGAGCAGCGCCGAGGGCTTGTGGAAGTGATCCCCGGCGGGCCGGGCGAAGGCGTGGTCGACATTGGGGTAGACGTAGGCTTCGGTGCCGGGTTTCTGCTTGAGTGCGTTGATGATCGACTCGCGGGCGTCGGCCTGGCAGAAGCGGTCCATCTCGGCGAAGTGCAGGACCAGGCGGCCGCTGAGGCCTTCCAGTTCATGCAGTGCCTGTTCGATGCCGACGCCGTAGTAGCCGACGGCGCAGGCCACTTCCGGCAGGCGGCAGGCCGCGAGGTAGGCGAGCTTGCCGCCCAGGCAGTAGCCGACCACGCCAAGGCCGGCATCGCTGCAGGCGTCCAGGCCACGAAGATGGCCCAGGGTCGCAGCGATATCGCGGATGCCGTGGCCTTCGTCGAAGGCTTCGTACAGGGCGAAGGCGCGCTGGAAATCGGCTTCGTTGTAACCCAGGTCGACCCCGGCCTGCTGGCGCCAGTAGAGGTCCGGCACCAGCACGGTGTAGCCCTCCTCGGCCAGTTGGTCGGCCACCTCGCGCATGGCCGCGTTGACCCCGAAGATCTCCTGGCAGAGGACCACACCCGGGCCACGGCCATCGATGGACGTGGCCAGGTAGGCCTGGAACTGCTCGCCGGAGTCCGAGCGGACGTAGACGTAATGCCCCTTCATTGCGATATCTCCAGTCGTTGACGTTGGAGACATCTTCACGGGGTTGGGGGATCGGGGCTGTCCGCTGGGTGCGGGGAATGTCCGTTGGGTGCGGAAAGTTTTTGGACAATGAATCTGTCCCCTTTTTCTAACGCAGGATCTGCAGGAGCGCCCTGGTTGTGTAGATACCCCCGCCCATGCGGAGGGTTCTGTTATCCGGGCATTGCCAAACCCGTTACAAAAAGGTGAAATTGCAACAAATTCTCATTAGCGACTCCTTCCCATGTCCGCCGACGATTTCGCCCTGCGCTCCGCCGTCCACGATCTCTACAGCAGCCACAGCGGCTGGCTACGCGGCTGGTTGCGCAAGCGCCTGGACAACCACAGTGATGCCGCCGACCTGGTCCAGGACACCTTCGTCCGGGTGATCAAGGCCCGCCAGGCCACGGAAATTCGGCAGCCCCGGCAATACCTGAGTACCGTGGCCAAGGGCCTGGTGATCGATCTGTTCCGGCGTCGCGCGCTGGAACACAGCTACCTCGAAGCCCTCGCCGTCCTGCCCGAAGACGCCTGGCCCTCCCAGGAAACCCAGGCCATCGTCCTCGAGACTCTGATGGAGATCGACCGCATGCTCGACAGCCTCGGCGACAAGGTGCGCCAGACCTTCATCCTGTCGCAGTTCGAAGGCTTGAGTTATCCGAAGATCGCCGAGCGCCAGGGCATCTCCCTGCGCACGGTGAACAACCATATGGCCAAGGCCATCGAACACTGCTGCCTGATCCGCATGGGGTTGCTGTGAGTACCGTCCGCCCGGCCCTGAACCCTGCCGAACGCGAGGCCCTGCACAGCGCGGCGCAATGGTATGCGCGGCTGTCGTCGGGGATCGAGAGCGAATCCGACCGCCTTGGCTGGCAGCGCTGGCACAACGCTGATCCGCTGCACCGCCAGGCTTGGCAGCAGGTCGAGTCGGTGCGGCAGATGGTCGAAGGCGTCCCGGGCACTGTCGCCGCTTCGGCGCTGAATCATTCCCGGGCGTCACGGCGCCGGGTGCTGCGCCAACTGCTGGTGCTGGCCGGGGTCGGCGCGGTGGGCTGGAGCGGCTGGGACAGCCAGTGGCGCTCGGCGTTGATGGCCAGCCATCACACCGGCGTGGGCGAGCAGCGCCGCGTGGCCCTGGCCGATGGCAGCCAGGTGCTGCTGGACAGTCAGTCCGCCGTGGATGTGCGCTTCGACGCCGAGCGCCGCCTGCTGCGCCTGCTTAGTGGCCGGGTGTTGGTGGAGACGGCGGTCGATGGCCTGGCCCGGCCGTTCCTGGTGGACACCGCGCAAGGCCGGATCCGTGCGCTGGGCACCCGCTTCACAGTGCAGACCGAGGCGCAGTTCTGCGAGGTGGCGGTCCTGGAAAAAGCCGTGGAAGTCCGCCCCGCCGCCAGTGATCAGGTACTGCGGATCGAAGCCGGGCAGCAATTGCGCTTCGACCGCGCCCGCCTCGGCGCCCCCTGGCAGAGCGATTCCAGCGTGGCCTCCTGGCGCACCGGCAGCCTGATCGCCATCCAGCGCCCCCTCGGCGAACTGCTCGAAGAACTGTCGCGCTATCGCCACGGCTGGCTGCGCTGCGATCCGGCCATCGCTGGCCTGAAGATCTCCGGCGCCTTCCCCCTGGACGACACCGACCGCGCCCTCGCCGCCCTGGAAAGCGGCTTCGGCCTGCGCATCGTGCGGCGCACCGACTACTGGGTCAGCGTATTGCCGGCGCACGCATAAGCCGCGAAAAAATACTTCGATTCCCGTTGCACTGTTTGCCCACCCTGCTCGGCCAATCCTCAGTAGATGCCGTTTTGCACGGTTTCATTTGGGGAGGAACACCATGAAGTACCCGCACGCACGCCTGCTGACACCGGTGGCCGTGGCCATTCGCCTGGGCTTTTGCACACTCGGCGTGCTTAGCCTGCCTGGCCTGGCCCAGACTGCCGAAGCCGGCGCAATGCAGTCGTATCACGTCCCGACGGGCAGCCTGACGGCGGCCCTCAGCACCTTCGCCTCGGCATCGGGCACTGCCCTGTCGTTCGATGCGGCGTTGCTCCAGGGGCGCCAGTCCGGCGGACTCGACGGCACCTACAGCGTCGACCAGGGCTTCGCCATCCTCCTGCAAGGCAGCGGCCTGCAAGCGGTACCGCAAAGCAACGGCAGCTATGCCCTGCGGCCTTTGCTCAACGAGCAGGGCTCGATGGAACTGGGCGCCACCACCATCAGCAGCCAGCGTCTTGACCCCACCAGCGAAGACACCAACGCCTACGCCGCCCAGGCAGTGACCATCGGCAAGGGCGTGCATACCCTGCGCGAAACCCCGCAGGCCGTCACCGTGCTGACCCGCAGGTACATGGACGACCAGAACATCAACACCGTCGACCAGGCCATGGAGAAAACCCCGGGCATCGTCGCCTACGAATCACCCATGGGCGGCAAGTACTTCTATTCCCGTGGTTTCATGATGCAGGGCCAATACCAGTACGACGGCGTGCCGCTGGATGTAGGCGGCGAGTACGTGCAGGCCAACAGCTTCTCCGGCGACATGGCCTTCTACGATCGCGTCGAGGTGCTCAAGGGCGCCGCCGGCATGCTGAAGGGCTCCGGCAGCTCGGCCGGCGGGGTCAATTTCGTGCGCAAGCGCGGCCAGGCCAGCCCCTCCACCAGCCTGAGCCTGTCGGCCGGGTCGTGGGACAATTATCGTGGCCAGGTGGACAGCGGCGGCCCGCTCAACGAATCGGGCACCCTGCGCGGGCGGGCCGTGGTCGCGGTGCAGGATCGCCAGTACTTCTACGATGTCGCCAAACGCAACGACCAGATTCTCTACGGCGCCCTGGACTACGACATCACCCCCGACACCACCGTCGGCCTGGGCATCGCCTACGAGCGCCTGGACGCCACCCCGTGCTGGCACGGCCTGCCCCGCTACAGCAACGGCAAGAGCCTCGACCTCAGCCGCTCTACCTGCCTCGGCGCCTCGTGGAACAACTGGGAGAGCGAGCGCACCACGCTGTTCGCCGACCTGGCGCACCGGCTGAACGAAGACTGGACATTCAAGTTCGCCGGCGTCTGGACCCACAACGACCAGGACATCAAGTACGCCCTCTCGGAAACCCCGGGCGGCGTCACCCCGGGCGCGACTGCGGCGCCGTCCTCCGTCTATTCCGGGGTGTTCGACTACGACCAAAGCGACTATGGCTTCGATGCGTACCTGGACGGCAAGTTCGAGGCCTTCGGCCTGCGCCACGAACTGGTCGTCGGCGCCAACGCCAGCCGTGCCACCACCCACGACCACTGGGCGCTGATCAACATGAGCGGCCTGCCCGGTGTCTCGCAGGATCCGTTCAATCCCAACCCGCACCTGCCTGAGCCGGCGGACGCCTACTATCCGCCCAACTCCTACCGCGGCGGGCCGCTGCCCACGGAGTCGGACACCCGGCAGTTCGGCACCTACGCCACCTTGCGCCTGAAACTGGCTGAACCGCTGACCTTCGTCCTCGGCTCGCGGGTGAGCTGGTACCGCAACAGCCGCGACTCCTATACCCAGGCCTGGGACTACTGGCAGCATGACCGCAGCCAGGAAAACGGCCAGGTCACGCCTTTTGCCGCGCTGGTCTACGACCTGGACGATAACTGGTCGGTCTACACCAGCTACGCCGATATCTTCCAGCCGCAGAGCACCTACACCGACGAATCCGGCAGTCCGCTGCAGCCCAAGACTGGCGCCAGCTACGAGATCGGCATCAAGGGCGAGTTGCTGGACGGTCGCGTCAATACCGCCTTCAACCTGTTCCGCACGGTCGAGGAGCATCGCGCCGAAGCCAACTACGACAGCACCTGCATCGGTTCCTCGGACGGCTACTGCTACACCGACGTGGGCAAGGTCCGGGCGCAGGGCTTCGAAGCGGAAGTCAGCGGCGAGGTCCTTGACCGCCTGCAACTGCTGGCAGGCTACACCTACACCCAGACCCGCTACCTGGACAGCGCCAACAGCAACCCCCAGGAGCCGACCTTCTCGACCACCTACTTCCCCCGCCACCTGTTCAGGGCCTGGAGCGACTATCAGTTGGCCGGGGAGCTGGAGCGCTGGAGCCTTGGCGCCGGGGTCACCGCACAGAGCGATGTTTCGGTACACAACGCGAGGCCGGCAGTGACCTCGGTCCAGGCCGGCTACGCCATCTGGAGCGGCCGGGTCGCCTACCGGATCGACGAGCACTGGACCGTGGCGCTCAACGGCAACAACCTGTTCGACAAGAAGTACTACCAAAGCGTGGGTGCAGTGTCGTGGGGCAACTTCTACGGTGAACCGCGCAACTTCATGGTCAGCCTCAAGGGCACGTTCTGATCATCCGCGCGAACGCTGCGACGTACTCTTGCCAGGGCCACGCCTTTACCGGCGTGTCGCCCTTGGGAGCGATGGCCTGGAGGCCGACACGTGCCCTGTGGGAGCTGGCTTGCCAGCGATTGCGGCGGTGAGCTCACCATAGCTATCGCTGGCAAGCCAGCTCCCACAGGGTTTTGCGTCTACTTCGACAACGCATCTTGACCATTATCAGTCCGCTGTGGAGGATGCACACCTCGCCACCCAAGGACGGAAAAGATGCTTCGGATACTCGGCAAAGCCACCTCCATCAACGTGCGCAAGGTCCTCTGGACCTGCGCCGAGATCGGCCTCCCCTTCGAGCGCGAAGACTGGGGTTCGGGCTTCCGGCCCCTCGACACCCCGGAGTACCTCGCCCTCAACCCCAACGCCATGATCCCGGTGATCCAGGACGGCGACTTCACCCTGTGGGAATCCAACAGCATCATCCGCTACCTGGCGACGCGCTACGGCGAGGCGGCGCTGTATCCGCTCGAGGCGAAAGCCCGGGCCCGGGTCGATCAGTGGATCGACTGGCAGGCCTCCGACCTGAACCGCTCCTGGAGCTATACCTTCATGTCGCTGGTGCGCCAGTCGCCACTGCATCAGTCACCCGAAGCGCTCGCCGCCGGGCAGGCGGAGTGGTCGCGGTACATGGGCATTCTCGACCAGCAACTTGCCCGGACCGGCGCCTTCGTCGCCGGGGAGCAGTTCACCCTGGCCGACATTCCGCTGGGGCTGTCGGTCAATCGCTGGTTCGGCACGCCGTTCGAGCGTCCGCATCTGCCGGCGGTGAGCGAGTACTACGAGCGCTTGAGCCAGCGGCAGGGGTATCTGCTGCATGGCCGTAACGGGACGCCTTGAGCCATGCAACGTATCGTGATCCTCGGCAACGCCGGCAGCGGCAAGTCGACCCTCGCCCGTGAACTGGGCAGGCGCTTCGGGCTGCCGGTGGTGCACCTCGACAAACTTTTCTGGCAGCCCGGCTGGGTCGAGCCTGACGCCGAACAATTCCGCGAGCGGGTGCGTGAGGCGGTGGCCGGTGAGCGCTGGGTGTGCGAGGGCAACTATGCCCGGCGCACCTTCGATCTGCGTCTGCCGCGCGCCGACCTGGTGATCTGGCTGGATACACCGCGCCTGACCTGTGCGCTGCGGGTGATCAGGCGCAGCGCCTTCCAGCGCTCGCGGCCGGACCTGGCCGAGGGTTGTCATGAGCAGTTCGACCGGGCATTTCTCGAGTTTCTCAAATACGTGTGGGGGTTTGACGGGGAGTATCGCCAGGGGCTGGAGGCGGTGAGGATGGCGGTTGCGCCGCAGGTCCCGGTGGTGCATTTGCGTGGGGCCGGGGAGATTCGACAGTTCATCGAGGGGTTGGCCGTGGTGCCTGCTTGACGCTCGGCAACGTTGCCAAATGATGTTGCATTTGAGGGTAAAACTTCCCAGATTTCCGACTTTCTTGTAGGCAATTTCCCAAGCATACTCCCCAGCCCTGCCAACGGGTTGCGTCTTATGGAAACGGTGCCTAGGCTGCGTCCGTCGTTGCGAAAATCGACGACACGGATTAGCAGTCCGTCGAGATATAGGCGCACCAGTAACCTTCAATGGCGGCTGTGCGTGTGGGCACCTTCGGGTGCGCCGGATTCCTATATCTCCGGTCTGCTAACCCGCGTACAGTCGCCACCCTTCGTTTAGCAGCGACGTGTGGTGAATTCCTGAACTGATATAGGGTTACACCATGAAAAAACTCGTCCCTGATCCGCCTCCCGTCCTCTGCGTCGGCCCCGGCCTCTATCACGCCGAAGCCATCGCCCGAGCTGCCGAGCACCTCAACAAAGCCATCCACGGCGCAGGCGCATTGCCTGATCGACCTACTCCCCGTAATGAAGCGGAACTGAGCAATATCCTGCTGGAAATGAGGATTGCCAAAGCGTTGCTGGGCGTGGCGTTGTCGGCCTCACCGGTGACGGTGGAGGTGTAGAACAAACCTGTGGGTCCGGATATCCAGGCACGCCACCGCGCCTCCTGCCACTGCGGCGCGGTCTGCCTGGAACTGCTCGCTGTGCCGGCGGCGGGCTGCGGTGAAGGTGGCCAGGAATCCTGGACCAGCGCCTCCTGCATCAGACCGAGGTTTCTACAGAACTGTTAATGCCGCTTTAATCCCGGCAATGCCGAGTGGTCACCCCCCCTCGGAAAACAGGAAGCAAGCCCCGTGAAACGCACACTACACGCTGCACTCCTTGCCGGTCTGCTGGGTTGCGGCCTGCAATACGCGACCGCCGCCAACGTCTATGGCCCGCAACTGGAGGGCTTTGCCTACCCTTATCCCCTGAAGCACCTGAACTTCACCTCGCAGGGCAAGGACCTGCAAATGGGCTACCTGGATGTACCCGCGCAAAAGCCTGAATCGACCGTGGGCACTGTCGTGTTGCTGCACGGCAAGAACTTCTGCGCGGCCACCTGGGAAGACACCATCAAAGGGCTTAGCCAGGCCGGTTACCGGGTGATCGCCCCGGACCAGATCGGCTTCTGCTCGTCGAGCAAACCCGAGAACTACCAGTACAGCTTCCAGCAACTGGCGCACAACACCCACGCACTGCTGAAGCACCTGGGCATCGACAAGGCCAGCATCGTCGGCCACTCCACCGGTGGCATGCTGGCGACCCGCTACGCGCTTATGTACCCCTCTGAAACGTCCCGGCTGGTGATGGTCAACCCGATCGGCCTCGAAGACTGGAAGGCCATGGGCGTGCCGTACCGCACGGTCGATCAATGGTTCGAGCGTGAGCTGAAGGTGACGGCGGAAGGCATCAAGGCCTACGAACAAAAGACCTATTACGATGGCCGCTGGAAGCCGGAATACGACAAATGGGTGGAGATGCTGGCAGGGCTCAATGCCGGGCCTGGGCGCCAGGCAGTGGCGTGGAACTCGGCGCTTATCTACGACATGATCTTCACCCAGCCGGTGGTGTATGAGTTTCCGAAACTCCAGGTGCCTACCTTGCTGATGATCGGCCAGACGGATACAACGGCCATTGGTAGCGATATCGCACCGGCTGAAGTGAAGACGAAGATCGGTAAGTACCCCGAGTTGGGCAAAGCCACGCAGAAGGCGATACCTGGGGCGGAGCTGATCGAGTTTGCGAAGTTGGGACATGCTCCGCAGATGGAGGAGCCGGGGAAGTTCAGGCGCTGGTGGCGTGGTTGGCGAAGTGATGGCAGCGCCAGGGAAGGCCTTCAAACCCAGGTGCTGATGAACCTGGAGTGACCGCCGCGGCAGGCGGCATATATGAAATTCTGGCGACTGACCAGTTCTTTCAGTTATCCTTTGGATAAAGGGGACGGATAAAGGGGACAGATTTATTTTCTAACATAGCCCGCCCGCTTAACTGGCAGCCGAGAAAATAAATCTGTCCCCTTTTCCTGTCCCCTTTTCCTGAGAGAAACTAAAATCAGACTTTGATCGCACCAAACACTACAGGATCGAAACCTTCAGGCCACACTGTCCACTCGTCATATATAGCACCAGAAAAGCAAGCACCTTCTATCCTTTTAACTTCAAAATTAACGTCGCACAAATTAGCCCTTACAAAACTAGCGCCAAAAACATCCGCATTTTTCAGACCAGACGACGAAAGATCTTCCCCGGTAAAGTCAGCCCCAATTGCTATAGCCTCTGAAAGATCCGCCCCCTTTATCTGTACGCAAACTAATGTCGCATTCATAAGAGCAGCACCATGCATTACAGCCCTATTCAATACAGAGTAATTAAAAGACGCATTTCTCAGATTCGCCCCTGTAAAGTCAGCCCCCGAAACATCAAAATTTTCAAAAATTGCACGATGAAGCTCCAACCCACTAAATATTGAATTAACGAGACTATCCAAAGACAAATCCAAGGTCTCACCTGTCTCAAAGTAGATAGTTATCATCTATTCCTCCAGTCTATCGGATCAATTTTTACATCTGATACAGGTTTGGTCTGTCCAGCTTTGCTAGGTGACAAGACTCCTGGAAAAAAGGAAAAAAGGGGACTGGAAAAAAGGGGACGGAAAAAAGGGGACAGATTTATTTAATACTCGAACGTGACCTACCTTGCCCACGCCACTCTACTCGAGCACCACATATTCTTTCAACCTCATCAACAAAACGAGTTGCCCCTGTCAACTGACCTCGCTGCAAGGCCATTCTGATGTGATCCAACTCTCCCGATGGGGTAGCTTGTCTGACAAAGGATATATATCGGCCCACTATTTCTTCAGGTGTTTCGCCCAACGACTCAAAATATGGGGCAATGTCCAGCCAGTCAGAGCCCGCCTGCGAGCTGATTCGAGCTCGATAGCTCGACCAGGGGTAATCTTCTGGCTGAAGAACCATAAATGCTCGCACTGGGTTCAACTCGATGTACCGGCAGCACGCTAGCAGATAGGTTTCTGATTGTACGACACTAGATTTATAACGGCTCTCCCATAACGTCCCGGAGCGCCCCTCCAGTTTGTTGCGGTAGCGGGTAGTACGTCCGGCCAGCGCTTTCATCAACTGCCCAAGACTGGCTACTACGGTCCCTGGCTGCACCAATAAATGCACATGATTTGTCATGAGGCAGTACGCGTAAACTTTTATACCAAATGCGTCCTTAAGCTCACGTAGGTCGTTAATGTAACGCTGATAGTCCTGCGGTGCTGCAAAAACGATTTGTCGATTGTGACCACGTTGAACAACATGGTGGGGATAATTCGGCAGCACTACTCGTCCAATTCTCGGCATAGCAACCTCACTCCGTTGAGGCGTTTCAGTTTAGTAGCCTGATCTGGAATAGCCGCAGCGCGTGACCGTAGCAAAGTAAGACATTTTATGTTCCCCTCGACTCCCCCAGAGAAAATAAATCTGTCCCCTTTTCCGCTGTCCCCTTTTCCGCTTTTCCGTCCCCTTTTCCGGTCGTTCAAGATCTCGTCAGCTATTTTTTGACCTTGGGCGTTGATTTCAGAAGGACTTCCTTTAACGCTAGGAAACGCACTGCCTTCACGACTACCGTGTTTTTGGAGTGCTCGACCAGCCAATGATAGTTGTCCTGATTTATCGGCCGGATCAAGTAGCTTTCCTGCATTCGACAAATCATCAACGTTTTTTCCAGCGAGCGCACTACCTTTTGCACCAACCTGAACTTAGGAACTACGTCCAAAACTCTTTACCATCGGAGTCTATCCATCCAACCCCAGCAGGGGCCTCTGTGACAAACCAAAGTCCGAAGCCATCAAGATCATCTTCACCGGGCTCTTCAGGCCATGCTTCCTTGAGCAGGTCTAGCTGATCATGGATAGAACCAAAAAGGCGAAGGCCATCATGCGCAAGTCTTATGTTCCCCTCCAACATCAAACGCTCCATCAGAGAGAAGAACAGATTGACTCGGTGCGCGTAATCAACAGACGAACCAAGAAGCTCAACCGTCATATGCTGCCATATAACGCCCATTGAGAGCCCAAATGCGCTTCGCAACACCGACTTATAGAGTCCTTCAATCACTTGAACTTGATCTCCACCATTCGAAAAGGGGACCGAAAAGGGGACAGATTTATTTTCCACTCTTTTCCGTCCCCTTTTTCCTATCTGTTTGAAGGTCACCGGTGAATCAGCAAAATTTACTACGATACTCTGGAAAGAAGGGACGGATTTATTTTCTACTCGATTCCATTCGTCTAGCCGAGAGAAATAAATCCGCCCCCTTTTTGGTGTTGCGCCCACTCAACTCTTCAATGCTGGCAAAGACAGCACTTCATCATACTGCGGCCAGTCTTCCCTAGCGCGTTTGAGTACCCCTTGCATCAACTCGTCCAACTCAGGCACGGGCTGCTCGGGTGGCAGTTGGTCAAAGGGCGCGGCCAGCAGCGGATGATCAATTTTCTGCGGATTAGCTAAACCTTCCCACTGACGCAGGCGCAGGATATAGAGAATTTCCACCGGCACGCGCTCCAAGTGCCAGTCCTGATTGAAGTCGTAGGAATTCTTCTGGCTCTCTTTGCCGGTTTGCCAAGTGTGGCGGTCACAAGCGGCCAACAGGCAGGGCATCAGGTCGTCGGGGCTGGGAGTGCGCCACTTGGCCAACAAGGCTTCGTAGATGGGTTCGTCGTAAGCATAAGCAGGCCATTGATGCGAAACATCGCCTACCCAATCGGCAAACACACGCAGCATAAAGGCTTGGGCGCGGCGGTGTTGCTCCTCGTACTCAATTACTAATTGATGCCCACGGTTGAGAGCCGCATGAGTGAGATAGCCCTGATGGATGACGACATCCTTCCAGCCTAGGATCGCCATGGTGCCCATCATATTGGTGGCGGTATGGATGCTGTAGTTTTGGCGGCGTCGATCATTACCTGTCGCTTTGGCAATAATGTCAAACTGGCCCGCCCAGAAGAATAACTGCCAAATTCCTACTTGGTAATAGCGCAGCCAATGTGCCAATTCCAGAAGCCATTGCGGATTATCTGGTGCGGTTGCCAATACTTTGTGAGCTCGTGTGACGGCCATCCATTCGGAGCTACTACGCGTAACGTTATCACTATTCGGTACAGGCATTGATGGCTTCGCAAATGCATCGCCGCGCTCAACATATTCACGGATGCCATTCAACTCGTATTCATCTGGGACGTGTGGCCCCTTGGCTATGCGCCCCAGCACACTTTTGTAGGAGGGCCATTTCGGGTTCACGCCCGAGCGCCCGCACTGAATTACTTCTTGATCCATGGTTCCACCTTAAATTCTGCTACACCTGTTTTACCGGGGCCGGGAACACCGACTTTGACTGTTACACCTTGAACCCTGGCTTTTCCTGAATCCAACGCCGCTTGCAAAGCATCGCGTAAAGCAGGATCAGAGTCGGCAATTGATCTATTGCTCAGCCACCCCTCCAACCGCGTCCTCGGGTCCCCATGCGGCATACCGGCCTTACTCACGCCGTTCACCGAAGACTTCGCATCCATCACCACCACGGTAATCGTATCGCCATTGATCGCCACCGCGCAGCCATCGCAGCCGTGGTTGCTACTGTTTTGCAGAGGTTTGAAGTTGAGGCCGGTTTTCTCGTTAAGGGTTTGCAGGGCCAGTTGCTCGCCCAACACCCCGTCATTTACAAGCGAACCGGTCTTCCAATTGGGAAGGTGCGACAGAGGGATACTTTCAAATGTCTGCCCAAACAGGTCTTCAATCCGGCTGAGCTTCGGTGGGCTGATTACATCAGGGGGCCCCTGCTCAGGTTTGGGAGCTTCCGCTGTCGTTTTTTCACCTGCAAAGCTTCCATCGTTAGCCGCTGGCTTACCATCCCCTACTACCTTCGTCTCACCAGACGGTGAACCTGTCACAGGCCCTTTCGCCCCTGCCCCCTTCCCGTCAGTGACAACATCCAGGCTTTTCGTCGTCTTGGTTTCCAGCGCAGCAACACGCACACCAATCTCTTGACTGTCCTTGATAGCCATCTGACCCAAGGCTTTGCTCGATACCTCAACCCCCGTTTTTGCCAGACTCAGCCCCGCTTTGGCTGCCCCGCCTACAGCGGTCAAGACGCCTCCGACCGTGTATATCAACGCACCCAGATCACGTCCCAACTGGACGGCATGATTAAAAAGGGGACAGATTTATTTTCCACTCCACGCCATTCACTCGCAGAGAAAAATAAATCTGTCCCCTTTTCCTGTCTGTCCCCTTTTCCTGTCCCCTTTTCCTCGTCCCCTTTTCCTCCTTTTCCTCTGCGAGAAATGGCTAGAATGTGCCAGAGCTTCATCCATAGGCTCTATCGCAATTTTCTTCATCCGAAACCAAGACTTACAGTAATAAACAGGCAAACCCACCAATACACTCTCCTGAAAAATTGAAAAGTGAAAAGTGAAAAGGGGACGGATTTATTTTCTATTCGATGCCATTCGTCTAGCCGAGAAAAATACCCCCCCTTTCCCGTTGCCCCCTTTCCCGAAGAACTCTACAGTTCATTGGCTAGAGATATTCAACTCTAAGAGTTTTTTACGAACATACTCAGTTAACCCTAACAAGTCCTCAAAGGCGATAGAGCCAAACTCAGGCTCATACTCGGCAAGATAGCCTTCTGAAGAGAGCCCTAAAGATTGGGCTTTAGCCTCTACCTCCTTAACATATGCAGGCTCAACTACCCAATTCATGCCAGAGGACGCATAACGCTCACAACCTATCAACGCCCAAGAAATCAACCCACTATATGAGCCGATCAAATCATTCAAAATAGAGACAATATATTCACTTTCCTTTTCGAATCGAAAAGCTATATACGGAGGAAATCTCGAACGGTCTTCTCTTTCAAAATGATCATCCACCCAGACCTCTGGATTACGCTGCCCATACTTTCTCCACTCAAGCGCATTCAAGTCATGAAGAATATTAAGCAGCTCACCTTCTGAATCTACAATTCTAGTCACACTCATTATTTCAATCCCTTCAACTTATCAGAGATGGCAAAAAGGGGGACAGATTTATTTTCTACTTGATGCCATTCACCTAACCGCGAAAAATAAATCTGTCTCCTTTTCCGTCTCCTTTTCCTCCTTTTCCTGTCTCCTTTTCCTTGGCCCCCTTTTCCTTGCTTTTCCTTGATTCGTCTAGCCGAGAAGAAATAAATCTGCCCCCCTTTTCCTAAGTACACCCCCTCAACTAGAACGGATAATTTTTGAGTAACGCTCTTCTAATCTTTCAGCAGACCTTAGAACACTGCCCCTATCATCAGGAAAGAAAGCAGAGTAAACATCAGCTGCCACTTTCATCAGAGAAACATAGTCAGCCACTGGGATACTTGAAGTTTCCTGCTCGCCCAAAAAGAAACTGACCTCACTGAAATTTTCTGGATCATCCCAGTCCTGATCTAGAGAGTAAAAAAACCCTTCACCCACAGAGAAGCCAACTCCTTGCGAAGCATCATATATAAACGCTGGAAAATTACCCCTTCCCCTCAGCATAGCAGCCTCTATCAACCCGTAAAGATCTTCATAATCCAAACCAGTTTTATCAAATGAGTCTTTGAGTCTCTCAAGCCAAGCCAAGCCAGCCATCATTTTATCCTCGGAGGCATTGTGATAAAGGCGTTTGTCATCTCTCCAGTCTTGCCATTACGTGTTACCTGCAAGTGATAACCATCAACTTTAATATTCATGGAAATGAGACAGATTTATTTTCTACTCAATGGCATTCGTCGTACCGAGAAAATATATCGATCCTATTTTTCCTTTACCCCGTCAAAAACGTCAATTTAACCCAAATAAAGCTTGCCTGAGAGCACATTGCTTCTCTATGGTTGAAGCATCAGCAAAAAAGGGGACAGATTTATTTTCCACTCCACACTATTCACTCGCAGAGAAAATAAATCTGTCCCCTTTTCCCCGCTATTAAAATCCGCCCCCTTTTTCGGTCTACCCACTTTCTCGGCCACCTTTTCCCAGCCCCCTGTCCCCTCTAGCCGCCCTAAATGGATCAAACAACACACACTTATTCATGGACTTTGCCTTATGTATAAAACTCAGCATTGACCTGACCACCTCAGAGATTAACGGATTAACCTGTTCAGCTGCAGACAGCTCACTTACAAGTGACTCGACTTGCAAACCAGAAAACATATCGTAGCCATCAAAACTCAAGCTGGAAAGGACTGGAAATCTCTCCACATCCAACTGAAAGAAAAACTTCGCCACACGCAAAGGAATCTCAAACTTATCAATACATCCATCCTCTCCGACGGAAGCAAGCTCTTTATCCCAAATCATCAAAAAATACATATTCAGAACGTCTTCCCAGGAAATGTGTTGACCAAATTCCCTTTTGAGCCAGTAATCACTGTCATGAAATTTGTCGATTGACCTCCGGCTTTGGCATCAATACCAATAGGCCGCCCCACATCAACTGTTCTAACAAAATTACCCATCGTTGGTGATTGGTAAGGACCAAAAAGGAGACGACCAAAAAGGAGACAGATTTATTTTATACTCGATGCCATTCGCCTAGCCGATAAAAATAAATCTGTCCCCTTTTCCAGTCCCCTTTTCCACTTTTCCATATTGTTGTCCGCAGGGGCTGGGGTGAACGGTTGAGGGCCGCTTAGGCGGCCTTTTCTATTTTGAGTGGCCCAACGAGTTAGCAGCTAAGCAAGTGCCATTCAAATCTCCTCTCCATATACTTTACACACTATAACCAGCAGCTCTCATCAGTATAAGCACTGCCTCATCAAATTGCTTATCAGACATACCTCTAATAGATTTCGAGCTCCTCCAATGCCACACCAAAGGAAGAACCCTACTGTCCAAGAGTTCACATTCCTCTAAAAAAATATTTGCCAATGCGTACTTATCAAGTTCCGGATCAGCCTCCAACATCATATTCAGCACAGTGCTTGGCGGCATCCCTCCCAACAACTTTTCTAGCAAAGATCTATTTCTTGAAAATGACATAGATCACCTCTCCAACAGTTTCAATTTTATCGACCTTCCCGTACCCATACCTTTGGGATATCTGGCCTGTCCATGTGTTTAATGCAGCATCTTCCTTTGACATTCCGCTGGCGATATTTTTCATATACTGAGCAGTATTAACACTATCAGAACCCTGCACCCAAGCCCCACGAATTTTATTAACCTGAACGCCCTCACTCTCGAGGCGTTGCATTGCACTGGCGAACATATCAGTTCCCGACGCCTCATATAAAGGATGGTTTTGTGCTGCACGAATGTCAAACCCCAGCACACCTTCTTTATTTACGTTCACGACCAGCCCTGCTACACCATCAGGATTACCATACCTAAGTTCGACCCCGCCATCCTTAAAAACACTTATAGCAAATTCATTTGCGACATCAACTTTCGGAGTTGGGGGATCAACTTTTCCAGGATTTTTTGCACTACCACCCGCGGGGTCACACTCCCCTTCATTGTGCACCCAGGTCTTCAGTTCCCCAACATAAAACGTATGCCCAACATCCACAGTCAGGTTATACGTCTGCCCCACCGGCTTGAACAACTCCACCCCGGCCACCCGGCTCGACGTATTTTCCGTCGCACCATCCGCCAGCGACTGGAGCAAGTCGCCCGCCCTGAGCTCGATCATCGGCACAAAATCACGCCGAGCCGGCACATAGAACGGGTGACTTGGCGTAACGAACAAAATCTCCTGTTTCACGTCGCCGCTTGTACGAGTGCTTTCCAGGGTCAGCTTGTAGATCGGTTGATCGTTTCGCTGGAAGGTCTTTACCACCGTTGAGGCAAACGGCTCGCCACCGTGTTCAGGTTTGGTCCAGACGACGTCGCCGATCTTGAGCGTTTCGATCGCCCGGTCGCCAGCCGGCGTGGCGACCATTGTGCCCGCCGCGAAGCAGCAAGGCCCCTTATCCTTCTTGGGTTCTTCGGGATGGTTCTGCGGGTTCGTCTCAGGTTTTTTATCCGGCAGGTCAGTCCCTTTCGAATTCTGGGCAACCTGCTCCGAAGGAGTTTTTGGAACATCGGTAGAAGGGCTTCCACCTACTACCTTCGTCTCACCAGACGGTAAACCTGTCGCAGGCCCTTTTGCCCCTGCCCCCTTCCCGTCAGTGACTACATCCAGGCTTTTCGTCGTCTTGGTTTCCAGCGCAGCAACACGCACACCAAGCTCTTGACTGTCCTTGATAGCCATCTGACCCAAGGCTTTGCTCGATACCTCAACCCCCGTTTTTGCCAGACTCAGCCCCGCCCTGGTGGCCCCTCCTACAGCGGTCAAGACGCCTCCGACCGTGTATAGCAAAGCACCCAGATCACGTCCCAACTGGACGGCATGATCATCTCCGCCGACCTCGAGTGCCAGCTCCATCCGCTCAATACTGCCCAACAGGCTCGCCGTTACCTCCTCGCCAAGTTGATTGCGTACCTCCCGATCACTGACTATCGCAGCAATCCCCTGCAGTCCGGTGATTGGATCAGAAAGGAACTGTGCCAGGCCTTTAATATCCTGCAGACCACTCTCTGCGAGGCCCAGGCCAATACCGCCAGCCGTCAGGGCATCCTGTTTTACCGAGGTACCCGACCACTTGGCGATCACCTTCAGATGATCTAGCGTGCCCTGGGCTTCTTCCAACTCCTTTTGGTACTGCACATACTGCTGCGTCGAGAGCCAGTTGTTATCGATGTTTGCCGTAGCCGCATTGTTTGCGGTCGCTGCACCGTTCGGATCACTCATGGCTGCAATGCCCGTGACCAGGCTGGTGATGAGATTGCGTTTGGCTTCTCGCTCTACAGCGGTTTCGTTTGCATCAGCCTCTGCAAACAGACCTGCCAGCACGCTGGAGGCAGCACCGCCCAGGGCGCCGCTCGAGCAACCCTGATTGCTGGCCGCTGCGCCGGCGCAGCCGACAATGGCATGCAGCGCCGCGTGTTCCGGGCTGCCTTCCTTCAGGCCCTTTTTCACCAGCTCGCCGATGTACGCCGAACCTTGCTGCTGGACGTAGTTGACCACCATGTTCTGGGCAAACTGCCCGCCACTTCCGGCCACGTTGCCGCTGACGCCCGCGACGAGGGCCGTTGCAATTTGCCGGTAAGTACCGCCCGCCCCCCAGTTTTCATCGAGATCCCGGATTTCCTGATTCAGCGCCTGATAATTGCTGTGGTGCTTGAGTTGATCGGCCTCGGACATGCCAGGCGCGTTCATCAGGAGTCTTTCTTTCTCGGCTTGCTCCTTTTTCTGATCGATTTCTTGCGCCCGGCTAGCGATGTACTGCGAAACGTTCTGCACAAACTTGCCGACAATCTCGAAGTTCACGCTGATTTCCTGCGCGTCGAAAATCGGCTTGAGTTTGTTACTGCCGTCGCGATCACTGGAGACATCGGTATTGATGCCCGCCACCGTCTGCTCAACCGTCTGACCGGTCAGCTCCATCTGCCCGGCCGCATTGGTAATAGTGACGGCGGCGCCGCTGATTCCACTCTCGGTGGTGCTGCTGGAGCTGTCTCCGGCATAGAGCACGACCGGTGTGTTGACACTTAGCCCGCCCTTGCTCGGCGCGGTGGGTCCGTTGGCGTTGGCCGTTGCGTTGGCATTGCCTTTGCCATCCACGCCTATTTCACCGCCGTAACCACCACTCAGGTTGATACTGCTGGCGTCGTATTCCGCCTTGTTCTTGATAGCGGACGTGGTAAGCGTCCCGGTTTCGAGGGTGTTCTTGCCGTCCGCCACCGCTTTGTCGGTACTGGCGATGATGGCGCCCTTGAGGTCGGTGTTACCCGCCACTTCGACCTGGAATCCACCATTGCCCGCCTTGATGCCCGACTGTTCGTTGACACTGGCGTAGTCGCTTTGCATATGCTGCGCGGCGAGACCGCCACTGATACTGCTCATACCGACACAGAACGGTGGAACACAGATGTTGACGCCGACGCTGGCGCTCATTTGCCTGGAGGTGTAGGTGCTGGTGTCCTGAAGGCTTTCGATGTTCAGGTCGCCGCCCACCTTGACCTTGACCTGCTCGGCGGAAACGACACCGCCCTTGAGGGTGGTGTCCCCGCCACTCTCGAGTTTGACGCTGTTGCCACCCTTGATATAGGTGTTGGTCTGGGTGACATCGTCGCCGTCGGCCATACCGCGTCCGGCATTGGCCGCCAGCTCGAACGAAATACCGTTTTGCGCCCCGCCGAAGCCGATTCCGATGCCGGCGCTCCAGCCGGAATTACGGTTGGTACTGTCCTGATGCGCCGTGTTTTGCGCCGCCACCAAGTTGATGTCGCCATCAGCCTTCAGGACGACATCGCCACCACCTTCGATGCGACTGCCAATGCCGTTGATGTCGCTGTTGGCGCCATCCCCCGTGGCAACGATCTTCACGTCGCCGCCAGCCACGACATCGCTGCTCACCACGTTGCGACCGCTTTGGCTGCTCTCACTCTGGCTGCGACTGTCACTGAGATTGACGCTGAGCTTGATCCCGGCTTCCGGGGCTTCCATCAGTGCCTGACCAGCCTCGAGAGCCTGGTTGGCACTCATCGCCGCATTCACAGCAGCCAACGCAAGCATCCGGCCATCGTCGGTTTTTTGCGCCGCCTCACCCATCTGCTGAATGTTGCGCAGGGCATCGAGCAACGGGATGCTCACCGTTCCACCGATCGCCGTACGGCTGGCGCTGGTGGTTTTGGAGTACTCCATGCTGTCGTAGCCAGCCTGGATATCGACATGCCTGGCGGTGATGCCGATATCGCCCTCGGGCGCGACCAACTGGCTGGCTGTCTGGGTGTAATGATCACCGGCAGTCAGGTTGATATTGCCGCCCAATGACGCGATCTGAGAGCCCGACTGGCGGTCAGCGCTGTACTCGTCGGCTTGCTTCTGCTTCAGGATCCCGGTTGCGCCCTGCCACCAGGACGTGCCGACCTCACCAACCTGCTTGCTGCCGGACTTGGAACTGGAGGTTTCAGTGTTTTCGGCACTGGTGATCTCCAGATTGCCCCCGGCATCGATGTCGATATTCCTGTCGGCCACCAAGGTGCTGCCTTCAACCGTCGTGTCGCTGCCACTTCTGATCTGGATGCTGTCGGCGCTGATGGCACTGCCAATACTTTGGCCTGAGGTGCTTTGACTCTGTTGCGACTTCTGCGTGGCTGAGAACCAGCCGGTGAAGGTGTAACCAGCCTTGCTGGAGCCTTGGGACTGGGCGGACGTTTGTGTTTCCTGGGCGGCGCCAATCAGTACGTCATTGCCCGCTATCAGTTTCACCCCTTCTTCGGCGCGCAAGCTCGCGGCCTTCAGCAAGATGTCGTTATCAGCCTTCAGTTCGATGCTTGCCCCGAGCAACTCAGTGCCGTTCAAACGGGTCTGGGTGACTTCCGAGCTGCTGGATTTGGCGGAGGTCCAACTCTTCTTGGACGAGGCATTGGCCTGGCTGGCATAGTCTTGGGCGGCATCGAAATTGATGTCGCCGCCTGCGGTAACGAGCAAAGCCCCATCGCTGTTCAGCTTGGCGCCCGTGGCGTTGAAATCCTCCCCGGCGGAAATGACCAGTTTCGTCCCGGCCGAAACACTGGAGCTGACCGATACATCCGCTTCGGTTTCGCTCATCGTCGACTTTTTCTTGCCGAACGACCCCTTCTTGGTTTTCTCGTAGTACGAATAATCGAGGTTGTCCGCCGTCGTCATGCGGATGTTGTCACCGGCAAACAGATAGGCTTCGTCCCCTGCGGTGATTCGGCTAGCGATAAGGGCCAGATCCTGCCCCGCACTCACCGCCACATCCCCACCCGCCTTCAGCGTCGTCGACACCTGGCTGACGTGGTCGTCCTGCGTCTTGAGTTTCTTCGAGGTGTACGACGAGTGTTCTTCATCCGCCGCCGACATCAGCGTCACGTCGCCCGTGGCCGAGATGTCGATATCCCGCTGCGCTTCGATCTGGCTGGCGATGGCCGTGAAGTCCCGCCCAGCCACCGCGCTGAAATCACGGCCGGCGGTGACGCTGCTGCCGTTCTGCTGGATGCTCTGGCTGCTCCGGCCGCCGGCTGACGCGCTGTTGATTGCCTCGGTCGAGCCCAGCAGTACGTCACGTCCCGCTTGCAGGCCGAGGTCCCGGCCGCTTTGCAGCACACCGCCCTGGTTGAGGATGTCCTGGCCGGCGTTGATGCTCAGGTCATTGGCGGCCTCGATCCGCGCGGCGCTGTCGAGGAAGTCGCGGCGGCCGTTGTTGGTGGCGTCGCCACTGATGTGGCTGGTGACCGAGCGTTCGTTGATGACATCGCCCAGCACCGTGGTCAGGCTGACGTCACGCCCGCTGATGATGCCGCCGGCCTTGTTGACGATGTTGTTGCCCGCCAGCAGGTCGACGCGGTTGGCCGCTTCGATCAGGCCGCTGTTGACGAGGTCGTTGCCGGCCATCGCCGAGAGGTTGTTGCTGGCGCGCAGGGTGCCGACGTTGAGCAGGTCCTGGCCGGCGATGAGGTTGACGTCGGTGCCGGCAATCAAGGCGCCGTTGACGGCCAGGCGGTTGTTGGCGTTGGCCATGTACAGCACCGGGACCAGGACCGCTTCGCCATTCACCTGCATCTCTTCGAGCCAGACGATGTCGTGGGTCAGGGCCGCGACCTGCTCCGCGGTGAGGCTGACGCCTACCGTCAGGGCAAGCTGTTGCTTGCTGGCGATGGCGTTGTCCATCAGGTACTTGAACATCTGCTCGTTGCTGGTCATGCCGGCAATGAAGCGCTGGCCGGCACCGGCGACGATGGCCTGCTGGATCAGGTGTTGCTCGTAGAAGCCGTCGCCCAGGCGCTTGGCGCTGTCGTCAGGGTTGTAGCCGAGGCCGGAGAGCAGGTAGTCGGAGCTCATGAACTGCTTGAGTTCAGTGAGGACTGGGTTGGTTTCGATCAGGTATTTGTGCGGCTGCGACGCGGCAGTGCGCTCGGGGACGCCTTGTGCGCGTTCGATGGTCTGGCCGGCGGCTGCGGTCGGCTGGCTGGTGGCCGGGGCGTTGACGGCCGTGCTGCGTGGGTCGATTGCCGGCGTGTCGGGACGCTCGGCCGCCGGGATCACGGCGTCATGGGGCTGCGCTCCGGGTGCAGGCACCGGGACCGCCTGGACCACCGATTGGTCACCACGGGTTGGTAGCGCAAGGTCAGGGCGGGCTGTTGCGGCTTGCCCGTCCAGCGTGGTGTCGCGGGTGGTCGCGGACAGGCCCGGGACGTTCAGGGCAGGGTCGGTGGAGGCGCCTGGCGTGCTGGGAATCGGCTGGTCGGTGCGTTGCTGCAGGGTGAAGTCGGGACCGCCATTCTGCCCGGCTACCGTGGTGTCGCGGCTGCCGGTGGAGAGGCCGGGGACGTGCTGGCCGGCAACGTCTATCCGGGTGTCACGACTGCCCGGGGTCAGGCCGGGGATGCCCAGGTCCGGGCCCTGCTGGCTGACGCCAACGGTGGTGTCACGGGGGCCGGTGGACAGGCCCGGTGTGTTGCCGCCGGGGTTGGTGACGTCAACGCGGGTATCACGCTCGCCGGCAATGCCGGACAGGTCGATGTTCTGGCCCGAGGCACTGAGCGATCCGCTCGAGTCGCCCGCCGGCCCCTGGCTGCCGATTCCGTCGGCACGGGTGAGCGCACTCCCCTCGCTGCGCCCGGACTGCCAGGCGTCATTGCTGACGCTGCCAAGCGCAGTGACGTTGATCGAGGCGATCGTTGCACCGACATCCCTGGCTTCGCGGGCAGCCACCGAGACCTGGCGGCTGTCGGCGGTCAGCTGGGTGACATCGTCGAGGGTGAGGGTACGACCAGTGGCGACGGGCGCGGCTTGCTCGCGCTGGTTCAGGTCGATGCTGGCAGCGCCGAGCGTCCAGTTGCGCGGGCCAGTGTCGCCCTGGGCGACTGCACCCGCACTGGCGTCCTGCTTGCTGAGGCGATACAGGCTGCCATTCTCGTCGGGCAGCTGCACACCCGGCAGGCTCAAGGGGTTGATGTACTGCTGCGCCAGGTTCGGCGGGAGCTGACTGTTGATGCTGACGGCAGTGGAGTAGGCACTGCCCGCACCGGTTTCAGCCGTCTTGGCGCCTGCGGCGACATACGAGTACCAAGGGCGGACCACGCTGTTGTTGATGTTTTGTGTGGCGTTGAGGGTGATATTGCCGCCGGCCTGGATGACGGCGTCGAGGGTCGAGCCGTTGAGGACAGTTGACGTCTCATCAAGATGGAGGTAGGTCGAGCGCAGGAAATTCGCCAGGTCTGATTCGTAGGTCGCCGACGGATTGGGGTTGTTGCGTTGGTTGAAGATATCGGCCAACTGTATAGCGGCGGCCGTTTCCCTGACGTAGCTGACAACGCGGCGTGAGGTCTTGATTTCCTGGGCTTGAACGCCCTGGTTTTCGATGGTCGAGGCAGTGACGGAGAGATTGCCAGCAGCGGAAATGCTGCTGGCAGAGTTGGTCAGTTTCCCCGCTTCGATCAACAGGTTGGTGCCACTGCCGATGTTCGACGCTTCGCTCTGTGCGAGGATCTGCAGGCGGTCGGTTTCGTTGATCACCCAGAGTGCATTGATCTGGTATTCATTGCGTCGGTCGCATCCAATGACGGGGATCAAGGTGCAAGACAAGCGCTCGATACCGGTTTCGGTCTTCTCATGCTGGCTGTATTCGAGCACGTCCCTGACGTTGTTCAGCGTGGTCGCCGCGAGGGTCATCTGGCCGCCGCTTTCGATGCCGGAGGAGCGGTTGTCCAGCAGGCTCATCTTGCCGCCTGCCTGATCGGCGCCGATCAGCAGGCTGCCGAAGCTGTAGACCTGGGCGTAGCGGTTGGTGAAGGTCGAGGCCAGCAGTTGCATGTCGGCGCCGCTGTAGATCAGGCCGCGCTCGTTGACCAGCGTCCCTGCGGAGACCAGGAGCTGTTGCCCGGCGCCGAGGGTGCCGGTGTTGTTCAGTGTGCCGGCACTGAGGTTCAGGTTGCCTGCCGATGTCAGGTGCCCGGCGTTGATCAGGGTACTGCTGGCCTGCACGGTGGACTGCGCACCGCCCGCGATGCTGCTGGCACTGCCCAGGGTGATTTGCCCGGCGCTGAGGCCCAGGTCGCCGAGGGCGCTGTAGCGGCCGCTGCCCTGGTAGATGCTACTGAGGTTCAGGCTGGCGGAGCCATCACTGATGATCTTGCCGGCGTTGTTCCAGTTGACGCCGGTGCCGACCAGGCTTTCAGAGGCCAGCAGCTCTGCGCCGGCGGTCTGCTCGAGGGTGTTGATGTTGAGTGTCAGGCGCCCGGCCTGGATCACGCTGCTGTTGGTCCAGCTGTCCGCCGTCAGGGTCAGGCCACCACGGGTCACCAGGGTGCCGCCGCTGTTGATGACATTGCTGGTGGCGATATCGAACGTGCCGGTGCCGCCATGCTTGACCGCACCACCGACGTTGCTCAGCCCGGCAGCATTCAGCGTCAGGTCAGCACTGCTGACCTCCAGCGTGCCGTTGCGGTTATCGAACCCGCCGCGAACCTGGAAGTCGCTCTTGCCCGCCCCGCCCAGCGCCCGCAATTGCCCGCCCTGGTTATCCACCGCACTGGCCGACACCAGCAGATGGGTATCACTTTCGATCACACCGGAACGGTTGCTCAGACCATCGCCCAGCGCCAGTTCGATGCGATTGCCGGCCAGTTGGCCGTTATTGTTGTTCAGCCCCAGGCCGTCGACCCGCACCAGCCCCTTGGCGAACAAGCCGCCGCCGGCATTGATCAGGTTGCCCCCGCGAATCCGCACATCGCCCGTCTGGGCCGCCATGCGCCCGGCGCTGTTGTCCAGCGTCCCCGCCAGCACCTGCAATTGCTGGCCCTGCACGACGCCGGCCTGGCTGTTGTCGAGCACGCCACTGACCGAGAGGTCGACCAGCCCGGCAACACTCGCCAGCACCCCGGCCTGGTTGCCCAGGCTGCCCGCGCGCTGCACCACGAGGTTACCGCTGCGGGCGACCAGGGTGCCGTTGCGGTTGTTCAAGGCGCCCGCGATATCCAGCACCAGCCCGGTCTGCCCTTGCACCTGCCCCTGCTGGTTGAGCAGCTCGGCTGCCTGCAGGCGCACGTCGGCGTTTTCACTGAAGACCTGCCCTGCCGCATCGTTGCGCAGGACCGAGCTGGCGACCAGCTTCACTTGGTCCCGTGCCGCGACGACGCCACCCTGGCTGTTGTCGAAGGTGCCGGCGTTGAGTTCCAGGCCGGCACGGCTGACAAAGGTGCCGCGCTGGTTGATGACCTGCTGCGCCTGCTTGAGCAGCAGGCTGCCGGTACTGACCATCTCGCCAGCGGTGTTGGTCAGGGTGCCGTCCAGGTCGAGCACCAGGCTGCCGTTGCCGGCGATACGTCCGTTGCTGTTGTCGAGGTCGGTACCGGTGAGCGTCATCCACTGCTGCGCATCGATGCTGCCGTCCTGGTTGCCCAGGCTGCCGACCGCCATATGCAGCGCTGCCCCGCTGGACAGCACGCCGCCCGCGTTATCCAGGCTGGCCGCACCGATGTCCATGCGGCCCAGGCTGACCAGGGCACCCTCGCCACCGTTGAGCAAGGCCCCGGTGAGCTGCACATCCAGCGCGCCCTCACGGCTGGACAAGGTGCCGAGATTGCGGTTGTCGAGGCTGCCGCCGTGCAGGCTCAGCCCCTGCCAGCCGGACAGCAGGCCGTGCTGGTTGTTGATGCTGCCGACCTCGAGGATCAGGCGCTGGACGCCGATCAGCTTGCCGTTGCTGTTGTCCAGGCTGCTGGCATTGAGGGTCAGGCTTTGCTGGGTGGACAGCTCGCCCCCGGCGTTGCTGAAGGCGCCGACCCGGTCGAAGGTCAGTGCGCCCTTGGCCAGGATCAGGCCGCCGGTGTTGCTGAGGTCATTGCCGTTGAGGTCCAGGGTCACGCCATGGTCGCCCACGATGCGGCCACCGGCCAGGAGCAACGAGCCGAGGTCGAGGCTGAGGTTGCTGCGCGCGGAGACTTCGCCGCCACTGCTGTCGAGGCTGCTGGCGCGCAGCTGGAGGCCGCCCTGGCTGTTGATCAGGCCCGCAGCGCTGTTGTTCAGGGCACGCACGGTCAAGGTCGCGGCGCTGGCGCCGAGCAGGCTGCCGGCCTGGTTGTGCAGGTCGCCGCTGGTTAGGGTGAGGACACCGGCGGCACTGACCAGGCCCTGCTGGCGGTTGTCGAGCAGGCCGCTGCTGGTGAGTTGCAGGTCGCCACGGCTGTTGAGGATGCCTTCGCGGTTGTCCACGGACCCGGCGCTGACGCCGAGGCTGGCGGCACCGGCCAGGCCCTTGAGGTTGCTCAGGGCCTGGGTGATCACCAGGTTCAGGGCCTGGTTGCTGAGCAGGCGACCGTTGTCGTTGTCCAGGCTGCGGGCCGCGAGGGTGAACGCCTGGGCGCTGGAGATCTCGCCGTTGCGGTTGCCGACATCGCCGAGGTTGCTGAACAGCAGCGGGCCGGCGGTGTTGATCAGGCCGCCCTGGTTGTCCAGGCGACCGCCGTTGAGGTCGAGACTGAGCGCGGTGTTGCTGGACAGCTTTCCGCCCTGCTGGTCGAGCCCGCCAAGGCTGGCGGTCAGGGCCTTGAGGCTGCCGATGCTGCCGCCGTTGTTCAACTGGCTGGCGGTGAGGTCGAGGGTTTGCGCACTGTTGAGGCGACCGCCGCTGTTGCCGAGGATGCCGGTGGTGACACTGACCGCACCCTTGGCACTGAGGCTGCCACGGCTGTTGTCCAGGCCACCGCTGCGCAGCACCAGGGCACCGTCGGTGACCAGCTCGCCGTCACTGTTATTGACGCCATTGGTGACGCTCAGGGTCAGGTCGCCGGCGCTGCCGAGGCTGCCGGCGCTGTTGTCAACGCTGGCGGCGCTGAGGTTGAGGGTCGATTCGCTGCTCAGAGTGCCCTGGCGGTTGTCCAGGTCGCCGGTGAACGCCAGTACCAGCGGCAACTGCGCAAAGATGCCGCCACCGTTGCTGTCCAGGCTGGCGCCGCCGAGGCTGACGCTCTTGCCGTTGAGTTGACCGCGGGCGCGGTTGAGCACGCTCTGCACGGTGAGGGTCAGGCTGCCGGCGGCGAAGATCACGCCGCCATCGCTGTTGTCCAGGCGCTGGCCGGTCAGGGTCACATCGCTGTTGCCGGTCAGTTCGCCGCCACGGTTGTCGACGCTGCCGATCTCGAGTTTCAGCGCTTTTGTGGCCCCCAGCAGACCGCCACGGTTGTCCAGGCTGGCAGCATTGACAGTCACCTGCTCGGTACCGATCAACTGGCCCGCCTGGTTGTCGATGTCGCCACCGTGCAGTGCCACCAGCGCCTTGCCGGCGATCTCGCCCTGGCGGTTGTCGAGGCTGGCGCTGGTGATGCCGAGCTGGCCGTCGGCGACCAGGGTGCCGCCCTGGTTGCGCAGCCAGTCGCCGGTGACCAGGGTCAGGGCGTCACGGCTGCTGACCAGGCCGTTGCTGTTGTCCAGGCGCAGGCTGCCGAGGTCGAGGCTGGCGGCGCTGATACGGCCGCCGACGTTGCCCAGCAGTTGCTCGATGCGCAGGGTCAGGCCCTGGTTGCTGACCAGCTTGCCCAGGCCGTTGTCGAGGCTGAGTGCGGCCAGGGTGAAGGCGTTCTGGCTGGAGATCTCGCCGGGGTTGCTGACCGCCCCGAGGTTGCTGAGGACCAGGTTCGGCGCGTTGATCAGGCCGAGGTTGGTCAGCTCACCACCGTTGAGGTCGAGGCTCAGCCGGGTGTTGCTGAACAGCTCGCCCTGCTGCTGCACCAGCCCGCCGAAGCTGGCGGTGAGCGCGCCAGTGCTGGCGATGCGCCCGCCGTTGCTGACCTGACCGGCGGTCAGGTCAAGGGCGGCGCTGCCGATCAGGCGACCGCCCAGGCTGTTGTCGAAGCGCCCGGTGACGACGCTGCCATCGCCCTGGCTCTTGATCAGGCCCTGGCTGCCGTTGTCGAGGCTGGCGCTGGTGAGGTTGAGGGCCTGGGCGCTTTCGACCACCCCGCCCTGGTTGAGCAGGCCGGCGCTGCCCTTGAGCGTCAGCAGGCCGGCACTGGAAATGCTGCCGGCGCGGTTGTCCAGCTGCTTGCCGGTCAGGCTCAGGCTGCCTTCGCTGCTGAGGCTGCCTTCGGCGTTGTCGAGGTCGCCGGACAGGCTCAGCATCAGCCCGCGCTGGGCGGCGACCGTGCCTTTGCCGTTGTCCAGGCGGCCAGCGTCGAGGTTGACGTCCTGGGCGAACAGCAGGCCCTTTGCCTGGTTGATCGCCCGGGTGACGCTGACCTCGAGACGGGTACCGGCCAGCAGCTTGCCGCCGCTGTTGTCCAGTTGCGTGCCCTTGACGTTCACGCCCAACTGGCTGGAGATCGCGCCGCCACGGTTGTCGGTGTCGGCGACCTCGAGTTTCAGCGCTTTCGAACTGCCCACCAGACCGTTGGCGCTGTTGTCCAGGCGCTCGCCGCTCAGGCTCAGTTCGCCCTGGGCTACCAGCTCGCCGCCCTGCTGTTCGAGGACGCCGACGGTGGCGACCAGGTCAGCCTGGCTGGCGATACGTCCCTTGCTGTTGTTGGCATTGGCGGCATCGAGGCGGACCAGGCCGCTGGCGCTGATCAGGCCAGCCTGGTTGCGCAGTTCGCTGGCGCCCAGGTCGAGGCCACGCACGCCGTTGACCAGGCCATTGCGGTTGTCCAGCAGGGCCAGGCGCAGGAGCAGGTCCTGGTTGGCGCGGATCACGCCGTCGCGGTTGTCCAGGCGGGTGCCGCGCAAGGTCAGGGCGTTCTGCCCGGAGAGGCGACCGCCGCGGTTGTCGAGGCTGCCGACCAGCAGGTCCATCACGCCCTTGGCCAGCAGGCTGCCGCCCTGGTTGTCGAGCAGACCGGTGACGTTCAGGCCGAGGCTGCCATCGCTGACCAGGCTGCCGGTGTGGCTGTTGTCGAGGCTGCCGGCGGCCACCTGCAATTGCCGGCCGGCACCGAGGGTACCGCCCTGGTTGAGCAGCGCCCCGGTCACACCGAGGTCGAGGGCGATATCGCTCATCACCTGGCCATTGCCGTTGCCCAGGCTCGCCGCGCGCACCAGGCTGGTGCCGGCGCCGGACACTTCACCGCCGTCGTTGAGCAGGGCCCCGGCGACTTTCAGCTCAAGGTTGGCGGAACTGCTGAACAGGCCGTCGCTGTTGTTCAGGCTGCCCGCTTCGGCGCTCAGGCCGTCGGCGGCGATCTGCCCGCCAATATTGAGCAGCGCCTGCCTGACGATCAGGCCGATGGCCGCGTCGCTGAGCAGGTCGCCGCCACTGTTGTCGAGGCTCTCGGCGCTCAGGTCGAAGCCCTGTTCGCTGGAGATCTCGCCGCCACGGTTGTGCACGGCGGCAAGGTTGCGCAGCAGCAGCGGGCCCGGGGCGTTGATCAGGCCACCGCTGTTGTCGAGCACACCGTTGTTCAGGTCGAGAGTCAGGGCGCTGTTGCTGTACAGCTCGCCGCCGTTGCGCTGGTCGAGGCCGCTGACACTGGCGGTCAGGGCCTTGGCGCTGGCGATGCGGCCGCTGCGGTTGTCCACCTGGGCGGCGCTCAGGTCGAAGCGGTCGGCGCTGGTCAGGCGTCCGCCCTGGTTGCTCAGGGTGCCGGTGGTGATCTGCAGTCGACCATCGGCGGCGATACGCCCGCCGCTGTTGGCCAGGCCGAGGCTGGTCAGGGTCAGCGCCGTGCTGCCGAGGATTTCCCCGCCCAGGTTGCTGACGCCCTGCCCTGCCGTGACCAGCAGGGTCGAGGCACTGGTGATCCGGCCACTGTCGTTGACCAGGCCAAGCAGATCGAGGCCGAGACCGGCATCGCTGCGCAGGACGCCACGGGTGTTGTCCAGTTGCCCGGCCAGGCCATTGCCGTCCCGCAGCAACAGCGACAGACCGGTCTTGCCGTACAGGCTGCCCTGGGCCGCATTGTCGATCTGGTTGGCAGTGATCGAGACCGACTGCTGCCCGGAGACCATGCCCTTGTTCTGGTTGTCGAGACGCGCCAGGGTCAGTTGCAGGGCGCCGTTGGCGACCACGCGACCGCCACCGCTGTTGTCCAGGCGATTACCGCTGGCGGTGAGGCTGGAGACACTGGTGATTTTCCCGGCGCGGTTGTCCAGGTCGTGCACTTCCAGGGTCATGGCGCCGCCGGAATTGAGCAGGCCGGCCTGGCGGTTGTCCAGTTCGCTGCCACGTACCTGCAGTTGCCCGCTGGCGATCACGCTGCCGCCACGGTTGTCGAAGCGGGTGGCGTCGAGGGTCAGGTTGCTGAGGCTGGAGACCAGGCCGTCGAGCTGGTTGTCGAGGCTGGCGGCGCTCAGTTGCAGGACGCCGACGGCACCCAGCAGGCCGTCGCGGTTGAGCAGTTGCCCGGTGACCGCAATCTCCAGTGTGCCGTCGCTGGCGACCCGGCCAAGGTTGTTGTCGAGGCTGGCGACGTTCAGGCCCAGGGCTTCGCCGGCCAGCAGACGGCCGCCGGCATTGCTTGCAGCGCCGGAGAGGTCGAGGTTCAGGCGCTTGTCGCCCTGGATCAGGCCGGCGTCATTGTTCAGCGTGATGCTGGTTACCCGCGTCGTGGTGCCGAGCAGTTCGCCTTGCTGGTTGTCCAGGCTGCTGTCCACCCGCAAGGTCAGGCCGTTGCCGGCTTCGAGCTTGCCCTGCCGGTTGAGCAGGCTGCCGGCCTGGACATCCAGTGCGGCGGCCTTGATCAGGCCCTTGGTGTTGTCCAGCGTCTGGGCGATGCGCAGGGTCAGTGACTGTTCGCTGAGCAGCTTGCCGCCATTGTCGAAACGGTTCGCGGCCAGTTCGAAGGCCTGGGTGCTGGAGATCTCGCCGTCGAGGTTGGCCACGCTGCCGAGGTTGTTCAGAAGCAACTGGCCCGGCGCGTTGATCAGGCCATGCTGGTTGTCCAGATGGCCGCCGTTGAGATCGAGGCTGACATCGGCCAGGCCGTAGAGGCGGCCGCCGTCGCTGTTGCTCAGGCTGGCGGCACCGAGGTTGGCGCCCTGCCGGGCAAACAGGGTGCCCTGGCGGTTGTCCACGCTGCCGGCACTGGTGAGGTCCAGGCGGGTGTCGCTTTGCACCAGGCCCAGGCGGTTGTCCAGCGAGCCGGCACGGACCACCGCGCTGTCGGCCAGCAGCTTGCCGCCCTGGTTGTCCAGCGCCGCGTCCACCACCAGGCTGATCGCCCCGGCACTGCTCAGGCTGCCGGACTGGTTGACCAGGCTGCCCGCGCGGATATCGAGGGTCGGTGCCGAAACCAGGCCCCGGGTGTTGTCCAGCAAGCGGGCGATGCGCAGGGTCAGGCCCTGCTCGCTGAGCAGCTTGCCATTGCCGTTGTCCAGCGCACCGGCGGCCAGGAGGAAGGCCAGCTGGCTGGAGATCTCGCCACCGCGGTTGTCGACGCTGCCGAGGTTGTTCAGCAGCAGTTGGCCGGGGGCGTTGATTCGGCCGCCACGGTTGTCCAGCAGGCCAGCGTTCAGGTCGAGGCTGACACCGCCCTGGCTGAACAGCTGACCATCGTTCTGCTGGTCGAGGCCGCTGACGCTGGCGTCCAGTTGGCCGGTGCTGTTGATGCGCCCGCCACTGCCATTGTTCACCTGCCCGGCGTGCAGCTTCAGGCCCTGTTCGGCGGCCAGGATGCCGCCACGGTTATCCAGGTCGCCACTGCGCAGCACCAGGTTGGCCTGGCTGCTGATGCGCCCGGCTTCGCGGTTGTCGAGGCTGCCCAGGGTCAGGTCGGCAGCGCCCTTGGCCGCCAGCAGGCCATGCTGGTTGACTGCCTGGCCGCTCACCTGGACGTCGAGGCGACCATCGCTGGTCAGGCTGCCACGGGTGTTGTCCAGACTACCGGCGGCGAGGCTCAGGTGCTGGCCGGCGAGCAACTGGCCGTCGCTGTTGAGCAGCTCGGCGGTCTGCGTCAGAACCAGGCTGGCGTCGCCCTGAATCAAGCCGCGTTCGTTACCCAGCGCCTGGCTGGTAACCGAGGTCTGCGCACCGAGCAGCTTGCCCTGCTGATTACCCAGCATGCCGTCGATGGCGAGGGTCAGGCCATTGCGGGCCTCAACCAGCCCTTCGCGGTTATCCAGGCTACCGGCATGCAGGCCGACGCCCGCCGCACCGATCCGGCCGTGGCCATTGAGCAGCGCGCGGGCGATGCGCAGGGTCAGGTCCTGTTCGCTGAGCAGCTTGCCGTTGCCATTGTCGAGCTGGGTCGCCGCCAGCTCGAAGGCCAGCTGGCTGGAGATCTCGCCACGCTGGTTGTCAACCTCGCCGAGGTTGCGCAGGAGCAACTGGCCCGGCGCGTTGATCAGGCCGTCCTGGTTGTTCAGGCGGCCGTTGTTCAGGTCGAGGGTGACGCTACCGAGGCTGCTGAGCCGCCCCGCTGCGTTATCGAGACTGGCGCCGCCCACGCCCAGTCGCTGGCCGGCGTACAGGGTGCCCTGACGGTTGTCCAGAGCGCCGCTGCTGGCGAGCTCGAGCCCGCTATCGGCTTGCAGCAGGCCCAGGCGGTTGTCCAGGCTGCCAAGGCTGAGCGTGGCGTTGTTGGCGAGCACCTCACCGTCACGGTTATCCAGCGCTTCGTCGACCGCAAGCGTCAGGGCGTTGCCGGCACTCAGGCTGCCGCCATGGTTGAGCAGGCGGCCGACCTGGATATTCAGGGCCGGTGCCGACAGTTGGCCCTTGCTGTTGTCCAGCAGGCGGGCGATGCGCAAGGTCAGGCCCTGCTCGCTGAGCAGCCTGCCGTTGCCGTTGTCGAGCGCACCCGCCGCCAGCAGGAAAGCCAGGTTGCTGGAGATCTCGGCATTGCGGTTGTCGACCGTGCCAAGGTTGTTGAGCAGCAACTGCCCGGGGGCGTTGATCCGGCCGCCCTGGTTGTTCAGGTGACCGTGGTTCAGGTCGAGGGTCAGGCCGCCCTGGCTGAGCAGTTGCCCGTCGCCGTGCTGGTCCAGGCCGCTGACGCTGGCGGTCAGTTGCTCGCTGGCGCTGATGCGCCCGCCGTCGGTATTGGCCACCTGCCCGGCGCGCAGCTCCAGGTTGCGGTCGCCACGCAGGATGCCCTTCGCGTTGTTCAACGTTCCGCTCAGCGACAGGGCCAGGCCCTCGCTGGCAAACAGGGTGCCCTGGGCGTTGTCCAGGCTCGCGGCGTTCACGGCAAGCTGTTTCGCCGACAGGTTGCCGGCGGCATTGAGTACCGCACCGGTATCAGCGATGGCCAGGCTGTTGTCGCCCTGTGCCCGGCCAGTACGGTTGTCCAGGGTCGCGGCAGCCAGGCTCAGGTCGCGGGCCAGCAGTTCACCGCGGGTGTTGTCCAGCAGGCCGTCGGCGCTGAGCAGCAAGGTATCCCGGGCTTCCAGCTTGCCGCCGGCATTGCCGAGGCTGCCGACCCGGCCATCGATGCGCGCCGCCGAGACCAGCCCGGCGGCGTTGTCCAGAGCGCGGGCGATGCGCAGGGTCAGGCCCTGCTCGCCGAGCAGCTTGCCGGCACGGTTGTCGAGGTCGGTCGCGGCCAGCTCGAAGGCCAGCTTGCTGGAGATCTCGCCGCCGCGGTTATCGACGCTGCCGAGGTTGCGCAGGAGCAGTTGCCCCGGCGCATTGACCAGGCCGCGCTGGTTGTCCAGATAGCCATGGTTCAGGTCGAGGGTGACGCCGGCCTGGCTATAGAGACGCCCGTCGGTGTTGCCCAGTGCAGCGACGCTCAGGCTGAGGTCGCCGGCGCTGCTGAACAGACCGGCCTGGTTGAACATCTGCCCGGCGATTCGTGCGTTGAGGTAGCCGTCGCTTTCCAGCTTGCCGCCGCTGTTGTCCAGGCTGGCGCCCTGCAGTTCGACGCCCTGCCCGCCATGCAGGGTGCCCTGGCGGTTGTCCAGGCCGGTACGGCTGGAGATAGCCAGACCGCGATCGGCTTGCAGCAGCCCCTGGCGATTGTCCAGCCCGCCGACACTGACCTGACTGCTGCCGGCGAGCACCTTGCCCTCGCGGTTGTCCAGCAGGCCATCGGTCTGCAGGGTGATGGCGTTGCCGGCGCTGAGGCTGCCGAGCTGGTTGGTCAGGCTGCCGGCACGAATATCCAGGCTGGGTGCCGAGACCAGGCCCCGGGTGTTGTCCAGCAAGCGGGCGATCCGCAAGGTCAGGCCCTGCTCGCTGAGCAGCTTGCCGCTGCCGTTGTCGAGGGTCGTCGCGGCGAGCACGAAGGCCAGGTTGCTGGAGACTTCACCGTTGCGGTTATCGACGCTGCCAAAGTTGTCCAGTTGCAGTTGGCCCAAGGCATTCAGACGACCGCCCTGGTTGTTCAGGTGACCGTTGTTCAGGTCGAGGGCCAGGCTGCCCTGGCCGAGCAATTGACCGTCGCCGCGCTGGTCCAGGCCGGTGACGCTGGCCGTCAGGCGCTCGCCGGCACTGATGCGCCCGCCAGTGACGTTGTCCACCTGCCCGGCGTGCAACGCCAGGTTGCGCTCGGCGCGCACGGTGCCCTTTTCGTTGTTCAGGGTACCGCCGAGCGCCAGGGCCAGACGTTCGCTGGCAAACAGGGTGCCCTGGGCGTTGTCCAGGCTCGCGGCGTTCAGCTCCAGCTCACGGGCCAGCAGCTCGCCGTTGCGGTTGTCCAGCAAGTCTTCGGCGCTGAAGAGCAGGTCAGCGGCGGCGCTCAGCTTGCCGCCCTGGTTGTTCAGGCTGGCGCTGCGGCCATCGAGGCGCGCTGCCGAGACCAGGCCGGCGGCGTTGTCCAGGGCGCCGGCGATGCGCAGGGTGAGCAACTGGTCGCCGAGCAGCTTGCCGCCCCGGTTGTCGAGCTGGCTGGCAGCGAGCAGGAAGGCACGGCTGCCGGAGATTTCCCCGGTGCGGTTGTCGACGGTTGCCAGGTTGCGCAGCAGCATCTGGCCGGGGGTGCTGATCAGGCCGGCCTGGTTGTCCAGGTGACCGTTGTTCAGGTCCAGGGTCAGGGCGTCCTTGCCGTACAACTGGCTGCCGGCGGATTGCGCCAGCCCGGTGACGCTGGCGTCCAGTTCGCTGCCGAGAATGCGCCCGGCGTTGCGGTTGTCCAGTTGCGCGGTGCGCAGTTGCAGGGTCGCGCCAGCCGTCAACTGGCCGTTGTGGTTGATCAGGTCAACCGCGCTCAGTTGCAGGTGGCTACCGGCACTGAACAGGCCGCTCTGGTTGAGCAGGTTGCCGGCCAGGCTGGCGTGCAGGTCGGTGCTGCTGGTCAGCGTACCGAGGCGGTTGTCCAGGCTGCCGGCGTTCAGCGCCAGGGTCGCGGCGCTGGTCACCCGGCCTTCGCGGTTGTCCAGGCCGCCGCCCAGTACCAGGCCGAGGCTGGCGTCGCTTTGCAGCTTGCCGCCGCGGTTGTCCAGGCTGTCACCGTGCAGCTCGAAGCCCAGGGCGCTGGAGATCTCTCCGCCCTGGTTGGCGATGCTGGCGAGGTTGAACAGTTGCAACTGCCCCGGGGCGGTGAACAGGCCAGCCTGGTTGTTCCAGTGGCCGTGGTTGAGGTCGAGGCTGATGCCCGACTGGCCATGCAGGCGTCCGGCGCTGTTGTCCAGGCTGCCCACCGCGATCTGCATCGCGCCCTGGGCGCTGAGGTTGCCGTCGTGGTTGTCCAGGGCACCGCTGACGCGTGCGGCCAGGGTACCCCGGCTGGACAGCGTGCCCTGTTGGCCGTTGAACAGGCTGGCGGCATCGATCTGCAGCGCCTGGGCGGCGATCAACCCGGCAGCGTTGTTCAGGGCACCGGCGATGCTCAAGGTCAGGGCCTGGTCGCTGAGCAGCTTGCCCGCCGTGTTGTCGAGGCTGCTGGCGGCGACGGTGAAGGCGCGCTGGCTGGAGATCTCGCCTTGACGGTTGTCGACCCCGGCGAGGTTGTCCAGGGTCAACTGGCCGGCGGCGTTGATCACACCGGTGCGGTTGTCCAGCTGGCCGTGGCGCAGGTCCAGACTCATGCCGGCATCGCTGCGCAGGCGGCCGCCAGCCTGCTGGTCGAGGCTGCCGACACTGGCCGTCAGTTGCTGGCGGCTGCTGATCTGGCCACCGCCGCTGTTGTTCAGCAACGCAGCGACGTACAGGTCGAGGCCCTGGCCGGCGCTGACCAGACCGGCGACGTTATCCAGCGAGGCGAGGCGCAAGGTCACCTGGCCTGATGCCGAAAGCTCGCCGTTGCGGTTGATCAGGTTGCCGCTGTTCAGGCTGAGCGCCGCGCCACTGCTCAACAATCCGCCCTGGGCGTTGAGCAGGGTCTGGCTGGTGCTGGACAGATCGCCCCCGGCCAGGATCCGGCCGCGGTTCTGGTTGTCCAGTTGGCCGGCATCGACACGGGCATTGCGTCCGGCGCTGAGGGTACCGCCCTGGTTGGCCAGTGCGCCGGTTTCGACGCTGAGGTCCCGGCTGGCTGCCAGGGTGCGCCCGCTGTTATCGATGGCTTGTGCGCTGATACGCAGATCACCCTGGGCGTTGCGGCTGTTGTCCGCATTCACCCCGGCTTCGATCACGCCCTGGTTGGTCAGCTTGCCGCTGCTGTCGATCGACAAGCTGTCCCGCGCCGCCAGACTCTGGCGGTTGGTCACGTCACCCTGGGCGCTGATCGCCAGGTTCTGACCGGCATACAGCGTGCCCTGGGCATCCACTTCCCTTGCCTTCACCGTTGCCGAACCGCCGGCCGACATCTGGCCGGTGCTCAGCTTGCCGTTGGCATCGATCTGGATATCGCCACCGGCCATCATGTCGCCGGCCAGCTTCACCCCTACCCCGGCTTCGGTGCCGACCAGGCGGATGGTGTTGACGTACATACCGCCCAGCGCCGAGGAATCGATCGCCAGTTCCGGCGCCTGGCTGCCATCGGCGGCGCGGGCCGTTGCAGCTAGAGTGCGCGCATCGACATCGTTGCGACCGGCGACGATATCCAGCTTGTTGGCCTGGAGCTGTGCGTTGATCTGCGTGGCGCGGGTGATGATTTCGAACTGGTCGACGTTCGTGGCATTGAGCCCGGCGCCCTGGATGGCGACGTTGCCCTGATCGACCTGGTAGCGGCTCAGTTGGCCGTTGTCGATTATCGGCTTGCCGGTGCTCAGGGTGACTCGCGGCGTGTTGATGAAGCCGCAACCATCACAGGCAATGCCGTAGGGGTTGGCGACGATCACATGCGCGGACTTGCCCGCCACCTCGGTGTAGCCACGCAGTTGACTCGGGCTGCCGCCGTTCACTTCGTTGAGGATGATATCGGCGGCGCGACCGCTGAAATTCGGGTTGCCGACGATGATCCCGCCAAGCTGGGTGTTTTGCGTGCGGTCCGTGGCGTTGTTGAGGATCAACCCCTTTGAATCGACGTTGTAGTCCTTGAACTGGTTATGGGACAGGCCGTTGGCATTCGGCGCGGCGATATTGACGATCGGCACGCCATTGCCCGCCTGGGCCAGCCCGGTATTGCCCGCGCTGACCGCGATGCCGTCCGCCTGCGCCCAGATCGGCTGCCAGAACATGACGTTGGCCAGCAGGAACGCCAGCGCCCGCTTGGGAATGCCACAGAACGACTCGCGCGGCTGCACGGTCGCCGAAGGCAGGCGGGCCAGGAAAGCGTATTGACGGACGTCCATGTCGTGGTCTCGGTTCAGCTGTGGTGGGGCTTAGAGCAGCAGCTCCACCCGGAAATAAAGTGGGGTTTCACGCTCGGTGATCACATCCGGGCGCTCAAGGGAATGGGCAAAGGTCACGCTGGCGGCCAGGTGCTGGCCGCGGGCGAAGAATTCGATGGCGTTGCTGGAAACACGTCCATGCTGGTCGCCGTTGTAGCGGTCGCCGCGGATCACGCCCTGGTCATAGCCGAGGCTCAGGCCGTACTCACCGAGCACCGGCTGCAGCCATTCGAGCGTGACCGGGCGGGTCCAGCGCAGGTCGTTGCGCCAGTAACCGCCGCTGTCGCCGGTGAGGGACTGGTCCTTGTAGCCGCGCACCGACGACAGGCCGCCCAGGCTCAGGCGCTGCGGGCTGTACAGCGGGTTTTCGCTGCGCTGTCCGGTGGCCAGGCTGCTGAAACTGAAGTTCTCGCCCCACAGGCTGAAGGGCTGCAGGTAGCTGAGGGTCAGGCTGTACTTGCGATAACGGGCGTCGGGGTCGCCTGGTTGCTCCTGGCGGTCGGCCTGGGCGTCGAAGGCGCCGATGCCCTGCTGCATGCCCAGGTCAAGGTTGACGAAGGCGCTGCCGACGCGCCGGCCATGGTTGATGCCGAACTGGGCTTCGCTGAGGCGGTTGCTGCTGTTCTCCAGGCGGCTGCCTTCGATGTAGTTGTTCGAGCGCAGGTAGGCGATGCCGGTGTTCAGCGAGGTTTTCGACAGGCTGTCGCGGTGGATCACCCGCTCGGCGCGCAACTGGTGGTTTTGCGTATCGCCGGTCTGCTTGAAGCTGAAGGTGTTGGCTTCGGCGCGGGAGCGGTAGGCGCTCTGGCTGTACGAATAGCTGAAGTTCCACCAGCCCCAGGGCAGGTTGTAGAAGAGCATTTCATTGTGGGCGGTGCGCTGGTGATCGCTGACCGCGTCACGGCCGCCACGCAGCATCAACTGGTCGGCAAGGCCCAGCGGGCTGTCCCATTCCAGGCCGTAGCCCCACTGTTGCTCGCCGGTGGCGAGCTGGCCGTCGTTGTTGCGCGAAACGCTGGCGCGCCAGGGCTTTTTCGGGGTATTGCCGACCTGCACGGTGCTGCCGCCAACGTTGCTGCCGGGCACCAGTTCCATCTTGGCCTGGTTGGACGGCAGGCGGTTGAGCTGGTCGACCATCTGCTCGATATCGCGCAGGTTCAACAGTTCGCCGACCGTGCCGGGAAAGGTCATCGCCAGTTCCCGAGGCGACACGCCGTTGCCATTGAGCCCTTCGAGGCGGCCTTCGACGACCTGGATTTCCAGGTGGCGGGTGCTCAGGTCCTGTTGCGGCAGGTAGGCGCGGCTGGTGACCAGGCCACGGGCCAGGTAGTGATCGGTGATGGCCTTGAGCAAGGCATTGAGCTGCTCGACACCGAGGCATTGGCCCAGCCAGGGTTTGACCAGGCTGTCGCGATCGGCCTGGGACAGCTGGTCGGCGCCCTTGACCTCGATGGTGTCGATGGGAAAGCAGCGGGTATCGGGAGCTGCCGGGGTGGCCGGCTGGGTGGATTGCTGGCCCGGCAGGTCGCGCAGTTCGTCAAGGCGACGTTGCTGTTCGAGGAGCAGACGGTCCTGCCGCTCACGGATCAGGTCCTGGTCGCCCGGGGTCGCTGCGAAGGCAGGTACAGCAGCGCCAAGGCCCAGGGCCAGAAGGCACAACCTCATCGCGAGGTGGTGGAGATGCATGAGCCGGGATCCCTTGCTAATATCAATACGCCATCATTGGCGTGGCGATATTAGTGATCGGTAAAAATGGCGTCAAGCGTTGGGCGCTGAGGTCCGCGGAAGGTACAGGGAAACCGTGGTGCCCGCGCCTTCCTGCGAGACGATATTCGCCTGCCCCCCGGATTGCTGGACGAATCCATAGATCATCGACAGCCCCAGCCCCGTGCCCTGCCCGTCGGGCTTGGTCGTGAAGAACGGCTCGAACGCCCGCTCCATTACGTGCGTGGGCATTCCGCAACCGGTGTCCGACACCGTCAGGCACAGGTAACCGCCCGCCGGTAGTTCGAGGGCCACTGCCCGCTCGCCGTCGAGGTACAGATTGCTGGTCCTGACCTGGATCCGCCCGCCGTCGGGCATGGCGTCACGGGCATTGATGCACAGGTTGAGCAGCGCGTTTTCCAGTTGGCTCGCATCGACGAAGGCCGGCCAGAGGTCGAGGGCGCCGAGGGTCTCGATGGAGATGCCCGGGCCGACGGAGCGCTGTATCAAGTCGAACATGCCGCGAATCAGCGCATTGACGTCGGTGGCCTGCGGCGCCAACGGCTGCCGCCGGGAGAACGCCAGGAGCCGTCGGGTCAGGGTCGCGGCCCGGGTGACCCCGCCCTGGGCGGCCGCCAGGTATTTGTCGAGGTCGCCGAAGCGCCCCTGGCTCACGCGCCCTTCGAGCATTTCCAGGGCACCGGCGATGCCGGCCAGCAGGTTGTTGAAGTCGTGGGCGATGCCGCCGGTCAACTGGCCGACCGCCTCCATCTTCTGCGACTGGCGCAGGCTGGCTTCGGCGGCCATGAGCGCCTGGGTCCGTTCTTCGACCCGTTGTTCGAGGGTGTCGTTGAGCAGGCGCAGGGCTTCTTCGGAATGCGTGCGCTCGAGCAGGTCGGCGGCCTGGCGGGCGAGGATGTCCAGCAGGCGCAGATCGCGCTCGGAAGGATGGTGGGGGTGACGCCAATGGGTCGAGATCATCCCCAGCAACGCACCGCTGCGCGACACCAGCGGGGTGGTCTGCGCCGCGCGGATACCGGTGCGACGGAACGCTTCCAGCTCCTCGGTCCCGGCGATTTCCGGCCATTGCTCGTAATCGGCAATGATCGCCCGCTGCCCGCAGCGCAGGGCCAGGGCACAGCTGCTCAGGGCCTGGGGGCTGACCCAGTGCCAGAACGCCACCGCCTCGCCAGGCAAGTGCCGCGCGCACAGCAACTGCAGGCCGGTGACGGCGCCCTGGCCGTGGTCGCGGGCGGACAACACCTGCATGGTGCCGAACTGCGAGCCGCCGATGGTCACGGCCGCATCGACGATCTTCTCGTAGAGGGCTCCGAGGTCCTGCTCGCCGATCAGCGTGGTGCTGATGCGGTGCACAAGCTCGAGGTCCGCCAGGTCATCGACCACTGCCTGGAGGGGAGCCGCGTGCGACTCCGAAGGTTGAACGACATTGGTGAGGGTCATGAACGGGGGCCTGGCGAGCACGCGGGGAAAGATGATGAGTGTATTCGACAGGCTGGCGCCGGTATATCCCGCTCAGCGGCGCCGTTCGAGCAAAACCAGCATGCCAACGATCAACGCCCGCATTCCTTCATCCAGCTCCACCTCCATCTCCGACTCTTCCCCGGCCCGGTCCGCCTCCAGCAGCGGCTCGCGACCCGACACGGTGTACACCGTATCCGCCACCGCAAACCCATGGAACGCCACGGTGGAAAGCAACCACCGCGCCTGCTCCAGGCTCAGCCCGTAAGCCTGGGCGATATGCGCCTGGTGCGCATGGATCTTGTCGATCATCGATTCGGTGGCCGCCAGGCGGCGGATGACGTAGGGCGTCAGGCCCGGATGCGCCTTGACGAAGGCCTGGACCGAGGCGGCGAAGCCGGTCAGGTAGTCCTCCAGCCCCTGCGGTGCG
Organism: Pseudomonas putida; assembly: GCF_001941965.1. Lineage (GTDB taxonomy): Bacteria > Pseudomonadota > Gammaproteobacteria > Pseudomonadales > Pseudomonadaceae > Aquipseudomonas > Aquipseudomonas putida_L. The sequence goes on along the minus strand of NZ_MKZO01000047.1, from coordinate 9,999 downwards.
TCGGCATCGGCCTGGGGAATCTCCCAGCGCTGGAAGATCTCCTCGGCCACCAGGCATTTGAGCGCCTCGATATTGGCCACGTGCTTGTACAGCGCCATATGGCTCACACCCAACGCCGCCGCCACGCCGACGAAGGTCAGGCTGGGCAGGCCGATGGCGATGCTGACATCGGCAATGCGTTCGCGGGTGATGGTTCGCGGGCGGCCGCGGCCGGGGGATGGTGCTGGGGATTCCATGGATGACTCCGCTTTCGGGGTTCTACCGGGATCCTGTGGGAGCGGGTTTACCCGCTCCCACAGGGGCCGCGTCGTGCTTTGAAGAAGTGTCTTGTAGCCGTCTTGTCGGGTTTTCGCAAATTAGTTTATAGTCATGCAACTAATTATTTCCGCGCTGCTCCAGGCCCGCTTCATGTCCGACTCCTCCTCTGCAAACCCCATCAAACGTGTGCTCAGGCCGATCCGTGGGCGCCTGATCGCCGCCGCGCTGCTGGCCGCCAGCGGCTCGATGCTGACCCTCGCGCCCCTCGCCGGGATTGCCGAAATCGCACGCCTGGCCTTGAACGGTGACCCCATTGGCTCGCTGGTGCTGCTCAGCGTCGCCAATCTGTTCGCCGGCATGGCGTCGATCACCGCCGGCGAGTGGCTCGCGCACCTGGCCGATAACCGCATCACCCACCACCTGCGCACCGCCATCGCCCAGCGCCTGACCCAGGTGCCCCTGGGCTGGTTCAGCGAGCGGGCGTCGAGCGAGGTGAAACGGGCGATGCAGGACGATATCGGCACCCTGCACAGCCTTACCGCGCACTTTTACACCACCCTCGGCCGGGCCCTGGGCGCGGTGCTGATTTCGCTGGTCTACCTGTTTGCCATGGACTGGCGCATGGCGCTGATCGTGTTGCTGCCGTTCCCGGCGTTCTTCCTGTTCCTGCGTCGTGCGGTGCAGGCCAGTGCGGCGCATATGGACGAACTGGTCGCCGGCATGGCCGGGATCGACAACGCCGTGGTCGAGTTCGTCAACGGCATGCCGCTGGTCAAGGCGTTCGGTGACCGGGGCACTGCGCAAGACCGCTACCGCACTGCCGTGCAGAGCTTCGCCCGCACCTTCGGCACCTTCACCCGCCCGCTGGTGGCGTCCATGGCCCGGGCCAATGCCCTGATCGCGCCCGTGTCGGTGCTGGGCCTGGTGCTGCTGACCGGGATGGTCTTCGTGACCCTGGGCTGGAGCGAACCGCTGGATATCCTGCCGTTCGCCCTGGTCACGCCGGGCCTGTGCGCGCCCCTGCAGTTGCTGCACTACATCACCCACGACCTCAACCACGCGGTCGGGGCCGCGCAACGGGTGCTGGCCCTGCTGGATACGCCGGTCCTGCCCGCCCCTGCCGTCGGTCAGGAACCCCAAGGCAACGAGGTGCGCGTTGAGCGCGTCAGCCATGCCTACGTCACCGGCACCCCGGTGCTCGACGACATCAGCTTCACCCTGACCCCAGGCACCACCACCGCCATCGTCGGGCCGTCCGGTGCCGGCAAGTCGACCCTGGCGCGCCTGCTGCTGCGTTTCTTCGACCCCGACAGCGGTCGCATCACCCTCGGCGGCGCTGACCTGCGGCAACTCGACAGCCGCGAGCTGTACCGGCGCATCGGCTTCGTCCTGCAGGACGTGCGCCTGATCCACGCCAGCGTGGCCGAGAACATTGCCCTGGGCCTGGCGGACGCCTCCCGCGAGCAGATCGAGGCCGCCGCGCGCCTGGCCAATCTCCATGAACGCATCCTGCAATTGCCGCGCGGCTACGACTCGGTGATCGGCGAAGACGCCCTGCTCTCCGGCGGCGAACAGCAGCGCCTGAGCATCGCCCGCGCTGTGCTGCTCGACCCGCCGGTGCTGGTGCTCGACGAGGCCACCGCCGCCGCCGATGCCGATAACGAAGCGGCGATCCAGCACGCCCTGTCGCGCTTCGCCGAGGGCCGCACCCTGCTGGTGATCGCCCACCGGCTGGACACGGTGATGCACGCCGACCGGATTCTCGTGCTCGACGACGGCGTCATCCGCGAACAAGGCCATCACACCGAGTTGCTGGCCCGCCAGGGCCTGTACGCCCGCCTCTGGCAGCAAGGCCGTTACCAGGACACCGCGACATGCTGAACACCCTGAACCAACTGCTGGGCGATGCTGCCCCGGCCTTGCGCCGCTATCTGTGGATGACCGTGCTGTATGGCGCCTTCAGTGGCCTGACCATCAGCGCCCTGGCGCCCCTCATGCTGCACCTGCTGAACGGCGATAACGCCGCGGCCGGCCTGTGGCTGGCAGCCCTGGCCGGCGGCACCCTGCTCTGCTGGATCTGCCGCCGCCGGGTCGAACACGCCGGCATCGCCGTGGCCACCGCCGTGCTCCGCGAGGGCCGCCTGCGCCTGGGCGAACAGGTGGCGCAACTGCCGCTGGGCTGGTTCACCCCGGATAACACCGCGCGCCTCGGCCATGTGATCACCCATGGGCTGATGGCCGTGGCCCAGTTGCCGGCCCATGTCTTCACGCCGTTGATCGCCGGCAGCGTCATGCCGGTAGTACTGGCTCTGGTGCTGTGCGCACTGCACGGTGCGCTGGGCCTGATCGCCCTGCTGGCGTTGCCGCTGCTGGTCGGCGTGATGCTGTTCAGCGCTCGCCTCGGCCGGCGCGCCGACCAGAGTTTCCAGCAGCACTTCGCCGAAGCCAGCCAGCGTGTGGTCGAGTTCGCCCAGGCGCAGTCGGTGCTGCGTGCGTTCAATGGCGCGGGCGGCGCCACCCGGCGGCTGGACGAAAGCCTGGAGCGCCAGCGCCGCAGCGGTCGCGCCTTGATCCTGCGCTCCGCGTTGTCGGCGCTGCTGAACAGTTGGGCGGTACAGGCGACCTTCGCCGCGTTGCTGGTGGCGGCGAGTTTCAGTTTTGCCGGTCATGACGGGCTCGCAGTGAGCGTGGCCCTGGTCATCGCCTGTCGCTTTATCGATCCCTTGCAGGACGTCGCCAGCCACGTCGAGATTCTTCGTGGCAGCGAGGGCCAGCTCAAGGAGTTCGAACGCATCCTTGCCGCCCAACCGCTACCGGAACCCGCCGCGCCACAGCAACCGGTAGACGCGGCGATCGAGCTGCAAGGCGTGAGCCTGCGCTACAGCGCCGACGGCCCCGATGTGCTGCAGGACATTGACCTGCACCTGCCCGTCGGCAGCATGACGGCGATCATCGGCGCCTCGGGCTCGGGCAAGACGTCGCTGCTGCGCCTGATCGCGCGCTTCTTCGATGCCAGCCAGGGCAGCGTGCGGATCGGCGGCGTCGACCTGCGGCAGATCGACCGCGCGACCCGGGTTGGCACGGTCAGCCAGGTACTCCAGGACACCTGGCTGTTCCAGGGCAGCATCGCCGACAACATCCGTATCGGCCGGGCCGACGCCAGCGACGCCGAAGTCCTGCGCGCCGCCCGCCTGGCCGGCCTGGGCGAAGTACTCGAGCGCTTGCCCGAGGGGCTCGACACACAAGCCGGCGAAGGCGGCGCCCGGCTCTCGGGTGGCGAACGCCAGCGCGTGACCATCGCCCGCGCGCTGATCAAGGAAGCCCCGGTGCTGCTGGTGGACGAAGCCACCGCCGCCCTCGACGCGCACAACGAGGCGCTGATCATCGACACCCTGGCCAGCCTGCGCGGCCAGTGCACCCTGGTGGTGGTCGCGCACCAGTTGAATACCGTGGCCATGGCCGACCATATCGTCGTGCTCGATAACGGTCGGATCGTCGAGCAGGGTTCGCCGGACGCTTTGCGCGCCAGTGGCGGCCATTACGCGCGCTTCCTCGAACAGCGGCAGGCGGCGAGCGGCTGGCGAATTGCGCTGGAGCACGACGGATGCGCCTGAGCTGGCTGCTGGCCTTCTTCCTGTTGTGCCTCGCCTCGCTGGCGGTCGGTGCCCGCGAACTGGCGTGGTCGCAGCTGTTCAACCTGGAAGGCGACCTGTGGCTGACCCTGGGCGCCAGCCGCCTGCCGCGCCTGGCCGCACTGATCCTGGTGGGGGTCGGGCTGGCAGTGTGCGGGGTAATCCTCCAGCAGATCGTGCGCAACCGCTTCGTCGAGCCCGGTACCAGCGGCGGCCTGGATGCCGCGCGCCTCGGCATCCTCCTTTCCCTGAGCCTGGCCCCGGCGGCCGGGGCGCTGACACGGATGTTCTTCGCCCTGCTGTTGTGCTTCGCCGCCAGCGCGCTGTTCGTGATGATCATCCGGCGCATCCGCGCCCGAAATGCGGTGCTGGTGCCGGTCATCGGCCTGATGTACGGCGGTGTGCTGAGCGCCGTCGCCGAGTTCTACGCCTATCGCTTCAACCTGATGCAGAGCATGCAGGGCTGGCTGCTGGGCGACTTTTCCAAGGTGGTGCAGGGGCGCTACGAGATCCTCTACCTGATCCTGCCGATCATCGTCCTCACCTACCTGTACGCCCAGCGTTTCACCGTACTCGGCATGGGCGAAGGGCTGGCCACCAGCCTCGGCCTGAACTACACCGCCAACCTCACCCTGGGCCTGATGCTGGTGGCGGTGACGGTGTCGGCCAGCGTGATCGCCGTCGGCGCGATTCCCTTCGTCGGCCTGGTGGTGCCCAACCTGGTCGCCCTGCGCCATGGCGACAACCTGCGCCGCACCCTGCCGATCATTGCCCTGGCTGGCGCCGCCTTGCTGCTGGTCTGCGACCTGGTCGGGCGGCTGTTGATCTACCCGTTCGAAGTGCCCATCGGCCTCACCGCCGGTAGCCTCGGCGGCCTGGTGTTCCTCGCCCTGATCATCCGGAGCCAGCGATGAAGCGCAGCTACCTGGCCTGGGCCGTGGTGCTCGCCCTGGCCCTGGTCTTCCTGTTCGCCGGTGCCGAGCTGGACTTCGCCTATGTGATCCCCAAGCGCTTCGCCCGGCTCAGCGCCATGGTCATTGGCGGGGTCTGCGTGGCCTGCTCGGCGATCGTCTTCCAGACCCTCACCGGCAACCGCATCCTGACCCCGGCGATCATGGGCTACGAGGCGGTCTACCTGCTGCTCCAGGCGCTGCTGGTCCTGATCGTGGGCATGCAGGGGCTGGTACTGCTGGGCAGCGACGGCAACTTCCTGCTGTCGGTGCTGATGATGCTCGGCTATTCGTGGGCCCTGCACCGCTGGCTGTTCCGCGACGGCAAGAGCAATGTGTATTTCCTCCTGCTGATCGGGCTGGTGCTGACCCTGGTCATGGGCACCCTGACCCAGTTCGTCCAGCTCAAGGTCAGCCCCGGCGAGTTCTCCATTCTGCAGGGCTACACCCAGGCCTCGTTCAACCGCGCCACGCCACGCCTGCTGCTCGGCTCGGCCGTGCTGGTGGCGGTGCTCTGCGTGGTGCAGGCGCGAACGCTGGCAGTGCTCGATGTGCTTGCCCTGGGCCGTGACCAGGCCATCTCCCTCGGCGTGGATTACCGCCGCCAGTTGCGCCTGCAACTGGCGCTGATCGCCGCGCTGGTCGCGGTCTCCACCAGCCTGCTCGGGCCCACCGCCTTCATGGGCGTATTCGTCGCCAATATCACCTACGCACTGGCCGGCACCTTCAGGCACCGGGTCACCCTGGCCCTGGGCAGCGCCGTGGCCATCGCCGTGTTCATCGCCGCCCAGTTGCTGGTGGAACACCTTTTCAACTACCGGACCACCGTCGGCATCCTGGTCAACCTGGTGTGCGGCACCTGGTTCCTGGCCCTGATGGTCCGCACCCGGGGCACCTCATGATCAGCGTTCACGACCTGCACAAAGCCTATGCCGGCAAGCCCGTGCTCTCGGGCATCGACCTGGAATTTCCGGCCGGGCGCCTGACCTCGCTGATCGGCCCCAACGGCGCGGGCAAGACCACCCTGCTGCTGATGCTCGCCCGGCTGCTGCAGGGCGATCGCGGCGAGGTGCGCCTGGACGGTCGGCGTATCGACAGCATCGCCCTCGGCGACTACGCCCGGCGGGTCGCCACGCTGCGTCAGTCAGTGGATTTCAACCTGCGCCTGACCGTCGACGAACTGGTCGCCTTCGGCCGCTTTCCCTACAGCCGTGGCGCCCTCACCCGCGACGACCGCCGGGCCATCGACGACGCCATCGCCTTCCTCGCCCTGGAGCCGCTGCGCTCGGCCTATGTCGACGAACTGAGCGGCGGCCAGCGGCAGATGGCGTTCCTGGCCATGACCATCGCCCAGCAGACCGACTGCCTGCTGCTGGACGAACCGCTGAACAACCTCGACATGCGCCACGCCCTGCAGATCATGCGCGCGCTGCGCCGGCTCTGCGACGACTTCGGGCGCACGGTGATCCTGGTGGTTCACGACATCAATTTCGCCGCCAGTTACTCGGACTGGATCGTCGCCATGCAGGACGGCCGGGTGCACTGCACCGGCAGCGTCGACGAGGTGGTGACCGAACAACGGCTGCAGGGCCTGTACGGGATCGATTTCGAGATCACCCGGGGCGCCCGCGGCCGCCTGTGCAACTACTTCAACCCACCGGGAGCACAACCATGAAACCCAACCACCCCGCCGGCTGGCCGCTGGCCCTGCTGCTGGGCGCCACCCTCGCCCTGCACGGCTGCAACGAGCCTGCGGCCGAGGTCAAGGCACCCCAGGCCACGGCTGCCGCTATCAGCGTGCAGCACAAGCTGGGCACCACCGTGATCAATCACAGGCCCCTGCGCGCGGTCGCCCTGGACATGAACGAAGTGGACTTCCTCGACCAGTTGGGCGTGGCGGTGGCGGGCATGCCCAAGGACTTCGTGCCGCACTTCCTGGCGCGCTACAAGGACGATGCGCAGGTCGCGGATATCGGCTCGATCGTCCAGCCCAACCTGGAGCGGGTGCATGCCGCGCGCCCGGACCTGATCCTGATCACCTCGCTGCAGGCCAACCAGTACGCCGAGCTCAGCGAAATGGCCCCGACCCTGCACTTCGACGTGGACTACCGCGACAGCGAGGCCGGGCATGTCGAGGTGATCAAGCAGCATCTGCTCAGCCTGGGCGAGGTCTTCGGCAAGCAGGCCCTGGCCGCGCAGAAGGCCACCGAGCTGCAAGCCCGGGTCGACCAGGCCCGCGTCGTCACCCACGAGCGTCCCGAACGGGCCCTGGTGGTGCTGCACAACAACGGTGCCTTCAGTGCCTTCGGCGTGCATTCGCGCTACGGCTTCGTCTTCACCGACCTCGGCGTCAAGCCGGCCACCGACACCCTGGAGACCGGGTTGCACGGCCAGCCGATTTCCAGCGAGTTCATCCAGCAGGAGGACCCGGACATCCTCTACGTGGTCGACCGCACCGCAGTGATGGAACACCGCCCGGCGCTGGACAAGGAGACCCTCGGCAACCCGTTGCTGCGCCAGACCAAGGCGTGGAAGCACGACCGCGTGGTGTTCGTCGATCCCGAAGCCTGGTACGTCACCGCTGCCAGCCCGACGTCCGTCGCGCTGATCGTCGATGACGTGCTCAAGGGCTACGCGAACTAAGCAACAGAGGGCGGCAGCGACGCACACCTGCATTAGCAGGTGATTCTCGTTCGCCCTACGTCTTCGCTTCTCAAATATTAGAAACACCCTGCCAACCAACGTTCGGAGTCATAGCGTGTCTCACCGTCCCTCCCCTGTCGTAACCCTGCAACACACCCCGCTGGCCCAGGCCATTCTGCTCGGGCTTGCCCTTGGCGCCTGCGCGCTGTCGTCCGCCAGGGTTCATGCCGAAGAACAACAACCCGCCCCGACGGATCTGCCCGCTACCCGCATCGATGCCGAAGCCATCACCGGTGAAACCCTGCCGGCACCCTATGCCGGCGGCCAGGTCGCCAGCGGTGGCCGCGTCGGGTTGCTGGGCAACAAGGACTTCATGGAAACCCCGTTCAGCACAGTCAGCTACACCGAAAGCTATGTGCGCGACCTGCAGGCCCGGGATATCACCGACGTGATCGCCGCCACCGACCCGTCGGTGTTCAGCAACGGGCTGACCGGCACCTTCAGCGAGAACTATTCGATCCGCGGCTTCCAGACCAGCGTCAGCGACATGACCGTCGACGGCCTGTTCGGCATGGCCCCGTACTACCGCGCCTCGCCGGAGATGTACGAGCGCATCGAAGTGCTCAAGGGCCCTTCGGCGTTGCTCAACGGCATGCCGCCGGGAGGTTCGGTGGGCGGCTTCGTCAACCTGATTCCCAAGCGGGCCGGCGACACCCCGCTGACCCGCCTGACCGCCACCTGGGCCTCCGACAACCAGCTCGGCAGCCACCTCGACGTGGGCCGGCGCTTCGGCGAGAACAACCAGTTCGGCGTGCGCTTCAACGGCATGTACCGCGACGGCGACACCGCCATCGACGACCAGTCGCAGCGCAACGTGCTGTCGTCCCTGGCCCTGGACTGGCGTGGTGAGCGCGGCAAGCTGTCCCTCGACCTGTTCGATACCGATGACAAGATCAACGGCCAGAACCGTGGTATGGGCCTCGCGGCCAACGTGCCGGTGCCGCGCCCGCCGAGCAACGACATCCTGCTCAACCCCGACTGGGCCTACGTGGAAACCAAGGACAAGGGCGTCATCCTGCGTGGCGAATACGAGCTGAACGACCAGTTGCTGGCCTACGGCGCCATCGGTACCAGCAAGACCCAGTACCAGTACAGCGGCGCGCTGACCGCCACGGTGATCAACACGGCGGGCGACTTCACCACCGCCATGGGCCAATTGCAGATGGAGATCTACAAGACCTCCGCCGAAGCCGGGCTGCGCGGGCACTTCGACACCTTCGGGATCAATCACCAGTGGTCGGTCAACGCCACCCAGTACAGCGACACGCAGAAGGACTTCGGTCGCCGTGCGGCGGGCTCGAACTGGACCACCAATATCTACAACCCGGTGTGGGGGCCGAAGGTCTCCGAGGCCTGGCCGCAGATCGCCCACACCGAGAACGACCTGAAGAGCTATGGCATCGCCGATACCCTCTCAGTCATGGACGAGCGTCTGCAACTGACTCTGGGTGTACGGCGCCAGGAGGTGGTCACCGATACCTGGAACGTCACCACCGGCGCGCGCAACAAGCCCGGCTACGACACCCACGCCACTACTCCGGCCGGGGCGATCCTGTTCAAGCTGACCGACGAGTTGTCGCTGTACGCCAACTACATCGAGGGCCTGAGCAAGGGCGCGGCGGCGCCGATCACTGCCGCCAACTACGGTGACGTGTTCGCGCCGTACAAGACCAAGCAGAAGGAAGTCGGCCTGAAGCTCGACCTGGGTACTTTCAGCCATACCCTGGCGCTGTACGAAATCACCCGGCCGAGCAGCTACACCGATCCGGCCACCAACCTCTTCTCGTTCGGTGGCGAGCAGCGTAACCGTGGTGTGGAATGGACCTTCTTCGGCGCGCCGCTGGAGGATGTACGGTTGATGGGTGGCGTGGCCTATGTCGACCCGGAGTTGACCAAGACCCAGGGCGGCATCAACGAAGGCAAGACGGCCACGGCCTATCCCAAGCTGCAGGGCAAGCTGGGGGCCGAGTGGGATATCCCGGGGCTCGAGGGGCTGACGCTGACGGGCAATGTCAGCTCGCAGTCGAAGCAGTACATCTCGGCGGACAACAGCCTGACGATTCCCGGCTTCACCGTGTTCGACGTAGGTGCGCGCTACGCCACGCAGGTGGCCAGCAAGCCGGTGACACTGCGTGCGGCGATCACCAACCTGGCGGACAAGGACTACTGGGGTGTGCCGCTGACCCAGACCTTGGGCACGGGGGCGCCGCGGACCTATCAGTTGTCGGCGACGGTGGACTTCTGATCCGAACCTGAGGTCGACCCTACCGGCCTCATCGCTGGCAAGCCAGCTCCCACAGGGTCAGCACAGACCTTGAGACTTGTGCTGTACCTGTGGGAGCTGGCTTGTCGGATCGCCGCACCGCAGCGATAGCGGTAGCCCAGACAACACATGTCCGGCAGGAAAACCGCTAGAATCCAGCCACCTTTCCCCACCCTGCCCAGCCCCCATGACC
>NZ_MKZO01000046.1 GCF_001941965.1 Pseudomonas putida | reverse complement strand
TCACCGCCAGCCCAGCTAGACCGCCTGATTGAGCGGCAGAGGCCTGGTCATCGCCCGACGGCCATGGCGGCTGGCTGCTTCGGGGGGCTTGCCTTGGGCAGGGCTGCAGCTTAGGTTGATGACATTGGTTCGTACTCGACCATGCGTCTGATTGATGCAGCCGGCCGTGTGAGCGCTCAAGAAAAGGTCAACGCTCAATATTTCTCACAGCTTTGGAAAAACGCCAACCCAGAAGAGCAACAGATCATAAAGTCAGTGATTTTAAGGGCCCCGATGGATCCTGTGGTCCTTAGGGACTGATGCTCTGGAATAAAGCAAAAGGCCCGTCTATTGACGGGCCTTTTTGATCACGCGATCGAGGCGGCGCTCATCGTAGAGTGGTTGAGCTGGGGTTGAGGAAAGTTAAGGTGAAACCAGGTGAAGTTTTCATCAGTCACTTCCACACCCGCCGAACCTTGGTGCAGGCTCATAATCGATTGAACGATGGCCAAGCCAAGCCCTGTACCACCTTCACTCCGTGCTCGGCTCTTGTCCACGCGGTAGAACCGTTCAAACAAATGGGCATGGTGTTCTTTAGCAATCCCGCGCCCCGGGTTGCCCACGCTTAAAGTAGTACCGTTTGCACTGCGGTGTACCTTCACGTAGACCGTGCGACCTCGGGGGCAGTATCGGATAGCATTTGATAGCAGATTCGAGACGGCACGCTGAATCATCAGACGATTACCGCGCACGGCGTCGTCGCTGCCCGAAATCTGGAGTTGGATCTCGCCGTCTTCAGCCGAAATACTGAAGAGATCGCAAACACGCTGAATCTCATCGACCAAGGATACGGTTTCGAACTCAACCATGGATGCAGGATGACTGACCTGCGCTAGGAACAACATGTCGGAAACCATACGGCTCATCCGATCCAGTTCTTCTGTGCAGGACTCGAGAACCTCGCGGTACTCGGACAGCGACCGCTCTCGGGTCAGGGCAACCTGGGCTTTCCCCATCAGATTGGACAATGGTGCTCTGAGCTCATGGGCAAGGTCATCAGAGAACTGCGAAAGCTGCTGAACCCCATCGTCCAGTCGAGCCAGCATGATATTGATTCCGTCTGCGAGCTCTTTGAGCTCTGCCGGCATTCCATCTGCCGGCAGGCGATGCTCGAGGCTCTCGGTCGAAATTTTGGAGGCAACCTTCAGGAACTTTGTTAAGGGCAGCAGGCCACGTCGCACAGTCCACCAGCCAATAGCTAGGATGAGCAAGAGAATAACGGGGGACATCATCAGAGCCCAGGTAAGCAGTGCGTCGAGCAGAGCCTCATTGGATGACTGGTCCATAGTCATGTAGACGCTTACTTCGGTGCCATCATCCAAGCGCATTACGCGGGACGTGCTGAGTAGTGGGCGGCCCTGGGTGTCGCGCCACTCATGTTCTTGCGCCGTCGCTCCAGCGTTGAATTTGCGTACCTCTAGATTCACCTGCTTCGAGCCGATCGAGAGCAGCGGCTGTCTGCTCGTTGTTGAATCGAAGATGCTCACATACAGATTATTGTGGCCCATGACCAGATCAACGAGCTGGTGCGCGTCTGCATTGACCCCGGAGATATCCGAGATGGTAGAAAGGTTGTGAGCCATTCCTTCCATTTTCACTTCGAGGTCAGTTCTGGCGTTTCTTTCAAGAGCTTGACCCACCATCAGGTACCCGAAGGTGGCGAACAGAAGCAGCAACCCTGCGCTCATCAATCCAACTTTTAATCCTAGCTTCGCAGCCAGGCTGAAAGGCCTCATGCGCGCTCCTCAAAAACGTACCCAACGCCTCGAAGCGTATGAATTAGCTTGGTTTCAAATGGATCATCAATCTTCGAGCGTAAGCGCCGAATAGCGACATCGATGACATTGGTGTCGCAGTCAAAATTCATGTCCCATACCAACGAGATGATCTGTGAACGGGTCAGCGCTTCGCCCGCTCTGCTCATGAGCAGATGCAGGAGGGCAAACTCCTTGGTGGTGAGGTCGATGCGTGTGCTGCCGCGAAAGACTCTATGCCGTACGGAGTCAAGCTCCAGGTCGGCAATTTTAAGTAGGGTCTTCTCGACCAACTCATCACCGCGCCTCTGCAATGAGCGAATACGGGCTAACAACTCTGGAAACTCGAACGGCTTCACGAGATAGTCATCAGCCCCGCCGTCCAAGCCTTTGAGCTTGTCATTTATGCGCCCGCGGGCAGTCAGCATGATGATGCGCACTCTACTGGTTTTCCGGATGGTCTCCAACAAGTCCCAGCCATCAATACCTGGGAGGTTAACATCCAGTAGAACGAGCGAGTAGTCGTTGGTATAGAACTGGTGCAAGGCGTCAACGCCATTATGCACGATGTCTACGATGTATCCGCTTTCGGATAGGCCCTGCTGAAGATATTCAGCAGTTTTAATTTCGTCTTCCACTATTAAAATGCGCATAACCTATCTCAAAGTATGGGAAGGAGTTGGCCTAATCCACAAAAAGCTTTCATTTTTTGAAAGTTTAGCCGAGGGCATATAGTGTGGTATTCGCTACTTCTGTGCGTACGCCTTGGTCACCTGATTGCACTCGAATCTTAACGCGAAGAAGGTAGCTGCGGCGAAATCCTACAAATTTGTAATGTAGTAGCAAGACTGCTGACAGTCACGCTGACTTACCTTCCTCAGCATAGCGGATCCTGCGGCTTCCAGCGGCTTTCTGCGCTGGTGGTTGAGGAGGATTCGGCCGTTCACGGACAGCATTTCTGCCAGAACAGTTGGGGCCTGCGCGCGGCACCCAATGACACCTTGGCAGGCGTCGCTAATTTGACTCAGCGATCAGGGCCTCTCTGCATTAGACGTGCTTGTCTTTTCATCCCAAGTAGGCAGGGAATTTACTCTGCAATTACAATCTGTTACATGTCCAAATTGTAATTGCACCATCATCTTGTCGTCAGCCGCCTTTGTTATTTTGACCGCAGCACGCAGGCAGCGCTGCTTTGGGGCGTTATGCTCCGAAAATCTGCTCACGCCGATGCATTCGCCTTAGAACCATCTGCTCCTTTGGTAAGGTGAATTTTAGCGCCCTGTTTAGGGCGCTTTTTTTATTAATGGACTTATCATGAAAACAACTAGATCTGCTATCGCCGTGTTCATGCTTTTTTCCGCGCTGTCGACAAATGCCCACAGTAGTATGCAGGCCAATGAGGAACTTGAGCGGTCTGCCAAAGACGCTACCGCGCGCTACGCACAGAGCACGAAGAAGCCTATGCCTGAAGTTGAAGACTACGCTTACGGTATAAAGTTGGACGTTAGTAAGCTAGTGTACGTATCGCCTAACGTTCGTCAATGTGGCAGCGTCAATAGCATGATGAGCTATGAGGATTCTAAAGGTGAACTACACATGGTTCGCTACTTGGTGAATGGTGAGTGCATAAATAGTCGGTGAGCAACCACAACTGGGTGCTCCCAAGCATTGGCTCACAGGTGTTCGCAAATTACTCCCGCTCATTGACACTTTCGACTTGGAAGGTGTCAATGGCGGTCAGAAGTTACCGACTGATGTCAGTGGGTCGGCGATGGAGTACTTTCGTGGAACGATTCGCGCTCGATCTGAATGGTGCAGTGGTGTATTTCAAATGCACTGCTGACAGCGTCGACGACAGCCGCCAGTACAGTGTCTGCATCTGCTGAGTCCCGCACTACAACGTGCGATGTCAGTACGTTACTGCCACTACTCACCGCCCAAACGTGCAGATCATGGACGCCAGTCACCCCCTCGACACTGAGGATAGTGGACTCGATTGCCTCAACTTCCAGGCCTCTGGGAACCCCTTCCATAAGAATGCCCAAGCTCTCGCGAAGCAATTGCCATGTGCGCGGCAATACCCATAAGCCAATTGCAACGGCGACAATCGTGTCTACCCAGCCCCACCCCGTGAACCGGATAATGAGAGCTGCGATGATCACGCCCACCGAGCCGAGCATATCGCTCCAGACTTCGAGGTAGGCCCCCTTGACGTTGAGGCTCTCATTGCTGGCAGATGCGAGTAGTCGCATCGAAATGAGATTCACGATCAATCCAGCGATCGCGATCCACATCATCGCCCCGGTGGCGATCTCCGCGGGCATGAAGAAACGCTGGTAGGCCTCATACAAGATGTACATTGCCACCAAGAAAAGCAGCACGGCGTTAAATGTGGACGCGAGAATCTCCAGGCGCGCATAGCCAAAGGTTCTTTTCTGGTCCGCGGGACGCTTGGCAATCTGAAGTGCAATCAATGAGATCGCCAAAGCGGCGGTGTCCGTAAACATGTGAGAAGCGTCCGACAAAAGCGCTAGGCTGCCGGTTATCCACGCGCCAATTACCTCTGCGATCATGAAGCTGCCAGTCAAGGCTAGCGCCATGACCAGCTTTTTCTGATGCCCTTCACGCACCGCAGCACTACCATGATCATGATTTGACCCCACGTATTTCTCCTTGTGTAGAGCTCTAGTCGCGTTGTCTTTTCTGGCTAGCTTGCCTTAGAGAGCTGCTTGACCACACTGGCTGCAGAATCTTGCTCCGGCACTCATTGGAGAGCCGCAGGCGGAGCAACCATTTGTTAGTGGTACTCCGCAGTTTAGACAAAAACGCGCTGACGGTTCGTTTGTGGTCCTGCACTGCCTACAGTTCTGTGGAGCTTTGATTGAGGATTGGGCTGCCGGGGGTGTGCCGTCGATTGAATGATTGCGACTTTCGCAGTTTTGAGGATCATCACGCCGCTCGTGTCGAGCGCTTCCATGCCCCCTGTCGTGGTGTTTGCCGCCGCTGTGGCTCCCTCGACCGTGATTGCTACCCAAGAGATCTTTGAAAAACTTCATGACGTTCGCCCTCATTAATGGGTGATCTACGAGCGGTGTCGGATAAATGATCATCCGCTCAAGAACATGGACTTCTAATTAGTGATCTAAGTTCAAATGTAACGCGCGATAGATCTAGCTAGACTTGCTGTTGACATATGATTAATTTGCGCATGCAGTATGAAGTATTTGACGGCTTAGTATTGGCTACTTTTTAGCATAACGTTAGCGATAGCAAACGGGAAGTCGTTGCGCTGATTCTGTCAACATTGTAATCAGGAGGTCATCGTGTAGTTATCAGATGAAAGAAATAATGACTCTAGAAAAATCCATTCCTCCTCTAATCCTTCTGCCTTACGAATCCTAAGCGCTCTCAAGTCCCGAAGCTCATGGTCTCCGGTGCCCCGACACCGCATGCCCGTCCAGTGTTGGTCGATGGCTTGCGTGTTACCTCCGTAAATTCCATAGCAAGCGCTATGGGTGAGCAGCATCTCAGAGCTTGATAATGACACCTCCAGAATTCGACGTTAAAACCCTGCCTGGAAAATTGGCACTTTTTATTCGTAATGCTCGGAAGGAGGGAGTCAGTACTAATCTGTTAGTCGGTTTCGTAACTGCTTGGTTACTGACTTTCGCAAACTCTGAGCTTTGGGCGCTGATTTGGAAGCTGGTGTTCAAGAAAAATGATATTAACTGGTTGCTTGCCGGCAGCCTGCCGGTGCTTGTGTTCGCTTGGGTTTTTACAGTGCTCAGCTTGTTGTCGTGGTGGCGGCTCGCCAAACCACTGCTGTGCCTAGTCCTGATTAGTGCGGCTTTTGCAAGCTACTTTATGAGTACTTACGGTATCGTTATTGACTACACAATGTTCACCAACGTTGTGGAGACCGACATCGGTGAAGTGTTCGAGTTATTGAATTGGAAGCTTTTCCTTTGGGTTGCCATTGTAGGAGGCTTGCCCGTTTACATAATTAGCCAGGTTCCCATCCGGCGAAAGCCTTGGGCGAAGGCCCTGGCCAGTAGACTTGTTGTCCTTTCACTAGCGCTGGTCGCCCTTTCCGGCATCCTGCTGAGTCAGTATCAGTCGTATGCCTCCTTGCTGAGAAATAACCGAGAGATTCGACTTATTCTGGTACCTACCAATCTGTTTGCAGCCGGTCATGGGTACCTGAAACGCCAACTGGCCACGCCTAAAACACTGACGGTCATAGGTTCCGATGCAGTGGTAAATCGTCAAGGTGCAGTTCGAAAGCCCAAGCTATTAGTACTGGCTCTGGGAGAGACCGCGCGCGCTGCCAACTTCTCTCTCAACGGCTACTCACGTGAGACCAATCCAGAGCTTCAAAAGCGCAATGTAATCAGTTTCTCGAACGTCAGTTCTTGCGGCACAGCTACTGCAGTTTCGCTGCCGTGTATGTTTCTCGATGTCGGAAAGGATGGATACAAAGATGGCTTAGCCAAGAGTCGTGAAGGGTTGCTTGACGTGCTTCAGCGGGCTGGCATCAACGTCATGTGGACTGATAACAATTCGGGATGCAAAGGGGTCTGTGACCGCGTCCCCAACCGCAAGGTTGCCCTCAGTACAGACTCCCAGCTATGCACCAGTGACGAGTGCAAGGACGGGGTACTACTCGCTGAGATGGAGGACTTCATCAAGAGCTTGGAGGGTGATGCTGTTCTAGTGCTCCACTACAAAGGAAGCCATGGCCCTGCCTACTACAAGCGCTACCCCTCGCAATTCAGGAAATTCGAGCCTGTCTGCGAGACGAATGAACTCGACAAATGTAAGCAGCAAGAGGTGGTCAACGCCTACGATAACTCGATTTTGTACACCGACTACGTGACATCTGCGCTGATCGATATTCTCGCTGCGAACACTAGATTCGACACTGCACTCATGTACGTCTCTGACCACGGGGAGTCGCTGGGTGAGGGCGGTCTCTACCTACATGGGTTGCCCTATGCGATGGCTCCTAGTGAGCAAACCAAGGTTCCATTGGTGCTCTGGATGTCTGACCCGATGGCGAAGAACGAAGGACTCGATGTCGGTTGTCTAAGAGCCCAGGCAAGCTCACCGTTGAGCCATGACAATCTGTTCCACACAGTTCTCGGGATGATGAGCGTTCAGACATCCTCTTATCGTTCAATGCTGGACTTCACTGCACCTTGTAGGCCTCTGGACGTCAGCTCTAAGAGCGTTAGCTATCGCTCAATCCCTTGAACAGGGCTCGGCTAGAGCTTCGAGTCGTTGATGTTACGGCAGATCCCTAGGTACGGAGGTCCATCGAGAGCGCTTGAGCATGCATAGCTGGCTTGAGCTGAAGGCCTACAGGGTTGATGAGTCCGCCTAAAGTGAGCTCGTCCCTGGTTGTGTCAAACTATATTATTCGCCGCAGAGTGCCTTTTTCGATGAAGCATCTGCTTGTGTCAAACTATAATTCGTTTGCTGCGGTAGGCCGCATCGCTGGAGGCCACGGAATCCGGGGGGCTTTGTGTCAAACTATATTATGAGCCTCCATTCGATGGTTTCCGACAATAAAGTCTGTCATTGAACAATAAAGGCTGTCTTCAGCGGCCGGTCCCAGTTGGGACCGGCCGCAGCGTGCCAAGCCCAGCGCCAGCACCTTGCCTTCGTAGCCTTGGTACGCACGTCATCTGAGTATGCGAACTCAGATCAAAGAACCAGTCACGCCATATATTGAACGCTCCTCGGCCCTACATATCGATTGACCTTGTTGGTTCAAGCTCTCTGGGCTTTGAGGATTTGACTCTCCGTGGTGCGCTTGCCCGCTGAATAAAAAACCTAATAGAGAGCCATTCCCAAATGTTAGCTCGAATCATGAGTAACGAGTCTCTGCACTCGTATATTGCGAGAAACATAATTTGCAGCTCAGGAATGATCGACGTCTTTGGGTTTGCAAATTTTAATAAAAAATATCTTTGTACAGATGCAATTGAAAAAATAGCAAATATTTTAGGACTTGAAGGGTGCTACGGATTTAATCGATTGCTGCATGAGCATACTCATTATCCACGTATTGCTATCTTCAAGAACACGCAAGATATTGCATATTCCCAGGGGCACTATTTTTACCGTAACTTATGGGTCTCATCGACGCGTCCAAAATACTGCCCGGTTTGTGCAAAAAACGATATTTTAGAGTTGGGCTATTCGTACTGGCGGCGATGTGAGCATAACAATGTTAATGTTTGCGCGATTCATAATGTGATTTTGGAAGACCATTGCTTTGTTTGTGGGAAAGGGTTTTCTGAGAAAGGCCATGGGCTCGACGTCATGTGGAATAAGTGCGGTGGGCATCACTTGGCTGACTGCCCAGCTCAAATCAATACAAACCAAGAATGGCTAACAGTAGCTAAATTAATAAGAAGGATTTTCGAATTTAAATTTCATCTTCCGGAGGAGCTAGTAGTTGACTTGATGTTGAGGAAGCTAAAGTCACATGTGCTTACACCTGATAAAGGCACAGCTGGCGATTTTTACATCAGCCTTGGCTGGCGCAGAAAAGATATCCAGAAAACGCTTGATATTAGAAGCGCTTACTTTCCTTTAGATAATGAAAATATTTTAACAGCGCTGCTGCACTGCTATGATGATTTTGATGAGTTTATCGACGACGTAAATGAGGTTTCAGAGGGATTTAACTCAATCGACTCATTTTTTGATGTCTATAGAACTAATAAAGGCCCCATAGCTCACTACGTAAAGGAGCGTGAATTTAACGAGCCAAATGAGTGGTTCATTCCCTTTCCTCGGCCGCAGGGATATAAAACTCGAGGACGTGAAGCTTTGCCATTTGTGAATAAGGTTTACTCGTGTTGTAATTTGTGAGTTTTGAAATTAAATCAAGCCTTTGAGGTAAGCTCTGGTCCGAGGGTATCGGTGTCGATTTTCAAGTGCTGGCGCCAGTGGGGGGCATGTGAAAAACAGTATGGACCTGATGATCTTCCGGCTTGGCTCTGTTTCTTTCAGCTCAAGCACTTTGAGCTCCACCAATTCGAGGAGCGCTTCATCACGTCTCGCCCAATCCACCGATGCGTGATTTCCTCGCCGCCCCGACGGCATTTCCCGTGTTCGAGAAAGCAACCACTCCAGGTCGTTTCGGTACAGCCAAGCGTATACGCCTGGGAGACACTCCCGAATTTCTTTGGGACTGCGTTTGGGATCGTGATTCATCGCAGCTACCCAGATCGCTCTGTGTTCCTTAACCTTTGCCATTGCGCGTTCTTTCAGCCATGTTTGGCGTACATCGGGCTCGGAGCGAAGTAGCTTGTTTAATGTGGACACAGTAATACCGAAAATCTCACAGACGAGGTTCTTTTCCTCTCCACAACGCAGCCTCTTCAAGATATTGGCGCGAATTTCGGGCTTTAGTATTTTGGGCTTTCGATTTATTGGTTGGATGAAGTCTTGAGTCTGGCTGCCAGTTTTGTATACGACAGCAGCTGGGAGTTGATCTTCTTGAGACGGACCATCACTTGTATGGAGAAATACAGCATGATCATACGCCTCTATAAATGTTCTAACAGATCCGTACAGCCATGTGATCACCGCTAGGTGTTTTAGGGGGTGGCTGTGGCCATGTCGATTTCTTATGAGCTGTGCCCAGAATGTTTGGGCATGCTGAGGGGTTGACGGTAATGATCTCAGTGGTGGATAGGGTTGAATTAGTTTGCAGTAATTGGCGAAGGAGATTGCTTTTTTCTGAGGCTCAATACATAGGTTTTGCCTATAAATCGCTCTCACTATTTCTGCGCGAAATTGCTGGACACGTCCCCAGGCCGCTAGATCTAGTACAGCAGTGGCGAGATGCATGAGCGCCTCTGAAGACTGCTGTGGAAGCCGTTGTCGTTCTATTGGTGCGAGTGTGCTTTCTATAGGTAGTACCCATTGCAAGCGCCTGGACCACTGCCGGTTATAGCAGCTCTCTCTCAGTTGTTCCCCATGTATGGGGCAGACCAAGACTCCAGGAAACTGGTGGGTTAAGTGCCAATAGGTAAATCCATGATTGGAAAAGTCCGCCTCCATGCAACTCATGCATGCTTTAAGTGGATGCTCTGCTCCGAATCGGCCTGTAAGCAGTCCCAGCTTATATTTGAGTGATCCTAGGGTTGGACTTTTCATCGCACTCAGGGCTTGCGTTGCGTGCTGGCTTGACTGAAATGGCAAGAAAAGCGGCAGTATCGTGTGTTCTAAGATTATCGACCTTGGATCACCCCAAGATTTTTTTGCTGCTGAGTTAAGCGCCAAAAGGTTGTACGGGAGGTCATGGGTAGTAGTTGCGGAGCTTGAGTTAAACAGCCAGTTCAGCATCGACGCTGAAGTCGGACAGCCCAGCAAATAGTGCTGACGACTGCAGATGCTGTAGAAGGTCTCATCTTCCATCCACTTGGTGATCAAATTTTTGGCGCTAACGGATGATTGACAGGGCATGGCAGGTATCCTGTTAAGCGCACCTGAGCTCCTATCATATTCATGGGATATTTGTTTGTGATAATACCGCTTAGAAATAAGCTTGCTAATAAGCGGTTATCAGAGATTTACACGACGCCACGGATAGAATTTCGCCAACAATTGTTGGTAGACAAATCTAATTTTTTAGATTATTGCCGGAGATTAGATATTTAGATGCATAGAGAACGCTTTTTCTATTGTCAGAAAATAAAATCGAGCGGTAACATTGATTGTTTAGCTAATGCAATTAAAGCAAAGCTTTACGACGGAGAGCGGTGCTGAAGAGCACCTTAACGAACACTAGACGTATCCCGCACTGGGGATGCCGAAATCGAGGATTTTTCATGACCTAGCTAGCAGATCGCGCTAAAGAAGTCAGATAGACAAAAGCCCAAGTGCCACCTTGGGCCTCTGTGGATAAATCAGAACGCAATCCTGACTTGTCCATTGTCTATCCCGCGCATGTGAGGCGTCAAGCCCCGCACGATTTCGTTCGTCCACAAGAAGATTGGCGTTATCCACAGCGCCAGGTGCGGGCTCATGCCCGCAGGACAAGGGTTTGCCGAATTGCATGGTTGTTATCCCCAGCCAAGCGACGTGGGCAATCTCACGACAACGGACCATTGTGATGACACCGCAGCAACGCTTTGAAAAGATCGTGGATCGCCAAAAAGGTTTCAAATGGGGTGATCTGTACACACCCTCAATCCTGGCTGTGCCCGGAGAAGCACCAAGGAGTTCCAGGCTCAGCCGACTCAATAGCCGCTTGCTTGGTCGCACCGTCCACACCTTGTCCCGCCCGGAACGGCTGTTTGCGCAGCTAGCTCTGTATCACCCGAATCTGTTCGATCTGCACGAGCAGAGAATGCTGTGGCCGATCACGCACTCGCATCCTCTTTTCGGTCACCCTCTGATTCCCGATCTTTTCCTACCTGCTTTGCGAGGGACTCTCGAGATCGCGGATGAGATAGGCCTCAAGCACTACCAGGTCGATGTGGAAGGGCCGGATGGCGAAAGGCGCAATATGGCATTCCCTTATGTCGGGGATCTTCTCTTGTACCTGCATGGCAAGAATGGTCCCTATGCCTTGAACTGGACGGTCAAGGACAAAAAGGAGGCGTTTGGTGAAAGGAGAAGCGGTCAGGCGAAGACACCAGTTCAGCAGAAAAAGGATCGCGTGAAGGCCGAGCTCCGAGCAACCTTGGAGGAACTTCATTACTCAAGTGCGGGCATCAGGACCGTTCAGGTCTCACTGGACATGCTCGATCTAATGCTCATCCAAAATCTCGGGTTACTTTTCCCCATGCACGCGTTGCCGCTGCGGCTTGAGCCCAGTTTGCTGCAAGATTTCAGCAGTGCCGTGATGGAGGCCGTTCAAAAGGGCGTGCCGCCGGCGCTCGTCGCACAGAAGTACGCCGCTGATTGGGGGATGCGAGATCAGTTTATCTGCAAAATCTATCAGGATATTTGGCACCGACACCTGCCAGTCAGCCTGCTTGACCCAATCCTGATCGATCAGCCACTTTCAACTAGTGGGCCTGATGCTTTGTCGGTCTATGCCTCATTGTTTGAGGAGCATTCCTCATGATGATTGGCTCACGCATCGTTGCGCCCGAAGGTCACAAATCTTTGCAGAAAGGCGCCGTTTACCACTTCTTGCTCAGCGATGGGCTCAACAATCGTGTCCGGTTGGTTTTTTTCAATGAGGGAAAAAACCAGATTACCGCTCAACTGATTACGTTAGGCAGAATCGAGTTTGAGGATGCTCTCGAGGATGGCCTACTGGTGGAGGACGGTCCTCCGGAAAAATTTCCGCCTTGGCTTTCCAACATTCATGGGTTCTCAATCGAACATCTGGAGGCCCGACGCCGATCTACTAAAGAAACCTATCTCCAAAAAGTAAATCGTAGATATCTGGCCATTGCCGACTTGGTTGCAAGTTCGCAGAAGATTTTGAGCAGTGCAAAACCTAGCGCCCTCATCGGAGAGCACGCTGCGTCTCTAGCCCCGCCGCAGCACCCGACCCGGGTAAGGCTCTGGTTCTACACCTACATAGTTTTTGGGAGGAATCTGTGGGCTCTATTGCCTCCGTTGCATGCGGCTGGCAAGTGGGACCGCGAGAACTCGCCGCTTAATAAAAAGCTGGGAAGGCCAAGTCGTAAGGGTAAGAATTCTGGTTACCCAGCGAACCGGAGGATGCGGGAAACAATATTGAAGGGATTTCTACGAGAACAATCTCCGTACAAAACGCAGGATAAAATTTATAGAACAGTTCTGACCAAGGATTTTCGCTGTGTCGCTCTTGAGAACAAGAATGGCGGGCATGAATTTATCCAGCCTGAGGGGCAGCCTTTTCCGACTTTTCGGCAATTTTGGTATGCGATTGAGAAGCAGACGACTTCCCGCGAACTTACCTTGGCCCTCAAAGGGCGTAACGGGAGTCGCGCTGTCTCTGGCTCTGAAGGTGAATTTTCGGAACTAATCGTCAATGTGAATCAAGTGGTTGAGTTTGACGGCTTCTACATCTCTGAGCACCCGTCCGGCTTGCTAGAAGGAAGCGCACAGAGCAAATACTGCGTATTGCGCGCAGTTTGTCGTCAATCTGGAGCTGTTATTGGAATCGGTTTTGCTCATGAGCGCGAGACGATGGAGGCCTATCGTATGGCACTTTTCTGCATGGCAATCAACAAGGTGAAGTTCTTCGACCTGTTCGGTGCTGAGTTAAAGCCCGATTATTGGAGGTCTGAAGGTTTGTCTGGAGACATCATCTTTGATAAAGGACCAGCAGCAACTTTTGACTGCTTACCCGAAATTAACTGGCTCGGGACACTCGAACTGACGCCCACCTTCGCAGGTCAATCCAAGGCAACCGTCGAGTCGTCACATCCGCGAGACAAGCAACCGGACGAACAGCCAAGTCATTTTCACAGCGATAAGAACTTCATTGAGTTGGCTAGGCGCGAGCTCTTTCAGGTGTTGGAGGACAATACGACCTCGAATGCCAAAAACCGGCTGAATGATGACATGGTTCTGGCAGGAGTAAGGCCGACCCCCCAGGCGATTTGGGACTACTGGGATGCTCGTGGTCGAAACTCTTCAATGTCCATGGAGTTCGATACGGCAGTAAGGACCTTCTTGACCCCCATTCCGGTCACCATCACCAGGGATGCAGTTTGCTTGCATCAGCGTAAGTACAGATCCGCAGCGTTGGTGGACACAGGCGTCTTTGATCGTGTAGCCAGGCACGGGGTCATTGAGGCTACAGCCTACGTCCTGACCATGTGCGTGAGGCATATCTGGATTGAGGTTCAGGGCGTCCTCTACGAGCTCGACGTCATGCGTTCCACAAAGACCGTAGAACACACGATCGATATCACCCTTAACGACCTCTGTATGCTAGGTCAGCGCCGCCGAGACAATGAAGCGATGTTGCGGGATGAGATCCCGGCTACAAGGCAATTCATTCATGATCTTTACGAACAGGCCACCGGCAAAAGCTGGGACGGTGGAATACGCAAGCGCGGCCAGGCGCCGAAGAATGCGGCAGCCAGAATGGACAAAGCTGATTATTCTCGAGTCACAGGTAAAGCGCGATGAATTCCGTGATTGACTCGCGATTTAGCGGACGTCTTGAGATCGAGAAGATCCGACAGCTCGTAACTGTTCGGCCGACGCCCACCGGAGATCTGAGCTCCTTGGATCCCGTGCTCGCGTCAATAGCGCTTTCGGAAGCACTGAAGCGAATCTATCTGCCGAATCAGTTCTCGCTGTCGTTCATTCAGGAAATGGTGGGTCGCGCAGATATTTTCAGCCGGTGCTTGTTTGCAAGTGAACGTGACTACGTAGCGAAGTTGTATGACTCATCCGAGGTTTCGGTTGCCCCCATCTGCCTGACCGGTCTTGCCGGTGTCGGTAAATCCAAGGCCATTGAGGCGCTGAGGAAGGTTTTGCCGGGGCCGCTGGAGTTTTACTGCGATCACTTCCAAGACAGCGTGACGCTGATTTCTCATTGGTACGCGAGTGCGCGAGGCAAGGCCAGCCTCAAGCAGCTGTTGGCGGGTTTTGCGTTGGGGTCTGAGCCCGCCGACCGTAGCATGAGCACGGGAGAACTACTGACTTCATGTCGACGTATTGGCTCTAGGCATGGAGTTTCGCTTCTGATTCTGGACGAGGCACAGCATGTCACTGAAGGCAGCGGCGTGGCCTTGGTGACTGGCATGCTTCTCTATATGGCTCGTATAGGCATTCCCATGGTCTATGCGACGAATTACAGCCTGCTGCACAAGCTCGATGGTCGGCCCTCCGAGGATAAGCAGCGATTGATGGTCGAACCGAGGGACATGCTTCCGGACGACCCTACCGGTCAGGATTGGAAGGACTATATCGCTGAATGTGTGAGAGTCAGCGGCGGTCAGATTCGAGCTCCGCAATACGAGTTATGTGTGGAGATTTACCACTTAACCTTCGGAATTAAACGATTGGTCGTGCAGTTACTCGCGCTGGCTTATATCGAGTGTCGCAAGGCCGGACAGCGTCACATTGGGCTTGTGGACATCAAACAGGCATATCTATCCCTTGGGTATTCGGCCAATAGGAAAGATTTGGCGGAGCTAGTCCGGATCGCAGTCGAAGGCCCCAGAGGGACGAAACGGAAGGATCTGTACTCGCCCCTTGGGGCTGTTGCTATGCAAAAATCCAACGTTCTTCGTTTCTCTCTGCAAGATCGCGATGAGCGTAGTGCCATCAAAATGATTGACTCGTCCATGACTCCGAGGGAGCGCGAAGCAGTGAAGCAGATTGAGGCTGCGAGCCGAAGCCCTCAAGCCAAAGCCACACGACGCAAGCCAGCACCAACTCCCACGACTGCAGAGTCGCAAGCAGCATTCGCACAATATGTGGGGCGGACAGACTCGGATAGGCCAAGAAAACCTAGATGAGGGGGCGATGCGCGGTTTGGCCTAGGAATCCAAGGGCAATTCAATGGCAGCGATGCATCACCATCTAAAGGCGTACCTTCTATCCTTGGATAGCAGCATTTTTATGTGATGTTTGACGCCGGAGAATGACAGCCTAGACTGCTGGCAGTTTGCCCTCTAGCCCGTTGGGTTTATCGCGCACGAGCATTATTCAGATAGGGAAATCACGATGCGTCTCAAATCCGTAAAGCTCACTCATTTCCGCGGCTACCGCACCACCACGGTTATCCCAACTGATGAAGCGATGACGGGCATTGTTGGGCGAAATGACTACGGCAAATCGACCATTCTGGAGGCCTTGGCCATTTTCTTCGAGACCGATGGTGCCAAGGCCGACAAGAGCGACATGAACTGCTTCAGCCTTGCTGAAGGCGCGGAACAATTCGAGATCGCCTGTGAGTTTGATGCTCTACCTGAACGACTGGTGCTGGACGAAAATGCCGAGACCACTTTGGCGGAGGAGTATCTGCTGAACGCAGAAGGCGCCTTGGAGGTTGTCAAAACGTTCAAGGCCAGCACTGGTAAATTGGACCGCACCGCCATTCGCTGTCAGCACCCATCTGACGCGGACTTGGCAAACCTGCTGAGTCTGAAAATGGCGGATCTAAAAAAACTTGCTGAGCAGCGCGGCGTTACCGAAGTGGCGGACAAGCGTGTCGCTGCCCTTTGGCGTCAAGCCATCCGTGCAGCCGTAGGTCAAGTAGACTGCCAGGAAACCCTGCTTGATGTAAGCAAAGGTCTTTCGGCCGATAGCAAGTCCATTTGGGAAAAAATCGAAGCCCAGTTGCCGGTTTTCGCGCTATTCAAGGCGGACCGGGAGAGCAGCGACGGCGACGCTGAGGCTAAGAATCCGCTTCAGCAGGCAGTCAAGGAAGCTCAGGCAGACCTCCAGGAACAGATCAGCGAACTGGAGAGGCGAATCGAGGCCAGTGTGTTGGACGTTGCGAATCGTACCCTCGATAAGCTGCGGGAAATGGCTCCCGAACTGGCCAACGAGCTTACTCCCAGGTTCAAGGAAAAACCCAAGTGGAGTTTCAACTTCACCTTGGATGGCGAGAACGGTATTCCTATCAACAAACGCGGCAGTGGGGTTCGTCGTCTGATCCTGCTCAATTTCTTCCGCGCTGAGGCAGAGAAGGCCGTCGTCGGCACTCAGCGTGATGTGATTTACGCCATTGAAGAGCCCGAAACGTCGCAGCATCCCAACTATCAGGTGATGCTGATGAAAGCGCTGCTCGAGCTATCCAACCATTCCAATCGGCAAATTATCGTCACGACGCATGTGCCAGCTTTGGCCGGATTGATGCCAGTGGGCGGTATCCGCTATGTGACCAAGGATGAAAATGGTATCCCCATCGTCAAGCTGCCAGGTGACGATGTTCTCCGGGAGGCAGCTGAGAGCCTGGGTGTGCTTCCGGAAACCGGGATGGAGCGAGCCAAGGGGGTTGTGCTGGTGGAAGGGAAATCCGACGTCACCTTCCTCCGCCATGCTGCGAACGTGCTCAAGACGGATGGGCACCTCGTATCCAGTCTCGAGGATCTGGGAATAGTCCCGATCCTAGTTGGCGGCTGTGGCAGCGTTAAGCACTGGGTGACCTTAAATCTAGCCGATGAATTAGGGCTCCCTTGGTGCGTGTTCCTGGACTCGGATATTGGCGGTGCTCCAGAGCAGGTGGCGGTGATTAAAAAGCGCAAGCAGGAGGTTGAAGCCAGGGGGCGCTCTTTCTATTCGACCCGTAAACGAGAAATCGAAAACTACCTGTGTCCCGATATGATCAATGCCCTCACCGGGGTAAGGGTGACGTTCACTGAAACCTGTGATGCCAAGAAAATTATCGGTACCGCAGTACGCGTCAAAGCGGATGATGTGATCGACAAGTTCTGGCCGCAGATGACTGCCGCCCAGATTCTTCAGTGCTCGGCCTATCAGGAGGATGGCAATCAGCGTTTTGAGCTGAAGGAGCTAATCGAGAATTTGCAGGGGCTGGTTGCTTGAAGCTTAGGTAACCCAGGTGTCGAGACGAGTCTGTATAGCGTCATCAAACCCCCATTCCGCTTTATTGCTGAAGCCTCAACAAGGTGCTGACTCCTAGCTTACAGGACAGCTTCTTCTTAGACGAACATCTCGGCCGTATTCTTACTAGCTTGAAATGGAATCTGATTGAGGGCTGAGGTGGACTAGTTGATGGGGCGCTCTAGAAGCATGTGTAAATGGGCGACGAACTCGCACGGGTTATGGTGAGAAATGTTGATTTCCATTCCCTGTCGAGCAGCCAGCTGTCGCGCAATTATGAGTTCTAGAGGCGCCCGATCATCGGACCGTGCTTCGCTGGATGCATTGAGCTCACTCAATGAGTAGGAACGGAGCGGCTCACTTTTCACAGACACACTTCTGAACGTGAGTCTGGCACCAAAGCTGTTCTGCTTAGTCGTACAGTACAGGGAGCAATGAAGCTCACCGTCGGAGATCACTTCGGATAGATAGCTCGCCAGATGGTGCAGAAGCTGGCCGAGCATCCCTGTGTCGACCAGTACCAGGTTATCGGAGAGCAGATCAGAATCGATGCGTGTTATGACGCCCTTGTTTGCCGCTTTTCTCGGGGACCGCATCAAGGCTTGTCGAACAA
This sequence comes from Pseudomonas putida, assembly GCF_001941965.1. Taxonomy (GTDB): domain Bacteria; phylum Pseudomonadota; class Gammaproteobacteria; order Pseudomonadales; family Pseudomonadaceae; genus Aquipseudomonas; species Aquipseudomonas putida_L. The sequence goes on along the minus strand of NZ_MKZO01000046.1, from coordinate 16,703 downwards.
ACCCGGCCAGGTTGACTGCCTCGAGCTTAGATGAGGGCTCCTTGGAGGGTGTGGCAGCGATCATCACAGTCTTCAACTTTTCCTGAAGCTCGCTGATTTGTTCTCGGGCAAGGGACGACGAATCGCCCTGACCATCCAGTAGGGTTTGGCTCAAGGTAGTCAAACCCGCCTCCATGCTCTCACCAAGACTGACAAGCAACTCAGTCAATCGCTGGGTATCGAGTTCGCTGGCCTGAGACTTGGCGCGCAATGCATCCAATTGCTCATATCTGTGGGTTACGTCGGTACTGCAGCAGATCATCCCCAGCATATTGCCTTCGGGATCAAGGTAGGGGGTACCCCAATGGTGCAATACCCGCCGCTGCCCATGGATGGTCAACTCAATGTCTTTGTCGAAAGAGCGTCGCTCGGAAATAGCACGTTGAAGAAAAACCAGCATGTTCTTCGCATCAGCCGGGTTATACCAATCAACCTCGGTGGTTTTTGTGCCCTGAACCTGCTCAAGATCGGCGCGATACATGCGTAGGTGCGCGGGATTGGCGTACAGAAGTCTGGCTTGCGTATCGCGCACATAGAAGGCGCCAGGGAGACTTTCGACCATCGACCGCCACATATCAGTGACTGCCAGCGTTTCAATAGCGGGAGGCGCCATTTGGCTGGCACTCTCTGCCAGGCGATTTCTCCGAGCAAAATCGACCAAGTCCAACAAGCTGTATACCCCAAGCTTTGCGCGTATCCGGGCACGATAGGTGCTGACCGATTTCTCGCTGATCGTCAGTTCACTCGCTATCTCGTGATTGTCGTAACCCGTTGCAAGCAGCGTGAGAACGCTGAGTTCCCGGTTGGACAGGGAGGCCACCCGCTTCGCATCGTCTTCCTGCACGCTGTGCCGATTGACCGTACCCAGCATGCTGCTGGGAAAGTAGGTCTGCCCTCGCAGTAAAACCCCTACCGCTTCACTGAGTATTGGGCTGTCCTGGTGTTTGCTGACGAAACCTGATGCACCGGCTCGCAGAAAACGGCCTACAAAATGCTCCGAGTCCTGGGTACTGAATCCCAGGATAGGGATGAGGCTCCCTCGCGCCCTGAGCCGACTGATCACATCGAGGCCAGTAATGCGAGACAGATCGAGATCGATGATCAGCAGATCCGGATTGAGATTCGCGGCCATGCTCAAGGCTTCGAGCCCGTCGGTCGCTTCGCCAGCGATGACATGTCGCTCATTTTCCAGCAGCCCACGCAATGCGTGCCTGGTGAAGGGGTGCTCATCGGCGATCAGGATGCGAGCCATGACGCTGTCCTTGTAGGCGCTTTTGGACACTCTACGCATGCGGGGCAGAGCTGTGTAGTCATTTTCCTACAAGCCGTGACTGGCTTCCGTCTCTCCCGGAAAGACGTCCTTGCGAAGAATGGTGGCAACAGTCACCTACCTTCAGGACGAAGATCATGAAAACCCATAATGCCTCTACCACCATGGCTACTCCTCGTCATCCGCCGCATCGCCTCCTACCCATAGCGATGGTGGTCGCGGCATTGATCAGCGGCTCGGCAATGGCTGCGGACTACTCGACCCCGCTTCGCTTCGACAACCAATCATCTGTCAGCACCCTGGTTCGCAAACAGGTTGATGTCACCAGCGCCAATCCTGCGATCTCCCTGCAGGGGCTGACCTTCGCCATTGATAGCGTTTCGGTTCGAAATGCTTCGGGCACAGGTATCGATATGCAAGCCGCCGCAGCGTTAATGGCTCAGTCCCTGAATGGCCTGACCCTCGGTAGCGCTGCGCCAGTGATCAGCATCAGCGGTGCGAGCCGCGCAGATCTGGTAGGCCCCGGCGTGCTGCAAACCTCCGGGGGACGCAGTCCAGTGGTTCTTTTACGTGATGGTGAATTGCATCTTGTCGATATGGACCTGCGTACCCTTGGCGTGTTGAGTCCCGGCGTCGACATGGGTGCCAATGCCACGCTGAACGTAGCGCGAGGCTCAATCGAGACCTTCGAGATGTCCAGTGCCGGTATCCGTGAGGTCGACAATACCCAAGCTGGTGTCGTCAACGGCACATTGATTCATACCCATAAAGCTGAAAGCGCGGGTGTGCTTGCATCGAACTCAAGCGGCCTTCTTTCACTGGAGGGAACCGGCATCTTTACCGAAGGTGCATCCAGTGATGGTGTGAACATCCAGCAGAAAAGCCGGGTCGATCTGCTTGGTAACAGCACGGTACATACCTTGGGTGAACGCGCCTCTGCGTTGCGAGCAACAACAGGATCGAGCATTCGCGTCGCCGACGGTTCGTTGCTGACCGAGGGACGCTATGCAGCAGCTGCAAGGGTTGCCAGTGATGGCGTTATAGAGCTGGAGCGCAGCCAGGTACTCGCCACCGGCTCGTCGGCGGCAGCGCTCGGCCTGGAAGGAGCAAGTCGAATCAGCCTGGCCAATAGTTCGGTCGGTAACCTTGACGGAAGCACCGTTGTTTTCGAAGGCTCTTCCCAGGCCCCTGGCGTTGGCTACCTGCAACTGCGTGGCAGCCATATCGCCGGTCCGCAAGCTCTTTTTGAAACCCAACCGGGTAGCCAGGGCCTGGCTTTGCTGGACGACAGTGACCTCATCTCATCACAGGGTACGTCCTTCCTTGTGGGGGCTCGCAGCGAATTGAAAGCGCAGTTGCAATCGACTCAGGTCAGCGCAGTGGAACTCGCGCGAGTGAATGGCGACGGCCGCTTCGACCTGACGGCACGCAACAGTGAACTGAGAGGCGACACCCTGCTGCAAGCGCCCGGAAGTGGCATGTTGGACATGGATCTGGATAACAGTCGCTGGATGCTGAAGGGCAGTTCGGCTGTGAGCAATCTCAGCCTGACCAATTCGGATGTGATGTTTGGCGGAAGCAACTTCGAGGTGCTGACCGTCCATGGCGATCTTAGCGGTAGCGGACGCTTCCTCATGAAAACCGATCTTTCCAGTACCCAAGGGGATTTGCTCTCGGTACAGGGTTCGGTTAGCGGCCAACATGAGCTGATGGTCGCGGACAGTGGCCATGATGCGAATGGCGCACCGTTGAAAGTAGTTGCCAGCAGCGGTGGCGCAGGCACCTTTAGTCTCCTGGGTGGCCATGTGGACGCTGGCGCCTATCGCTACGGCCTGCAGCGCCAGGGCAGTGACTGGTATCTGGCGGAGACTGGCCAGATTGTGCCCATACAGTCACTTGCTCCCGCACGGCCCTACCAGGCGATACCAACGCCGATGAGCAGCAACGTCGCCATGACAGCCCTGAATCCGTCGCTGCCTGCTCAGTCGGTACCAACGCCATTGAGCAGCACAGTTGCCATGACGGCCCTGAACCCATCGCTGCCTGCTCAGTCGGTACCGACGCCTGTGAACAGCAACGTCGCCATGACAGCCCTGAATCCGTCGCTGCCGGCTCAGTCGGTACCAACGCCAGTGAGCAGCAACGTCGCCATGACGGCCCTGAATCCGTCGCTGCCGGCTCAATCGGTACCGACGCCTGTGAACAGCAACGTCGCCATGACGACCCTGAACCCATCGCTGCCAGCTCAATCGGTGCCAACGCCAGTAAGCAGCAACGTCGCCATGACGGCCCTGAATCCGTCGCTGCCGGCTCAATCAGTACCGACGCCTGTGAACAGCAACGTCGCCATGACCTCCCTGAACCCGTCGCTGCCGGCTCAATCAGTACCGACGCCAGTGAGTAGTAACGTCGCCATGACGGCCCTGAATCCGTCGCTGCCGGCTCAATCGGTGCCAACGCCGGTTAGTACTAACGTCGCGATGGCTACCCTGACCCCGTCGCAGCCAAATCAGTCGGTTCCACACCTGCCGCAAAATCAACGCCTCTCCAAAGGAGCGAACGCTGCTCTCGGAATGCAAACTGCTGCAGCTGGGCTCTGGCATAACGAGATGGGCACCTTGAATCGTCGTCTTGGCGAGCTCCGTCTCGGCGAGGACGAGGGCGGCTTGTGGGCCCGGGCGATGACCACTGAACAGCATCTCAAGGCGAACGATAGTCGGGCCTTCGACCAGAACATCAACGGTACGCAATTGGGTGCTGACGCCGTTATCACGGATGGCAACGGACGTCTCTATGTCGGCGGCATGCTGGGCGCTGCCCGCTCCGAGCAGGATTTCGGCGAGCGCAGCAAGGGTGTGATCGACAGTCGATCGGTTGGTTTGTACACCACCTGGATCGGTGACACCGGACTGTATGTCGATACCGTAGTGAAATACGACCACCTCGACGGCCAAGTCAAAGTCACCGACAACCTGGGTCACAGGGTGCGTGGCCGTTATGACGGCAACGCCTACGGCGCCAGTGTCGAAGTAGGCCGTCAATTCGTCCTGGGAGATGGATGGTTCGTTGAACCACAAGCGCAGATATCCGCAGTACACCTGGACGGTCCGCACTACACCAGTAGCGATGGCCTCAAGGTCGATGCCCAGGCGCAGGAGTCTGTCGAGGGCCGACTTGGCGGCCGTGCCGGGCGCGATTTCATCATGGAAAACGGCTCTCACATCCAGTCCTACATCAGCGTCTCTCAGATCGAGGAGTTGGCCGGCAAAACCCATGTGACGGTAGACGGTCATCAACTGGAAAACTCGCTGCCAGGCGCCCGGACCGACTATGGCCTTGGTACCACCGTCCAGCTCAGCGAGCGGCAGAAGGTCATGCTCGAAGTGCACTACGAGCAGGGACCAAAGATTGAGCAGCCGCTGGAAGTAACGGTCGGCTACCGCATCCTTTGGTAAACCCGGCAGTGGATGCCCTCGGTAGAGGGCATCCTCAAGGACATGCTGGTTTTGCTCCGCCGGAGATCTTTATGAAACGTTCAAGGATAGTAATGGCCGGTGCTTTGACGAGTGGCCTCTGCGTAGCAGTTGCATTGGGATGCAGTATCGGCCTTGCCTGGCTTATGGTGCTCAAAAGCACCGAACGGCAGTTGGATGTTCTGGCTGAGCTTGCCGTACAGCGTGCCGACCAGACCATCGCCATGGCTAGCGACGCCCTCAGGCATGTAGCTGACTCGCAACTCCCGGCCTGCTCACCGGAGGGCATCGAACAGATGAACTTGCTTGTGCTCAATACCCTCTCTGTCAAATCGGTTGGTTACGCCGAAGAAGAGGTGCTCGCCTGCAGCACGTCTGGCGTATCACGGCAGCCGATACCCGACGCCGAAGAAGACTTCCGGACTCAAGACGGTGTATCGGTCTACCTGCCCGGTTATACGCAGAACGTTGGGCCAGAAGATGATCTGCTCACACTCAGCTATGCGGCTTTCCATCTGTTGCTGGACTCTGGTCCTTTGAAGGACACCTCGTTAGAGCCCGGTTTCCATCTGGCACTCGGTACTCCTATGGGACGCTGGTTGAGCTCAGGGAGTAATGACGCGTTCACCCGCTTACTTTCCGTGATCCATGACGGTGATAGATCGAACCTGGATCAAGGTTTCCTATATCGAAGAGTCAGCCGTGGGGACTGGCATGTCGTGGTTGCCTTGTCGCGGGAGAAACTGGTTAGCCAATTGTGGCTGACCCTGCTGGTGGTGTTGCCGGTGGGGATGTTTTTGGCAGTGCTTGGACTCCGTAGTGTGGCGCGCCGAACCCTTGAGCGGTTATCCCCGCAAGCCGAACTGAAACAGGCTATACGCCACGGTCGAATCCAGGCTCATTATCAGCCCATCATTGATTTGCGCAGCGGGCAATGCCGCGGTGCGGAGGCGCTGGTTCGGCTACAGCATCCCGTCAGCGGCTGGATCTCCCCTGAGTGTTTCCTTCCGCTTGCACAGAAAGCGGGGCTGATCGAGGCCATTACGGACCGGATGATCATGGCCATCTGCTCTGATCTCGGCGATTACCTGCGTAGCGATCGCTCTCGGCATGTTTCGTTGAATCTGACTGCGGCCGACATCTGTAATGGTCGCTATCTCGAGATTTTGGGAGGTGCAATTGCCGAAGCCGGGGTTCATGCGCAGCAGGTCTGGCTGGAGGTTACCGAAAACGATCGACTGGATTTGGAGCCAGCACGTTTGAATCTGGAGACCAGTCGTCTGCGGCAACATCTTGTTGCACTGGACGACTTTGGTACCGGTTACTCGAGCTTGCAGTATCTGCAGCATTTGCCCGTCGATCTGATAAAGATAGATAAGGGCTTTGTCGAACACATTGATCAGGTGGATGACCACCCGGTGCTAGAACACACCATCGCGCTAGCTCATGAAATGGGGTTGGCCATGGTTGGCGAAGGGATAGAGACCGAGCGGCAGTTGCAGTTCTTGCAAGCCCGGGGCGTCGAATTCGGCCAGGGCTGGTTGTTTGCCAGACCAATGGCCGCCGCCGAATTCATCAACTTTTCCCAACGCGTGACAGCGTTTTGAAGTGACAACCTTCAGATTTACTCACTGAACGATCGGAGAACATCATGAAAAAGCTGATTTCGGTTATTTCTCTGCTGGCCTTCTCGAGCATGGCAAGTGCGGCAATTCCACTCGTTAACGCCACCTGTCCAGGAGGGATTGAGGTACACGCAGACAAGGGTGGTCCGGTTTACATCAACGGAAAAAAAGGTCAGTTGAAGAAATTCAGCGACGAGTACTTCGAGATCAAGGGCGCCGGAGTGACCGTTTCTTTGAGCATCAACCCTGACGGTACAGCCTCGCTGACCTACACAGGCAAACATGGCGCCAACGGTGTCTGTAGCCAGGAAAACGGATAACACAATCCTTATTCAGGCGAGGCGGTTACCTCCGCCACGCCTGCTGGCTCGGTAACACAACAGCGCGACCGGTTAAGCCCTCGCCTTACGGAGATACATGATGGAACGAGTGTCCGCCACTGCAAGCCCGGATGGCCAGCCTCCCGGTAAGGTAGGCAGACTGCATTTACGCTTGTTGATCCTGATATTCGTGATGGTGTCGGTATTGGCGACTTTGGCCAATAGCTTGGTCACGGCCTACCGAGTGCAACAGGATGCATTGATCGAGCATGCCCTGGAGTCCAACCGCGCGTACGCTGCTAAAGTCGCCTCCAGCATCGGCGAGTTCCTGCGATCGGCCCATAGTCATCTCCGCTTCAGTGCCGATGAGTTGGGTAAGCATTGGGGAAATGCTGAAGTGCTGCGAGCCGAAGCAATCCGCTTACAACGCCAGGATACCGATTTCAACTCCATTGCCATCATCGATGCGACCGGGAGGATCAGAGAGGCCTACCCGGATCCGATGCAGATCAACGGCTCCACGCCTCATTCCCCGGGAATCGACGAATCCCTCGCTGCGCGCCGGCCGGTGGTCAGTTCCGCCTACATGTCTGCTGCCGGCAACCTTGTCGTAATGATCTCCCAGCCGATCTTCGACGCTTCTGGAGAGTACCTTGGCGCGATCGGTGGATCGGTGTATCTGCAAAAGCAGAGTGCTTTGCACACCATCATCAGTCGACACTTCCATCATGAAGGGACTTTTGCGTTCGTGGCTGACAGCCAGCGACAACTGCTCTCACATCCTGAAGAGCAACGCATCGGCCAAAAGCTGGGATGGAGCAAAACGGTAGATGCAGCCCTTCGGGGAGAGAGCGGGTCGATGGCCGTAGCCAATTACAAAGGCGTACCAATGCTGGCGGGGTATGCTCAAGTGCCAGATGCCAACTGGGCAGTGGTCGCGCAGCAACCCCGAGAGATAAGCCTGGCGCCTTTAAAAGTCCTGATGCGAGATATGGTATTGGGAATGGTGCCTGCCAGCTTGCTCGGGATGCTTATGATCTGGTTTGGCGCAGTCCTTATCTCAAGGCCGCTGCAACAGCTATCAAACATTGCGGCGCAATTATCAGCGACCGATGCGACCGAACGACTGAAGGCTATCCGCACCTGGTATAGCGATGCGGCTGCAATTCGCCGAGCGATGCTAGTAGGGGTTCAATTACTGCAGTTGAAGATCGGGCGTCTGAACGAGGAGGCGCGGACAGACCCTCTGACAGGGTTGTCCAATCGTCGAGTCATGGCCGATTCGCTGGCCCGGCTAGATGCTTCATTACGGAATTATTGCGTACTGGCTCTCGACATCGACTTCTTCAAGAAGGTCAACGACACCTATGGCCACGATATGGGCGACGTTGCACTGAAGCATGTCGCCGAGATTCTTCGCATCAACTCTAGAGCCAATGATCTGGTATGCAGGGCAGGAGGTGAAGAGTTTACTGTCGTGTTGCCGGATACGGATATCGAGGCAGCCAGGGCTATCGCTGAGCGGATTCGCCAATCAATAGCTGATCATGCAGTTCCTGGCGTAGGCAGCATCACTGTTTCCATCGGTGTCGCAGGCACTGGCCGAGGCAAACCTTGCTCTGAAACCCTCCTCAAGGATGCGGATGAGTATCTGTATGAGGCCAAGCACAGCGGACGGAATCGTGTCTGCAGTGGCGTAGTTGAACTGACCTCAGATCAGTAGCTTGAGGGTGTTGAACAACACAGTGTCCTCTGGCCTGGACGAGCGTGCTCGCCGGCGAATCGTTTGCAGCAAGCACTCGACGAATACTTGGGCAGCAGCGCCCAACTGGGCATTGCGAGGTGTCACGATGCCTATCGTGTCGGTCGCGAACGACTCGGCCAAGTTCAGCCGAACGATACGCTCTTGATACATCGGCACCGTCAGCATGGGCTCAGGGCAATATCCCAGCATGTCGGTCTGCTCCATGAGTGAAAGCATCAACTGTAATGACTGGGCCCTCTGAATCTGATTGATAGGGATCTGCGCGTCATGCTGCCAGAAGAGCTCTTGCATGAAGTCTTCGTGGTTGGTGTCCGGATAGTTGACCGCCCAGTCTTGGTCCAGCAGTTCGTGAATCGAGCGACTACCTGCCTTTGGATGACCTTTCCGGGCGATGACTGACATCTCGTAGGACAACAAGGGTTCGCAGGAGAATTCCGGCCGGGGCAGCATGGCGGAAACCAATCCTATAGCGAAATCCATGGTGCCCTCGCGCAGACGCGGCAGCGTCACAGCCATCAATCCCTCGAAGATTTCCAGGCGGATTCCTGGCATCTGCAGGCGAAACAAGCGAACCGCCTCAGGGAGCAGGGACATTCCCATCCAGGGCGATATTCCGAAGCGTAGATGGCCCTCGGTCTCGCCCCTGAGGTGGGCGAGCTCCTGCTGGGCACGCCCCATTTGCTCAAGCATCTGTCGGGCGTGAGTGAGCAGGGATCTGCCGTAGCGCGTCAGGCCCACTCCACTGGCATTACGGTTGAGCAGTGGCAACTGCAGCTCGCTTTCGAGCTCTCGCACGGCCTTCGCAGCAGCTGTCTGTGATACGCCGAGCTTGCGTGCTGCTGCACGGATGCTGCCATTGTCGGCAATGGACACGAGGGCCTGGAGTTGATGCAGTTTCATGAGACTGGACGTTCCGGCGTAAACCCTTGGTTTTCAGGCCAACCTCTTTGCGGCTGCCTGAGGCGCAGGGTGGTTTTTTATGATGGTCGCAAGCATGCCCAGCCGTGCGAAGAACAACAAGAAGGAAACATCATGAGCCACTCTGCGGTACTACCTGGCATCAAGGCCATCGAAGAAGAAATGATCGGTTTGCGTCGGCATCTGCATGCTCATCCCGAATTGAGTTTCGAGGAATACGCCACTAGCGACCTGGTCGCTTCGAAGCTCCAGGAATGGGGTTATGAAGTTCATCGCGGGATCGGGAAGACAGGTGTTGTTGGGCAACTCAAGCGAGGTACAGGTCAGCGTACTGTTGGTCTTCGTGCCGATATGGATGCCTTGCCCATAGAGGAGCTAACCGGGCTGCCCTATGCGAGCCGCTTCGAAGGAAAGATGCATGCGTGCGGGCATGACGGCCATACGGCTATGTTGCTGGCGGCAGCCAAGGCTCTCGCTGCGGATGGGAATTTTGATGGGACCCTGAATCTGATCTTCCAGCCCGCCGAAGAAGGAGATGGCGGCGCACGGAGCATGCTTGAGGATGGGCTGTTCGAGCGCTTTCCCTGCGACGCTGTATTCGCGATGCATAACATGCCTGGCCTGGCAGTCGGTAAGTTCGGTTTTCGCACCGGCCCATTCATGGCCTCGACAGACACGGTAACTATCGATGTCCATGGCGTCGGTGGTCATGGTGCCATGCCGCACAAGGCCGTTGATCCCATTCTCGCCGGATCTGCGATCGTCATGGCGCTACAAAGCGTAGTGGCCAGGAACATAGACCCGCTCGACTGCGGCGTCATCTCGGTAGGCGCGTTCAATGCCGGCCACGCGCCCAACGTCATTCCAGAACACTGCCGACTGCAGTTGAGCGTACGTGCCTTGAAGACAACGGTGCGTGACGAACTCATCGAGCGTATCACCAAGATCGCGCGGTCTCAGGCCGAGAGCTTTGGAGCTAGGGCGAGCGTTTCGGTGGATGAGGGGCAGCGATTCCCAGCGTTGTTCAATCATGAACAGCCTACCGCCTTCGCACGACAAGTAGCGCTCGACTGGATCGGAGCGGATTCGGTTATCGGCGAAATCCAGCCGTTAACTGGCAGCGAAGACTTCGCGGTAATCCTTGAGGAATGTCCTGGCTGTTATCTGGTCATCGGCAATGGCGATGGGGAAGGTGGCTGCATGGTGCATAACCCCGGCTACGACTTCAACGATGAAGCTCTGGCGCTGGGCGCCAGCTACTGGGTACGCCTGGTTGAAACCTTCCTGGCCTGATCATCGCTAACTGCCAGCCTCGTACAAATTGCGAGGCAGAGGACCTGTCATGTCTGCAACCGTATCCCAAGCGGCTGGAGCCGCACCGGCTTCCCGAGCACTGACCTATCGTGCAATCGCGGCGATCACCATCGGCTCGGCGTTGGAGTTTTTCGAATTCTCCGTCTTCAGCTTTTTCGCGACACTGATCGGTCGCCAGTATTTCCCGGCACAAAGTGAGCTCAGTCAGCTGCTGCTGGCGCTGGCGACCTTCGGGTTGGGCTTCGTAATGCGCCCTCTGGGCGGGATTGTTATCGGCGCCTACGCCGACCGGGCGGGTCGCAAGCCTGCCATGTTGCTGACCCTGAGCTTGATGGCTTTGGGGTCGGCGGTGCTGGCGACTGCGCCAACTTATGCCCAGATAGGTCTCGCCGCGCCCGCGCTGGTGGTGCTCGCCCGGCTTATCCAGGGATTCGCCATTGGTGGCGAAGTCGGAGCATCCACTGCCATGCTCATGGAGTATGCAGGCGATAACAACCGCGGCTTCTATGGCAGCTGGCAATTCTTCAGCCAGGGACTGAGTTTTCTTTTGGGATCGGCTATCAGCCTGGCGCTGACCACCGGCTTAAGTCCCGAAGCACTGGAAAGCTGGGGGTGGCGAGTACCGTTTGCCGTGGGCCTTTTCATTCTGCCCATCGGTGTCTACATGCGCCGACATCTTCAGGAAACAGCGGAGAAGAGTGAAACCCGCGACGAGGAAACGTCGGTCCTGAAACAGATCGTCACTCGGCATCGACGCACCCTCGTTGCAGGGGTACTCATGGCCATCGGTGGCACCGCCAGTAGCTACATTGTGCTGGACTACATGACCAACTACACGGTCGCTGTCCTCAAGCTGCCTATGCAGACAGGCATCGGCGCTTCCTGCCTGGGGGCTGCCGTGCAGATCGTTTTGTCTCTTTGGGCTGGTCGCCTGAGTGATCGTATCGGTCGACGCCGTACCATCGCGATGGGCACCATTCCGATGCTGTTGCTGATCTACCCGGCATTCATGCTGATGACCCACTTCCCTACGCTGGGCACCCTGCTGTTCGTGTCGTTCGCCACCACCTTCCTGCTCGTACTGATCACGGTGCCATCCATGGTGATGCTGACTGAGATGTTCCCCCGCGCGATCCGCGCCACTGGGCTGTCGCTCGTCTACTGCCTGGGTGTGTGCATTTTCGGAGGCTTTGCCCAGTTCTTCGCAACTGGCCTGATCGATCTCACCGGCGACAAACACGCGCCCGCGTTCTACGTGATGGTCTGTCTCGTTGCGACTCTGGTGGGCTTGGCGATGGTGAGAGAAACCGTCGGCAAGCGGCTCGACTAAGCCGCGCATGTAACACCAACTGTCTCGACAACAACAAAAAACCGATAGATAGATTTCTGGTGAGTAGATTGATGACGACCTTAACGGCCTATAGGCCGCTCGTTCTCCTGTGTCCGTTGTTTTTATCCGCGTACTCGCATGCTGAGAATGGATTTATTGAAGACAGTCACCTGGTGATAACAAGCAGATCCACAGTACTCAACAGCCAGATGAAGGGCGATGGACATCATCGCTTCGCTCATGACAGGCGTGACCCTCGCGACGTCTCGCTAGGTATGCGAGCCAACTTCGCCTCGGGATTCACCCAGGGAGTAGTAGGCGTTGGTCTTGATGCTTATGGATTCAGCGGATTCAAGCTTGATGGTGGGGATGGCCATGCGGGATACGGCAATATCCAGATGAACCACGAGGGGGAGGCGCAACGAAGCTTTGGCCGCGCTGGTGTGCTTATCAAGGCGAAGTACGGCCTCACTGAAATTCGCTACGGCCAGATGCAAGTTACGAATCCGGTTTTTGCCACGTCGGACACTCGGCTGTTTCCCAGTACGGCTACCGGCATTCTGCTAAGTAACCGCGATGTCGAGGGATTGCTTCTGGAGACGGGACGTTTCACGGCCGGCACCGAGCCGTCGTCTACCAGTAACAAAGGTGAACTCTGGGCGAACTATGCATTTGTACCCACCGATTCGGTCAGCTTCGCCGGTGGGCGTTATGACCAGAAACAGTGGGGCGTAAGTGCTTATGCCGCGGAGTTCGAGGACCTCTGGCGACAAGCTTATCTAGGGGGCAACTACCTCTGGGAACTGGATGACCGGTCCCGGTTCGCCCTGGACGTGAACCTCTACCACACTCGGGACGAAGGACGGGCGAACGCCGGCGACATTCGCACAACAGCTTACTCCTCCCAGATTTCCTATGCCTTTGGTAGGCACCGGCTGGCTATCGCTTACCAGCGGATCATCGGTGATACCCCGTTCGATTACATCGGCTTTGGCAATAACGGTTCTGGAGCCTTCGGAAATTCGATTTACCTGAGCAATCCGATAATGGCGTCGGACTTCAATGGGCCGAATGAAAAGTCCTGGCAGTTGCGCTACGACCTCGACATGGCTGCAAGCGGTTTCCCAGGCTTGAGTTTCATGGCTCGATACGTATTTGGCTACGACATCCAGAGTTCAGGCAACAGCCACTATGGAGCCTGGAACGGCGCTGATGACGCACAGCATCAGGAGCTCGATCTAGAGGCTAGATACGTTGTTCAGTCCGGCGTGGCCAAGGACCTGCGGATACGTCTGCGCGAGGGTATGCATGATGCAAAACGTGGACAGCCGGACGGCGATGTGAACATGCATATGCTGATTTTCGAGTTGCCAATCAACTGTTTTTAAGCGGACCGGGGGTGTATTTCAGTTGCCTTCGCGGGGCTCAACGGCTGCCGTTACGTCACAAAATACACCTTCCCAAATCGCTCGAGCTCATGGAGCCGAATGAGATACCGATGAGACACGAGCAGGAATTGAAATTTATCAACGGCGGCTCGGCCCGCCTTTTACTTGTAGTCGAACCCGCCTCAAGTGAGTTCTGGATTGATAGCCGAGCGTCGGTGAAGGTGCTTGTGGAGGCGCCTGCTGAATCTGCGTCAGTGGAGATTGAATACCTGGCGGGTGGCATAGTCATGTATCTACCGGAGCACAGCGCTGTTCAGGTTTTTCAGAATGGCAGACGTTTGGCTCAGGGGAAAAGAACCCGTTACATGGATACAAAGCTCACGCAATCTAGATCATCCAATCGCGCAGGTATTGGCTCCTGACGCCGATCTCTGCACCTCGCGAAGGGCTGCGTTGGGTCGTTAGCGGTCAGTCGCGAACGCCCCATAGCTGCCGATACCTGCCACTCGTGCGCTGGTCAAATCCGATGCAAACGGCTGGTCAAGTCAGGTGCAATTTCCCACGGGGTTTACGATGAGCTCGGTCAGCCGCTCTCTGAGGAGTGCTTCGACAAGCGCTCCGGCGAGACAATGACCCGCGCGATGAACTGGGGGGTGCACGTGCTCGCCACCTCGGCCAAGCCGGCTCAACATCGATTGCGAGGCAACATGGCAGCTGAATAACTGTGTGAACCTCGGGGCCCAGACAACTGAACACGTCTACCAGCAGCATAGGATCGGAAAGACGGTGCAACCGATCGAACTGAACGTAGAAGCGGCGAAGCGCTCCAACTGTGGGTAAAGGAGGTGCACCATGCAGCCAAAAACAGAAGGTTCTGAAGAGCAAGGGCCGAGCAAGGTCCCTTTTATCAATGATCCGGAGAAGCCTACGTCTCCGCCGTTGAATGATGCCGACGCCACGGATGCAGCTGAAGCTGAGGAAGACATCCAGGACGATGGCGAATCAATCTAATAGGAGGATGAGCCGTGGAAAATTATCACGTGAGCCCGACCGCCGATGGTTGGGAGCTGAAAAAAGCCGGTGCCGAACGTGCTTCCAAGCGCGCGGCTACGAAGGCTGAATTGGTCGGCCACCTTTCCGAGTTTTTCGACGGGAAAACCGCCTCGGTCAAGATCCACAAGACCGACGGAACAATCGAGGAAGAACGGACGTATCCGCGTGCTGCCGACCCGAGACGCACCAAAGGGTGATTACGGTTACCGCTGCCACTTTGGGCATCGACATTTCAGAGGCTTATGAAGTCGGCGTTTACAAGTGGCTGCTGGCCAGCTTTCTAATTGGAAAGAGGATTCGGTCCAGCACTGCAGTGGAGGCCTATCGTACCTTGGTCAACAGACATGGTTTGGATTCACCGAGCAAGCTGGCCGGATGCTCGCACCAGGTCCTTGTAAGGTTGCTGGGCCAGGCTGGCTATGCGCGTTATGACGAATCAACAGCCCGGCGGCTGCACGCTTTAGCGCTAAGCCTTGAGACAGAGCTCCACGCCAAGCTTGCAACTGTCGTCACAGTATCCGACACCGGTCAATTTGAAACTTGGCTTCTCAGCCTGGACGGGATTGGGCCGAAAACCCTCGAAATTTTTCTGCGAGAGTTCCGACCCTACCTTGAGCGTACCCATAACGCTGAGTAGGGAATTTTGTCATGCAACTTCGCTCAGAATATCTCTGGACGTTCAGACTCGCATCCACACGCTGAAGACTACCTTCTTCGCAACTGTCCTGCTTCGGTGTTCTGTTCAAAAATATGACGGCGCAAGCAGACAGCGCGATGGCTATACGCTACCGTCGATTACCACCCAGGATCATGAAAAACTCTCTTTTTTGCAGGCGAGAGGCCTTATGGAATTCGAGACAAAAGGACTGTCTTTGACCGGAATGAAGGTACTTGTTCTGGAAGACGATCAGACGTTGAGGACATTGATGTCCGATATCATTCGGGAGTTGGGAAGTGACTGCACCATATTCGATAACGCCGATGACGCGCTCATCGAGTTATTAGAGCAGCACGGTAGCTTCTCTCTGGCCATCGCCGACCACGGACTACCTGGTAGCATCAAAGGTATGGAGTTCCTCTCCATGATCCAACAGAAGTGGCCCGATTTGCCCTGTATCTTCACGTCCGGCTTCAACTTGGACACAGATGGACTCGATCCTCGGACCATCTTCCTTTTCAAACCTTGGGCTCTTGAACAACTCATTGACGCCATCGGACAAGCCTTGAGCCGGTAACCCCCTACTCTGGGAACATCCGCTTGCTGAATCGCCTTGGTGGAGTCTGTCTTGTCACTGCGAAACACGCTGACGATCGCCCACAGGTCTACCAATATGATAATTGCCGCCAGGGCAACCCAAAAGTACGTCACAGGCTCACTCATGGCTGTCTCTCCCTACACTTGAAATGGCCGCCTGGCTGAGCGATTGCGACCCTCATGCAGATGAATTCTCAGCGCCGGGTAAGTTCAGGCGAAGGCTGATGAAGGGGATGATCGGCGCAAATGCGATGAGTCAGGCCCGGCCATCGTCGCACTCAGCGGCGTGAAAAACCTTTGCGCAATCCTGCCGCAACGCCTTCGCTGCGATCACCTGCACGAATGCAACTCGTTTGCTAATTATCGGCAGTGCCAGCCATCAACGGAGTGGAACCCAACTGACAAAGAGCAACTCAACCACAGGCAAGAACCTGCATTTAGCCCGTGATGAGGTGATTCAATGAATGCGATCGATCTACTGATTCAAGATCACAAGCTGGTGAAGAAGCTGCTGGAAGAGCTTTCCAGCACCACAGAGCGCGCAGTGAAAAAGCGCGCCGAGTTACTGCATCGGATCGAGCACGAACTGCAGATCCATACAGCGCTGGAAGAAGAGATTCTCTACCCGGCGATCAAGCAAGCAGGTGGCAAGGAAGAAGCAAAAATGTACTACGAGGCCAAGGAAGAGCATCGCACAGTCGACTCCCTGGTGCTCCCTGATCTCCTGCACACCGAGACCGGCACCGTCGAGTTCGCGGGCCGGGTGAAGGTCATGAAGGAGTTGCTGGAGCACCATATCGAGGAAGAAGAGAGCGAGCTCTTCCCTCAATGTCATCAACCTAAGCTGCAGCCCTGCCCAAGGCAAGCCCCCCGAAGCAGCCAGCCGCCATGGCCGTCGGGCGATGACCAGGCCTCTGCCGCTCAATCAGGCGGTCTAGCTGGGCTGGCGGTGA
>NZ_MKZO01000045.1 GCF_001941965.1 Pseudomonas putida | reverse complement strand
TTGCGGGTCTGCTTGCGCTTACCGGCGTACTCGGCATCGGCGAAGGTCATTTGTTTCATCATCGAAAAGCTCGGCGATTGGTGTCCGGGGATTTTGCCAAATCAGGAAGTCTTTTTCAGGATTTCCCAAAGGGAGTCACTCTGAGGTCTCCATAAAAATATGGTTGACTAAACAACAGACCTTTCTGCAGCAAGGATGGGTGAGTCCAGCCCTTGGCAAAAAAACTGTCAACGATCTGAGATATTAATTGGCCATGATACTCTGGGAGTACTATTGTGCGCTCCAGCACTAACGTAGCAGACCAAAAATGGAATTGATCGAATGACTCAGAAGCCGGTAGTTTGGTACGCAGCAGGTCGGATTGAGCGAGATCGACATCGCTTCGGGCTGGTGGAATGCTCTCTCCTCGGCTTTGAGCAGGAGGCTTGGAGTGCTATCCCAAAAGTGGTGAAGGAAACAACTGAAGGAGTGACTTTCGCGTACTCTGGCCCTTGGACGGTAGGGTGCGATCATGGATGCGCCCATGTTGCAGGTGACCAGAACCCATGGGCAAACTCTAAATCGACCGGAGCATACGGCACCGGTACTCATGGGGCGGGGGAAAACTATTGCTCATCGAATACTGGCACCGCTGATGCAGGGACCGTCGTTTTTGAACGATCCATGGCAGGCATCGCCAAAGCGGATGCCGTTTTCGTGTGGCTAGAAGATGTCGAATGCTACGGGACATTAGTTGAGGTCGGGTACGCCTTTGCAATGCAAAAGCCCATCTATCTCGCACACGCTCCAAGCGTGCTTCCCAACGGAGAGATGTGGTTCGCATTCAAAGCAGCCCACAAGATTATGCAATCTCCAAATCCTAGCGACGCGCTCCGTGC
This sequence comes from Pseudomonas putida, assembly GCF_001941965.1. Classification (GTDB taxonomy): domain Bacteria; phylum Pseudomonadota; class Gammaproteobacteria; order Pseudomonadales; family Pseudomonadaceae; genus Aquipseudomonas; species Aquipseudomonas putida_L. Next base: position 35,087 of record NZ_MKZO01000045.1, on the reverse strand, counting down.
AGCGATCAAATACGTTGACGGGCTGAGGCGGGACTGATCGAGTGATCGCCACTCGGGATCATAAAGGCCTCAGCCGCTGCCGATGAGCGCCGTTTGAGTCTAGACGATAGTTAATTACCCGATAAATCTAATAGGAGTCATATGCAAAACTCTATAGCTTCAGTACTTAGAATGTGGCCCTACAGCGCCGGGAGAGCCGAGGTATTCGTCAATGCCCTTCTTTCGTACGTTGGTTATCCCAGGCTCGAAAATGTCGCTCCGTTAGGTGGGCGAGATGGTGGGCGGGATCTCCAAAGTTTAGATGGAACTTTGAGGGTTGCGTGTTATTTTCCTATTAAAGAATTTAAGCCGTATGACGAAATCGAGGCCAAGTTTCTAAGTGATATGGAAAAGGCACAAAAAGGTGGGGCTGAAAGTTTCACCTTCGTTACCGGGCAGGTGTTACAGCTCGCAGAGAAACTGAAGCTTAAAAATTTCAGCTTCACGAAAGATACGAGCATTTACGACTGCAATGACATTCTGAACGTGGTTAGCGCGCCTGAGGCAGGCTTTCTGCGAGCTGAGCTGGGCTTTCCCGATACAAAAAAATCTCACGATCAGGATTTTTTCGAGATTCTTTTCTCGACCGTAATCTTCAGTAAGCTTATCCATCTATTTAACCAGTCGTCAGAGCCTAAAATTTTTCCCAGCGGTTTTTTTGAGATCTTTGACGCCCTCAACATATTCAGGCAAACTGCCCAGCCTGGCTTACTGAGCGACGACCTGAAAAATGTTTATTTGAACTGGGGTGGCGCAGTTGATGGCTTCCACCTGCAACTGCTTGAACTTGACCAGTTTGATTACAGATATGAAAATCATACATTAATAATGAAGAGCTTCCCCTACGATGAGTTTCAAGGTGTTTCTGACGCGGTTAATACTGCATTCTCTGATCTGGTGGAATATACGATGGAGCTTGCCAAGTTCGTCGAGGAAAAACTGCGCCTACCGATTCGATAATTCCAGCTTAACGCAGTTAGCGCGGGCATAAGTGGCTGATGCCACTCCTTGCAGTCAGTAATCGACCGTAATAGCCATTGACCTTTGTAATAACGGGCTTGTTCACCTCAGGAAAATGCGTCGTCTGGCACGGGCTTTTCCAGTTTTCTCGAAACAAGCCCGCTTTTAGAGGATGACTAATAAACACACTGACAGGTCGAAAGCTACTTCTGATTGACCGCTTTCGATCCTAAGCGGACGGTCGCCAGACAGGAGTGGCATATGCCCGCGAAATTGAAATGATGTATCGATAACTATGGCGATTTGACCGCAATAGTATCAGCTACCAAACTCGGTATACCCTCAACGGTAGGTTGGCAGGCATCATTGAATATATAATTTAATCTGTGATCCCCATATCCCATGGCCCATAAAAATAGTTCGGCGCCCAGTGCTGAAGGCTGGCAAATAACTCCTCCGTCAGTAGCTATTGGCACCCGGCTTTTCATGTGCTTCAGTGGCCCATATATAAAGTTGCCTTCAATCAATCCGTCGTTATATAAGCCGAAAAAGATATGGCGCAGGAACGCGTCGTTGTTGCTCATCTCCTCGGGTGTAAAATCCATCGCTTTAACATACGCCTGAAATGGAAAAAATATCTCCATTTTTGGCCGATCATCCATATTGAAGTGATAGCCCTGATTTTTAAACAAATCCTTGATTGTTGCGTATATTAAATAGTGTGTTCTGAGTTGGTATGTGGAAAGGTTCTCAACCAGCTTGGCCATGCGCGCGCCTCGATCATCGCGCCCACGTTCTGTTCGAGAGGAGGCAAGTACCCCGCCGAAGTATTATACAGATAGTAGGTCATCATTGAATGCCCCATCATTCATTATCGTCTTTAGAACTTTTGGGGGAATAACTCCTGGTTTTTCGCGCTTTTCACCAATTTTCTCGTCAGCTCTTTTGAAGATTTGACCAATGTTATGCATTCGCTTTTCAGTGAAGTCTTTTAGCCCGCCGCCCAAATAATCCGCTGTCGGTCCTAGTAATTTTTCAAGACCGTCTTTTCCGAGATATGCAGCGATGGCCCCTAAGCCAACTGTGGTTATCGGTTCTGGCATGTTGTCCCTTCCGACCTGATTACTGCTGGATTGCTAGTATGAGTGATACGTCGAGCAATGCCCCATGCCCATACTTTACCCTGAAACAGGCTTCTAAGCAGTGGCTTGGGCAAAAAAGCACTGCAAGGCGGGAGGGAGAATTGGAGAATCACCCTTGGTGCGAGGCTAGCGCTCACGCCTGCTGGCTTCAACTCCCGATGTCGTGCCTGATCAGCTTCCGCTTCTGGCCGTTAGCCGACCTCGGCCAACGACCGGTATGGGTCGTTAGCGGTCAGTTGCGAACGACGGCTATGGGTCGTTGTCTGCCTTCCCCAAAGATACAGGTCTTTTTGGGACCGCCTTGCGGTCCATCGCAGGCAAGCCAGCTCCTACCCGGACCGAGTCGGCAGAAGACGTCGCGCAATCCTGTAAATACCTGGACCAAACCAAAGGTACCAATAACCACAGCAGAAACCCCAGAAATCCCCCGCATAAACGAAACAGACATCCTCTTACGCAACACCGCCGTAACCCCGCTCAAACACACCCACCACGCAGCAGACCCCAAAAACACCCCGGCAAGCATCGACAGCGTGGCAACCCACAGCGCTCTACCTTCCAACTGGTGCCCAGCAGACAACGGATCCAGCGCAGCAAAGATGGCAATGAACGCCAATATGGTCATCGGGTTGGACAGCGTTAAACCAAACGCCGTCAGAAAATCACGGGTAACCGCCGCAGTAGCTCCCACCTCCGCCGCCTGCTTAGGCTTCAAAGCATCCCGAGCAATACTCCACGCCAACCACACCAGAAACGCCCCTCCAACCACCTTGAGAAAGACCGCCAACGAAGGCGCAGAAACGGCAATCCCGGTAACCCCAACCGCCCCCAGAAACCCATAAACCGTATCCGCACTAGCAGCCCCAAGCCCCGTCGCCAGCCCCGAGCGAAACCCCCGTTTCAGGCAGCGCTGAACACAGAGCAACCCAATCGGCCCCACAGGTGCAGCAATTGAAAATCCAATGACAAGCGATTTAACGAACAACATAACCCTCTCCGGACAATACCCATTTGGTGACGGGAAAATGGTAGATGTCCGCTCCATTGCGCAGAATGCATTTTCCAAGGAATATTCAAGCTTCACCTAAGGAATTAAGGCATATGGACGACATCGACTGGAAAATCCTCGGCCGCCTCCAAAGCAACGGCCGCATGACCTACACCGAGCTTGCCCGGCACGTGCACCTCTCGGTGCCAGCCGTCACCGAACGCGTCAAGCGCCTGGAGGAAGAGGGCGTAATCGAGGGCTACGCAGCCCGGATCAACCCGGTGGCGGCCGGTTACCAGGTCAGCGCAATGTTGGCCATGACCGTCCCCCAACCTGCCAAAGCCAAATTCCTCAAGCTGCTGCAGTCGATCCCGGAAGTCCTGGAATGCCAGCACATCACCGGCGCCGACTCCTACATCTTCCGCGTAGTCGCCGCCAGCATGGGCGACCTCGAGCGGCTGATCGAAAAGATCAACCTCTACGGAGAGACGCGAACCTCCATCGTGATGTCCACCCCAATCCCTCCACGCGCACTTGAACGACCCGTTCGGCAAGCCTGACCATTGCGCCCTCAGCGCCGTGCAGAAAGCTGCTGCGGCGCCAGAAACGCATCATGGAAGTAATTACGGAACGCATGCATCGCCGGAGTGAATTCCCGCTCGCGATGCCAGGCCAGGCCGACGCTCATGGGGGTGACCTTGTCGGTGATGGTCACCGTCTCGATGCGCTTGCCCTCCAGCGACCAGGGCCGGTGCACCAGGTCGGAGAGGATCGCTACGCCGCTGCCGTTGGCCACCATGCTGCGCACCGCTTCCACCGAGCTGGTGCGCACCCGCACATTGGGCTGCTGGTGGGCATGTTCCCAGTAGCGCATGGCGCTTTGTTCGGCTTCGTCGACGGTCAGCAGGATGAAGGGCTCGCGGGTGACATCGGCCAGGCTCACCGCCGAGCGTTCGCACAGCGGGTGGTGGCTGGGCAGCCATAGCCGGCGTTCGGAGTTGAACAGGGTTTCCGAGACGATGTCCGGGTGGGTGAGGTTCGAGGTGAGCACCACCGCCATGTCGAACTCGCTTTCCAGCAAGCCTTGCTCGATGGCCTGGCGCTCCCGTTCGTGCACGTCGATGGTCACGTCGGGGTACCAGTGCTCCAGGCGTTGCAGGTGGTGCGGCAGGAAGTAGCCGAGCACCGTGTAGCTGGCCGCGACCCGCAACAGGCCACTGGCGCGAACATCCGGCAGCGGGCTGTTGAGGGCGTCGTCGACGCTGCGCAGGATCACGTAGGCCCGATTGAGAAAGTGCCGCCCGGCATCGGTCAGGCTCATGCCCTGGGCCGAGCGCTGGAACAGCAGCGTGCCGAGCAGGCCCTCCAGCTCCTTGATCGCGGTGGTCACCGCCGACTGGGAAATATTCAGATGAATCGCCGCCTGGGATATCTGCCCGATTTCCGCCGTGGCGACGAAATAGCGAACCTGGCGCAAGGTCAGTGACATGCAGACTCCATGTGATGGGGTATCTGTTTTTCAGAAGATACGCCCTCTGATAATAGATCTTCCCAAGGGGTTGGCCGGAATCTAACGTGGTCTGCATGAAGTCACAAGCGTCAGGAGCAAGTGTCATGCAGGCAGTAGATTTCAACTCGGACATGGGCGAAGGCTTCGGTCCGTGGACCATCGGCGACGGGGTGGACAATGAGCTGATGGGCTTTATCAGTTCGGCCAACATCGCCACCGGTTTCCATGCCGGCGACCCCGGCACCATGCGCCGTACAGTCGAGCAGGCCAAGCGCCTGGGCGTGGCCGTCGGTGCGCATCCGGGCTTTCGCGACCTGGTCGGGTTCGGTCGCCGCCATATCAATGCACCGGCCCAGGAGCTGGTGGACGACATGCTCTATCAACTGGGCGCCCTGCGTGAACTCGCCCGGGTTCAAGGCGTGGCCCTGCAGCACATCAAGCCCCACGGTGCGCTGTACATGCACCTGGCCCGGGACGAGGAAACCGCGCGTTTGCTGGTGGAAAACCTGCAGCGCCTGGAGCCCGAACTGCTGCTGTATTGCATGCCCGGTTCGGTGATCTGGCGGATCGCCACGGAGCTCGGCCAACCGGTGATCCGCGAGTTCTACGCCGACCGCGAATACGACCTTAGCGGCTCCATCGTCTTCACCCGCAATGTGCGTGGCTACGACCCGGCGCAGGTCGCTGCGCGGGTGCTGCGTGCCTGCCAGGAAGGCGTGGTGCGCACGGTGGAGGGCGAGGACCTGCCGATCGCCTTCGATTCCATCTGTCTGCACAGCGATACACCCGGCGCCCTGGCGCTGGTCGAGGCCACCCGCACAGCGCTCGATGGCGCGGGAATCAAGGTGCGCGCACCGCGATAACGCAAGCGAAGACACCTGGCACGCAGACGCCAGGGTTTACCCGATACATCGATTTTTTTGCCTGCCTTTCTACAACTATTCCAAGAGGAACAGACATGGCGCAGCACACAGTCATCACCCCGTTGCCGGGGACGTTCTACCGCAAGGCCACCCCGGACTCGCCGAACTACGTCGAGGCCGGTGCCGACGTCAGTGCCGACACGGTAATCGGCCTGATCGAGGTCATGAAGCAGTTTTCCGAACTGACCGCCGGCATGGCAGGGCGCCTGGACGCGTTCCTGGTCGAGGACGGTGATCCGGCGGAGCCGGGTCAGGTCATCGCCACACTTCAAGACGCGTGAGGGCATGAGCATGACTCAAGGCATTGGTAAATTGCTGGTCGCCAACCGTGGCGAGATCGCCGTGCGCATCATTCGTGCCGCGAAAGCGCTGGGGATTCCCACCGTTGCGGCGTGCAGCGAAGCAGACGTGGATTCCCAGGCCGCGCGCATGGCCGACGAAGTGCACATCCTCGGCCCGGCCCGCGCCGACAAGAGCTACCTCAATGTCGAGGCCTTGCTCGGTGCCCTGAAGGCCACCGGGGCCGACGCGGTCCACCCCGGCTACGGCTTTCTTTCGGAAAACGCCGAGTTCGCCGAGGCGGTGCTGGCCGCCGGGGCGATCTTCGTCGGACCGTCCCCCGAGACCATCCGGCGCATGGGCAACAAGGCCGAAGCCCGGCGCACCGCGCAAGCCGCGGGCGTGCCGGTGGTGCCCGGTTCCCCCGGTGAACTGTTCGATGTGCAAGCGGCGCTCAAGGCCGCCGAGTCGGTCGGCTTCCCGCTGTTGATCAAGGCCTCGGCCGGAGGCGGCGGGCGCGGCATCCGCTTGGCGGAAAACCCGCAACAGTTAAGCGAAGAATTCCCCCGTTCCCAGCGCGAAGCCCAGGCCGCCTTTGGCAATGGCGCGGTGTATCTGGAGCGCTTCATCGGCAAGGCCCGGCATATCGAAGTGCAGGTGCTGGGTGACGGCAAGCAGGCGGTGCACCTGTTCGAGCGCGAGTGTTCGCTGCAACGCCGTCGGCAGAAGATCTTCGAAGAGGCGCCGTCGCCGGTCCTCGATGCGCAGCAGCGCGAGGCCCTGTGCGCCAGCGCCGTACGCCTGACCGAGGCGCTAGGCTATCAGGGTGCCGGCACCCTCGAATATCTGTACGACGACGCCACCGGCGAGTTTTTCTTCATCGAGATGAACACGCGGATCCAGGTAGAACATCCGGTCAGCGAGCTGATCACCGGTATCGATCTGGTCCAGGCCATGTTGCGCATTGCGGGCGGCGAGCCACTGGGGCTCAAGCAAAGCGATATCAGGCTCAACGGCGCGGCCCTGCAGATGCGCCTGAATGCCGAGGATCCGGCGCGGGATTTCTTCCCCAGCCCGGGCCTCGTGCAAGCGCTGAACTGGCCGCAAGGCGAGGGCGTGCGGGTCGACAGCCATCTGTATGAAGGCTACCGCGTGCCACCGTACTATGACTCGCTGCTGGCCAAGCTGATCGTCCATGGCCGTGATCGCAGCGAAGCCCTGGCCCGTGCGCGATCGGCGGTCGAGCAGACCACGCTCAGCGGCATGGCCAGCACCCTGGCCTTGCACGGCGAACTGCTGGAGCAACCCTGGTTGCACAGCGCCGACTTCCACACCGGCACCCTGGAAACCTGGCTGGCCGAGCGCCGCAGCGGAGGTGAAGCATGAGCAGTCCGATTCGCTACAGCTTTGGCGCCGACGAACATCTGTTTGCCGAGGTCAGCGACAGCATGTCCCTTGAAGCCTTCTTCAAGGGCATGGCGGTGACCCGTGCGGTGGAGCGTCTGGCCCTCGATGGCGTGCTCGACGTGTGCCTGGCCAACGCCTCGTTCCAGATCCGTTTCGATCCGGATCGCATCGCGCCGGCCGATCTGCTTGAAGCGGTGAAGGGCGCCGAGGCCGAAGCCGTGGCCGAGCGCACCCTGCACACGCGGATCATCGAGATTCCGGTGCTCTACAACGATCCCTGGACCCACGAAACCTTGATGCGCTTTCGCGACCGCCACCAGGACCCGAGCGCCACGGACCTGGAGTACGCCGCGCGTATCAACGGCCTGGCCGACGTCGAGGCGTTCATCGCCGCCCACAGTGGCGCGCCGTGGTTCGTGTCGATGGTGGGCTTCGTCGCGGGCCTGCCGTTCATGTTCCAGATGGTCGAGCGCGAACGCCAGTTGCAGGTGCCCAAGTACCTGCGGCCGCGTACCGACACGCCGAAACTGACCCTGGGCCATGGCGGCTGCTTCGGTTGCATCTACTCGGTGCGTGGCGCCGGTGGCTACCAGATGTTCGGCGTCACCCCGGCGCCGATCTACGACCCGCAGCAGCACCTGGCGTACCTGAAGGAGCACATGGTGTTCTTCCGTCCCGGTGACATCGTGCAGTTCAAGCCGATGGACCGCGAAGCCTATGACCACGCTGTCGCCGAGGTCGAAGCCGGGCGCTTCGACCTGCGCATCCGTGCGGTGGAGTTCTCGCTCGATGCGTTCCTTGCCGACCCGGTCGGTTATCCCAAGTCGCTGCAGGAGGTGCTGGCATGATCAAGGTACTCAAACCCGGCCTGGCCACCTCGGTGCAGGACCTCGGCCGCGAAGGCTACTACCACCTGGGCATCCCGCCTTCCGGGGCGCTGGACCAGTACGCCCTGAGCGCCGCCAACCAGCTGGTCGGCAATCCGGCCAACTCGGCGGCGCTGGAGTGCACGTTGCTGGGGCCGGAGCTGGAGTTCCACCAAGATGCGCTGGTGGCGGTCTGTGGCGCGCAGATGACCCCGAAGGTCGATGGCGTGGACATGCACCTGGATACCGCCTTCGAGGTGAAGGCCGGGCAAGTGCTGCGCTTCGATTTCCCCAAGGCCGGGGCGCGGGCGTATCTGGCGGTGGCCGGCGGTATCGATGTGCCGCTGGTGCTCGGCAGTCGGTCCACCTACGCACTGGGGGCGCTGGGTGGTTTTCAGGGGCGCCGGCTGGCGGCTGGAGATGAACTGCCGGTAGGCGTCGCCAGCGGCAAGGGGTGTGTCGGGGCGAGCCTGCCGATGGCGTTGCGTCAGTCGCTGGGCGGGGAGATCGTCCTGCGGGTGGTGCCGGGGCTGTACTACGAGCGGTTGACTGCGGCGGCGGCGGACAGCTTCTTTGCCGAAGCCTGGACCGTCGGTTCGGAGGCGGATCGCATTGGCTATCGCTTCAAGGGTGGCAGCCCGCTGAGCTTCCAGCCGCGCGAGCAGCCGTTCGGCGCCGGCTCCGATCCGTCGAACATCGTCGACAGCTGCTACCCGATCGGCTCGATCCAGGTGCCGGCCGGGCTCGAGCCCATCGTGCTGCACCGCGATGCGGTGTCCGGGGGCGGCTACGCGATGATCGGTACGGTGATCAGTGCTGACCTCGATCTGATCGGCCAGATGCAGCCCAACCAGAAGGCGCGTTTTATCGCGGTGACCCTGGACGAGGCGCTGCAGGCCCGACGTTCCTACAAGAAGAAGCTCGGCTGCCTGAGTGCGCTGTTCCCTTCCTGATCTATGGGTAGCTACACATCTTTTCCGAAGATCAGTGGTGACCCCGGGGCGCTTGTCGAGAGATCGCATGATGGCCGCCAGGCGCATGCCGATGGATCTCCAGCGTTCTCCAGATCGAGCGCCGCCCGCGCGGCGCATCGCTGGCAAGTCGGACCGCCGAACCGCAGCTCCCACATTTGTTGCAACGCGCCATGGCCTGTGAGATCTCCGCTGCCAGCCTTTGGATGTTCGGCGATATATAGCGGGGAGGCTGTTGGGTACGACGCGGTATCGCGTCGTACTAACAAGGCGATCACTATGGCCTGTCAGGCATAGGTACGTTGCAACAAATGTGGGAGCTGGCTTGCCAGCGATGCGCCGTGCGGACGGCGCTCGATCTTGAGGGCGCTGCAAGAACATCGTCATACACAGCGATGCGCCGCGCGGGCGGCGCTCGATCTCAAGGGCGCCAGAAAAGTCATGAGCACCTGTTAGCCCTGATGCGATCTACTGACGGGCCTTCTCACCTCAAAAGATGCGTAGATACCCATGCTTCAAGTCATAAGGCAAGCCAACGCCGCACTTCGGTGCGGGGGCGGCTGCCCGCGCTTTAACCTCTGACGGGGTCTGCCAGCGTCATTCGTCAGCGCCGAATCACTTCATCTGTCATGAGAGATTCCCGATGCCGGATCTCGCCCATGAACGAACGCCACCACCTCATCCAGCACCGGTGCCAGCCATCGCATCGGGCGGGCGAATGCTGCAATCAATGTCCCGTGGCCCGGCCTGGAGAAATACAGCTCGCGCACGGGCACACCCAGTTCGCGCAAACGCCGGGCCATGCCCCCGGTGTTGCGTTGGGGATTGACCAGTGTGTCGTCCTGCGCGGCGATCAACAGGGCAGGGGGCGACGTGGCACTGACGTGGTTGATCGGTTGGGAGTCGGGTGGTGAATTTGGAAAGAAGAAAACCGGTTTAACTTCCGGATTTTTGATCGGCAGGAAGTCATAGGGCCCGGCCAGACCAATCCAGCCGCTGAGCATCGAAGGCTTCATGTTCATCGCGGACAGCCATTTGGGGTCTAGCGCAACCATCGCTGCGTTGTAGCCGCCGGCGCTATGGCCCATCACATAGAGTCGCGCTGGATCGCCGCCGTATTGGCGGATGTGTTCGCGGGTCCAGCCCACCGCTTGGGCACTGTCTTCCAGAAAGCCTTGGTAGTGGACCTGCGGATAAAGCCGATAATCGGCGATCACCGCGACGATACCTCGTGCGGCCAGTGCCTCGCCGACAAAGCTGTAGTCACTGCGTGATCCGCTGTTCCAGCTGCCGCCATAAAAGAACACCACCACTGGTGCGTCGGCTGCGAGATTGGCCGGCGTGTAGACATCCAGCCGGTTCCGCGGATCGTTGCCGTACTTCAGGTCAGATGCCTTGGTGAAGGTGTCTTCCGGAGTGAGGAGGTTCAGAACCTTCAGAGGTGAACAGCCCAGCAACAGGCCCAACAGCCCCCCGGCAACACATAGGCGCAAGGCTATCCTGATCATGGTTGGTTCTCTGTGGCGGTGTGGTTTTAAGACTGCGGGCTTGGACAGGAATTCAGCGCTGGACTGAGTGCTGCGCACAAGCACATTTTTATGACGCTGTTATTCGCTTTTTCGGGGCGTCCAAGCAGCCCTGGTGAACCCAGTCGAACGTCCGGTCTTGGCCGTCAGCTGGTTGTCGCGACCGGCACCTCTGGGTCGAAAGCTGCCTTTCGCGAGCCAGCAATAACGTGTGGCTAGAAGCGGCCTTGCAGTACTCGTAAAGCAAATCATCAATCTTGTGGCGGTCGATGCTTGTTTGTACTCGTGTACCTCTATTGTTGCTTGTTGTTCAGGTGCTTGAGAGTAACGCTCATCTTCTTGTCGCAGTCTAAAGTTTGGGGGTGGTTTTCGCCAAGTTCTGTCGAAAAAATCGCGCAAGCTATTTTTAAATGCTCATTTGCCATCCGGTAGTTTCGAGAGCGAATTAAAGCCCAGCCTAAATTTCCGTGTGAAATTCCAATATACAGGTGCCCGCTAGGGTAGTGCTGCTCATCTATCTGAAGGGCGCGCTGGAGTGACTGAAGGCCATTATTTATCTGGCCATCGAACGTGTATGCCTGGCCTAAATATGTCCAGCGTCCTCCGAGGTAGGGGTCGTTTATGTCAATATTTTGGGCGATCTCCAATGCGGTTTTGAAGTAAGTGATGGCGGAGCCGTATTTTTTATTCGCCAAAAGACGTATGCCAATTTCGTGGCTTAAAGAAGCTAGCTCTTGGTTATTTAGATAATCACCGCTTTTTTGTAATTCGTAGCTTTCGATCATGTTGTCAAGCTCAGTGTCTGCTGACGAAAGGCTTGGAAGCAGAAAGAGGAGAATAACTAAAACTAAACGCATACATTCCCTTATTTACATAACGTTCGGTTAAAAGCAGCGGAGCGCCGTCCCAGAGAGCGATTTAAACCACCCCAAATGTACCTCCTACGCCACGGCTGCTGTGATCCTCTCTGGGAGAGCGACCAAAAAACGCCTTATAGGCACGACTAAACGCCGCCTCGGATTCATAACCCACGGCAAAACCCACATCGCCGATACGGCTGGTCTGCGTGGCCAACATTGTCTTGGCAAGGGTCAGCCGCCATTCGTTCTGATAGCGCAGTGGCGCTCGTCCGACCAGAGCACTGAAACGCTCGCAGAAACTGGAGCGTGACATCCCCGCCAACTTCGCCAGCGCCTCGATGCGCCACTGTTGGCGGGGCTGTTCGTGAATCGCCCTGAGCACCCGGGCGATGCGCGCATCGGACAAACCACCCAGCCAACCGGACGCTGCGCCTTGCTGCACCCAGGTGCGCAGGACGCGAATCACCGCAAGGTCAATCAACCGCGACACCATCAAGGCGCCGCCCGGCTGTACGTCGTGAGCCTCCAGCAGCATGAAATGCAAAAGCCCTTCGGACCACGGCGCCGCGTCGGCCTGCCGGATATGAATCAGCCAGGGCAGGGCGAACAGCATCGCGCGGAAGCTGCCGGCATCGAACCAGAAGCGGCAGACCGCGATCGTGGTGGGGCTGTCGCCGGCGCTGAGGCTCAGGTCGTCCAGGGTGTGGGGCAGGAGGAAGACATCGCCAGGTTCAATCAGCGTGGCGGGGTGCTCGTTGCGCTGAATCCGCAACTGGCCGGCTTGCAGCATGCAGACGTGTGCACTGTTGCAGTCGAGCATCAAGCGCTCGCCGGGTTCGACGGTAGCGGAGTAGACGCGGTCGCCGGTCAGGCGCATCTGCGCGAGCACCTGGGACAGCAGGTCGCCGCTGGCGAAACCTCCCAGCTGCATTTCCGGAAGAATGGTCAAGTGTTCCGGTGAATCGGTCATGTAGGACTGGCCGCGTTCCGACTAGATTGGAGCCTCGAGCATAGCCCACCGTCGTGCGTATTCAGAAGCGCGACAAACTATGCCGTTCATCCAATCAGAAGGAAGTTCTCCATGTTCGGAATCTCTGCCCTTGGCTGGGTCCATACGCTGGGTAGCCTGCCGGCCATTCCGCTGGCCGCCTGCATGTTCGCGCGCCATGGCCGTATCGTTCCGCGCTCCAGGGCTGGCCTGGCGTACCTGGGATTCATGCTGATGGGGGCTGGCTCGGTGTTCATGATTGCCAGGCAGCCAGTGAGTAATGCGATTGCGCTGCTTACATTGATCATATTGCTGGCCGGCTATGACGTTGGACGCATCCGCGTGCTGGGACGAGCTGGCGTGTATCTGGAAACCATCCTGCTCAGCGTGACCGCGTTCCTGCTGATGTTGCCCACCGTTTCTGAAGTGTTGCGTCGTGTGCCGGATGGCCATCCCATTGTCACGGACCTGCAGGCGCCGCTGCTGGTCGGCACCCAGCTTGGTCTGTTGCTGGCCCTGGTGCTCGGTGTTACGGCGCAGGTGGTGTATTTGCGCAGGCAGGGTGCGCGGGCGAATTGATAGGAACAGGCAATGCTCTGATCCGATCCGGCATGGTGCCTGAGCACCCATCGTCCTAGCATGGCCGCACCTATCTCTTCAGGAGCGCGTGCCATGAATGCAGTCAAAACCCTGTTTATCACCGGTGTCAGCAGCGGCTTCGGCCAGGCTCTGGCCCAGGAAGCGTTGGCGGACGGGCATCGGGTGATCGGTACGGTTCGCAGTGAGTCCGCACGGGCGACCTTCGAAGCATTGGCAGCGGAGCGGGCCCACGGGGTGGTGCTCGATGTGACCGACTTCGAGGCCATCGACCCGTTGATTGCGGCGGTGGAAGCCCAATACGGGCCGGTGGATGTGCTGGTGAATAACGCCGGCTATGGCCATGAAGGCGTGTTTGAAGAGTCGTCGCTGGAGGAGATGCGTCGGCAGTTCGAGGTGAATGTGTTTGGCGCGGTGGCGGTGACCAAGGCCTTTGTCCCGTATTTCCGCCAGCGGCGGGCGGGGCACATCGTTAATATCACCTCCATGGGCGGGCATATCACCATGCCGGGCATCGCCTATTACTGCGGCAGCAAATTTGCCCTGGAAGGCATCTCCGACACCCTGAGCCAGGAGCTGGCGCCGTTCAATATCTTCGTGACCGCCGTGGCGCCGGGCTCGTTTCGCACCGACTGGGCCGGCCGCTCGATGCAGCGCACAGCGCGCAGCATCAGCGACTACGACGCCACCTTCGACCCGGTGCGCAAGGCCCGCGAGGCAAAAAGCGGCCATCAATTGGGCGACCCGCAGAAAGCCGCCCGCGCCATGCTGACGCTGATAGCCAGCCCCAACCCGCCGGCGCACCTGCTGCTGGGTAGCGATGCCCTGGCCCTGGTGCGTGACAAACTGCAGCGCACGGCCGAGAGTATTGAGCAATGGCAGGCGCTCAGCCGTTCAACCGATGGCTGAGCTGTAGAGAGGGACAGCAGTGACCAACGGCAAAGACCCGAGCAGCGCGCGCATGGTGCAACTGATGAACCAGTTGGCACCGCTGGAGGGTTACAACCTGAGCCCCCTGGATGATGTGCGTTTTCTGCGCTCCAACCGTCCTCTCACGCGCACGCCGGTGCTCTATGAACCCGGCATCGTGATCCTCTGCCAGGGGCGGAAACGCGGCTACCTGGGGGACGACATCTACGTCTACGACGCTCAGCATTATCTGGTGGTATCGGTCCCGGTGCCCTTCACCATGGAGACCGATGCCAGTGAAGCGGAGCCGATGCTGGCGGTGTACCTGCGGCTGGATTTCACCCTGGCCGCGGAGCTGATCCAGCAGGTGGACGAGGTGCGCGGATTCTCAACGGCCGAGCCGATGGGCATGTACGCCTCGCCGATGGACGAGCCACTGCGGCAGTCGACCCTGCGTTTTCTTGAAGTGATGAGTGACAGCAGCGATGCGCAGATCCTCGGTCCGGCCCTGCTGCGCGAGCTCTACTGCCGCATCCTCAGCGGCGAACAAGGCGGCACGCTGCGTGCGGCCATGGCCCAGCAGGGCCAGTTCGGCAAGGTGACGCGGGCCATTCACCGGATTCACCGCTGCTATCACGAGCCGCTGGACGTGGAAACCCTGGCCCGGGAGGCGCAGATGAGCGTACCCAATTTTCACCTGCACTTTCGAAAGGTGACCGACAGCTCGCCGATGCAATACCTCAAGTCGACCCGGCTGCATCAGGCGCGGTTGCTGATGTTGCGTAACGATTTGACGGCCGCCAAATCGGCGTTTCTGGTGGGGTATGAAAGTGCTTCGCAATTCAGTCGTGATTTCAAGCGGCTGTTTGGGCGTACGCCGTTGGCGGAGGTTGCGTGGATGAAAAGAGCTTATGCGTTGCCGGCTCCGAAGGCGGTGTCGCCATTTGTGTCGTCGCATTGATGAGCATGGGTATCTAGCGCGAGTCAGGTAGGAGCGTGGCTTGCCCGCGAAGGGCCGCAAAGCGGCCCCAGAACCATCCAGCACGAACTGGCTGGTGAATGGTTTTCTGGATTCAGCGCCTGCTTGACCTCAGAGCTCCAGATGCTCTGGTGTAGCAGGTTTTGGGGCCGCAACGCGGCCCCAATTTTCCTCAAACCGCCACCGCCTCCGACGCCCTCGACCGCCACGCAAACCCCAACACCATCAACAACCCCAACCCGGCCATTGCCGCCCCCGCCAAGGAAATCGCCGGGAACCCCAACCCCGCATTGATCACCGCGGCTCCCAGCGCCGCGCCGATCGCGTTGCCAAAGTTGAACGCACCGATGTTCACCGCCGAGGCGAGATTAGGCGCGTCCTTGGCAGCTTCCATGACGCGCATCTGCAGCGGCGGTACCAGGGCGAAGCTGGCAATACCCCAGATCAGGATGGCTGCGGCGGCCGGCAGCGGCCAGCGCATCAGTACGGTGAACGCCAGCAGCACCAGGATGAGCACGCTCAGGGAGATGATCAGGGTGCGGTCGATCGAGCGGTCGGCGGCTTTGCCGCCCCACATGTTGCCCAGCGTCAGCCCTACGCCGAACAGCACCAGCATGGCGGTGATAAAGGCGGGGGAGGCGTGGGTCTCGTTGCTGAGGATCGGTGCGATGTAGGTGAAGACGGTGAACATGGCGCCCGAGCCAACGACGGTCAGGGCCAGCGCGGCCAGCACCGGGGCACGGCCCAGTACCCGGATTTCGGCCATGACACCGCCGCTTGCCGGTGCCTTGAGGTCAGGCAGGGCGAACCACAATGCCGCCATGGTCACCACGCCGAGGCCGGTAATGCCCCAGAAGGCGGTGCGCCATCCGAACAGCTCGCCAAACCAGGCGGCCAGCGGCACACCGCCAATGGTTGCGAGGGTGAGGCCCATGAACATGGCCGCTACCGCGCCAGCACGTTTTTCAGGGGCCACCACGCTGGCGGCGACGATGGAGCCGACGCCAAAGAATGCGCCGTGGTTCAGTGAGGTCACCACCCTGGCAATCATCAGGCTGTAGTAGTCGGTCGCCATTGCGGACATGAGGTTACCCAGGGTGAAGATCGCCATGAGGCCGATCAGCAGATAGCGCCGGGGAATCCTGCCGGTGGTCAGGGTCATCAGTGGCGCGCCAAGCAGTACGCCCAGGGCGTAGGCACTGACCAGCAGGCCCGCGGCAGGAATCGAAACGCCGAGGTCCGCAGCGATGCCCGGCAGCATGCCCATGGGGGCGAACTCGGTCACGCCGATGCCAAAGGCACCAATGGCGAGTGCAACAAGGGGTGGATTGATACGCATGAAAGGCTCCTTATCTATGCCGCCAATGCTACGATCCAGCTTTCCAAGGCGGTAGATGGCATTTTTGGTAATCACCTTTGCGTAAGAGGCACAAATGGACTTCAACGGCAGATCGGGTGAAATGTTCGTGTTCGCCACCGTGGCGCAGGAAGGCAGCCTGTCGGCCGCCGCGCGTGCCTTGGGGCTCACGCCCTCGGCGGTCAGTCGAATCATCGCCCGTGCCGAACAGCGCCTGGGGACCCGGCTGCTGTTGCGCACCACGCGGGCGATCACCTTCACCGCCGAGGGCGAAGCGTTTCTGCGCGGTGCCCGGCGCATCCTGGCTGATATGGATGAGGTGGAAGAAGCCATTGCTGACCAGGGCGTACCCAGGGGGCGATTGCGGGTCAGTGCTGCCCTGGGGCATGGGCGTCTGTCCATCGTTCCCCTGGTTGCGGCCTTCAGCGAGCAGTACCCGAACATCGTCGTCGACCTCACCTTGGGCGATGAAGTGGTCGACATTCTTGGCGGGCAGGCTGATGTGGCTATACGTTTTGGTTACCTGCCTGATAGCCCGCTGAGCGCGCGGAGGATCGGCGACACTGGCCAGGTGGTGGTGGCATCGCCCGGGTATCTGCAGCGCCATGGCACTCCTCAGGAACCGGAAGATCTCTTACGGCACAACTGTCTGCGCTTCAACTTCCGGCGTGCTGAACCCAACTGGCCGTTTGCGCGGGACGGCAAGGAGTTTTCCCTGAATGTCAGCGGCAACATCGAGTGCAGCAGCGGTGAAGCGCTGGCGCAATTCGCACGAGTCGGTGCGGGCATTGCGCGGATCGGGGAGTTTACTGTCAGCGAGGACTTGCGGCGGGGTGAGCTTGTATCGCTGTTGGAAGCCTGGAATCCCGGTGATCGAGAGCCGATTCATGCGGTTTTTGTGGGTGGCCCGGCGATGCCGGCGCGGGTGCGGTTGTTTGTGGATTTTTTGGTGGAACATCATCGGATGTAGGGGAGGGGTTGGCTGGCTCATTCCGGTGGATAATGTTGGGTGGCCTCTAATGGCGTGGCCTTGCTGACTGGGGAAATCGGGAGCTGTTAGATGGGGGCTGGTTACACATCATCAGAGGCTGGAATGAGAGGTTGCTATCGACCATTAGCTGTCGCTCGTTTTTTGTCAGCTACCCACTCCTTGCTCCTTTTGAGCCTTTGGTTGCCTGAGTGGTGGCAATTGGCCTTGCTGCTGTGTTACCTATAGGGCTCTGGCACTAGAACTCCTCAATCATGAAAGGAGCAGTTGATGTCTCTTGGTGTAGCTCAAGTTAAAGATCTAAATAATTCTGTAAGTGCATATTCTTTCCCGACGGCTCATTTTGACTTCGCCACACAAACTCCCGTCGTTGGACTTTCCATGAGCCAGCTTGAAACTCAAATCCGGCAACAATTGCTTAGCCCTTCATTGAAGGACGTTAAAGACGGTCTGTCGAATATTCTTTACTGGGGCTTTGCGCAAATGGGAGGGCTTGCCCTTATTCGCGTAGAGAGGTTCAGGGCTGCGGTCACTATTCAGCAACTTCAAAAAGCCTCAGATCTTTTCACAAATCACGCCCGTCCGACGCTCTACGAAATAGCTAACCTGAAACTGCCTCAATTTTCTAAGGTGTCGTTTGTAAGCAAGGTCCGTATGTATCTAGATCCGGTGAAGTCCGCGACACTGGACAGGCAGATCATGCAAATCCACCAAGTCCACAACGACACTGTGTTAGCGGCGGTTAAAGAGAACAAAACGAGTATTCCCACCAGTAAGGAAAACTCGAATGCTTATGAGGGGTGGTGCGAGCGTCTCGCTTATATCGCTCAAACTTACCTGCCGGCGGCTCGTGTCGTTGACATTGAGCGCGGGCTTTTTCAAATGATTCAAACTGGACGCGTGAACGATGCCGCGAGCATTCTGAAAAGCGCCTGAGTCACACAGTTCGATTAGTACGTTTAGACTACATTTTTCTTGGGGGATGGCTGAAGTTGACCAAGCGGGGACGGATTTATTTTCACCTGCGAAAATGAATCTGTCCCAGTTTTATTGCGTTTTATTACCGATAATAACTGGTGCGAGAATCAGGTCCGGTCATGGAAACTTGGGCGCTCGAGCTGGTTGTTTGCAGGCTACGTTACGTAGTGGCAAACGTCCGGTTGCGATCATGAGTTTGATCCAGTCGGTGCGGATTAATGGGCGTGATCCCTACGTTTACCTGAAAGATGTACTTACGCGCCTACCGCCGCAGCGGGCAAGTGAAATTGCCGAGCTGCTGTCACACGAATGGGCGCCCGTTTAACCGTCTTTGGAGACGCGGGCAGTGTTTGTTTTGTGAAGCAAGTCTCTAGAACTTGGCCTGATGTTTCATCTATCCGGCAATTGAATCCAGAAAAATTTCCTACCCAAAGAGGCTCCTCGTTCGTTACACCGGTAAAGGCATCCACGGCTCCCATTCCAATAGTTGGCGCTCGCCAAAGTAAATTGCCTGACGAGTCGTAGCAAAAAAGATTTTGCGCGGGAGCATTCCTCTCAAAAGCCATCCAGTCAAACGTCACCAGCACCCTCCCGTTGATAAATACGGCTTCAAGGGCAGGATATTCAATCTCAAACCTTATACCCTCTCCGAAAATCCAGTTACCGCAAACTTCGAGTTGCATACGTTCTCTACCTGTCCTTATCACCGCGATGGTTACTCCAATGCGGTTTCTACCGTATCACGCTGTGGCGCCGGTTTGACCTGCTCCAGCCCGTACCTCGACCCAATCGAAGGTCCGCGCCGAACTGAAGGACTGTGTACCGCGCGACAGCGCAGCCCGAAAGGCGAAATCCCACAGAACTCTGACTCCGCCGCCAGCCCCCTCACCCCGGAAACAAAAACGGACTAACCCCACTCCGCCCAAACCCCTCCCGCTCAACCTCCGCATCCAGCCCCAGCGTAGCCAGATCATCCGCCACCACCTCCAACCCCCGCTCATGCTCCGGATAAAACACCTTCAAGTAGCTTCGGCATTCTCCACAGCTCTCTGCTTTGACCGCAGCCTTAACCTCCCCAAGCGACCAATAATCCAGCCCCCCGGTAGCCTCACAGTTGCTGCACTTGAGCCGCACCATATGCCAGCGACTCTCACACAACCCACACTGCAAATACCGCAACCCCGCCTGCGCCCCGGTCATCACACTGCTCGCCACCGGAGCACTCGCACACACCGGACAATACTGCCGCTCTTCCCCCCGAGCCTTCCCCACAGCCGGCAAATGCGCCGCCAACTGCCCGAAGTACAACGACAGCGCCGCCCAAACAAACAGCGCTTCCCCGCTATGCACCTCATGAAAATCCCCGCGCAACAGCGAATCGGCATAAGCCTCCAACCGCCAATCCTCCTGCACCAGCAACTCTTCCAGCGCCGGATGCTCCACCGTCTCCCCAAGCCCCCGCAACAGCACCAGCCAATACCCATGCCGCACATGCCGCCGACAATCCAGCGGCGCACCTTCCTCACCCAACGACGCCTTCAACCCGGCCAGCACGGAGGAGGGCAGAGGCCGCTGCTTGAGCAACAACTCCTGGCTCTCCACCACCCCCGCGACAAAGTCCAGGTAATCCGCCATGGGATGCCCCACCGCCAACTCCCGCAACCGCGCCGCCCGCCGCGCATAGTTCCCCTCCCGCGAAGGCAACAACACCGGCGCAATTTCCCCGACCGCCACCTGCCCGGCGTCCAGCGGGCTCATCCGAATACTGCTGTTCATTTCACTTTCCCATCCTGCTTGGCACTGATCTGCCGATACCACCGATCATGGTGCGTCTTCGCCCAGCGATGACTCACATACCCCGTGACCATCCCGCGAATCGAGCCCTTCACCCAGAACGCCAGGTACGCATGGCCGATCACCAGCAGGATCAGGCCGATCCCGGCCAGGGCATGCACCAGCAAGCCGATGCGAATGACGGGAATGGAAAACAGCGGCGCAAAGTACGGCCGCCAGATCACCACGCCACTGACCAGCAGCAGGCTGATCAACCCCATGATTCCCCAGAACAGCACCTTCTGTCCGGCGTTGTACTTGCCGATCTGCAGCGCCGGTTCATGCTTGCCGGCGAGTACCTGGGGCACGTTCCTGAACCAGATCCGGTCCTCCGGCTCCGGCAGGTTGTAGCGCACGAAGCGGATGAACAGAAAAACCAGCAACAGGAACACCACCACCCCGAAGAACGGGTGAAGAATCCGCGCCATCTGCGGCGTGCCGAACACCGCATTGAGGCCGTTGAGCGAGGGGAAGAACCACGACAGCCCCGACAGCGCGACGGTGAAGAAGCAGATCACCATCAGCCAGTGGCTGGCGCGCTCGATGAAGCGCGTGCGCAGGATCATCTTGTCCTTGTTCATGCGTGGGTCTCCTCGTCGTGGGTTTCGTCCTCGTCCACTTCGTTCGGGCCAACGCCGACGTAGTGGAACATCGTGCCCGCGAGGGTGGCGAAGAAGGCCACCGCCGCCGCAGGTTTGAGCCAGCCTTTCCAGCCCTGCACCGCGGTGCTGATGCGCGGGTCGGTGGGGAGCTTGTGGTAGAGGTGCGGTTTGTCGGCGTGCTGCAGCACGTACATGACGTGGGTGCCGCCGACGCCTTGCGGGTCGTAGAGGCCGGCGCCGGCGAAGCCGCGGCCATGTAGTTCGTCGACGCGCTGGGCGGCCAGATGCTGCATTTCAGTCTTGGCGCCGAAGTTGATCGCGCCGGTGGGGCAGGTCTTGACGCAGGCGGGTTCCTGGCCGACCGAGACGCGATCGACGCAGAGAGTACATTTGTACGCCTTGTTGTCTTTCTGGCTGATCCGCGGCACGTCGAAGGGGCAGCCGGCGATGCAGTAGCCGCAACCGATGCAGTGCTCGGACTGGAAATCGACGATGCCGTTGGCGTACTGGATGATCGCTCCCGGCTGCGGGCAGGCCTTGAGGCAGCCGGGGTCGGCGCAGTGCATGCAGCCGTCCTTGCGGATCAGCCATTCGAGGCGGCCGCTTTCGTTTTCCACTTCGTCGAAGCGCATCAGCGTCCACGTCTCGGCCGAGAGGTCGGCAGGGTTGTCGTAGACGCCGACGTTGTGGCCGACCTCGTCACGCAGGTCGTTCCATTCGTTGCACGCCACCTGGCAGGCCTTGCAGCCGATGCAGATGCTTACGTCGATCAGCTTGGCGACCTCGGCCTGGTGGTGGCGCGCTTGCGGCGGCGGGGTCAGCGAGCTGGTGGCCGAGCGTTTGATGATGTCCTGGGATTGGTATGACATGAGTGCTCCCTCAGACCTTTTCCACGTTCACGAGAAACGCCTTGTATTCCGGCGTGTGCGTATTGGAGTCGCCGACCCCGGGCGTCAGGGTGTTGGCGAGGAAGCCCTTGCGCGTGGCGCCTTCGTAGCCCCAGTGGCAGGGGATGCCGATGGTGTCAACGGCCTGGCCGTCGATGGTCAGGCGCTGGATGCGCTTGGTCACCACCGCCTTGGCCTTGATGTAGCCGCGCTGTGTACTGACCTTGACCCGGTCGCCATGGGCGATGCCCTTGTCCGCGGCGAGCTTTTCACCGATCTCGACGAACTGCTCCGGCTGGATGATCGCGTTGAGGCGCGAGTGCTTGGTCCAGTGACGGAACAGCTCGGTGATCGAGTAGGTGGTGGCGACGTAGGGGAAGTCCTCGCGCTTGCCCATCCGCGAGCGGTCGTGGTCGTAGATGCGCGCGGTGGGGCAGTAGGTGACCTTAGGGTGCAGCGGGTTGCTGGCCAGCGGGCTTTCGGTCGGTTCGTAGTGCTCGGGGAACGGGCCGTCGTTGAGCGCGCCCACCGAGAACAGCCGGCCCACGCCTTCCGGCAGCATGATGAACGGGCTGGTGGCGCTGCCGGGGGCAATGGTCGGGGCGAAGTCGGGCACGTCGATGCCGCTCCAGCGCGCGCCGTCCCAGGCGATCAGCTGGCGTTTCGGGTCCCAGGGCTTGCCCGCCGGGTCCGCCGAGGCGCGGTTGTAGAGGACGCGGCGGTTCTGCGGCCAGGCCCAGGCCCAGCCGGGGGTGTTGCCGAGGCCGACGTCGGTGTTGTCGCGGCGGGCCATCTGGTTGCCCTGTTCGGTCCACGAGCCGGCGAAGATCCAGTTGAAGCACACGGTGCTGCCGTCGTCGCGCAACTGGCCGAAGTCATTGAGCAACTGGCCCTTGCGCAGGATCAGGTTGCCCTGGTCGTCCTTGAGGTCGACCAGCGCGCGGCCGTTGGATTCCTTGGCGACTTCTTCCGGTTTCGGGTCCAGCGGGTCGGCGTAGTCCCAGGCCATGTTGAGGATCGGCGCGGGGTTGGCACCGCCTTCCTTTTCATAGAGCTCGCGAATCTTCATGAACAGATGGCCGAGGATCTTGCCGTCGTGCCAGGCCTCGCCGGGTGGCGCGGCGCCCGCCCAGTGCCATTGCAGCCAGCGCGAGGAGTTGACGATGGAGCCGTCTTCCTCGGCGAAGCAGGAGGAGGGCAGGCGGAACACTTCGGTCTGGATCGCGGCGGTGTCGACGTTGTGCTCTTCGCCGTGGTTCTTCCAGAAGCTCGAGGTCTCGGTGGCCAGCGGGTCGATGATCACCAGGAACTTGAGCTTGGCCAGCGCGGCCTGAGCCTTGTTCTTGTCCGGGAAGGCCGCCACCGGGTTGAAGCCCTGGGCGATGTAGCCGTTGACCTTGCCTTCGTACATGCGGTTGGTGAAGTTGATGACGTCGTAGCTGTCATCCCATTTCGGCAGCCAGTCGAAGCCCCAGTCGTTGTCTTTCGTGGCCTTGTCGCCCCAGAAGCTCTTCATCATGCTGACGAAGAATTTCGGGGTGTTCTTGTAGTAGTTGACCTGGTCGGCCTGCACCGCGCTCGGGGTGGTCTGCTTGAGGTAGGTGGCGAGGTCCGTCTGCGCGTCGGACGGCAGGTTCATGTAGCCCGGCAAGCGTAGCGAGAGCAGGCCGAGGTCGGTGTAGCCCTGGATGTTGGAGTGGCCGCGCAGGGCGTTTACGCCGCCGCCAGCCATGCCGATATTGCCCAGCAGCAGTTGCAGCATGCCGGAGCCGCGGATCATCTGCGCGCCGTTGGTGTGGTGGGTCCAGCCGAGGGCGTAGAGGAAGGTGGCGGTCTTGTCCGGGGCGCTGGTCTCGCCAATGATCGCGCAGATCTTCAGGAAGTCGTCCTGCGGGGTGCCGCAGACATTGCTGACCATTTCCGGGGTGTAGCGCGAGACGTGCTGCTTGAGCAGGTTCCATACGCAGCGCGGATGGCTGAGGCTGAGGTCGCGCCTGGCGAATCCGTTCTCGTCCAGTTCGTAGTTCCACGAGGCGCGGTCATAGCTGCGCTTGCTGGCGTCGTAGCCGCTGAACAGGCCTTCGTCGAAGTGGTAGTCCTCGCGCACGATCAGGCTGGCGTTGGTGTAGGCGCGCACGTATTCGTGCTGGACCTTGTCGTTGCTGATCAGCCAGTTGACCATGCCCATCAGGAAGGTCACGTCGGAGCCGGCGCGGATCGGCGAGTAGATGTCGGCCACGGCGGCGCTGCGGTTGAAGCGCGGGTCGACCACGATGACTTTCGCGCCGTTGCGGATCTTCGCCTCGATCACCCACTTGAAGCCCACCGGGTGCGCTTCGGCGGGGTTGCCGCCCATGATCATGACCACGTTGGCGTTCTTGATATCGACCCAGTTGTTGGTCATCGCGCCACGGCCGAAGGTCGGCGCCAGGGCGGCCACGGTCGGCGCGTGGCAAACCCGCGCCTGGCTGTCGGTGCCGAGGATGCCCAGGGCACGGGTGAAGCGCTGGTCAAGGGAGCCGGTCTCGCTGCTGGCCGCCGAGGAGCAGAGCATGCCGGTGCTGAGCCAGCGGTTGACCGTGGTGCCCTTGGCGTTTTTCTCGATGAAGTTGGCGTCGCGGTCGTCCTTCATCAGGCGGGCGATGCGCTCGATGGCATGCTCCCAGCTGACCCGCTGCCATTTATCCGAGCCAGGGGCGCGGTATTCGGGGAAGAGCAGGCGCTGGTCGCTGTGGATGTAGTCCACCAGGCCCGCGCCTTTCGGGCACAGCGAGCCGCGGCTGACCGGGTGGTCCGGGTCGCCTTCGATATGGAAGATCCGCGCCTTGGCGTTCTTCGCGCCGTCGCCGAGGCTGTACATCAGCAGGCCGCAGCCCACCGAGCAGTAGGTGCAGTTGTTGCGGGTTTCCTTGGCCCGCAGCAGTTTGTACTGGCGCGACTGGGTCGCCTGGGCCATGCCCGGGGCGAAACCCAGGGTGGCGCAGGTCGCGGTGGCGGCGCCCACGGTGCACAGTTTGAAGAACTGTCGTCTACCCAGTCCCATGATCATCTCCTTGTTGCGGCCGAGCCGACGCGACAGCCGCGCACAGGCGTGCGCGCCGTTCAAAGCGGCGGAATCGGGCGGTGGTCTTCAGGCCAAAGCAGGCAGGAAAGGCGGCCCGATCCATTCTTTCGAGGGTCTGGGCAGCGCATTCGCGGGGAGTCTATGTCCATATCTTTTGTGTGACTAATCGACAGTGACAATCAATTGATCGATGTCATCTATTGGCACATAAAAAGAAGGGTTTTCTGGGTTAGGCGCGGCGGTGCTAAAGTCGCTCCTTTTTTCCGTCGAAGAGGTTGAACATGCGTATTGCCCTGGCTTTGCTCGCCGCCACCCTGCTGGCAGGCTGCGCCTCGTCGGCGATGAACTCGGCCAGATCTGGCCAGCCGGACAGGATTATCAATTCGACCAAAGAAGCAGCCAAGGTCGCCGAGTGTGTGCAGTTCAGCTGGCAGGACGAGGCGGTGTTCGGCGTGGACGCCAGCGGCTACCTGGAGCGCACGGCCCAGGGCATCACCGTTTCGACCCGTGGCGGCGAGTACTTCACCGACATTTCCCAGGCCGGCGGCGGCAGCGTGGTCAAGTTCTACGCGCAGAAGGATGACGCCCTGGCGCAACGCCGTATGGCGGCGCTGGCTACCTGTCTCTGATCTGAGGCTTATACTCAGGCAACGATACCGGCGTTGTGCCGGTATCGTCGCTTCGGTCGTCCTGACCGGGGTGCGTTGATTCTTTATTCGCGGCAATCGGACAACCCGTCAGGAGGTGTCTTATGCGCCCGTATCAACGCCTGTTCATGATCGCCTCGCCGAGCCTGCGCCACACCCCGGCCATGGAACGTGCGGTGGCGATCGCCAGGGCCACCGACGCGGCCCTGCACATCGCGGTATTTCTCGAAGAAGGTGACCTGCTCGGGCGCATGGCTGCGGGTTCGGCGCTGCGCCAGTCGATGGAGCAGGACGCCTGGACCTGGCTGCGCGACGAGGCCGCGCAGTTGCGCCATGACGGGCTGGAGGTCAGTTGTGAAGTGCAGGTGAGCCGGCACGTCATGGCGGACATGCTCGAGCATGTCAAGGAGATGCAGCCGGACCTGGTGATCAAGGACGTGCACCATGAATCGGCCTTGCGCCGGGTCTTCCTCACGCCGCCGGACTGGCAGTTGCTGCGCGACTGCGCGGCGCCGCTGCATCTGGTCAGCGACATGCGCTGTCCGTTGCCGAAGGTGGTGATTGCGGCGGTGGATACCCTGCATCCGGACAGCCAGCACACGCGGATCAGCGATCGGGTGATTCGCGAGGCCAATGCCCTGGCGATCCAGTGCGATGCCGAGTTGCATCTGTTGCATGCCTGGGATGTGGCGCAGACCCAGTTCGCCGACTTTGGTGCAGGGGCGGTGACCATGCCGGGGTTCAACAGTGAGGTGAGACGGTCGGCGCAACTGGCGTTCGAGCATCTGGCCGAGGCCCATGGGGTGGCGGAGAGTCATCGGCATTTCGTTACCGGGCCAGCGACCCATGCCATCGCCGAGTATGCCGGGCAGCACCGGGCGGATGTGATCGTTATGGGCAGCAGCCAGCGGCGCGGGGCGGCGGGGGTGCTGGGGAGCACTACCGAGCATGTGTTGCAGCATCTGCCTTGCAATGTGCTGGCGGTGCGGGGGCAGCAGGATTATTGATGGTGCAGCTGATGGCCCTATCGCTGGCAAGCCAGCTCCCACAGGCACCGCGTACCCTGTGGGAGCTGGCTTGCCAGCGATAGGGCCATCAGCCCCAACCCAAAATCACCAGCGAACGCGCACCCCCAGATTCCCGATCAACCCATTCAGATCATTGTCATCCACATCACTGCTGTAATCGGCACTGACAAACAGCGCCACCTTCGGTGTCACCCTGGCCACCAACCCCAGCCCCAGTTCCACCGTGGTCGAGTTGCGCCCGCTGCTGATCTTGTCGACCTTGTCCAGGCTGACCGTGTCGGCATTGGAGAAGTCGTACCACACGTTGGTCCGCAGGAACGGCTCGATGGGCATGCCGCTCACCACATAATGCCCGGACAGCTTCGCCCCGACCCGGCCACTCCAGCTCGGCTGCCCGTCGAGGGATTGCAGGGCATCGGCCTGGGCCTGGTTGGCGGCGAAGTACTGCTGGTTGACCAGTTGCGCCTGGGGTTCGATCACCCAGTTCTTGCCCAGGCCAATGGGAAAGCCGCCTTCCACCGAGAAGGTCAGGGCATGGCCGTCGCCGTCGATCCGCGCGCCATCTGCATTGCGCCCGCTAGCATCGAAGCGGGTACCCATGGCCACCGCGTCCACATGCCAGCCCTGTTCATTGCGCAGGCTCCAGTACATACCCACGCTTTCCCCTTGCAGACGCACCGGGGCGTTCTTGTCGCCGGTCTGCGGGAAGCCGCCTTGCAGGTCGCTGCGCCCGACGAAGATCCCGGCGCTATGCATGTTGCCGCCGGCAGTCTCGCGCACGAACAGATCGGGGCTCATGCGCAGCTGGTTGCCGGGCATTTCCAGGGGTGGCTGGCTGGACGGCGCTGCGCTCGGGAAGAACTGCGCCCATTGGCTGTGCAGCAGGTCCGGGGCCACCAGGGCATCACGTTCGGCACGACGTTCGGAGAAGGCACTCAGCGTCTCGCGACCCAGGCCGGTGAAGTTCACCGGTTGCAGGCTCAGGGTCGGCATATGAAAGGCCAGGGACGGGTCGAATTCCTCGCGCTCCAGAGCATCTGCCGGGGTCGCCAGCAGCAGGGAAGCGGACACGGCGAAGAAAAACGATTCGAGGCTGGTGGGGGTGGACGCTGTTTTCATGGTGAATCTCCTCATAGCGAACAGCCAGGGATCTGGCCTGATGTCACGGCTCGAGGAGGGGCGACCCAAACCAGCAAAACGGAGCCCGTCCCGCGCGCTGGAAAGCGCAGGCTAGAGGCCCGGATTGAGTGTGGAGCGGTACTGCTACGGTTCAGTCAAGGAGAGTGGGGGCGGGGCGTCAAGATTGTGTGAAAAGGCTGTCAGGGGATTGTGCGAGGGGGCAAGTGCTTGAAAGCAAAAGGGGTTCTACATCCTATAGAAAAGTAGGGTCTTTCAGAGGGGTTGGCTATTTCGAATGATTGCTAGGCATCGAGGCAGGATGGTTAAGCGCGTACCCTGTGGGAGCGGGTACGCGTCGCTTTTGAAGTCTCAGTCGTTTCACACAGGCTCTTGGGAATTTTCCTATATACCCACCTCAGGCCGGTCTTCAGCATCTCTGCGGAATTCATTCCCATGGAAATCGCAGGAAGCACTGAATGCCCGTCCAGTCCGATCTGAGCTTCACCTTCACCGCCGCAGCCGGTGAATTCGAGGTCATAGAATTCCACCTCAGCGAAGGCCTATCCGAAACCTTTCGCCTCGAAGTCGACCTGAGCAGCCGCGATCCCTCCCTCGAATTTGGCGAGATTCTCGACCGTCCCGCGCTGTTCACCATCTGGCAGGGTGGCCAGCCCGTGCGCTACGTCCACGGTTCGGTCAGCGGCTTCCAGCAGGGTGAAACCGGCTTCCGCCACACCCGCTACCGCGCCGTCGTAGAACCCCGCCTGGCCCGTCTGCACCTGTGTGCGGACTGGCGCATCTTCCAGACCCTCAGCGTGCCCGACATTGCCAACGTGATGCTGAAAAAGCACGCCCTCACCCTCGACTACGAGCTACGCGCCGCCAGGGCCCACACTGTCCGCGAATACTGCGTGCAGGCCGGCGACACCGACTATCACTTCGTCGAGCGCATCATGCGCGAAGAGGGTTTTTTCTACGGCTTCCTGCACAGCGAGGAAGGCCACCGCCTGATCCACTGCGACTACCTGTGGATCTTCGGCAAGCAGCCCGGCGAGCCGGTGGAATACAACCCCAAGCCCGGCGCCGATCGCCCGGGCCCGGCGCTGCACCGCTTCACCTACAGCGAAAACGTGCGCAGCGCCCGCCAGGTGCAGCGCGACTACAGCTTCAAGAACCCGAAACTCACCGAAGAGAGCAAGTACAAGGCCACGGACCTCGAGCACCAGGCGGACAGCTACGAGCGCTACGACTACCCCGGTCGCTACCGCGGAGAAAAGAACGGCGAGGCCTTCAGCCGCAGCCGCCTGCTCGGCCTGCGGGGTGACGCCTGCCAGGTCATTGCCGAGGGCGACGATGCCCGGCTGGTCCCCGGCTTGTTCTTCGACCTGGTCGGTCACCCTCGCGAGGACATGAACCGCGGCTGGCGCCCGGTGCACCTGGAGCACCACGGCAAGCAGTACGTCAGCCAGGAAGAAGACAGCGCCGAGGCCGACTGTGGCACCCACTACAACTGCCTCGCCACCCTGGTCCCGCACGACGCCGAATGGCGCCCCGAGCCGCTGCCCAAACCGCGCATCGACGGCCCGCAGATGGCCACGGTGGTGGGGCCGCCGGGGGAGGAAATCTATTGCGATGAATACGGCCGGGTGAAGGTGCAGTTTCCGTGGGACCGGGAAGGCAACGAAGACGAACACAGCTCCTGCTGGGTTCAGGTTTCGCAGGGCATCGCCGGGGCGCTGTGGGGGCATATGGCGATCCCGCGCATCGGTCAGGGTGTAATTGTCAGCTACGGCAACGCGGACGCTGACCAGCCAGTGATTACGGGCCGGTGTTATACGGCGTTACAACGCCCGCCCTACGAACTGCCCGCAAACAAGACGCGTATGGTCTTCAAGAGCCAGACCCACAAGGGCAATGGCTTCAACGAGCTGAGCTTCGAGGATGAAGCGGGACAGGAAGAAGTCTTTATTCGCGCCCAGAGGAACCAGAGGAACGAGGTCAGGAACGACGAAACCACCCACGTCGGGAATGACCGCAGCGAGCAGGTGGACAACGACGAGCGCCTCACCGTCGGCCACGATCGCAAGAACACCGTGGGCAACGACGAGCAGGTGCTGATCGGGCAGAACCGACGGCATGAGATCGGCAGCGACGACGACCTGATCATCGGCGGCAACCACAGCATCACCACGGCCGGGGACCGTACCGAAGAGGTCGGCAACGACCGCCATGACACCACGACCGCCGACCACCACATCGAGATCGGCGGGCATCTGCGACAGCAGGTGCAAGGCGACGTCATGTTGCAAGCGGGCCAGCGCATCGTCCACCGCACCCGGGCCCATGAAATCAGCGCCGCCGACACCCTGGTCCTCAAGGGACCCGGCGGCACGCTGCGTATCGATGCGGCAGGCATCACGCTGGATGGCATCGCGCTCACGTTCAAGGGCCCCATTAACAAGCCCGCAGGAGGCAGCGGTAACAGCCTGTCCCAGACCAGCAAGGTGCTGGAAGGCGCGCACGCCCTATGCGAAAGGAAAATCAAATGAAGACGGGGGCTCTCACGCATTTCCTGGAGCATGACCGCAAGCCGGATGATTATCTCTATCTGCTGCTGGATGGCCTGGCCGACTGTGCACCGGAGCACCCACTCAGTGTGCCGTCCCTGGTCCAGTCGCTGGGCGATGCTGCGGTCTCCCGCGTATTGCGCCCGGATCTTGCCCATACTCCCGAAGCCTGTCCCGCGCTGGTTCAGTTGGCCAGGCCCGGTGAATCGCCGGCGCCGCAGCATCTCGAATGGAGTGCCGTGCGCGCATCCAGGGACATTGGCTACCACAAGCGTTATGTCTGCGGCTGGCTGCTCAGCCCGCAACCACTGGATATCATCGCCGGCCATATCGCAACGCGCTGCCACACCATTGCGGGCAAGGACGGGCGCCCCTTGCCCTGGTTCGAGCCACTCAGGCTGGAGTTGTTTTGCGCCACGGCGGTCAGTGAAAAAGCCTGGCTGCTATGCCCCATCCGCTGCTGGTTACTACCGCTTAGTTGGGGCACTTATAGCGTGATAAGCGGCACCGACCACGCGGCCGAGGTCGTGATGCCGGAGGCGGCTCACCAGGCCCAGCAGTGGGCACCGCTGATCAGCAACTTCCTCGATATCTGGCAGCACCTCCTGCAACGCCCTGCCGGCTTCGCGCCGTGGCGCTGGACCGGAGACACCGTCCTGCCGCCACAGGCAGCCCTGCATGCGCTGAGGCTGGTCCGCGATGCCTACGCGTTCGGTCTGCGAAGTCATCGCGACATCATCGCCCTCTGCCTGCACCAGGTGTTCATCCACCCGCTGTTGCTGCGCCACCCGGAAATCCAGGCGCTCATCACCAAGGCCGGGTCAGGTGCTCTGGACCTGCAAGGCCACTTCGCCAGCCACTACAGCGAAGCCCTCTGGAAACGCACCTTCACTGATCTGCCCCATGCGAAGGACTATTCATGACCATCAGCTTCAGCGTCATTTCCGACATCGCCACCGGCGAGGCCTGTCCGGTCCCCAGCACCCTCTGCGCCACCTGCCAGCGCAGCGGCCTGCCCATCCTGCCCCTGCGCGCCGCCTATGCCCCGGCTCCCTGGGAGACCCAGTTGCGGCCATTGACCCCTGGCTCCGAGGTCCAGGCCGTGCGCATGGGCCTTGGGCAACCTCGCATCTTGCGCCAGGGCTATCTCTATGTGCTGCTCGACCGCCGCGAATGGCAGGCCTACGAGATCTCGCCCGAAGGGGCACTGAGCCAGTTCCGCCCGTACCAAATGCCACAGGAAGAGCCCCGGCCACTGTGTGAGGCCTGTATCCGGGAGGATCACGACATCCCGGCATCCTTCATCAACATCGATACCAACAAGTACTCCACCGCCTGGCTGGCCATTGCCAACGACCCCTGGCCCAAGGCGGTGCTGGATAGCTACCTGCGCGGCGGCGTGGTCGACGGCGTTAACCTCGATGAACGCTTCCACCCACTCGACCTCAAGGCCGCGCGCAGCGACCCCGCCAGCGTCGGCATCGCCATGAACGAAAGCGACCCGCAGCTCCAGCAAGTGCTCGAGTACGCGCAAAACATTCCTGGCGATTTCCGCAGCGTGCACGGCTTCCATGGTCGCCAGCACCGCCTGCGTGCCCTGAAGGGGCATCTGCGCAACGTGATCCAGGAACAGGAACTGCCCAACGGCGTATTGGCCCTGGTGCTGCCTGACCCAATCGGCGTGGTCCAGGAGCTCAATGCCCAGCGTCTGCTCCGCAATCAGGCCATGCTGCAATGGTGTGCGCAACCGAAGCGCAGCTTCGAGTTCTTCACCTCCCAGGCCTTGCTCGCGATCCGTGGGCATCAGATGGAAGTCGCGAAGGAAAGGGCGAAGAAGCGCGCGGAAGACGAAAACAAGTGGCGGAGCGAGCAGAACAATAACCCCATGGTCAATCCGACCCTGCCGATGCTCAATCCGAACTTTCCCCTGCTCGATGTCGAGGCGGAAACCGCGCGCCTGGCCCCGGTCAAGCAAGCGGAGGCCAGGGAGCGCCTGGAAGAACGCTACGACGAGCAGGCCCGTGCGACTTTCGAGGCGGACTTCCAGCACACCCTCGCCGGTTGGCAACAGGTCATCGACGACGTTGCCGAGCACCTTGAGCACCACTACAGCGACGCGGCCTATCAGCGCGCGGCCCTGCATGACTACAGCATCACCAACCCGCGCTCGGTCGAGCTGTTCTTCCGCATGCAGGGGACCTGCCTGTCCGGTGGTCCGACCGAACAGCGAGGGGACGGCCCGCTGGGCCCAACCTTGCGGCTCTGGAAAGCGCTCCTGGAGAATCACGACAGTCTGCTGTACCGGGCCCTGACCGCAGGGACCAGGCCGCTGTTCGGAGAGCTGCAGGATGCTCTCGCCGGTGACGAGCGCACCCGGGTCTACCACGCCATCAAGACCTTCATCACCACCCAGGAAGCCAGGAACCTGATGTCCGGCCCCGTCCAGGACGCCATCGGCCAACTGCTGTCCGCGGCGGCGACGGCCAGCAGTCGTCTCGGCAACGAGCTGTCGGACAAGACCCGGGCATTGCTGGAGCATCTGCACCGCGTGGCCCTGCTGCGCCACTTCGGGGTGGAGGCCACGCGAGTCACCGTTTCCCTCAAGGTGGGCGAGTACCTTTCGCTGCTCAACGAAGTGCTGCAGGAAAGCACCGATCGCTACATGACCCGGCTCGACCAGCAGTTCCGCAAGCCGGCCCAGCGCAAGGTGCGCGCCATGCTGCTGAGCAATACCCTGTCGGCGGCCGTGCCGGGCACGCCTGGAAAGCTGGTCGAAGCCAGTTTCTGGACCCTGGAAAAAGCCGAGTCCCTGAAGGCCCGGCTGGACAAGCTCAGCGCCGGGGTCAGCGACGGTATTGGTGATGCCTTGCGCACTGTCACCCTCGGTGCCGAAGCAGTCCAGGAGGCCATGGACAACCTGGGGCGCAAGGTGATCCTCAATGCTGAGGGCTCCGTCCAGCTGGCGCGGGAGTCGATGCACAGCATGCGCACCGCCGCAGTTGCCGGCACACCCGGTGCCAGCGCCATGGGGCTGGGGCTGATCAGCCTGTGGTTCCAGCAGGACAGCCTGCGCCGAAGCTATGCCAGCCTGCTCGATACCGTGGGGGACAAGTATCCCGAAGCGGTGGCGGCGGTGATGTCGGCATCGATTGGGGTGATGGGGGCCGGTACGGAGGTTGTCGGTGGGACGATCCAGATGGTGCGACCGGATCTGCACATGCCGACCCGGATTGTTGGACAGACAGTCGGAGTGGGGGCGCGGATCGTGCAGTACGGTGGGGCGCTGGTGGCGTTGGCTAGTGCGTTGGAGGGGTTGCAGTATGCGTTTGCGGCGGGTCGCTCAAGAGCCTCTGGTGACCGAGGGGCAAGTAATAAATATTCGCTAGCGACTGCTTCTGCTACCGGCTCAGCAGCGCTCGGGGTTTGGGGGGCCTTGGCTCCAGCCGCTTTTGCACTACTTCCTCTTGCCGCATCCGTACTGTTAGGCCTTGCGGCATTCGGTCTGGCAGTGTGGGCAAAAAGACAGGAGTCAGAACCCTTGGAACTTTGGGCACGCCACTCGCTATGGGGCCTTTCTACAAAACACCGCCGTTGGACGACCCCTGAGGACATGGATACAGCTATCGGTGAACTGAATGCTGCACTGTTGGGGATGACTGCAAATGCAGGAATGATCGTAAAAGCCGAGCAGGAAGCTGGACTTCCCATTGGAGATGCTGTCCCTGCCGGAATCTTCTTGGAGTACATACTCGTCCTGCCTGGGTATCAGGCGGATGTATCGGGTTACGAATGGACGTTGCAGGTCTACCGGCCTAACCAGACTTTGGGAGAAACCATTGCGAGCGGCCGTAGTGGAGTAGCAAATGGTCCATTGCCGCCTCCCGCTGCGTGGAAAACGCCGGGGTATCGTCCTGAAACCACAACTCCTGTCATTACGCATAACGCCCAAGCTCTCGAGATTCGTGGTTCCATTAGCTTCTTCGGCTTTCTCGAGGTTCATGCCTTTCAGCTTGAGGTTTCTTATTGGCCTGACAAGAGTGACAAGTCGGGGTTTGCCCGGCTCATCGTCAGAGAGGACAAGATCAAGGGGCAAGCAAGGAAGGGGTCCATATGAGAGGACCTAAACTCACCCCGCCTTGCCCAGGCTGGCAAGAAGATCTGCCTACTCCTGATGAAAAACCAGCTGTAACTCCAGCACTTGGGTTCGATACACCCAATCATCAAGATTTTACTTTTCTGGAACTACCACGGGCCTCGGCACTTGTCAGGGGAGTCATGATATGGTTCGCGCCCGTCACCAGCATCCTCCTAATTGGATTGTTGTGGTTCATCATTTCAGACTGGCGTGTATTGGACCTTGAAGGATGGATCATGTTGATCACGGCTGTGGCAATTACAATCTGGACACTCGCTTTTTGCGTGAAAGTTGATATAGCTCCTCCTAGGGACTCACCACTGCGCTTCAACCGCGCCCGCCAACGTCTCTATGCTTATAACTTCAAATTCCGCTGGTGGAATCCCTTCGAGGAATGGCGGGTATTGCCAGTGGCCTACGACTGGTCACAAGTCCGAGCCGAACGCTGGAGACGAACCCACTTCACTGCTCAGGGCGGGGTCATCATCCAGTTCGGCGTCGAACTGTCCATCGTCAAACCCGGCACCAACCAAGTCATCGACCGCTTCCCCCTGACCGCCATGGGTGCCGACGCGCACGCTTGGGCCTATGTCTGCACCTATATGCAACAAGGTCCCGATGCACTGCCTCCCCCAGGGCCGCCCTGGGACCATAACGATGTGCTGTGGTGCAACATCGCCATGCTGCTGGCACCGAAGGTCGAGTGGCCTGCCGATATGGATCTGGAATCCAGGACCGCGCCATGAGCAGGATAAAAGGGCCTAAGCTGATACCGCCCTGTCCCGGCTGGAAAGAGGACCTGCCTGGCCCCC
Source organism: Pseudomonas putida (assembly GCF_001941965.1). Classification (GTDB taxonomy): domain Bacteria; phylum Pseudomonadota; class Gammaproteobacteria; order Pseudomonadales; family Pseudomonadaceae; genus Aquipseudomonas; species Aquipseudomonas putida_L. Next base: position 126 of record NZ_MKZO01000045.1, on the reverse strand, counting down.
AATGTCATCAACCTAAGCTGCAGCCCTGCCCAAGGCAAGCCCCCCGAAGCAGCCAGCCGCCATGGCCGTCGGGCGATGACCAGGCCTCTGCCGCTCAATCAGGCGGTCTAGCTGGGCTGGCGGTGA
>NZ_MKZO01000044.1 GCF_001941965.1 Pseudomonas putida | reverse complement strand
TCAAGCCAGGGTTTGGCTGGCGGTGTCAAGCGATGCGGTATAGGTAGTCAAAAGGGCTTCTCCCATGCACTGATTTGAGCGCTAATTATATGATATTTATGGATAATTTCCAAAGTTGATGACATTGAGGTATCCCCATGCCCACAGAAAACCGATCCAGCAATATCGAGATAGCGAAAATTCTGTCTCCCTTCGCCGCCGTGGCCGACTGCTATTCCGATGCAGAAGACGACAGCTTTGAGCCAGCCCGCGACCGGGGCCAGCACAAGGACCTTGCCTTGACGCTCGGTCAATTTCGGGCAGTTCGCGCCTTGTTGGATCATCCGATGGCTTGCAGACACGAATGGACCGATGACGGAGAGTGGCAACTGACCTGCACGAAGTGCGGAGCGCAGGAAAACCACGAGCCGTACGGCTGGGTGCAGACCCGCGGCCCGGCGATCAATCAATTCACCCAAGAATGGGACATCGTCCAGGAATGGGAAGACCAGGGCTTCCAGTACAAGGCTATGCACGATCACCCAGCGCCAGTAGATGCTGAGGAAGTGGCGCGGCTACGCGCTGAACTGGCCGACCAGGTGGCACTCGTTGACTGGTGGAAAGATCACCTCGCCGTGCACCTGGCGATTCTGTTTGGAACCTCGGGCCACACGCCTGAGGAGGCCGAGTTGAGCGCTGACGACATTATCAGCCGTGCAGAGCGGTTGGCACCTAGCAAATCCTGACAGGAGTACATCCGTACTCCTCCCTGCTTTAACCCCTCTCCCCTCTATTCAACTGCCGCGATATGGCGGCCAAGGAATCGTCATGCCCACAGAAACCGATTCTCCAATACCGAGATTGCCAAAAATTGTGGCTCCCTTCGCCGCCGTGGCCGACTGATCCAGACCTAAACCTCAAGCGCCCAGCAAGGAGCAACGCTCATCGACCATCGCCATAACGCGTTCCTTGAAAACCGCTAGGAGAGTGGCGAGAGTCACTCCCTCCTTCACCGGTTGAATCAGTATGTACCCAAATTTTTCGCCCTGGACGACTATGTGCTGCTCGGCTTGCCAAGGACTGCCTATGGTGGGCCACTTGAGCTTGAACGTAGCTGCGTAACCGCGGTAAAGCATTTCATGGGTGTAGAAACACTTAGAATTCATATGACTGCTCGTGCGCGATCATCACGATCGCAGCAAACTGAAGCATTAGATGGGGCTTCTGCCTTTGAGTAGACGAGGATCAAAGGCTTGCCGTGTATGAGGGGCTAGATGCAGGGCTTCTGGCTGGGTTGCCAGCGCTCTTATGGATGGTTCGACCAAGTCGAATAGGCATAGGGGAAATGTCCCCACAAATTGTGATGCTCTCAGCTACTTAGGTTACAGCAGGCGCACACCTGTTCCCTAAGCATTTCAATAAATCTGAATGGGCGCTGCTCGGGCGCGTGTTAGCCAGTACCGCTCATGGTTTCGGCGGCCCACTGTAAAGCTCTCTGCCTAGCCCAGGCCATTGCTGTAGAGATCGTTTGGCCTTCGCAGGCAGGGTGGTACTCCTCATGTAGTGCAAGCCCCTTAACGCCATAAATACCGAAGAAGAGCTGGGTGACGCCCTTCTTTGAAATCCGTGCCTGGATGTTGATGAGGGAGCCACAAGGAAGGCGCTCGTCCTGATTGCGGAAATGCAACTCGGGGTTGGCCCATTCCCAGTAAACCTTACCGCGATTACGCATGGTCGGGCCCTCAAGGATTAGAAAATGTTGTTACCGCCTCGGTGAGCCTACAGCACTGCCGCGGTTCTGCCAGTAATAAATCGAACTTACAACCTCACACAACTGCCGCGAGTGAGCGGCCAAGGACGAAGTCATGCCCGAAGAAACGCAACCGGCCTGGCCGGATCACTTCCGCTACATCGACGAGATCAGCCCCGATGGCGTGACGATCGTCTGCAAGCGCTTCGTGGTGGTGCGCGAGTCGGATCACTTCTATTGGATTGCGCCATATCGCTTTGTTGGCCTGGCCCGGATGAGCCTGGCCGAAGGCCGCAAAAGCCCACACGTCAAGCGCGTGCTGAAAGCGTCTCACGGACGTCGGTTCGCGTACCCGGACAAGGCGAAGGCCCTTCACTCCTACAAGGTCAGGAAGCGCCGCCAGCTCGGCCACGCACAGCTTGCAATGGAGCGCGCGAAGACCGCCCTGGAAGACCTCAGGGAAGTGGAAGAGATCGCAGATGAGCGCTTGTGCGCCGGCGGCGACTTCATCAAAGAACTGAACTGGGATGACTACTGATGACCCGCCTAGCCCTCCTCCTCGCGCTGCTGGCCACTCTGGTCGGCTGCATCGAGCAACCCGGCCACCTGGAGGTAAAGGAAGACCAGGCGCGCGCCGTCACCTGCTGGCAATCGAATAGCGGTATGGCCTGCCTGCCTAACTGGATACTGGCCCCGCCAGAACCAGAGCGATGCTTGATCAAGGATCTCGGGAAGTCCGAGGCCTGCCGGAAGCTGTTTGACAAACACGCCGGCAGTCAGCGCCAGCTCTCCCCGCACGAACAAGAAGACAACGGACCAACACCTGCCGGCGCCGAGCGGCGCTGGGATGAAGAGAGGTATTCGCTATGAAAATTGGGAAACTGTTCATCGGCCTGGAGTGGTGCTACGGCGCAAAAGACCAGGCCGTGATCTTGAGCTGGGCGCTTAAGTCCGGCTACTGGCGCTGGTCGATTTGGTGGCGCAAGCCGCAATCGATTTTCTGCATGCCAGCCCTCGGGCCGTCCATGGCAGTCGGCACCAGGTACTACGTTGGTGGTGGCCATTTCGGCGCGTGGCTGCGGCTTCCTCTTGTGGGGTCGCTCTCGATCCAAACGCAGCCGCCATATCCACAGCGGGTGGCGCCATGATCGCCCTCACCTACATGGCCTACCACGTATGGAGGCGGCCGCGATGAGCAAGCCGCGCGCGAGAACCAGTACCAGCGCAAAGGTCACCGTCACCATCGAGCTCAGCAACCTCGGATCCTGGGGTCCTGAATGCACGATCGATCAAGTCTACCGTCAGGCGCGGGAAGCGGCGATCGGCCGGCTGAACAAGGTGTTCAAGGACCAAGCTGCCAGCACGCGCATCCTGGGCCCGGTGATCGTTGAAGCCGTCACCACCGACCTAGAAAAACGCTAATCCTCTTCCCGACAACTCAAGCCCGCCGGCGATATCCGGTGACCAACAGCACGAGGCCCGGCACCAGGAGGCCGACCGACGTGTACCCGAAGGCGACCTGACCTGACGCTCCAACTGCGGCGAACGCAGCGCCAATCGCAATGAGCGGCACGGAGGTGAAGTAAAACGGTTTGGCTGTCTTGCCCATATCAATACTCCTGTTCATTCCCTCTTTTAACACATGAGCCCGCCGACATGCGCGGGCGAGGATTCCCTATGTCCGCAACCAACCGATTCCATGAAGCAGCCAACGACGCCCTGGTTGAGATCAGCCGTCACCTGCCGCCAGGCGCCAAGCTGGCACTGGTCATCTACACCGCCGGCAACCCGGAGCTCGATATCGTTCTCAAGGACCACGGCCTCGACCCTGACGAGGTGGTGAGCGCCCTGCGTCGTCGTGGTGGCCTGAGCCTGGACGGCAACAACACCTACAAGAGCAGTCTCTGCGATGTGGTAGTGGGCTCGCTGGCCTGCGGGAAGCAGAACAATAACCCGCCACCTGCTGGACACTGGTGCGAACAGTTCTGGGAAATCGGGAGGGCCGAGGGAGAGCAACAGGCGCACCTGCTGGCCGAACTCACCCAGGTTCGTGACCAGCGCGACGACTTGCTCAGTGCTGCCACGGAAGCCCTTTCTGTGATCGACCGCATCAAGCCCGCAGGCAATGGCAACGGCACACAGGTCCGGCTTGCCGCTGCAATCAGCAAGGCCAAGGCCTGACCACCAACCTGCCGCCACCGGCGGCGTGGAGACCATCCCATGGAATACGAAATCCTCTCGGACGAGGAGCTGGTGGAGATCACCGGCTACAAGCCCCGCGCGTATCAGCGCCGCTGGCTCACAGAACGCGGCTGGCACTACGTCGAGAGCCGTGGCGGCCGTCCGCTGGTCGGGCGCCAGTACGCTCGCATGAAGCTAAGCGGCGCCGTAATCGACGTCGTGCCTACCGCGGCGCCTCCAGCGCCCAAGCCCGCATGGGTGCCAGACTTTTCCCGAGTGAAGTGAGATGCGCCCAAGAAACACAGAAAACCGCGATCTGCCGCCGGGCGTGTACCGGCGCAAGCGGGCCAGGAAGAGCGGCAAGGAGTGGGTCGGTTACTACTACCGCGACCAGGCCGGAAAAGAAATTCCTCTGGGCACGGACCTCGTCAGGGCCAAGATGAAGTGGGCCGAACTCGAAGCCAAGCGCCTTCCTACCGAACTCACCACGATGAAGGGGATCTTCGACGAGTACGAGAAGAAGATCATTCCGACGAAGGCGCCTCGTACCCAGAAGGACAACATCTACGAGTTGAAGCAACTCAGGGAGGTCTTCGACGAGGCTCCGATAGACGAGATCACCCCGTCGATGATCGCCCAGTACCGCGACACCAGATCAGCCAAGACCAGGGCAAACCGCGAGATCGCCCTGCTCTCCCACGTCTTCAACACTGCCCGGGAATGGGGGATCACCACCCGGGAGAACCCTTGCCTGGGAGTGAGGAAGAACAAGGAGAAACCGCGGGACTACTACGCAAACGAGATTGTCTGGAAGGCAGTTTATGAGGAGGCGCCGCAGGAGTTGAAGGAGGCAATGGACCTGGCCTATCTCTCGGGCCAGCGGCCTGCGGACGTGCTTGCCATGCGGAAGGACTTCAGGGAAGGGATGTACCTGCGCATTGCCCAGGGCAAGACAGGCAAAAAGCTACGGATCCTGCTGGAGGCGGACGGCGTGCAGAACGCCTTGGGCAACCTGCTTGATCGGATTGAGCAAAGGAACAGCCATCACCTCTCCCCGTTCTACATCGTGAACGAGGACGGCAAGCGGATGAGCTGGGGAATGTTGCGCAACCGCTGGGCGGACGCAAGAGAGGCAGCAAGGGTGAAAGCCATGGCCGAGAAGAAGGTGGACTTGGCCAAGCAAATTGCGCAGTTCCAGTTCCGGGATATCCGACCAAAGGCTGCGTCCGAGATTAACGACTTGGGCGATGCCAGTACCCTGCTTGGGCACTCGAAAGCCGAAATGACCGAGCGTGTTTATCGTCGCGTAGGCGCCATCGCCAAGCCTTCGAAGTAACAGAGTTTCGGAACTTCACCCCCAAAGTTTCGGAACTCCGGCATCACCCCGCGCAAACTAAAAAGCCCCGCAGACGTTAATCTGCGGGGCTTTGAATAGTGGAGGCCGAGGTCGGAATCGAACCGGCGTAGACGGATTTGCAATCCGGAGCATAACCACTTTGCTACTCGGCCTCATGAGCTTCAGAAATCTCTCGATTTCCCTAACTCGTTGAAAACGTTGAGATTTTTTATTTCTCGTCGCTTTCGATGGACGCCATTATGTCCACATTCCCCCACCCTTGCAACCCCCTGATTTAAAAAAAGTTTCTGCCCGGTGACAGGGCCGCTTTGCGGCCGGAAAGCGCCCTGCCCCGCGCCTTTCATCTCAGGCGGCTTCCCGCTGCGCGCCCGTGCGGGTGACCTCGAACAGCCCCACCAGTTTCTGCAATTTGTTGGCATTGAGCCGCACCGTTTCCGCACTGGCATGCAGGACGTTGACGGTCTGGTGCATTTCCAGCGAGGACTGGTCGACTTCCTTGATGGTCCGCCCGTAGTCCAGGCTGCGCTGGTTGAGCTGCTGGATGATGCGGAACATGTTTTCCACCGCCTGGTGCAACTGCACGTTTTCCGAGGAGGCCTGTTCGGCCAGGCCCAGGCTCTGGTCGACATTGTGCACGCCGTCTTCCATGAAGCCGACCGCCTTGCGCGTTTCACCCTGCAGGCTTTCGACGGTGACGCGGATTTCCTCGGCGGCACTGGAAGTACGCGCCGCGAGGCTGCGCACTTCGTCGGCTACCACGGCGAAGCCGCGGCCGTGCTCCCCTGCCCTGGCCGCTTCGATGGCAGCGTTGAGGGCCAGCAGGTTGGTCTGGTTGGTGATGTCGCTGATCAGGCCGCTGATCTTGCCGATCTCGGCCATGCGGCTGTCGAGCAGTTGCACACTGGACGCCGAGCGTTCGACCACGTCACGGATCGATTGGGTGCCCTGCTGCACGGTGAGGAATTGCTCCCGCGCCCGCTCGACCACTTCGTCCATGGCCTGTTTCATCTGCTCGGCACCGGCAGACGCTTGCTGGATTTCCCCCAGTTGCTCTTCAACGATGACCATCATGCGGTGCACCGCGTCCGCCACTTCCATGGAAGTGCTGCTGGCCTTGCGGCTGCGGCCGATCATCATCTGGTTGGTGGTGCCGACGCTGTGGCTGGCCTTGACCACCTGGCCCACCACTGAGTCGAGGTGGTCGATGAAGCTGTTGATCCAGCGGCCCATGTCGCCGGTTTCGTCATTGGCCATGCGCGTCGGGTCCAGACGCTGGCGCAGGTTGCCCTCGCCCTCGGCAATGGTGCGGATCACTCCGGTCATTTCCGTCAGGCGCGCGGCCAGGCGCTTCGGGCCGAGGGTGCTGAAGACCAGGGCGGCGATCACCAGGCTGGCGGCCTCGCACAGGTCGATCAGGTGCTGGGGCAAGCCGCTGTAGTGCTGTACGCCATAGTTGCAGGCGAACAGGCCGAGCATGGTGGCGAGATAGGGTTTCATCAGGCCGAAGCTGAGGGAGCGCCGGCGGTAGACCTCTTCCAGGTCCGCCTCGCACATCATGCCCCAGCGGTCCGGCGAGCCCGGCAACTGGAAGGTCACGCCCTTGCCCACCACCGGGATATGCCGGTAGTCGGAGTAGCCCGGGTAGGTGACGAACAGGTTCGAGCCGTTGCGGATGGTTTCCCGCACGCCGGGGTGGAGTTGCTGGGTGGCCGGGTCGGTGAAGCGCAGTTCCAGTTCGGTGTGGCGCTGCACCTGCACGGTTTTCCAGGCGGTGTGCACGCCGCTCTTGAGGTTTTCACCGTGGCTGAAGGTGCCGTCCTCGAAACGCGAACGCGACAGCGCCACGCCCGGTTGCAGGTTGCGGTCGAAACGCGACTGGACCATGAACAGGTAGTTGTCCCCGGACTCGGCGAAGATATGCCCGGCCTCGCGCTGGATCAGGTCGCCCAGTACGTCGTTGGGCACCCGCCCGCACAGGCAGCCAAGGGTTTTGCCGGCGACTTTCAGCGGCTGGTAGAACATCAGCGTGACTTCATCATGGAAGCGCGACGAGGACGGGCCGATGGCGAGGGTCAGCGGATCGCTGTAGGGGCCATGAAGAAACGGCGCCTTCAAGCCTTCAGCCAGGGCGGCGGGGTTCAGGTTGCGCGCCTGCGCGCCGTTCCAGGTCGAGGCCAGCAGCTTGCCGGTGGCATCGACGACAAACAGTTCGGAGAAGTCCTCTGCCTGTTGCAGTTTTTCCTGCAGGACCTGGCCGTCAAGGGCACTGAGGCCATCGATGCCCTGGGCCAGTTCCGCAAGGTGTTCCCATTGCTCCACGGCCCAGCCGGTGAGCAGCTTGACCCGCGTGTCGGCGATGGCTTCAAAGGTTTGCTCGATCACCGGATAGGCCGTGCGGTTGACCCGGCAGGCCCAGCCCATGGCGAATTTGCCGGTCTTGCCAAACCACGGCAACCAACGGCGCTCTTCAGCGGATAACTGCATGGAGTTGCTTGATAGCGACATAGACCTCTCCAATGGCGACATTGCAATGCATTTTGAGAGGCAACTAACAGGCCAAGAGCAAAGCTAGCTAACGAATTGACCGGTAAAACTGGCTTTCTGCCACTGCGCGGAGCGCAGATAAGAATTGTTCCTGTCTTGCACAACTAAAACCGCCCCAAATAGGGGCGTTTTTGCCGTGACAGTCGTCATAACAGTGCAATATCAATGAGTTAGCTCAAACGCTGGACGCCAGCGCCCAATCACTCGAGCGTCGCCGGTAATGGGTCGGTTCGTCGCTGACCCGCCGCTCTTCGCAATTGATGAACAGGCCCAGCTGCGCCGCCCTGGCAATGGCGGCCACCTTGTTCTGAACACCGAGCTTGATGATGCTATTGCGCAAATGGAAGTTCACCGTCGATTCCGACAGGTTGAGGATGTCTGCCACCTCCTCGGCGGTTTTGCCGATGGCTGACCAGCGCAGTACTTCGATTTCGCGAGTAGTGAGATTGAGGGCCTCGATCCTGCGCTTGAGGTCGTCGACCTGCTGCATATGGATCAGGTTGCACAGGAGCAGCACCTGACCGGCTTTTTCGTACCACTCCTCGTCGCCTATCGCACCCTTTTCACGGGCTACATCGAGAATGCTGAACACCCCTTCCGAATGCGCGCCCTGCGACCAGCCATGGCACAGGCCAAAGGCCTGGGCTTCATCCCATAGCCCGGGGGCGCCGCGAAAGAAGTTCTCGTTCCAGGAGATCGGCAGGATCGAGCGCCGACAGTGCGCGACCCTGGGATCGACCTCCAGGTACTGCCTGGCCTTGTATTTCTGGATCCAGCCTGCCGGCCAGGTGCCCCAGAGCGTCGGGCGCGGGCCGAAGCTGGTCCAGCAGGTAAATCCGAAGAAATCGAATCCCAGTTGCACGATCAGGCCGTGCAGGATGTTCATGCGCAGGTTGGGAGAGATTTCTCGTGCCAGAACATTCAATACGTCGGCACTGAACGACATGATGCACCTCGGTCATCAAGCGCGAGGGTCCCTCCCGAGTGCGCTTTGGGTGGCAGTGATGTGAGCGTTAGCAGGTTGAGGCTAGTGGCGAGGCGAAGCGGCGACAACAGGCTTTTGGATATATATCGAAAGGATGTTTTTCAGCCAGGAGAGGCTCTGGGACAGGGGTTTTAGCGAGGTATGAAGCCAAATACCGCATGTCGGGGGAAGGGAACTTTTTCACGCAAGTGCAAGCGACACTGACCCTGTGGGAGCTGGCAAGCCAGCTCCCACAGGGTTGGAGTGAAGCCGACGATCACACCTTGAACTTGGAAATCATCACATTCAGCTCCACCGCCAGCCGCGACAGTTCCTGGCTCGCCGCATTGGTCTGGTTGGCCCCCGCCGAGGTCTGCATCGACAGGTCGCGGATGTTCACCAGGTTGCGGTCCACTTCCCGCGCCACCGAGGCCTGCTCTTCCGAGGCGCTGGCGATCACCAGGTTGCGTTCGTTGATCGAGGCGATGGCTTCGGCAATCACCTTCAGCGCTTCGTCTGCGGCTTGGGCGACCACCAGGGTCTGGCTGGCCTGGCTCTGGCTGCTGTGCATGGTACTGACCGCCCGGTGGGTGCCAGCCTGCACGCCGCCGATCATCTGCTCGATCTCTTCGGTGGACTGCTGGGTGCGGTGCGCCAGGGCGCGGACCTCGTCGGCGACCACGGCGAAACCACGCCCCGCTTCCCCCGCGCGCGCGGCCTCGATGGCGGCATTCAACGCCAGGAGGTTGGTCTGGTCGGCAATCGAACCGATCACATCGAGCACCCGGCTGATGTCGTTGACGTGGTTGGCCAGGTCCTCGACTTCCTGGGCGGTTTCGCCGACATCGCTGACCAGGCTCTGGATCGAGGCCAGCGCCTGGTCCACCTGGGAGCGGCCATGCTGGGTGGTGTCGTCGGCCCGGCGCGAGGCATCGGAAGTGGTCACCGCGTTGCTGGCGACTTCTTCGACGGCGGCAGTCATCTCGTTGACTGCCGTGGCCGCCTGCTCGATCTCGGCGCTTTGCTGCAGCAGGCCGCGACTGGTGTCGTCGGTGACCGCATGCAGCTCTTCCGAGGCCGAGGCCAGGCGGTCGGAGGATTCGGCGATCTGCCGGATGGTGGTGCGCAGGCGTTCCTGCATGGTGCGCATGGACTCCAGCAGCAGCGCCGGCTCGTCCTTGCCGTAGACGTTGATTTCCTGGGTCAGGTCGCCGTGGGACACGCGGTCGGCGACCACCACCGCTTCATGCAGCGGCAGGACGATGCTGCGGGTCAGCACGGCAGCAATGGCGATCATCGCGAGGAGGATCACCACCAGGGTCACCGCCATGATCACGATGGCGCGGTCATAGGCTTCGCCGCTGACCCGTCCGGACTCCAGCAAGCCATCGTAGTTGTAGCGGATCAGGTTGCTCAGGTCGTTCATCATGTTGTCGGCATGGGCGACGATGGGGCCGTTGAGCAGGTCGATGGCGTCCTCGGTGCGGTCGGCGCGCACGGCGTCGAGCAACTGGCGCTGCAGTTCGGAGTACTGGCTGTAGGAGCTGTTGAAGGCGTCGAACAGCTCGCGGTTGCGCGGGCTGGCGATGCTGTCCTCGTAGAACTTGAGGTTGCTGGTCATCTCGCCCTGACGCTCGGTGATCAGCTCCAGGGTGCGCTGGCGCTCCTGGGGATCGCGCTGCAGGATGGAACGCAGGGTCAGGGCGCGGGTCCGGCCGAGGGCCAGGCCGACTTCGGCCAGGGCATGACTGCCGGGCTGCCAGTAGCCAGTGATCTTCTTGGTCGAGGAATCCATTTTCTCCGCTTCGAAAATGGCGACCGCACCCAGCAGCAAGACAAGCACCGCCAGGATTGCGAAAGCGAACCCGGCCCTGGCGCCGATGGAGAGATTTCTGACCCGCATTGACCGATCCTCGAATAAAGCCTTGGAGCCCACGGGCACGGCGTTACTGCGCCGGCTACGGAGGGCGTGGTGCACACAAAGGCTTTTTTCTGGTCAGGTCGCAGGCCTGATTTATGGGGTAGGTATTCTACGGAAGCAGCCAGGTGATGGCAAACTGCCTTGTATTGTTCTTTAGGGCCTCATCGCTGGCAAGCCAACTCCCACAGGGACCGTGTGCACCGCAAAACCTGTGGGAGCTGGCTTGCCAGCGATAGGGCCCTCAAAGGCTACACGAAGGCATCAGCATAAAAATCACCCTCCAGTAGCCCCCGCTCCGCCACATACTCCCGCCGCGCCGATTCCACCACCACCGGCGCGCCGCAGGCATACACCTCGAAACCCTTGAGACTGTGGAAGTCCTGCATCACCTGACGGTGCACGAACCCCGTCGCCCCCTGCCAGTCGCAGGCCTCGGCCGGCTCCGACAGCACCGGCGTATACCTCAGCCACGGCAGCTCCGCCTCCCACGCCAGCAACTGCTCATGCCGGTACAGGTCCTCGCGTCGCCGCCCGCCCCAGTACAGGTAAACCGGTCGCCGGTTACCCTGCTCGCGCAACTGCTCCAGCAAAGCCTGGATCGGCGCGAACCCGGTACCGCTGGCGAGAAACACCATCGGCGCCTCGCCGTCACGCAGGAAGAACGAGCCGAACGGCCCCTCCATGCGCAGGATCGCCTTGGGCTGCAAGGCGTTGAACACATGCCCGCTGAACACCCCACCGGGCATATGCCGGATATGCAGTTCCAGTTGCTGATCCCGGGGTGCCGCAGTCGCCATGGAATAGCTGCGCCGGCTGCCATCCTTGAGCAGCACTTGCACGTACTGCCCGGGGAAATAATTGAAGGCGCTGCCCGGCGCCAGCATCAGGCGCAGCACGGCGACGTCATGGCTGACCTTGTCGATGGAGCCGACCCGGGCGCCCATCTGCTGGATACTGATCCCGCGCAGCTCAGTCACTTCCGGTGCCTCGATCACCAGGTCGGACCTGGCCCGGGCACAGCAGAACAGCGCCAGCCCCTGCTCGCGCTCGGCCTCGCTGAGCACCTCCAGCGGGCTGTCGCCATGGTCCACTTCACCGCTGAGCAAACGTCCTTTGCAGCTCCCGCATGTGCCGGTGCGGCAGCTGTGCTTGAGCATCAGGCCATCGGCCAGGGCGGCGTCGAGCACGGTCTGCTCGGGAGAGGCCGGGCAGCTCAGGCCGACCGGCTCGATCTGCAGGCGGAAGCTCATGACCGCCCCCGCAGGTCCAGCGCCACATCGACGATCATGTCTTCCTGACCGCCGACCATGCGCCGCTTGCCCAGCTCGACGAGGATGTCCACGGTCTTCAGGCCATAGCGCGCAGCGGCGATTTCAGCGTGGCGCAGGAAGCTCGAATAGACCCCGGCATAGCCCAGCGCCAGCGATTCGCGATCGACCCGCACCGGCCGGTCCTGCAACGGCCGGACGATATCGTCGGCGGCGTCCATCAGGGTGTAGAGGTCGGTGCCGTGGTTCCAGCCCAGACGCTCGGCGGCGGCGATAAAGACTTCCAGCGGCGCATTGCCCGCCCCCGCGCCCATGCCGGCGAGGCTGGCGTCGATGCGGTCGCAGCCTTCTTCCACTGCCGCAATGGAGTTGGCGACACCGAGGCTGAGGTTGTGGTGCGCATGCATGCCGGTCTGGGTCGCCGGGTCCAGCACCGCCTTGAAGGCGCGCATGCGGTCGCGGATGTCCTGCATATTCATCGCACCGCCGGAGTCGGCCATATAGATGCACTGCGCGCCGTAGCTTTCCATCAGCTTGCCCTGGGCCGCCAGCTGCTCGGCCGGGATCATATGGCTCATCATCAGGAAGCCGACGGTATCCATGCCCAGCTCACGGGCGTATTCGATGTGCTGCCTGGAGACATCGGCCTCGGTGCAGTGGGTCGCCACGCGAACCACCCGGGCACCGGCGTCATAGGCGGCCTTCAGGTCATGCACCGTGCCGATGCCGGGCAGCAGCAAGGTGGCGATCTTCGCGTGGGAGACCACGTCGGCCACCGCTTCGATGTACTCCAGGTCGGTATGGCGACCGAAGCCGTAGTTGAAGCTGGAACCCTGCAAGCCATCGCCATGGGCCACTTCGATGGAATCGACTCGCGCCTTGTCCAGGGCCCGGGCGATATCCCGGGCATTGTCCAGGGTGTACTGGTGGCGCACGGCGTGACTGCCGTCGCGCAGGGTGACGTCGGAGATGTAGAGCTTGTTCATGCTGCGCTCCCGTTGAGCATCGACAGGGCCATGCGCTCGGCGGTGGCCATGGCGGCGGAGGTCATGATGTCGAGGTTGCCGGCATAGGCCGGGAGGTAATGGGCGGCGCCTTCGACTTCAAGGAACACCGAGGTCTTCAGGCCGGAGAACACGCCCAGGCCGGGGATCTTCAGGTCGCTGACCTCCTCGAACTGAATCTTCTGCTTGAGGCGATAACCGGGCACATAGGCTTGGACGGCCTGGGCCATTTCCTCGATGGAGGCCTCGACCTGCGCCTGATCGGCCGCCTCGGACAGCACGAACACCGTGTCACGCATGATCAGCGGTGGCTCTGCCGGGTTCATCACGATGATCGCCTTGCCCTTGGCCGCGCCGCCGATCACCTCGATGGCGCGGGAGGTGGTTTCGGTGAACTCGTCGATATTGGCGCGGGTGCCCGGGCCGGGGGATTTGCTGGCAATCGACGCGACGATTTCGGCGTAGTGCACCTTGGCTACACGGGACACGGCAGCCACCATCGGGATGGTCGCCTGGCCGCCACAGGTGACCATGTTCACGTTCGGTTGCCCGAGATTCTGCTCCAGGTTCACCACCGGCACGCAGTACGGGCCAATGGCCGCCGGGGTCAGGTCGATCAGGCGGATACCCGGCTTGATCGCGCGCAGGAAGGCGTCGTTCTGCACATGGGCGCCGGCGCTGGTAGCATCGAAGACGAAGTCGATGTCGGCGAACGCCGGCATCCGGGTCAGCCCCTCGACACCCTCGTGGGTGGTCGCCACGCCCATCCGCGCTGCACGGGCCAGACCGTCGGAAGCCGGGTCGATACCGACCATCGCCGCCATCTCCAGGTGCTCGCCATGGCGCAGGATCTTGATCATCAGGTCGGTGCCGATATTGCCCGAGCCGATGATGGCGACTTTCAATTTGCGGTGACTCATACGGCTTCTCCATAGACTTCGGCGAGCAGGATCACGTCCTGGCCGAGGGTGTCGGCGTACAGGCGCTGCACGGCGTCGGCGCGCAGGGTCAGGGCGGTGCGTTGGTTGATGTAGCCCTTGTCGGTGATTTCCCCGTCGTTGAGGCTCGGCGGGGTGTCGAGGATGATCAGGCGCACGGCGTGCTGGGACGACGCCGGAAAATCCCGGGCCAGGGCCTGCAGACCGGCGCACAGGGCCAGGCGCACCTCGGGTTGCAGGGCCAACTGTTCACCGCTCATGCCCTGCCCCGCCTTGCCCAGCAATTCGCGCAGGGCCGGGGTCGGATAGACCAGGGCGCCGACCGCGTCGCGGTCATGCCCGCAGATCACGCAATCGCTGGCATAGGGCGCCAGGGCGCTGACCAGGCGCGGACGCAGGGTACCCACCGAGACCCAGGTGCCGCTGCTGAGCTTGAAGTCCTCGGTGACCCGGCCATCGAAGAGAATCCCCAGCTCCGGTCGCTCGGGGTCGACCAGCCGCCCGGCATCGCCGATACGGTAGAAGCCCAGCTCGTCGAAAGCCGCCTCGGTGCTTTGCGCATCGTTCAGGTAACGCGGGAACACCGACGGGCCCTTAACGCGCATTTCCAGCTTGTCGCCACTGGGCACGAAACGGATCTGCGTGCCCGGTACCGGCAGGCCGATATTGCCGGCCCGGTCCAATTGGAAGTGCACGCTGGTGACCACCGGGGAGGTCTCGGTGGAGCCCCATTCGGTGGCGAAGAACAGCGGCGCCTCGCGCACCTCGGCGGCGCGAGCCGAGAGCCGTTGCCAGGAGCTTTGCGGCAAGGCGGCAGCGGCGTAGAACAGCAGGTCCAGACGACCGAACAAAGCGCGGGCCAGCTCCTCGTCGCGCTCCAGGTACGGCAGCAGCGCCTCGTAGCCACGGGGCACGTTAAAGAACAGGGTCGGCCGCACCGACTTGATGTTCTCCACGGTGCGGTCGATCTGCCCCGGCAGCGGCCGGCCATCGTCGATATACAGGGTGCCGCCGTTGCGCAGCACCAGGTTGAAGTTGTGGTTGGCGCCGAACACATGGCTCCACGGCAGCCAGTCCAGCACCACCACTTCGATGTCATCGATAAAGCGCCAGCACTGGGCGATGGCCTGCTGGTTGGCGCAGAGCATGCCGTGGGTGTTGATCACGGCCTTGGGCGCACCGGTGGAGCCGGAGGTCAGCAGATAGCGCGCCGGGGTGTCGCCATCGAGGCGGAAGAAGGCCTCCATCACTGCCGGGCTTTCGGGCTTGTACAACAGCGACAGGGCCAGGCCGTCGGGGATCTCCTGGGCATTGCGCGCAGCGACCACCGGGCATTGCGGCGCGACCAGTTCGATGGCCCGGCAGTAGGCATCGCCGTCGTTGACGAAGATCAGCGCCGGGTCCAGCACCTCGATGATCGCCTTGAGCTTGCTGCAGCCGCTGCCGGTATTGCGTGCATAGGCCACCGAGACCGTGGACACCGGAATGCCCACGTGCATCGCCGCCAGGGTGAGCAGGGCCTGGTCGATATCGTTTTCCGAGAGCATCAGCACCGGGCGACCGGGTGCGCTGTCCAGCTCCAGCAGGCCCTGGGCCAGGGCGCCGACGCGCTGGCGCACGTCCTTGTAGGTCAGGGTGAACCAGCCGCCGTTACGGCGCTCGGCCAGGTAAGGATGATCCGGTTTGACGGCAGCCCAATGCTCCAGCCATTGGCCGATGCAGCGGGCATAGGGTTGCAGGGGTTCAGTCGAGGCAAGGATGAAACTGCCGTCCGCGCCGGGTTCACAGCGCACACGGGCCGGCGCCAACCGCGTCGGGTCGTTGAAGAAATCGTACATGGCACGCCCTCGTGGGTCGGCGGATCAGGTTCCGGCGCCCACTGGTTTTATTGTTGTGACGTTCACCGGCGCGTGGGCCGGCGTGGCTTGTTCAGACGAAGCGGCAGCTCACCTCGCCCAGGCGGGTCAGGCGCAGACGCAGGCTGTCGCCGGCCTGGACCTGGACCATCGGCCCCAATGCCCCGGACAGCAGCACATCGCCGGCCTGCAGGGGACGCCCGGCTTCGGCCATGGTCCGTGCCAGCCAGAGGCAGGCATCCAGCGGGTTGCCCATGCAGGCAGCGCCGACGCCGATGGCCGCCTGCGCACCGTTCTTCTCCAGCAGCATGCCTTCCAGGGCCAGGTCCAGCCCGGCCAGGCTGACCGGGGTCTTGCCCAGCACATAGAGGCCGGACGAGGCGTTGTCGGCGACGGTATCGACCAGGGTGATCTTCCAGTCCTCGATCGCCGAATCGACGATCTCCAGGGCCGGCAGCACATGATCGACAGCGCGCAGCAGCTCGGCCAGGGTGGTGTCGGCATGGGGCAGGTCGCGACCGAGGACAAAGGCAATCTCGCCCTCGGCCTTGGGCTGGATCAGCCGCGTGCTGTCGATGGCCTCGCCGTCACGGATTTCCATATCGGCGAAGAGCATGCCGAAGTCCGGCTGGTCGACCCCCAGTTGCTGCTGCACGGCCAGGGAAGTCAGGCCGATCTTGCGCCCGCTCAGGCGGCGGCCGGCGGCCAGGGCGGCCTGGGTGTTGAGTTCCTGGATGGCATAGGCGTCGGCCAGGCTGTTGATGTCGAAACGCTCGGAAATCCGGGCGCAGGGCACGCGGGATTCGCGGGCGCGGGCCAGGGCTTCGGCGGCGGGGTGCAGGGCGGGATGGCTCATCGGGTTCTCCTCGATTCAAAGGGTCCGGGCACGGCTTGCGCGGTAGCCCTGGTGCAGTTCGTCCACCAGTTCGGCGACGTTGTAGCGGCGGCTGATCTGCCCCACGCCCTGCCCCGCCGACCACACGTGTTTCCAGGCCTTGTTGGCGCTGGCGATATTCCCGGAGAAGTCGATACTGGCCCGGCTCTGCGCAGCCGGATCGATCCCGGCGCTTTCCAGTGACGGACGCATCCAGTTGGCGAGCACGCCGCTGACCGCCTTGGTCGTGACGATATCGTCGAGGCCGCACTGCACCAGCATGTCGCGGTAGGCGTCCTCCACCAGGCTTTCCTCGGCGGCCACCAGGCGCGTGCCGACCAGGGAGAAATCACAGCCGAGCACCTGCGCGGCATGAACATCGCGCCCCGTGGAGATCGCCCCGGCCAGGCCCAGCGGGCCGTCCCAGAACTGGCGAACCTCGCCGATGAAAGCGAAAGGGTTATAGGTCCCGGTATGCCCACCGGCGCCGTTGCACACCAGCACCAGGCCATCGACCCCGGCATCCATGGCCTTGCGCGCCAGGGCCGGGCTGATCACATCGGCGATGACCACGCCGCCGTAGGCATGCACGGCTTCCAGGACTCGCTTGGGACTGCCCAGCGCAGTGGAAACGATGGGTGGCTGATAGCGCTTGACCAGTTCCAGCTCGGCATCGAAACGGTCGTAGGTGCTGTGCACGATCATGTTCAGCATCCACGGCGCACGGTTTTCACCCCGCTGGATCGCCGCTTCGCGTTCGCCGACGATCTCGCCGAGCCAGGCGTCCAGTTGCTCGACGGTGCGGGCATTGGGCGCCGGCAGGCTGCCGACGATCCCGGCCTGGCAGCAGGCGGAGACCAGTTGCGGGCCGGATACCAGGAACATCGGCGCGGCCAGCACCGGCATATTCAGGCCGGAGAACATCTCCAGCAGTTGTTGTTGCGGTGCACTAAGGCTTCTGTTGCTCATCACGCATCTCTCTTGTTTGTCTTGTAGAGCACGCAGTTGTCGATTCAGGTCTTGCGGTGTTTCGCCCCGGCGCTGCGGATCTCCCAGCCACCATCGCTGTGGATGATGTTGGCGGTGGTCATGCCGGCGTTTTCCCGCGAGGCCAGCAGCACGTAATGGCCGGTGTGTTCCTCGGGTTCGGCGATCCGTTGCAGCGGCACGGCCTCGGCGGCGCCGGTTTCGAAGCCGGGAATCTGGTTCAGCGGCACGCTGCGGCTGTTCAGGCCTTCCAGGCTTTTCATCGGCGTGTTGGTGGCACCGGGGGCGACACCGTTGACGCGGATATTCGGCGCCAGCTCGTAGGCCAGCTGGCGGATCATGCCGACCAGGGCATGTTTCGCCGTAACGTAGAGAATGCCACCACCCCCGGCATAGAACGCACTGTTGGACAGGGTGAAAATCATGTTGCCGCGTGTTTCAAGAAGCGCTGGCGTGGCGGCCTGGGCACCGAGCAGGTAGCCCTGGACGTTGATCGAAAACAGCTTGTTGAAGGCGCTTTCGAAGTCTTGCGGGGCGATGCGGTCCAGGCGGGTGAAATAGTCGAAGACCGCGGCGTTGCCGACGAAGGTGTCGAGCTTGCCGAAGGCCTCGAGGGTCGCCGCCACGGCGCGCTGGTTGTCCTGCCAGCGGGAGACATCGCCCTGGACGGTGATGATGGAATCCCCCAGCTCGGCGGACAGTGCTGCCAGTTGTGCGGCGTCGCGGCCCATGACTGCGACCTTGGCGCCTTCGGCGACATAGCGGCGTACGATGGCGCTGCCAATCCCGCCGGTACCGCCGGTGACCAGGGCTACCTGGTAGTTTAGCCAACCCATGTTTCAGTCCTCGAAATCTACGCGCCCCCTGTGGGAGCTGGCTTGCCAGCGATAGGGCCAGGCCGGGCAAAGATGTTGGTCCTGCTGGCCTCATCGCTGGCAAGCCAGCTCCCACAGGGGGGGTGTTGCGCCTATAGGAAGGTATTGATGTTCTTGCACAGCAACATCGCGTTGGGGATCAGGATCTTGCGCCGCAGCAGCTTCAGCCCGTCGGCCTCGACCCTCAGCACATCCTCGCGCCGCCCGGTGATCTGCGACTGTTCGTCCAGCCCGCGGCTGCGCACGTTGATAAAGCAGGAGAAGGCCCGGTATTCCCCCGCCTCCTCCCCGGCATACACCTCGATATTGCTGACCAGGTGCACATTGCGCGTCGGCGGGTTCTCGGCCCAGGCCGAAGGCTGCTTGAAGCGCGCCACCCGGCGCTGCAACTCGCGGATCCCGTCGTCGAAAAAGGCCATGTGCTCCAGTGTGTAGGGCCCGGACTTGTCCTCGCGCCGACGGTTCTCGATGCCCGGCATCCAGTAGTGGATCGCTTCGCTCAGGGTCTGCAGCCAGTCATCCCAGCATTCGTCATCCAGCAAGCGCGCCTCGCGCAGCAGGAACTGCTCGACCCGGCGGCTTTCCTCGAAGGACAGTTGTGGTTGGTTCATCTCGTTCTCCTCAGCGCAGCGTGCCGTTGCGGTCCGGGACATCGGCCCAGGTCGGCGCTTGCAGCAGGTCCTTCCAGCGCTGGTAGAACGCCCGCGCGTTGCATTCGTTGAGCTGCCCTTTGAACACATTGCCGGGCAGGTCGCTGTCTTCCAGGCGGGTGTGCATGCCGAGGCCGACATACAGGTCCTGGTAGCGGGTGACCACGCCCTTGGCGGTCTTGGTGCAGTATTCCCAGTTTTCGCCGTCGTCCATCTCGAACACGCCGGTGGGCGAGAAGGTCATCATCGCGCCGCGCCGCCATTTGTCCTTGATGTCCTGCGGCGCGTTCTTGTTGACGATCACCCAGGTGAACAGCTCGATCTTGTGCGGCCCGCGCGGCTGCCAGATGCGCACGGTGTTCTGCCCCGGCAGGAAGGAGAAATTGGGGAAAACGGTGAACGACGAGATCGCCCCGATCAGCTTCGAGCGGAACTCGCCCAGGCGCTCGGCCACCTTGGGCCGCAGCACGTGCAGGTACTTGTTGATATCGCGCTCGCCGAGGGTCGCGGCATTGCCGACCACATCGGTGGCGAACTCGTAGCCGTGGCCGTTCCAGTTGACCGAGTAGGACTCTTCCAGCTCGCCGACATTGGCCACCGGCCCGCCGAGCATGGCCTTGGCCGCCGAGTCGTGGGTCCAGCCGCCGTGGAGGATGTCGCCGACGAAGTTCTCCGCGGCGATCTTCCAGTTGCATTCGATGGTGGAGCGGATGCAGCCACCGAGGAATTCGCTGCCGCCCTCGTCCATGTCGAGCATCACGTCCATGTACCAGGTCATCGGCCCGAGGTATTCCTCCAGGGTCGGTGCATCGGCGGCGAAGGTGGCGAAGACCAGGCCTTTATAGGTGGCGACCCGGGCCTCGCGCAGGCCATGCTTCGATTTGTCGAAGTTGCTTTCTTCGTAGCACTTGGACTCGTGCATGCCCATCAAGCGGCCACCGTCGGCGCCGAACGACCAGCCGTGGTAGTTGCAGATAAAGCCCCGGGCATTGCCGGCCTCGGCAAAGCAGACCTTGTTGCCACGGTGCGGGCACGAGTTGAGGAAGACCTTGAGCGAGCCGTCCTTCTGCCGCACCACCAGCACTTCGTCCTCGCCCATGGAGGTGGTCAGGTAGTCGCCGAACTTCGGCAGTTGCGATTCGTGGGCAACGAACAGCCAGCAGCGGGCGAAAATCTTCTCCAGCTCCTGCTCGTAAATGGCCTGGTCCCAGAACACCTTGCCCGACAGCCGGCCCTCCTCCATATCGCAGATACGGTCGAGGTTGCCCAGCGCGGGGGTCGATTCGATGGTCCTGAGCGGAATGTGCTTATTGTTATCCATGGTTCAACTCACAGGCATGCGGTTATCAGACCGGGCTTTGCGCCGCGGCCAGGGCTTCGTCGGCTTCCAGCGCCACATCGGCGAACACTTCGCGGTCGGTGACGATGATCTTGTAGGTGCGCAGGTGCCGCTCGCAGGGGAAGGTCACCGCCTGGCCCGTGGGGATATGAAACTGGCCCCAGTGCACCGGGCAGGTGATCAGGTCGTCTTCCAGGTCACCCTCGGCCAGGGACGCCGTGGCATGGGTGCACATATCGGTGGTGGCGTAGAAGGTGCCGCCCAGGTTGTAGACGCAGATGGCATCGCCCTCGGCGCGCTCGACCTTCTTCAATTCACCCGGGGCCAGCTCGTCGCGCTGGCACAGCAGTACGCGGCTCATGGGCGCGCCTCCTTCAGTTGCACGAAGCCCAGGCCGGTGACCCAGGCCGGCACCGCCTCGTAGGCGATGACTTCGCCGACGGGCTGCTCCAGCGCGGCCATCGCGCAGGCGAAATTGCGGATTTCCATGGCGCCGTTGCCGGCCCGACGGAGGATGTCTTCATCGCTGTAGGCGCAGAGCCCGGCGAGATCGCCCTTGACGCCCAGTTCGAGGATCTCGCGGTCGAAGTCTTCGGCGACCTTGCCCATCTCGGCGGTGCCGACCCAGTGGCTGATGCCGCCGCTGCCGATGATCACCACGCGCTCGTCGGCGTCGAAGGACTCCACCGCCGCGCGGATCTGCCGGCCCAGGTCGGCCGAGCGTTGCAGCGAGATATAGGGATCGACGCCGCAGGCCAGGTACACCGGAATGCTCGGCAGGGTCTTGCCCATCAGCTGTTCGGCCGGCTGCACCACCAACTGGTGGGGAATGGAGAAGGAGTGGTCGACGGTAAAGCTGCGCGCCACGCTCCAGTCCACGCCATTGGCATCGCCATGGGCGACGATGTGCTCGGCCAGGGCCTCATGGTTCTTCACCACCCGCCGTTGCAGGCCCGGCAGGCGGTCGATCGGGCCATCCACGTCGCCGGTGCCGATCACATAGCGCGGCAGGCAGTGGGTGCCGAAGAGGATGTAGTGGTCGCAACCGACGATGATCACCGCGGTCGGCTCCAGCTCGGCCAGGCGCCGGGCGCATTCGGCATAGGCGCCCCACACCGCATCGCGCTGGGCTTCGGACGGCGCCTTGGGCGCCACGAACATCACCGGGTCATGCGGCATCCAGAAGCCGCCAACTATCTTGCCCATTTCGTCACCCCTTGAGCGCGGCGGAAAAGCCGGCGCCCTGTTCATCGGTGCAGCCCAGACGCTGCTTGTAGACCGCCATGTCGCGCTCGACCGAGAGCTCCTGCCAGAAGCCCATGGTCAGCATCGGGTTGACCCCGGCCGCCTGCAGCCCGGCGACGTCGAAGGCGAGGATCATCGCCCGCTCTTCTTCTGCCAGGTCGAAGCGTCCGAGAAAGCCTTCGGCGTCCTGGCGAAAGCGCTCTTTCGCCGCCCGCTCGACACAGAGTTGCCAGAGCACCCGTTCCATCACATTTCGGCTCATGGCGCTTACTCGCCCAGGAAGTCGCGGACCAGCGCCGCGAAGCGCCGGGGTTGCTCGCTCTGCACCCAGTGGCCGCAATGGCCGAACAGGTGCAGGTCGGCATCGGGAATGCTGTTGGCGATCAGCAGGCCGCATTGCGGCGGCACCACGCGGTCTTCGCGACCATGCACCACCAGGGTCGGCGCGCTGATCTTGGCCAGGGCGGCCGCGGGGAAACCGCGCACGATGGTTTCGCCTTCGGCGGCCGGTTGCGGGATCAGTTTGCGCAGGGCGTCCTGGGCGCCGGGACGTGCACTGGCCTCGTAGCGGGCCTGGACCATCTCGTCGCTGATCAAGGATTTGTCATAGGGGAACAGCTCCATCAGGCGGCGCATGTTGTCCAGCGACGGCTCGTATTCCCAGGCGCCACGCAGCCCGGCGGTCTGTACGAACTCACCGGCCGGGGTGCCCAGCAGCACCAGCTTGTTCACCCGCTCCGGGGCGAACACCGCCAGGCCGATGGCCACGGCGCCGCCGAAGGAGTTGCCAATGAACGAGGCCTTCTGGATATCCAGGGCATCCATGATGCCGACCAGGTGATTGACCCAGAGCTTGATGTCGTACTTGGCATCCTCCTGGAACTCGGTGAAACCGAAGCCGGCGATATCCGGAACGATCACCCGATAGCGGTCGGCGAATACAGGCATGCTTTTGCCCCAGTTGCTCCAGCCGGAAACCCCCGGGCCGGAACCGTGCAGCAGGAACAGGGCATCCCCCTGGCCGGCCTCGTAGTAGTGGGTGTTGTGCCCTGCAGCCAGCAGTGTCTTGGCATGTGCGCTCATCGAGGTCTCCGTTTTTATTCTTAACATACAGATGTGTATCTAGATGCTAGGGACGCTTTTGACGTGCGTCAACGAAAAAAACCTGGAACCGTGCAAAATAATGGGGCTCTACCTACACATGTGTATTTCAAGAACCGAGGGAATTCGGCACACTGCCAGGGCCGCAGGCCGCGCCACACGGGCGCCGGCGGCGATAGCACCGGCCTTGCGCCGGGCGCTAGAATGCTCTCCTTCGCGCTTCGGGCTTGCCGCCCCTGCGCCTGTCCAGCTCGATCAACAAGGCCCTTACACGATGTCATCACGCACCAATCTCACCCGCGAAGACTGGATTCACGCCGCGCAGCACGTGCTGGTCAGCAGCGGCGTCGATGCGGTCCGGGTCGATACCCTGGCCAAGGAACTGAAGATCACCCGCGGCAGCTTCTACTACCACTTCAAGAGCCGCGGCGAGCTGCTCGAAGGCATCCTCGGCAACTGGCGGGCACGGGCCACCGAGGATGTGATCCTCAACCTGCGCAACGCCCATGTCTCGCCGTTGCAGCAGTTGCAGCGCCTGCTGGAGCTGCCGTCCCACGGGCAGACGGCCAAGGACGCGGCTGCGATCGAGCTGGGCATTCGTGCCTGGGCACGCCGCGACAAGCAGGCGCGCCAGGCGATCGACGAGGTGGACAGTCACCGCCTGAACTACATCGAAGGTTTGCTGATCCAGGCCGGGGCGCCGGCGGATGAGGCGCAGGACCGGGCGTACCTGATCTATGCGTACCAGATCAGCCTGTCGCTGCTGCATGGGGATGACACCCAGCAGCAAAGGCTGGAGCGCAGCCAGCGGATGGCGGGGTTGTTGTTGCCGCAGCAGGCGGCCGTGCCTGCCTGAACAAACCGCTCTCGAAAACCCTGCAAACCCCTGTGGGAGCTGGCTTGCCAGCGATGGGGCCAGCAGGAGCACCCTCTTTGTCAGACAGGGCCCTATCGCTGGCAAGCCAGCTCCCACAGGGTTCTCCGTGAACCGTTTGATTGCATGCGATCAGACCCGGAAGATACATAACTGTATCCTCTGATTTCAAAACACTATCATTCCCCTCTTCCCTCTTGACAACCCTCCATCATGACCGGCTAGTCTATACATACACATTCACATGTGTATCCAGAGTGACTTGGCCAAAGCCCCGCAATGGCTGGATCACACGACAATAAAAATACAGCTGGGTATCTCACCATGATGTCGCACGCGTGCACCGGCAGCCCCGCCGCCACCTCGCCTCCCCCTTCCCTGTCCGGGTGCACCTGCACACGGCCCGGTTTTCCTTACCCCATCACTCGCTGAGGGTTGCCCATGGACTTCTCGATACTGGCGTTTCTCGGCCAGGACGGCCTCACCACGGGTGCGATTTATGCGCTGGTGGCGCTGGCCCTGGTCCTGGTGTTCTCGGTCACCCGCACCATCCTGGTATTCCAGGGTGATTTCGTGACCTACAGCGCCCTGACCCTGGCGACCCTGCAACTGGGCCTGCTGCCCGGCACCCTGTGGCTGCTGATCGGCCTGTCGCTGCTGGCCTGCGTGCTCGACGCCGGCATCGCCCTGCGCCACGGCCATTACCGCCGCCTGCCCGGCCTGGCCCTGCGTTACCTGGGGCTGCCCGCCGTACTCTGGCTGGCCCTCGGCAATCTCGACCTGGCCGCCCTGCCCGGCCTGCTGCAGATCGTCGTCACCCTGGCCCTGGTCACCCCACTCGGGCCGCTGCTCTACCGCCTGGTCTACCAGCGCGTGGCACAGACCTCGGTGCTGTCGCTGCTGATCATCTCGGTGGCGGTGCATATCGCCCTGGTCGGCGTCAGCCTGTGGCTGTTCGGCGCCGAAGGGGTGCGCACGCGCTCCCTGGCCGATACCACCTTCATGCTTGGCGACCTGCCGGTCAGCCTGCAAAGCCTGCTGGTGATCGCCTGCGCCCTGGGCCTGATCGGCCTGCTCTACGCCTTCTTCGGCCATAGCCTGTACGGCAAGGCCCTGCGCGCCACCGCCCTGAACCGCAATGGCGCGCAGCTGGTGGGCATCCCGACCCAGCTCGCCGGGCAAAGCGCCTTCGGCCTCGCCGCCTTTATCGGCGCGGTGTCCGGGGTGCTGATCGGCCCGCTGACCACCCTCTACTACGACTCCGGCTTCCTGATCAGCCTCAAGGGCTTCGTCGCGGCGATCTTCGGCGGCCTGGCCAGCTACCCGATCGCCGCTGCCAGCGCGTTCTTCGTCGGCGTGCTGGAAAGCTTCGCCAACTTCGGCGCCTCGGCCTTCAAGGAAGTCATCGTCTTCACCCTGGTGATCCCGGTACTGCTTTGGCTGTCGCTGAAACACCCGCATGTCGAGGAGCAACACTGATGAGCCGTCGCCTGCTTCCCCTGTTCCTGCTGCTGGCGGCCATGGCCGTGGCGCCCTCGGTGCTGCCGCCGTTCCAGGTCACCCTGCTCAACTACATCGGCCTCTATAGCCTGGTGGCCCTGGGGCTGGTGCTGCTCACCGGCATCGGTGGCATGACCTCCTTCGGCCAGGCGGCCTTCGTCGGTATCGGCGCCTATGCCACGGCGGTGCTGACCACCGAGTACGGCCTGTCGCCCTGGCTCGGCCTGCTGGCGGGCCTGGCGATCACCCTGCTGGTCGCCACCTGCCTCGGCCTGCTGACCCTGCGCCTGGCCGGGCACTACCTGCCGATCGGCACCCTGGCCTGGGGCCTGGCGCTGTTCTACCTGTTCGGCAACCTGCCAGGACTCGGTGGCTTCGGCGGGATCCAGGACCTGCCGGCGATCGAGCTGTTCGGCTGGACGATCAGCGGCGCGGCGCAGTTCAGCCCGCTGCTCGGGGTGATCCTGGCGGTCACCCTGTGGCTGCTCGGCAACCTGCTGGACAGCCGCCAGGGCCGGGCCATCCGCACCCTCAAGGACGCCGCCGGGATGGCCGAGGCCATGGGCATCAACACCGGGCGCAGCCGCCTGCAGGTGTTCCTGGTCGCCGCGCTGCTGGCGGCGCTGTCCGGCTGGCTCTACGCCCACCTGCAACGGGTGGTGAACCCGACGCCATTCTCGGTGGTGATGGGCATCGAGTACCTGTTCATGATCGTCCTCGGCGGTGTCGCCAGCCTGTGGGGCGCGCTGCTCGGCGCCTTCCTCCTGACCCTGCTCAAGCAGGTGCTGCAGGACGTGCTGCCACACCTGTTCGGCCAGGCCGGCAACTTCGAGATGATCTTCTTCGGTGTGCTGATCATCCTGGTCCTGCAATACGCCCGTGGCGGCCTGCTGCCGTTGATCCAGGCGGCGCTGCCGAAAGCCCGCCGGCACAACACCCTCGCCGGCGACGCCGCCGCCCTGCCCAGGCGCAGCATGCCCGGGCACGGCCAGCCATTGCTGCAAGCAGAAGGACTGGTCAAGCGCTTCGGCGGCCTGGTGGCCAACAAGGACATGGGCCTGGCGCTCAACAGCGGCGAGATTACCGCGCTGATCGGCCCCAACGGCGCCGGCAAGTCGACCTTCTTCAACCTGCTGTCGGGCGTGCTCGCGCCGAATGCCGGGCAGATCACCTTCCTCGGCCAGCGCATCGACGGCCTCGCCCCGCGCGCCATCGCCAGCCTCGGGGTCAGCCGCACCTTCCAGCATGTGCGCCTGCTGCCGGACATGAGCGTGCTGGAGAACGTCGCCCTCGGCGCACACCGGCGCGGCAAGGCCGGGCTGCTGCGTTCGATGCTGCATATGGAGCGGGCCGAGGAAGCCAGCCTGCTCGCGGAAGCTGCGCGGCAGATCGAACGGGTCGGCCTCGGCGAGCACCTGCATACCCCGGCCGGCAGCCTGGCGCTGGGGCAGCAACGCATCGTCGAGATCGCCCGCGCCCTGTGCAGCGACCCGATCCTGCTGCTCCTCGACGAGCCCGCCGCCGGCCTGCGCTACGGCGAGAAACAGGCCCTAGCCCGCCTGCTCGAACAACTGCGCAGCGAAGGCCTTGGCGTGCTGCTGGTGGAGCACGACATGGAGTTCGTCATGGGCCTGTCCGACCGGATCGTGGTGATGGAGTTCGGCCAGCCCCTGGCCAGCGGCACGCCGATCGAGATCCAGGAAAACCCGGCGGTCCTGGCCGCCTACCTCGGAGGTGTGGAATGAGCCGCCTGCTGGATGTACGCAACCTGTCGATCAACCACGGCAAGGTGGAGGCGGTGCGCAACCTCGACCTGCACCTGGACGAGGGCCGGATCGTCAGCCTGATCGGCCCCAATGGCGCCGGCAAGACCACCCTGATGGCGGCGCTGATCGGCCTGCTGCCGTCACGCGGCGAGATCGACTACGCCAACCAGCCGCTACTGGCCCACCATGGCGTGGCCCAGCGCATCGACAAGGGCATGGCCCTGGTCCCGGAAAGCCGCGAGCTGTTCGGCCTGATGAGCGTCGAGGACAACCTGCGCCTTGGCGCCTTCAGCCGCCATCGCCAGGGCCACCGTGACCATCAGCAGACCCTCGACGAGGTCTACGCCCTGTTCCCGCGCATGCAGGAGCGCCGCGAGCAGGCAGCCTGCACCCTGTCCGGCGGCGAGCGGCAGATGCTCGCCATCGGCCGCGCGCTGATGGCCAAACCACGCCTGCTGATGCTCGACGAACCGAGCCTGGGCCTGGCACCACGGGTGATCGGCGAGATCTTCGAGATTTTCAAGACCCTGCGCGAGCGCGGCGTTTCCATCTTGCTGGTGGAACAGAACGCCCGCGCTGCATTGAAGATTTCCGACTACGGCTACGTCCTCGAAACCGGCGACATCGTCCTCCACGGCCCTGCCGCCGACCTGGCGCAGAACCCGCGGGTGGTCGAGAGCTACCTCGGACGCAAACCCACCGGCACGGAGGCACCCCGCGCTACCGGCACCTAGCGCCCGCTTTATCGAATTCGCTCGCCCCATAACAACAACATCCAAGGAGCTGTTCATGAAACCCTTCCTCCCCTTGCTGCTGGTCGCCGCCATGGCGTCCGCCGCCCAGGCCGATGTCACCGTCGGCGTGATCCTTTCCACTACCGGACCGGGTGCCTCGCTGGGCATTCCCGAGCGCAACACCGTCGATCTGCTGCCGAAAGAGATCGCCGGGCAAGCGGTGAAATACGTGGTCCTCGACGACGCCAGCGACAGCACCGCCGCCGCCAAGAACGCGCGCAAGCTGGTCAGCGAGAACCAGGTCGACCTGCTGATCGGCTCCAGCACCGTGCCGACCTCGGCGGCGGTGGCGCAGATCGCCAAGGAAAGCCACACCGCGCAGATCGCCCTGGCCCCCTATGCCCCGGCCAACGGCGAGCAGGCATGGATCTTCACCATCGCCCAGACCAACGCACTGATGGCCGAAGCACTGATCGAACACATGCAGGAAAACGGCGTGAAGACCCTCGGCTATATCGGCTACAACGACGTCTGGGGCGAGGACTGGCACAAGGTACTGAGCGAGCTGGCGCCGGCCGCCGGAATCACGCTGGTGCGTGACGAGCGCTTCAACCGCACCGATTCCTCGGTCAGTGGCCAGGCCCTCAAGGTCATGAGCGCCAAGCCCGACGCAGTGCTGATCGGCGCCACCGGCACCCCGGCCGCCCTGCCCCATACCGAACTGCGCCGCCTCGGCTACAAGGGCACGATCTACCACACCCACGGTGCGGCCAACTCGGCCTTCCTGCGTATCGGTGACAAGGCCCTCAACGGCGCGATCCTGCCGGTGGGGCCGGTGGTGGTGTGGGACAAGCTGCCCGACAGCCATCCGTCCAAGGCCATCGCCAGCGACTACGCCCAGCGCTACGAGGCCAAATACGGTGCCAACAGCCTGTCGCCGTTCGGCGCCTACCTCTTCGACGCCATGCGCCTGGTCGAAGTGGCGGTGCCTGAAGCGCTGAAAAGCGGCCAGCCGGGCAGTGCCGGGTTCCGCCAGGGCCTGCGCGACCAGCTGGAGAAGACCAGGGAAGTGGCCGGCACCCATGGCGTCTACAGCCTGAGCCCCACCGACCACTTCGGCCACGACCAGCGCGCCCGCGCCCTGGTCAGCGTGCAGGACCAGCAATGGGTCCTGCTGCACGCCCCTGAATGACTTCCATCACCGATAACAAGAACAACAAAGGCACAGGCATGAAACCAGTCAACCGCACCCTCGTTCTCGCCACCCTCAGCGCCCTCAGCCCGGTGCTGCACGCGCAAGGTTTCTTCGAGGACAGCAAGGCCAGCATCACCGCGCGCAACTACTACTTCGACCGCGACTACAAGGGTACCTCGGCGCAATCGGCGACCCGGGAATGGGCCCAGGGCTTTATCCTGCGCTTCAACTCCGGCTACACCGAAGGCCCGATCGGCTTCGGCCTCGATGCCCAGGGCCTGCTCGGCCTCAAGCTCGATTCCAGCCCCGACCGCACCGGCACCGGCCTGCTGCCGTTCGACAGCACCGACCGCGAGCCACGTGACGACTATTCCGAGCTGGGCCTGACCGGCAAGGTCAAGGTGTCGAAGACCGAACTGCAGGGCGGCACGCTGATGCCGATCCTGCCGATCCTCTTCGCCAGCCCGACCCGCCTGCTGCCGCAGACCTTCCGCGGCTTCAACCTCAAGTCCCAGGACCTCGCCGGCCTGACCTTCACCGCCGGGCGCCTGGACCGCATGAACCAGCGCGACTCCAGCAACGACCAGAAGATCAGCATCGCCGCGCCCAACCGGCGCTTCAATGGCGCGGCGCAGTCGGATGCCTTCACCTATGTCGGCGGTGATTACCAATGGTCCGAGCCGCTGACCCTCAAGTATTACCACGCCGAGCTGGAGGACATTTACAAGCAGGACTACCTCGGCTTCGTCGACAACCGTGCCCTGGGTGGCGGACGCCTGAAGACCGATGTGCGCTACCACATCAGCCGCGAGGATGGCCTCGGCAAGGCCGGTGAAGTGGACAACCGCACCTTCGGCATCATGAGCACCTACAGCCAGGCCGGGCATAGCCTGGGGCTGGGCTGGATGCAGTTGAATGGTGATACCTCGATGCCCTATATCGCCGGGTCCGAGCCGATGGTGGTCAGCGAGGGCGCGTTGAGCAGCGAGTTTCTCAACCCCAAGCAGCGGACCTGGCAGGTGCGCTACGACTATGACTTCGCCACGGTAGGGGTACCGGGGCTGAAGGGCATGCTGCGCTACCTGGATGGCAGCCATATCGAGTTGCCGGCGGCGCTGGGTGGCTCGGATCGTAGTGAGAGCGAGAAGGATATCGAGCTGTCGTATGTGGTGCAGAGCGGGCCGTTGAAGAACGTCGCGCTGCGGTTGCGGCATGCCTGGTATCGGAATGACTTTGCTTCGACGGCGTCGTTCAGGGATGACAATGAGCTAAGGGTGAATATCGATTACACCCTGGTGCTTTGGTAAGCGGCGCCGGTAAGGGCCTCATCGCCGGCAACGCCGGCTCCCACAGGTTTCGGCGGTGTCCGCGATCCTTGTGGGAGCCGGCGTTGCCGGCGATGAGGCCCCGGAAGGCACCCTCAGACCCGTCTCAAGGCGCCGGATTCGGCTGCTGCACATGGATCGCCTCGATCCCTTGCAACAGCTCCTCGGTCAGCTTCACCTCGACGCTGGCCAGGTTGCTGTGCAACTGCTCCAGGTTAGTTGCGCCGATGATGTTGCTGGTCACGAACGGCCGGCTGGTGACATAGGCCAGCGCCAGTTGCGCCGGGTCCACGCCATGGGCACGGGCCAGGGCGACGTAGCCTTGAGTGGCCTTCTCTACCTGCGGATTGTTGTAGCGCTGGAAACGGTCGAACAGGGCCAGGCGCCCCTTCGGCGGCTGCGCACCATTCAGGTATTTGCCCGAGAGCACGCCAAACGCCAGCGGCGAATACGCCAGCAGCCCCACTTTCTCGCGAATCGACATCTCCGCCAGGCCCACCTCGTAGCTGCGGTTCAGCAGGCTGTAGGGGTTCTGGATCGACACCGCCCGCGGCCAGCCACGGGTCTCGGCCAGGTGCAGGAAACGGTGCACGCCCCACGGGGTTTCGTTGGACAGGCCGATGTGACGGATCTTGCCGGCCTTGACCAGGTCGTCCAGCACCTCGAGGGTGTCCTCGATGGCGGTGGGCTCATCGGTGGCGTCGTGCACATAACCCAGCTGACCGAAGAAGTTGCTCTGGCGATCCGGCCAGTGCAATTGGTAGAGGTCGAGGTAGTCGGTCTTCAGGCGCTTGAGGCTGTCTTCCAGGGCTGCGGTGATATTGGCCCGGTTCAGCCGTGCATCACCGTTGCGGATATGGTCGATACGGTGCGGACCGGCCACCTTGCTCGCCAGCACCCAGTGCTCGCGGCCGCCGAAGCGGGCGAAGTAGTTGCCGATGATGCGCTCGGTCTCGCCGTAGGTCTTCGCGATCGGCGGCACCGGGTACATCTCGGCGGTGTCGATGAAGTTGACGCCGGCCTCACGGGCCACCTGGAGCTGCTCGAAGGCCTCGGCCTCGTTGTTCTGCTCGCCCCAGGTCATGGTGCCGAGGGCGATGGCGCTGACCTGGATTCCGCTGTTGCCGAGTTGACGCTTTTCCATGAAGCACTCCTTTTTCGAAACGGCGAAGGCCGCTGGCACCCCGAAAGGCGCCAGCGGCCTGTATTCGGTGACCGCCTCAGCGCGCGACGGGCTTGAACAGCTCCACGGCGCTGGCGTCGATCTTGCGCGGCAGCAGGCCCTGGGCAAAGAACACATCGGCGATCTGCTGCTGTTCGGCGAGGTTATCAGCCTGTACCGGCTGCACATCATAACTGCGTCTGCCATTGGCTTGCTCGACCGTTGCGACATCGAGGTTGCCCCAGAGTGGTCCGAGCACCTTGGCCGCATCGGTCGGATGGGCCTTGATCCACTTGCCGGCGCCGCTCAGGGCAGTGAACAGGGTGTTCAGTACCTGTGGGTGAGCCTTGGCGTAATCGCTGGAGGCCAGGTAGTAGCGCTGGTAGTTCGACAGGCCCTGGCCATCGCTCAACACCCGCGCATGCTGCTGGCGCTGGGCGCTGGCGACGAAGGGATCCCAGGTCACCCAGGCGTCCACCTTGCGGTTCTCGAAGGCAGCGCGGCCATCCGCCGGAATCAGGTAGGCCGGCTGGATGTCGTTGAAGTTCAATCCGGCCTTGGCCAGGGCCTGGATCAGCAGGTAATGGCTGCCGGCTGCCTTGGTCACGGCGATCTTCTTGCCCTTGAGGTCGGCGAGGGTCTTCAGCGGCGAGTCCGCCGGCACCAGGATGGCCTGGGCCAGGGGCGACGGGTTTTCGCGGGCGAAATAAACCAGCTTGGCACCGGCCGCCTGGGCGAATACCGGGACGGTGTCGGCGACATCGGCGGAGACATCGACATTGCCCAGGTTCAGCGCCTCCAGCAGCGGCAGGCCACTGGCGAATTCGTGCCAGGTGACGTCGATGCCCTGGGCCTTGAGGTCTTTCTCCAGGTTGCCCTGGGCCTTGAGCAGGGTCAGCAGGGTCGAGGATTTCTGGTAGCCGATACGCAGGGTTTCGGCGCTGGCGGTGCCGGCGAGGCTGGCGCCCAGCACCACGGCGGCGGCCAGTTGATAGATGCGTTTGAAAGGAATCATATGCGCGAAGCTCCGCAATCAGGGGGTCTTGGTCAGTTGTACGGTGGCCGGCAGGACAAAGCCGCTGGCGAAGGTCGGCGCCACGTCGAGGCGCCCGGCGATCAGGCCGTGGGCCTGGTAGAAATCAGCGGTGTCCTGTTGCTCGGCGATGGTCTGCGCATCCACGGCCTGCCAGCGCAGTTGCCGGCGCTCGAACTGCAGGCCCGCGGCGTCCACCGGGAAGCCGATGATCTGCGCCAGGGTCTTCGAATAGCTGTCGAGGTTGCGGTTGGCCCAGTCTTGGGCCTTGGCCAGGCGCGTCAGGTAATCCTGCAGGGCCTCGCGCCGGGCCGGATCGGCCAGGGCCTTGTCGGTGGCGGCGAGGAAGCTGTTGCCGCTGGACAGACCACGGCCATTGACCAGCACCCGGCCCTGCCCGCTCAGTTCGGACAACGCGGTGTAGGGTTCCCAGGTGGCCCAGGCGTCCACCGAGCCATTGGCCAGGGCGACCTTGGCGTCCACCGGGCCGAGGAAGCGGAATTCCACGTCCTTCTCGCTGAGGCCGGCGCTGACCAGGGCCTTCAGGGCAATGTAGTGACCGATGGAACCGCGCCCGGTGGCGATGCGCTTGCCCTTGAGGTCCGCGGCGCTCTTGAACGGCGAGTCCGGCCTGACCAGCACTGCCGTGCCATAGGCATCGGACTTGTCCACGGCAATCGCCTTGACCTGCGCGCCCGACGCCAGGGCGAACAGCAGCGGTGCATCGCCGATGATCCCGGCATCGATGGCCCCGGCATTCAGCGCTTCGGCCAGGGGTGCGGCGGCGGGGAATTCGGCCCAGCGGATGTCATAGGCCAGGTCTTTCAGGCCATCGGCGGCTTCCAGCTGGGCGCGCATATTGCCCTTCTGGTCGCCGATGCGCAGTTCGACACGCTCGGCGGCGAAGGCCGGGCTGGCCAGCAGCAAGGCGGCTCCAAGGGCCAGGATTCGGGTAAGGGGGATCATCGCGACGCTCCTTGAGGCTGGATCTCAGCCTGTTGTCAGGTTCCGGGTTCCATCCGCTATGCGACGCGGAATGTGAGCCGACTGTAGCGAGTCGCGCATAATCAGTGAAATGCATTTTGGTCATAACCTAATATGCGAACAATTTTTCATTTCCGTGATTAGCTTAGAACCATAAAGAATTTTACATAGGCACTCACCGCACATACGGTCATAAGCCCTGCCGTCTTATGCAAATGAGTGCCTGATGAGCCAGTCTTCCGCCAACACCGTTCCGCTGCACCGGGCGACGCCGCCCGAGGACGCCTTAGACCCGGTCCTTGCGATCATCACCCGCGAGCTGGCTGCCAGTGCCGCGGGCTTCGACCGCAGCGGCGCGTTTCCCGCCGCCAACTTCGCCCTGCTCCAGCGCCATGGCCTGCTCGGCCTGACCGTGCCGAAAAGCCTCGGTGGCGGCGGCGCCGACCTGCCGACGGCGCGCAAGGTGATCGCCGCGGTGGCCAAGGGCGAGCCGTCCACCGCACTGATCCTGGTGATGCAGTACCTCCAGCATTTCCGCCTGCAGGACGACCAGCGCTGGCCGGCCCATCTGCGTGAACGCCTGGCCCGCGAGGCGGTGGAGCACGGCGCGCTGATCAATGCCTTCCGCGTCGAGCCCGAGCTCGGCACACCGGCCCGTGGCGGCCTGCCGGCAACCGTTGCCCGGCGTACCGCCGAAGGCTGGCGGCTGTCCGGGACCAAGCTCTACTCCACCGGCAGCCATGGCCTGGAGTGGTACCTGGTGTGGGGCCGCAGCGACGACGCCGACCCGCTGGTGGGCGGCTTCCTGGTGCACAGGGACAGCCCCGGCATCCGCATCGTCGATGAATGGGATCACCTCGGTATGCGCGCCACCTGCAGCCACCGGGTCGAGTTCGACGACGTGCTGCTGCCCCTGGACCACGCCGTCTCGGTCAGCCCGGCCAGCGCGCCGCGCCCGGAACTGGACGGCGAAAGCCTGGTATGGATGGCAGTGCTGCTGTCGAGCATCTACGACGCGGTGGCCCAGGCCGCCCGTGACTGGCTGGTGACCTTCCTGCGCGAACGAACCCCGTCCAACCTCGGCCAGCCGCTGGCCAGCCTGCCGCGCTTCCAGGAGCGGGTCGGGCGCATCGACACCCTGCTCTTCGCCAACCGCAACCTGCTCGATTCCGCCGCCGCCGGCCTGGTCCCGGCGCAGAACGCCGGACAGCTCAAGCAACTGGTAACGCAGAACGCGATCCAGGCGGTGGAACTGGCCATCGAGGCCACCGGCAACCCCGGGCTGTCGCGGCACAACCCGCTGGAACGGCATTACCGCGACGTGCTGTGCAGTCGCATCCATACCCCGCAGGACGACGTGGTGTTCCATGGCACCGGTCGCGCCGCCCTCGACGCAGGAGTCGCCCCATGAGCACCGTCAGCGTGATCGCTAGCCAGCTGGATGCGCAGGCCAACGAATTCATCCGCCAGCAACTGCCGGGGCACCGGGTCCTGGACCTGAGCCCGGAGCAGTTCAATGCCGAACGCGCCGACGTGGTGATCCTGCGCCCGGTCAACGTGCGCGGGCGCCGGGTCGACGAAGCACCGCGGGGCTGGCCCTGGTCGCTGCGCTGGGTGCAACTGGTGTCGTCCGGCATCGACTTCTACCCGGACTGGTTGTTCCAGGGCCCGCCGGTGACCAGCGGCAAAGGCAGCAATGCCGAGCAGGTGGCCGAGTTCGCCCTCGCGGCGATCTTCTCGGCGGCCAAGCAGTTGCCGGATATCTGGGTCAAGGATGATGACTGGCGCTTCAGCTCGCTGCAGCCAGTGCGAGGCAAGACCCTGGGCATTCTTGGCCTCGGCAGCATCGGCAAAAGCCTGGCGGCCAAGGCCGCGGCGCTGGGGCTGCGGGTCATCGCCCTGGGCCGTCCGGGCCAGCCGCTCGACGCCGGGGTACCGGTGGAGGCCGTGGCGGATATCCACCAGCTGTTCGCCGAGTCCGACCACCTGGTCCTCGCCGCGCCGCTGACCGCCCAGACCCGCGGGATCATCGGCCGCGAAGCGCTGGCGCATGCCAAGCCCGGCCTGCACCTGATCAATATCGCCCGGGGCGGCCTGCTCGATCAGCAGGCGCTGCTCGAAGCACTGGACGCCGGACGCATCGGTCGGGCCACCCTGGATGTCACCGAACCCGAGCCGCTGCCGGCCGGTCACCCGTTGTACAGCGACCCGCGGGTGTTCATCTCGCCGCACACCTGCGCCCTTTCCACCGACGGGATTCGCGGCTTCGCCGTGGATTTCGTCGAGAACTTCCGCCGCTATCACCAGGGCCAGCCGCTGCGCAACCTGGTCGATCACCAGCGCGGCTACTGACCTTTCACGCGAATCCCCAGGAGTACTGCAATGACTGCCGTTCTATCCGTCAAATCCGATCTCGACAGCGTGCGCCAGCGGGTCAGCGCCGAGGAATGGGAGGTGCGCGTCAAGCTCGCCGCCGCCTATCGGCTGGCCGCGCTGTTTCGCTGGACCGACCATATCTACACGCACTTCTCGGCGCGGGTGCCGGGGCCGGAGGAGCATTTCCTGATCAATGCCTTTGGCTTGCTGTTCGATGAAATCACCGCGTCCAACCTGGTCAAGGTGGATGTCAACGGGACCCTCATCGATGACCCGCTGGACCTGGGCATCAACCAGGCCGGCTATGTGATCCACAGCGCCATCCACCGCGCCCGCCCGGACCTCAAGGCGGTGCTGCATACCCATACCCGCGATGGCGCGGCGGTGTCGGCGCAGCGTGACGGCCTGCTGCCGCTGTCCCAGCATGCGCTGGCCTACTACAGCCGGGTGGCGTACCACACCTATGAGGGCGTGGCCCTGGACCTGGACGAGCAGGAGCGGCTGGTGGCCCACCTGGGCGAGAGCAATATCCTGATCCTGCGCAACCATGGGCTGCTGACGGGCGGGATCAGCGTCGAGCATGCGTTCCGTGAACTGCACGGGCTGGAGCGGGCCTGCAATATCCAGATCGCAGCGCAGGCCGGCGGGAATGCGGACCTGCTGTTCGCGCCGGAGGCGGCGATCGAGAAGGTCAGGCAGCAGACGGCGGCGTTTATCGACGGCAACAGCCCGGGGATCCAGCGGCATTGGGATGCGTTGATCCGGCAACTGGATCGGGAAGGAGATGATTACAAACAGTGAGGGCCTCATCGCTGGCAAGCCAGCTCCCACAAGGATCGCGTGCACCGCTGGACCTGTGGGAGCTGGCTTGCCAGCGATTGGCCTTCAGATGCACTAGAGAACCCACTGACCGACCCCACTCAGGGAGGAAAAAACCAAAAAGCAGGAAGCCAACATGCCCAAACCCGCCTTGCGCCACGCCCTCCCCCCATTGTTGCTGAC
>NZ_MKZO01000043.1 GCF_001941965.1 Pseudomonas putida | reverse complement strand
GTCGGCGTGTGGTGGGGGCTGGCGTTGGGGCTGGCGTTTGCGGCGGTGGGGCTGACGCTGGCGTTCGAGTGGCGGATGAAGCGGATGATTGGTGGGGTTGGACTGGGGGTGCCGGTTCGGTCCTGAGATGTGCTTTGTTCTTTAGGGCCCTATCGCTGGCAAGCCAGCTCCCACAGGTCCAGCGGTGCACCCGGTCCCTGTGGGAGCTGGCTTGCCAGCGATGAGGCCCGGGAGGTTTACAAAGCAACCGGCCTTTGCGAGGCATTCAGCAGCAGGAACTCCACCAGCGGCTCGATCGCCAGCGGCTTGCTGATAAGGAAGCCCTGGATCTGGTCACAGCCAAAGCTGCGCAACAGGTCCAGTTGCTCCTCGGTCTCCACCCCTTCCGCCACCACTTCCAGATGAAGGTTGTGCGCCAGGTTGATCATCGCGTGCACCAGCTTGCGGTTCTCTTCCCGCGTTTCCATGCCGCCGACAAAGCTGCGGTCGACCTTGAGCAAGGTGATCGGCAGGCTGTTGAGGTGGACGAAGGACGAGAAGCCGGTACCAAAGTCATCCAGCGAGAAACGCACGCCCAGGCGCCCGAGGGCGTCCATGGTCTGCTTGACCAGGTCGTTGCGGCGCATCACCGCCGTTTCGGTCAGTTCGAACTCCAGCCAGCGGGCATCGACACCATGCTGGACGATCAAGCGGCTGAGGGTCGCCAGTAACTGGCTGTCCTGGAACTGGCGGAACGACAGGTTTACCGCCATGTGCAACGGCGCCAGGCCGCGCTCCCGGAGAATCTGCATGTCGCGCAAGGCCCGGGAGATCACCCAGTAACCCAGGGGCACGATCAGCCCGCTCTGCTCGGCCAGCGGCACGAACTCGCTGGGCGGCAGCAGGCCGCGTTCGGCATGGCGCCAGCGCACCAGGGCTTCGAGGCCGACGATACGGCCCTCTTCCAGGTCCAGGCGCGGCTGGTAGTGCAGTTCCAGTTCGTCGCGGCGCAGGGCGCGGCGCAGCTCGCCTTCGAGGTCGGCCAGGCTGCGGGCGTTGCGGTTAATCCGCTCGTCGAAGATGTGATAGGTGCAGCCGTGCACGCCCTTGGCCTGCTGCATGGCGATATGCGCGTGCCACATCAGCGGGTCGGCACCGGCCTGGGCACGGGCATGGGCGACACCCAGGCTGCACCCGACCAGCAGGCTTTCGCCGTCGATCCAGTAGGGTTCGGCCAGGGCTTCGACGATCCGCTCGGCCACGCGCTCGGCGCGCTGCGGTTCGCGGCGGGTGTCGATCAGCAGGGCGAACTCGTCGCTGCCCAGCCGCGCCACGCGGTCCCCGGCTTCCAGCTGGCTCTTGAGCCGGCCGACCACCTGCAGGATCAGGCGGTCGCCACCCTGGTGACCAAGGGCGTCGTTGGCATGGCGGAAGTTGTCGAGGTCGAGGTGGCCGAGGGCAACGCCGCGGCCTTCGTTCTCGGCCAGGCGCGCGGTCAGCAGGGTCTGGAAGCCCTGGCGGTTGGCGATGCCGGTGAGCGGATCTTCCTCGGCCAGGCGCTGCAGGGTGGCTTCCAGCACACCGCGCTCGCGCACGTGGCGCAGGCAGCGGCGCAGGGTGTCGCTGCCCAGTTGGCCGCGCACCAGCCAGTCGCTGACGCCCGGCGGCGCCTTGGCCGGCTCGGCGTCGAGCAGCAGCACCATGGGCAGGTCGCAACGCCCCGGCGCCGGCTGGCGGCCCGGTGTGGTCAGGACCACCGCGTTACGGTCGCGGGCGAACAGGCTGTCCACCGACTCCCAGGTCGGCGCCGTCAGCAATACCGCAGTGCCCGCCAGCGGCAACAGAGACTCGCCGAGGGCAACCGCCCACTCGGACTCTTCAGCCAGCAGGAGCAAACGCAACGGTTCGGCAGGCGTAGACAAGCTCTCTCCTTAGTTAGCAGTACGCGGACGCAGACAGGGTAACGGGCGAATCATTGGCGACAACGACGCCAATGTAAATGATTTTCACTTTGATCAACCGCCCTGCCCCGGGGAAATCCATCCAGACGGGGGTGCATCCTGATGGAAAGTAGCAGAGCCGGCAAATTTAGATATTGTGCTGCGTCACACTGTCAGACGGTCGCGCCATGACGGCGAAGCCCTGTTAAACTGCGCGGCTATTTTTCAGCCACCCCCGGTTTCCGTCATGTCCCGACTCAATCCCCGGCAGCAAGAAGCCGTGAACTACGTCGGCGGCCCGCTCCTGGTACTCGCCGGCGCAGGCTCCGGCAAGACCAGCGTGATCACCCGCAAGATCGCCCACCTGATCCAGAACTGCGGGATCCGCGCCCAGTACATCGTGGCCATGACCTTCACCAACAAGGCCGCGCGGGAGATGAAGGAGCGGGTCGGCACCCTGCTGCGCAAGGGCGAAGGCCGCGGCCTGACGGTGTCCACCTTCCACAACCTCGGTCTCAACATCATCCGCAAGGAACACGTGCGCCTGGGCTACAAGCCCGGTTTCTCGATCTTCGACGAGACCGACGTGAAAGCGCTGATGACCGACATCATGCAGAAGGAATACTCCGGGGACGACGGCGTCGACGAGATCAAGAACATGATCGGCGCCTGGAAGAACGACCTGATCCTGCCCCCCGAGGCCCTGGAAAAGGCACGCAACCCCAAGGAGCAGACCGCCGCCATCGTCTATTCCCACTACCAGCGCACGCTCAAGGCGTTCAACGCGGTGGACTTCGACGACCTGATCCTGCTGCCGGTGAAGCTGTTCGAGGACAACCCGGACATCCTGGAAAAGTGGCAGAACCGCGTGCGCTACCTGTTGGTGGACGAATACCAGGACACCAACGCCAGCCAGTACCTGCTGGTGAAGATGCTGATCGGCACGCGCAACCAGTTCACCGTGGTCGGCGATGACGACCAGTCGATCTACGCCTGGCGTGGCGCGCGTCCGGAAAACCTGATGCTGCTCAAAGACGACTACCCGTCGTTGAAGGTGGTGATGCTGGAGCAGAACTACCGCTCCACCAGCCGCATCCTGCGCTGCGCCAACGTGCTGATCTCGAACAACCCGCATGCCTTCGAGAAGCAGTTGTGGAGCGAAATGGGCCACGGCGACGAGATCCGCGTGATCCGCTGCAAGAACGAGGAAGCCGAGGCCGAGCGGGTGGCCATGGAGATCCTCAGCCTGCACCTGCGCACCGACCGGCCCTACAGCGATTTCGCCATCCTCTATCGCGGCAACTACCAGGCCAAGCTGATCGAGCTGAAATTGCAGCACCACCAGGTGCCGTATCGCCTGTCCGGCGGCAACAGCTTCTTCGGCCGCCAGGAAGTGAAGGACCTGATGGCCTACTTCCGCCTGCTGGTGAACCCGGACGACGACAACGCCTACCTGCGGGTGATCAACGTACCGCGTCGGGAAATCGGCTCGACCACCCTGGAAAAGCTCGGCAACTACGCCACCGAGCGCAAGATCTCGATGTACGCCGCCAGCGAGGAGCTGGGCCTGCGCGAGCATCTGGACAGCCGCTTCACCGACCGCCTGCACCGCTTCAAGACCTGGATGGACAAGGTTCGCGAGCAGGTGGCCCTGGAAGATCCGATCGCCGCGCTGCGCAGCATGGTGATGGACATCGATTACGAAAACTGGATTCGCAGCAACAGCTCCAGCGACAAGGCCGCGGACTTCCGCATGGGCAACGTCTGGTTCCTCATCGACGCGCTGAAAAGCACGCTGGAGAAGGACGAGGACGGCGACATGACCATCGAGGACGCCATCGGCAAGCTGGTGCTGCGCGATATGCTGGAGCGCCAGCAGGAAGAGGAAGACGGCGCCGAGGGCGTGCAGATGATGACCCTGCATGCCTCCAAGGGCCTGGAATTCCCCTACGTGTTCATCATGGGCATGGAGGAGGAGATCCTTCCGCACCGCTCCAGCATCGAAGCCGACACCATCGAGGAAGAGCGCCGCCTGGCGTATGTCGGCATTACCCGTGCGCGCCAGACCCTGGCCTTCACCTTCGCCGCCAAGCGCAAGCAGTACGGCGAGATCATCGATTGTTCGCCGAGCCGCTTCCTGGATGAGCTGCCCGACGACGATCTGGCCTGGGAAGGCCTGGACGACGCACCGGTAGAGGTCAAGGCGGCACGCGGCAATACGGCACTTGCCGATATCCGCGCCATGCTCAAACGGTAGATAATCAACCCCTTCAATCGCCCTGGCCCATGCCGGGGCCTTTTGCTTACATCCGAGGAAACACCCGTGGAAGCACTGCACCAGAAGATTCGCGAAGAAGGCATCGTGCTTTCCGATCAGGTCCTGAAAGTCGATGCGTTTCTCAACCACCAGATCGACCCGGCGCTGATGGCCCTGATCGGCGACGAATTCGCCCGTCTGTTCGCCGATTCCGGCGTGACCAAGATCGTCACCATCGAAGCCTCGGGCATCGCCCCGGCGGTGATGACCGGCCTGAAGCTGGGCGTTCCGGTGATTTTCGCGCGCAAGCACCAGTCCCTGACCCTGACGGAAAACCTGCTGACCGCGTCGGTGTATTCCTTCACCAAGCAGACCGAGAACACCGTGGCCATCTCGCCGCGTCACCTGAACAGCAGCGACCGCGTGCTGGTGATCGACGACTTCCTGGCCAACGGCAAGGCGTCCCAGGCGCTGATCTCGATCATCAAGCAGGCCGGTGCCACCGTTGCCGGTTTGGGTATCGTCATCGAGAAGTCGTTCCAGGGCGGCCGTGCCGAGCTGGACAGCCAGGGTTATCGCGTTGAATCGCTGGCCCGGGTGAAATCGCTGGAAGGCGGCCAGGTCACCTTCCTCTGACCGAGCCGGCTCCGGCCCGGATGTGAAAAGCCCGCCGCCACAGTGATGTGGCGGCGGGCTTTTTCATATCTCCAAGTGTTGTGGTGCCTGTGAGGGCCCTATCGCTGGCAAG
Source organism: Pseudomonas putida (assembly GCF_001941965.1). Taxonomy (GTDB): domain Bacteria; phylum Pseudomonadota; class Gammaproteobacteria; order Pseudomonadales; family Pseudomonadaceae; genus Aquipseudomonas; species Aquipseudomonas putida_L. The sequence goes on along the minus strand of NZ_MKZO01000043.1, from coordinate 33,643 downwards.
CCAGCTCCCACAGGGACCGAGTGCGCCGCTGGACCTGTGGGAGCTGGCTTGCCAGCGATGAGGCCCTCAACGTTCGCGCAAGGCCTCGGCCCGGGCGCGGATGATCGGTTTGAGCAGGTAGCTCAGCACGCTCTTCTTGCCGGTGATGATATCCACCGACGCCACCATCCCCGGGATGATCAGCAGCGGTTTCTCGTCAGTCCCCAGGTGACTGCGCTCGGTACGCAGCTTGATCAGGTAGAAGGTGTTGCCCTCCTCATCGGTGATGGTGTCCGCACCGATCTGCTCCAGCTTGGCCTTGAGCCCGCCATAGATGGTGAAGTCATACGCCGTGAACTTGACCATGGCTTCCTGGCCCGGGTGCAGGAAGGCAATGTCCTGCGGCCGGATCCGCGCTTCCACCAGCAAGGTGTCGTCCAGTGGGACGATCTCTACCAGGTCGCTGCCCGGCTGGATCACGCCACCAATGGTGTTGACCAGCACCTGCTTGACGATCCCCCGCACCGGCGAGGTGACCAGGGTCCGGCTGACCCGGTCTTCCAGAGCCTTGCCTGTGGCTTCGGTCTTGTTCAGGTCGGTACGGGCTTCGTTGAGCTGGGTCAGGGCATCGCTGCGGAACTTGCCGCGAGTCTCGTCGATCTTGCGCTCGACTTCCTTGACCGCCGACTCCGCCCGCGGGATCGCCAGGGTGGTGGCGTCGAGCTGGCCACGGTTTTCCACTTCGGCACGCTTGAGGCGCAGCACTTCCACCGGGGACACCGCACCCTGTGCTACCAACGGCTCCGACATGCCGATTTCCTGACGCAGCAGGTTCAGGCTGTTGCGGTACTGGGCCTGCTTGGAGCCGAACTCGCGTAGTTCCTGCTGCCGCTGTACCAGTTGCTCCTGGAGACCGCCGATTTCATCCTGCAACTGCTGACGACGGCTGTTGTACAGGGATTCTTCGTTGGCCGCCTGGCTCGGTGCCGCCTTGCGCAACTCGGCGTCGATGTTCAGCGGCCGGTCCTCGACCTCGGCACTCAGGCGTTCGACCCGCAGGGCCAGGCCCACGCGGTCGGCCTCGGTTTCGCCAACGTTGGAGACGAAGCGGGTGGCATCCAGGCGCAGCAGCGGCGCGCCGGCTTCGACCACTTCACCTTCACGGGCGAAGATCTCGGAGACGATACCGCCCTCCAGGTTCTGGATCTTCTGCAGCTTGGACGACGGAATCGCCTTGCCGTCGCCCCGGGTAACTTCGTCGAGTACCGCGAAGTTGGCCCAGAGCACCAGGAACAGGAAGAAGCAGATGATGCCCCAGATGGTCAGCCGCACGATGCGCGGGGCGTCTTCCACCAGCGCCTTGTTGACCTCCGGCAGCGGCTCGCCGCCGAAGGATTGCGAACCCTTGAAATAGCCGCGCAGGGTGTCCTTGAAGCGTCCCACTCCAGACTTAAGCAACACTGATCTGCCCCTTCTTCAGTGCATCCATGACAGCAGCTTTAGGGCCATCGGCAACGATCTGGCCGCGATCGACCACGATCAGGCGGTCGACCAGGGTCAGCAACGAGGCACGGTGGGTCACCAGCAACACGGTCTTGTTCTCGATCACCGCCTGCAAGCGCTGCTTGAGGCGCTCTTCACCGGTGTTGTCCATGGCCGCGGTGGGCTCGTCGAGCAGGAGGATCTGCGGGTTGAGCAACAGCGCGCGGGCCAGGGCGACGTTCTGCCGCTGGCCGCCGGACAGGTTCTGGCCACGTTCGCCGACCTGCAGTTCATAACCTTGCGGGTGCAGGCGGGCAAATTCGTGGACACCCGCCAGCTCGGCGGCCTGCAGGACCATTTCGTCCTCGACGTAACGGGCGCCGCTGACCAGGTTGTCACGCAGAGTGCCGGCCAGCAGCTGGATATCCTGGGGCACATAGCCGAGGTTGTGGCGCAGTTCGCTGACGTCGATCTGGCGAATGTCCACGCCATCGATCAGCAGCGAACCGGCGTCGGCCTCGTACAGGCCCACGATCAGCTTGGCCAGGGAGCTCTTGCCCGAGCCGCTGCGGCCGATGATGCCGACCTTCTCGCCGGGACGGATGGCCAGGCTGATGTTCTTCAATGCCGGGTTCTGCTGGTTCGGGTAGGTGAAGTCGACACCACGGAATTCCACGGCACCCTGCAACACGCGGCGGCTCAGCGGACGCTCCTCGAAGTTGCGCTCCTGCGGCAGCTCCATCATCTGGTCGGTGGAGACCATGGTCACCTTGGCCTGCTGGTAGCGGGTCAGCAGGCCGGCCAGTTGGCCCAGTGGCGCGAGGGCGCGGCCGCTGAGCATGTAGCAGGCGATCAGGCCGCCCATGCTGAGGTTGCCGGCCATGATCTGGTACACGCCAAAGCAGATCAGGGTAACGCCGGCCATCTGCTGGATCAGCAAGGTGATGTTCATCGCCAGGCCGGAAAGCACCTTGACCCGCAGTTCCAGGCGGCTGAGGGTGCCGATGGTCTGCTCCCACATGTACTGGCGTTCGCTTTCGGCGTTGTTGACCTTGACCGCGTCGAGGCCGGCGAGGGTTTCGATCAGGCTCGACTGGCGCTCGGAGGCCAGGGCCATGGTCCGTTCGAGGGTCGCGGTCAGCGGTTTCTGCAAGGCATAGCCGATACCCAGGGCCAGCGGGAAGGCCACCACCGGAATCCACACCAGGTGCCCGCCGATGATACCGATCACCATCAGGATCAGCAGGGTGAACGGCAGGTCGATCAGGCTGGCCAGGGTCAGCGAGGCAAGGAAGTCGCGCAGGCCCTGGAACTCATGGATGTTCTGGGCAAAGCTGCCGACCCGCGCCGGGCGGTACTTCATCGACATGCCGACGATGCGCTCGAACAGCGTGGCGGAAATGATCAGGTCGGTCTTTTTCCCCGCCAGATCGAGGCAAAGGCTGCGCAAGCCCTTGAGGATCAGGTCGAAGACATAGGCCCCGGTGATGCCAATGGCCAGCACCCACAGGGTCGAGGTGGCCTGGTTCGGCACCACGCGGTCGTAGACGTTCATCACGAACAGCGGCGCGGCCATGGCGATGACGTTGATGATCAGGCTGGCGGCGATGGCGTCGGCATACAGCCAGCGCGAACGCTTGAGGGTATCGCGGAACCAGGAACGGGCCCGCGGGATCAGGTTGCCGTGGTTGACGTCGAACTTGTGCTGCGGCTGGGCGAAGAACACCCGCCCGGTGTAGTCCGCTTCCAGCGCCTCGCGGCTGACATGCACCTCGCCGCCATCGCTCTCGCTGAGCAGCAGGCGCGCAGTGTTGTCATTCTCCCAACCCAGCAGCACCGTGCTGCGCCCACCCTTGAGCAGGAGCATGGTGGGCATGGCGATCGAGGGGATGTGCTCCAGCTTGCGCTGCAACAGGCGCCCCTGCAGCCCCGCCCGCGCCGCCGCCCGTGACAGCAGCTCGGGGCTCAGGCGCTGGGCCGGCAGCGGCAGGCCGGTGGTGAGCATGGCGCGGCTGGCCGGTTTCTGGTGCAACACGCAAAGCGACAGCAGGCTGTCCAGCAGCGGGTCATCGTGCAGGCTTCGCGGGTCATGGGTGAGGTTTCTGCTGACAAATGAATCCACGCGGACTTCCTTGCTGGCTTGAAGGACTATTTGGCTATCAGTTCAGCCCGGGCAGGTTCACCCTCGGCTTGAGCTCGTTCTGTACGACCGTGGCCATCGGTGCCACGACACCCTGGCTCTTGAGCAGTTGACCAATGGTCGCCTTGATCCGGTACTGAGTAAACAGCTGCACGCTCTTCACTTCGGCCAGGCGCCGCTGGGCAGTGAACAGTTCGTTCTCGCTGTCGAGCAGGTCGAGCAGCGAGCGCTCGCCCAGGCTGAACTGGCTCTGGTAGGCCGAGCGTACCTTGGTGCTGTGATCGACATATTGCTGGGCGATCGGTACCTGCGCATCGGCGTTCTGCATAGCATTCCACGCCAAGCCTAACTCCTCGTTGAGCTGACGCAAGGCATTGTTGCGAATATCCAGGGCCTGGCTGGCCTGATAGGCCTTGGACTCCAGGTCGGCCTTGTCGCTGCCGCCGTCGTACAGGTTGAAGGTCATGCGCACCATGGCCTGCCACTCGTTGTTGTGCCCGTTGACGCCGTCGACGTCGTTGTTCGCACTGCGTTCCAGCTCGGCGTCGAAGCGCGGGTAGAACCGTGATTTCGCCGTGTCGTACTGCTTGTCCGCTGCGGCGATGTCGGATTCCGCCGAGCGCAGGGCAGGGTTGCTTTCGACCATTTGCTGGCGGGCTTCATTCAGGGTCGCGGGCAGCAGATCGATGAAAGGGGCGGGGGCGCTCAGTTCATCGGGCAGTTGACCAACGACACTCAGGTAATTGGTTTGTGCGTCCGCGAGGTTGGTTTGTTCCGTCAGCAGGTTGTTTTTCGCCGAGGCCAGGCGGGCTTCGGCCTGGTCCATGTCGGCCATGCGCCCGACACCGCGGGAGGTGCGTAGCTGGATCTGGTCGAAGATGCGCTCGTGGCTGCGCAGGTTGTCCTCGGCCAGGCGCACCATGTCGCGACGCGTCAACACTTCGATGTAGACCCTGGCGGTTTCCAGGGCGGTGCGCTCGGACGTGTTAAGCAGGGCATACGCCCGGGCATTGGCGGTGGCTTGTTGACGCCCCACTTCGTTTGGCGTCGCAAAACCGTCGAACACCATCTGTCGCAAGCGCAGGCTGGATTCGCCACGGTTCAGGGTTTGCGAGTTGCCCCCGCCGACGCGGGTACTCGGGCTGTCGGTGTTTTCCCGGCCGTAGCCGGCCAGTACATCGACCTTGGGCAGGTAGCCGCCTTGAGCGATCCGAACCTGCTTGTCGGCGGCCAGACGACCGTTGATCCCCGCCTGGACTTCCGGGTGCGCTTCAAGCGCCTGTTGCATGGCGTGCGGCAAGGTTTGTGCAGTGCTGAAGGAGGCGAACAAAGCGAGGGGCAAGGCAGTGAATACGGTGCGACGCATTTCGTTTTTCTTCCCTAGGGACAGCGTGTCCCACATCAGAGCAAAACATGGCAAAGCGCCAAAAACTGGCTATAACGGATGCCGCGTGTCGGAAATTTCCGAGTGAGAACCCCGTCACAGATCAAGGGCTCTTCACCTGGTGAAATATCAATGTGACATTAATGGGCCGATTGTTTAGGATGGCGACGCGAGGGTCAATAGTTTGACTCAAAGAAATAAAACTTCTCGCTCAAGCCATTAAATTGACATAAACATTTTTACCAGCGTCTTGCGAAACATTCCAAGCAGATAGCGGCAAACACCAGCCCGATCGCGTATGGAAGCCACATTGAACGGTTAGTTCGGAGAGTCTCATGAGCAGTGTTGTCGCCATCGTCAAGCGTGTTATTGGCCAAGTCGTCGCTGTGTCCCAGGAAGGGGTCCAACGTGTCCTGATCGAAGGCGATCGCCTGTTTGCTGGCGACCAGGTTTTGACGGGCCAGGCCGGTGCCGTGACCCTCGAACTGACCGACGGTCGTACCATAGACCTGGGTCGCGAAACGCAGTGGAGCGCCGACGCTCCTGCGTCCAGCACCGACCTGGAAGAAGCCACCGCCCAGGCCGCGCCCTCTGTAGAAGAGCTGCAAGAAGCCATCGCCGCCGGTGCCGACCCGACCCAGGACCTCGAAGCGACCGCTGCGGGCCCGCAGTCCGAAGGCAGTGGTGCGCCAGGTGGCGGCCACAGCGTGGTGATGCTGGAAGAAGTCGCCGGTGCCGTGGCGCCAGTCATCGGTTACCAGACGGTCGGCCTTAATTTCGCTGCCGACCTGACTGACGAACTGACCGGCGATACCGACACCACGGTCAACCAGGCGGCCACCGCCCTGGTCAACAGCGGCCTTGCCCTGAGCGCCACGCCAAACGTTTCCGAGGCAGGCGGTTCGGTGGTCTATACCGCCACCCTGACCCAGCCGGCGACCGGCGAAACCCGCGTGACCCTGTCCAACGGCCAGGTCATCGTCATTGCCGCCGGGCAATTGACGGGCAGCATTAGCGTCGCGATTCCCGCCAGTGACAACGTTTACATCGACAACCGTCAGATCTCCGTCACCATCACCGGCGCTACCGGCGGCGATGGCCTGAACATTACCCCGAGCACCTCGCCGGCGATGACCACCATCACCGATACCCTCGACACCACCACTGCCAGCCTGACCGCTGGCAGCAGTGCAACCGAGGGCGGCAACATCACTTACACCGTCAGCCTGAACAACCCGGCGCAGACGCCGGTGAGCATCACCCTGTCCAATGGCGCAGTCATCACCATCGCGGCTGGCGAAGCGAGCGGCAGCGTTCAGGTGCCTGTAGGCAATGACGTGTACGCCAACGGCGGCACCGCCAGCGTAACCATTACGGGGGCAACGGGCGGCAACTTCGAGAACCTGGTGCCGAACACCACGCCAGCCGTCACGGTCATCAACGACTCGATCGACACCACTACCGTCAACCTGGGCGCCAACGCCAGCGTTGCCGAGAATGGCGTGATCACCTACACCGCCAGCGTCGGCGCCCCGGTCACCGGCACTCCGGTGGTGATCACCCTGTCCAATGGCCAGACCATCACCATTCCGGTTGGCGGCACCAGCGGCACCGTGCAATTCACTGCACCGAACGACGTCTACAACGGCGCTGCACCGATCAGCACCACCATCACCGGCGTGACCGGCGGCAACTACGAGAACCTGGAGGCCAACCCGGCCCCGGCCGTGACCACCGTCACCGACTCCACCGACACCACCACCGTCAGCCTCGGCGCCAGCAGCAACGTCGCCGAAAACGGCGTGATCACCTACACCGCCAGCGTCACCTCGCCAGTCACCGGTACTCCGATGGTGATCACCCTGTCCAACGGCCAGACCATCACCATCCCGGTCGGCGGCTCCAGCGGCAGCGTGCAGTACACCGCACCGAACGACGTCTATAACGGCGCCAACCCGGTCAGCACTACCATCACCAACGTGGCTGGCGGCAACTTCGAAAGCCTGGTGGCCAACCCGGCCCCGGCCGTGACCACGGTTACCGATACCGTCGACACCACCACCGTCACCCTCGGTGCCAACCCGAGCGTTGCCGAAAACGGCGTGATCACCTACACCGCCAGCGTCGCTTCGCCTGTGACCGGCGCACCAGTGGTCGTGACCCTGTCCAATGGCCAGACCATCACCATCCCGGTCGGCGGGACCAACGGCACCGTGCAGTTCACTGCACCGAACGACGTCTACAACGGCGCGGCGCCGATCAGCACCACCATCGCGGGCGTCAGCGGCGGCAACTTCGAGAACCTGGTGGCCAGCCCGGCCCCGGCCGTGACCACCGTCACCGACAGCACCGACACCACCACCGTCAGCCTCGGCGCCAGCACCAGCGTGGCCGAGAGTGGCGTGATCACCTACACCGCCAGCGTCACCTCGCCGGTCACCGGCACGCCGGTTGTGGTCACTCTGTCCACCGGGCAGAGCATCACCATTCCGGTCGGCAGCACCAGCGGCACCGTGCAGTTCACTGCGCCGAACGACGTCTATAACGGCGCCAACCCGGTCAGCACCACCATCACCAACGTGAGCGGCGGCAACTTCGAAAGCCTGGTGGCCAACCCGACCCCGGCCGTGACCACCGTCACCGACTCCATCGACACCACCACCGTCACCCTCGGCGCCAGCCCAAGCGTTGCCGAGAACGGTGTGATTACCTACACCGCCAGCGTCACCTCGCCGGTCACCGGCGCGCCGGTCATCGTCAGCCTGTCCAATGGCCAGACCATCACCATCCCGGTCGGCGGCACCAGCGGTACCGTGCAGTTCACTGCACCGAACGACGTGTACAACGGCGCAGCGCCGATCAGCACCACCATCGCAGGCGTGGGCGGCGGCAACTTCGAGAACCTGGTGGCCAGCCCGGCGCCGGCCGTGACCACCGTCACCGACACCACCGACACCACCACCGTCAGCCTCGGCGCGACGGCGAGCGTCGCCGAGAACGGTGTGATCACCTACACCGCCAGCGTCACCTCACCGGTGACCGGCACCCCGGTGGTGGTCACCCTGTCCACCGGCCAGACCATCACCATCCCGGTCGGCAGCTCCAGCGGCAGCGTGCAGTTCACCGCACCGAACGACGTGTACAACGGCGCCACGCCGGTCAGCACCACCATCACCAACGTGAGCGGCGGCAACTTCGAGAGCCTGGTGGCCAACCCGGCCGCGGCCGTGACCACCGTCAGCGACAGCGTCGACACCACCACCGTGACCCTGAGCGCCACCCCGAGCGTGCTCGAAGGCGGCGTGGTGACCTACACCGCCTCCGTCGGTGCCCCGGTGACAGGCGCCCCGGTGATCGTCAACCTGGCCAACGGCCAGAGCATCACCATTGCGGTCGGCCAGAGCTCCGGCTCGGTCAACTTCACCGCCCCGGACAACGTGCTCGCCACCAACGCGCCACTGAGCAACAGCATTACTGGCGTCAGCGGTGGCAACTACGAAAGCCTGGTCGCCGGCACCGGCACGACCACCACCACGGTCACCGATGATCCAGCGCGCCTGGACACCACTAATCTGACCCTGAGCGCCACCGGCTCCGTCACCGAAGGCGGGCAGATCGTCTACACCGCCACCCTGAGCAATCCGGCCGGCACCGAGATGAAGATCAGCCTGAGCAATGGTGAAACCATCACCATTGCCCAGGGCCAGACCCAGGGCACCGTGACCTTCGCCGCGCCGACGAACACCGTGTATGTGGATGCCGGCAATGTCAGCGTCACCGTGACCGGCACCACCGGCGGCGACTTCGAGAAGCTGGCGGTCAATCCGGCCGCGGCGGTGACCGCGATCACCGACAGCATCGATACCTCGACCGTCACCCTGACTGCCACCCCGAGCGTGACCGAAGGTGGCGTGGTGACCTACACCGCGACGGTCACTTCGCCGGTTACCGGTACTCCGCTGGTCATCAGCCTGGCCAATGGTCAGTCGATCACCATTCCGGTCAACAGCTCCAGCGGTTCGGTGGACTTCATCGCGCCGAACAACGTGCTGAATACCAACGCACCGTTGATCAACAGCATCACCGGCGTCACGGGCGGCAACTACGAGAAGCTGGACACTGCCGGCGCGCCGACCACGGCGGTCAATGACGATCCGGCTCGCCTGGATACCACCGGCCTGACCCTGTCGGCCACCGGCACCGTTCAGGAAGGCGGCAACATCGTCTATACCGCGCGCCTGAGCAATCCGACCGGTACCGAGATGAAGATCACCCTGAGCAACGGGGGAGTGATCACTATCGGGAAAGGTCTGTCCGAAGGTAGCGTGACCTTCGCAGCCCCGGCCAACACCGTGTATGTGGATGCCGGCAACGTCAGCGTAACCATCACCGGCACCACCGGTGGTGATTTCGAGCATCTGGAAGTCAGCCCGACTGCTGCGGTTACTGCCGTCACTGATTCGGTCGATACCTCGACCGTGACCCTGACCGCGACCGCCAGTGCTGTCGAAGGCGGCGTGGTGACTTACACCGCGTCCGTGACCTCGCCGGTCACCGGCACTCCGTTGGTCATCAGCCTGGCAAACGGCCAGTCAATCACCATTCCGGTCAACTCTTCGAGCGGTTCGGTCGATTTCATCGCGCCGAACAACGTGCTGAACACCAACACCCCGCTGACCAACAGCATCACCGGGGTGACCGGTGGCAACTACGAGAAACTGGATACCGCCGGTGCTCCGACCACTGTCGTGACCGATGATCCGGCTCGCCTGGACACCACTGGCCTGACCCTGTCGGCGACCGGTACCGTCCAGGAAGGCGGCGACATCATCTACACCGCCCGCCTGACCAACCCGGCCGGCACCGAGATGAAGATCACCCTGAGCAACGGGGAAGTGATCACTATCGGGAAAGGTCTGTCCGAAGGCAGCGTGACCTTCGCAGCGCCTGCCAACACTGTCTATGTGGACGCTGGCAACGTCAGCGTCACTATTACCGGTACTATCGGTGGTGATTTCGAACACCTCGAAGTCAGCCCGACTGCTGCAGTTACCGCTGTGACCGACAGCCTCGACACTTCGACTGTCACGCTGACGGCCACCGCCAGTGCCGTCGAAGGCGGCGTCGTTACCTACACCGCTTCGGTCACTGCGCCTGTCACTGGCACTCCTCTGGTCATCAGTCTGGCCAATGGTCAGTCGATCACCATTCCGGTCAATTCTTCGAGCGGTTCGGTCGATTTCATCGCGCCGAACAACGTGCTGAACACCAACACCCCGCTGACCAACAGCATCACCGGGGTGACCGGTGGCAACTACGAGAAGCTGGATACTGCTGGTGCTCCGACCACCGTGGTCACCGACGATCCTGCACGCCTGGACACTACCGGCCTGACCCTGTCGGCCACCGGCACCGTTCAGGAAGGCGGGGACATTATCTACACCGCCCGCCTGACCAATCCGGCTGGTACCGAGATGAAGATCACCCTGAGCAACGGGGAAGTCATCACTATCGGGAAAGGTCTGTCGGAAGGCTCCGTTACCTTCGCAGCCCCGGCCAACACCGTGTATGTGGATGCCGGCAACGTCAGCGTAACCATCACCGGCACCACCGGTGGTGATTTCGAGCATCTGGAAGTCAGCCCGACTGCCGCGGTTACCGCCGTCACTGATTCGGTCGATACCTCGACCGTGACCCTGACTGCGACCGCCAGCGCTGTCGAAGGCGGCGTGGTGACTTACACCGCATCCGTGACTTCGCCGGTCACTGGCACCCCGCTGGTCATCAGCCTGGCCAACGGTCAGTCGATCACCATTCCGGTCAACAGCTCCAGCGGCTCGGTGGACTTCATTGCCCCGAACAACGTGCTCAACACCAACACTCCGCTGACTAACAGCATCACCGGTGTGACCGGCGGTAACTACGAGAAACTGGACACCGCGGGTGCTCCAACCACCGTTGTGACCGACGATCCTGCACGTCTGGACACTACCGGCCTGACCCTGTCCGCCACCGGTACCGTCCAGGAAGGCGGCAACATCATCTACACCGCCCAACTGACCAATCCGGCTGGTACCGAGATGAAGATCACCCTCAGCAACGGGGAAGTGATCACCATCGGCAAAGGTCTGTCGGAAGGCTCCGTGACCTTCGCGGCGCCTGCCAACACCGTCTATGTAGACGCTGGCAGTGTCAGCGTTACCGTCACCGGCACTACCGGTGGTGACTTCGAGCACCTTGAAGTCAGCCCGAGTGCGGCTGTGACCCTCATCACTGACAGCGTCGATACTTCGACTGTCACACTGACCGCGACGGCCAGCGCTGTCGAAGGTGGCGTGGTCACCTACACCGCGTCCGTGACCTCGCCGGTCACCGGCACTCCGCTGGTCATCAGCCTCGCAAACGGCCAGTCGATCACCATTCCGATAAACAGCTCCAGCGGTTCCGTGGACTTCATCGCGCCTAACAACGTGCTGAACACCAACACCCCGCTGACCAACAGCATCACCGGGGTCACCGGCGGCAACTACGAAAAACTGGATACCGCCGGCACGCCAACTACCGTTGTGAACGACGATCCAGCGCGCCTCGACACCACCGGTCTGACCCTGTCGGCCACTGGCACCGTCCAGGAAGGCGGCGACATCATCTACACCGCGCGCCTGACCAACCCGGCCGGCACCGAGATGAAGATCACCCTCAGCAACGGGGAAGTGATCACCATCGGCAAAGGTCTTTCGGAAGGCAGCGTGACTTTCGCGGCGCCGGCCAACACCGTCTACGTCGATGCAGGCAGTATCAGTGTGACCATCACCGGTACCACTGGCGGTGATTTCGAGCACCTGGAAGTCAGCCCGACTGCGGCCGTTACGGCGATCACCGACTCGATCGATACCAGCACCGTAACGCTGACCGCGACTGCCAGCGCTGTAGAAGGTGGCGTGGTGACGTACACCGCGTCCGTGACCTCCCCGGTTACCGGCACCCCATTGGTGATCAGCCTGGCCAACGGCCAAAGCATCACCATTCCGGTCAACAGCTCGAGCGGCTCGGTGGACTTCATCGCGCCTAACAACGTGTTGAACACCAACACGCCGCTGACCAACAGCATCACCGGCGTCACCGGCGGCAACTACGAGAAGCTGGATACCGCGGGTGCTCCGACCACCGTGGTCACCGATGACCCAGCCCGCCTGGACACCACCGGCCTGACCCTCAGCGCCACCGGCACCGTCCAGGAAGGCGGCGACATCATCTACACCGCTCGCCTGACCAACCCGACCGGCACCGAGATGAAGATCACCCTGAGCAATGGGGAAGTGATCACTATCGGGAAAGGTCTGTCTGAAGGTTCTGTGACCTTCGCGGCACCGGCCAACACCGTCTACGTCGATGCGGGCAATGTCAGTGTGACCATCACCGGCACCACCGGCGGTGATTTCGAGCACCTGGAGGTCAGCCCGACTGCGGCCGTCACTGCGATCACCGATTCGATCGATACCAGCACCGTAACGCTGACCGCGACTGCCAGCGCTATCGAAGGCGGTGTGGTCACCTACACGGCCTCCGTGACCTCTCCGGTTACCGGTACTCCATTGGTCATCAGCCTGGCCAACGGCCAGTCGATCACCATTCCGGTCAATTCTTCGAGCGGTTCGGTGGACTTCATCGCCCCGAACAACGTGTTGAACACCAACACGCCGCTGACTAACAGCATTACCGGTGTCACCGGTGGCAACTACGAGAAGCTGGATACCGCGGGCACGCCGACCACCGTCGTGAACGATGATCCGGCTCGCCTGGACACCACCGGCCTGACCCTGTCCGCCACTGGCACCGTCCAGGAAGGCGGCGATATCGTCTATACCGCGCGTCTGACCAACCCTGCCGGCACCGAGATGAAGATCACCCTGAGCAACGGGGAAGTCATCACCATCGGGAAAGGTCTGTCTGAAGGTTCCGTGACCTTCGCAGCGCCTGCCAACACCGTGTATGTGGATGCTGGAAACGTCAGCGTCACCATCACCGGCACCACTGGTGGCGATTTCGAGCACTTGGAAGTCAGCCCGACTGCTGCGGTTACCGCCATTACCGATTCGGTCGATACCTCGACCGTCACGCTGACGGCGACCGCCAGCGCTGTCGAAGGCGGCGTAGTGACGTACACGGCGTCCGTGACTGCACCTGTAACCGGCACCCCGTTGGTCATCAGCCTGGCCAACGGTCAGTCGATCACCATCCCGGTCAACAGCTCCAGCGGTTCGGTGGACTTCATCGCGCCTAACAACGTGCTGAATACCAACACCCCGTTGACCAACAGCATTACGGGTGTAACCGGTGGCAACTACGAAAAACTGGATACCGCCGGTGCTCCGACTACCGTCGTGACCGATGATCCAGCGCGCCTGGACACTACCGGCCTGACCCTCAGCGCCACTGGCACCGTCCAGGAAGGCGGCGACATCGTGTACACCGCCCGCCTGACCAACCCGGCTGGCACCGAGATGAAGATCACGCTGAGCAACGGCGAGGTCATCACTATCGGCAAAGGTCTGTCCGAAGGCTCCGTGACCTTTGCCGCCCCAGCGAACACTGTGTATGTCGACGCGGGCAACGTCAGCGTGACCATCACTGGCACCATTGGCGGCGACTTCGAGCACCTCGAAGTCAGCCCGACCGCAGCCGTAACCGCCATCACCGACAGCATCGACACCTCGACTGTCACGCTGACCGCGACGGCCAGTGCTGTTGAAGGTGGCATCGTCACTTACACCGCTTCGGTCACCTCGCCGGTCACGGGCACCCCGCTGGTCATCAGCTTGGCCAACGGCCAGTCGATCACCATTCCGGTCAATTCTTCGAGCGGCTCGGTCGATTTCATCGCGCCGAACAACGTGTTGAACACCAACACGCCACTGACCAACAGCATCACCGGCGTCACGGGTGGCAACTACGAAAAACTCGACACCGCTGGTGCTCCGACTACCGTCGTGAACGACGACCCGGCTCGCCTGGACACCACCGGCCTGACCTTGTCCGCGACCGGTACCGTCCAGGAAGGCGGCGACATCATCTATACCGCCCGCCTGACCAACCCGGCCGGCACCGAAATGAAGATCACCCTGAGCAACGGGGAAGTGATCACTATCGGAAAAGGTCTGTCTGAAGGCTCCGTGACCTTTGCGGCACCGGCCAACACCGTCTACGTCGATGCCGGTAATGTCAGCGTCACCATCACCGGCACTACCGGTGGTGATTTCGAGCACCTCGAAGTCAGTCCGACTGCCGCCGTGACTGCGATCACCGACTCGATCGACACCAGCACCGTGACCCTGACCGCGACTGCCAGCGCTGTAGAAGGTGGCGTCGTCACTTACACCGCGTCCGTCACTTCGCCTGTGACCGGTACCCCGCTGGTGATCAGCCTCGCCAACGGCCAAAGCATCACTATCCCGGTCAACAGTTCCAGCGGTTCGGTGGACTTCATTGCCCCGAACAACGTGTTGAACACCAACACGCCGCTGACCAACAGCATCACCGGCGTAACCGGCGGCAACTACGAAAAACTCGACACCGCTGGCACCCCGACCACCGTCGTGAACGACGATCCGGCTCGCCTGGACACCACTGGCCTGACCCTGTCCGCCACTGGCACCGTCCAGGAAGGCGGCGATATCGTCTACACCGCCCGCCTGACCAACCCGGCTGGCACCGAAATGAAGATCACGCTGAGCAACGGCGAGGTCATCACTATCGGTAAAGGCCTGAGTGAAGGCAGCGTGACCTTCGCAGCCCCGGCGAACACCGTCTATGTGGATGCCGGCAACGTCAGCGTGACCATCACCGGCACCACTGGCGGCGACTTCGAGCACCTCGAAGTCAGCCCGACTGCTGCGGTTACCGCCATCACCGACAGTGTCGATACCTCGACCGTGACCCTGACTGCGACCGCCAGCGCTGTCGAAGGCGGCGTGGTGACTTACACCGCGTCCGTGACCTCGCCGGTCACTGGCACTCCTCTGGTCATCAGTCTGGCCAATGGTCAGTCGATCACCATCCCGGTCAACAGCTCCAGCGGTTCGGTGGACTTCATCGCGCCTAACAACGTGCTGAACACCAACACGCCGCTGACCAACAGCATTACCGGGGTTACCGGTGGCAACTACGAGAAACTGGATACCGCCGGTGCTCCGACTACCGTCGTGACCGATGATCCAGCACGTCTGGACACCACTGGCCTGACCCTCAGCGCCACCGGCACCGTCCAGGAAGGCGGCGATATCGTCTACACCGCCCGCCTGACCAACCCTGCCGGCACCGAGATGAAGATCACCCTGAGCAACGGGGAAGTGATCACTATCGGCAAAGGTCTGTCCGAAGGTAGCGTGACCTTCGCAGCGCCTGCCAACACCGTTTACGTGGATGCGGGGAATGTCAGCGTCACTATCACCGGTACTACCGGTGGTGACTTCGAACACCTGGAAGTCAGCCCGACTGCAGCTGTGACTGCGATCACCGACTCGGTCGACACCAGCACCGTGACCCTGACCGCTACGGCCAGTGCTGTTGAAGGTGGCATTGTCACCTACACCGCGTCCGTGACTGCCCCTGTAACCGGCACCCCGCTGGTCATCAGCCTGGCCAACGGTCAGTCGATCACCATTCCGGTCAACAGCTCCAGCGGCTCGGTGGACTTCATTGCCCCGAACAACGTGCTGAATACCAACACACCGCTGACCAACAGCATTACCGGGGTTACCGGTGGCAACTACGAGAAACTGGATACCGCCGGTACTCCAACTACCGTCGTGAACGATGATCCAGCCCGCCTGGACACCACTGGTCTCACCCTGTCGGCCACCGGTACCGTTCAGGAGGGCGGCGACATCGTCTACACCGCCCGCCTGACCAATCCGGCCGGCACCGAGATGAAGATCACCCTCAGTAACGGGGAAGTGATCACCATCGGCAAAGGTCTGTCCGAAGGTTCCGTGACCTTCGCGGCGCCTGCCGACACCGTTTATGTGGATGCCGGCAATATCAGCGTGACCATCACCGGCACTACCGGTGGTGACTTCGAACACCTGGAGGTCAGCCCGACTGCGGCCGTAACCGCCATCACTGACAGTGTCGATACCTCGACTGTCACGCTGACGGCGACCGCAAGCGCTGTCGAAGGCGGCGTGGTGACCTACACCGCGTCCGTCACCGCTCCGGTCACCGGCACCCCACTGGTCATCAGCCTGGCGAATGGTCAGTCGATCACCATTCCGGTCAATTCTTCGAGCGGCTCGGTCGATTTCATCGCCCCGAACAACGTGCTGAATACCAACACACCGCTGACCAACAGCATCACCGGTGTGACTGGCGGCAACTACGAAAAACTGGACACCGCCGGTACTCCGACCACCGTCGTGAACGATGATCCGGCTCGCTTGGACACTACTGGTCTGACCCTGTCCGCGACAGGCACCGTTCAGGAAGGCGGCGACATTATCTACACCGCCCGCCTGACCAACCCGGCCGGCACCGAAATGAAGATCACCCTGAGCAACGGGGAAGTGATCACTATCGGGAAAGGTCTGTCTGAAGGCTCCGTGACCTTTGCGGCACCGGCCAACACCGTCTACGTCGATGCCGGTAATGTCAGCGTCACCATCACCGGCACTACCGGTGGTGATTTCGAGCATCTTGAAGTCAGCCCGACTGCGGCAGTGACTGCAATCACCGACAGCATCGACACCTCGACTGTCACGCTGACGGCGACCGCCAGTGCCGTTGAAGGTGGTGTTGTCACCTACACCGCTTCCGTGACCTCTCCGGTTACCGGTACGCCATTGGTCATCAGCCTGGCCAACGGTCAGTCGATCACCATTCCGGTCAACTCTTCGAGCGGCTCGGTCGACTTCATCGCTCCGAACAACGCACTCAACACCAACGCGCCGCTGACCAACAGCATCACCGGCGTCACGGGTGGCGACTACGAAAAACTGGACACCGCCGGCACGCCGACCACTGTCGTGAACGACGACCCGGCTCGCCTGGACACCACTGGCCTGACCCTGTCGGCCACCGGCACCGTCCAGGAAGGCGGCGACATTATCTACACCGCCCGCCTGACCAATCCGGCTGGCACCGAGATGAAGGTCACGCTGAGCAACGGCGAAGTGATCACCATCGGCAAAGGCCTTTCCGAAGGCTCCGTGACCTTCGCGGCCCCGGCCAACACTGTTTACGTCGATGCCGGCAACGTCAGCGTCACCATCACCGGCACTACTGGTGGCGACTTCGAGCACCTCGAAGTCAGCCCGACTGCAGCTGTGACTGCGATCACCGATTCGGTCGACGCCAGCACCGTGACCCTGACCGCGACGGCCAGTGCTGTTGAAGGTGGCATCGTCACCTACACCGCGTCCGTAACCTCCCCGGTTACCGGTACTCCGTTGGTCATCAGCCTGGCCAACGGCCAGTCGATCACCATTCCGGTCAATAGCTCCAGCGGCTCGGTGGACTTCATTGCCCCGAACAACGTGCTCAACACCAACACGCCGCTGACCAACAGCATCACCGGCGTAACCGGCGGCAACTACGAAAAACTCGACACTGCTGGCACCCCGACCACCGTCGTGAACGACGACCCGGCTCGCCTCGATACCACTGGCTTGACGTTGAGCGCGACCGGCACCGTCCAGGAAGGCGGCGACATCGTCTATACCGCTCGCCTGACCAATCCGGCTGGCACCGAGATGAAGATCACCCTCAGCAACGGGGAAGTGATCACTATCGGCAAAGGTCTGTCTGAAGGCTCCGTGACCTTCGCGGCACCTGCAAACACCGTCTATGTCGATGCTGGCAATGTCAGTGTGACTATCACCGGCACTACTGGTGGCGACTTCGAGCACCTCGAAGTCAGCCCTACGGCGGCCGTCACTGCTGTTACCGATTCGGTCGATACGTCGACCGTTACGCTGACCGCGACCGCCAGCGCTGTTGAAGGTGGCATCGTCACCTACACCGCGTCCGTGACTGCCCCTGTAACCGGCACCCCGCTGATCATCAGCCTGGCCAACGGTCAGTCGATCACCATTCCGGTCAACAGCGCCAGCGGCTCGGTGGACTTCATTGCGCCGAACAACGTGCTGAATACCAACACACCACTGACCAACAGCATCACCGGTGTGACTGGCGGCAACTACGAAAAACTGGACACCGCCGGTACGCCGACCACCGTCGTGAACGACGATCCGGCTCGCCTGGACACTACTGGCCTGACCCTGTCCGCGACAGGGACCGTCCAGGAAGGCGGCGACATCATCTACACCGCGCGCCTGACCAATCCGGCCGGCACCGAGATGAAGATCACGCTGAGCAATGGCGAGGTCATCACTATCGGCAAGGGCCTTTCCGAAGGATCCGTGACCTTCGCAGCCCCAGCGAACACCGTTTATGTGGACGCTGGCAACGTCAGCGTGACCATCACCGGCACGACCGGTGGTGACTTCGAACACCTCGAAGTCAGCCCGACTGCGGCCGTCACGGCTGTAACCGACTCGCTCGACACCAGTACCGTGACCCTGACCGCTACGGCCAGCGCTGTTGAAGGTGGCGTCGTCACCTACACCGCTTCGGTCACTGCGCCTGTGACTGGCACTCCTCTGGTCATCAGCCTGGCGAATGGTCAGTCGATCACCATCCCGGTCAACAGCTCCAGCGGTTCGGTGGACTTCATCGCACCGAACAACGTGTTGAACACCAATACCCCGCTGACCAACAGCATCACCGGCGTGACTGGCGGCAATTACGAAAAACTGGACACCGCTGGTGCTCCGACCACCGTCGTGACCGATGATCCGGCTCGCCTCGATACCACTGGCTTGACGTTGAGCGCGACCGGCACCGTCCAGGAAGGCGGCGACATTATCTACACCGCCCGCCTGACCAACCCGGCTGGCACCGAGATGAAGATCACCCTCAGCAACGGGGAAGTGATCACTATCGGCAAAGGTCTGTCTGAAGGCTCGGTTACCTTCGCGGCACCTGCAAACACCGTCTATGTCGATGCTGGCAATGTCAGCGTGACCATTACCGGCACCACTGGCGGTGACTTCGAACACCTCGAAGTCAGCCCGACGGCTGCCGTGACTGCGGTAACCGATTCGGTCGATACGTCGACCGTTACGCTGACCGCGACCGCCAGCGCTGTTGAAGGTGGCATCGTCACCTACACCGCGTCCGTCACCGCTCCGGTCACCGGCACTGCGCTGGTCATCAGCCTGGCCAACGGCCAGTCGATCACCATCCCGGTCAACAGCTCCAGCGGTTCCGTGGACTTCATCGCGCCTAACAACGTGCTGAACACCAACACCCCGCTGACCAACAGCATCACCGGCGTAACCGGCGGCAACTACGAAAAACTGGATACCGCGGGTGCTCCGACCACCGTGGTCACCGACGACCCAGCCCGCCTGGACACCACCGGCCTGACCCTCAGCGCCACCGGCACCGTCCAGGAAGGCGGCGACATCATCTACACCGCCCGCCTGACCAACCCGACCGGCACCGAGATGAAGATCACCCTGAGCAACGGGGAAGTGATCACAATCGGCAAGGGCCTGTCCGAAGGCAGCGTGACCTTCCCGGCCCCGGCGAACACCGTGTATGTCGACGCCGGTAACGTCAGCGTGACCATCACCGGCACCACCGGCGGCGACTTCGAGCACCTCGAGGTCAGCCCGACTGCAGCCGTGACTGCCGTCACCGACTCGCTCGACACCTCGACCGTGACCCTGACCGCCAGCGGCAGCGCCCTGGAAGGCGGCGTGGTGACCTACACCGCGTCCGTCACCTCGCCTGTCACCGGTACTCCGCTGGTCATCAGCCTGGCCAACGGCCAGTCGATTACCATCCCGGTCAACGCTTCCAGCGGTTCGGTGGACTTCACCGCACCGAACAACGTCTACGGCACCAACCCGGCGCTGACCAACAGCATCACCGGCGTGAGCGGCGGCAACTTCGAGAAGCTGGTCACCGATGGCACGCCATCGACCGTCATCAACGACAACCCGGCCAACCTCGACACCACCGGCGTCAGCCTTATCGCCACCGGCACCGTGCAGGAAGGCGGGCAGATCACCTATACCGCCAAGCTGACCAACCCGGCCGGCAGCGAGATGACCATCAACCTGAGCAACGGGTCGAGCATCACCATCGGCAAGGGCTTGAGCGAAGGCTTCGTCACCGTCGACGCGCCGAAAAACAGCGTCTACGTGGATGCCACCAACGTCAGCGCGACCATCACCGGCACCACCGGTGGTGACTTCGAGAAGCTGGCGGTCAGTCCGACTCCGGCGGTCACCGCAGTCACCGACACCGTCGACACCTCGACCGTGACCCTGACCGCGACCCCGAGCGTGACCGAAGGCGGCGTAGTGACCTACACCGCCACCGTCAGCTCGCCGGTCACCGTGGCTCCACTGGTCGTGACCCTGGCCAACGGCCAGAGCATCACCATCGAGGTCAACGCCACCAGCGGCTCGGTCAACTACACCGCGCCGAACAACGTCTATGCCACCAACGTGCCGCTGACCAACAGCATCACCGACGTGAGCGGCGGCAACTTCGAGAAGATCGTTGCTATCGGCAACACGACCACTGCGGTCAACGACAACCCGTCGAACCTGGACACCACCAACGTCACCCTGACCGCCACCAACTCGGTGGACGAAGGTGGCCAGATCACCTACACCGCCAAGGTCAGCAACCCGACCGGCAGCGAGATGACGATCAGCCTGAGCAACGGCTCGACCATCACCATCGCCAAAGGCCTGAGCGAAGGCACCGTCACCGTCGATGCGCCGAAGAACAGCGTGTATGTCGACGCGACCAACGTCAGCGCCAGCATTACCGGCGTCAGCGGCGGTGATTTCGAGAAGGTGAATGTCAACGCGACCCCGGCGGTCACGGCGATCACCGATACCCTCGACACCTCGACCGTGACCCTGACGGCTACCCCGAGTGCAGTGGAAGGCGGCGTCGTCACCTACACCGCCACCGTAACCTCGCCAGTGACCGTAGCTCCGCTGGTCATCAGCCTGGCCAACGGCCAATCGATCACCATCGCGGTCAACGCAACCAGCGGCTCGGTGGACTTCACCGCGCCGAACAACGTCTACAACACCAACTCGTCGCTGACCAACAGCATCACCGGCGTCACAGGCGGCAACTACGAAAAACTGGTGACGGCGGGCACGACCACCACCGTGATCAACGACAATCCGAACAACCTCGACACCACCGGCGTTTCGCTCACTGCGACCGGTACTGTCCAGGAAGGCGGCCAGATCACCTACACCGCGAAACTGACCAACCCGACCGGTACCGCGATGACCGTGTCGCTGTCCAACGGCTCGACCATCACCATTGCCAAAGGCCAGAGCGAAGGCTTCGTCACCGTCGATGCGCCGAAAAACAGCGTGTATGTCGACGCGACCAACGTCAGCGCCACCATTACCGGCACCACCGGTGGTGACTTCGAGAAACTGGCGATCAGTTCGACTCCGGCCGTCACTGCGGTGACCGATACGATCGACACCTCGACCGTGAATCTGACCGCGACCCCGAGCGTGACCGAGGGCGGCGTGGTGACCTACACCGCCACCGTGACCTCGCCGGTCACCGTCGCGCCGCTGGTCATCAGCCTGGCCAACGGCCAACAGATCACCATCGCGGTCAACGCCACCAGCGGCTCGGTCAACTACACCGCGCCGAACAACGTCTACACCGCCAACGCGCCGCTGACCAACAGCATCACCGGCATGACGGGCGGTAACTACGAGAAGCTGGTGAGCACCGGTACGACCACCACCGTGGTCAACGACAACCCGAACAACCTGGACACCACCAACGTCACCCTCACCGCCACCAACTCGGTGGACGAAGGTGGCCAGATCACTTACACCGCCAAGGTCAGCAACCCGACTGATACGGCTATGACGGTGAGCCTGAGCAACGGTTCGACCATCACCATCGCCAAAGGCCAGAGCGAAGGCTTCGTCACCGTCGATGCGCCGAGAAACAGCGTGTACGTAGACGCGACCAACGTCAGCGCCAGCATCACCGGCACTACCGGCGGCGGCTTCGAGAAGGTCAACGTCAATGCGACGCCTGCCGTGACTGCGATCACCGACACGATCGACACCTCGACCGTGACCCTGACCGCGACTCCGAGCGCTGTGGAAGGTGGCGTGGTGACCTACACCGCGACCGTGACTTCGCCGGTTACCGTAGCGCCACTGGTCATCAGCCTGGCCAATGGTCAGTCGATCACCATCGCGGTGAACGCCACCAGCGGTTCGGTCAACTTCACCGCACCGAACAACGTCTACAACACCAACTCGGCGCTGACCAACAGCATCACCGGTGTCACTGGCGGCAACTACGAGAAGCTGGTCACTGCGGGCAATCCGTCCACGATCATCAACGACAACCCGAACAACCTCGACACCACCGGGGTCAGCCTGACCGCCACCGGCACCGTCCAGGAAGGCGGCCAGATCACCTACACCGCGAAACTGACCAACCCGGCCGGTACCGCGATGACCGTGAGCCTGAGCAACGGTTCGACCATCACCATCGCCAAGGGTCAGAGCGAAGGCTTCGTCACCGTCGACGCACCGAAGAACAGCGTCTACGTCGACGCCACCAACGTCACTGCCAGCATCACCGGCACCACCGGCGGCGACTTCGAGAAACTGGCGATCAGTTCGACCCCGGCGATCACCGCCGTGACCGACACCATCGACACCTCGACCGTCACCCTGACCGCGACCCCAAGCGTGATCGAAGGCGGCGTGGTGACCTACACCGCGACCGTCACCTCGCCGGTCACCGTAGCGCCATTGGTCATCAGCCTGGCCAACGGTCAGCAGATCACCATCGCGGTCAATGCCACCAGCGGTTCGGTGGACTTCACCGCGCCGAACAACGTCTACGCCACCAACGCGCCGCTGACCAACAGCATCACCGGCATGAGCGGCGGCAACTACGAGAAGCTGGTGTCCACCGGCACCACGACCACCGTGGTCAACGACAACCCGTCGAGCCTGGACACCACCAACGTCACCCTCACCGCCACCAACTCGGTGGATGAAGGCGGCCAGATCACCTACACCGCGAAACTCAGCAACCCGGCTGGCAGCGCCATGACCGTGAACCTGAGCAACGGCTCGACCATCACCATCGCCAAGGGCCTGAGCGAAGGCACCGTCAGCGTCGACGCGCCGAAGAACAGCGTCTACGTCGATGCCACCAGCGTCAGCGCCAGCATCACCGGCATCACCGGCGGCGATTTCGAGAAGGTCAACATCAGCACCACCCCGGCGATCACCTCGATCACCGACACCATCGACACCTCGACCGTGACCCTGACCGCGACCCCGAGCGTGACTGAAGGCGGCGTAGTCACCTACACCGCGACCGTCACCTCGCCGGTCACCGTAGCGCCATTGGTCATCAGCCTGGCCAACGGCCAGTCGATCACCATCGCGGTCAACGCCACCAGCGGCTCGGTGAACTTCACCGCGCCGAACAACGTGTACGCCAGCAACCCGGCGCTGACCAACAGCATCACCGGCGTGACCGGCGGCAACTACGAGAAGCTGGTGACGGCGGGCACGACCACCACCGTGGTCAACGACAACCCGAACAACCTCGACACCACCGGCGTCAGCCTCACCGCGACCGGCACCGTCCAGGAAGGCGGACAGATCACCTACGTCGCCAAGCTGACCAACCCGGCCGGCAGCGCGATGACCGTAACCCTGTCCAACGGCTCGACCATCAACATCGCCAAGGGCCTGAGCGAAGGCTCGGTGACCGTCGATGCGCCGAAGAACAGCGTCTACGTCGATGCCACCAACGTCAGCGCGACCATCACCGGCACCACTGGCGGTGACTTCGAGAAGCTGGCGATCAGCTCGACGCCTGCGGTAACGGCGGTGACCGACACCATCGATACGTCGACCGTGACCCTGACCGCGACCCCAAGCGTGATCGAAGGCGGCGTGGTGACCTACACCGCCACCGTGACCTCGCCGGTCACCGTTGCCCCGCTGGTCATCAGCCTGGCCAACGGCCAACAGATCACCATCGCGGTCAATGCCACCAGCGGCACCGTGACCTATGTCGCGCCGAACAACGTGTACAGCACCAACACGCCGCTGACCAACAGCATCACCGGCATGACCGGCGGCAACTACGAGAAACTGGTGAGCACCGGCAACACCACCACCGTGGTCAACGACAACCCGTCGAACCTGGACACCACCAACGTCACCCTGACCGCGACCAACACCGTGCAGGAAGGCGGCCAGATCACCTACACCGCGAAGCTGTCCAACCCGGCCGGCACCGCGATGACCGTGACCCTGAGCAACGGTTCGACCATCAATATCGCCAAGGGCCTGAGCGAAGGCTCGGTGACCATCGATGCGCCGAAAAACAGCGTGTACGTCGATGCCACCAACGTCAGCGCGACCATCACCGCCACCACCGGCGGCGATTTCGAGAAGGTCAACGTCAGCTCGGCCGCGGCCGTGACCTCGGTCACCGACACCATCGACACTTCGACCGTGACCCTGACCGCCACGCCAAGCGTGGTCGAAGGCGGCGTGGTGACCTACACCGCGACCGTCAGCTCGCCAGTGACCCTGGCGCCGCTGGTCATTAGCCTGGCCAACGGCCAGCAGATCACCATCGCCGTCAACGCCACTAGCGGCTCGGTCAACTACACCGCGCCGAACAACGTCTACACCGCCAACCCGGCGCTGACCAACAGCATCACCGGGGTCACCGGCGGCAACTTCGAGAAACTGGAAACCTCCGGCACCACCAGCACCACGGTTACCGACGGCCCTATCGACACCACCACCGTCAGCCTGAGCGCCACCAGCTCGGTGCAGGAAGGCGGGCAGATCACCTATACCGCGACCCTGACCAACCCGGCCGCATCGGCGGTGACCGTGACCCTGTCCAACGGTGCGACCATCACCATCGGCAAGGACCAGCTGTCCAACAGCATCACCGTGCCAGCGCCGGCGGATACCCCGTACATCGACGCCACCAACATCAGCGCGAAGATCACCGGTGCCACTGGCGGCGGCTTCGAGAACCTGACCTACAGCAGCACTGCGGCGGTCACCCAGGTCACCGACACCAATACGCCGACCACCATCAGCATCACCGGCAGCACGCTGGTGGCCGAAGGCGCGACCGGCACCTACACCCTCAACCTGAGCAACCCGTCGCAGTCGGCGGTCACCGTCAAGCTGAGCTACTCCGGCACCGCCACCAACGGTTCGGACTACACCGGCGTGACCACCGTGACCATCCCGTCCGGGGCGAGCAAGGTCGACTTCACCATCCCGACCATCAAGGACCTGGTCACCGAGGGCACCGAGCAGTTCACCGTCAAGATCGACTCGGCCACCGGTGGCAACTTCGAGAGCGTGGTGGTCAGCCCGACCCTGGGCAGCGTGACCACCTCGATCTTCGAGCCGGCGCCGGTGCTGGACCTGGATGCCAACAACTCCAGCGGCGCCACCGGTGCGGACTACCAGGTGACCTTCACCGAAGGCCAGCCGGGTACCGGCGTGTCCATCGGCGACGTGGACCTGAGCATCACCGACTACGACAGCACCCTGATGACCGGTGCCACCGTGACCCTGACCAACCGCATGGCCGGTGACGCCCTGAACCTGGGCAACAGCGTCGGCGGCATCACCATCAATGCGGTGAACACCAACGACAAGATCGTCCTGACCCTGTCCGGCCCCGGCACCATCGCCGACTACGTCGCACGCCTGAAGAACATCACCTTCATCAACACCAGCGATGACCCGAGCAGCACGCCGCGGATCATCACCGTGACGGTCACCGACGGGGTCAACACCTCGAACGTCGCCACCACCACGGTCAACGTGGTGCCGGTGAACGATGCGCCGACCGCCGCCGGTGGCGAGATCACCGGGACCGAAGACACCGACCTGGCGCTGAACTGGGCCAGCCTCAACATCAGCGACCTGGACAACCTGCCGAGCGCACTGGGTATCACCATCACCCAGCTGCCGACCCTGGGCAGCCTGCAGTACAAGGACGGCAGCACCTGGAAGACCCTGACCGCCGCCGATGTCGGCAAGGTCTTCAGCAAGGCCGATATCGATGCGGGCAACCTGAAGTTCGTGCCGCTGGCCAACCAGTCGGGCATCAGCGCCAACGGCGGCACCGGCGTGGGCAACCAGCAGGCGGACTACGCGCAGATCAAGTTCAAGCCGTACGACGGCAAGGACATGGGCAACGAAGCCACGCTGAAGGTCGATATCACGCCGGTCGCCGACAAGCCGACGCTGAGCATCGCCAGCAACGCCGTGGCTTCCATCGGCCTGACCAAGGAAATCTGGACCGGCCTGTCGGGCCTGGGCACCGACGGTAACGGTGCCAATGCCGCGACCCTCAAGTCGGTCATCGACGCTGCGGCAGGCAAGGCGAACTCCACCGCCATCGCCACCAACGTGGCCTCGACCGGCGATGTCGCCGCAGGCACCGCCTCGAAGACCTCCGGCCTGATGTACATGGAAGCCGGCAGCACCTACAAATTCACCGGGGTCGGCGACGACAGCCTGGCGGTGGTCGTAGGCGGCAAGGACGTGGCCAGCACCACCTGGGGCGCCGGTGGCCAGCTCAACGGCACCTTCACCCCGGTCAAGAGCGGCTACTACACCGTCGAGATCTACCACTACAACCAGGCGGGCCCGGGCAGCTACGACGTCAACGTCTCGGTCAACGGCGGCGCCACCATCGACGTCAGCCAGGTCGGCACCGCGCTGTACCCGACCGTGGCGGCCCTGGCGGCAGCCGGCGTGACCGTGTCCGACCTGCACGGCACCAACGGCAAGGGCTATTACGACGGCTACAAGCTCAACGAAGGCGGCGAGAACGGCACGGTCAAGCTGGCCGCGATCACTACCGCACTGACCGATACCGACGGTTCGGAAACCCTGGCGGTCAAGCTGGGCGGCATTCCTGCGGGCTCGGTGATCAGCGATGGCGCCGGTCACAGCGTCACCGTCGGCTCCGGCCTGGTGGACGTCACCGGCTGGACCCTGAACTCGCTGACCATCAAGCCACCGGCGTACTACTCCGGGACCTTCAACGTGTCGGTCAGCTCGATCTCCACCGAGAGCATCAACGGCAGCACCGCCACCACCCCGGGCAGCATCAAGGTCACCGTGTACGGCGACACCTATGCCGTGGCGACCAACGCCACTGCCGACAGCGACACCTGGACCGGTACCGACGGCAACGACATCATCGCCGCCGACATCAACGGCCTGCACGTGGTCGCCGGGCAGAACTACAACCTGGCGTTCATCGTCGACACCTCGGGCAGTATGAAAGACTCGGTGGACGCGGCGCAGAAGGCCCTGCAATCGGTCTTCACCACCCTGTCCAACAGCGTCCAGGGCGCCAGCTCGGGTACGGTGAACATTCTCCTGGTGGACTTCGCCACCCAGGTGAAATCCACCGTGGCGGTCAACCTGGCCGACAGCGGCGCCCTGCAGACCCTGAAAAACGCCCTGACCGCGATGACGGCCAACGGCGGTACCAACTACGAGGACGCGTTCAAGACCACGGCCAACTGGTTCCAGAACCTGAAGGACGCCGGGGTTACCGGTGACAACCAGACCTTCTTCATCACTGACGGCCAACCGACCTACTACCAAACTGGCGAACGCACCAACCCGACGCTGATCACCTACGTGGGCAGCAAGCCGAACCTGACGATGGATAGCTATCTGACGTCGATCAATTACAAACTGGGCCAGGTGGTCAACGTCAACCTGGACAGCAGCAACCGCCTGACTATCGACAGCAGCGGCAACCTGAACCTGTACAAGTACGGCAGCTATTACTCGTCGCTCAGCGGTACGCTGCATGCCCAAGGCGACGGGACTTATGAGCTGTCTAGCCTGGCGGGCCAAGGAAGCTATGCCGATTCGGACACCACCAGTAACTCCAAGAGCGCGTTTGCGGTGCTCAAGGCTCTGTCCCCGAATATCGAGGCCATCGGCATCGGTGGTGATATCAATACCAACGACCTGAAGCCCTACGACTCCGACGGCAAGCCGCAGACCAACATCGACGCCAGCAACCTGGCCGATGCCATCCTCGGCCATACCGAGGCGACCCTGCCGGGCAACGACACGGTCAACGCCGGCGACGGCAATGACATCGTGTTCGGCGACCTGATCATGTTCCCGTCCGTGGCGGGCAACGGAGTGGAGGCGCTGCAAAGCTACGTCGCCAAGCAGACCGGCCTGGATGCCAGCGCGATCGACAGCAAGGCCATGCACCAGTACGTCACCGAGCACATCAGCGAGTTCGACATCTCCCGTACCAGCGACGGTGACGACAAGCTCTATGGTGGCGACGGCAATGACATTCTCTTCGGCCAGGGCGGTAACGATTACCTCGATGGCGGCAAGGGCAATGACATCCTGCTCGGCGGTACCGGCAACGACACCCTGCTGGGTGGCGAAGGCAACGACCTGCTGTTCGGCGGCAAGGGCAACGACACCATGACCGGGGGCGCGGGTGCCGACACCTTCATCTGGCGTGCGGGCGATACCGGCAACGACATCATCAAGGACTTCAAGCCGGCCGAAGGTGACCGTCTCGACCTGAGCGACCTGCTCCAGGGCGAGAAGGGCACCACCATCGACAACTACCTGAAGATCACCACGGTGAACGGCGAGTCGACCCTGCAGGTCAGTAGCGAAGGCAAGCTCAACGCTACCGGCGGCATCGCCAATGCCGACGTGACGATCAAGCTGGAAGGGGTGAACTGGTCCAATACCTCGATCAACTCGTTGATCAGCGGTGCGGACCCGACCATCAAGATCGACCACAACAACAGCTGATGCGCTGATCGGTGCCAACCCTTGCGGGGGTTGGTGCCAACAGCTGTTTTTGCCTGATCGGTCACGGCGCCGCATACTCGTGCGTCGCTTTCCTTCCTTATTGACCTAAGCTGCTGACGATGGATTCAAAGACACGAGGTAAAACCATGTTCTACGTGCAACGCGATGCGGCTGGCCAGTTACTTCGGGTCGAAGCGGCTGCCTTTGCCGAGGCCACGGAAATGCTCCCGGCCGATCACGCCGAGGTCCAGGAGTGGTTCGCTGACGATGTGGTGGAGAACAGCCTCAAGCAGCTCAAGCAGAGCGACCTGGACATGATCCGGGTGCTGGAGGACCTGATCGATGTGCTGACCACCAAGGGCGTGATCAGCATCACCGACCTGCCGCCGGGCGCCCAGGCCAAGCTGCTCAACCGCAATACGGCACGGGCGGCGCTTGGCGGGTTGAACAACCTGATCGATGAAGACGAGCATGGCGGGTTGATCTGACTCAACGCGATCCCTGTGGGAGCTGGCTTGCCAGCGATTGCGTCAGTCCGGACAACATCGCTGTCATTGCCGGCCTCATCGCTGGCAAGCCAGCTCCCACAGGTTCCGAACCGACCATAAGATTTGTGTTCAGCGCCAGGGCGCCGGTTCGCCCACCAGGCGGCCCTGCACGCCCTGGATCTCCATCTCCCGCAGTACCTGCAACTCCCCTTCGGTTTCCACGCGCTCGGCGATCAGCGGCAGGTCGATGCTGTGGGCTGCACGCTGCACGGCCTCGATGAAGATGCGCTTGTGCTGCTCCTCGTCGATGGCACGGATGTAGCTGCCGTCGATCTTCAGGTAGGCCAGGCCCAGGTGCGCCAGGTTGCCGATCATGCTGAAGCGCCCACCAAAGTGCTGCAGGCTGAGGCTGAAACCCAAACCGCGCAGGCGTCGGGTCAGCTGTTCCAGCACCGCCTGTTCCGGCAACTGCTCTTCGGCGATTTCCAGCGTCAGGCGCGGCCCGAGGCTGGCATGCTGGCCCAGCAGGTCGAAGACCTTCTGCAGGCTGGCCGGATTGGCCACGGTGGTCGCCGACAGGTTCAGCGCCAGCGATTGGTCATGCCCGTGCATCTGCTTGAGCACCTTCTCCAGCATCACCAGGTCAAGGCGGGTGGCCCAGCCGAAACGCTCCAGCGCCGGCAGGAAGCGCCCGGCGGCAATGGCTTCGCCACGGTCGTCGATCAGGCGCGAGAGCACCTTGTAGTGCAGCACGCGGTCGAGGTGGTTGCTGTCCACCACCGGCTGGAAGAACAGCTCGAAACGGCCCTGGGCAAGCGCTTCGTCCAGCAGCGTATGCCATTGCCGGTGGGTGTCGCTGGCCTGGGTCGCAGAACCCTGCTCCAGGCACACCCAGGACGGCTCGGGCTGGCTCTGGGCCCGGGCCAGGGCCTCGTCGGCCAGTTGCAGCAGGGCCTTGGGCTCATCACCCGGGCTGAACGGCGCCAGGCCAATGCAGGCAGACGGGGTGACATCGGAAATACCGCGCAAACCAGCGTCCAGGGTCTCTGCCAGGCGAATCGCATCGTCGTGGCTCAGCCCCGGCGCGAGCACAGCGAATTCGCCACCGCGGCTACGGGTGATCAGATTGTTGGTTTCCGGGAAGCCGGCACAGATGCCCTTCAACTGCTGGCCGACCGCCTGCAACAGCTGGTCGGTACGCTGGCCGCCGAGGCGCTGGTTGAGGCCAGCCAGGTCCTGCACCCGCAACAGCAGCAGATAGCCGTCACGGGCTTCTTCCAGATTGCTGACCCGGGCATTCAGCTGCATCTCGAAGTAACGCCGGTTGGCCAGGCCGGTGAGGCTGTCCTGGTACGACTCGACCCGCAGCTTCTCGCTGCGCTCGGCCTGCTCCTGGTACAGCGCCTTGAGCTTCTCGACCATCTGGTTCATGGCCTGCACCACCCGGCGCAGCTCCGGAGTGCGCGGCAGGTCCGGCAGGCTAAGGAATTCACGACGAGCGATGGCGTGGGACTGCTCGACCATGTAGTCCAGCGGCCGCAACTGGCGGCGCAGCAACAGCGCCCCGGCGATCGCACTGAGGGCACCGCACAGCAGCAGCCAGCCGAGGCTGCCAAGGGCGCTCTGCCACAGCTTGGCGAGGGCGAACATCGGGTGGCTGACCACCTCGACCCGCGCCGCCTGCTGCCAGCCGCGCATGACGATGGCGTCACCGCCCGCCGCCTCCAGGCCGATCAGTTGGATGAACCACTGCGGCACGCCCATCGGATCGGGGTCGGCATGGCGCTCCACCAGCACCGCATTGGAGCCGAGGTCGACCACGCGGATGCTCGCGTAATAGCCACTGTCGAAGATCGAGCTGACCATCAGCTCGACCATCGCCGGGTCATCCAGGTTCGGCGTCAGCGACAGCGCCAGCGCCGTGGCGGCGTCCTGGGCGTGGGAGCGCAGCTGGTTGACGTACTGACTGCGCGAGCTTTCCAGGCTGACCATGAAGCTGCCACTGAAGGCGATCACCAGGAACAGGCAGATGGCGAGCAGCAATTGTTTGAACAGTGACATCGGAGCTCCTCAGTAGACCGGCTCGGCAGGGAATCCCTCCGCCTGCATCTTTTTCAACAGATCCTGCCAACGCGACAGGCGCTTGGTATCGCCGACTTTCTTGTTGCCCGCCGCGCCGGTCAGCCACAGGCCCTCGCCGTTGAAGGCGTAGACCGGCAGCAGGTCGGGACGCTGGCTGGCCGGCTTGATGGCATCCATCAGGCTGTCGAGGACCAAAGGCATGGCGTCAGGGCTGGAATAGTAGGTCAGGACCATGTGCGCGCGGTTCTGGCGCAGGGCCTTGACGTAGGTGATGCGCAATTTGTCGGCAGGAACGCCGAGTCGACGCAGGCTGAAGTACTTGGCGATGGCGTAGTCCTCGCAGTCACCGGCGCCCTTGAGCAGCGACTGGATCGGCGTCGCCCAGTAATCGACTTCGTGCCACAGGTCGATGTCTTCCTCATAGCGCAACTGACGGTTGAAGAACTGGTTGACCACCTGCAGCTTCTCGGCCTCGCCGAGCTGCTTCTGCGTCGCCAGCAGTTGCTGCCAGGCGTCGATACGCTGCTGGCCGGCGCCGAGCGGGCCATAGAGGGCTGCGGCCTTGCGGCTGATCTGGGAGAAATCCCAGTCCGCGCGAAGCCCGCCCAGCAGCGCCAGGCCAAGCAGCAGGGCGAGCCCCGCCCGGCGCATGGTCAGATAAATGGCCCAACGTATCGCCAAGGCAGACTGTCCGCGAAATCCCTGGAAACGGCGATGGTGCCGCCAGATCAGGGAAAAAACAATGGCGCAGGACAATCATGGCGCCATCACTTTTTCCGGCGTCCGACAATCGGTTGACGCCCGGACCGGCGAGACACTTTCAATCACTCTAAAGTTCATTCAGGATTAGCCCCCGATTCAGCCGCAGGCCTTTGCCCACGTGAAGCGAACCGCTTCTGCCAGCGCCTTGGGCCCTCCCGGTTTGACAACAAACGTACCCCTCACTAGCGTGATTGGATCCAATCTCGCTCCAAATGCAGGACAACACCAGCGTGGCCGGAAAAACCAAACTCCTGAGCAGCATCCTGGGTGACGAACAGGTGCCCGCGCACCTGGCCCGCAGCGTGATCGAAGAGCGTTTGCGCAGCGCCATCCTCGATGGTCGCCTGGCGCCCGGGATGGCCATCCGCCAACAGGAGCTGGCAACGCTGTTCGGGGTCAGCCGCATGCCGGTCCGGGAGGCGCTGCGCCAGTTGGAGGCGCAAGGGCTGCTGAGCGTTGTCGCGCACAAGGGCGCTGTAGTTGCGCCATTGATCGGCGAGGACGCGGTGGATACCTACGAGCTGCGCACGCTGCTGGAAACCGAGGCCCTGCGCCAGTCGATCCCCTTGCTCGACGCCGAGGACATCGCCCAGGCCCGCGGCTATATCGCGCAACTGGAAAACGAAACCCGGCATGCCGAGATCGGCCGCCTGAACCGGCTGTTCCACATGAGCCTGTACAGCAAGGCGCACAACAAGAAGCTGCTGCGCCTGATCGACAACGAGTTGCTGCAGGAGGAACGCTTCCTGCGTTTCCACCTGTCGTCCATGGGCCTGGGCAAGCTGACCCAGGACGATCACAACGGGCTGGTCGATGCCGCCAGTGACAAGGCGATCGACGAGGCAGTGGCGGTACTGCATCGTCATCTCGACAAGGGCATGCGGACCATCCGTGACTACCTGGACAAGACCGGCAAGTAACTGCCCCCTCCCCCGCTTCCTTTCCCCTGCCGAGCCAGGTTTTGCCCAGGCCCTGAAAAGACAAAACCCCTGTCTGCAAGGCAGACAGGGGTTTCGGAATGAATCTTGACGATGACCTACTCTCACATGGAGAAGCTCCACACTACCATCGGCGATGCATCGTTTCACTGCTGAGTTCGGGATGGGATCAGGTGGTTCCAACGCTCTATGTTCGTCAAGAAATTCTGTGTGCCGATCCGTCGTCAGGCGACAGCTCAGCGAAATCTTGGTACTTCTACTAAAAGACAAAACCCCTACCTGCATTCGCAGATAGGGGTTTCGGAATTGAATCTTGACGATGACCTACTCTCACATGGAGAAGCTCCACACTACCATCGGCGATGCATCGTTTCACTGCTGAGTTCGGGATGGGATCAGGTGGTTCCAATGCT
>NZ_MKZO01000042.1 GCF_001941965.1 Pseudomonas putida | reverse complement strand
ACCATGACCGCATCAAGCTGAGGCTAAATGGCCTAAGCCCCGTCGATTACAGGGCTCAGGCCGCTGGCTAAAGCTGTCCAACTTTTCGGGGGCAGTCCACCCTGTGGGAGCTGGCTTGCCAGCGATGCTCTTTGAACCTGCATACACCAGGACCAGAAATGACCGATTTCCTGATTGTCGGCGCCGGCATCCTCGGCCTCTCCCACGCCTATGCCGCTGCCCGCCGTGGCCTGCGGGTCAAGGTCTTCGAACGCAGTGCCACGCCGCTGGGCGCCTCGGTGCGTAACTTCGGCCAGGCCCTGATCAGCGGCCAGCCGCCGGGCATCATGCTCGATCTCGCCCGCGCCAGTCGCCCGCTATGGGCGCACTGGGCCGAAACCGCCGGCTTCTCCATCAAGCGCAACGGCTCGCTGCTGCTGGCCCGCAACGACCTGGAGCGCGACCTGCTGGAAGCCTTCTGCACTTCCCGCGCGGTGGAGCACGGCTACCCCGCGCGCCTGCTCGAAGGCGATGAACTGCGCGCCCTCTACAATGGCCGTTTCAGCCATCACCGCGCCGCCCTGCATGGCCTCGACGACCAGCAGGTGTTCTCCCGCGAAGCCCTGCCCAGCCTGATCACCTGGCTGCGCGAACAGATGGGCGTAGAGTTCCACTTCTCCACCCTGGTGCGCGGCATCGAACCGGGTCGCCTCGACACCACGGCTGGCAGTTTCAGCGGCAAGCAGATCGTGGTCTGCTCCGGCCACGACTACCAGACCCTGCTCGCCGAGCCGATCGCCGCGTTGCAGCCCCAGGTCTGCCGCCTGCAAATGCTCCGCGCCCGTCCGCGCTTCGAGTTGGACCTGCAACACTCCCTGCTCACCGGCTTGAGTTGCCTGCACTACGGCGCCTACGCCGACCTGCCGGAAGCTGTGCCGCTGCGCGAACGGGTCGAAGCCAGCAGCCCGCATCTGCTGGAGCATGGCATTCACCTGCTGATCAGCCCGACGCCCCATGGCGAACTGATCATCGGCGACTCCCACAGCTATGGCAGCGATGCCTCGCCGTTCAATGCCGAGCAAGTGGACAATTGGATGATCGAACTGGCCGAGCACACCCTTGGCGGGCGTATCGAGGTGGTCGAGCGCTGGCAGGGCGTGTATGGCTCCGGTGGGCCGGGACCGTTCTCGTTGCTGCCGGTGACGGACGGGATCAGCGCTGCGCTGATGCACACTGGCGTCGGCATGAGCGTCGGGCCGGCACTGGCCGAGCGGCATGTGGCGCGATTGCTGGGTGAAGCCCTGTGAGCACGCCGGAGCAGGTGGTGGACGGGCTGTTCGCCCTCTATGAGCGGCATGGCGACGAGGATTACATCGGTGAGCCGGTGTCCCAGTTGGAGCACATGTCCCAGGCGGCCGGGCTGGCGCTGGCCGAGGGCTATGACGATGAAGTGGTGCTGGCAGCGTTTTTCCACGATATCGGGCACCTGTGCGAGGGTGTGGATATGGGTGGGTATGGCGTGGTCAGTCACGAGCGCGTCGGCGCCGAATGCCTGCGCCGCTGCGGCTTTGGCGAGCGCATGGCGAAGCTGGTGGAGTACCACGTCGAGGCCAAGCGTTATCTGGTGCTGCGCCAGCCGGGGTACTTCGAGCGTTTGAGCGAGGCCAGCCGGCGGACCCTGGAGTACCAGGGCGGGGTGATGAGCGAGGAGGAAGCCGATGCCTTTGAACGGGACCCGTTGTGTGCGGTGAGTTTGCGCATGCGGGTGTGGGATGAGGAAGCGAAGCTGGAGTGGGTGCCGGTGATGGATCTTGGGGTGCTCAGGGCCAAGGCTTTGGCGTTACTGGCCTGAGTTCTTTGGTGAGCTTCCGGGCCTCATCGCTGGAAAGCCAGCTCCCACAGGTATCGCGTGCACCGCTGGATCTTGACAGTTGCATTTCTTGGGTGGACTTGAGTGCTACAGGTCTCGCGTGCACCGCTGGACCCTGTGGGAGCTGGCTTGCCAGCGATGAGGCCCGAAAGAACAACCTAGATCTCCAGCACCAGCCCCTCGATCTGCTCCAGCCTTTCGGCCTGGCTCAACCTGGCCCCCGGATTCAGCGAAGACCACTGCGGATGCGCCCGCGCCTTGCTCAAGGCCGCCGGCAGCTTGCCTTCCCGCCAGGTCTGGTCCGGCGGCATGTCCAGCCTGATCCGGTTCACCGCCGCATGCCCCCGGCTATCCAGCGCCTGCAGCAACTGCCGCTGCCGCATCGCCAGCAACCTCAGTACCGCATCATCCACCGTCAGTTCCTGCTGCCCCTTCAACTTGCCGAGCAAGCGCGAGCCATAGCTGCGCGCCGTCCCCAGCGCACCACCGGCAATCGCCCCGGCCAGTGCGGCGACACCGAGGGTCAGCCCGCCCACTGCCAGATCGATCCCGGCACCCGCCGCCGCCCCGGCCATGGCCCCGCCACCCAGGCGAATGCCCAGCAGCTTGAGGGTTTCCGGATTGAACAGGTCATCGCCCCAGCGCCCGTCGAGCAACGGCAGGTCCCCGGCATTGGCATCCTCACGGCGAAACGCATAGAGCTTGAGCAGCGCCTCGACACAACGCTGCTCCCGCTGGCGAATGGCATCGCGCAGTTCGGCGATGGCGGCCGCTTCTGCCTCCGGCTTCGCCACCACGCTGCGCCGTGCCGCCGCGCAATCCACCAGCAGTTCGGCGATCAGGCGCTTGCCGCTGTGCTGGCGAACGTGCCGCTGCGCCTGCTGGTCATCGATCAGCCGCTGCAACGCCGGACGGGCGTTTTCCAGCATCAGTGCAAGGCTTTCGTACAGCCGCCGCTCGCCATCTTCCGGCGGCGCCACGCTGTCGAAACGTACCAGCGCATGCAGGCCGAGGCGGGCCAGGGCCTCGCGCCAGTCCGGTTCGCGGTGGTCGCTGCTGGCGACGAAGTTGAGCACCGGCAACAGCGGCTTACCGCAACCGGCCAGAACCTCCAGTTCGTCGCGGTACTTGGCCAGCACCGGCTCGCGGGCATCGATCACATAGAGCCCGGCATCGCTGGCCATCAACTGGCGCAGCACTTTGGCTTCCTGTTCGAAGCGCTGGCGGGCCTCGGCGCTCTGCAGGAAACGCTCCAGCCGTGCCGGCCCATCGAGCCGCTCGCCCGGCCGCTCCAGGCGTTCGAGGTAGTCGAGCAAGGCGATGGCATCTTCCAGTCCGGGAGTGTCGTACAGCTCCAGCAGCGGCTGACCGTCCACCGACAATCGCGCGCCCTCGACATGCCGGGTGGTGCTGGGGCGATGGGACACCTCGCCGAAACCCACATCCCGGGTCAGGGTGCGCAGCAGCGAGGTCTTGCCGACATTGGTATGGCCGACCACGGCGAGTTTCAGGGCATCAGTCATGTCCATGCTCCAGCCAGTTCAGCGGTGAGGTGTCGGCGTGAGGCAGGCCCAGTTGGTCCAGCGCCTGGTGCCAGTCGCCAAGGCGTTCGGCGTCCAGGGCCTGGCCCGGAGGTGGTTGCATCAGCCAGATCCGCGTGGCGGCAGCGCTACGGGCCAGTTCGGCGAGCAGCGCGAGGCTGCCGCGATCCGGCGAGCGGCGCGGGTCGCAGGCAATCGCCAGGCGGGCTGGCGGGAAATGGCTGAGCTGGTCGAGCAGACGGCGGCGGGATTCGCGGCTGTCGAGCACACCGGCATCGGTGACCGAGGCCGGCAGGGCGGGCGGCCAGGGACGCTGATCGTCCAGCTCCAGGCCCACCAGCAGCGCGCCTTCGTGCTGCACATCGTCCTGGCTGCGCTGGATCTGCGGCAAATGCTCGGGGGCGGCATCGTTGACGCCGAGGCGTTCGCTGCTCGGCATCAGCGCTTCGCGCAGGCTGCTGTAGCCGGGCAGCTTGAGGTCCAGCGCCAGCCGCGCACGGCCCTGGCGCCAGCGCCATTGGCACAGGGCGGCGAGGATCAGGCGCGGGAGGATGCCGTAGACCACCAGCACACCCAACAGCCAGCCGGCCCAGGCCTGGCGGCTGAGGTCCAGGGCCGGCAGGCTGTCGCCGCTGGCGCGGATCATCGCCACGTCCGGTGTGCTGAAACCGAGCAGTGCCGGCAGGGCGCCGAGGGCCTGGGTCAGGCTGACGAAGGTGTCGGGCTGGAGCAGGGTGGTTTCCCAGACGAAGCCGTAGCGCCTGGTTGAAAGCAGCATCAGCATCAGTACCAGCGCGCTGCCCAGCGCCAGCAACCACAAACCATGCACCAGCGCACCGAGCAGCCAGCGGGTCAGGCGCTGGCGTTGCAGCAGGACCAGCAAGGCAGGGGCGAGGTGGGCGGCCTTGGCATCGCGGGCGAGTTTTTCGCTGAGCCACAGCCACAGGCGCCCGAGGCTTGCGCCTTGTTCGCCAGCCAGGAAAAACCCGGCAGCCCAACCCAGCAGCAACAGCAGGTTGAGCCCGAGCAGGCTGCCCAGGGCCCAGAACACATTGACCGGGCGCTGCCCGTCGCCGAGGGCGGCGAAGGCCAGCCCGCTGCCGCTGACCACGGCCAGCACCAGCAGCGCCAGCAAGGCCAGGCGCGCGCCGCGCTTGTAGTGCTCCAGTGCCTGGCGCAGGCCATCGCGTTCGGCCAGCCACAGGGCGCGGGTCTCGATGCGCTGGGCCAGGTCTCCGCCTTGCTGGCGGGCGCGGCGGTTGGCTTCCTGGTCGTCGAGGGGGCCGGTATGTTCTTCGCGCAGGCGTACCGCTTCGGTCAGCCAGCGTTTGTCCAGATCGGTCAGTCCAGTCACGTACAGCTTCCTTGAACCATTCACCGGGGAAGCATAACCCAGGCGTCCTTTGCTATCCTCGCCAGCATGAATACATCACTCCCCCTCAGCCTGATCGTGGCTCTCGCCGAGAACCGCGTCATCGGCCTCGACAACCGCATGCCCTGGCACCTGCCGGGGGATTTCAAGTATTTCAAGGCCACCACCCTGGGCAAGCCGATCATCATGGGGCGCAAGACCTGGGACTCCCTGGGGCGGCCGCTGCCGGGGCGGTTGAACCTGGTGGTCAGTCGCCAGCCGGGGTTGCAACTGGAAGGCGCCGAGGTGTTCGCTTCGCTGGAAGAGGCGATTGTCCGCGCCGATGCGTGGGCGCGGGAGCAGGGCGTCGACGAGCTGATGCTGATCGGTGGCGCGCAGTTGTATGCGCAGGGGCTGGAGAAGGGGCTGGTGGATCGGTTGTACCTGACCCGGGTGGAGATGAATCCGGAGGGGGATGCGTGGTTCCCTGAGGTGGACGAGGGCGTCTGGAAGAAGGTATCGAGCCAGCAGGGGCCGGTGGAGGAAGGGAAGCCGGTTTATCACTTCGAGGTCTGGGAACAGATCTAGGGCCTCATCGCTGGCAAGCCAGCTCCCACAGGTTTCGCGGTGCACGCGGTCCCTGTGGGAGCTGGCTTGCCAGCGATAGGGCCCTCGAGGCCTACGAATGACTCAGCTGAACCTGCTCATCCCCAGCTAAAACAGCCTTGTCGGTCTGCCCCAGCATCTGGCTGGTAAT
Organism: Pseudomonas putida; assembly: GCF_001941965.1. GTDB lineage: Bacteria > Pseudomonadota > Gammaproteobacteria > Pseudomonadales > Pseudomonadaceae > Aquipseudomonas > Aquipseudomonas putida_L. Next base: position 34,796 of record NZ_MKZO01000042.1, on the reverse strand, counting down.
GGTCCCCGCCGTCATCGCCCCACTGACATTCAGCGCCGTGCGGCCCATATCGATCAGCGGCTCCACCGAGATCAGCAGCGCCACCAGTTCCACCGGCAAGCCCATGGCCGGCAGCACGATCAGCGCCGCGAAGGTCGCTCCGCCACCCACTCCGGCCACCCCGGCCGAACTCAGGGTCACCACCGCCACCAGCGTGGCGATCCACAGCGGATCCAGCGGGTCGATCCCCACCGCCGGCGCAACCATCACCGCCAGCATCGCCGGATACAGCCCGGCACAGCCGTTCTGCCCGATGGTCGCACCGAACGACGCGGCAAAGCTGGCGATCGCCTGCGGTACACCCAGACGCCGGGTCTGCGCCTCGATGCTCAGCGGAATGCTCGCCGCACTGGAGCGGCTGGTGAAGGCGAAGGTCAGCACCGGCCAGACCTTGCGTGCGAAGCGCAGCGGGTTGACCCCGGCCAGCCCCAGCAGCACGCCATGCACGCCGAACATCAGCGCCAGGCCGATATAGGACACCACCACGAAACTGCCCAGCTTGATGATGTCGTCGAGGTTGGAACTGGCGACCACCTTGGTCATCAGCGCCAGTACGCCATACGGCGTGAGCTTCATCACCAGGCGCACCAGGCGGGTGACCCAGGCTTGCAGGGTGTCGATGGCCGCGAGGGCGCGGTTGCCCTTCTCGGCATCGTCCTTGAGCAGTTGCAGGGCGGCGACGCCGAGGAAGGCGGCGAAGATCACCACACTGATGATCGAGGTCGGCTTGGCCCGGGCCAGGTCGCCCACCGGGTTGTTCGGCAGGAACGAGAGCAGCAGTTGCGGGATGTTCAGGTCGGCGACCTTGCCGGCGTAGTCGCTCTGGATCGTCGCCAGCCGCGCGGTTTCCTGGGTACCGGCGACCAGGCCTTCGGCGCTGAGGCCGAACAGGTTGGTCAGGACGATGCCGATCAGCGCAGCGATGGCCGTGGTGAACAGCAGGGTGCCGATGGTCAGCACGCTGATCCGCCCCAGCGACGAGGCGTTGTGCAGGCGCGCCACGGCGGAGAGGATCGAGACGAAGATCAGTGGCATGACGATCATCTGCAACAGCTGCACATAGCCGATGCCGACCAGGTCCAGCCAGCCGATGGTGGCTTTCAGGATCGGGGTGCCGGCGCCGTAGATCGTGTGCAGGGCCAGGCCGAACAGCACCCCGAGGACCAGGCCGACCAGCACCTTCTTCGCCAGGCTCCAGCCCGAGTTGAGTTTGGCCAGGCCCAGCAGCAACGCCAGGAACACCAGCAGGTTGAGAAACAGCGGCAGGTTCATTGAAGCTCCAGAAGAAAACGACGCACACCGCCTCTGCGGGCGGTTACTCAATCGAAAATGCTAACAGTCTGAAAACAAACGACTTTATATCGTTATGGAATTAGCTATGTCGTTTCTGGAATAAACGCGGGTCGCTTTCAGGTATGTGGTTGCCGTTCGCAGGGCTTGTCGGCGTCGCCCTCAGAGCGGAGCGGCCGGGGCCGAGTGCTTAGGGTGGGACGTTCATCTTCCAGGAGAACCGCCCATGACGTTCGCTCCGAAATTCCTCGCTGCCGGGCTGGCCGCGCTGCTCAGTTGGCAAGCCCAGGCCGTGGAACTCAAGCACTGGCCCGCCGAGGCCGCGAAGCAGCTCGACACGATGATCGCCGCCAATGCCCACAAGGGTAACTACGCGGTGTTCGACATGGACAACACCAGCTACCGCTTCGACCTCGAAGAATCGTTGTTGCCCTTCCTGGAAAACAAGGGCGTGCTGACCCGCGACAAGCTCGACCCGTCGCTCAAGCTGATGCCCTTCAAGGACACCGCCGAGCACAAGGAAAGCCTGTTCAGCTACTACTACCGCCTCTGCGAAGTCGACGACATGGTCTGCTACCCGTGGGTGGCGCAGGTGTTCTCCGGGTTCACCCTCAAGGAACTGAAAGGCTACGTCGACGAGCTGATGGCCTCGGGCAAACCGGTGCCGAGCACCTATTTCGACGGGGACCAGGTCAAGGCCATCGAGGTCAACCCGCCCAGGGTCTTCACCGGGCAGACCGAGCTGTACAACAAGCTGATGGAGAACGGCATCGAGGTCTACGTGATGACCGCCGCCTCGGAAGAGCTGGTGCGCATGGTCGCCTCCGATCCGAAGTACGGCTACAACGTCAAGCCGCAGAACGTCATCGGCGTCAGCCTGCTGCTCAAGGACCGCAGCAGCGGCGCCCTGACCACCGCGCGCAAGCAGATCAGCGCCGGGCACTATGACCCGGCGGCCAACCTGGGCCTGGAACTGACCCCCTACCTGTGGACCCCGGCGACCTGGATGGCCGGCAAGCAAGCGGCCATCCTCACTTATATCGATGAATGGAAGAAACCGGTGCTGGTGGGCGGGGATACGCCGGACAGTGATGGCTACATGCTGTTCCATGGTGTCGACGTGTCCAAGGGCGGGATCCACCTGTGGATAAACCGCAAGGCCAAGTACATGGACAAGCTCAACGGGATGATTGCGAAAAATGCGGCAGCCCAGGCCAAGGAAGGATTGCCGGTGACGGCGGACAAGAATTGGGTGGTGGTGACGCCGGAAGAAATCCAGTAGTTCTCAGGGGCCTCATCGCTGGCAAGCCAGCTCCCACAGGGACCGGGTGCACCGCGAAACCTGTGGGAGCTGCGGTTCGGCGCCCCGACTTGCCAGCGATGAGGCCCTCAAGAGCAACACAAAACAATACCAATTGCGAATAACTCTTATCTTCTGCTAGCGTGCGCACCTCTTGAGACCCCGCCAGGAAGTGCCCGTGTCTTCGTGGAATACGCAGATCGCCCGCTTGTTCGCCGAGCAGAAGAAAGCACTGGAAGCCTTTGTCGCGCGGCGCACCGGCAATAGCCAGGTGGCTGCGGACCTGACCCAGGAATCCTTCCTGCGTCTGGCGCGGCTGCCCGCCGACAAGAAGATCGACAACCTGCCGGCCTTTCTCTTCACCATCGCCAGCAACCTGGTCCGCGATCACCAGCGCCAGGTGATCCGCCGCGAACGCCTGGACGCCGGCGAGCCCAGCGAAGACCTGCCGTGCAGCGCCCCCGGCGCCGAGGAACAACTCGCCAACCAGCAGGAACAACGCTTGATGCAGGCCGCCATCGAAGCCCTGCCCGAGGCGACCCGGCACATCTTCCTGCTCTATCATGTCGACGAATTGTCCTACCGGGAGATCGGCGAACGCCTGCAGATCACTCCGCGCAGCGTCGAGTACCAACTGCGCCGCGCCCTGGTGGATTGCCGGGCCTACATCAAGGCCCGCCTGCTCAACGACACGCCGGAGGCCCGATGATCGAGCCTGCCGTCGCCATGGATACCCGCATGACCCACCCCGACATCCCCGATGCCGATACGCTGTTCGACGAGGCCAGTGGCTGGTACTACCGCCTGCAGGCCGAGGACGTGACGGCCCGGGAGCGCGAGGATTTCACCGCCTGGCTGGCGCTTGGCCCGGCCCAGGCGCAGGCCTGGGATGAAGTGCTGGCGCTGCTCGGCGCCCTGCGCGAGCCGGCCCGGCAAGTGCGTGAGGCCGATCGCGCGCGCTGGCGCAGGCCGAAGCTGCGGGTCTGGGCCAGTGCGGCGGCGGTGCTGCTGGCGGTGGGACTGTTCACCTTCGCTACACCCTGGCCGGATCGCTGGCGCGCCGATTACGCCACTGCGACCGGCGAGGCGCGTAGCCTGGACCTGGCCGATGGTTCGAAGGTCGAGCTGAATACCGATACCGCCATCAGTCTCGATCTCGGCCCGAACGAGCGCCGCGTGCAACTGCTGCGCGGCGAAGCCTGGTTCGAGGTCAGCGCCGATGCGGCGCGGCCCTTCGTGATCCGCTCCGGTGACGGCTGGGTCAAGGTGGTCGGCACCCGTTTCAGTGTCTCCCGCCAAGGCGACCTGACCCGGGTGCGGGTGGCCCAGGGCAAGGTCCAGGTCAGTGCTGGCGGTGAGGCGAGCGTGCTGCTGGAGCCGGGGCGTGGCGTCGATTACCGCGACGACCGGCTGGGCGCGGTCAGCCCCTTCGACGGCGCCGCCGAGTTCGCCTGGCGCCAGCGCCAGCTGGTGTTCCGCCAGCAGCCGCTGGCCGAGGTGGTGGACGAACTGAATCGCTACTGGCCGGGCCAGACCCTGGTCCTCGGCGAAGCCCTGCGTCAGCGCAAGGTCTCCGGCGTGTTCGAAATCGACAAGCCCGACGCCGTGCTCAAGGCCCTCAAGCACACCCTCGGCCTCAGCGCCGAGCAGTACACCCCCTATCTGCGGGTGCTGCGCGAAGGCTGAAGAAAATTTTCAAAAAGTTTCAGGGTTTCCCCAAATCCCGTCGTCCTTGAACTCGTAGGCGCGAATAGCAAGCACTCTCAGATAGTGCGGCGCCGCTCAACGACTTCGACGATTTGGGGGAGCTTCACCGATGCCACACACCACCACCCGGCGCCATCTGCCGACCCTGCTCGGCCTGGCCATCGCCATGGGCTGCGGGACCTTCACCCTGCCGGCCCTGGCCGCCAGCGAAGCCCGGGCCGAGGTTTATCGCTTCGATATCCCGGCGCAATCCCTCGATGGTGCGCTGGCGGCCTTCAGCGCGGTGACCCGGGTGCAGGTGCTGGTCACCTCGGAAGTCACCCAGGGTCTGCGCTCGCCGGGCCTGAGTGGCAGTTATCCACAGGGCGAGGCACTCGGCCGGCTGCTGGCGGGCACCGGACTGTCCGCCAGCTATATCGATGGCGACAGCGTGACCCTGGAAAAGCGCGTCAGCGGTGACGAAGCCCTGCAACTCGGTGCCACCCGGATCAACTCCGACCTGCTCGGCGCCACCACCGAGAACAGCCATTCCTACACCACCGGCGCGGTGACCATCGGCAAGGGCGAGCAGAAGCTCAAGGACATCCCGCAATCGGTCTCGGTGGTCACCCGCCAGCGCATGAACGACCAGAACATGAACAACCTGCAGGACGCCATGCGCCAGGTGACCGGGGTCACCATCAAGTCCTACAACTCCGGTTCCAGCCTGAACGACGTGTACATGCGCGGCTTCCTGGTCGATCAGGTGCAGGTCGACGGTGTTTCGCAAGCCACCGGCCAGGGCGACCTGGCCACCAGTTTCGACCTGGCGATCTACGACCGCGTCGAAGTGCTGCGTGGTCCGAGCGGCCTGTACCAGGGCTCCGGCGAGCCCGGCGGGACCATCAACGTGGTGCGCAAGCGGGCCCTCGGCACCTTCGGCCTGAATGGCGAGTTCTCGGTGGGCTCGTGGGACAACTATCACTCCAGCATCGACGTCACCGGTCCGCTGAATGCCGACGGCAGCCTGCGCGGGCGTTTCGTCACCGCCTATGAAGACAACCAGTCCTGGGTCGATTACGCGCAGAACGAGCGGCCGACGATCTATGGCCGCCTGGAATACGACATCACCCCGTCCACCACCCTGTCCCTGGGCGGCACCTACCAGAAGAACCGTTCGACCCCGGCGTTCGGCCTGCCGGCCTATGCCGACGGCAAGCTGCTCGACGTCAGCCGCTCGACCTTCGTCGACGCCAAGTGGAACGAGCTGGACGAGCGTGTCTGGGAAGGTTTCGCCGAGGTTGACCATGCCCTGGACAACGGTGGCCAGTTCAAGACCTCGCTGACCTACCGCGATGCGGAGACGCCGACGCGCAACTTCACCTGGTCCGACGATGCGGTGGACCCGGCTACCGGCGACAGCTGGGCGGTGGCGTATTCCTACTACACCCATATCAAGAGCCTGGGCCTGGACAGCTTCGTCACCCTGCCGGTGGAAGCCTTCGGGCGCACCCACGAATTCACCGCGGGCGCCGAGTACCAGCACCTGAACAAGGACTTCACCTACGGCGGTGGCGAGTACTTCCCGATCAATGTGTTCGATCCGGGCAGCATCGACATTCCCAAGCGCGAGTTCGCCATGGACAACGGCACCTGGTCCACTTCCCGGCAGTACGGCATCTATGGCCGGGCGAAGATCGCCGCCACCGATGCGCTGGACGTGATCCTCGGCAGCCGGGTGACCTGGTTCGAAAGCGAGGGCAAGAACGCCAACGCCTACTTCAACCAGTTCGGCGAAACCGAGACCGATATCAACCGCAAGTTCATCCCTTATGGCGCGCTGGTCTACAAGCTGACCCCGGAGCTGTCGGCCTATGCCAGCTACACCAAGGTGTTCAAGCCGCAGACCGATATCGACGCCAGCGGCAGCGTCATTGCCCCGCGTGAGGGCGAGCAGTACGAACTGGGCCTGAAGCGTGAATTCCTCGACGGGCGCCTGAACGGCAGCCTGGCGATGTTCCGCATCTACGATGAAAACCGTGCCGAGCTGGTGTCTGGCGGGCAGTACTACCGGGCCCAGGGCAAGGTGCGCAGCCAGGGCTGGGAAACCGAGCTGAGCGGCAACCTGACCGATAACTGGAGCGTGGTGACCGGTTATGCCTACACCATGACCCGCTCGCTGAACGGCGCGGAGGATGGCAGCACCTACAGCACCATCACGCCGAAGCACAACTTCAACCTGTGGACCGACTACCAGTTCAGCGATGGACCACTGCAGGACTTCAGTGTTGGCGGCGGTGTGCGGGCGGTGAGTGCCACTTATTACCGTCGCAACGTCGACTTCGAGCAGGGCGGCTATGCGACGACCTCGGCGCAGATCGGCTACAAGGTGAACAAGAACGTCTCGCTGAAGCTGACCGGCAACAACCTGTTCGACCGCAAGTACTACGAGCGCGTGGATAGCCCGTGGGGCTCGAACTTCTATGGCGAGCCGCGCAATTTCACCTTCACCGTGCGGGCCAGTTACTGAGTGATGGCCCCATCGCCGGCAACGCCGGCTCCCACAGGTTTCGCATGCACCGCCAACCTTGTGGGAGCCGGCGTTGCCGGCGATGAGGCCCTGAAGACCAATAAACAATTTCCATAAAAAAACCGGCGCTCCAGGCGCCGGTTTTTTCATTCCCTATCTACCACTCACAGCCCGTCAAGCAGCGCCTTGTTACGCACGGCGCCCTTGTCGGCACTGGTCGCCAGCAGGGCATAGGCCTTCAGCGCGGTGGTCACCTTGCGCGGACGCTGTTCCACCGGTTTCCAGCCCTTCTGGTCCTGCACGATGCGACGTGCCGCCAGTTCTTCATCGCTGACCAGCAGGTTGATCGCCCGGTTCGGGATGTCGATCAGCACCTTGTCGCCGTCCTGCACCAGGCCGATGGCACCGCCGGCAGCGGCTTCCGGCGAAGCGTGGCCGATGGACAGGCCCGAGGTGCCGCCGGAGAAGCGGCCGTCGGTCAGCAGGGCACAGGCTTTACCCAGGCCCTTGGACTTCAGGTACGAGGTCGGGTACAGCATTTCCTGCATGCCCGGGCCGCCTTTCGGACCTTCGTAGCGAATGATGACGATATCGCCTTCCTTCACTTCGTCGGCGAGGATGCCGCGCACGGCGCTGTCCTGCGACTCGAAGATCTTCGCGTTGCCTTCGAACACATGGATCGACTCGTCGACACCGGCGGTTTTTACCACGCAGCCGTCGAGGGCGATGTTGCCGTACAGCACGGCCAGGCCGCCCTCTTGCGAGTAGGCATGCTCGACACTGCGGATGCAGCCGTTTTCACGGTCGTCGTCCAGGGTGTCCCAGCGGGTCGACTGGCTGAAGGCGGTCTGGGTCGGGATACCGGCCGGGCCTGCCTTGAAGAAGTGGTGCACCGCTTCGTCGTCGGTCTGGGTGATGTCCCACTTGGCGATGGCTTCTTCCAGGCTCGCCGAGTGCACGGTCGGCACGTCGGTGTGCAGCAGGCCGCCACGGGCCAGCGAACCGAGGATGCTGATGATGCCGCCGGCGCGGTGGACGTCTTCCATGTGGTACTTCTGGATGTTCGGCGCCACCTTGCACAGCTGCGGCACCTTGCGCGACAGGCGATCGATGTCGCGCAGGTCGAAGGCCAGCTCGGCTTCCTGGGCGGCGGCCAGCAGGTGCAGGATGGTGTTGGTCGAACCGCCCATGGCGATGTCCAGGGTCATGGCGTTCTCGAACGCCTTGAAGCTGGCGATGCTGCGCGGCAGCACGCTCTCGTCGTTCTCGCCGTAGTAGCGCTTGCACAGCTCGACGATGGTACGGCCGGCGGTGAGGAACAGCTGCTCGCGGTCGGAGTGGGTCGCCAGGGTCGAACCGTTGCCCGGCAGGGACAGGCCCAGGGCTTCGGTCAGGCAGTTCATCGAGTTGGCGGTGAACATGCCGGAGCAGGAACCGCAGGTCGGGCAGGCACTGCGCTCGTACTCGGCGACTTTCTCGTCGCTGGCGGTGGAGTCGGCGGCGATGACCATGGCGTCGACCAGGTCCAGGCCGTGGCTGGCCAGCTTGGTCTTGCCGGCTTCCATCGGGCCGCCGGACACGAAGATCACCGGGATGTTCAGGCGCAGGGCGGCCATCAGCATGCCGGGGGTGATCTTGTCGCAGTTGGAGATGCAGACGATGGCGTCGGCGCAGTGGGCGTTGACCATGTACTCGACGGAGTCGGCGATGATCTCGCGGCTTGGCAGCGAATAGAGCATGCCGTCGTGACCCATGGCGATGCCGTCATCCACCGCGATGGTGTTGAACTCCTTGGCCACGCCGCCGGCGCGTTCGACTTCGCGGGCGACCAGCTGGCCCAGGTCCTTCAGGTGCACGTGGCCCGGGACGAACTGGGTGAAGGAGTTGGCGATGGCGATGATCGGCTTCTTGAAATCCTCGTCCTTCATACCGGTGGCGCGCCACAGCGCGCGGGCACCGGCCATGTTGCGGCCGTGGGTGGACGTTTTGGAACGATAATCAGGCATGAAGCACTCCTGGCGGCTCATCAGGTAACAGAAAGGGGAGTGAGCTTCTCTTGTCCTTGGTACCGGAAGGCAGGTGGCCGCTGGTACGGATGAGGCCAAAGACGTCGCGGGATCGCCGCACGCTTGGCCAGAGCTCATAAACCCGCCGGGGGATGACTGGCGATGAATAGGCCGATTCTACACCGCTGGCGAGCGGAAGGAACGGCGCAATGGACAGTTGGTTCGCGTGCTCACGATTTTGCCGACGGGCTCGCTTTCCGCGAGCTAGAGCGCTACCGTGGGCGCCTTCGTCATCCTGACGACCTTTTTCACGGAGGAAATATGGTCCACCCAGCCGATGTGCCCGCCAGCAGCGTGTTGCGCATGCTCTCAACCACGGCCTGGTTCTTCGACTGTTTCGCCCGCCGCGTCACCCCGGAACAGAGCCTCACCGCCCTCGATGCCTACCAGCGCATGAGTCGCGCGGTGCCGGGCTGGATCAACCGTGCCTTGCGGATTCGCGACCTGATGGTGCGCCCGTTCGGGCTCAAGCCGGTGGCTGGTTTCAACCTGCGCGAGCAGAAGACCCCGCGGGTGGGGGAGCAGCTGGATTTCTTCCAGATTGCCGCGGTGACGGACCGGGAGCTGGTGTTGTCGCTGAAGGACAGTCACCTGGATGTGCTGATCTCGGTGCACCTGGACCCGAACAACCAGCTCAGCCTGACCTCCATCGTCGAGCCGCATAATTTGCTGGGGCGGGTGTATATGCGCCTGATCCTGCCGCTGCATCGGCGGGTGGTGAAGTCGATGCTGGGTGGTCTGTAACGCGTCTGTTCAGATGTACACCGACCCTGTGGGAGCTGGCTTGCCAGCGATGACTTTGGTGAATTCACTATCGCAATCGCTGGCAAGCCAGCTCCCACAGGGTCCACGCCGTCCTTTCGCTCGGTGTGTGGATAACTCCAGACACATCTTTCTCAAGGCTCTCCCGAGGAGCCGGGGATAAGGTCAACTCCCTCGCGCCAAAAGCCAGGAGCCGACCATGCACTACCCAATCTGCATCGAATGGGGCTACGACAACACCGCCACCGGAATCCAGATCCCCGACATCCCCGGAGCAGTCACCGCTGGCGACAACTTCGAGGAAGCCTACGCTGCCGCAATCGAAGTCGCTCACATCATGCTCGAAGAGATCGCTGGCAACGGTGAGCCCATCCCCATGCCCACCAGAACTGCCGTTCACCGGAGCAATCCTGACTTCGCCGGAATGGGTTGGGGAATGCTGGAAATCGATATCACTCCTTATCTGGGTAAGACCGAGAAGGTCAATGTCACCTTGCCGGGTTTTGTGATCCAACGGATTGACCGTTATGTCCGCGATCACAATGTGAAGAGCCGTTCATCCTTCCTTGCCGATGCGGCGATGGAGAAACTGGGGCGCTAAAAGCAGTGCTCCGGCAGCGGCGAGAATCAGGAAGCCAGCGCCCAGACTTCCGGGTAATTGCTCGCTGAACAAGGTAATTGCGGCACTGGCAAGCGCCCCCGCCGCAAACACCAGCGTACTGAGCAGCGCCGCTGCCGTCCCAGCCCGGTCCGGATGCAACGCCAGCGCAGAGCTGGTCGCCGCCGGACGAACCAGCGTCGTACCTGTCGTCCCTACAATGACTGGAATGAGAAACCGCAAGGGCGTCAGTTCCTGCCATTGGAAAACCAGCATCGCCCCCGCCAGCGCTATCAACACAAGCCCCAGCCCAATCTGCTGCAACGGCCTCAGGTACTTGTCCAGCCTTTGCGCCAACAGCCCGGCGGCCAGGTAAGCCAGACCGAAAAGCAGAAAGAACTCCCCGAAACGCTCCGGCGACAACCCAAGCCGCTCCATGAACATCAGTGGCGAAATCACGATGAATGCGAAATGGCAGGAAAAGGCCACGGAGGCGAGAGCGCCCAGGCGGAGAAACGAACGGTCGCGGAGCAACGGACCGTAGGCCTCGATCAGACCTGTTCGAATGCCCATCGGTCGGTGGTCCTTGGGCAGCATCGACAGGCACATCACCCAGACCAGCCCCGCCAGCATCGCGAAGGCGACAAAACTGGCCTGCCAACCGAAGCCGCTTTGCAACCAGCTCCCCAGCAGCGGCGATATCGAGATGAACAGCCCGCTGGCTGTGGTGAGCAGAATCCTCAAGCCATTCCTCTGCCGGGCACTGAACAGGTCCTGAATCAGCGCTTGCGACAGCACGAAGCAGCCACATCCCAGTGCTTGCAGCATGCGGAACGCCAGGAAACTCGGGTAATCCGCGGTCAGCGTGCAGCCGATCGCGCCAGCGATGGACAGCGCCAATCCCGCCAACAACAGGCGACGGCGCCCCACCTGGTCTGAAAGTGGCCCGACGATCAGTTGCGCTATCGTGACCATGAGGGCGAACAGACTGACCGACAAGGCGACCTGGGCGGTATCCACGGCCATATGGGCGCTGATCGCAGGAAAAGAAGGAAGGATGACATCCAGAGGAAAGGCGCCAAGGAGCGTCAGCAGAAGAAGGAATGCGATGACAGCATGATGCATGGAGACTCCGGAAACAGGTCATTGGGGCAACCTTTCCACGCTAGTCGGCAGTCTTCCCACGAATCGCTGGATATCGGAGAGGGCATTTCCGGCACGCTTGTCAGTCGATTACCGGCATCAAGGCCCAGCCCCAAACAAAAAATCCCGGCACCAGGCCGGGATTTTTCATTCAAGCGCTTATCAGCTGTTAGGCAACAACCGGCAAGTAATGCTCTTGATATAGCGAGTCTCCGGAATCGCCGGATGCACCGGATGGTCCGGCCCCTGACCGCCACGCTCGAGGAACTGGATATTCCGGTCCAGGTGACGGGCACTGGTCAGCAGGATGTTCTGCAGATCATCCTCCGGCAGGTGCATCGAGCACGATGCGCTGACCAGGATGCCGTCCTTGCTGAGCATGCGCATGGCCGCCTCGTTGAGGCGGCGGTAGGCGGCCTCGCCGTTTTTCAGGTCCTTCTTGCGTTTGATGAACGCGGGCGGGTCGGCGATGATCACGTCGAAGCGCTCTTCCGCAGCCTTCAGTTCACGCAGGGCGGCGAAGACGTCGCCTTCCACGCAGGTGACCTTTTCCGCGAAACCGTTCAGCGCGGCGTTGCGCTCGACACCATCCAGGGCGAAGCCCGAGGCATCGACGCAGAACACTTCGCTGGCGCCGAAGGCACCGGCCTGCACGCCCCAGCCACCGATGTAGCTGAACAGGTCGAGCACACGCTTGCCCTTGACGTACGGCGCCAGGCGCGCGCGGTTCATGCGGTGGTCGTAGAACCAGCCAGTCTTCTGGCCTTCCATGACCGGGGCTTCGAACCTGACGCCGTTCTCTTCCAGCGCAACCCACTCCGGCACTTCGCCGTAGACGGTCTCGACATAACGCTCCAGGCCTTCGGCATCACGGGCCGAGGAGTCGTTCTTGAACAGGATGCCGCTCGGCTTGAGCACCTGGATCAGCGCAGCCAGGACGTCGTCGCGCTGACGCTCCATGGTCGGCGAGGCCAGCTGGACCACGAGGATGTCGCCGAAACGGTCGACCACCAGGCCCGGCAGCAGGTCGGAATCACCGTAGACCAGGCGGTAGAACGGCTTGTCGAACAGACGCTCGCGCAGCGACAGGGCAACGTTGAGGCGGTGCACCAGCAGGGATTTGTCCAGCGACAGCTTGATGTCGCGGGACAGCAGGCGGGCGCAGATCAGGTTGTTCGGGCTCAGGCCGACGATGCCCAGGGGTTTGCCCCCCGCGGTTTCCAGCAGCGCCTGGTCGCCGGCCTTGAAGCCGTGCAGCGGGGTGGCGGCGACGTCGATCTCGTTGCTGTAGACCCACAGGTGGCCGGCGCGCAAACGGCGGTCGGCATTGGCTTTGAGACGAAGGCTGGGCAGGGACATGACGTCGCTCCGGAAAAAAGAGCGGGAGTATACCGCGCCGGCCCGGCCTGGCGCCCGTCGCCGCGACAAATTGCATGGCGAGTGGCCGTCACTTGGCCGAGTGATCAGGTTAGAATCGCCCCTCAGCCCCGAGTGCGAACTTATGATCCAGGAACTCACCGCCGAACAGATCCAGCACGCCCTGCAAGGCATCAGCGTGCCGCCCCAGCCGCAGATCATGGTGGATCTGCAGATGGAGCAGTACATGCCCGATCCAGACCTGGAGGTGATCGCCAAGCTGATCTCCCAGGACCCGGGGCTGTCCGGTGCGTTGCTGAAGATCGTCAATTCGCCGCATTACGGCCTGAGCAACAAGATCGCCTCGATCCAGCGCGCGGTGAACCTGCTGGGCAGCCGTTCGATCATCAACCTGATCAACGCGCAGTCGATCAAGGGCGAGATGAGCGACGAAACCATCGTCACCCTCAACCGCTTCTGGGACACCGCCCAGGACGTGGCCATGACCTGCCTGACCCTGGCCAAGCGCATCGGCTCCCAGGCGGTGGACGAGGCCTACGCCCTGGGGCTGTTCCACGATTGCGGCGTACCGCTGATGCTCAAGCGCTTCCCCGACTACATGAGCGTGCTGGAAGACGCCTACGCCAGTGCCGGCGACCGCCAGCGGGTGGTCGACACCGAGAACCAGGTGTTCAACACCAACCATGCGGTGGTCGGCTACTACACCGCCAGGTCATGGCGCCTGCCCGAGCATGTGAGCAACGCCATCGCCAACCACCACAACGCCCTGGCGGTGTTCAGCGATGAGTCGCCACGCAGCGTGCCGCTGAAGAACCTGCTGGCGATCCTGAAGATGGCCGAGCACATCTGCGCCTCGTACCGGGTGCTGGGCAACCAGAACGTCGACCACGAATGGAACAGCGTCGGGCACCTGGTGCTGGACTATATCGGCCTGTCGGAATACGACTTCGACAACCTCAAGCAAACCATCCAGGAATTGGGTAGCCACTGATCCATGCCGGAATTACCTGAAGTCGAAACCACCCGCCGCGGTATCGCGCCCTATCTCGAAGGCCAGCGCGTCAGCCGCGTGATCGTCCGCGACCGGCGCCTGCGCTGGCCGATCCCGGAGGATCTCGATGTGCGCCTGTCCGGGCAGCGCTTCGTCTCCGTGGAGCGGCGGGCCAAGTACCTATTGCTGAATGCCGAGGTGGGGACGCTGATCAGCCACCTGGGCATGTCCGGCAACCTGCGCCTGGTGGAAGTCGGGTTGCCGGCGGCCAAGCACGAGCATGTGGATATCGAGCTGGAGTCCGGCCTGGCGCTGCGCTACACCGATCCGCGACGCTTCGGCGCGATGCTCTGGAGCCATGCGCCGCTGGAGCATGAGTTGCTGGTGAAACTCGGGCCGGAGCCGTTGACCGACCTGTTCGAAGGTGAGCGGCTGTTCCAGATGTCCCGCGGGCGGGCGATGGCGGTCAAGCCGTTCATCATGGATAACGCGGTGGTGGTGGGCGTGGGCAATATCTATGCGACCGAAGCGCTGTTCGCGGCGGGGATCGATCCGCGCCGGGAGGCGGGGAGCATTTCCAAGGCGCGGTATCTGCGGCTGACCCTCGAGATCAAGCGGATCCTCGCGGCGGCGATCGAGCGTGGCGGGACCACCTTGCGCGACTTTATCGGCGGGGACGGGCAGCCGGGGTATTTCCAGCAGGAGCTGTTCGTCTATGGACGGGCGGGGGAGCCGTGCAAGGTGTGTGCTTCGACGTTGCGGGAAGTGAAGCTGGGGCAGCGGGCCAGTGTGTTTTGTCCGCGGTGCCAGAAATAGGGTTTTGTGCTGGATTTGATGGCCTCATCGCTGGCAAGCCAGCTCCCACAGGTCCAGCGGTGCACGCGATCCCTGTGGGAGCTGGCTTGCCAGCGATAGGGCCAGTAAGAACACCCCAAAAATCAGGGCTTCAGCACCTCTGAACTACCAACACCTCGGGGATCACTGGTCGACTCCAGCCGCCCACCCTGCTTGTCCCAGAACAGCACCTGCTGGTTCCCGTAACTGCGCCCCACATCTTTCAGGCTATACCCCCGGGCCCGCAGCGCTTCCATCTCGGCCGCACTGAACGCCCCCGGCTCATGCTCCACGACATCCGGCAGATACTGGTGGTGATACCGCGGCACCGCCGGCCAGCTACTCACCGGCCGCCCATCCAGATACTCCAGCATCGACAGCAGCACCATGCTCGGAATCCGGCTGCCCCCCGGCGTACCAAAGGCGGCGAACTCCGCCGGACTCTCGATAAAGCTCGGACTCATGCTCGACAACGGCCGCTTGCCCGCGGCCACCGCATTGGCCTGGCTGCCCGCCAGCCCATAGCTGTTGCTGCCCTGGGGATCGGCGGCAAAATCGTCCATCTCGTTGTTCAGCACCACCCCGGTCCCGACCGGGGTAAAGGCCGCGCCAAATGGCAGGTTGACCGACAAGGTCGCCGCCACCGCATTGCCCTCGGCATCGATCACCGCGAAATGGGTGGTGTGGTCGCCCTCGCGCCAGGGTGGCGACGGTGGGAGCTTCGAGCTGGGCGTGGCGTCATGCACATCGATACCGTCAGCCAGGGCCGTCAGGTGCTGGCGCGAGAGCAGTTGCGGAATCGGGTTATGCACATGGTCGGGATCGCCCAGCAGCCCGCGATCACGGTAGGCCCGGCGCAGCACTTCCAGCACATAGTGGGCGCGCTGGACCTTGTCCGCGCTCTGCCACGGCAGGCGCTGCAGCATCGCCAGGCTCTGGGCGATGGCGACACCGCCAGCAGACGGTGGCGGGGCGCTGATCAGCTCGCGCTGGTCGGCCAGGCGGTAGCGCAGCGGTTCGCGTTCGACGACGTGGTAATCGGCCAGGTCGTTGTGGCTCCAGATCCCGCCCGAGGCGTTCACTTGCTGCACCAGCTTCGCCGCCACCGGCCCGCGATAGAAACCATCGCGACCATGCTCGGCCAACTGTTGCAGGGTCGCCGCCAGCTCCGGCTGACGAATCAGCGTTCCCGACTCAGGCACTTTCCCGTTGTCGAGAAACAGTCGGGCGGTTTCCGCATCGTCGCGCATGGCGCCCTGGCGCATTTGCGCCCGGTCGCGATAGATACGGTCAACGGCAAAGCCCTGGTTAGCCAGGCGAATCGCCGGGGCGAGGGTGTTCTTCAGCGGCAGCTTGCCGTAGCGCGCCGCCAGCTCGTCCAGCGCTGCCGGCAGGCCGGGAATGGCGGCAGCCAGCGGACCGTTGATCGACAGGCCGGGCTGTTCCTTGCCGTCTTTCAGGTACATGTCGGCGGTCGCCCGAGCGGGCGCGCGCTCACGGGCGTCGATAAAGCGATAGGCGGTCGGATTGCCGGACTGGCGCAGCAGGAAGAAGCCACCGCCGCCAAGCCCCGAACCATAAGGCTCGACCACGGCCAGCGCAGCGCTCACGGCAATCGCCGCGTCGAAAGCATTACCGCCTTGCTCGAGGATCTCCCGCGCCGCAGCGGTCGCCGCAGGATGAGGTGTCGCCAGCGCCGCACGCCCCGGGCCGTCGGCCAGGGCCGCGACGCTGCACAGCGCCAGGCCGGCGCCAAGGAACAGGGAGCGAAGCGCGGCGACGCCGGTCATCAGGCCTTGCCGGTGATACGGCGGTACTTGGCCATCAGCTCGTCTTCGGTTTCCGGATGGGCTTCATCCAGGGGGATGCAGTCGACCGGGCAGACCTGCTGGCACTGCGGTTCGTCGTAGTGGCCGACGCACTGGGTGCACAGGTTCGGGTCGATCACGTAGATCTCTTCGCCTTGGGAGATGGCGGCGTTCGGGCACTCGGGTTCGCAGACGTCGCAGTTGATGCAATCGTCGGTGATGATCAGGGACATGGGGACTCCGGCCAGGGTTTCAGGCCCGGGCAATTGAAAACCAATGGGCGCAATTGTGCCGTATTAGCGCCCATGTTGCACGCGGGCGCCGGTTTTCCTGGCCAGATGAGATTACTTCTTGAAACGCTCGGTCAGCGCGTCGGCCACCGCCGGGTGGACGAACTTGGTGATATCGCCGCCCAGTGCCGCGATCTCGCGGACCAGGGTCGAGGAGATGAACGAATAACGTTCCGACGGGGTGAGGAACAGGCTCTCGACGTCGGGCGCCAGTTGCCGGTTCATGTTCGCCAGCTGGAACTCGTACTCGAAGTCCGACACCGCGCGCAGGCCGCGCAGGAAGACATTGGCCTGCTGCTCCTTGGCGAAGTGCGCCAGCAACGAGGAGAAGCCGAGGACTTCGACGTTGGGCAGGTGCTTGGTCACTTCACGCGCCAGTTCGACCCGTTGTTCCAGGGGGAACAGCGGATTCTTCTTGGGGCTGGCGGCGACCGCGATGATCACATGATCGAACAGACGCGAGGCGCGTTCGACCAGATCGCCATGGCCCTTGGTAATAGGGTCGAAAGTACCCGGGTACAACACTCGGTTCATCGCGTCGTCCTGGCAGGAGTGCGTTAGGGACTCGGATGGTAGCGCAGCCGATACGCCCGGGCCAAGTCGCCATCACCGGCCAAAGGCACTATGGACAAGGCCGCCCGAGGCGTTTCCAAGGCGTTCGCCCAGCAACTGGCTGAGCCGCGCGGTGATGGCATAGACCGACAATTGCGGGTTGGCGCCGATGCTGGTGGGGAACAGCGAACCGTCGTGGATCGACAGGTTTTCCAGCTGGTGGTGCCGGCCCAGGCTGTCGCAGACGCTCTGCTCCGGGGCTTTGCCCATGGCGCAGCCGCCCATGACGTGGGCGCTGCCGAGGCGGGTGAGGAAGAGTTCCAGGTTCAAGCCGTCGATCATTGCCTTGGCTTCGGCGAGGTTGCCTGCGGGCCGACTGGCGGTATGCAGCGGCAGCACGGTTTGAGCACCTGCGGCGAACTGGATCTGCGCCATGCTGTGGAAGGCCCGGCGCACCCCGTCCCAAGCATAGGGCGATACCGGGTAATCCAGCACCGGCGAGCCATCGCCGCGCAATTCCACGCTGCCGCCCACGCTCTGCGGGTGAAAGCCGTCGCGCAGCAGGGCCAGCATCACATGGGTGTGAGGCAGGTCGGCCATGCGCAGGGCGTTGTCCTCACCGAAGCCGCCGAGCAGGGTGGAAGCCAGGGCCGGGTGCAGCGGCGGGACTTCCAGCTTGTAGCCCATGGGCCCGGCGACGCCGTTGCGCCACTGGAAATGGTCGCTGTAGATCGACTGCGGCGCACCGTAGAACGGGTTTACCGGCTCGGCGAAGTGCGCCGCGCTGAAGTTGACCAGATGCAGGAAGGTACGTTTGCCCAGATGCCGGTGCGGGTCCGGTGCCTTGGAACGCAGGAGCAGCGCCGGGCTGTTGATGCCGCCGCCGGCTAGCACGTAGTGCCGGGCGCGGACGCGGATACGGCGACCGGTGGGCGCCACGCAGTGCCTGTCCATCGCCACGCATTCCAGCGCGGTGATTCGTTCTCCGTCATGTTCCAGGCGTTCGGCCCGGGTCAGGTAGAGCAGTTCCCCACCGTGCTCCAGCGTCGCCGGGATGCTGGTCACCAGCATCGACTGCTTGGCATTCACCGGGCAACCCATGCCGCAGTAGCCGAGGTTCCAGCAGCCGCGGACATTGCGCGGGATCACCTTCCAGTCCAGCCCCAGCGCCGAGCAGCCCCGGCGCAGCACGTCGTTGTTGGCGTTGGGCGGCATCTGCCAGGGCGTGATGCCGAGGCGCTGTTCCGTGCGTTCGAACCAGGGCGCGAGATCATCCACGCCATGGCCTTCGACCCCGTGTTCACGGGCCCAGTGGCGCAGGGTCGGCTCCGGGGTGCGGAAGCTCGAGGTCCAGTTGATCAGGGTGGTGCCGCCCACGGCGCGGCCCTGGAGGATGGTGATCGCGCCGTCCTTGCTCAGGCGGCCGATGCCTTCCTGGTAGAGGCTGGCGTAGGCCTCGTTCTCCAGCATGCGGAAGTCGCTGCTGGTCTTCAGCGGGCCTTCCTCGATCAGCAGCACGCGGTAGCCGGCGGCGCTGAGGATTTCCGCGCTGGTGGCACCGCCGGCACCGCTGCCAATGATGGCGATATCGGTTTCCAGGTTCAGGTCCTGGTCCAGGGTCGAGGCGTCACGGGCTTTCCAGCCACGGGCGAGGCCGTCGCGAAACAGATCGGGTACGGGCATGGTCGGGCTCTTGTTCAGATCTTCGGTGGGCCGGGATAACCGCAGGCGCCCCAGGACTCGGGCAGGCTGTACCAGGCCATCAGCAGCAGTTGCAGCAGCGAGCTGTAGCCCTGGCGCAGCAGGTTCAGCGAGCTGTCCTGCCAGCGCAGGAGAAAGGCTTCGATACGCTCTCGCGATGCCTGCTCCCAGGCGCCCCAGACCCCGGTCAGCGGACCGCGGGTAAAGGGCAGGGCGAGCACGTCGAACAGTTGCCGGGTCAGCTTGAGCATTTCCGGGGAAAGGCTGGCCAGGGCTTCGTCGAGACGGGCGAGGACCTTGTCGAGCGGCGCCTGGGTGCCTTGCAGCACCACAGGCGTCACCGCCCGCAGCATGGGCAGGTCGTCGTTGCGCAGGATGCGAAAGCCGTTGGCCGGGGTTTCGGCGGCGCAACCGACCAGGCTGGCGCCGCCGAGAAACAGCGTGGCGCCAAGACTGAACTTGAGCAGGCCGCGACGGTTCAGCGCGGCGACTTCGGGCAGGCGTGTTGTCATTGTTCTTGGCCTGTTATGCAGCGATCAGCGGATGAAGAAGCGGTACACCAGTTGTTGCAGGCGCTTGCCGTAGGGCGGGTAGATCAGCCGCGCCAGGTTCAGACGCTGCTTGGCCAGCACGCCCTTGGCCTGGCTGAAGGTCTGGAAGCCCTCGAACCCGTGGTAATGCCCCATGCCGGACGGGCCGACGCCGCCGAAGGGCAGGTCGTCCTGGGCCACATGCAGCAGGGTGTCATTGAGGCAGGCGCCGCCGGAATGGGTGTGGTCCAGCACCAGGCGTTGCTCGCCGCGTTCGTAGCCGAAGTAGTACAGGGCCAGCGGACGCGGGCGCTGGTTGATGTAGGCAATGGCCTCGTCGATCTGGTCGTAGGGCACTACCGGCAGCAGCGGGCCGAAGATCTCGTCCTGCATCACCTGCATGGCGTCGCTGACGTTTTCCAGGACCAGTGGCGGCAGGCGGCGGTCCGGCGGGGTTTCGTCCGGGTACAGGCTGGTGACCCGCGCGCCCTGGCGGCGGGCGTCGTCGAGGTAGCCGTTGAGCCGGGCCAGATGGCGCGGGCTGATGATCGCGGTGTAGTCCGGGTTGCCGGTGACCTGTGGATAAAAGCGCCGCACGGCGTCGCGGTAGGCGTCGATAAAGCCGGGGATGCGCTCGCGGGGGACCAGCACGTAGTCGGGGGCGACGCAG
The DNA here is from genome assembly GCF_001941965.1 of Pseudomonas putida. Classification (GTDB taxonomy): domain Bacteria; phylum Pseudomonadota; class Gammaproteobacteria; order Pseudomonadales; family Pseudomonadaceae; genus Aquipseudomonas; species Aquipseudomonas putida_L. The sequence continues at coordinate 14,629 of NZ_MKZO01000042.1, read as the reverse complement.
GTCTGCCCGGCATTGAGGGTCTTGCCGAAGGCGATGCGTTCGGCAGCGTCGGCCAGGGGCACGGTTTTCGAGACGATGGCCGGGGACTTGCCGCCCAGTTCCAGGGTGACCGGGGTGAGATTGTCGGCGGCGGCGCTCATCACCTTGCGCCCGATGCTGGTGGCGCCGGTGAACAGCAGGTGGTCGAAGGGCAGGTGGGAGAAGGCCTCGCCCACGTCGGCCTCACCGAGGACCACGCAGACCATGTCCGTGGGGAACACCGATTCCAGCAGCGACTTGAGCACCAGGCCGGTGGCCGGGGTGGCTTCGCTGAGCTTGAGCATCACCCGGTTGCCGGCGGCGAGGGCGCCGGTCAGCGGGCCGATGGCGAGGAACAGCGGGTAGTTCCACGGCACGATGACCCCGACCACGCCCAGCGGCTGGTACTGGACCCGGGCGCTGGCGGGCTGGAAGGCCAGGCCGACGGCGCGGCGCCTGGGTTTCATCCAGCGGGGGAGGTGTTTTTCCGCGTGGGCCAGGCCGAGGACGCTGGGCATCAGTTCGGCGAGGCGGGTTTCGTCGGCGCTGCGGCCGTTGAAATCCTGGTCGATGGCGGCGATCAGTTCGTCCTGGCGGGCGATCAGGGCCTGGCGCAGGGCCTTGAGCCATTGCCGGCGCTGGGCCAGGGGCGGCATGGGCAGGCGGGCGAAGGCGGCGCGTTGTGCGGTGAACAGGGTGTCGAGCCAGTCCAGTTGGGACATCGGGACCTCCGTGATTTGTTGTTTGGGCTAGAGCATATACTCTAATCCTGATTTTGTATGGGGCTTGAGGGCCTCATCGCTGGCAAGCCAGCTCCCACAGGGTTCGCGGTGAATTCCCTACAGATCCCATGGATGCAACCCACCGACCGACACCGTAAGATCAACCAATCATTTCAAGCTCATGACTCCGGAACCGACTCATGGCCCCGCGTATCAAGACCCGCGAGCGCATCGTGCAAAACAGCCTGGAGCTGTTCAACCAGCAGGGCGAGCGCAGCGTCAGCACCAACCATATCGCTGCGCACATGGAGATTTCGCCGGGCAACCTGTACTACCACTTCGCCAATAAGCAGGAAATCATCGCCGAGCTGTTCAGCCAGTACGAGGAGCAGGTCGAGAGCTTCCTGCACCCGCCCAAGGGCCGCCTGGCCACGGTCGAGGACAAGCGCTTCTACCTGAAGGCGATCCTCGCGGCGATGTGGAACTACCGCTTCCTGCACCGCGACCTGGAACACCTGCTCGACAGCGACAAGGACCTCGCCGACCGCTACCGGCGCTTCTCCCAGCGCTGCCTGTTGCAGGGCCAGGCCATCTACGAGGGCTTCGTTGCCGCCGATATCCTCGAGATGAATGCCGTGCAGCTCGAGTCGCTGACCCTCAACACCTGGATCATCCTGACCTCCTGGGTGCGCTTTCTCTGCACCACCCGGGAAAATTCCGCCCACCTGAGTGAAGAAGCCATCAAGCGTGGTGTCTACCAGGTACTGGTGCTGGAACTCGGCTACGTCACCCCGGCGGCACGCGCCGCGGTGGACGCGCTCTGCGAAGAATTCTACGTACCGCTGCAGCAGGCGCTGGAGCAGTAACGTGCCCGTTCAATCGATATGGAGACTGTCATGCCCCTCGCGCAACTGATTGCACCCCGGCAACTGGCGGAGCGCCTCGGCGATCCGAAGCTGGTGATTCTCGATTGTCGTTTCGCCCTGGAGGACGTTGACTACGGTCAGCGCAGCTACGCCGAGGGGCATATCGCCGGGGCGCATTTCGCCGATCTGGAGCGCGACCTCAGCGGGCCGGTGGTCAAGGGCGTGACCGGGCGCCATCCGCTGCCGCAGCCGGGGCGGCTGATCGAGCGCTTCCAGCAGTGGGGCATCAACAATGACAGCGACGTGGTGCTGTACGACGACGGCCCCGGCGCCTTCGCCGCCCGGGCCTGGTGGTTGCTGGCCTGGCTCGGCAAGCGCAGCGGCGTGTCGATCCTCGATGGCGGCCTCAAGGCCTGGCATGCGGCGGGCCTGCCGCTGAGCCTGGACCCGGCGGAGCGCCGCGAAGGCAACTTCACGGGCAAGCCGGACCCGAAACTGCTGGTCAGCGCCCAGCAACTGCGCGAGCGCCTGGGCGACCCGGCCCTGACCCTGCTCGACGCCCGCGCCTTGCCGCGCTTCCGTGGCGAAGTGGAACCGATCGATCCGGTGGCCGGGCATATTACCGGTGCGCAGTGCGCGGCCTTCACGGAAAACCTCGGCGCCGACGGGCACTTCCTCCCGGCGGACACGCTCAAGGCACGTTTCGCTGCGCTGCTGGGTGAGCGCAAGCCGGAAGAACTGGTGGCCTACTGCGGCTCCGGCGTCACTGCCTGCCACAACCTGTTCGCCCTGAGCCTCGCCGGCTACCCGCTGGCGCCGCTGTACGCCGGCTCCTGGAGCGAATGGATCACCGACCCGCAGCGCCAGGTCGCCACCGGCGACTGATCACCCCTGCCGCGCCAGCCACTCGGGAATCCGCCGTTCCAGGTAGTACCCCGGCTGGCGCAGGCTGCCTTCGATGAACCCGACATGACCACCGTGGGCGTGCAGCTCCAGGGTGGTCGTGCTCGCCAGTTCGCCGGCTTCGGGCAGGCTGTGGCGGAACACGAAGGGGTCGTCGCTGGACTGGATGATCAGGGTCGGGGTGCGGTTCTCGCCCAGGTAATAGCGGCTGGACGAGCGCTTGTAATAGTCGTGGGCATCGTCGAAGCCGTTGAGCGGCGCGGTGATGCGGCCGTCGAAGTCCCAGAAGGTGCGCATATTGGTCAGCGGCCCGAGGCGGGCCAGGGTTTCCAGGCCTTCGTGATGGCCGCGATGGAGGAAGTCGCGCTCCTTGGTCTTCACGTAGCTGATCATTTCGCGGATGAAATGCCGCTGGTAGACCCGGGAAAAGCCGAGGCCGATACGGTCGGCGCACTGGTCCAGGCGAAACGGCACCGACACCGCCACGGCGCCCTGCAACTGGCTGGCCGAGCCGGCTTCGCCCAGGTGCTTGAGCAGTACGTTGCCGCCCAGCGAGTAACCCACGGCGTACAGCGGCGCGGACGGGCGCTGGGCGCGCAGATGGGCGATCACTTCCGCCAGATCCTCGCTGGCACCGGAGTGGTAGCTGCGCGGCAAAAGGTTCGGCTCGCCGGAGCAGCCGCGCCAGTTCACCGCCACACTGGCCCAGCCCCGGGCCTGCAGGGTGTGCTGCAAACCGAGGACGTAATGGGACGACGACGAGCCGGTCAGCCCGTGCAGCACCAGGACCAGCGGCGCATCAGCGCGATGCGGGCCGCCCCAGTCCAGGTCGAGAAAATCACCGTCAGCCAGCCACAGGCGTTCGCGCTGGTGATCCAGCGGTACCGATTTGCGCCAAAGGGGGCCCCAGAGGGTTTGCAGGTGTGGATTGCGCAGGCCCGTTGCGGGCTTGAAGGCTGTGGACATCATGGCTTCACTCGGAAAAACGCGGCAGCTCTGTCAACCAGTGTACGTGCTGGTTGCAGCCGCTGCCGCGCCGTATGACGGACAGATGACGATCAGCCGCGTTCCCACAGTGCGTAATGCACCTGGCCGGCTTTCTTTTCCCGGTGCAGGCGCCAGCTACCCGGCAGGTTCAGCGACGACGGGGCCGTCTCGCTTTCGATGTAGATCCACGCGTGATCGGCCAGCCAGCCACCGTTTTCCAGGAGCTCGCAGGCTTGCGGAACCAGGTCCTGATGGAAGGGTGGGTCGAGAAAGACCACGTCGAATTGCTGCTTGGCTTCACCTTGCAGGTAACGCAGCACGTCACTCTGCACCACCTTGCCACGCGGGCAGCGCAGCACTTCGAGGTTGTTGCGCAGGCTGGAGATGGCCACGGCGTTGCTGTCCACGGCCACCGAATCGCCGGCCCCGCGGGACAGGGCTTCCAGGTACAGCGCGCCGCTGCCGGTGAAGGCATCCAGCACCTTGGCCCCTTCGATGTACGGGGCGATCCAGTTGAACAGGGTTTCCCGCACCCGGTCCGGCGTCGGGCGCAGGCCGGGGGCGTGGGGGAAGCTCAGGCGACGGCTGCGCCATTCGCCGGCGATGATGCGCAACTGGCCTTGGCCCGTTTGCGGCTTGGAGGGATTGGCCATCAATGCTCCGGTACGCCGAGCGGCTGCTCGGCGGGTTTGGCGAGGGGCGGTGGCAGCGGCTGCTGCGGCACGTTCGGCCCTGCGGTAACGATCACCAGCTTGTCCGCGGACAGGTGGCGATTCAGCGCATCCCGGACCTGCTCGACGGTCAGTTCCTGGGATTGGCGCATGTAGTCTTCAAGGTAGGTCAGCGGCAGATTATAGAAGCCGATGGCCCCCAGTTGCCCGACGATACTCGCGTTGCTGGCATTGGACAGCGGGAAGCTGCCGGCCAGCTCGCGCTTGGCGTCGTCCAGCTCTTGCTGGGTCGGACCGGTCTTCAGGTAGTCGCGCAGCAGGTCCTGGACCAGCATCAGGGTGCCTTCGCTCAGCTCGGCACGGGTCTGCAGGTTGATCATGAACGGCCCGCGCGCCTGCATCGGCACGAAGGTGGAGTAGACGCCGTAGGTCAGGCCGCGTTTCTCGCGGACTTCGCTCATCAGCCGGGTGCCGAATGCACCGCCGCCGAGGATCTGGTTGCCCAGGGACAGTGCGGCGTAGTCAGGATCGTTGCGGTCGATGCCCAGTTGCGCCAGCAGCAGGTGGGTCTGCTTGGACGGGAAGTCGATATGGCTTGGACCGGCCTTCGGCTCCACAGGCTGCTCGACCTTGGCCAGCGCCGGGCCTTTCGGCAGGGCGGCGGAGACCTGGGCGGCGATGGCTTCGGCGTCCTTGCGGCTGAGGTCGCCGACCAGGGCGATCACCGTGTTGCCGGCGGCGTAGGCCTTGGCGTGGAAGGCGCGCAACTGGTCGATGGTGATCGGCGGGATGCTCTCGGCGGTACCGTCAGCCGGGTGGCCGTAAGGGTGCTTGCCGTACAGGCGCTCGAACAGTTGCAGGCTGGCCAGCTTGCCGGGGTTCTGCTTCTGGTACTCGAAGCCGGCGAGAATCTGGTTCTTGATCCGCGCCAGGGCGTCGGCAGGGAAGGTCGGCTTGCCCACGACTTCGGCGAACAGCTTCAGGGCCGGCTCGCGCTTGTCGGCCACGCTCAGGCTGCGCAGCGAGGCCACCGCCATGTCGCGGTAGGCACCGTTGCCGAAGTCCGCGCCCAGGCCTTCGAAGCCCTGGGCGATGGCATTGACGTCCTTGCCGGCCACGCCTTCGTTGAGCATGGCGTTGGTCAGCGAGGCCACGCCCGGAAGGTTGTCGTCATGGCTGCTGCCGGCGGCGAAGGTCAGGCGCAGGTCGAACATCGGCAGCTCGTGGGCCTCGACGAAGAGCACGCGGGCGCCTTCGGCGGTGTTCCAGGTCTGGATGTTCAGGGTGCGGTGGGTCGGCGGCGCCTTGCCTTCCAGCTCCGCCACGGATTGCAGGGTGTTGGCGGGCTTGGTGTCGGCGGCATGCACCGGGCCGATCAGGGCGAAAGCCAGGGCGGTGGCGGCGAACAAGCGGGTGGTCGGCTGGATCATTTCGCCGGCTCCTCGGGCAGTACATGGGCAACGCTGAGGCGTTCACGGGTGAAGTAGGTGCGGGCGGCGGCCTGGATATCCGCCGGGGTCACGCTCTTCAGCTCGTCCAGTTCGTTGTCGATCAGCTTCCACGACAGGCCGACGGTCTCCAACTGGCCGATGGTGGTGGCCTGGCTGCTGATGGAGTCGCGGTCGTAGACCAGGCCGGCGATGACCTGGGCGCGCACGCGTTCCAGCTCCTCGGCGCTTGGCGGGGTGGTCTTCAGTTCATCCAGGAGTTTCCAGATACCGGCTTCCACGTCGGCCAGGGTCTTTTTCTTCTGGGTGTTCGGCGTTGCCGAAAGAACGAACAGGCTGTCGCCGCGGGCGAACGGGTCGTAGCGGCTGGACGCACCGGCCACCAGTTCCTCGCCGCGCTCCAGGCGGCTGGCCATGCGGGCGCTGTAGCCACCGTCGAGCAGGGCCGAGATCAGGCGCAGGGCTTGCACTTCACGGGGGTTCTTGGCGGTGGCCAGGCCCGGCACGTTGAAGCCGAAGATCAGGCTCGGCAACTGGGTACGGACATGCACGGTGAGCTGGCGCAGGCCGGGCTCGGCCAGTTCCAGCGGCAGCTTGCTCGGCGGCAGGCTGCGTTTCGGGATCTTGGCGAACCAGCGCTCGGCCAGCTTGCGCACCTCATCCACGGTCACGTCGCCGACCACCACCAGGGTGGCGTTGTTCGGCGCGTACCAGGATTCGTACCAGTGGCGCAGTTCCTCGACCTTCATGCGCTGCAGGTCGGCCATCCAGCCGATGGTCGGGGTGTGGTAGCCGCTGGCCGGGTAGGCCATGGCCTTGAACAGCTCGAAGGCCTTGGCCCCGGGATTGTCGTCGGTGCGCAGGCGGCGTTCTTCCTTGATCACCTCGATCTCGCGGCTGAACTCGTCGGCCGGCAGGCGCAGGCTGGCCATGCGGTCGGCTTCCAGTTCCAGGGCGACGTTCAGGCGATCCCGGGCCAGCACCTGGTAATAGGCGGTGTAGTCATCGCTGGTGAAGGCGTTTTCCTCGGCGCCGAGGTCGCGCAGGATGCGCGAGGCTTCGCCGGGGCCAAGCTTCTCGCTGCCCTTGAACATCATGTGCTCGAGGGCGTGGGACAGGCCGGTCTGGCCCGGGGTTTCGTAGCTGGAGCCAACCTTGTACCAGACCTGGGAAACCACCACCGGGGCGCGATGGTCTTCGCGCACGACCACCTTGAGGCCGTTGTCGAGGATGAATTCATGGGTGGGTTGCGGGTCGGCGGCGAAGGCCGCGAGGGGCATGCAGATCGTGCCGAGCAGCAGGCCGGCGGCACGGCGGGCTAGAGCATTCATCAATGATTCAACCTGTTGGGCTGCCCGCTTGGCCTTAGCGTCGGCGGGCTAGGAGGTGCTAGGATACTGATCCGGTTGCCTGGCGACCATGCCTGTCGAGGATGTCGCCGCAAAGGCTCCCCCGACAAAATAGACGACGCGCACGAACAAGCCGGCTTGAAAGGAGTCTGTTCTGCGTTACAAAAGAATTCTGAGGCGCCGCACTGGCGCATCGCCACCCTGAGATAGCCGTCTTCCATGTTTGGTTCCAACGACGACAAAAAAACGCCGGGCGCCCCCGGTGAAAAGAAAGGCCTGTTCGGCTGGCTGCGCAAGAAGCCCCAGCAACCTGTTGTGGAACAGCCTGAAACCCCAGTCCCAGACGCTCCCGAAGCTGCTCCGGCAGTGATCGCGGAGGCGCCGGTGGTTGCTGCGCCGGTGGTCGCTCCCGAGCCTGTAGCGCCGGTGGTGGTCGAGACGCCCGTTGCACCGCCGCCTGTGCCGGAATCCAGCCTGGTCCTGCCAGTGCCGGAAGAGCCCGTGGCCCTGGTGCCGGACCTGGAGCCGACACCTCCACCGCCGATTCCTGAACTGCCCGCTGCAGTTGCCCAGCCAGAGCCGGAACCGGCTCCTGTCGTGACTCCGCCACCTGCAGCCGTGGTTGCCCCGGTGGTCGTGGCCGAGCCCGAGCCGGTCATCGCGGCGCCTGTTCCAGCACCTGCCCCTGCGCCGGTTGAAGAAGCCAAGACCGGCTTCTTCGCCCGCCTCAAGCAAGGCCTGTCGAAGACCAGCGCGAGCATCGGCGAGGGCATGGCCAGCCTGTTCCTCGGCAAGAAGGCCATCGACGACGACCTGCTCGACGAAATCGAAACCCGCCTGCTGACCGCCGACGTCGGTGTCGAAGCCACCACGCTGATCGTGCAGAACCTGACCCAGAAGGTCGCGCGCAAGCAGCTGGCCGATGCCGACGCCCTGTACAAATCGCTGCAGGCCGAGCTGGCCGCGGTGCTCAAGCCGGTCGAACAGCCGCTGCGCATCGAGTCGCAGAACAAGCCGTTCGTGATCCTCGTGGTCGGCGTCAACGGCGCGGGCAAGACCACCACCATCGGCAAGCTGGCCAAGAAGCTCCAGCTCGAAGGCAAGAAGGTCATGCTGGCGGCGGGCGACACCTTCCGCGCCGCGGCGGTGGAGCAGTTGCAGGTGTGGGGCGAGCGCAACCATATCCCGGTCATCGCCCAGCACACCGGTGCCGACTCGGCCTCGGTGATCTTCGACGCGGTGCAGGCCGCCAAGGCCCGTAACGTCGACGTGCTGATCGCCGACACCGCCGGTCGCCTGCACACCAAGGACAACCTGATGGAAGAGCTGAAGAAGGTCCGTCGGGTCATCGGCAAGCTCGATGCCGACGCGCCGCACGAGGTCCTGCTGGTGCTCGATGCCGGTACCGGCCAGAACGCCATCAACCAGGCCAAGCACTTCAACCAGAGCGTCGAGCTCACCGGCCTGGCCCTGACCAAGCTGGACGGCACCGCCAAGGGCGGGGTGATCTTCGCCCTGGCCAAGCAGTTCGGCCTGCCCATTCGCTATATTGGCGTAGGGGAAGGGATCGACGATCTGCGTCCGTTCGAGGCAGAACCCTTCGTTAAAGCGCTGTTTGCCGAGCAGGAGCATCCATGATTCGATTCGAACAGGTCGCCAAGCGCTATCCGAATGGTCACGTTGGCCTGCATGAGTTGAGTTTTCGGGTACGGCGGGGCGAGTTTCTGTTCGTGACCGGTCACTCCGGCGCCGGCAAGAGCACCCTGTTGCGCCTGCTGCTGGCGATGGAGCGTCCGACCAGCGGCAAGCTGCTGCTGGCCGGGCAGGACCTGGGCCAGATCAGCAATGCGCAGATTCCCTTCCTGCGCCGGCAGATCGGTGTGGTGTTCCAGAACCACCAACTGCTGTTCGACCGCACGGTGTTCAACAACGTCGCCCTGCCGCTGCAGATCCTCGGCCTGTCCAAGGTCGAGATCGCCAAGCGGGTCGATTCGGCGCTGGAGCGCGTGGCCCTGTCGGACAAGGCCGAGCTGTTCCCCGGCGACCTGTCCACCGGCCAGCAGCAGCGCGTCGGCATCGCCCGCGCCATCGTTCACCGTCCGGCCCTGCTGCTGGCGGATGAACCCACCGGTAACCTCGACCCGCGCCTGGCCGCGGAGATCATGGGTGTTTTCGAAGATATCAACCGCCTGGGTACCAGCGTGCTGATCGCCAGCCACGACCTGGCCCTGATCGCGCGCATGCGTCACCGCATGCTGACGCTGCAGCGCGGCCGCCTGATCGGCGATGGGGAGGCCGGGCAATGAGTGCGACACGCAGTCCGAAAGTATCCGAACGGGTGGCGCCGAAGCCGGCCGATCCACAACCGAAGAAAAAGAAGGAACGGGACGAGGACGACGGTCCGGACTTCCGTACCCTGCTGCACGCCTGGCTGGAAAGCCATCGTTCCAGCCTGATGGACAGCCTGCGCCGCCTCGGCAAGCAGCCGATCGGCAGCTTCTTCACCTGCCTGGTGATGGCGGTGGCGTTGAGCCTGCCCATGGGGCTGTCGCTGATCCTGAGCAACGTCGAGCGTCTTGGCGGTTCGTGGCAGCGGGCGGCGCAGATTTCCCTGTACCTCAAGCTGGATTCCAGCGTGCGCGAGGGTGAAGCCCTGCGCGACCAGATCAAGGGTCTGCCGGGTGTGGCCGACGCCGAGTACGTCAGCCGTGAACAGGCCTTGACCGAGTTCCAGAAACAGTCCGGCCTCGGCGACGCCCTGCGCGAACTGCCGGAAAACCCGCTGCCGGGCGTGGTGGTGGTGACCCCGGATGAAGTCGACAAGCCGGCCCTGGACGCCCTGCGCCAGCGCCTGGCGGAACTGCCGCATGTCGAACTGGCCCAGCTCGACCTGGTCTGGGTCGAGCGCCTGGCGGCGATCCTCAAGCTGGGTGACCGGTTCGTCTTCGGCCTGACCGTGCTGCTGGTCTCGGCGCTACTGCTGGTGATCGGCAATACCATCCGTTTGCATATCGAGAACCGCCGCACGGAAATCGAAGTGATCAAGCTGGTCGGTGGTACCGACAGCTATGTGCGCCGCCCCTTCCTTTATATGGGGGCGCTGTACGGTCTGGGTGCAGGGATCCTGTCCTGGGGCGTGCTGGCATTCGGGCTGAACTGGCTGAATGACGCGGTTGTCGACCTGTCGGGACTGTATGGCAGCGATTTCGCCCTGGCCGGGGTGCCCTCTGCCGATGGTCTGTCCCTCTTGCTTGGGGCAGTGTTGTTAGGGTATATCGGTGCATGGATCGCGGTGGCCCGTCACCTGAGTGAGCTGGCGCCACGATAGTGTCTTTTTGCTGGTATTGACTATTAGGGTATTTAGGGAACTTGTCTCGCGGTTCCCGGTCAATGTTGGCAGTGCCTACGGGCACGAGTTCAGTGAGTCGGAGGTTTTTTCGTATGACCACTTCGTTGCAACCTGCTTACGCCCTGGTCCCTGGTGCAAACCTCGAGGCCTACGTGCACACGGTGAACAGCATTCCATTGCTGACCGCCGAGCAGGAGCGTGAACTGGCCGAGAGTCTCTACTATGAGCAGAACCTTGAGTCCGCTCGGCAGATGGTGCTCGCGCACCTGCGTTTCGTCGTACATATCGCTCGTAGCTACGCCGGCTACGGGCTGGCCCAGGCCGACCTGATCCAGGAAGGCAACGTTGGCCTGATGAAGGCGGTCAAGCGCTTCAACCCGGAAATGGGCGTGCGCCTGGTGTCCTTCGCGGTGCACTGGATCAAGGCCGAGATCCACGAGTTCATCCTGCGCAACTGGCGCATCGTCAAGGTTGCGACCACCAAGGCCCAGCGCAAGCTGTTCTTCAACCTGCGCAGCCAGAAGAAACGTCTGGCCTGGCTGAACAACGACGAAGTGCATCGCGTCGCTGAAAGCCTGGGTGTGGAGCCGCGGGAAGTCCGCGAGATGGAAAGTCGCCTGACCGGCCAGGACATGGCCTTCGACCCGGCCTCCGAGGCGGACGACGACAGTGCCTTCCAGTCGCCGGCCAACTACCTGGAAGACCATCGCTACGACCCGGCTCGCCAACTGGAAGATGCCGATTGGAGCGACAGTTCGTCGAACAACCTGCACGTTGCCTTGCAGGGCCTGGACGAGCGCAGCCGCGACATCCTCTACCAGCGCTGGCTGGCCGAGGAAAAGGCCACCCTGCATGACCTGGCGGCCAAGTACAGCGTTTCGGCGGAGCGTATCCGCCAGCTGGAGAAGAATGCGATGAACAAGGTGAAGGCCCTGATCGCTGCTTGAGGCTCCGGTAGCTGGCCAAAGAAAACCCGACTCCAAGGTCGGGTTTTTCTTTGGCCACAAGCTTTAAGCTGCAAGCTGCAAGAAGAAGCAGCGCCGCCGGTGGCTTTTTCTTACAGCTTGAGGCTTGCGGCTTGTAGCTTCAAGGCAACTGCTCCAGATAACTATCCCCACCCAACTGGCTCATCTGCTGCCGAATCCACCCGGCCCGCCGCGCCACATAGCTGCTCGGCCGACTGGCACTCCAGTTCCTCGGATTGGGCAACACCGCCGCCAGCAGACTGGCCTGCTGCCGACTCAACCGGCTCGCATCCACGCCGAAGTGATGCCGCGCCGCCGCCTGTGCGCCAAACACCCCTTCATCCCACTCGGCACTGTTCAGATACACCTCGAGAATCCGCTCCTTCGACCAGAGCAGCTCGATCAGCCCGGTAAACCACACCTCCAGCCCCTTGCGCAGCCAACTGCGGCCGGACCAGAGAAACTGGTTCTTCGCCACCTGCTGGCTCAGGGTGCTGGCGCCACGGATGGTCCCGCCGCGCTCGTTATGCGCCAGCGCAGCCTGGATCGCGGTGAAGTCGAAACCATAGTGGCTGGCGAACTTCTGGTCCTCGCCGGCGATGACCGCCACCTTGAGATCATCGGAGATCTTCTCCCACGGCTCCCAGTCCCGTTGCAGGTCGATAGGCTCGCCATCGATCCACGACTCGATCTTGCGCTCGACCATCAATGCCGTGCCCGGCGGCGGCACGAAACGGAAGATCAGCACCAGCACGACGCTGCCAGCGGCGAACCAGAGCGCGGCACGATAAAGGCGGCGGAGAACGAGTGACAGCATGATGATGGCTTGGCCGCGGCGGATGAGCGGGCCATTATACAGACCCGTGTCTCCTTGGAGTTCTTCGCATGCTTCGCAGCTTCCTCTTGCTCGCGGCCTTCTTCGGCTTCACCGGTGTCGCCCTCGGTGCCTTCGCCGCGCATGGCCTGAAGGCCCGCCTCAGCGCCGAATACCTGGCGATCTTCCACACCGGCGTCACCTACCAGCTGATCCACGCCCTGGCCCTGTTCGGCGTGGCCATCCTCAGCGTGCACCTGCCGGGCCGCCTGACCACCTGGGCCGGTAGCCTGTTCATTCTCGGCATCCTGCTGTTCTCCGGCAGCCTGTACGTCCTCACCCTGAGCGGCATCGGCAAGCTCGGCATCATCACCCCGATCGGCGGCCTGGCCTTCCTCGGCGGCTGGCTGTGCCTGGGCCTGACAGCCTGGCGGCTGAGCTGACTCGCGGGTCGAAAATCGTGACGAATGGTGTCGACCGCCCTTGGGTTCAAGCGCGGATCGGCGCTAGAATGCGGGCCCCTGAAAACAATGGCGGCCGTGCGCATGCGCATTCAACTGAACGGTGAACCTTACGAATTGCCCGACGGCGAAAGCGTCGCGGCCCTGCTCGGTCGGCTCGACCTGACCGGGCGCCGGGTGGCGGTCGAACTGAACCTGGACATCGTGCCGCGCAGCCAGCACGACAGCACCGCCCTCAACGAGGGCGACCAGGTCGAGGTGGTCCACGCCATCGGCGGCGGCTAGTCACCAGCCCGCGACCACCGGCAAGTCCCTCCCCCTACAAGAGGATCAACGATGAGCAACGTTCGTAGCGACAAGCCCTTCACCCTGGCCGGTCGTACCTTCCAGTCGCGCCTGCTGGTCGGCACCGGCAAGTACCGCGACATGGAAGAAACCCGCCTGGCCATCGAGGCCTCGGGCGCCGAGATCGTCACCGTCGCCGTGCGCCGGACCAATATCGGCCAGAACCCGGGCGAGCCGAACCTGCTCGACGTACTGCCGCCAGACCGCTACACCATCCTGCCGAACACCGCCGGCTGCTATGACGCCGTCGAAGCCGTGCGCACCTGCCGCCTGGCCCGCGAGCTGCTGGATGGTCACAACCTGGTCAAGCTGGAAGTCCTGGCCGACCAGAAGACCCTGTTCCCCAACGTGATCGAAACCCTCAAGGCCGCCGAAGTGCTGGTCAAGGACGGTTTCGACGTGATGGTCTACACCAGCGATGACCCGATCATCGCCCGTCAGCTGGCCGAAGCCGGCTGCATCGCGGTCATGCCGCTGGCCGGCCTGATCGGCACCGGCCTGGGGATCTGCAACCCGTACAACCTGCAGATCATCCTCGAGGAAGCCAAGGTCCCGGTGCTGGTGGATGCCGGTGTCGGTACCGCTTCCGACGCCACCATCGCCATGGAGCTGGGTTGCGAAGCGGTGCTGATGAACTCGGCCATCGCCCACGCCCAGCAGCCGATCATGATGGCTGAGGCCATGAAGCACGCGATCATCGCCGGTCGCATGGCCTACCTCGCCGGCCGCATGCCGAAAAAACTCTATGCCAGCGCCTCGTCGCCGCTGGATGGCCTGATCAAGTAAGAGTCCCAGATGACCGAATCGCAAGAAACGCCTGTCACCGAAGAAGGCGAAGAGCGCCAGCACCGCCGCATCAAGAGTTTCGTGATGCGCGCCGGGCGCATGACCGAAGGCCAGCAACGCGGCCTGGACCAGGGTGGCCCGCTGTTCATCCTGAAGCTGGCCGACAGCCCGGTGGACTACGACCAGGTGTTCGGTCGTTCGGCGCCGCGCACCCTGGAAATTGGCTTCGGCATGGGCCACTCCCTGCTGGAGATGGCGGCGGCTGCGCCGGAGCAGGACTTCATCGGTGTCGAAGTGCACCGTCCGGGTGTCGGTGCGCTGCTTAACGGCGTGCTGACCCAGGGCCTGAAGAACCTGCGGGTGTATGACTGCGATGCCATCGAAGTGCTGAACCGCTGTGTCGCGGACAACAGCCTCGATCGCCTGATGCTGTTCTTCCCGGATCCATGGCACAAGAGCCGTCACCACAAGCGCCGTATCGTCCAGCCGGAGTTCGCCGAGCTGGTGCGGCGCAAGCTGAAGGTTGGCGGTGTGTTCCATATGGCTACCGACTGGGAGCCTTATGCCGAGTACATGCTGGAAGTGATGGCGGTGGCGCCGGGTTATCGCAACCAGGCAGCGGACGGGGCCTATGTGCCGCGGCCGCAAGAGCGGCCGATCACCAAGTTCGAGCGCCGGGGTGAGCGCTTGGGGCATGGGGTGTGGGATTTGAAGTTCGAGAAGCTGGCTGATTGATTCAGCGCTTCTGAGGGCCTCATCGCTGGCAAGCCAGCTCCCACAGGTACGGTGTATGCAGTACCTGGACTGCCCCCAAGAAATTGGAGACTAATCCAACCCTTGGGGGAGTTATGAAGTACACCGAACAGTTCAAGCTGGCAGCCATCACTGCCTATCTAGAGGGCAGTGATGGTTTTCGAAAGGTAGCCCAGCATTTCAACATCGATT
>NZ_MKZO01000041.1 GCF_001941965.1 Pseudomonas putida | reverse complement strand
AGCATTGGAACCACCTGATCCCATCCCGAACTCAGCAGTGAAACGATGCATCGCCGATGGTAGTGTGGAGCTTCTCCATGTGAGAGTAGGTCATCGTCAAGATTCAATTCCGAAACCCCTATCTGCGAATGCAGGTAGGGGTTTTGTCTTTTCGGTCGAAAATATGTTCGATCTTCGGCAAATCTCCAGCGTTCAGCCCTCTGTTTTCTATGCAATCACCACGGGCGTGGCTATCATGCCTGCCTCATTGTGTATCGAGATTGGCATGCTGAAGTTGTTAACGCTCCTCAAGGATGGTCGATTTCATTCTGGCGAGGCTCTGGGTGCAGTGCTTGGAGTAAGTCGCAGCGCGGTCTGGAAGCAATTGCAGCTCCTTGAGTCAGAGTTGAATCTGGCCGTGTACAAGGTGCGTGGCCGGGGCTACCGGCTGGCCGAGCCTTTGCTGCTGCTCGATGCGGAACAGATCGCTTCCCTGGCCGGGAAAGAACCATGGCCGGCGCTGGTTTACGATGAAATCGACTCGACCAATGCCGAGGCTCTGCGCCTTGTCGCTGCTGGCCAGGCTGCGCCATTCGTGGTGATGGCCGAGCGGCAGAGCGCTGGCCGTGGCCGTCGGGGTCGGGCCTGGTCGAGCCCGTTTGCACAGAATCTGTATTACAGCCTGCTTTTGCGGGTGGAAGGCGGGATGCGCCAGCTTGAGGGGCTTAGCCTGGTCGTTGGCCTCGCGGTGCGGCAGGCTCTGCGTTCTCTAGGCGTTGCTTCGGCTGGCCTCAAGTGGCCAAACGATGTGCTTGTGGATAACCGCAAGGTGGCAGGGATTCTACTGGAGCTGGTGGGGGATCCTGCGGATGTCTGTCATGTCGTTCTCGGTATTGGTATCAACGTGAATATGCAGAGCGCTGACATTGATCAGGCGTGGACCTCGCTGCGTCTTGAGAATGGCCAGATGGTCGATCGGAATCATCTGGCCGCGCTCTTGGGTGACAACCTGCGGACATACCTGGCTCGGCATCATCAGGGCGGTTTCTCTGCCCTGCAGGCCGAGTGGGAAGAAGCCCACCTCTGGCAAGGGCGTCGCGTGTCCCTTATAGCCGGTTCCAGCAGTATCGATGGGGTGGTATTGGGGGTTGATCGCCAGGGGGCGTTGCGTCTTGATGTGGGTGGCACTGAAAAGAGCTTCAGCGGTGGTGAGCTCAGCTTGAGGTTGCGTGATGATTCTTGAGCTCGATTGCGGAAACAGTTTTATCAAGTGGCGCATCATCCGGCGTTCGGACAAAGTCGTCATGGCCGGCGGTGTGGTCGACTCGGACAAGGCGTTGCTTTCGGCCGTTGAACGGGAAGGCTTGGCTCCCCGATTCTGCCGGCTGGTAAGCGTACGTACCGAGGACGAAACCAGCGCCCTGGTAGTGGCGCTGCAGAGCGCTTTCTCTCTTGAGGTAAAGAAGGCCGGGCCCGCGCAGGAGCTGGCCGGCGTTCGCAATGGCTACGAAAGTTACGAGCGCCTGGGTCTGGATCGCTGGCTGGCATTGCTGGGTGGGTATCACCTGGTGAAATCGGCCTGCGTGGTCATTGATCTCGGCACAGCGGTGACATCCGACTTCGTAAGTGCGAGCGGAGAGCACCTGGGCGGCTTCATCTGTCCGGGAATGCCGCTGATGCGCAACCAGCTTCGTACGCACACACGGAGAATTCGCTACGATGACCTGTCTGCCGAGCAAGCTCTGTCGAGTCTCGCACCCGGGCGTGCGACTGTAGAGGCGGTGGAACGGGGTTGCACGCTGATGTTGCAGGGTTTTGTGCTGACCCAGGTCGAACAGGCGCGAGCGCTTTGGGGTGAGGACTTCACCTTGTTCATTACCGGGGGCGACGCAGCCTTGGTGAGCCAGGTGGTGCCATCGGCTCGTGCCGTTCCCGATCTGGTATTCGTTGGGCTTGCCATCGCTTGTCCATTGGACTGAGGTGAATATGCGTTGGTTGTTTCTTCTGCTGCTGGTGCTGAATGTCTTCTATTACGTCTGGCATCAACAGGAGGCACCGCTCAAGGCCAAGGAGGTCGTTTCGCTGTCGTCGTACAAAGGCAGCCAGCAGGATATCCAGTTGCTGAGTGAGGCGCAGTCGGAGAAGGGCTGTCTTTATCTCGGCGGCCTTGCAACCCCCGAGGTGCTTGAATCATTGCGTCAGCGCCTGGTGACCCTGGATGTGTCTTCCAGGAAGGTGGTCGGCAAGCTGATGGATAGTCCTGGCTGGTGGCTGCAGGTCCGCCCGGAAAGCCGGCATTTGCTGGACGAAACCCTGGTCGAGAGTCTTTCCCGTGATTTCAATGACTTAAAGAGTAAAGTAATGCAGTGCGAGGGTATTGCAACCGTCGAATAGTTTGCATAGAATGGCGCCCGCTTCACAGGGATAACCACTCGGTGGTGGAACTGCGAAGTGACTGTCAAAGTAGCTAACCTCAAGATTTTAAAGAGAAAAAGCTTGACAGTCGGACGGCAAGGATACAAAATGCCGACCACAGCTCAGGAGGGGTTCCCGAGCGGCCAAAGGGATCAGACTGTAAATCTGACGTCTACGACTTCGAAGGTTCGAATCCTTCCCCCTCCACCAGTTTAGCGAGAGCAGCTAGCTCCGCGGGTATAGTTTAGTGGTAGAACCTCAGCCTTCCAAGCTGATGATGCGGGTTCGATTCCCGCTACCCGCTCCAAGTTTGCTGCTGTTGCAAAATGTGTTTCGCTCTTGTAGCTCAGTTGGTAGAGCACACCCTTGGTAAGGGTGAGGTCAGCGGTTCAAATCCGCTCAAGAGCTCCATCTAACAAGGCGGATATGAAAATATCCGCCTTTGTTTTAATGGTTGGTATCGCAGCTTAATTCTTCTGTTGGAGGATAGTATCGATGGCTAAGGAAAAGTTTGAACGTAACAAGCCGCACGTTAACGTCGGCACCATTGGTCACGTGGACCATGGCAAAACTACGTTGACTGCAGCGCTGACTCGCGTCTGCTCCGAGGTTTTCGGTTCTGCAAAGGTTGACTTCGACAAGATCGACTCGGCTCCAGAAGAGAAGGCTCGTGGTATCACCATCAACACTGCTCACGTAGAGTACGACTCGCTGATTCGTCACTACGCGCACGTTGACTGCCCAGGCCACGCCGACTACGTCAAGAACATGATCACCGGTGCTGCCCAGATGGACGGCGCGATCCTGGTTTGCTCGGCCGCCGATGGTCCGATGCCACAAACCCGTGAGCACATCCTGCTGTCCCGTCAGGTTGGCGTACCGTACATCGTTGTCTTCCTGAACAAGGCTGACATGGTTGACGACGCTGAGCTGCTGGAACTGGTCGAGATGGAAGTTCGCGACCTGCTGAGCACCTACGACTTCCCAGGTGATGACACTCCAATCATCATCGGTTCGGCTCTGATGGCTCTGAACGGCCAGGACGACAACGAAATGGGCACCAGCGCTGTCAAGAAGCTGGTTGAAACTCTGGACAGCTACATCCCAGAGCCAGAGCGTGCTATCGACAAGCCGTTCCTGATGCCAATCGAAGACGTGTTCTCGATCTCCGGCCGCGGTACCGTTGTTACCGGTCGTGTAGAGCGTGGCATCGTTCGCATCCAGGAAGAAGTCGAGATCGTTGGTCTGCGTGACACCGTCAAGACCACCTGCACCGGCGTTGAAATGTTCCGCAAGCTGCTGGACGAAGGCCGTGCTGGCGAGAACTGCGGCGTTCTGCTGCGTGGCACCAAGCGTGACGACGTTGAGCGTGGTCAGGTTCTGGCCAAGCCAGGTTCGGTCAAGCCGCACACCAAGTTCATCGCAGAAGTCTACGTTCTGAGCAAGGAAGAAGGCGGTCGTCACACTCCGTTCTTCAAAGGCTACCGTCCACAGTTCTACTTCCGTACCACTGACGTGACCGGTAACTGCGAACTGCCGGAAGGCGTAGAAATGGTAATGCCAGGTGACAACATCCAGATGACTGTCACTCTGATCAAGACCATCGCTATGGAAGACGGTCTGCGTTTCGCCATCCGTGAAGGCGGTCGTACCGTCGGCGCCGGCGTCGTAGCCAAGGTTATCGAATAAGTAGTTGATTTATCTCTATCGGGCCGCTATAGTGGGCGGCCTGATTAAGCTTTTAGGTCAGTAGCTCAATTGGCAGAGCGACGGTCTCCAAAACCGTAGGTTGGGGGTTCGATTCCCTCCTGACCTGCCAGATTCTCTCGTGTATCTGGCTTTCTTTTCACAGGACCCACCATATGACTTCCAAGTCTGAAGCCCAAGACTCTCGCTTCGATCTGCTCAAGTGGCTTGCTGTTGTTGCCTTGGTTGTTGTCGGGGTTGTCGGTAACCAGTACTACTCTGCGTCGCCGATCCTGTACCGCGTAATCGCCTTGCTCGTTCTTGCTGCTGCCGCTGCGTTCATCGCGCTGCAGACAGTAAAGGGCAAGTCGTTCTTTGCGCTGGCTAAGGAAGCTCGCACCGAGATCCGTAAGGTCGTATGGCCAACCCGCCAGGAGACTACCCAGACCACGTTGATCGTTGTGGTTGTGGTGCTGGTCATGGCGCTGCTGTTGTGGGGTCTTGATTCCCTGCTCGGCTGGTTGATTTCCTTGATTGTTGGCTAAGGGTGTCCTGTGGCTAAGCGTTGGTATGTTGTACATGCGTACTCGGGTTACGAGAAGCATGTAATGCGCTCGCTGATCGAGCGCGTGAAGCTGGCAGGCATGGAAGACGGCTTCGGCGAAATTCTGGTTCCCACTGAAGAAGTGGTTGAAATGCGTAATGGCCAGAAGCGCAAAAGCGAACGCAAGTTCTTCCCAGGCTATGTGCTGGTTCAGATGGACATGAACGAAGGGACTTGGCACTTGGTCAAGGATACCCCTCGTGTAATGGGCTTCATTGGCGGTACGGCTGACAAGCCGGCCCCGATCACCGACAAAGAGGCTGAAGCCATTCTGCGTCGTGTGGCTGACGGCAGCGACAAGCCGAAGCCGAAGACCCTGTTCGAGCCAGGTGAAGTGGTTCGTGTTATCGATGGTCCGTTCGCTGATTTCAACGGTTCCGTCGAAGAGGTCAACTACGAGAAGAGTCGTCTGCAGGTTGCAGTGCTCATTTTCGGTCGCTCTACTCCGGTAGAGCTCGAGTTCAGCCAGGTCGAAAAGGTCTAGTTGAGCGAAGCATCCCATACCCCGCAGCCCTGCGCTGCGGGGTTTTTTCGTCACCGGGATAAAACGCAAGCAAACCGGGGAGCCTTTCTGGCGTTCGTACCCGATATTGGAGTAGCTCATGGCTAAGAAGATTCAGGCTTACATCAAGCTGCAAGTAAAGGCCGGCCAGGCCAACCCAAGCCCACCCGTTGGTCCAGCACTGGGTCAACACGGTGTGAACATCATGGAATTCTGCAAGGCCTTCAACGCCCGTACCCAGGGTCAAGAGCCAGGTCTGCCGACTCCTGTGATCATCACTGTCTACAGTGACCGCAGCTTCACCTTTGAGACCAAAAGCACCCCTGCTTCGGTTCTGCTGAAGAAGGCCGCCGGCCTGACCAGCGGTTCGGCCCGTCCGAACACCGTTAAAGTCGGTACTGTGACCCGTGCTCAGCTGGAAGAGATCGCCAAGACCAAGACTGCCGATCTGACCGCTGCTGACCTGGATGCAGCCGTGCGTACCATCGCCGGTTCTGCTCGCAGCATGGGCCTCAACGTGGAGGGTGTGTAATGGCTAAGCTGACCAAGCGCCAAAAGGCCATCGCTTCTAAAGTAGAAGCTGGCAAAGTCTACAACTTCGAAGACGCAGCTGCCCTGCTGGCTGAACTGTCCGCCGTGAAGTTCACCGAGTCCTTCGACGTTGCCGTCAACCTCGGCGTTGACCCACGTAAATCCGACCAGGTCGTTCGTAGCGCTACCGTGCTGCCACACGGCACTGGCAAGACCGTACGTGTTGCCGTCTTCACCCAGGGTCCAGTTGCTGAAGCCGCTCTGGCTGCCGGCGCTGACCGCGTAGGTATGGACGATCTGGCTGCCGAAATGAAAGGCGGCGACCTGAACTATGACGTCGTCATCGCTTCCCCGGATGCCATGCGCGTTGTAGGTCAACTGGGTCAGGTTCTGGGTCCTCGCGGCCTGATGCCTAACCCGAAAGTCGGTACCGTAACTCCAGACGTAGCCACTGCGGTCAAGAACGCCAAGGCTGGTCAGGTTCGTTATCGCACCGACAAAAACGGTATCATTCACACTTCCGTTGGCAAGGTTGGCTTCGAAGCCGGCAAGCTGAAGGAAAACGTTGAAGCCCTGATCGCTGACCTGAAGCGTATCAAGCCAGCTTCCTCGAAAGGTATCTACGTCAAGCGCGTTACCCTGAGCACCACCATGGGCCCAGGTCTGGTCATCGACCAGAGCTCGCTGAACGCTTAAGAAAACGCTGGGTCGAGCGATCGGCCCCACGTTGAAAAATTGGGGTCCCTGCCTGGCGGGGGCTATCCAAGACCGTAGGCGGCGCAAGCCTTAAACCTTAAAGCCTACGCAGATGGTGCTCCCGATTCGTTATCGAATCAGACACCAAAACGACATCCGGCTTCGGCCAGATGAAACGGTAGAAACCAGGAGTAAACCCGTGGCAATTAAACTCGAAGACAAGAAGGCCATCGTCGCTGAAGTCAACGAGGCTGCCAAAGTCGCTCTGTCCGCTGTCGTGGCTGATGCCCGTGGTGTGACTGTAGGCGCAATGACCGGACTCCGTAAAGAGGCTCGTGAAGCTGGCGTTTACGTACGTGTCGTACGTAACACCCTGCTCAAGCGCGCTGTTGCTGACACTGAATTCAGTGTCCTCAACGACGCCTTCACCGGCCCGACCCTGATCGCTTTCTCCAACGAGCACCCGGGCGCTGCTGCCCGTCTGTTCAAAGAGTTCGCCAAGGGTCAGGACAAGTTCGAGATCAAGGCAGCTGCGTTTGACGGCAAGTTCATTGCAGCGAACCAGATCGACGTGTTGGCTACCCTGCCGACCCGCGACGAGGCCATCGCGAAGCTGATGAGCGTTATCCAAGGCGCCACCAGCAAGCTGGCTCGCACCCTGGCAGCCATTCGCGACCAGAAAGAAGCTACCGCTGCCTAAGGCGCGAGAACCTCTTTCCACTCATATGTTTAATTTGATGGCTGCGTAGGCTGTCACCCCAATACAGGATTTAAGTCATGTCTCTGACTAACGAGCAAATCATCGAAGCAATCGGCCAGAAAACCGTTCTGGAAATTGTTGAGCTGATCAAAGCAATGGAAGAAACCTTCGGCGTTACCGCTGCTGTTGCCGCTGCTGGCCCAGCTGCTGCCGCTGCCGTTGTTGAAGAACAAACCGAGTTCAACGTTGTTCTGACCGCCGCTGGCGACAAGAAAGTCAACGTGATCAAGGCTGTTCGTGAAATGACCGGTCTGGGTCTGAAAGAAGCCAAAGAGAAAGTCGACGGCGCTCCTCAAACCCTGCTGGAAGGCGTTTCGAAAGAAGCCGCTGAAGACGCGAAGAAGAAGCTGGAAGAAGCAGGCGCACAAGTCGAAGTCAAGTAATTTCGACCTTGCGACTCCAGCCCGAGCGTTAAGCAAAAGGCTGAGGCTGGTGGCTATTGCCACCGGCCTTTTTCCGTTATTGGCAGTCAACCGGGTTGGCGCCGATAACGGGCATCACCCACCACGAACGGTGGCGCAAACCATGGGGTTTGCACGATTTTCTGGTTGCTCCCGCCGGGAGGAGCCAAACAAGCAGGTGACCAAGCTGGGGAACGCTGATGGCTTACTCATACACTGAGAAAAAACGTATCCGCAAGGACTTTAGCAAGTTGCCGGACGTCATGGATGTGCCTTACCTCCTGGCCATCCAGCTGGATTCTTATCGTGAATTCCTGCAAGCGGGAGCGACCAAGGATCAGTTCCGCGACGTCGGCCTGCATGCGGCCTTCAAGTCGGTTTTCCCGATCATCAGCTACTCCGGCAATGCTGCCCTGGAGTACGTTGGCTATCGTCTGGGCGAGCCGGCGTTCGATGTCAAAGAATGTGTACTGCGTGGCGTGACCTTTGCCGTTCCGCTGCGGGTGAAAGTGCGCCTGATCATTTTCGACAAAGAATCGTCGAATAAAGCGATCAAGGACATCAAAGAGCAAGAAGTCTACATGGGTGAAATTCCCCTGATGACTGAGAACGGTACCTTCGTAATCAACGGTACCGAGCGTGTGATCGTTTCCCAGTTGCACCGCTCGCCGGGTGTGTTCTTCGACCACGACCGTGGCAAGACCCACAGCTCCGGCAAACTGCTGTACTCGGCACGTATCATTCCTTACCGCGGTTCCTGGCTGGACTTCGAGTTCGACCCGAAGGACTGCGTCTTCGTGCGTATCGACCGTCGCCGCAAACTGCCGGCCTCGGTACTGCTGCGCGCGCTGGGCTACAGCACCGAAGAAGTGCTCAACACCTTCTACACCACCAACGTATTCCACGTTTCCGGCGAGAAGCTGAGCCTGGAGCTGGTGCCTCAGCGCCTGCGTGGTGAAGTGGCCGTGATGGACATCCAGGACGAGACCGGCAAGGTCATCGTCGAGCAGGGTCGTCGTATCACTGCGCGTCACATCAACCAGATCGAGAAAGCTGGCGTCAAGCAACTGGACGTTCCAATGGAATACGTCCTGGGCCGCACCACCGCGAAAGCGATCGTGCACCCGGCTACCGGCGAAATCCTGGCTGAATGCAACACCGAGCTGACCACCGAGCTGCTGATCAAGATCGCCAAGGCTCAGGTCGTCCGCATCGAGACCCTGTACACCAACGACATCGATTGCGGTCCGTTCATCTCGGACACCCTGAAGATCGACTCCACCAGCAACCAACTGGAAGCGCTGGTCGAGATCTATCGCATGATGCGTCCTGGCGAGCCGCCAACCAAGGATGCTGCCGAGACCCTGTTCAACAACCTGTTCTTCAGTGCCGAGCGCTACGACCTGTCCGCCGTTGGCCGCATGAAGTTCAACCGTCGTATCGGTCGTACCGAGATCGAAGGTTCGGGCGTGCTGAGCAAGGAAGATATCGTCGAGGTTCTCAAGACCCTGGTCGACATCCGTAACGGCAAAGGCATCGTCGACGACATCGACCACCTGGGTAACCGTCGCGTCCGTTGCGTCGGCGAGATGGCCGAGAACCAGTTCCGCGTTGGCCTGGTGCGTGTAGAGCGCGCGGTCAAGGAACGTCTGTCGATGGCCGAAAGCGAAGGCCTGATGCCGCAGGACCTGATCAACGCCAAGCCGGTCGCGGCGGCGGTGAAGGAGTTCTTCGGTTCCAGCCAGCTCTCGCAGTTCATGGACCAGAACAACCCGCTCTCCGAGATCACCCACAAGCGTCGTGTCTCCGCACTCGGCCCAGGTGGTCTGACCCGTGAGCGCGCCGGCTTCGAAGTCCGTGACGTGCACCCGACCCACTACGGTCGCGTCTGCCCGATCGAGACCCCTGAAGGTCCGAACATCGGTCTGATCAACTCCCTGGCGGCCTACGCCCGCACCAACCAGTACGGCTTCCTGGAAAGCCCGTACCGCGTGGTGAAAGAGGGTGTGGTCACCGACGACATCGTGTTCCTGTCGGCGATCGAAGAAGCGGATCACGTCATTGCACAGGCTTCGGCCGCAATGAACGAGAAGAAGCAACTGATCGACGAACTGGTAGCTGTTCGTCACCTGAACGAATTCACCGTCAAGGCACCTGAAGACGTGACCCTGATGGACGTTTCGCCGAAGCAGGTAGTTTCGGTTGCAGCGTCGCTGATTCCGTTCCTCGAGCACGACGACGCCAACCGTGCGTTGATGGGTTCCAACATGCAGCGTCAGGCTGTACCGACCCTGCGCGCCGACAAGCCGCTGGTAGGTACCGGCATGGAGCGCAACGTTGCCCGCGACTCCGGTGTCTGCGTGGTTGCTCGCCGCGGTGGTGTGATCGACTCCGTCGATGCCAGCCGTATCGTCGTTCGCGTAGCCGATGACGAAGTCGAAACCGGCGAAGCCGGTGTCGACATCTACAACCTGACCAAGTACACCCGCTCGAACCAGAACACCTGCATCAACCAGCGTCCGCTGGTGAACAAGGGTGACATGGTCCAGCGTGGCGACATCATGGCCGACGGCCCGTCCACCGACATGGGTGAGCTGGCTCTGGGTCAGAACATGCGCATCGCGTTCATGGCGTGGAACGGCTTCAACTTCGAAGACTCCATCTGCCTGTCCGAGCGTGTGGTCCAGGAAGATCGTTTCACCACGATCCACATCCAGGAACTGACCTGTGTGGCCCGTGATACCAAGCTCGGCCCAGAAGAAATCACCGCGGACATCCCGAACGTGGGTGAGGCTGCGCTGAACAAGCTGGACGAAGCCGGTATCGTCTACGTGGGTGCCGAAGTCGGCGCCGGCGACATCCTGGTCGGCAAGGTCACGCCAAAAGGCGAAACCCAGCTGACTCCGGAAGAAAAGCTGCTGCGCGCGATCTTCGGCGAGAAGGCCAGCGACGTTAAGGACACCTCCCTGCGTGTGCCGACCGGCACCAAGGGTACCGTCATCGACGTACAGGTCTTCACCCGTGATGGCGTCGAGCGCGACAGCCGCGCGCTGTCCATCGAGAAGATGCAGCTGGACGAGATCCGCAAGGACCTCAACGAAGAGTTCCGCATCGTCGAAGGCGCGACCTTCGAGCGTCTGCGTTCCGCTCTGAACGGCCAGGTTGTCGATGGCGGCGCGGGCCTGAAGAAAGGCACCGTGATCAGCGACGAAGTCCTGGACGGCCTGGAGCACGGCCAGTGGTTCAAACTGCGCATGGCCGAAGATGCACTGAACGAGCAGCTGGAAAAGGCTCAGCAGTACATCGTCGACCGCCGCCGTCTGCTGGACGACAAGTTCGAAGACAAGAAGCGCAAGCTGCAGCAAGGCGATGACCTGGCTCCAGGCGTACTGAAGATCGTCAAGGTCTACCTGGCGATCCGCCGTCGCATCCAGCCGGGTGACAAGATGGCCGGTCGTCACGGTAACAAGGGTGTGGTCTCGGTGATCATGCCTGTGGAAGACATGCCGCACGACGCCAACGGTACTCCGGTCGACGTGGTCCTCAACCCGTTGGGCGTACCTTCGCGTATGAACGTCGGTCAGATCCTCGAAACCCACCTGGGCCTCGCGGCCAAGGGCCTGGGCGAGAAGATCAACCGCATGCTCGAAGAGCAGCGCAAGGCCGCTGAGCTGCGCAAGTTCCTGACCGAGGTCTACAACGAGATCGGTGGCGTTCAGGAAGATCTCGAGTCGTTCACCGACGAAGAGATCCTGACCCTGTCGCACAACCTGAAGAAGGGCGTGCCTATGGCTACCCCGGTCTTCGACGGTGCCAAGGAACGTGAAATCAAGGCCATGCTGAAACTGGCCGACATGCCAGAGAGCGGCCAGATGGTGCTGTTCGACGGCCGCACCGGCAACAAGTTCGAGCGTCCTGTGACCGTTGGTTACATGTACATGCTCAAGCTGAACCACTTGGTGGACGACAAGATGCACGCCCGTTCCACTGGTTCCTACAGCCTGGTTACCCAGCAGCCGCTGGGTGGTAAGGCGCAGTTCGGTGGTCAGCGTTTCGGGGAGATGGAAGTGTGGGCGCTGGAAGCATACGGCGCGGCATACACCCTGCAGGAAATGCTCACAGTGAAGTCGGACGACGTGAACGGTCGGACCAAGATGTACAAGAACATCGTGGACGGCGATCACCGTATGGAGCCGGGCATGCCCGAGTCCTTCAACGTGTTGATCAAAGAGATCCGTTCGCTCGGTATCGATATCGATCTGGAAACCGAATAACACGTGACGCGAATCGGGAGCGCGGCCTAACGGCGCGCTCCCTGCTCCGCCAGGAGGAAAGGCCTTGAAAGACCTACTGAATTTGCTGAAAAACCAGGGTCAAGTCGAAGAGTTCGACGCCATCCGTATCGGACTGGCCTCGCCTGAGATGATCCGTTCGTGGTCGTTCGGTGAAGTTAAAAAGCCGGAAACCATCAACTACCGTACGTTCAAGCCTGAGCGTGACGGCCTGTTCTGCGCCAAGATCTTTGGCCCAGTCAAGGACTACGAGTGCCTGTGCGGCAAGTACAAGCGCCTGAAGCACCGTGGCGTGATCTGCGAGAAGTGCGGCGTTGAAGTCGCCCTGGCCAAGGTTCGTCGTGAGCGCATGGCGCACATCGAGCTGGCTTCGCCGGTTGCCCACATCTGGTTCCTGAAGTCCCTGCCGTCCCGTATCGGCCTGCTGATGGACATGACCCTGCGTGATATCGAGCGCGTTCTCTACTTCGAGAGCTACGTCGTTATCGACCCGGGCATGACCACCCTGGAAAAAGGCCAGCTGCTGAACGACGAGCAGTACTTCGAAGCGCTGGAAGAGTTCGGTGACGACTTCGACGCCCGCATGGGTGCCGAGGCTGTCCGCGAGCTGCTGCACGCTATCGACCTGGAGCACGAGATTGGCCGCCTGCGCGAGGAAATCCCGCAGACCAACTCGGAAACCAAGATCAAGAAGCTGTCCAAGCGTCTGAAACTGATGGAGGCCTTCCAGGGCTCGGGCAACCTGCCTGAGTGGATGGTCCTGACCGTTCTGCCGGTTCTGCCGCCAGACCTGCGTCCTCTGGTTCCGCTGGATGGCGGTCGCTTCGCGACTTCCGACCTGAACGACCTGTATCGTCGGGTGATCAACCGTAACAACCGTCTGAAGCGCCTGCTCGACCTGTCCGCGCCGGACATCATCGTGCGCAACGAAAAGCGCATGCTGCAGGAAGCGGTCGACGCCCTGCTCGACAACGGTCGCCGCGGTCGTGCAATCACCGGTTCGAACAAGCGTCCTCTGAAATCCCTGGCCGACATGATCAAGGGTAAACAGGGTCGTTTCCGTCAGAACCTTCTCGGTAAGCGTGTTGACTACTCCGGCCGTTCGGTAATTACCGTAGGTCCGACCCTGCGTCTGCACCAGTGCGGTCTGCCGAAGAAAATGGCTCTCGAGCTGTTCAAGCCGTTCATTTTCGGCAAGCTGGAAATGCGTGGTCTGGCGACCACCATCAAGGCCGCCAAGAAGATGGTCGAGCGCGAGCTGCCAGAGGTCTGGGACGTTCTCGCCGAAGTGATTCGCGAACACCCCGTACTGCTCAACCGTGCACCGACCCTTCACCGTCTGGGTATCCAGGCCTTTGAACCGGTTCTGATCGAAGGTAAGGCTATCCAGCTGCACCCGCTGGTCTGCGCCGCGTACAACGCCGACTTCGACGGTGACCAGATGGCCGTGCACGTGCCGCTGACGCTGGAAGCCCAGCTCGAAGCGCGCGCGCTGATGATGTCGACCAACAACATCCTGTCGCCAGCCAACGGTGAGCCGATCATCGTTCCGTCGCAGGACGTGGTACTGGGTCTGTACTACATGACCCGTGAGGCCATCAACGCCAAGGGCGAAGGTCGCGTGTTCGCCGACCTGCAGGAAGTCGACCGCGTATTCCGCGCCGGCGAAGCTGCCCTGCACGCGAAGATCAAGGTTCGTATCAACGAAACCGTGAACGACCGTGATGGCGGCAGCGTCAAGAACACCCGTATCGTCGACACCACTGTCGGCCGTGCGCTGCTGTTCCAGGTTGTACCGCCAGGTCTGTCGTACGACGTGGTCAACCAGCCGATGAAGAAGAAGGCGATCTCCAAGCTGATCAACCAGTGCTACCGCGTGGTTGGCCTGAAAGAGACCGTTATCTTCGCTGACCAGCTGATGTACACCGGTTTTGCCTACTCGACCATTTCCGGCGTTTCGATCGGCGTTAACGACTTCGTTATCCCGGACGAGAAAGCCCGCATCATCGATACCGCTACCGACGAAGTGAAGGAAATCGAGAGCCAGTACGCCTCCGGCCTGGTAACCCAGGGCGAGAAGTACAACAAGGTCATCGACTTGTGGTCGAAGGCGAACGACGAAGTCTCCAAGGCGATGATGGCCAACCTCTCGAAAGAGAAGGTCATCGACCGCGAAGGCAACGAAGTCGAGCAAGAGTCCTTCAACTCGATGTACATGATGGCTGACTCCGGTGCCCGGGGTTCGGCTGCCCAGATTCGTCAGCTGGCCGGTATGCGTGGTCTGATGGCGAAGCCGGACGGCTCCATCATCGAGACGCCGATCACCGCGAACTTCCGTGAAGGTCTGAGCGTACTCCAGTACTTCATCTCGACTCACGGTGCTCGTAAAGGTCTGGCGGATACCGCGTTGAAAACCGCGAACTCCGGTTACCTGACCCGTCGTCTGGTAGACGTTGCACAAGACCTGGTCGTGACCGAGATCGACTGCGGTACCGAGCAAGGCCTGCTGATGACCCCGCACATCGAAGGCGGCGACGTTGTAGAACCACTGGGTGAGCGTGTTCTGGGTCGTGTAATCGCCCGTGACGTGTTCAAGCCTGGCACCGACGACGTCATCGTTCCGGCCGGTACCCTGGTCGACGAGAAGTGGGTCGAGTTCATCGAGCTGAACAGCATCGACGAAGTGATCGTGCGTTCGCCGATCAGCTGCGAAACCCGCTACGGCATCTGTGCCAAGTGCTACGGTCGTGACCTGGCGCGCGGTCATCAGGTCAACATCGGTGAAGCGGTCGGCGTTATCGCTGCCCAGTCCATCGGTGAGCCTGGTACCCAGCTGACCATGCGTACGTTCCACATCGGTGGTGCTGCAAGCCGGACCTCGGCTGCCGACAGCGTCCAGGTGAAGAACGGCGGTATGGTGCGTCTGCATAACCTCAAGCAGGTAGAGCGTGCCGACGGCAACCTGGTCGCGGTATCGCGTTCCGGCGAGCTGGCCATTGCCGACGAATTCGGTCGTGAGCGTGAGCGCTACAAGCTGCCTT
The DNA here is from genome assembly GCF_001941965.1 of Pseudomonas putida. GTDB lineage: Bacteria > Pseudomonadota > Gammaproteobacteria > Pseudomonadales > Pseudomonadaceae > Aquipseudomonas > Aquipseudomonas putida_L. Next base: position 32,873 of record NZ_MKZO01000041.1, on the reverse strand, counting down.
ACGGTGCGGTCATTTCCGTGAAGGAAGGTGAGAAGGTCGAAGCTGGCGCCATCGTCGCCAAGTGGGACCCGCACACCCACCCGATCGTTACCGAAATGAAAGGTACCGTGACCTTCGTGGGCATGGAAGAAGGCATCACCATCAAGCGCCAGACCGACGAACTGACCGGTCTGACCAACATCGAAGTACTGGACGTCAAAGACCGTCCGGCTGCAGGCAAGGAAATCCGTCCTGCAATCAAGATGGTCGACGCCAATGGCAAGGATCTGCTGCTGCCAGGTACCGACGTACCGGCCCAGTACTTCCTGCCGGCGAACGCCCTGGTCGGTGTTGCCGACGGTGCGCAGATCGGTGTCGGTGACGTTATCGCGCGTATCCCGCAAGAAACGTCGAAGACCCGTGACATCACCGGTGGTCTGCCACGCGTTGCCGACCTGTTCGAAGCACGTCGTCCGAAAGAAGCGTCGATCCTGGCGGAAGTCAGCGGCACCATCGCCTTCGGTAAAGAGACCAAGGGCAAGCGTCGTCTGGTCATCACCCCGAACGACGGTACCGATCCGTACGAGGAGCTGATTCCGAAGTGGCGTCACCTGAACGTCTTCGAAGGCGAGCAAGTGAACCGCGGCGAAGTTATCTCCGACGGTCCGAGCGATCCGCACGACATTCTGCGCCTGCTGGGTGTCAGCGCCCTGGCCAAGTACATCGTCAACGAGATCCAGGACGTTTACCGTCTGCAAGGCGTGAAGATCAACGACAAGCACATCGAGACCATCCTGCGTCAGATGCTGCGTAAAGTTGAGATCACCGAGTCCGGCGACTCCAGCTTCATCAAGGGCGACCAGATGGAACTGACCCAGGTGCTGGTCGAAAACGAGCGTCTGGCGACCGAAGACAAGTTCGTGTCGAAGTTCTCGCGCGTACTGCTCGGTATCACCAAGGCCTCGCTGTCCACCGAGTCGTTCATCTCGGCGGCCTCCTTCCAGGAGACCACCCGTGTTCTGACCGAAGCGGCGGTAACCGGCAAGCGCGACTACCTGCGCGGCCTGAAGGAAAACGTGGTCGTGGGTCGTCTGATCCCGGCCGGTACCGGTCTGGCCTACCACAGCGAGCGCAAGCGTCGCCGTGATGCCGACAAGCCGCTGCGCGTAAGTGCCAGTGAGGTGGAAGCCGCACTGACCGAAGCGCTGAACTCCAGCGGTAACTGAAGAAAGGGTGGGGCCCCGGCAAGTCTTCTCTGAAACTCGGCGACATGATTTGTCGCCGATGACCGGAGGGGGCGAGCCGGGGCCTCGTCTTGACTGTGGGCAAGATCCTCTTTAGACTCTTGTACCCCTAAATTCGGTAGGGCTCCGTCCTGCCGATTTTTGCTTTTCTTGCAAGACAATAGCGTCGCAAGACAACAGTGGAGCTAGTAGATGGCAACTATCAACCAGCTGGTACGTCAGCCGCGTAAGCGTATCGTCGAGAAATCCGACGTTCCTGCGCTGCAGAACTGCCCGCAACGTCGTGGCGTGTGCACCCGCGTGTACACCACTACGCCGAAAAAACCTAACTCGGCACTGCGTAAAGTATGCCGTGTGCGTCTGACCAACGGTTTCGAGGTTTCCTCGTACATCGGCGGTGAAGGCCACAACCTGCAAGAGCACAGCGTCGTCCTGATTCGTGGCGGCCGTGTAAAAGACTTGCCAGGTGTTCGTTACCACACCGTTCGCGGCTCCCTGGATACCTCCGGCGTCAAAGGTCGTAACCAAGGTCGTTCGAAGTACGGTACCAAGCGTCCGAAGTAATCGGCCGTTTGCAGTAGTTCATTCATTTTATTGAGTCGATAAGAGTAAGGTCGGGCGCGAACTCCCTGAGTTGGATGTCCCGGGCTAACCTGAAGACCGTTTGAGGGCTTATCAATGCCAAGACGTCGTGTAGCAGCCAAGCGTGAGATCCTGGACGATCCGAAGTACGGAAGCCAGATCCTCGCCAAGTTCATGAACCACGTGATGGAAAGCGGCAAGAAAGCAGTAGCCGAGCGTATCGTCTACGGCGCTCTGGATACCGTTAAAGCACGCAAGAACAGCGATCCCCTGGAAATCTTCGAGAAAGCTCTCGACGCCATCGCTCCGCTGGTCGAAGTAAAGTCGCGCCGTGTTGGCGGTGCTACTTACCAGGTTCCTGTTGAAGTGCGTCCATCCCGTCGTAACGCGCTGGCAATGCGCTGGCTGGTAGACTTCGCCCGCAAGCGCGGCGAGAAGTCCATGGCGCTGCGCCTGGCTGGCGAACTGCTGGATGCCGCTGAAGGCAAAGGTGCTGCAGTCAAGAAGCGTGAAGACGTGCACCGTATGGCCGAGGCCAACAAGGCTTTCTCGCACTACCGCTTCTAATTCAAGCATCAACATTCTTGCGAGGGCTTTATGGCTCGTACTACAGCAATTAACCGCTACCGTAACATTGGTATCTGTGCCCACGTTGACGCGGGCAAGACCACCACTACCGAGCGGATCCTGTTCTACACAGGTCTGAGCCACAAGATGGGCGAGGTGCACGACGGCGCCGCGACCACCGACTGGATGGTGCAGGAGCAAGAGCGCGGTATCACCATTACCTCCGCTGCTGTGACTACCTTCTGGAAAGGTTCCCGTGGTCAGTACGACAACTACCGCGTAAACGTCATCGATACCCCCGGCCACGTTGACTTCACCATTGAAGTAGAGCGTTCGCTGCGTGTACTCGACGGCGCGGTCGTTGTGTTCTGCGGTACCTCCGGTGTCGAGCCTCAGTCCGAAACCGTATGGCGTCAGGCCAACAAATACGGCGTTCCACGTGTTGTCTACGTGAACAAGATGGACCGTGCCGGTGCCAACTTCCTGCGCGTTGTCGGTCAGATCAAGAACCGCCTGGGTCACACCCCGGTTCCTGTTCAGCTGGCAATCGGCTCGGAAGAGAACTTCCAGGGTCAGGTCGACCTCATCAAGATGAAGGCGATCTACTGGAACGACGACGACAAGGGCACCACCTATCGCGAGGAAGAAATTCCTGCCGATATGCTCGAGCTGGCTGAAGAATGGCGCGCCAACATGGTTGAAGCCGCTGCCGAAGCCACCGAAGAGCTGATGAACAAGTACCTTGAAGAAGGTGAGCTGACCGTCGAAGAAATCAAGGCTGGCCTGCGCGCGCGCACCCTGGCCAGCGAGATCGTTCCGGCTGTCTGCGGCTCGTCCTTCAAGAACAAGGGTGTTCCTCTGGTTCTCGACGCCGTTATCGACTTCCTGCCTGCTCCGACCGAGATCCCTGCAATCCAGGGTATCCACCCGGACAACGTCGAAGACGAAAACGCTCCGAAAATCGAGCGTCACGCCAGCGACGACGAGCCGTTCTCGGCTCTGGCGTTCAAGATTGCCACCGACCCGTTCGTTGGTACTCTGACTTTCGTGCGCGTCTACTCGGGCTTCCTGAGCTCGGGCGACTCCGTGATCAACTCGGTCAAGGGCAAGAAAGAGCGCGTTGGTCGTATGGTGCAGATGCACGCCAACCAGCGTGAAGAGATCAAAGAAGTTCGCGCAGGCGACATCGCTGCTCTGATCGGCATGAAGGACGTCACCACCGGTGACACCCTGTGTGACGCAGACAAGCCTGTCATCCTCGAACGCATGGACTTCCCTGAGCCTGTGATTTCGGTTGCCGTTGAGCCGAAAACCAAGCAGGACCAGGAAAAGATGGGTATCGCACTGGGCAAACTGGCTCAGGAAGACCCGTCGTTCCGCGTCAAGACCGATGAAGAAACCGGTCAGACCATCATCTCCGGTATGGGTGAGCTGCACCTGGACATCCTCGTTGACCGCATGAAGCGCGAGTTCAACGTCGAGGCCAACATCGGCAAGCCACAGGTTTCCTACCGTGAGAAGATCACCAAGGACAACGTCGAGATCGAAGGCAAGTTCGTTCGTCAGTCCGGTGGTCGTGGTCAGTTCGGTCACTGCTGGATCCGCTTCTCGCAGCCTGCTGTGGACGAGAAGGGCAACATCACTGAAGGCCTGGAGTTCGTCAACGAGGTCGTAGGTGGTGTGGTTCCTAAGGAATACATCCCGGCGATCCAGAAAGGTATCGAAGAGCAGATGAAGAACGGCGTTGTCGCCGGCTATCCGCTGATCGGCCTGAAGGCAACCGTGTTTGATGGTTCCTACCACGACGTCGACTCCAACGAGATGGCGTTCAAGGTAGCGGCCTCCATGGCGACCAAGCAGCTGGCCCAGAAGGGCGGCGGTGTTGTGCTTGAGCCGATCATGAAGGTTGAAGTGGTAACCCCAGAAGACTACATGGGTGACGTGATGGGTGACCTGAACCGTCGTCGTGGTCTGATCCAGGGTATGGAAGACTCGGTTTCCGGCAAGGTTATCCGTGCTGAAGTTCCGCTGGGAGAGATGTTCGGTTATGCAACCGACGTTCGTTCCATGTCTCAGGGTCGCGCTAGCTACTCCATGGAATTCTCCAAGTACTCCGAAGCTCCGTCGAACATCGTCGAAGCACTCGTTAAAAAACAAGGCTAATCCAGCCCTTTAGGCAAGAGGTTCACTGTCGTGGCTAAAGAAAAATTCGAACGTAACAAACCGCACGTCAACGTTGGCACCATCGGTCACGTTGACCACGGTAAAACCACTCTGACCGCAGCTCTGACCCGCGTCTGCTCCGAAGTTTTCGGTTCGGCTAAAGTCGACTTCGACAAGATCGACTCGGCTCCAGAAGAGAAGGCTCGTGGTATCACCATCAACACTGCTCACGTAGAGTACGACTCGCTGATTCGTCACTACGCGCACGTTGACTGCCCAGGCCACGCCGACTACGTCAAGAACATGATCACCGGTGCTGCCCAGATGGACGGCGCGATCCTGGTTTGCTCGGCCGCCGATGGTCCGATGCCACAAACCCGTGAGCACATCCTGCTGTCCCGTCAGGTTGGCGTACCGTACATCGTTGTCTTCCTGAACAAGGCTGACATGGTTGACGACGCTGAGCTGCTGGAACTGGTCGAGATGGAAGTTCGCGACCTGCTGAGCACCTACGACTTCCCAGGTGATGACACTCCAATCATCATCGGTTCGGCTCTGATGGCTCTGAACGGCCAGGACGACAACGAAATGGGCACCAGCGCTGTCAAGAAGCTGGTTGAAACTCTGGACAGCTACATCCCAGAGCCAGAGCGTGCTATCGACAAGCCGTTCCTGATGCCAATCGAAGACGTGTTCTCGATCTCCGGCCGCGGTACCGTTGTTACCGGTCGTGTAGAGCGTGGCATCGTTCGCATCCAGGAAGAAGTCGAGATCGTTGGTCTGCGCGACACCGTCAAGACCACCTGCACCGGCGTTGAAATGTTCCGCAAGCTGCTGGACGAAGGCCGTGCTGGCGAGAACTGCGGCGTTCTGCTGCGTGGCACCAAGCGTGACGACGTTGAGCGTGGTCAGGTTCTGGCCAAGCCAGGTTCGGTCAAGCCGCACACCAAGTTCATCGCAGAAGTCTACGTTCTGAGCAAGGAAGAAGGCGGTCGTCACACTCCGTTCTTCAAAGGCTACCGTCCACAGTTCTACTTCCGTACCACTGACGTGACCGGTAACTGCGAACTGCCGGAAGGCGTAGAAATGGTAATGCCAGGTGACAACATCCAGATGACTGTCACTCTGATCAAGACCATCGCTATGGAAGACGGTCTGCGTTTCGCCATCCGTGAAGGCGGTCGTACCGTCGGCGCCGGCGTCGTAGCCAAAGTCATCGAGTAATATCGATCGCTTGAAGAAGCCCCCGCTCAGCGGGGGCTTTTTTATTGGGTTGACACCCAATATGGGCGTCTATAGAATCACGCCTCCTTTTAACGGGCGTAGTGCGCCCGGTGGGAATAGCAGCCTGGAGTCTGAAATCCAATGCAAAATCAGCAAATCCGTATCAGGTTGAAGGCATTCGACCATCGCCTGATCGACCAATCTACCCAGGAAATCGTGGAAACCGCGAAACGTACTGGTGCTCAGGTGCGTGGTCCAATTCCACTGCCTACCCGTAAAGAGCGGTTCACCGTTCTGGTCTCCCCGCACGTCAACAAAGACGCGCGTGACCAGTACGAGATCCGTACTCATAAGCGCGTTCTGGACATCGTCCAGCCAACGGATAAAACCGTTGATGCTCTTATGAAGCTTGATCTTGCGGCAGGTGTGGAAGTGCAGATCAGCCTCGGCTAAGACTCGGGTCTTAGTCGTGTAACGCTCTGAAATGGGCGGCCATAGCGGGTGAAAGCCCCGTACACTCATGAGGTTTACAACATGACTATTGGTGTAATCGGTCGTAAGTGCGGTATGACCCGCATTTTCACCGAAGAAGGTGTCTCCATTCCGGTCACGGTCATCGAGATCGAACCGAATCGTGTCACCCAGTTCAAAACTGAAGAAACCGATGGCTACCGTGCAGTGCAAGTCACTGTTGGTGAGCGTCGTGCTTCGCGCGTGACTGCCGCTCAGGCAGGTCATTTCGCTAAAGCGAACGTTGCCGCTGGTCGCGGTGTCTGGGAATTCCGTCTTGAAGAAGGCGAGTTCCAGGCTGGCGACTCGATCAATGCTGAACTCTTCGCTGCGGGCCAACTGGTAGACGTTACCGGTCAGTCCAAAGGTAAAGGCTTTGCCGGTACCATCAAGCGCTGGAACTTCCGCGGTCAAGACAATACCCACGGTAACTCCGTTTCCCACCGCGTCCCGGGCTCTATCGGCCAGTGCCAGACTCCTGGTCGTGTATTCAAGGGCAAGAAAATGTCCGGTCACATGGGCGCCGAGCGCGTGACCGTTCAGTCCCTGGAAGTAGTGCGCGTCGACGCTGAACGCAATCTGTTGCTGGTCAAGGGTGCCGTTCCTGGCGCTACTGGCGGTGATGTTGTTGTGCGTCCGGCTGTCAAGGCTCGCGGGTAAGGGGAAACTGACATGCAACTTAATGTAAATGACGCTCAGGCGATCGAAGTTTCCGAACTGACCTTCGGTGGCGAATTCAACGAGACTCTGGTTCACCAGGCAGTCGTAGCCTACATGGCTGGCGGTCGTCAGGGCACCAAGCAGCAAAAGACCCGTTCCGACGTGGCTGGTGGCGGTAAGCGCCCATGGCGTCAGAAGGGTACTGGCCGTGCTCGTGCTGGTACCACTCGTGGTCCGATCTGGCGTGGCGGTGGTGTAACCTTCGCAGCTCGTCCTCAAGATCACTCGCAGAAGCTCAACAAGAAGATGTATCGCGCAGCACTGCGTTCGATCCTCTCCGAGCTGGTGCGTAGCGACCGTCTGGTCGTGGTTCAGGACTTCGCTGTCGAAGCGCCAAAAACCAAAGATCTGCTGAACAAGCTGAACGGCATGGGTCTGAACGACGTTCTGATCGTTTCGGACGCTGTTGACCAGAACCTGTACCTGGCCGCTCGCAACCTGCCGCACGTCGACGTACGTGACGTCCAGGGTTCCGACCCAGTCAGCCTGATCGCCTACGAAAAAGTGTTGATCACTGTTTCGGCAGTGAAGAAATTCGAGGAGCTGCTGGGATGAACCAGGAACGCGTATTCAAAGTTCTACTTGGCCCGCACGTTTCCGAGAAGGCTACGGTTCTGGCTGACAAGAAAGGCCAGTTCGTTTTCAAGGTTGCTACCGATGCAACCAAGCTGGAAATCAAGAAGGCCGTTGAAAGCCTGTTCAGCGTCAAAGTGGAAAGCGTTGCTACCCTGAATGTTCTGGGTAAGACCAAACGCACCGCTCGTGGCCTGGGCAAGCGCAATGACTGGAAGAAGGCGATCATCTCCCTTCAGCCAGGCCAAGATCTCGATTTCAGCAGCAGTGCTGAGTAAGGAAGGGGTGCATCATGGCAATCGTTAAATGCAAACCGACTTCCCCTGGCCGCCGTTTTGTGGTCAAGGTGGTCAACCAGGAGCTGCACAAAGGCGCTCCTCACGCACCGCTGATCGAGAAAAAATCGAAGTCTGGTGGTCGTAACAACAATGGTCGTATCACTACCCGTCACGTGGGTGGTGGTCACAAGCAGCACTACCGTCTGGTCGACTTCCGTCGCAACGACAAGGACGGCATCGCCGCCACTGTCGAGCGTATCGAATACGACCCGAACCGTACTGCTCACATTGCCCTGCTGTGCTACGCAGACGGCGAGCGTCGCTACATCATCGCGCCTAAAGGCGTGAGCGCTGGCGACCAGCTGATCGCAGGTGCTCTGGCTCCAATCAAGCCAGGCAACTCCCTGCAGCTGCGCAACATCCCAGTAGGTAGCACCATTCACGGCATCGAACTGAAGCCGGGCAAAGGTGCACAGATCGCTCGTTCCGCTGGTGCTTCGGCTCAGCTGATCGCTCGCGAAGGTGTCTACGTGACCCTGCGTCTGCGCTCTGGTGAAATGCGTAAAGTACTGGCTGAGTGCCGTGCGACCCTGGGCGAAGTCTCGAACTCCGAGCACAGCCTGCGTTCGCTGGGTAAAGCTGGTGCCAAACGCTGGCGTGGCGTTCGCCCAACCGTTCGTGGTGTTGCCATGAACCCGGTTGACCACCCGCATGGTGGTGGTGAAGGTCGTACCTCCGGTGGTCGTCATCCGGTATCGCCATGGGGCTTCCCAACCAAGGGTGCGAAGACTCGTGGTAATAAGCGTACCGACAATATGATCGTCCGTCGTCGCAAGTAAATAGAGGGATACGACAGTGCCACGTTCTCTGAAAAAAGGTCCTTTTATTGATCTTCACCTACTGAAGAAGATCGAAGTGGCGGCGGAAAAGAACGATCGCAAACCAGTTAAGACCTGGTCGCGCCGTTCGATGATCCTGCCACAAATGGTCGGTCTGACCATCGCGGTACACAACGGTCGTCAACACGTCCCAGTTCTCGTGAACGAAGACATGGTCGGCCATAAACTGGGCGAGTTCGCCGGTACCCGCACCTACCGCGGGCACGTGGCTGACAAGAAAGCCAAGCGTTAAGGGGTAAGGAAATGGAAGTAGCCGCTAAGTTGTCGGGCGCTCGCATCTCCGCCCAGAAAGCCCGCTTGGTCGCCGACCAGATCCGCGGGAAGAAGGTGGGCGAAGCGCTCAACCTGTTGGCTTTCAGCAGCAAAAAAGCCGCTGAAATCATGAAGAAAGTCCTCGAGTCGGCCGTAGCCAACGCCGAGCATAACGAAGGCGCAGACGTTGATGACCTGAAGGTCTCCACCGTTTTCGTCAACGAAGGGCGTTCGCTGAAGCGCATCATGCCGCGTGCCAAAGGCCGCGCTGATCGCATCGTCAAGCGGTCTTGCCATATCACTGTCAAGGTTGCGGACAAGTAACGGAGTCGATCAGATGGGTCAGAAAGTACATCCCACTGGCATTCGCCTGGGAATCGTCAAGGAGCACACCTCCGTCTGGTATGCAGACGGTGCTACTTACGCAGATTACCTGTTGAAGGATCTGAAAACGCGTGAGTACCTCCAAGACAAACTAAAAAGCGCGTCCGTTAGCCGTATCGATATCCATCGTCCGGCTCAAACTGCACGCATCACCATCCACACCGCTCGTCCAGGTATCGTTATCGGGAAGAAAGGTGAAGATGTTGAGAAACTGCGTCAGGACCTGACCAAGCAAATGGGTGTGCCTGTGCACATCAATATCGAAGAGATCCGCAAGCCGGAGCTCGACGGTATGCTGGTTGCTCAGAGCGTAGCTCAGCAGCTGGAGCGTCGTGTGATGTTCCGTCGCGCCATGAAGCGCGCCGTACAGAACGCCATGCGCATTGGTGCCAAAGGCATCAAGATCCAAGTGAGCGGTCGTCTCGGCGGTGCTGAAATCGCACGTACTGAATGGTATCGCGAAGGTCGTGTGCCACTGCACACCCTGCGTGCCGATATCGACTATGCCACCTACGAAGCTCACACCACCTACGGTGTGATCGGTGTCAAGGTTTGGATCTTCAAAGGCGAAGTAATTGGTGGTCGCCAAGAAGAACTGAAACCACAAGCACCAGCGCCTCGTAAAAAAGCTGCTAAGTAAGGGGTACGCCAAATGTTGCAACCAAAGCGTACAAAATTCCGCAAGCAGATGACTGGTCACAACCGTGGTCTGGCACTGCGCGGTAGCAAGGTCAGCTTCGGCGAATTCGCCCTGAAAGCTGTTGCCCGCGGTCGTCTCACCGCCCGTCAGATTGAGTCCGCGCGTCGTGCGCTGACCCGTCACGTAAAACGTGGCGGCAAAATCTGGATCCGTGTGTTCCCGGACAAGCCGGTTACCAAGAAGCCTCTCGAAGTGCGGATGGGTAAAGGTAAAGGTTCCGTGGAGTACTGGGTTGCCCAGATCCAGCCAGGCAAAGTCCTGTACGAGATCGAGGGTGTTTCTGAAGAGCTGGCGCGTGAGGCTTTTGCCCTGGCTGCTGCAAAGCTGCCTCTCGCCACCTCCTTTGTTAAGCGGACGGTGATGTGATGAAAGCGAATGAACTTCGTGAACAATCAGCACAGCAACTGAACGAGCAACTGCTCGGCTTGCTGCGCGACCAGTTCAATCTGCGTATGCAGAAAGCAACTGGCCAGTTGGGGCAGTCGCACCTGCTCTCGCAAGTTAAGCGTGACATCGCTCGCGTGAAAACTGTGCTCAACCAGCAGGCAGGTAAGTGATCATGGCTGAAGCTGAAAAAACCGTCCGTACGCTGACTGGCCGTGTCGTCAGCGACAAGATGGACAAGACCATCACCGTACTGATCGAGCGTCGCGTAAAGCACCCGATCTACGGTAAATACGTTAAGCGTTCGACTAAGCTGCACGCGCACGACGAAGCCAACCAATGCAAAATCGGCGACAAGGTTTCCATCCGTGAAACCCGTCCGCTGGCCAAGACCAAGTCCTGGGCACTGGTTGAAGTTCTCGAACGCGCTGTTGAAGTCTAAGGGCTAGGGGTCGGAGATATTTTATGATTCAGACTCAATCCATGCTCGATGTGGCCGATAACAGCGGCGCTCGTCGCGTCATGTGCATCAAGGTTCTCGGCGGTTCGCACCGTCGTTACGCCGGTATCGGTGACATCATCAAAGTAACCGTCAAGGAAGCAATTCCGCGCGGTAAAGTGAAGAAAGGCCAGGTAATGACCGCTGTTGTGGTCCGTACTCGCCATGGCGTCCGTCGTGCTGACGGCTCCATCATCCGCTTTGATGGCAACGCTGCTGTTCTGCTGAACAACAAGCAAGAGCCGATCGGCACCCGTATCTTTGGGCCAGTGACCCGTGAACTTCGTACCGAGAAGTTCATGAAGATCGTCTCGCTCGCCCCAGAAGTGCTGTAAGGAGATCCGACATGCAAAAGATTCGTCGTGACGACGAGATCATCGTGATCGCCGGCAAAGACAAAGGTAAGCGCGGTAAGGTGCTGAAGGTGCTCGCTGACGACCGTCTGGTCGTTGGTGGGATCAACCTGGTGAAGCGTCATACCAAGCCTAACCCGATGTCGGGCGTACAAGGCGGTATCGTCGAGAAAGAAGCGCCACTGCACGCTTCCAACGTCGCCATTTTCAACGGCGAAACCAACAAGGCTGACCGCGTTGGTTTCAAAGTAGAAGACGGCAAAAAAATTCGTGTCTTCAAGTCGACCCAAAAAGCGGTTGATGCTTGAACACTGCTAGGTAGAAGACCATGGCACGACTGAAAGAGATTTATCGGAAGGAAATCGCTCCCAAGCTTAAGGAAGAACTTAAGCTGGCGAACGTGATGGAAGTTCCGCGCGTTACCAAGATCACCCTGAACATGGGTCTGGGCGAAGCGATCGGCGACAAAAAAGTCATCGAGCACGCTGTTGCCGACCTGGAAAAGATCACCGGCCAGAAAGCTGTTGTGACCTTCGCCCGGAAATCCATCGCTGGCTTCAAAGTCCGCGAAGGCTGGCCGATCGGCGTCAAAGTCACCCTGCGCCGTGACCGTATGTACGAGTTCCTGGACCGCCTGCTGGCGATCTCCCTGCCTCGGGTTCGCGACTTCCGCGGCCTGAATGCCAAGTCCTTCGATGGCCGTGGCAACTACAGCATGGGCGTGAAAGAGCAGATCATCTTCCCGGAAATCGACTACGACAAGATCGATGCTCTCCGCGGTCTGGACATTACCCTGACCACCACTGCTCGTACGGATGACGAAGGTCGCGCCCTGCTGCGTGCTTTCAAATTCCCGTTCCGCAACTGATTGGAGTAGGAAAATGGCCAAGAAGAGCATGAAAAACCGCGAGCTGAAGCGTCAGCTCACGGTCGCTAAATACGCCAAGAAGCGTGCTGAGCTGAAAGCAACCATCGTTGATCTGAACGCAAGTCCAGAAGAGCGTTTCGCTGCTGTCGTAGCTCTGCAGAAGCAACCACGTGACGCCAGCGCCTCGCGCCTGCGTAACCGTTGCCGCCTCACCGGTCGTCCACACGGCGTTTACCGCAAGTTCGGCCTCGGCCGTAACAAGCTGCGTGAAGCAGCAATGCGCGGTGACGTTCCAGGTCTGGTCAAGGCCAGCTGGTAAGACGTACCGGCAGCGTCCTGGTGGCGGGGGAGCGATCTTCCGACCACCGGTGATCTTGCATCGAAACAAGCCCCTTATGGGGCTTGTTTCGTTTCAGGGATGTGTCTAGAATGACCGGCTCACCTGAGCCCGGGTTTTGCCCGCGCAGATTCAGGTGACAGTAGTAGCCGAGAGGCTAATTAATTTGTGTATCAGGAGCGTCTAGCCCATGAGTATGCAGGACCCGTTAGCGGACATGCTAACTCGCATCCGTAATGCCCAGATGGCTGAAAAGTCCGTCGTAAGCATGCCTTCTTCGACTCTGAAGGTTGCGGTCGCCAAAGTTCTGAAGGACGAAGGTTACATCGCTGGTTACGCTGTAACCGCCGATGCCAAGCCATCGCTCTCCATCGAGCTGAAATACTTCGAAGGCCGTCCGGTCATCGAGGAAGTCAAGCGCGTAAGCCGTCCTGGTCTGCGCCAGTACAAGTCCGTCGAAGATCTGCCGAAAGTACGTGGCGGTCTGGGCGTGTCTATCGTCTCCACCAACAAAGGTGTGATGACTGATCGTGCTGCGCGTGCTGCCGGTGTTGGCGGCGAAGTTCTCTGCACAGTGTTCTAAGGGGGGATAAGCATGTCTCGCGTCGCTAAGAACCCCGTTAAGCTGCCATCCGGTGTCGAAGTAAAATTCGCCGGCCAGCAGCTTTCGGTGAAGGGTGCCAAGGGCACTCTCGAACTGAATGTTCACTCGTCCGTAGAAGTGATCGAAGAAGCTGGTGAGCTGCGTTTCGCTGCTCGCAACGGCGATCAACAAACCCGCGCTATGGCCGGTACCACCCGTGCCCTGGTAAACAACATGGTCCAGGGCGTAAGCCAAGGCTTCGAGCGCAAGCTCCAGCTGGTCGGTGTTGGTTACAAAGCACAAGCCAAAGGCAACGTGCTGAACCTGGCGCTCGGCTTCTCGCATCCAGTGGATTACGAACTGCCAGCCGGTATCACCGCTGAAACTCCTAGCCAGACCGACATCCTGATCAAGGGTATCGACAAGCAGCTGGTAGGTCAGGTGGCCGCTGAAATCCGCGACTTCCGTCCACCAGAGCCGTACAAAGGCAAGGGTGTGCGTTACGCGGACGAAGTAGTCCGTCGTAAAGAAGCCAAGAAGAAGTAGGGCATAGCAAATGACCGACAAAAAAGTTACTCGTCTGCGTCGCGCTCGCAAAGCACGCCTGAAAATGCACGAACTCGAAGTCGTGCGTCTGTGCGTGTTCCGCTCCTCGCAGCACATCTACGCCCAGGTCATCTCGGCCGACGGCAGCAAAGTCCTGGCCAGCGCCTCGACTTTGGACAAAGAACTGCGTGATGGCGCCACCGGCAACATCGACGCGGCCACTAAGGTTGGCAAGCTGGTAGCTGAGCGTGCGAAAGCCGCCGGTGTATCTCAAGTTGCCTTTGACCGTTCCGGCTTCAAGTACCATGGCCGCGTGAAAGCGCTGGCTGATGCTGCTCGTGAAGGCGGGCTGGAGTTCTAAGTTATGGCAAATAACGATCAAAAGCGCGACGAAGGCTACATCGAGAAGCTGGTTCAAGTTAACCGCGTTGCCAAGACCGTAAAAGGCGGCCGTATCTTCACCTTCACCGCGCTGACCGTGGTAGGTGATGGCAAGGGTCGTGTTGGCTTTGGCCGTGGCAAATCGCGCGAAGTACCAGCTGCGATCCAGAAAGCCATGGAGGCCGCTCGCCGCAACATGATTCAGGTTGACTTGAACGGCACTACTCTGCAGTACGCCACCAAGTCCGCCCATGGCGCGTCGAAGGTCTACATGCAGCCTGCTTCGGAAGGTACCGGTATCATCGCCGGTGGCGCAATGCGCGCCGTCCTGGAAGTTGCTGGCGTTCAGAACGTCCTGGCCAAGTGCTACGGCTCGACCAACCCTGTCAACGTGGTTCACGCCACCTTCAAGGGGCTGAAGGCTATGCAATCTCCTGAGTCCATTGCTGCCAAGCGCGGCAAGAGCGTTGAGGAGATCCTCTGATCATGGCTACCGTTAAAGTAACGCTGATCAAAAGCACCGCCGGCCGCCTGCCTAACCACAAACTGTGCGTTAAAGGTCTGGGTCTGCGTCGCATCGGTCACACTGTAGAAGTCCAGGATACTCCCGAGAACCGCGGGATGATCAACAAGGCTTACTACATGCTGCGCGTCGAGGGTTAATCGATGAAACTCAATGATCTGAGTCCAGCGCCGGGTTCCCGTCGCGAGAAGCATCGTCCGGGTCGTGGTATCGGTAGTGGTTTGGGCAAGACCGGTGGCCGCGGCCACAAAGGTCAGACCTCCCGCTCCGGTGGCACCATCGCTCCTGGCTTTGAAGGCGGTCAACAGCCGCTGCACCGTCGTCTGCCGAAGTTCGGCTTCGTTTCCCTGAAAGCCATGGACCGCGCAGAAGTGCGTCTGTCCGAACTGGCCAAGGTGGAAGGCGACGTGATCACCGTTCAGTCCCTGAAGGACGCCAACGTGATTAACCAAAACGTACAGCGTGTGAAAATCATGCTGTCCGGCGAAGTTACTCGCGCGGTCACCATCAAGGGCATCGCAGCCACCAAGGGTGCGCGTGCGGCTATCGAAGCAGCTGGCGGCAAGTTCGAGGAATAAATGGCTAAGCAAGGTGCTCTCTCTTCGCTCGGCAAAGGCGGGATGTCTGAACTTTGGGCTCGTCTGCGTTTTCTTTTCCTGGCGATCATCGTCTATCGGATTGGTGCGCATATCCCAGTTCCAGGTGTTAACCCGGACCGGCTGGCGGAACTGTTTCGACAGAATGAGGGGACCATTCTTAGCTTGTTCAACATGTTTTCCGGCGGTGCGCTGGAGCGCATGAGCGTATTTGCACTGGGGATCATGCCGTACATTTCGGCGTCGATCATCATGCAGCTCATGACCGCGGTCAGCCCACAGCTGGAGCAGTTGAAGAAGGAAGGTGAATCTGGCCGTCGCAAGATCAGCCAGTACACCCGCTACCTCACCGTTATCCTGGCGTTGGTCCAGGCCACTGGCATGTCCATTGGTCTGGCCGGTCAGGGCGTGGCGTTCTCTGCAGGCTTCGGCTTCCATTTCGTTGCGGTGTCCACCTTCGTGGCCGGCGCAATGTTCATGATGTGGCTGGGTGAGCAGATTACGGAGCGCGGTGTGGGCAACGGTATCTCGATGCTTATCTTCGCAGGTATCGTTGCCGGTCTTCCGAGAGCAATCGGGCAGTCTTTCGAGTCTGCACGCACAGGCGATATCAACATTTTCGCCCTGGTCGCTATCGGTCTGCTCGCAGTAGCGATTATCGGTTTCGTGGTGTTCATCGAGCGTGGTCAGCGTCGTATTGCTGTTCACTACGCCAAGCGTCAGCAGGGCCGCAAGGTCTTCGCTGCGCAGACGAGCCACTTGCCGCTTAAAGTGAACATGGCTGGCGTCATTCCAGCCATTTTCGCAAGCAGCATTCTGCTGTTTCCGGCTTCGCTGGGTTCCTGGTTCGGCCAGTCCGAAGGTTTGGGCTGGTTGCAGGATGTCGCGCAGTCGATCGCTCCTGGTCAGCCGTTGAACATTTTGCTGTTTAGTGCAGGGATCGTTTTCTTCTGCTTCTTCTACACAGCTCTGATGTTCAATCCGAAGGACGTAGCGGAAAACCTTAAGAAGTCCGGTGCCTTTATTCCGGGTATCCGTCCTGGTGAGCAGTCGGCGCGCTACATTGATGGCGTTCTGACTCGTCTGACCATGTTCGGTGCTCTTTATATGACGGCCGTCTGCCTGCTGCCCCAGTTCCTGGTCGTGGCTGCAAACGTTCCGTTCTACCTTGGCGGGACCTCGTTGCTGATTGTGGTAGTGGTTGTGATGGACTTCATGTCCCAAGTACAATCGCACCTCGTTTCGCACCAGTACGAATCCCTGATGAAGAAAGCCAACCTGAAAGGCTACGGTGGCAGCAGTCTGCTGCGCTGAAACCCCTAAGGTTCGAGGAGTTGGTGATGAAAGTTCGTGCATCGGTTAAAAAACTGTGCCGTAACTGCAAGATTATTCGCCGCGAAGGTGTCGTTCGAGTAATTTGCAGCGCGGAACCGCGTCACAAGCAGCGCCAAGGCTGAGTGTGATCTGTGCTTCAAACCCAGCAGCTAGTGTGCTGCTGGGTTGATTAATTGTTTCTACAGCGATATTATCTCGCGCCCTATTTCTTGGCTTCCGGGGCGTAGGTAGCTGTCAATTGGAGTCCCACTGAATGGCCCGTATTGCAGGCGTTAACATTCCAGATAACAAGCATACTGTTATCTCGCTGACCTACATCTATGGTGTCGGTCGCACTACTGCACAGAAAATCTGTGCGGATGCTGGTGTAAACCCAGCCGCTAAGATCAAGGATCTGAGCGACGAGCAGATTGAACAGCTGCGTGGCGAAGTCGCGAAGGTCACCACCGAAGGTGACCTGCGTCGTGACATCAACATGAAAATCAAGCGTTTGATGGACCTGGGCTGCTACCGCGGTCTGCGCCATCGTCGGGGTCTGCCAGTACGCGGTCAGCGTACCAAGACCAATGCACGTACCCGTAAGGGTCCGCGTAAGCCGATCCGCAAGTAATCGCACCAGCGAATCGACAGGAATTTAGACATGGCAAAACCTGCTGCTCGTCCTCGTAAGAAAGTCAAAAAGACAGTGGTTGATGGCATCGCCCACATCCATGCGTCTTTCAACAACACCATCGTGACCATCACCGATCGTCAAGGTAACGCTCTGTCCTGGGCTACCTCCGGCGGTTCGGGTTTCCGTGGTTCCCGCAAATCGACCCCGTTCGCTGCTCAGGTAGCTGCTGAACGTGCTGGTCAAGCTGCGCTGGAATACGGCCTGAAAAACCTCGACGTCAACGTCAAGGGTCCAGGTCCAGGTCGTGAGTCCGCTGTTCGTGCACTGAACGGCTGCGGCTACAAGATCGCCAGCATCACCGACGTGACGCCAATCCCGCATAACGGGTGCCGTCCGCCGAAGAAGCGTCGCGTGTAATCAGGAGACAGATAAATGGCACGTTACATTGGTCCAAAATGCAAACTGTCTCGTCGTGAAGGCACCGATCTGTTCCTGAAGAGCGGCGTTCGCGCTCTGGAATCGAAGTGCAACATCGAAGCAGCCCCAGGTATCCACGGCCAGCGCCGTGGCCGTCAGTCCGACTACGGCACCCAGCTGCGCGAGAAGCAAAAAGTACGTCGTATCTACGGTGTTCTCGAGCGTCAATTCAGCGGTTACTACAAGCAAGCGGCGGCCAAGAAAGGCGCTACTGGCGAGAACCTGCTGCAACTGCTCGAATGCCGTCTGGATAACGTTGTTTATCGTATGGGCTTCGGTGCTACCCGCGCTGAATCCCGTCAGCTGGTTTCGCACAAAGCGATCAGCATCAACGGCAAGACTGTAAACGTTCCGTCCTACCAAGTTCGTCCGGGTGACGTGGTCGCAGTTCGCGAGAAATCGCTGAACCAGCTGCGCATTGTTCAAGCCCTTGAACTGTGTGCTCAGCGTGGCCGCGTTGAGTGGGTTGACGTGGACGCTGCCAAGAAGTCGGGCGTTTTCAAGAACGTTCCTGCTCGCAGCGACCTGTCTGCCGACATCAACGAAAACCTGATTGTCGAGCTCTACTCCAAGTAAGGGCTAGAAAATAGGTGCATCCATGCAGATTTCGGTAAATGAGTTCCTGACGCCCCGCCACATCGATGTGCAGGTCGTCAGTCCAACCCGCGCTAAAATCACGCTCGAGCCTCTCGAGCGTGGTTTCGGCCATACCCTGGGCAACGCGCTGCGCCGCATCCTGTTGTCCTCCATGCCTGGCTGTGCAGTAGTCGAGGCCGAGATCGATGGCGTACTCCATGAGTACTCCGCGATCGAAGGTGTACAGGAAGACGTCATTGAAATCCTGTTGAACCTGAAAGGCCTGGCTATCAAACTGCACGGTCGTGACGAAGTTACGCTGACCTTGTCGAAGAAGGGTTCGGGGGTGGTTACCGCTGCCGATATTCAGCTGGATCATGATGTCGAGATCGTTAATCCCGATCACGTAATCGCTAACCTGGCGTCGAATGGCGCCCTGAACATGAAGCTCACCGTAGCTCGTGGTCGTGGTTATGAACCGGCCGATTCGCGTCAGAGCGATGAAGACGAAAGCCGCAGCATCGGTCGCTTGCAGCTCGACTCTTCGTTCAGCCCGGTTCGCCGTATCGCATACGTGGTGGAAAACGCCCGTGTCGAACAGCGTACCAACCTGGACAAGCTGGTTATCGATCTGGAAACCAACGGTACCCTGGATCCTGAAGAGGCCATCCGTCGTGCTGCAACCATCCTGCAACAGCAGCTGGCTGCATTCGTCGACCTCAAAGGTGACAGCGAGCCCGTGGTAGTGGAGCAGGAAGACGAGATCGATCCGATCCTGCTTCGCCCAGTTGACGATCTGGAACTGACCGTACGTTCGGCCAACTGCCTGAAGGCGGAGAACATCTACTACATCGGCGATCTGATTCAGCGCACCGAAGTAGAGCTGTTGAAAACTCCAAACCTCGGCAAGAAGTCCCTGACTGAAATCAAGGACGTTCTGGCTTCCCGTGGTCTGTCCCTCGGCATGCGCCTCGACAACTGGCCGCCTGCAAGTCTTAAGAAAGACGACAAGGCGACTGCCTGATCGTCGTAATCACCGAACGTAGTGTTTGGTAAGGAATGAATCATGCGTCATCGTAAAAGTGGACGTCACCTGAGCCGTACCAGCTCTCACCGCAAAGCCATGTTCCAAAACATGGCGGTGTCGCTGATCGAGCACGAGCTGATCAAGACCACCCTGCCAAAAGCCAAGGAACTGCGTCGCGTTGCCGAGCCGCTGATCACCCTGGCTAAAGAAGACAGCGTTGCAAACCGTCGTCTGGCTTTCGACCGTACCCGTTCGAAAGAAGCCGTTGGTAAGCTGTTCAACGATCTGGGCAAGCGCTATGCCACCCGTCAGGGTGGCTACCTGCGTATCCTCAAGTGCGGCTTCCGCGCTGGCGATAACGCACCTATGGCGTACGTCGAGCTGGTTGATCGTCCAGTCGGTGGCTCGGTAGAAGCCGCTGAGTAAGACGAGCAGTCTTCTACAAGAAACCGGGCCTAGTGCCCGGTTTTTTGTTTCTGGCGTTTCGAGAATGAAAAACACTCTTGCGCCAGAGTCGAAATGATAAGAAGAACTCACCTCATTTGGGGGTTTTTCAATGAAAATCACTACTGTTCACCGGCTTTTTTGCGCTTTTCTGCGCAAAACCCAGTGACCTCCCGGTCATCCTGGTTCAAACTATGGACTTTCAAACAGGGAGATGCGGGACGATGCAAGGTCACCCGGACGTAATCGACTACCTCAACACGTTGCTGACGGGCGAACTGGCGGCACGTGATCAGTATTTCATCCACTCGCGCATGTACGAGGACTGGGGCTTCAGCAAGCTCTACGAGCGTATCAACCACGAGATGGAAGAAGAGGCGCAACACGCCGATGCCCTGATGCGCCGCATCCTCATGCTCGAAGGCACTCCACGCATGCGCCCGGACGACCTCGACGTCGGCACCAGCGTGCCGGACATGATCGCCGCTGACCTGCGCCTGGAATACAAGGTCCGTGCTGCGCTGTGCAAAGGCATCGAGCTGTGCGAGCTGCACAAGGACTACATCAGCCGCGACATCCTGCGTGTGCAGTTGGCTGACACCGAGGAAGATCACACCTACTGGCTGGAAAAGCAGCAAGGCCTGATCAAATCCCTCGGCCTGGAAAACTACCTGCAATCGCAGATGTAATTTCCCGCCGCCAGGCAAAAGAAAAGCCCCTGTCGCTCAACACGACAGGGGCTTTTTCATGGGCGCTGATCTCAGGCGCGGTCGCGTTCCAGCAACGGCTTGAGGTAATGCCCGGTGTGGGACTGCTCCATCTTCGCCAGTTCTTCAGGCGTGCCACAGGCGATGATCTGGCCGCCCTTGGAGCCACCCTCGGGTCCCAGGTCGACCAGCCAGTCGGCGGTCTTGATCACGTCCAGGTTGTGCTCGATCACCACCACGGTATTGCCGTGGTCGCGCAGGCGGTGCAGCACGTCCAGCAGTTGCTGGATATCCGCGAAGTGCAGGCCGGTAGTCGGCTCGTCGAGGATATACAGGGTCTTGCCGGTATCGCGCTTGGACAGCTCGCGGGACAGCTTGACCCGCTGCGCCTCGCCACCGGACAGGGTGGTCGCCGACTGCCCCAGCTTGATATAGGACAGCCCGACGTCCATCAGCGTCTGCAGCTTGCGCGCCAGTGCCGGCACCGCGTCGAAGAACGCCCGGGCATCCTCGATGGTCATTTCCAGGACCTCGTGGATGTTCTTGCCCTTGTACTTGATCTCCAGGGTTTCGCGGTTGTAGCGCTTGCTCTTGCACACGTCGCAGGGCACGTAGATGTCCGGCAGGAAGTGCATCTCCACCTTGATCAGGCCGTCGCCCTGGCACGCCTCGCAGCGGCCGCCCTTGACGTTGAAGGAGAAGCGCCCCGGACCATAGCCGCGAGAACGGGACTCGGGGACACCGGAGAACAGCTCGCGGATCGGCGTGAACAGCCCGGTGTAGGTCGCCGGGTTGGAGCGCGGCGTACGCCCGATCGGGCTCTGGTCGATGTCCACCACCTTGTCCAGGTGCTGCAGGCCGTCACAGCTGTCGTGAGCGGCGGCCTCGAGGGTCGAGGCACCGTTCAGCGCGGTGGCCGCCAGCGGGAACAGGGTGTTGTTGATCAGGGTCGATTTGCCCGATCCGGAAACCCCGGTCACGCAAGTCAGCAGGCCGATCGGGATCTCCAGATTGACGTTCTGCAGGTTGTTGCCCCGCGCGCCCTTGAGCTTGATCGACAGCTTCTTGTTGCGTGGCGTGCGCTTGGCCGGCACGACGATCTTCTTGCGCCCGGACAGGTACATGCCGGTCACCGAGTCAGGATGGGCCATGACCTCGTCCGGAGTCCCTTCAGCGACGATCTGCCCGCCATGCACACCGGCGCCCGGGCCGATATCCACCACATAGTCGGCCAGGCGGATGGCGTCCTCGTCATGCTCCACCACGATCACCGTGTTGCCGATATCGCGCAGGTGGTTGAGGGTCGCCAGCAGACGGTCGTTGTCACGCTGGTGCAGGCCGATGGAGGGTTCGTCGAGGATGTACATCACCCCGACCAGACCGGCGCCGATCTGGCTGGCCAGGCGGATGCGCTGGGCTTCGCCACCGGACAGGGTATCGGCGCTACGGTCGAGGGTCAGGTAGTCGAGGCCGACGTTCACCAGGAACTGAAGACGCTCGCAGATTTCCTTGAGAATCTTGTCGGCGATTTCCCCGCGGCGCCCGGTCAGTTTCAGCCCGCCGAAGTAGTCGCTGGCTTCGCCGATCGGCAGGCCGGTGACGGCCGGCAGGGTCTTCTCGCCCACCCATACATGCCGCGCTTCGCGACGCAGGCGTGTACCACGGCAGTCCGGGCATGGCTGGGTGCTGAGGAACTTGGCCAGCTCTTCGCGCACAGTGGCGGACTCGGTCTCGCGATAGCGCCGCTCCAGGTTCGGCACGATGCCCTCGAACGGGTGCGAGCGCTTGACGATATCGCCGCGGTCATTGAGGTACTTGAAGTCGACGTTCTGGTTGCCGCTGCCATGCAGGATGGTCTTCTGCTGGTCTGCCGGCAGTTCGCCGAACGGCATCTCCAGGCTGAAGCCGAAATGCGCGGCCAGCGAGCCGAGCATCTGGAAGTAATAGACGTTGCGCCGGTCCCAGCCGCGGATCGCGCCCTCGGCCAGGGTCAACTCGCCGTTGACCAGGCGTTTGACGTCGAAGAACTGCTTCACCCCCAGGCCATCGCAGGTCGGACAGGCGCCGGCCGGGTTGTTGAAGGAAAACAGCTTGGGCTCCAGCTCGCTGATCGCATGGCCGCAGATCGGGCAGGCGAAGCGTGCGGAGAAGATCATCTCCTCGCCGCTTTCGTCATCCATCGGCGCGACCAGGGCGATACCGTCAGCCAGGTTCAGCGCGGTCTCGAAGGACTCGGCCAGACGCTGCTGCAGATCGGCGCGGACCTTGAAACGGTCCACCACCACATCGATGCTGTGTTTCTTCTGCTTGTCGAGCTTGGGCAGCTCGTCCAGCTCGAACAGCTTGCCGTTGACCCGGGCCCGCACGAAGCCCTGGGCACGCAGTTCCTCGAAGATCGCCAGGTGTTCGCCCTTGCGCTCGCGCACCACCGGTGCCAGCAGCATCAACTTGCTGCCTTCGGGCTGGGCCAGGACCAGGTCGACCATCTGGCTGACGGTCTGCGCCTCCAGCGGGATGTCGTGATCCGGGCAGCGCGGCGTACCCACGCGAGCGTAGAGCAGGCGCAGGTAGTCGTAGATCTCGGTGATGGTACCGACGGTGGAGCGCGGGTTGTGCGAGGTGGATTTCTGTTCGATGGAAATCGCCGGCGACAGACCCTCGATGGTGTCGACGTCGGGCTTTTCCATCATCGACAGGAACTGCCGGGCATAGGCCGACAGCGATTCCACGTAACGGCGCTGACCCTCGGCATACAGGGTGTCGAACGCCAGGGAGGACTTGCCGGAACCGGACAGGCCGGTGATCACGATCAGCTTGTCGCGTGGCAGGGTCAGGTCGATGTTCTTCAGGTTGTGGGTACGGGCCCCACGAATCAGGATCTTGTCCACTACGGCCTCGCTTGGCGGGCATAAACGCAGAAGTATACGGGGCAGGGCCAGTACGCGGCAAAGCGTCGCGTAGATGCCGTTAACCGATGGGACTGGTAGAATCGCCGCCGGTTCACACGAGGTATATCCATGCACGATCCCCACAGCGAACGCATGAGCGGCAGCGAAACCCGCGCCGCAGGCGGCCTGGCCCTGGTGTTCGCCTTCCGTATGCTGGGCATGTTCATGGTCCTGCCGGTCCTGGCGACCTATGGCATGGACCTGGCCGGTGCCACGCCGGCGCTGATCGGCCTGGCCATTGGTGCCTATGGCCTGACCCAGGCGGTGTTGCAGATTCCGTTCGGTATCATCTCCGACCGTATCGGCCGCCGACCGGTCATCTATCTGGGCCTGGTGATCTTCGCGCTGGGGAGCGTGCTGGCGGCGCAGGCCGACTCGATCTGGGGCGTGATCGCCGGACGCATCCTGCAGGGTGCCGGGGCTATTTCCGCGGCCGTAATGGCGCTGTTGTCGGACCTGACCCGCGAGCAGCACCGGACCAAGGCCATGGCGATGATCGGCATGAGTATTGGCCTGTCGTTCGCCGTGGCGATGGTGGTGGGGCCATTGCTGACCCGGACCTTCGGTCTTTCGGGGCTGTTCCTGGCAACGGCGGGCATGGCTTTGGTGGGCATCGCGCTGATCGTTTTCGTGGTGCCGGCTTCCAACACCCAGTTCCATCATCGCGAGTCCGGCGTGGCCAAGCAGGCCCTGGGGCCGACCTTGCGCCATCCGGACCTGCTGCGCCTGGACGTGGGCATCTTCGTCCTCCACGCCATCCTCATGGCCAGCTTCGTCGCCCTGCCACTGGCGTTCGTCGAACGAGGCGGGCTGCCGAAGGAAGAACACTGGTGGGTTTACCTGACGGCGCTGCTGATTTCATTCTTCGCAATGATTCCGTTCATTATCTATGGTGAAAAAAAGCGCAAGATGAAACGTGTCCTTCTGGGCGCGGTCAGTGTCCTGCTGCTGACGGAGCTGTTCTTCTGGGAGCTGGGGAACAGCCTGTCGGCACTGGTGATTGGTACCGTCATCTTCTTCACCGCCTTCAACCTGCTGGAAGCGTCGTTGCCGTCGTTGATCAGCAAGGTGTCGCCAGCCGGCGGCAAGGGCACGGCGATGGGGGTGTATTCCACCAGCCAGTTCCTCGGGGCGGCGCTGGGCGGGATTCTCGGTGGCTGGATGTTCCAGCATGGTGGCCTGACCACGGTGTTCCTCGGATGCGCTGCTTTGTGCGCGATCTGGCTCGTGGTTGCTGTTACCATGAACGAACCACCTTATGTCACAAGCCTGCGCATGCCGTTGTCGCCCGAGGCGCTGCGCGAAGCGGGCTTGTCCGAACGCCTGAAGGCCGTGCCGGGTGTGACCGACGCAGTGGTGGTAGCGGATGAAGCTGCCATCTACATCAAACTTGATACACAAATTTTGGATCGCTCGACCCTTGAACGCCTGGTCAATCCGGCGTCGGCGGCGAGTGAAGCCTAGGAGAACGTTATGGCCCGTGGGGTTAACAAAGTCATTTTGGTCGGCACCTGTGGCCAGGATCCTGAAGTTCGCTACCTGCCGAACGGCAACGCTGTCACCAACCTGAGCCTGGCCACCAGCGAGCAGTGGACCGACAAGCAGACCGGCCAGAAGGTCGAGCGCACCGAATGGCACCGCGTCTCGATGTTCGGCAAGGTTGCCGAGATCGCTGGCGAGTACCTGCGCAAGGGTTCCCAGGTCTATATCGAGGGCAAGCTGCAGACCCGCGAGTGGGAAAAGGACGGCATCAAGCGCTACACCACCGAAATCATCGTCGACATGCAGGGCACCATGCAGCTGCTCGGCGGCCGTCCACAGAACCAGGATGGCGGCGCACCGCGTGACAACTACAACCAGGCGCCACAGCAGGCACCCCGCCAGCAGGCCCAGCGTCCGCAACAGGCTCCACAGCGTCCGGCGCCTCAGCAGCCAGCGCCGCAGCCGGCTCCGGACTTCGACAGCTTCGATGACGATATTCCGTTCTAGAGAGCACCTTAGAGAAAACTGTAAAGTTTTCCTTGAAGAACCCCGCGCTTGCGGGGTTTTTCATTTTCAGCGTGTGAAAAATCCCTCCATGATCTTTTATTTGGTGCACACCATGTGAAAACGTAAGTTGTGGAGGTGTGATGGATTCATCCATGCGTAGGTTTGTAGGGAGCGACGGTGAGCGGTATGCGGTGCTGGTCGATAGTTCAGGGATGCCACTTTACTATCCAACGCTCTTCGCCACCTGGTATCTGCGGTCGCGTTCCTTGGCAGTCAACTCGATTGCGAATGCGTTGCATGCAATCAAGGCCTTGTACGCCTGGGAGGCTCAGGTTGGCATCCACCTGGAGTCTCTATTTTCGCAAGGCGAGGTACTTGGAGAGGAGCAAGTGAGGGCGCTTAGCGACTCGTTGCAGCTTTTCCTCAATCCCGAGCCCAGCGGCAAAAAAATCGTTTCGATCACTCGACGGCCAAAGTCGGTTGGCACCAGTAATCACTATTTCAGATTGACTGTGGTAGCCGACTATTTGGGCTTTCTGGCCACGCGACTGTGCCCAGCTAAGCGGAATGGTAGGGACATCAAGCTCATGGTGGCGTCGATCAAGGCTCACCGTCCCAGCAAGCCCAACAGATCAACAACGGACAAAGATGAGCGATATCTGGATGAAGCCGTTGTAGAAGCACTGGAGCAAGCTCTTAGGCCTGGAGCTGAGCACAACCCCGCAAAGGGGCACGCAGTCCAAGTGCGTAATGCTCTGATGTTCATGATTCTTCGCCTGACCGGGCTTCGCCGCGGAGAGCTGCTGAACCTCAAGATCGAAGACGTCGATTTCGCTCGGAACACGCTGCGAGTGGTGAGGCGTCCTGATTCGAAAGGAGATTCACGGGCCCATCAGCCTACGGCTAAAACCCGCCAACGGACCTTTCCACTCGCGCAGGAACTTATCTCGCGGATTCACGAATACGTGCTTCTCTATCGGAACAAAGTACCCGGGGCAAAGAGGCATGGGTACCTGTTTGTGACTCACAAGGAAGGTCCTACTCAAGGTCGCCCACTTTCGATTTCGGCTTTTCAGAAATGGATGCTGGGGGTCGCCTCTATCATTGAGGAATCGAGTGTCCATGCGCATGCACTCCGGCACCATTGGAATTACGCCTTTTCCCAGCACTGTGATGCTCTGGAGATGTCTCCCGCGACAGAGGAAAAAATTCGCTCCTATCTGATGGGGTGGGAAGAGACTTCAGGCTCGGCTCGAACCTACAACAAGCGACACACCAAACAAAAAGCTGCTGAGGCAGTGCTCGCCCTTCAGAACAAGCACCTGAAAAATTCCAGTAATGAGGTGGCCGGTGGATAAAATTGCTCTTCGGGCAGCGGTAGTCGACCGCTTTTACTCCAGAGAAGGTTATCTGGTGAGCTTCGATAGCTCTCGATGGGAGCTGAGTAAGGATGTAACAATTCCGATTGGCTCGATCTCGAGCTATTTAGCAGAAAAAGATTACTCATTTCGGCGGGTTTTGGAGTTTTACGCCAGAACAGCCGCGCCCTGGCATGCAAGAAATGTATTTGGTCGATTTTTACATTACTGCGAACAGATGCAGGGCTCTGAGATTCTGACCGTCGCTTCATTGATCTCCTATCGATCCTCGTTAAGCAAGAAAAGAGAGTGGTACATAGGGGTGTTGCGTGGTGCGATCCGCCAATGGTCACGACTTGGATACCCTGGCATATCTGATGAGGTTTTGAGCCTGCTGGATAAATGGGTCATTAAGGGCAACGAGAAAGGCTTCGCCGTTCAGTCGATGTGCCCCGAGGATGGACCGCTGACTGATATTGAACTCCAAGGGGTTATCGCTGCGGTGATCGATGGTTTTACTGGCCAACGCCTTACGTTGGAAGAGACCTGTCTATCAATGATATTGGCGATGACGGGGCGTCGCCCTGGGCAAATCGCAGCACTCAAGCTCAAAGACCTAGAATCCAGTATGCCAGGAAACTATGGCATTAATTTCCCTAGGGCCAAGCAGCGAAATACACCCTGGCGCGGCGCATTCAACCGGTTTGCGATTGTTGAGGATCTTTGGCTGCTTTTGCAGCAGCAGGCGGAGTTTGTGAGAGCCGCCTTTTCCAAACAGGCCGGCAAGCCTCTACCTGAGAAGATACTAAACGACTTGCCATTGTTTCCCGTGTCGTACGTTCTCTATGCCGATTCCGATGTTCTGGCGCTACTCGACAGCGATCGGCTGCATATTCCGTCCAAACACGTCTATGACGTCATGATGAGAGTAGCCAAAACGATTGCCGTCATCAGCGAGCGGACTGGGGCGCTGACCGCCCTGAACCCTAATCGCTTCCGTTATACGCTCGGTACGAATCTGGCTCGTGAAGGGCGAGGGGAGATGGTCATTGCTGAAGCGCTTGATCACTCCGATACCCAGAACGCAGGCGTGTACGTTAAAAACATCCCTGAGATCGTCGAGCGCATCGACAAGGCGGTTGCTTTGCAGCTCGCGCCGTTTGCTCAGGCATTTCGGGGAGTGCTTGTTACCTCAGAGCGGAATGCACGCCGTGGGGATGATCCGAGCAGCCGAATCTCGAACGGCAGGGCCAATGTAGGCACCTGTGGCAGCTATGGTTTTTGTGGCGCATTGGCACCCATCGCGTGTTACACCTGTGCCCACTTCCAGCCTTGGCTCGATGGCCCTCACGAAGAGGTCTTGGATCGGCTTGTCGAGGAGCGAGATCGGGTACGCGACAATTGCGATGATCTGAAGATTGCCTCGATCAATGACCGACTGATCCTGGCCGTGAGTGATGTCATCAACCGGTGCAAGCAGGCCAAGGGGGAGTTCACGAATGGCTGACTTACTGCTGTTCATCCCCAAGCATCAGCGTGACAGCCGGCAAAATCTGGAGGACTTCATTGCTATGTGCCGTGACCGCTTGACGGTATTCGGGGCAGACTTGGACTGGCACGCGAATGCCTGGCCCAAGGTTGGCAATTTTACGGTCATGGGGGCGCCCGCGAGGGGGTACGCGACTGATCAGCTGCTGGATGCCGACATTATTCCCTTTGCCAAGGCTTATGTTCGCTACCAGCAAGGTCACAACCCCACCCAACTCAAAAATGAATTTAAGGCGATTCGCTGCATTGAGAAGGCCTTGTTGACGGTTAAGGGCAAAGCAGACATTACTCAGGTAGATCAACTCGTCATGGACGCAGCGGGTCAAGTGGCGAGGGAATACAAGGCTTCCGGCTACCAGGCAGGTGTGAGCTTGTTGAAGCTTGTGGATTTTCTCAATGAAAGTCGAATTGTTCCCGATCAGATCACATGGCGTAATCCCATCACCAAGCCCAAAGAGATAGACCGGACGGACGCAGAAGGCAAAAGGAAACGAGCAGAAAAGTTACCGGCGGATCACTGGCTGGAGGCTATGGCAGAGATGTTTGCCAACGATCTCGTGGGTGCTCGTGATCGATTCACAACGTCCGTATTTGCCTTGTTGATGTGTGCACCATCTCGCGTGTCGGAGGTTCAAGACCTGCCGCTTAATTGCCTGCATCATGAGACAGATGGAAACGGTGTCGAAAGGCTAGGGCTACGGTTTTATGCCGGTAAAGGTTACGGATCGGATATCAAGTGGATTCCGACCATATTCAAGGACATTGCAACTGAGGCTGTGCGCCGATTAACTGAGTTGTCTGCTTCAGGACGGACGTTGGCGAAATGGTATGAGGACCACCCCGGAAAATTTTATCGCCACGAAAACTGTCCAAAAGTGCCTGACG
The DNA here is from genome assembly GCF_001941965.1 of Pseudomonas putida. GTDB lineage: Bacteria > Pseudomonadota > Gammaproteobacteria > Pseudomonadales > Pseudomonadaceae > Aquipseudomonas > Aquipseudomonas putida_L. Next base: position 3,821 of record NZ_MKZO01000041.1, on the reverse strand, counting down.
ACCATCCACTGACTGATGAGCAAGCTTGCTCGGCGCTTGGCATTAAGCTATCGAGAGGAGCGTTGAACCAGATGCTCTCGAAATACCAACCCTATCGTATTTTGAGGTCAAAGGCTGAGCCACTGACGCTGGAATTTTTAAATGAATACTGTCATAGCCAACTTCCTATTGAATGGCCTTGGAAAAATAAAGAACGAAACATCAAGTATTCGGAGGCCCTTTGCTGTTTCAGGGGGCACGAATTCCGTTCTGACATCAGCCCGAGCCCTGTCAAGATATGGGGAGCCGGTAAGAGTACGTTTACCACGGACCTGAACGTAATTGATGGTCAAGAGCGCAGCATCTGGAAACGTCACGGCTACAGGAACCCAGATGGCAGCGAAATTTCGATGACTTCACACCAGGTGCGGCATTTTCTTAATACAGTGGCTCAGCGTGGCGCGTTGGGGCAGCTAGACATCGCCAGGTGGTCGGGGCGGGCCAATATTCATCAGAACGCGGTGTACAACCATATGAGCGACGACGAATACGTCGAGCTTGCCAGAGGTTCGGGTATAGGTGGTGTGCTCGAAAAAATCCAAACCAACATGCCCGTTACCTACGCAGATCTGGATGTGGTCGGGGAGGGGATCGTCCATGTCACTGAGTATGGATTCTGTGTGCATGACTACTCGATGCTGCCCTGCCAAAAACACCGGGATTGCTTGAATTGCACCGAACAGGTGTGCGTAAAAGGCGACGCAACCAAGCTCGATCGGCTTAGGCAGCAGCGGAGCCTTACGCATGTGCAGCTTGAAAAGGCCAAGTCAGCAGATGCATCAGGAACCTATGGCGCTGACCGATGGAGCCAGCATCAGATCAAGACCTTGGAGCGGCTGGAGCAGTTGATTCAGATACTCGAGTCGCCCGACCTCCCGGACGGTACCGCCATTCGGCTGAGCAATGAACATGAGTACAGCCCGCTGAGGCGAGAGCTTGCCGCCCGGCAGTCCTCCTCCAGGTTCATTTCACCAGAACCAGGCATGGATGAGCTGCGAAAACTGTTGGGGGCTTACTAGTTATGGCTAAGCATCTGACGAATAGAGATATTGAGCTGCTGGTCGGTTTGATTGATGGGTGGAATGGAAAGCTCACATGGGATGCCTTGTGCGATCAAGCTGAGGGCTTGATCGGGACGCGGCCAACTCGACAGACGTTCAATGCGCACGCTCGAGTGAAAAGTGCGTTTCTCGGTAAAAAGACCCAGCAGAAATCGGGCTTCCAGCCCACGAAGCGTCCCGCAAGCCTGGCCATCGCGGAGCAGCGTATTCAGCGTCTCGAAAGTGAGAACCAGCGTCTGAAGGCTGAGAATGGCCTTCTACTCGAACGCTTCATTCGATGGCAGTACAACGCCCAACTGCGTGGCCTCTCTCAAAGTGTGCTTGATGTCCCTTTACCGAAGATCGACCGCGATTCGGCAGAGAAAAGTGACTGAGAGCGTGAGGTTAAAACGGGTGCCAGGGGGGCGTACTTAATCGCCCGGGTCTAGATGTTAAACTGGATTGTTGGGTTCTAGAAGTGTCACCTGCTAATCTAATGATCTATCTGTTTTAGAAACCAGTACTCAGTTGCCCTAAAAAAACACGCATCTGGTTTTCCAGTTGTTCAGGGAACGCAGGGTTTAGGAAGTAGCTAGTTGTCCTTATTGGGATTGGTACCAGATTTTCATTGTTGCTAATAATCATTGGGACAGCCGACTGAATTATAACGCCCCAGCAGTTTTGCGGCAGGTGTTCTAATCTAAAGTCCCCTAGGTTGCTATGAAGCGCAAACTCTGCTTGATGCGCAAGATAGCTCGTAATAATTTTTTGAAAGTTCTTGTCGCTTTCTATTGAGAAAAGAATTCCATTTTCGCGTATAGTTGGCGCGAAGCTTCCAGCACTTGCCATTACGGTGTAAGTTTTCTCAAAGCATTCAAATACGCTACTGGCGAATTGCTTGAACTTATTCCGATCTATTAATGCGCTGACATCGACAGCAATGAAACCGTACGTAGCTAGGCCTTCGTCAAAGCGCCTCTCAAGCTGGTCGCTTGCATATTTTACTCTCGACTTTACCTTCTTCGCGCTTTGAAGATTTTTGCATTCAATCGCTAATTCATCATTTATGATAATGTCGCATTCAGTCTCGAGATTGATTGTAAAAGTTCCCATTGATCCTCGGGCAAAACGTATTGCCATTCCTAGTTCGAATAGTCTATCCGAGCTTTTATCATTTGGTCCTTCTAATGTGTGCTGACCTGTTATTAGGTCTAGTATCTCATGCTCTTTGTAGTGAATATCAAGCGATCCATCAAAAATTCGGTTGACTTGATTGTAGTTTGATATGGTTAAGGCAAGTGCTGCTGCCTGATCATCAGTTAGGTTTTTTATGTTTACTAACTGGTTGTGCATTTCGCCTAATTTTGTGTTTTTAATTAACTTGTTTTGCCCGCTGTTATTGATTAGTTTTTGCATGTGAGACATGAGCGTCTCGAAGTTTTCGATTACATCTTTTATGGTGTGATGCGACTGGGTAAACTTCATGTCTCGTCCTTGTTTATTTTGGTCCGTGCGACATAGGTTGTCGTTTCTTTCGGCTAGAACTTTAACTCACATGAGCAAAGGATAAGCCGAGTTGAGAGCCTAGCTTCCTTAGTATCGGCCTAAACTACTAATGCGTTGTGAGATGCAAGAGGGTCTAGAACTGGCATAACACATCATGGCAGTTTAATCGGCTCACAACGAGCTCAGAGGTAGCTTAAATCGGCTTGCCTTCTGACAGCGCTACATTCAATGACCCTCTGAGAAGGCAGACCACGTGCTCGCTCACCTCCTCAACGCTGAGAGTGGCAGACCCTCCATTGCTCAGTACTATCGTTCCCTTTAAGGGCGGTTGTAGGCGGATTCGTATTTTTTCCAAAGTGTGCTTTCGGTCACCAACCAATTGGGCACAGGCGTCCTTGATGTCCTTTTCTCCAGAAACCAGTAGCTTGGCGAATGCCTTGTTTCCTAGCTCCAGTTTGGAGATTTGCATCGAATCCAGGCCTCCTGCGTCTTTGACCGCTTTGAGTAGCTCTTCTGCCCATGCCAAAACATCGACTTGCAGCTCCTCAATGCTCACGGTGAAGTCGGTTATCTCAGAGAACCTGCTGAGAACCGCCTGCAGGCTTCGGGGAGAGTTGATAAATTCCAGACTGGGAGAAGTTTTGGTCACTCTGAAGGCGGACTCCCGATACTCGGTGCGATCAAAGCTAGTCTCATTCCCAAATGGGTCGGTGATGGTGTCGGTATAGTTGATTTTCTCAATATACCTAGCCTCTAGCGTGTCATCGCGGACCTTATCAATAACGAACCCATGCTGTTGGACGCTGTTGAACTCCATGGATTTCATGCGTGCAGCCAACTGCGCGATAGATAACGGCCATTCTACGCTCAACCACTTGTAGCGCATCCGGTTAGCCCTCGGTTTCGGCGAGCAATTCGTTCTTCAGGTTCAGTGCTGTCTGTTCAATCAGAGAGAAATACCTCGCCCGTTCCCTATCTTCTACGGGGGTGATGCCTTTGCGATGGGAGCCTTTGTGGTACTTGAACTCGCCCTGCACCCCATACCTGAAACCTAAGCAGTTCTGTTTGTCTTCAAATCCCGCTTCAAACTGGACGATGTTAGGTGGGTTTGTTGCCGCTGACCGAAAACTGACCCAGTAGAGGCTGTTCTGCCGACTGAAAACTGACCCAGGTGTTCAACTGCTTCTGCTCAATTTTTGAGCAGGAGAACACAGGGTGATCAGTATGGAAATGATG
>NZ_MKZO01000040.1 GCF_001941965.1 Pseudomonas putida | reverse complement strand
TCAAGAACCATGCTGGCAGCACGTTGCTTAAACTCGCGGGTGTAGGTCTTCCGTTCTTGCATAGAACCTCCTGAATGGGCGAATCATATCGCCCTTAAGAGGTGTCCGGGATCATTAGGCCAGTTCAGCTTGCCAGCGATGAGGCCAGTAGCAACACCGCAAAAAACCAGTACCCCAAACACCCCCCTCCCGCTATTTCCCGCCACCCGTCCGACCGCCCCGAATCAAAGCGAATCCCTGCCCCGAACCGGACTCCCAGTCATGTACGGCAAACGTCGTGCATCCCTAGTTTCTATGAGGTGAAAGATCATGGCTAACAATGAAAACCGCACTGGCTCCAAGCAAGGTGGCAACCCGGGCAACTTCGCCAACGATCGGGAAAAAGCCTCCGAAGCCGGTCGCAAGGGCGGGCAACATTCGGGCGGCATGAATCAGGACCGGCAGAAACCCCAGGACACCGGCCGCAAAGGTGGTCGCTCCTGATGCAGCAGTGAAGTAATTGGCGGGGCATGCACATGCCCCGTCCGTCTGGCGCATCGTGGCCCTGCCTCGGTGCGCCGTTTGCTTTTGCGGAGGAATCGGCCATGAACAAGGGCGCAGCCATGCTTCTGCTGTCCGGCCTGCTGGCGCTGGGCGGCTGTTTCGACAATTCCAACCACCCCGGCAAGGACTCCGATCCGAGCAAGCCGTCATTGCAGATGCAGCAACCGCAATCGGAAAGTCCGGCTTCGCAGCTGGCGCCGAGCAAGGACAGCGACAACTGACCTTCGGGAGTTCGCCATGCCACGTGCAATCTGGAAAGGTGCGATCAGCTTCGGCCTGGTGCATATCCCCGTTGCCCTGACCACCGCAGTCAGCAGCCAGCGCATCGACTTCGACTGGCTCGACCAGCGCAGCATGGACCCGGTGGGCTACAAGCGGATCAACAAGGTCACTGGCAAGGAGGTGACCAAGGAACATATCGTCAAGGGCGTCGAGGTGGAGAAGGGCCGCTATGTGGTGATCAGCGAGGAGGAGATCCGCAAGGCCCGGCCCGAGGCGACCCAGACCATCGATATCTTTTCCTTCGTCGAGGCCGGGGAGATTCCCTTGCAGCAGTTCGAGACGCCGTATTACCTGGCGCCGGACAAGCGCGGGGGCAAGGTCTATGCGTTGCTGCGCGATACCCTGGAAAGCACTGGCAAGGTGGCCTTGGCCACGGTGGTTTTGCATACCCAACAGCATCTGGCGTTGGTGCGGCCACTGGAGGAAGCCTTGGTGTTGATTACCTTGCGCTGGCCGGATGAAGTACGCGGTCTCGACAGCCTGGAACTGGACAGCAGCGTGACCAAGGCCAAGGCGAGCAAGGCCGAACTCGACATGGCCAAGCGCCTGGTCAAGGACATGAGCGGCAGCTGGACGCCTGGGGATTACCACAACGAGTTTCGCCAGACCATCATGGACCTGGTGGAGGAGAAGGCGGCCAAGGGCAAGATCGCCACGGTGGAACAGCCGGGCGAGGAGGGCGAGGGCAAGGGCGCGGATATCATCGACCTGACCGAATTGCTCAAGCGCAGCCTGGGTGGGAAGCCGAAGAAGAAGGTTGCGCGCAAGGCTTCATGATTGTTGGTTTTTTTACTGGCCTCATCGCTGGCAAGCCAGCTCCCACAGGGTTCGGCAGCGCGGCGGACACTGTGGGAGCTGGCTTGCCGGCGATGAGGCCATCAGCAACACAGCAAAATGTCAAAGTTGCAGCGACCGCAGATAATCCCCAAACCCACCCCGAGCCCGGCTATCCATGCGGCTGCTGGTCGACACACTGTTCAACGCCGTCCACACGATAGTCGCCCCGCACGCCTCCAGATCCTGGATCAACTGCACATCCTCGTTCAGCGCCAACGGCCGGAACCCGCCCACCCGCTGATAGGCGCGGGCACAGATCCCCAGGTTGGCCCCATGGATATGCCGGTGCCCCTCGCGCATCTGGTAATGCCCGAGATAACGTTCACGCAGGGCCTGGTCCTGATCCACCTGCCATTCCTCGATATGCACCGTGCCGCACACCGCATCGGCGGCGAAGCCCAGTTGGCACAGCAGCCAGTCCGCCGGCACGCAACTGTCGGCATCGGTACAGGCCAGCCACTGCGCACCGCGCTGCAGCATCAGTTCGGCGCCAGCCCGGCGGGCCTGGCCGACATTGCGCACATCGACCTCCAGCGTCTCCACGCAAAACGCGCGGGCGATCTCGGCACTGGCATCCGTGCAGTGATCCAGTACCAGCACGATCTCGACCTGGTGCCCGGCACTTTCAGCGGCGCGGGCAGCGGTTCGAACGGCTGCAAGGCAGCGGGGCAAGGTGTCCGCTTCGTTATGTGCAGGAATGATCACGGCAATCATGGGCAGGTCTCGTCCAGGTCGATCACGCTGGGCTGGCAACTCCAGTACTCCAGCAAAAAGTCTGCTTCCTCGTGGCGCAGCACGCGGTACAGCGGCAAACGCTGCTCCAGCAGGGCATGTACCTGACGCCCGTCCTGCGGGCAGCCGTCGATCGGGTGCAGCCAGTGGCAGGCCAGCAGCGCTCCATCGGCGTTCAGGCTGGCCACCGCCTGCTCGATCACCTGTAGCCACTGCGCCGGGTCGAGGTAGTAGCCGATCTCGCCGAGGACGATCAGGTCGAAACTGCCGCCCGGCCAGTCCCCCGGCAGGTGTCCCTGTTCGACCTGGACACCTGGCAAGTGGGCGAGGCGCTGGCGGGCGAGGGAAACGGCGGTGGCGTCGAGGTCATGGCAGACCAGTTCGCTACAACGCTCGGCAAGCGCTGCACTCAGTTCGCCATTGGCACAGGCCGGCTCGAAGATGCGTTCGTAGAACTGCTTTGGCAGGCTGGCCATGATCAGGTCGCGCTTGCGCTTCTCGTACCAGCGGGTGCGAAAGGCCCAGGGGTCGTCGCTGGCGGCGAACAGGTTGGCGAAGTAACGGGCATCGACACTCATCGGAACACCAGTTCGAAAGGTTGCATCAGGCATTCGAGCGTTTCCGCCGGCAGCACCGGCGGGCGCTCGCCATCGGTTTCCAGTTGGCTCACATGGGCCGTGATCGCCTGCTGCTTGCGTTGCAGGGCATCGGCATCCAGTTGCACCTTGTACGCCCGCTCCCAGGGCAGGCGCGTGTCCTCCGGCTCGGCCCAGTACCAGGCCCAGACCGGCACCTCCAGCAAGGCCACGCTCTTGGCCTGCGCTGCCTGGGCGCAGGCACGGCCGACGGCCTCGTGATCGCAGTGGCCATCGCCGCGCCAGGTGCAGAGGAGTTGGTCATCCGCGCGCAGCAGCTGGCTCAGGTGATTGACGAGGAAGGCCTCGTCCCGGGCCACGGCGGTGTCCTTCAACGACAGGCGCTGCCAGTTCAGCGTCTGCACATCGAGGCCGAGCTTGTGCAGGGCGTTGCGGCTTTCCTGCGGGCGCTGGCGGCGCAGGCGGTATTCAGTCCAGTGTTGCGAACCGGGATGACTGGCCTCGCCATCGGTGACCGAGATCAGCAGCAGGTCCGCTTCACGGCCGCGCAAGCTGGCGAGCAGGCCGCCGCAGGCGAGGATCTCGTCGTCGGGATGGGGCGCCACCACCACCAGGCGCCGGCCCGGCGGGCACAGCTGCTGCGGGGTGATCCAGGTGGCCCGGGCCAGGTGGGCCGAGTGCTGCCATTGCTCGTGCCGGGTTGCCGGGCCCTTGAACAGGTCTTCGCTCATAGCTGCCAGGCTCCCGCGGGCATGCCCGCCAGTTGTCGGCCGAGCACGGCGAGATCGCGCTCGGCGTGGCTCTGGCGCAGGAATACCGGCAGGTCTGCGGCGAGCCGGGCGAAATGACTGTTGTGGCAAAACGGCGTGGCGCCAAGGGCGCGGCCGACATGCTCGATTACCTGGTTCACCGCCTGTTCCACCTGGGCCCGGGTGCGCCGCACCAGCAGTTCGGCATCGCTGCCCGGGTTGGCGTCGATCCAGCCCGCGCACTCGCGCAAGGTCGCACGGGCACCGCACAGGGCGGCATCGACTGTGCCCAGGTGCGCCTCGGCGTGCGGGTCGGGGCGTGGCTTGCGGCAGTGCTCGCGCAGGTAATCGGCCAGCGCCTCGGCGGCGCCGTACCAGCAGGCGGCAATACCTGCGCCGCCGTGCCAGAACCCGGGGCGCGACAGGTACTGGCCCGGCGCGCCGATGGCCCGGGCCGGTGAGTCATTGAACTCCATGACCACGCTGGAGGTGGTCGACATGCCCACCGCCTGCCAGCCCTCGGCAATGATTCGCTGGCTCGGATGAGACAGCTCGATCGCCACCAGTTGCGGCTGGTCATGCCTGTCCCAGGCGGTGAGCAGCGCGTTGTCGATCTGCAAGGCGCCGGAACACCAGGCCTTGCGCCCCTCCAGCAGCACCCGCTCGCCATCGCGCTCGACGATGCGCACCCGTGCATCTGGCGGTTCCGCAGCCCACACGCCCCAGATGCCCTGGCCGACCTTGTGGCTGGCGCCGCATTCGGAAAGGATCGCCAGGGCATCGGTGTGGCCCTCGTACAGCTTGGCCAGGCTCAGGTCGCAGCCGGCGACCCGGGCCAGGGTCTGCCAGCGTTGCAAGGTATGGCCCTGGCCGGGCAGGGGCAGCAGGTCGAGATGATCCTGTTGCAGCGATTGCAGGATCAGCGGCAACTGGGTGTCCAGATGCAGCGCCTGGGGACGCTGGGTGAAGCTGCGCAGCAGGGTGTCGAGGCTGCCCAGGTCGAAGTCCTGGATGATGCTCATACGTGGCTCCTTCACTTCAGGCCGAGTTTCTTGCGTATGGCGGCGGTGATCGACTGGCGAGTGGCGGCGTAGTCCTTCCACGGGTCGTTGCCGTCCGCCAGGCGCTCGTCGATGGTGGCCAGGGTCCAGTGGTTGGCGCCCTTGAGCCCGGCCAGTTCCTCCGGCCAGATTGGTACCGACACGGGCATGCCCTCGCGGGCCCGCAGCGACCAGGCGCAGACGGTGGTGGCTCCCTGGCCGTTACGCAGGTAGTCGATGAAGATCCGCCCGACCCGGTTCTTCGGCCCGGACACCGCCGACAGCCGGTCCGGGAACAGCCCGGCCATGTGGCTGACGATGGCGTGGCTGAAATCCTTCACCTCGTCCCAGCCGGCCTTGCGCTGTAGTGGCACCACCACGTGGATGCCCTTGCCGCCGCTGGTCTTGAGGAAGCAGCGCAGGCCCAGTTCTTCGAGCAGGGTGAGGGTCAGGGTGGTGGCCTCGACCATGGCTTTCCAGGGCAGCTTAGGGTCCGGGTCGAGGTCGAGGATGAAGCGGTCCGGGCGCTCGAACTGCTTGTCGGTGGCGTTCCAGGTGTGCAGTTCGAGGGTGTTCATCTGCACCGCGCCGAGCAGAGTGTCCTGGCGATTGATCACCATGGCGGCCTGGCCTGCCTCGTCCTTGCCGTAGGTTTTGACATGGGGCAGGTCGAGCTGGGCGGCGTTCTTCTGGAAGAACAGCTCGCCGGCCAGCCCGTCCGGGGCGCGGACCAGTGCGACCGGGCGATCCTTGAGGTGTGGCAGGATCAGCTTGCCGACCTTGGCATAGTACTCGGCGATGTCCAGTTTGCGGGTGTGGCTGGTGGCATCGATGATGCGCTCGGGATGGGTCAGGCGCATCTGCCTGGCGGTGCTTTTCCTGGCGGTCATGGGACGCTCCAGAGTGATCGCGCTGGCTGGCTTGTCGTTGCGCAGGCCATGGAACACTGCATGGCGGACGATGCCTTCGCGGGTCATCTGGGCGAAGCTGATTTCGGCCAGCAGATGCGGCTTGAGCCAGTGCACGCCACGGGCCTCGGCACCGCTCGGTGGCTTGTCCAGCGCCGGCCGGGACACTTCCAGCGGTTTGAGTTGCCGATGCAGAGTGTGCAGGGTGTCGGTGCTGAAACCGGTGCCCACCTTGCCGGCGTAACGCAACTGCTTGCCATCGTGCAGGCCCAGCAGCAGGGCGCCGAAGGCGGCGCGACTGCCCTTCGGATCGGTGTAGCCGAGCACCACGAACTCCTGGCGTTGCTGGCACTTGAGCTTGATCCAGTCGCTGCTGCGCCGTTCCACATAGGTGCTGTCGCGACGCTTGCCGATCAGGCCTTCGAGGTTCATCCGGCAGGCGCTGGCAAGCAGCGAGGTCACCGGTTCATCGAAGTCGGCGGAGTAGCGCACTTCAGGCGGCGGATCGGCGAGCAGCTTTTCCAGGGCCGCGCGGCGCTCGTGCAAGGGGTGCTGGCGCAAGTCGTGGCCGTCGAGCCAGGGCAGGTCGAACAGGTAGTAGAGAATGCGTTCGTCGTGCTCGGTGTCGAAGGCGTTCTGCAGGGCCTGGAAGTCGGCCACGCCGTTCTCGTCGGCTACCACCATCTCGCCGTCGAGCCAGGCGGATTTCAGCTTGAGCTTCTTGAGCGCGGCCACCTGGCGCGGCATCTTCGCCGTCCAGTCATGGCCATTGCGGGTGAACAGACGCACCTCGCCGTCATCGATGCGGGCCAGGATGCGATAGCCGTCGAACTTGATTTCGTAGCGCCAGGCGCCTTGCGGTGGAGCGTCCACCAGGGTTGCCAACTGCGGCTTGAGTGTGGCGGGCAGCGGCGCCTTGCGCGTTTTTTTCTTCGCCGTAGCGGGCTTGGGCGCGGGTGTCGCATTGGGCAGGGTGCGATCGCTGAGCACGCTGTCCGGCGCGGCTTCGAGAATGTCGTAGTCGCTTTCTTCACGGGCCTGGGCGTCTGCTGACTTGACCAGCATCCACTGTTCTTTCTTGCCGGCCAGGCGCGTGCGGAACAGGTTCCAGCGCCCGCCCAGCTTTTCCCCTTGCAGTTCGAAGCGCAGATGACCTTTGGCATAGCCTTGATGGGGATCGCCTTCGGGAATCCAGATGCCGCGATCCCAGACGATCACATCACCGGCGCCATAGTGACCTTCGGGGATATGCCCCTCGAAGCCGGCGTAGTCCAGCGGATGGTCTTCGACATGCACGGCGAGGCGCTTGACCTTCGGGTCCAGCGACGGGCCCTTGGGCACCGCCCAGCTTTTCAGGGTGCCATCCAGTTCCAGGCGGAAGTCGTAATGCAGGTGGCTGGCGTCATGTTTCTGGATGCAGAACTGCAGCGCCTGGCCTTTGCCACGGGCGCGCTTGCCACTGGGTTCAGGGGTGGCGGTGAAGTTGCGCTTGCGCTGGTATTCCTCGAGGGGCTTGGCCATGGCGAATGCTCTGTCTCCGGCGTCTTACCAAGTGGGAGAGGGGGCGCATGACGGGAGTTCAATCGGCGTGGCGACCGGGTGGCAGAAAGACTGAATCATTCTTCGCGGCGGTGAGTCGACTCAGGTACAGCTCATCCGCAAGCGAGGTTGCCATGAACGAGAAAAGTGAAAAGCCTGCCAGCCATGTGCCGCAGGAGATCGACGACATCCAGGACCGCATGGGCGAAATGCGTGAGCTGGATTTCAGCGACCGCCACGACGAGCGTCAGGGCCGTGCCGGCGATGCGCGGTCGGCGGAAGAGGTGAATCGCGAGTTTCCCGCCGAGCGGGTTGAGCGCAGCGGCATGACCGGGGGGGAAGCCCTCAGCGAAAGCCTGCATGAAGACAACGTCACCTACGACGACCTGAGTCCCGACACCCTGTACGACCAGACCGGTGCCCGCGATCCGTCCGAACGTGGCGGTGCCGGGCCTGTGGACCAGCAACTGCGGCGGGTCGACGAAGACGAAATCGGCGGCGGCATCGGCCTCGATGAAGCCGAGCTGGCACGCTCGGCACCGCTGGACGGCAAGCCCTGGACCGACCGGGTATCGCCGCCGCAAGGCGATGAAGAAGCCTGAGTGAAGGAGGAAACGATCATGAGCGAACAACACTGTGCCTGCCCCGGTTGTACCTGCGAAGTGGACGCCAATGCCGTGCAGGTGGGCGGCGAAGCCTATTGCTGCAAGGCCTGCGCGAGCGGGCATGCCAATGGCGAGCCGTGCCGCATGAGTGAATGCCATTGCGGGGATGACAAGGCGAAGCAGCCGGATGAGGAGAGCGTGGATAACGCGCTGGAGGAGACATTTCCGGCGAGTGATCCGATCTCGCCTTGAAGCCTCTGGGACCGCTTTGCGGTCCTTCGCGGGCAAGCCACGCTCCTACATTGAAACGCGATCAACTGTAGGAGCGTGGCTTGCCCGCGAAGGCCTGCGAAGCAGGCCCAAAGCTTATTTGCTCAGTGCCTTTACCAGATCCGCCTTCCTCATCCTCGATCTCCCCGCAATATTCTGCTTGCGTGCCTTGTCCATCAGCTCGGTCTTGGTCAGTTCCTCCAGCGGCTGATCCGGCCGCGGTTCACCCTGCCGGGTCTTCACCGCGCGTTGCGCTGACGACTGCCGCGACTTGTGTTTAGCGCTCTCACTCTTCTTCTGCCCGGAACCCCCGGCCTTCTCGCCGCCGCCGGATTGCTTGTTGACCGTGGCCCAGGCACGGGCTTCGGCTTCATCCTTGGGCACGCCCTTGGCCTCGTAGCTGTCCTCGATGCGCGCGGCCTTGCGCTTCTGTTCCTCGGTGTACTTGGCTTTGCTTCCGCGTGGCATGGGTGTGGTCTCCGATTATCCATGGCTACAGGGGTGGGGCCGGCAGTTCGCCCGGCGCCGTTTGCAGGTGGGCATCGAGCTTCAATCGATGCAGCAATGCCCGCGCGTCGAAAGGCGCACGGACTTTCAAGTCGTTGTCGAAGTAGCAATAGATCGCCTTGGCACCCTTGGTCGCGGCCTCCCGTGGACCGGCCAGATGGGCGTCGCCAGGTTGCTTGCCGTGACTCCAGGTGCGGATACGCCGGGCCCAACGCTGCAGGGCGCTATCGGTGTAACCGCTGGAATACAGCTCGGCATCGCCGTGCAGACGCAGATAGACGAAATCGGCAGTCAGGTCTTCCAGCAGCGGCCATTTGCCGGCGGTATCGGCAACCACCAATGCCACTTTGTGCTTGCGCAGCAGTTCGATGAAGGCCGGGTCGCGGAAGCTGTCGTGGCGAATCTCCACGGCATGGCGCACTTGCCCCTTGTCATCGTGGTCGAATGCACCGTCTTTCTTCATCCGCGCGGCGCAGTGCCGGGCGCATTGACTGGCGGCGGCCTGATCATGGGGCAGGCGCTGAAGAAAATCGGCGAAGCGCTGCGAATCGAACTTCAGGCTCGGCGGAAACTGCCAGAGGATCGGCCCTAGCTTGGCGCCCAGTTGCAGCGGCCCGGAGGCAAAGAAATTGGCCAGCGGCTCGTCAATCTCCTTGAGCCGCCGCACATGGGTGATATAGCGCGGCGCCTTGACCGCGAAGACAAAGTCATCCGGCGTGGCATCGCGCCATTCGGCATAGCGTTGCGGAGTTTGCAGGGCATAGAAGGAACCGTTGATCTCGATGCTGTTCACCGCGCGCGAAGCGAACGCCAGCTCCTTCGCCTGGACCAGCCCCTCGGGGTAGAAGACCTTGCGCCACGGGGCATAGCGCCAGCCGGAAATGCCGATGCGGATCTCGCTCACGCCGTCGTTCCTTACACTGTTCGTTAAGGGTGCGACTGGCGTGGCTGAGTGTGGGTTCAGGAGGGTGGACGAATGGCGGGAAGAAAAAAGCCCCGTCAGGCGGGGCTTGGAAATTCGCAGTTGGCGAGAAGATGTTCGGCGTAAAGCGTAGATGTATTGCCAAAACTGAACTTTGCCCCCGCCAGCCTTTCCACCGAATGTCGGCCCCGGCGCGCGCGACACGACGAGGAAGCCACCATGAAGTTTTCCCGCTTTGCCCAGAAGCTGGCCAGTTGGACCGGCCGCCCCACGACCTTCTTCATTGCCTTCGCCTTGGTCCTGGTCTGGGCAATCAGTGGCCCGCTGTTCCATTTCAGCGATACGTGGCAACTGGTGATCAATACCTCGACCACCATTGTCACCTTCCTCATGGTGTTCCTGATCCAGAACACCCAGAACCGCGATACCGACGAGTTGCATATCAAGATCGACGAGTTGCTGCGCGCTACCCGCCGGGCGCATAACGCCCTGCTCGGGCTCGATGATCTGGACGCGAAGCAACTGTCCGAGTTGCGCCAGCGCTACGAGCATATAGACGCGCTCGCCGATGACACGGGGGCTGACAAGCAGCTCCGCAACCCTCACGCAGACCCAGGGAAGCACTCCACGAGGTGACCATGGCCAGTCATATCATTCATTTCACCGGACCGATCAACGCCTCCACCTGCGGCAATCTGATCAGCACCTGCTCCAAGGCCCTGCAACAGGGCGCCGAACGTCTGCAGGTGAATATCGCCACCATGGGCGGGGAGTGCAGCTACGGCTTCAGCCTGTACAACTTCCTGCGTTCGCTGCCGGTGCCGGTGGATACCCATAACCTCGGCACGGTGGAGTCGATGGGCAATATCCTGTTCCTGGCCGGCGAGCGGCGTAGCGCCTGTGCCTTGAGCAAGTTCCTGTTCCATCCCTTCCACTGGACCTTGCATGGCTCGGTGGACCATGCGCGGATGGCCGAGTATGCGATGAGCCTGGACTACGACCTGCAGCTCTATGCGCAGATCGTCGCCGAGCGGACCCGGGGGGCGCAGGAGGTGCTGGACATTCCTCGGTACCTGATGGCGCATCCGCGGATCGTTACGCCCGAGGAAGCCATTCGCTGTGGGTTGATCCAGGCGGTGGATGACTCGGTGATCGGGGTGGATGTGGTGCAGTGGAGTGTGCATGCCTAGTGGCTGTACTTGAGGGCCTCATCGCTGGCAAGCCAGCTCCCACAGGTTTTGCGGTGTACGCGGTCCCTGTGGGAGCTGGCTTGCCAGCGATGAGGCCCTTGTGGATTGCATCATTTTCGAGCGTTCCGCCACCTGCTGGTGCGCCCGCAGCCTGACTTTCCTTTGCTGTCACCCCTCCGCCTAATGACGATATGATGTTTCAAATTATTACGCGTGCAATGGGGGAAAAATGCCGCTCAAGGATTTGTTGCTGGCGCTGGTGGTGATCGTTGCCTGGGGCCTGAACTTCGTGGTGATCAAGGTCGGGCTGGACGGTTTGCCGCCGATGTTGCTGGGGGCGCTGCGTTTCATCCTGGTGGCCTTTCCGGCCGTATTCTTCATCCGTCGGCCGCAGTTGCCGTGGCGCTGGCTGATCGCCTACGGCTCGACCATCTCCCTCGGCCAGTTCGCCTTCCTCTTCGAGGCCATGCACAACGGCATGCCGCCGGGCCTGGCTTCGCTGGTGCTGCAATCCCAGGCCTTCTTCACCATGATCTTCGCCGCCGTGTTCCTCGGTGAGCGCCTGCGTGCGGCCAGCGTCCTTGGGCTGCTGGTGGCGGCAGGCGGGCTGGCGCTGATCGGCAGCGAGAACGGCAGCCATGTGCCCATGCTGGCCCTGGTCCTGACCCTGTGCGGCGGTGCCTGCTGGGGGATCGGCAATATCATCACCCGGCGTTTCGGCAAGATCGACCTGGTGGCCCTGGTGATCTGGGGTGCGCTGATTCCGCCACTGCCGTTCCTGGCCCTGTCCTGGTACCTGGAAGGCCCGGCGCTGATCGAATCGTCGCTGCGCAATATCGGGCTGAACTCGATCCTGTCGCTGATCTACCTGGCGGCGATCGCCACCATGCTCGGCTATGGATTGTGGAGCCGCCTGCTGTCGCGCTACCCGGCGGGGAAAGTGGCACCGTTTTCGCTTCTGGTTCCGGTGGTGGGGCTGACCTCTTCGGCCCTGCTGCTGGATGAGCGCCTGACGGCGATCCAGTGCTGGGGTGGCGTGCTGGTGATGCTGGGGCTGCTGATCAATGTGTTCGGGCCACGGCTGAAGGACGTGTTCAGGACCGCCCAGGCCTGAGGTGCCACTGGTCGGGCATCGATAAGATGACCGGCCAGTCTGCAAATGTCCGGCTAGTCTCTGGATTGTTGAGATCGATATTTTCAGGTTCTCCGGCTGGAGGATCGGTATCGGTCGCTTTCAGAGGGGAGCAGGAACATGAAGGATCAATTTCTCGAAGACCTCGGCGACGAATTCCCGATCAATTCCGTGGTGCGCTGTGGTCAGTCCGCCTTCCGCCTGGGCATTGGCCACATGACCCTGGACGATGCCCAGGGCACCTTCAAGGCGAAGATGCCTGCGCGCATCGAAAGCCGCCGCTTCCTCCCGGCTGCGCTGCCAAAACGCTGAACCAGAGCGCTTTCGGCTATTTGCCGAAAGCGCCGACGGGTACGCGGTTCGCGCCAATTCATGCCGCTTTGTTTGATTTCGCTCATTGCGCCGCCCAGCGGCGCTGGAGAGTGATGGCGATCTATGCCTTACTACGTGCCGTCAATGCGCTATTCCAGTGGAGGAAAGCAATGCGTATCAGGGAAGACAAATACTGGGAATGGGCGGATGCCGGGTTGCACAGCCGCAGCCATGATGAAGTGCTCAGCGACGGTACCAGCATCGATGTGCAGGTCCGGCTGTCGCGCACCGGTGCGACCCAACTGTTCCTCGGCGTGTATGCCCGCCACGGCAAGGCGTTGCTGGAGGAGTACTACCCGACACGACCGAGCGAAAGCATGAGCCGGGCGCTGGTCTGGGGTGTGGACCGGGCCAGGGCGATGGTTGCCGAATTGCAGCCCGAGGAGCCACTGGCGCTGCTGCGACGGGCATGAAAAAAGCTGCAAGCTACAAGCCGCAAGCTGCAAGAAAGAGCGACACCGGGTCCGCTTTTACTTGCAGCTTATAGCTTGAAGCTTGCAGCTTCGAAGGACTCAGCTGAGGCGGTCGATGACCTGAACGCCCTGGCCTTCACGCAGCGCTGGCCACTCCTGTTGCAAGGTTTCCAGCACGCGACCGACGAACTGGGTATCGGCGGCCGCTTTCTTGCCGACGTAGCCCTGGCCACGGCGGTACATCTTCATCCGGGCGCGCATGCCGGGTTTGCCCTGTTCGAATTCATCTTCGGTGGTGCAGGGCGACAGGCTGTCGATATGCACTTCACCTTCGTCGCAGATCCAGAGGATGTGGCTGTCGAGCGTGTCTTTGCGCGCAGCGAACAGTTTGGCCAGTTCCTGGATAGTCGGTTGTTCGTTCAAGTTCATCATTAAAGCCCCCATAACCCTTCAGTGGTTGATTCGTTCAGACTCGCGCTTCATGTAGCGCATCTACCAAGGCTGCTACAGCAGCATCGCAACAGGGGCTTTCTTCACTCTGCCTTTTGGACAGTCCCACTCCACGGACAACCCGAAAATCACTCGAATCGTCTGGAACACCCTTGCCAGCGCTCCCGATCGGGGAGACGAGTCCATCATGCAAGAGCCCGATGAACGGCGTCAACGGGTTTGTAGTGATTTTTTCTTATCACTACAAAAATGATGTCCCACGTATGTAGTTATTGCCGGGTTGTCCTACAAAACCTGCGGCAGCCTGATCCGTCAGGGCTTGATCGATGTCATTTTTTCCGCGAGAGAGCGGGAGGATGATCGAGGAGAACGGGCAAGCCGCGGAATAGAGCGCTTGCCAGCACTTCCCAAGGCAGCGAGGCAGGCCATGAATACGTCACCCACAACCGCGACCCTCCGGCCGGGTCTACCCATTGGCCTGCTGGTGGGCATCGCCGCCCTGATCGGCGTCCTGTTGCTGCCGCTGCCGAGCGATCTGCCGGTGGCGGGGCAGCGGGTCCTGGCGATCCTGGCCTTCGCCGTGGTCATCTGGATCACCGAGGCGGTGTCCTACGAAGCCAGTGCGATCATGATTACCTCGCTGCTGGCCTTTCTCCTCGGCAGCGCGCCGACCCTGGCTGACCCGAACCTCACCTATGGCTCATCCGCTGCCGTGGGCATGGCCCTGACCGGGTTTTCCAATACCGCGCTGGCGCTGGTGGTCGGTGCGCTGTTCCTCGCCGCCGCCATGACCCATACGGGCCTCGACCGGCGCATCGCCCTGGTCACCCTCGACCGTATCGGCGTCAGTACCCGGCGCATCCTCCTCGGTGCGGTGGTGGTCACCATCCTGCTCAGCCTGGTCGTACCCAGCGCCACCGCGCGCAGCGCCTGCGTGGTGCCGATCATGATGGGGGTGATCGCCGCCTTCGGCGTGGACAAGCGCTCGAACATCGCCGCCGGGATCATGATCATCGTCGCCCAGGGCACCAGCATCTGGAACATCGGTATCCAGACCGCCGCCGCGCAGAACCTGCTGACCGTGGGCTTCATGGACAAGATGCTTGGTGCCCGGGTGTCGTGGATCGACTGGTTGATCGCCGGTGCTCCGTGGGCGCTGCTGATGTCGGCGCTGCTGATCGTGGTGGTGCTGAAGATGCTGCCGCCGGAGACCGACAGCATTCCCGGCGGCAAGGCGGCGGTGGCCGAGCAGTTGGCGGCGCTGGGGCCGATGAGCGGGGCGCAGAAGCGCCTGCTCGGGGTATCGCTGGCGCTGCTGCTGGCCTGGGCCACCGAGGGCAAGCTACACGGCTTCGACACTACCTCGACCACCTACGCCGGGCTGGTCCTGCTGTTGCTGCCGCGTTTCGGCGTGATGACCTGGAAGGACGTGCAGGCGCGGATTCCCTGGGGCACGGTGATCGTCTTCGGTGTCGGCATCAGTCTGGGCACCACGCTGCTGACCACCCAGGCCGGGCAATGGCTGGGTGCGCAGGTGGTGGCCCATACCGGGCTGGATCAACTGGGCACCCTGGGCGTTTTCGCCATTCTCGGGGCGTTCCTGATCCTGATTCACCTGGGCTTCGCCAGTGCCACCGCGCTGACTTCGGCGCTGCTGCCGATCCTGATCGCCGTGTTGCAGACCCTGCCGGGAGATTTCAACCGGCTGGGCATGACCATGGTCCTCGGCTTCGTGGTCAGCTACGGCTTTATCCTGCCGATCAACGCGCCGCAGAACATGGTGTGCCTGGGCACGGAAACCTTCAACGCACGGCAGTTCGCCAAGGTCGGCCTTGTCGTGACCCTGGTTGGTTACCTGCTGATGCTGGTGTTCGCCGCCACCTGGTGGCACTGGCTGGGCTGGATGTGAAAACGGCGGCCTCAGGGCCGCCGTTTCATCAGAAGTTCGCCGGGGTGTTGGCGCTGATGATCTCGGCCTCGTCCTGGCCGATGTTCTTGAAGCTGTGGGGCAGGGTGGTGGGGAAGTAGTAGCCGTCACCGGAGTTGAGGATGCTTACCTGGCCATCGACCCGCAATTCGATGGTGCCACGGGTGACCAGGCCGCATTCCTCGCCTTCGGCATGGACGATCGGCTCTTCACCGGAGTCCGCGCCGGGGGCGTACAGTTCGCGCAGCATGCGCATCTGCCGGCCTTCGACACTGGCGCCGACCAGCAGCATGCGCATGCCGCTGCGGCCTAGGTCAGGCTGCTCGGCCGCGCGGAAGACGAAGCGTTCTTCCCGCGGAGGCTCGTCGAAGCTGAAAAACTCCGCCAGGGACATGGGAATGCCTTCGAGCAGTTTTTTCAGGGAGCTGACCGAGGGGCTGACGCGGTTCTGCTCGATCTGCGAGATCGTCGAGTTGGTCAGGCCGCTGCGTCGGGCCAGTTCCCGTTGGGAGAGCTTGTTGCGTTCACGCACCAGTCTGAGTCGTGTCCCCGTGTCCATAGCCGCCTTGGTGTTGAGAAGAAAAAATGGGCGACGCATTAAAACACACTCGGCGGGGGTGTGTCGGGGCTGGATTTCCCTGCTGTTCTTTCGGGCCTCATCGCTGGCAAGCCAGCTCCCACAGGGACCGAGTGCACCGCGGACTTTGTGGGAGCTGGCTTGCCAGCGATGAGGCCCGAAAGGTCACTTCTCTTTCGAGGTAGTCCAGAGGCCGATCAGCAACAACAACCCCGCCGCCACCAGCCACGGCAGCCGGGCATCCAGGCTGTAGATCAAGGTCCCGGCCAGCGGCCCGATCACCACCCCGAGCCCTTGCATCGCGCCGATCGACCCGGCGGTAGCGCCCTGTTCCGAGGCTTCCACCGCATTCGCCGCCAGCGCCGCGAAGGCCGGGAAGATCCAGCCCATGCCGCCGGCGCAGATGAAGAAGCCGGCCGAAAGCATCAGGCTGTCCACGGCAAAGGCACTGACCACGAAGCCCAGCGCGCCGACACAGGCCCCCACGCGGATCATCCGCAGCGGCGGCCATTGCAGCTTGCGCACCAGCAACTGGGAGAAGATCAGCGCCACGCCGACCATGGTCAGGGCGATCCCCGCCGCCTGGGCCGCTGCGCCCGGTTCCAGGCCGAGGCGGTCGAGGGCGAAGAAGCCGACGGTGATCTGCGCCAGGGACACGCAGAGCATGGCGACGAAGGCCACCGCCAGCGGCCGGCGCAGGCGCGGGTCGCTCAGCCGTACCGGGCGTGGTGGCTGGGCCAGGTGCAGTTCCTGGCGCACCAGCTTGTGGCGCAGCACCAGCAGGGCCAGCAGCGGCAGGATTGCCAGGGCATACATCGGCAGGCTCAGGCTGAAGCGGGCGAGCAGGGCGGCCAGGGCCGGGCCGAGCACCAGGCCCACGGCGTTGGCAGCACCCAGTGAGGCCATGGCCTTGGCACGGTTGGCCGGTTCGACGTTATCGGCGATCAGCGCATTGCTGCCCACCGGCAGCGCAGCATAGAACGCGCCGATGGCGCCGCGGCCGATCATCATCCCGACGAAAGCGATGGACGCCGGCGGCAGCCAGCGCAAGGCGCCGTCGATGAACAGGCACAGGGCCCAATAGGCGAGGGTGAAGCCGCCGGCACCGAGCAGCAGGATGCGGCGCCGGCCGTAGCGGTCGCTGGCGCGGCCCCAGGGGCGGGCCAGGAGCATCCAGATCACCCCGGAGACGGTCATGGCGGCACCGGCCTGCCAGGGGGCCAGTTGCAAGACCCGGGCGATGGGGCCGATCAGCGAGACGAAGGCCATCATGGCGATGGTGCAGGCCATGTGGGCGAAGAGCAGGGGGCGCAGGTCGAAGGCAGGGGCTACCTGGGCTTTGGTCATAAGAGGTCCTGTTTTTGTGGTGTTCTTCAGGGCCTCATCGCTGGCAAACCAGCTCCCACAGGGATCGCATAACCTGTGGGAGCTGGCTTGCCAGCGATAGGGCCCGAAAGGCCGACCATTGTGCCCCGCCCTGAAACATTTCTTGAAGATAAAACCCGTATTTACGTTTTTTCTGTCCTCACCACAGCGCCACGGTATACCCGAGAATCAAGCGGTTCTCATCGATATCCGTCGTCAACCCGCCACTGGAGCGAAACGTCGCATTCCTCAAGCGCACGCTGAAATTCTTCAACGGCCCGCTCTGCACCACATAGGCGATATCGGTGTCCCGTTCCCATTCCTTGCCGCCGCTGACCGTCGCCGTCTCGATGTGCTTGCCGTTCACATAGCGGGTCATGAAGCTCAGCCCCGGCAAGCCGAAGCTGGCGAAGTTGTAGTCATAACGGGCCTGCCAGGCATCGGTCTCGGCCTTGGTGAACACGTTCACCGTGACCAGGTTCACCGAGTAGGGATCCAGCCCCGGGTAGGCGAAATCACCGTCGCCGGAGAGGTTCTGGTAACCCAGGCCGAATTTATGCGCACCGACACCCAGGGTCAGCATGCCGTTGAAGAAGCGGTTGTCGATCTTCCCGCCATCCACCCGGTTCGCCGAACGCAGGGCGTCGTGGCCGCTTTCCCGGGTGTCGAAGTAGCGCAGGTCGCTGCGCAGGCTGACCCCGTCGCCGAGCGGCAGGTCATGCACCAGCCCGGCGTAGTGCTGGCGGTAGATGTCCTGCATGTCGGCGTAGTAGTAACTCAGCGCCAGATGCTGGGTGAGCGCATAGGTGCCGCCCGCGAGGTCCAGGTGGCTGCTTTCCACCCCGGCGTAGCTCATTTCGTCGTTGCTGGAGGAATCGCGCAGGTTCTGCTTGTCCAGGCGCCCGAGGTTGAAGGTCAGGCCGTCGATGTCCTGGGAATTCAGCAGGCCGCCGCTGTAGGTGGACGGCAGCAGGCGCACATCGTTGATCGCCGCCACCGGCAACGCGGGTTGCAGGGTGCCGAGCTTGAGGGTGGTCTTGCTGATCCGCGCCTTGGCGGTCAGGCCCAGTTCGCTGAAGTCGTCCACCGGCTCCTGGCTGGCGCCGTAGGGCAGCAGGCCGGTGCCACGGCGATCGCGGCTGGAGTCGAGCTTGACGCCCAACTCGCCAAGGGCATCGACACCGAAGCCCAGCGTGCCTTCGGTAAACCCGGATTCCAGGCGCAGGATGAAGCCCTGCGCCCATTCCCGGGCCTGGCTCTGCGGTGCGTTGTCCTGGCGGAAATCACGGCTGAAGTAGAAGTTGCGGGCTTCCAGGCTGCCCTTGCTGTCCTTGATGAAATCGGCGTGGGCGAGAAACGGGGCGAGGGCGCTGCACAGGCCGGCAGCAGCCGCGCAGTGGCGACGGGAAAGAGACATCGATGGCATACCTTTTGTTCTTTTTGTGGTCTGGCCCGTGATGGGCTCGCGCTATAGTTAACATGTTATCTTTTGTTGCGTGAAACCCTTTAGGTAAGCTTGCAGATAAAATTAAGATATTAACGTTATGTCCTGCTCGCGGAGCCCTGATGACCCGACCTTCCAACCCGGCGCGCCTGATCGTCCTGCTCGCCGCCCTGGTGGCCTTTGCGCCACTGTCCATCGACACCTACCTGCCCAGCCTGCCGCTGATCGCCAGCGACCTGCAGGCCAGTTCCGCCAGCGTGCAACTGACCATCAGCCTGTTCCTGGTCGGCCTGTGCCTGGGCATGCTGGTCTACGGGCCGCTGTCCGACCGCTATGGCCGGCGCCCGCTGTTGCTTGGCGGCATGGGCCTGTACCTGGTGGCAACCCTGGGCTGCATTTTCGCTGGCTCCGTGGAGCAACTGGTGACCTGGCGCTTTTTCCAGGCCCTCGGCGGCGCGGCGGCAGCGGTATTGGCGCGGGCCATCGTGCGTGACCTGTTCGCCCTGGCCGAAGCGGCGAAAGTGCTGTCGCTGATGCACCTGGTGACCATGCTCGCCACCCTGGTCGCGCCGCTGCTGGGCAGCGTGCTGATGGACATGGGCGGCTGGCGCACGGTGTTCCTCGGCCTGCTGCTGTTCGGCACCCTGTGCCTGGTCGCCGCGGCGTGGAAAATCGGTGAAACCCACGCACCGGACCAGCGCGGCGAGTCCCTGGCCAAGGTCTTCCTTGCCTATTGGCATATCGCCACGCAGCCGCTGGCGCTGGGCTACATCCTGTGCATGGGCCTGGCCTTCGGCGGCATGTTCGCCTTCATCACCGCCTCGCCCTTCGTCTACATGGAGTTCTTCGGCGTATCGCCGCGCGGCTATGCCTGGCTGTTCGGCCTGAATGTGTTTGGGATCATCCTGATGACCCTGATCAATGCCCGCCTGGTCAGCCGCCTCGGCCCGCTGCGCATGCTCGCGGTAGGCGCAGGGCTGGCCGGGCTGGCGGCGTTCGGGCTGCTGGTGACCGGCTTGAGTGGCTGGGGCGGGCTGGCGCTGATCGTCACCTGGGTGGTGCTCTACGTCAGCGTCACCGGTTTGCTCGGCGCCAACTGCGTGGCCAGTCTGCTGGCCCTGTTCCCGCGTCAGGCGGGCGCGGCGGCCGGGTTGGCGGTGGCTTGCCAGTTCGCCCTGGGCGCGCTGTTTTCCGCCGCAGTGAGTGCCCTGGCCGACGGTACGCCACGGCCGATGTGCCTGACCCTGGCCGTGGCCGGGCTGGGTTGCCTGGCGTGCTACGCAATGATCGCCCGAGGTGTCAGGCACAGGGCCTGAGCACGGAACGACAAGTCTTGGGAAGCGTCCATACTCAGTGAACCCCGGCGGTGTTTGCCTCATGCCGGGGCACCTGTTACAAACAGGTGCAAGACCCGCGCGTGCGGTGTTCACAACAGCGGTGCCACAGTGGTTCGCAGGCACCGAACAGCATGGAATCCAGAATGACCCAAAGACAGGTAATCAATGCTTCGGTCGCCCCCAAGGGTAGCCTGGAGACGCTTTCCCAACGTGAAGTCCAGCAACTGAGCCAGGCCGGCTCGGGCTCCATGTACAGCCTTTTCCGCCAGTGCGCCCTGGCCATCCTCAACACCGGCGCCCATGTCGACAATGCCAAGACCATCCTCGATGCCTACAAGGACTTCGAGGTCCGTTTCCACCAGCAGGACCGCGGCGTGCGCCTGGAACTGCTGAATGCCCCGGCCGACGCCTTCGTCGATGGCGAAATGATCGCCAGCACCCGGGAAATGCTCTTCAGCGCCCTGCGTGACATCGTCTACACCGAAAGCGAGCTGGACCGCCTGAACATCGACCTGGACAGCTCCCAGGGCATCACCGACTACGTCTTCCAGCTCCTGCGCAATGCGCGCACCCTGCGTTCGGGCGTCGATCCGAAGCTGGTGGTGTGCTGGGGCGGGCACTCAATCAGTAGCGAGGAATACCAGTACACCAAGAAGGTCGGCCACGAGCTGGGCCTGCGCAAGCTGGATATCTGCACCGGCTGCGGCCCGGGCGTGATGAAGGGCCCGATGAAGGGCGCGACCATCGCCCATGCCAAGCAGCGCATGAGCAGCGGCCGCTACCTGGGCCTGACGGAACCCGGGATCATCGCCGCCGAGGCGCCGAACCCGATCGTCAACGAACTGGTGATCCTGCCGGACATCGAGAAGCGCCTGGAAGCCTTCGTCCGGGTCGGCCACGGCATCATCATCTTCCCGGGCGGCGCCGGTACGGCGGAGGAGTTCCTCTACCTGCTGGGCATCCTCATGCATCCGGACAACCACGACCTGCGCTTCCCGGTGATCCTCAGCGGCCCGCGCAGTGCCGAGCCGTACATGCAGCAGTTGAACGCCTTTATCGGCGCGACCCTGGGTGAAGCGGCGCAGAGCCTGTACCAGATCATCATCGACGACCCGGTGCAGGTGGCGCGGGTGATGACCGAGGCGCTGAAGGAAGTGAAGCAGTTCCGTCGCGAGCGCAACGACGCCTTCCATTTCAACTGGCTGCTGAAGATCGAAGAGGGTTTCCAGCGTCCGTTCGACCCGACCCACGCCAACATGTCGGCGCTGCAACTGAGCCGCTCGCTGCCGCCCCATGAACTGGCGGCGAACCTGCGCCGGGCGTTTTCCGGGATTGTCGCGGGGAACGTGAAGGACAAGGGGATTCGGCTGATCGAGGAACATGGACCGTACGAGATCCATGGTGATGCCGAGATCATGGGGCCGCTGGACAAGCTGTTGCAGGCGTTCGTCGAGCAGCACCGGATGAAGTTGCCCGGTGGGGCGGCTTATGTGCCGTGCTATCGGGTAGTGGCGTAGCCTTTCAGGGCCTCATCGCTGGCAAGCCAGCTCCCACAGGTTATGCGATCCTGTGGGAGCTGGCTTGCCAGCGATGAGGCCCTCAGGATCTACACAAAATCCCCGTCAGCCATCAATTGCAGCCCCCCATCGGCCTGCTCCTTCACCAACCCGCTGGCCAGCAACAGCGGCTTCACCCGCACGTGCAGCCCCGGCTCGACAAAGGCCTTCACCGCCTCCAGGTCCAGGCTCCCGGTCGCCGGCATGTCTTCCTTGTTGTACGACAGCCAGGCCTTTTTCAGGTTGCCCAGTACATCCGCCGCCGTGGTCACGGCAAAGCGCCGGTGCAGCGGGATGCCGTTGAATTCGAAACTGTGGGCGAAGGCGTAGGCGCTTTCGTCGTTGGCGCTGTCCTTGCAGCGCGCGCAAACGCAACGGCCGTTGCCGAAGGCATTGCTCAGGTAGGTGTTGAAGTCCACCACGGGCTTCAGGCTCAGGCGCTTGTCGACTTCGAACAGGTCACCGGTCATTTTCGCTTCGGCACTCAAGGTCTTCTCCTTTGCGGTCGTGCGGATTCAGCCGGGCACGATACCAGCGAGCGGCGCCCGGCGCTCGTTTTCGTGATGGCCGGGCGGGCTTTTACCGGCGTCCTGGCTTATCCTGTGCGCCTTTCCCCGCCCGCCGATCCCGGAGTCGTCACGCATGAAGAAATACACCGCCACCGTCACCATCAGCGCCGAGCAGCGCGATGACGTCGAAGCCGTCGAGAACACCGGTGTGCAGGTTTCCCTCGAGGCGGTGTCGGAAACCCTGAAGAAGGTCCACTTCAACGGCACCCTGGCCGCCCCGGAAAACCCCACCCATATCTGCGTCACCCTGGACAACGGCCTGACCTACTACGGCGAGATCGTCAACGGCCACGCCGAGCTGGAATACGGCTGGCTCGCCTTCGAATCCGACATGCTGACCCCGGAAGAACTGGGCCTTTAAGCCGCCCGCCAGGCCGCCGGAAAATTTATTTTCAGCAGCCTGCATCCATTTGCCCTCCAGCCAGGTAGTTCAGACAGCAGCCGTCGCGCTGTCGAACCGATCCCCTGACTGGAGTCATGCCCATGAACGTCAAATCCCGCTTCGAACTCGCCTTCGCCGCCCTGTTGTTCAGCTCCATCGCCCACGCCAATAGCTCGCTGCCCGACAGCATCAAGGTGCCGGACGGCCACAAGGTCGCCCTGGAAACCACGGGCGTTGGTGAAATCACCTACGAATGCCGCGACAAGGCGAATATGCCGGGGCAGACCGAGTGGGTCTTCGTCGGTCCGAAAGCGGTACTCAACGACCGTAGTGGCAAGGCCGTAGGCGATTACTTCGGTCCACCCGCCACCTGGCAGGCCAAGGACGGTTCGAAAGTCACCGGTACGCAACTGGCGGTAGCGCCGTCGAGCCCGGGCAACCTGCCGTACCAGTTGGTCAAGGCCAACCCGGCCGAAGGCAAGGGCGCCATGAGCGGCGTGACCTATATCCAGCGCACGGCGCTCAAAGGCGGGGTTGCACCGGGCAGCGCCTGCACCACGGCCGACAAGGGCAAGCGCGAAGTGGTGAGCTACCAGGCGGATTATATTTTCTGGACCGCCCGGTAAATCGCCGCTGCCAGCCCGGGGGCTGGTCTACGCTGCTGTCAGCCAGTCCCCAGCCACGGCGAGACCCTGTGACTTTATCCGCACCTGCGTTCGACTATGAAGACCACCTGGCGGCCTGCGCCCGCGGCGACCGCCAGGCCCTGCGGCGCCTGTATGACGTCGAGGGCCCGCGCCTGCTCGGCGTGGCCCGGCGGCTGGTCAAGGACACTGCCCTGGCCGAGGACGTGGTGCACGACGCGTTCATCCGCATCTGGACCCGCGCCGCGACCTTCGACCCGGCGCGGGGCAGCGGGCGCGGCTGGATGTTCAGCATTACCCGGCACCTGGCCCTGGATTTCCTGCGCCGCCAGGAGCGGGACGTGGCACTGGACGAGCACAGCGAGCCGGCACTGGCCCAGACTGACGAGCTCGACGGGCTGTTGCACGGCGCTCGCCTGAGCCAGTGCCTGGACCAGCTGGAGCCCGTGCGGCGGGCATGTCTGGTGCACGCTTATGTCGATGGTTATTCCCACGGCGAAATCGCGCGCAGGCTCGATAGTCCGCTGGGCACGGTGAAAGCCTGGGTCAAACGCAGCCTGGCTGCCTTGCGCGAGTGCATGGGATGACAAGCGGCGACGACAAGCAATCTGCCGACGACCTGGACGCCCAGGCCGCCGAATACGTGCTCGGCACGCTGCCGTACGAGCAGCGCCAGGCCTTGGCTCGCCGCCTGGAACACGAGCCGGCGCTGCGTGCTGCGGTGGATGCCTGGGAGCAACGTTTGCAGTCGATGCAGGCGTTGGCGCCAGCGCAAGTGCCTTCGGATTACCTGTGGCAACGGATCGAGCGCAGCCTTGACGGCCTCTCGCCGGCACCGGTAGTGGCCAGCGTGGCTGCTTCCCGTTGGTGGCAGCGCGCCACGCCCTGGCGCTGGACCACGGCGGCCGGGCTGGCGGCCAGCCTGGTGCTGGCGGTGTTGCTGCTGCGCGGGACGCCTGCACCGCTGCCGACCTACCTGGTGGTGCTGGTAGCCCCGCAGGACCAGGCTCCAGGCTGGGTGGTCCAGGCCAGCAGCCCGCGCAGCGCCCAACTTATCCCGCTGGGCGTGGCCGAGGTCCCGGCCGGCAAGACCCTGCAGTTCTGGACCAAGGCCGATGGCTGGAGTGGTCCGGTTTCGCTGGGCCTGATCAAGCCGGGCGAGCGCGTCGAGGTACCGCTCGAAACCCTGCCGCCGCTGGAGAACAACCAGCTCTTCGAATTGACCCTCGAAGGCCCGACGGGCTCGCCGACGGGCAAGCCGAACGGGCCGATCCAGTTCATCGGGCGGGCGGTCAAGGTGCTGTAAATTTGCACCAAAATGTGACACTGCAAAATAATTGCACTAAAACAGCACTTTTTTGAATTGGAGCAAGGGGCGGGATTTCTTCACACTGCCGGGCAATCTTTCCATCTCCAAGGAAGGAGCCCTTTGCGTATTGCCCCTCGCGATACAAGTCCGCCCAGGTTGGGCGGGCTTCTTTTCTTCAAAAGGTGCTGGTCTTCACATGTCTAGTCGTGGTCTGGGTCACTGGTTCGATCGCTTCATTCCGGCTGCTTTGCATATCCCCCCCAAAGAATGGTTCCGCGCTGCCTTCGGTGCCTTGCTGGCCCTGGTGCTGGCGGGCAGTGCGTGCAGCTACCTGTTCGGCAGTGCCGCCGCCTTGCACCTGATGGCGCCGCTGGCGGCGTCCACCGTGCTGCTGTTCGCCGTGCACTCCGGTGCGCTGTCCCAGCCCTGGCCGTTCCTGGCCAGCTATGTCTGCGCCGCAGCGGTGGGCATCAGCCTGCATCACTGGTTCGGTCATAACCTGTATGTGGCCGGCGCTGCGCTGCTGCTGGTGATCCTGCTGATGTGCCTGCTGCGCTGCCTGCATCCGCCGGGTGCGGCGCTGGCGGTGAGCCTGGCCCTGGCCGATCCGTCGCTGGCGGCCATGGGCGCACGGGTAATCGAGCCGGTGATGCTCAACGCCTTGATCGTGCTGGCCGTGGCCGTGGGCTACAACCGCCTGACCGGGGTGCTCTATCCAAAGATCGGCGTGCCGCGCAAGGCTGCCCATGCCACTGCCGACCAGCCGGCCAGCGAGCGCGTCGGGATCAGCAGCAGGGATCTGGACGAGGCCCTGGATGAACTGGGCGAGTTCGTCGATGTGACCCGCCCCGAGCTGGAGCGGATCATCCTCGCCACCGAGCGTCACGCCGTGCAGCGCAGCCTCGGCGGGATCAGCGCGGCCCATGTGATGTCCCGCGACGTGCAGTTCGCCACCCCGCAGACCACTTTGCAGCAGGCCTGGAAGCAACTGTCCAGTCATCACCTGAAGAACCTCCCGGTGCTGGACAAGGCCGGCAAACTGGTGGGCATTGTCAGCCTCAGCGACCTGGTCGGCCCGGCCATGGCCCAGGCCAGATTCAGCTGGCGCGGACTGTTCGGTCGCGGCAAGGCGGTGACCCTGGAGCAGATCATGAGCGAGCCGGTGATCACCGTGGACAGCGATCATCAGGCGGTGGAACTGATCCCGCTGCTGTGCGATCGCGGCTTGCACTGCCTGCCGGTGCTGGAAGGCGGGAAGGTGGTTGGAGTGGTCACCCAGACCGACCTGATTGCCGCCCTGAGCCAACACCTGCTGGCCCAGGACCGTCTGGCCAAAGCCGCCTAGATCAGCGGATCCCAGCGCTGCGACCAGTCGCTCTCGCGCGCAACCACCTGGCGCAGCAGGTCGAAAGCCTGCTGCAACACCTCCGAATCCCGTTCCCGTGGGTACACCAGCCAGGTGGGGTAGGGGAATTCCGGGGCCTGGGGCACCCGTTGCAGCACGCCGCGATCCAGATAGCTCTGCACCACCCGCGTGCGGAAATAGCCGCTGCCGCCGTGTTCGAGGATGAACTGCAGGGCCAGCGGGCCGAGGTTGAAGCTCAGCGCCGGGCGTGCGCAGTCCGGCAGGGCTTCGTCGTGCAGACGGCGGAAGGCGTCGCCCCAGTCGATATACACGTAGGGCTCGGGCTTGCGCGCGAGCTGGATGCGGATCAGTTTTTCTTCCAGCAGTTGTTCCACTTGCAGGCCGGGGCTGTAGATCGGCTGGTAGACCAGCGCCGCGTCGAGGGTGCCGGCCTCGAGCTTCTGCAGCAGGGTGTCGCTTTCGCCGACTTCGCTGCGGATCCCGTGGTGGGGCATCTGTTCGTGGAGCACGCTGACCCAGTCGAGCATCAGCGGGTTGCACAGGCTGACTTCACCGCCGATGCGCAGGACCTGGTGGAAATTGTCGGTCAGCGGCAGGTCGCGGCGGGCGGCTTCCCAGGTGTGCAGGAGCTGGTTGGCGTAGGGCACGAAGGCCTCGCCATTGGGCGTCAGGCTGGCGCCGGCGCGGCTGCGGATGAAGAGCTGGCTGTCGAGTTGCTGTTCGAGCTTCTGCACCCGGGCGCTGATGGCGGTCTGGGTGACATGCAGGCGCTCGGCGGCCGCGACCAGACTGCCGCTGCGCACGATTTCAAGGAAGGTCCGGGCCAGCTCGATGTCCATGGGAGAACCTGGAGGGGAGGGGGAGCTGGGCATTCTAAAGCTTTTGGAGTGGAATGGGATTTTCTGGAAAGTGCAAAAAACCTGTGGGAGCTGGCTTGCCAGCGATTTGGCCAGACCTGACAACATCATTGCCCAGGCTGGCCTCATCGCTGGCAAGCCAGCTCCCACAGGTTCAGAGGTGTCCTTGCTGTTTTGGTTGTGTCAGTAGCGGATCATTACGGACTTCAGCTCGGTGTAATCCTCGATAAACGCCCCACCAAACTCCCGGCCCACACCCGACGCCTTGATCCCGCCAAACGGCACCGCCGGGTCCAGCAGGGTATGCATGTTCACCCACAAGGTCCCCGCCTGGATCTGCGGGATCAGGCGCATGGCCTTGCCCAGGTCATTGGTCCACAGGCTGGCACTCAGGCCGTAGGGGCTGTCGTTCATCAGTTCGACCAGCTCTTCCTCGGTGTCATAGGCGAGGAAGGTCGCCACCGGGCCGAAGGTCTCTTCGGTCATCAGGCTGTCCCTGGCCGAGTTGGCCAGGATCACCGTCGGCTCGACATAGCAGCCCGGCCCGTCGATCAACTGGCCGCCATGCAGGATGGTGCAGTTCTCGGCGCGCGCCTTGGCGAACAGTTGGCCCAGCTTGGCCTGGTGCTGCTTGTTGGTGACCGGACCGAACTCGGCGCTTTCATCCAGCGGCGAGCCGATCTTCAACTGGCTCAGGCGCTCGCACAGGCGTTGGGTGATGGCATGGATCTGCGAGCGGTGCACATAGAAGCGCTCTGCCGCCGCACAGATCTGCCCGGAGTGCAGGAAGCCTGCCTCGATGATGCCGTTCACTGCCTTTTCCACGTCCACGTCCGCCAGGAAGCCGGCGGCGTTCTTGCCGCCCAGTTCCAGGGTGGCGCGGGTCAGGTTGGCGGCCATCGCGGTCTGGCCCACGGCCAGGCCGGTGGGCACCGAGCCGGTGAAGGAGACCTTGTCGGTATGCGGGTGCTCGATCAGCGCCTTGCCCACGCCACCGGCACCGGTGACCACGTTCAGGGCACCCGCCGGCAGGCCGGCTTGCACCGCCAGTTCGGCAATACGCAGGATGGTCAGCGGGGTGAACTCGCTCGGCTTGATCACCACGCTGCAGCCGGTGACCAGCGCCGAGGCCAGTTTCCAGATGGCGATCATGGTCGAGAAGTTCCACGGCACGATGCCCACCACCACGCCGATCGGCTCGCGCAGGGTGAAGGCGGTGTACTTCTCGCCATTGAACGAGGGCAGCGACGGGGTGATGGTCTCGCCGCCGATCTTGGTCGCCCAGCCGGCGTAGTAACGCAGGAAGTGCGCGGCCTGGGCCACTTCGAAGTTGCGCGAAATCTGGATCAGCTTGCCCGATTGCAGGGTCTCGATCTGCGCCAGTTCCTCGCAGTGGCTTTCCAGCAGGTCGGCCAGTTTCAGCAGCACCGCACCACGCACCGCCGGGGCGGCCTGGGACCATTGGGCGAAGCCCTTGCGCGCCGACGCCACGGCAGCGTCGATATCCGCCGGGCTGGCTTCGCCGACACGGGCGATGACTTCGCCGCAGGCCGGGTCGATGACCTCGAGTTTGCGATCGCTGCCGGCGACCTGGGCGCGGCCGTCGATAAACAGGCCGTGGTCGCGCTGGAGAAAGGCCTGGACGGCAGGCAGAAGGGAAATGCTCATCTCGGAAGTACCTGTGCAAAGAGGCAAAGCCGCACCCTAGCGCAGGCTCGCGCGGGTGACTTGACTGTGCCTGCCAGGGCGACATGACCGGGTCTGCCAACCGATCGGAAGGCCGCGTCGGTTGCGCCATGGAAAGTACAATTTTGTCTGTGGAAGGTGCATTTTCAGCCTCTCGCCCGGCTCCCATACTGGCCCCGAATCCGCCGCAGTCGCTGCCACTGGTAGCTCAGTCGGACATCCAATAATAAGCAGGGCCTCCCATGAAAAAGCCAAACCCGCTGCTCGAAGACCTCAAGTCGGTACTCCCGGCTATCGCCGCCAATGCCTCCCGTGCCGAGAAGGACCGTATGGTCCCTGCCGAGAACATCGCCCTGCTCAAGGGCATCGGCCTGCACCGCGCGTTCCTGCCGAAAGCCTACGGCGGCATGGAGATCTCCCTGCCGGAATTCACCGATTGCATCGCCCTGCTGGCCGGTGCCTGCGCCAGCACCGCCTGGGCCATGAGCCTGCTGTGCACCCACAACCACCAGTTGGCGATGTTCCCGGCCAGGCTCCAGGAAGAAATCTGGGGCGTGAACCCGGACCACACCGCCTCCAGCAGCATCGCGCCGTTCGGCCGTGTCGAAGAGGTCGAGGGTGGCCTGCTGTTCAGCGGCGAAATGGGCTGGAGCAGCGGTTGCGATCACGCCGAGTGGGCCATCGTCGGTTGCCGCCGGGCCAATGCCGAAGGCACCCAGGACTACTGCTTCGCCGTGCTGCCACGCAGCGACTACGAGATCCGTGACGACTGGTTCGCCGCCGGCATGAAGGGCAGCGGCACCAAGACCCTGATCATCGACAAGGCCTTCGTCCCCGAGCACCGCATCCAGAAAGCCAAGGACATGATGGAAGGCAAGTCCGCCGGCTTCGGTCTGTACCCGGACAGCAAGATCTTCTACACCCCGTATCGCCCGTACTTCGCCGTCGGTTTCGCGACCATCAGCCTGGGCATCGCCGAGCGCATGCTGGAAGCCTTCCGCGAGAAGACCAAAAACCGCGTGCGCGCCTACACCGGCGTCAGCGTCGGTGCCGCGACCCCGGCGCTGATGCGCCTGGCCGAATCGACCCATCAGGTCGCCGCCGCCCGTGCCTTCCTCGAAAAGACCTGGCAGGACCACGCCGACCACGGTGCGCGCAAGGAATACCCGAACCGCGAGACCCTGGCGTTCTGGCGCACCAACCAGGCCTACGCGGTGAAGATGTGCATCCAGGCCGTCGATCGCCTGTACGAAGCCGCCGGCGGTACCGCCTGGTTCGAGAGCAACGAGCTGCAGCGCCTGTGGCGCGACTCGCACATGACCGGCGCCCATGCCTACACCGACTACGACGTCTGCGCGCAGATCCTCGGTCGTGAACTGATGGGCCTGGAACCTGACCCGAGCATGGTCTGAGTTCCACTTCTTCTCTCTCGTATAACAACAATCACGGTTGCCCATTCGCGGGCAGCCGGGGAGTCTTGCATGTCTACAGAAACTGCCGCGGCCTTCGACAGCCGTGCCTTCCGCCGCGCCCTGGGCAACTTTGCCACTGGCGTCACCGTGGTCACCGCCGACGATGGCCGGGGCAACAAGGTGGGTGTTACCGCCAACAGCTTCAACTCGGTGTCCCTCGACCCGCCGCTGATCCTCTGGAGCCTCGACAAACGCTCCAGCAGCCTGGCGACCTTCGATGCGGCCAGCCATTTCGCGGTGAATATCCTGGCCGCGGACCAGATCGACCTGTCCAACAACTTCGCCAAGCCGCGAGATGACCGCTTCGGCGGTATCGCCCACCAGGCGGGAGCGGGTGGGGCGCCGATCCTCTCGGACTGCTCGGCCAACTTCCAGTGCGAGAAGTACCAGATGGTCGATGGTGGCGATCACTGGATCATGATCGGCAAGGTGGTGGCCTTCGAGGATTGCGGGCGTTCGCCGTTGCTGTATCACCAGGGTGCGTATTCCATGGTGCTGCCGCATACGCGCATGACCCGTCGCGAGGAAGGCCAGCCGCCGAGCAGTCATTTCCAGGGGCGCCTGAGCCATAACCTGTACTACCTGATGACCCAGGCCCTGCGCGCCTACCAGGCCGGGTACCAGCCGCGCCAGCTGTCCAGCGGCCTGCGCACCAGCGAAGCGCGGATGCTGATGGTGCTGGAGAACGATGCCGGTTTGAGCCTGGCCGATCTGCAGCGGGAAGTGGCGATGCCGGCGCGGGAGATCGACGAGGCGGTGGCCAACCTGACCCGCAAGGGGCTGGTGAGTGGCAGCGAGGAGGGCGGCAATGTGCGCCTGACCGCCAATGGCGTGGAGCAGACCGAGGCGCTGTGGAGCATTGCCCAGGAACAGCAGGACAAGGTGTTCGGGCAGTTCAGTGAAGAGCAGATCGAGAATTTCAAGATGGTGTTGAAGGCTGTGATTCGCGGGTGAATCTACTGGCCCTATCGCTGGCAAGCCAGCTCCCACAGGGACCGCGTGCACCGCAAAACCTGTGGGAGCTGGCTTGCCAGCGATGAGGCCCTTGAGGCTTGCCAGAGAACCCCAAACCCCCACAAACCCAAGGGTGCCTTTTTCCACTTGAATTGTTATGTTATCACATCAACAATCCAGGTGCCCCCATGACCACCCCCCTCACCAAGCTCTCCCTTGGCCTTTCCGCCAGCCTGCTCGGCCTGCCCGCCCTTGCCCAGGACCCGGTTCTCCTCGATGCCCTGAACATCAACGAGCGCCAGGTCGAAGAACGCGCCGACGGCCCCGTCCAGGGCTACCGCGCCACCCGTTCGGCCACCGCGACACGCACCGACACCGATATCCGCGACACCCCGCAAGCCATCAGCGTGGTACCCGCCCAGGTGCTGCAGGACCTCAACACCACCCGCATCGACCGCGCCCTCGACTTCGCCGGCGGCGTCTCGCGGCAGAACAACTTCGGCGGCCTGACCTTCCTCAACTACAGCGTGCGCGGCTTCACCACCGGCGAGCTGTACAAGAACGGCTTCGCCATCAACCGCGGCAGCTACAGCGCGCCGGATACTTCGGCGATCGAGCGTATCGAGGTGCTCAAGGGCCCGGCCGCCAGCCTCTACGGCCGTGGTGACCCGGGTGGCCTGGTCAATATCGTCGGCAAGAAACCTCAGGCCGAAGCCTTCAGCACCTTCAAGGCCAGCGCCGGCAGTTGGGACCGCTACCGCAGCAGCCTCGACGTCAACACTCCGCTGGACGAAGACGGCCGGGTGCTGTCACGGGTGAACCTGGCGGTGGAGGACAACGGCAGCTTCCGCGACCATGTCGACGGACGCCGGGCCATCGTCAGCCCGTCGCTGAGCTGGCAACTGAGCCCGGACACGCTGTTGTCCATCGACACCGAGTTCTCCCGCACCGAGTCGGTGTTCGACCGGGGTATCCCGGCGGTGAACAACGCGCTGGGGCCGGTCTCGCGCTCGACCTACCTCGGCGAGCCCAACGACGGCCATATCCGCAACGACAACCAGACCCTCGACGTGGCCCTCGAGCATTACCTCGACGACAACTGGAAACTGCGCCTGGCCAACCACTACACCCAGGGCACCTTGCGGGGTGACAGCTCGGAAACCTCCCGCGTGGTGGGGGATCGCATCAGCCGCTTCTACCGCGAGCGGGATTTCGAGTGGAACGACAACATCACCCAGGCCGAGCTGCATGGACAGTTCGAGTTCCTTGGCTGGCAGCACCAGAGCCTGATCGGCCTGGAGTACGAGAACTACCGCAACAGCCAGAAGTATCCGCAAAGCGTGACCGGTTTCGGCTACGGGCTGGACATCTACAACCCGGTGTACGGCCAGGCTAAGCCGCCACTGGTGAATGCCAATGACTTCTTCGAGCACACCGAAAGCTATGCGTTGAACCTGCAGGACCAGATCGCCTTTACCGACCGCCTGCGCGGGCTGGTCGGCGTGCGCCTGGAGCGGGTCGAGCAGACCGCGCTGAACCGCGCGACTCGGGTCAGCAATAGCCAGGAAAAGGATGTGGCGACGCCACGGCTTGGCCTGATGTACCAACTGACGCCGCAAGTGGGGGTGTTCGCCAACGCCTCCACCTCGTTCAAGCCCAATGCCATCGGCACGCGCGGGCAGGTGTACAAGCCGGAGAAGGGCATCGGTTACGAAACCGGGCTGAAGCTGGACCTGTTCGATAGCCGGGTTGGCGCAACGCTGGCGCTGTTCCATATCGACAAGGAAAACGTCATCACCACCGATGCCTCCGGCGACAGCATTGCGGCGGGCAAGGCGCGCAGCCAGGGCATGGATCTGCAATTCAGCGGGCAGGTGACGGACGAGGTGCGGGTGATCGGCGCCTATGCGTACATCGACGCCGAGGTGACCAAGGGCGATGCGGCCCTGCCCAAGGGCAGCGATCTGCTGGGCATTCCCCGGCACAGCGGCAGCGTGATGGCGGTGTATGAATTCCAGGACGGGGCGTTGCGTGGATCGGACTTTGGTGCGGCGGCGAACTACGTTGGCGAGCGCTCCGGGCAGGCGGGCAGCCGTTTCCGTTTGCCGTCCTACAGCACCGTCGATCTGCTGGCCCACTACAAGGCCAGTGAGCAGCTCACCCTCGGGGTGAACCTGAACAACCTGTTCGACCGCAAGTACTACGAGCGGGGCTACAACCTGGCGTGGAACATGCCGGGCGAGCCGCGGAACCTGAGCCTGAGCCTGGCCTATTCGATGTAAAAGTCTTTGAGGGCCTTATCGCAGGCGCCGCAGCCCCGTGGGAGCTGGCTTGCCAGCGATGAGGCCCTCAAGACCAATACATCAACCCACGGTCGTACACAGCTCGACCAGAATTCCCGCCGGACACCTGACCCACGACACCGTCTGTCCCCAGGGCTTCACCTGCGGCGCCTTCAACTCCACCGCCCCTGCGGCCAACGCCCGGGCATGGGCGGCCGGCACATCCTCGGTCACCAGGCCGATCTCCATTCCCAGCGGCCTGTCGCTCTCGCTAGCCGCCAGCACGCCGCCCGCGAAATTCATCTCCCCCAGCTCCAGGGAAGCGAACGCCAGGGTCGTGGCCCCGGTTTCCAGCTCGCCATAGTCTCCCGACTCATGGAGGAACCGCCGCTGCAGACCGAAAGCGGCCTCGAAAAAGCTCAACGACGCCGCGACATCCGCGACATAGGCAATGGTGTAACCCAGTTTCATGCTTGTCTTCCTTGATGAGTGATCCGCCGTTATACCGCACTGCGGCAACCAGCACATTGCCACTGTTGAGCGAGCGCTCTATCGTGGGGCACGGACCGGGACCAAAGGAGCTGACCATGGCCGATTCACTTGCCCTCAACAAAGCCAGCTGGGATGAGCGCGCGCCGTTGCATGCGGCGTCTGGCGATTATGAAGTGGCGGCGTTCGTCGCCGATCCTGCGCACCTCTCCGAAGTGGTGCGCTTCGACCTGCCGTTGCTGGGGGAGATCGACGGCCTGCGCGGCCTGCACCTGCAATGCCATATCGGTACCGACACGTTGTCCTTGGCCCGCCTGGGCGCGCAGATGACCGGGCTGGATTTTTCCGGGCGCTCGCTGGAGCAGGCCCGGGCCCTGGCCGAGCGCTGCGAGACGCCGATCGAGTATGTCGAGGCCGATGTCTATGCGGCCTGCTCGACCTTGCCGGCGGCGTCGTTCGACCTGCTCTACACCGGGGTCGGCGCCCTCTGCTGGCTGCCGGATATCCAGCGCTGGGCCGGCACCGTGGCGACCTTGCTCAAGCCGGGCGGGCGCCTGTTCCTGCGCGAAGGCCATCCGATGCTGCTGGCGCTGAACGAGGATCATCAGGACCGGCTGGTGGTGGAGTACCCGTACTTCGAACGGCCCGAACCGACGGTGTGGATCAGTGACCAGACCTATGTCAGCACCGAGGCCAGCCTGGTCAATACCGAAACCCATGAATGGAACCATGGGCTGGGCGAGGTGGTGAGTGCCCTGATCAGCCAGGGCATGCGGCTCACCGGGCTGGTGGAGCATGACAGCATCCCCTGGGAAGCGCTGCCGGGGCAGATGAGCCGGCGGGAGAATGGCGAATGGCAGCTGGATAACCAGCCCTGGCGGTTGCCGTTGAGCTACACCTTGCAGGCGGTCAAGGAGTAGGGCTTTGGCTTGATGGTGTTGCTGATGGCCCTATCGCTGGCAAGCCAGCTCCCACAGGTTGAGTGCATATCTTGAGATCACTGCGACCTCTGTGGGAGCTGGCTTGCCAGCGATGAGGCCAGATGCAGCACCATCAATTCCCGGCCTTCTTCACCCTCGGCTTGCGCACCCGCTTCACCCCATCCTTGGCCGCAGTCCCCGCCTTGCGCTTCTTCTTCCACGGCGACCCACCCCGGCCCGCCGGTGTCGCCGGCCCGGAAATCCTCAGTTGCATCCCGGCACAGCGTTCCACCTGCTTGCTCATCCATGCCGATTGTTTCTCGACAAAGGTCTCCAGGCTCATTTCCCCGCTTTGCACCATGTCCAGCGCCTGCTCCCAGATCGCCGTGGTCCCCGGGTCGGCAATCGCCCGTGGCACCGCATCGATCAGGCTGAAGGCCGCCGGCGTGGCATTCAGGGCCTTGCCATTCTTTACCAGGTAACCCCGGTCCAGCAGGCCCTGGATGATCCCGGCGCGGGTCGCCTCGGTGCCGATCCCGGTGGTTTCCTTGAGCTTCTGCTTGAGGCGCGGATCCTCCACCAGCTTGGCGACGTTCTTCATCGCCTTGATCAGGTCGCCTTCGGTGAACGGCTTGGGCGGCTGGGTCCAGAGGTCCTTCAACGCCAGGTCGCGCACCGCGCACCACTGCCCCTTGCTCAACGCTGGCAGCACCTGTGCTGCCGGCGCTTCGCGACCTTTCGGCGGCGTCAGCGCTTCCGGCAGCGCGCGGCGCCAGCCCGGTTCGACGATCTGCTTGCCCACGGCGCGCAACGCCTGCCCGGCACAATCGAAATCCGCCTGGGTGCGGTCGTATTCGTGGTTGGGCAGGAACTGCGCCAGGTAGCGTGCGCGGATCAGGGTGTAGACCGCCTTGGCCTTGCCCGGCAGCCGGTTCGGATCGACCGCCGCTGCGGTCGGGATGATGCCGTGGTGGGCGCTGACCTTTGCATCGTTCCAGGCCCGCGAACGGCGCTGTGCCTGCAGGTGCGGCTGCAGTGGCGCCAGTGATGGATCGGCCCGACCGAGCGCCGCGAGAATCGCCGGCGCCTCGCTGTGCTGGCTCAGTGGCAGGTAGCCGCAATCGCTGCGCGGGTAGGTGATGACCTTGTGGGTTTCGTACAGCGACTGGGCGATATCCAGGGTTTCCTGGGCGCCGAGGCCGAACTTCTTCGAGCAGACTTCCTGCAGGGTGCCGAGGTCGAAGGGCAGGGGCGCGGCCTCGCGGACTCGCTCGGTCTTCACCTCGACCACCTGCGCCGTGCCCGCCGCCTGCATCGCCGCAGCCGCCTGTTGTGCCAGTTCCTGCTTCAGGCAGCGACCCTGGTCATCGCAGACGTCGTCCGGCGCCCGCCATTGCGCGGTGAAGACGCTGCCCTCGCTGTCCAGCTGCACATCGATGGCCCAGAACGGCACCGGCACGAAATCGGCGATGCTGCGGTCGCGGTCCACCACCAGGCGCAGGGTCGGGGTCTGCACCCGGCCCACCGGCAGCACGCCCTGGTAGCCGGACTGGCGGCCGAGCAGGGTGAACAGGCGGCTCATGTTCATGCCGATCAGCCAGTCGGCGCGGGAGCGGCCGAGGGCCGAATGGTACAGGCTGAAGGTTTCGGCACCGGGCTTGAGCGCGGCCAGGGCCTTGCGGATCGAGGCATCGTCCAGCGCCGACAGCCACAGGCGCTGGATCGGCCCGCGGTAACGGCAATGTTCCACCAGCTCGCGGGCGATCATCTCGCCCTCGCGGTCGGCGTCGGTGGCGATCACCAGCTCGGCGGCTTCGCCCAGCAGGCGCTTGACGGCCTTGTACTGGCTGGCGGTCTTGGGCTTGACCTGCATCTTCCACTGCTCCGGCACGATCGGCAGGTCGGCCAGCACCCAGCGCTTGTAGCGCGCGTCGTAGGCGTCGGGCGGCGCGGTTTCCAGCAGGTGGCCGATGCACCAGGTCACCGTCACCCCAGTGCCCACCCAGCAGCCATCGCCACGCCGGCTGGCCCCGAGGACCTTGGCGATATCCTTGGCCTGGGAGGGCTTTTCGCAGAGGAACAGGCGCATGGGGAAGAGAGGCATCCAGGGGAACGAGGTTCCCTAGGATGCTTCGAGGGAGGCGCGGTGGCAAGGTTTATCTGTATGGATGTACAGTCTTGTGTGCTGGGCGCGTGATCTTGGAGTGTGGGTTCTGCACACGAGTGGCTGCGATGTGCCTGTCAGAAGACCGAGTTATGGCCACTAGGCGCATGCCGATAGATCTTCAGCGCTCTCAAGATCGAGCGCCGCCCGCGCGGCGCATCGCTGGCAAGCCAGCTCCCACATTTGTTGCAACGTGCCATGGCCTGTGAGATCTCCGTTGCCAGCCTTGGATGTTCGGCGAACTATCGCGAGGAGGCTTTTCGGCTCGGCGCGATACCGCGTCGTACAAACAAGGCGGTCAACCATGGCCTGACAGGCATAGGTACGTTGCAACAAATGTGGGAGCTGGCTTGCCAGCGATGCGCCGCGCGGGCGGCGCTCGATCTCAAGGGCGCTGGAGAAGTCATGACAAGCACCTATCAGCCCTGATGCGATCTACTGACAGGCCTTCTCACCGTCGCCGCCGTGCCCAGCAGTACGCAGGCTACCGCCATGCGCACGCTGGTCTTTTCCCGTCAGTTGCTGGCCAACCGCTCAATCTGAACCGCCAGGTCCTTCTCCGGGATCTTCACCTCCACCAGTACCGGCCGGTCGCTGATCTCCAGCAGTGTTGGCAGCAACGCCTGCAGCTCGCTGACCGTATTCACCTGGTAGCCAAGCGCGCCATAACCCTTGGCCAGGGCCGGGTAATCCAGGCTCGGCAGGGTATCGAACGGTGCGAACTCGCCGTCCGGATTGAAGGCGTCGATATCGACGAACGCCTGCTCGATGGCATACACCTGGTTGCTCATGACGAAGACGATGGCGTTGACCTTGTTGCGCGTCAGCGCCGCCAGGGACTGGCTGACCATCATGAAGCCGCCATCGCCGGCGACCACGATCGGCCGTTGCCCGCTGCCCAGGGCAACACCAAGGGCGCAGCCGGTTTCATGACCGAGGGAGCCCCAGATGGCGTCGGAGAGGAAGCTGTTGCGCGGCATGTCCTGGATGTTGCTGGCCACGTACAGCGACGAGCTTTCGCCGAGGATCAGGGTGCTGGTTTGCCACAGGCGATGCTCCTTGGCGAAGTCCACCAGGCTGGCGAAGAAGTTTTCGT
The DNA here is from genome assembly GCF_001941965.1 of Pseudomonas putida. Classification (GTDB taxonomy): domain Bacteria; phylum Pseudomonadota; class Gammaproteobacteria; order Pseudomonadales; family Pseudomonadaceae; genus Aquipseudomonas; species Aquipseudomonas putida_L. The sequence continues at coordinate 11,312 of NZ_MKZO01000040.1, read as the reverse complement.
AGCCGAGGGCGTCGCTCGGGGCGCAGGCGCCGAGCAGGGCCGGGTGCCGGGGCAGGTACACGTCGCTGCGCGGGAAGCGCTTGTCCAGGTCGAAGGCCTTGAGCAGGCTGTCGACGTAGTCCGGCAGGCGCACGTTGGGGTAGTACTCGGCCCCGGTGCGGGCCAGGTCGCAGTTGACCTGGATAATCTGGTCGAAGCGGTCCTTGAGCAGGTCGAGGTAGTCGTCGGTGAAGATCACCCCGATGGCCAGGATGCAGTCGGCCTCCAGCACCTGCGGCGAAGTCTCCAGGCGCGAGGCCGGGCCCGCGTAGGTGCCGATGAAGGGCTTCTGGCTTTCGTCGAGCACGGTCTTGGCGTCGAGGGTGGTGCTGAACGGCAGTTGGCAGCCGTCGATCAGGCGCTGCACCGCGTCCTGCAAGCCGTAGCGCATGACTTCCACGCCCAGCAGCACCAGCGGTTTCTTCGCTTCGGCCAGGCGCTGGACGCTGTTGTCCACCAGCAGCTTGAGGGCATCCGGGTTGGACGGCTGCGGCGCCGGCTTCAGGGTGCCTTGCGGGAGCGAGCAGGGCAGGCCCCAGACATCCTTCCAGGCCTCCAGGTACACCGGCTGGCGATGGGTGATGGCGGCGATCAGCGCGCTGTCGATCTGCCACGGTGCCTGGCGGGCGTCGGAGATGATCTCGCAGGCCACCGTGACCTGCTCCAGCACATTGCGGTCGGCCTCGAAGTTGCCGGTGGAATGGTGGAACAGCACATGCTGCTGGCGCGCCAGCTCGCGGTTTTCCGTGGACGGGCTGGCCGAGATCACCACCACCGGGGCGCGTTCGACGAACGAGCCGGCAATGGCATTGACCGCGCTGAAGGTGCCCACGCCGTATTGCAGCGACACGGCGCCGAGGCCATGCACCCGGGCATAGCCGTCGGCGGCGTAGGCGGCGCCCATTTCATAGACCTCGCCCACGGCGTCGATGCCGTCGAAGGCCTCTAGGGCGTTCATGAAGTTGGAGACATAGTCCCCCGGGACCTGGAACACCTTGGTCAGGCCCAGTTCCTTGAGGCGGGTCAGCAGGTAGTCGGCAACGGTGAAAGGTGCGGTACTCATGCCTTGATCCCCGTGTAGGCGAAGTCAGTGACTTCGGCGAGTGTCTTCTTGCAGTCGGTGCAGGTCAGGGATGGCGGGTTCTCGATATCGACCGGCGCCGGGGTCGGCAGCAACTGTTACGCCTCCGGCAGCCACTCGGGACGCGGCAGGCCGAAGAAGTCCTGCAGGGTGGACTCGGCGGTGGTCAGGGCGCCTTCGACCCAGCCCTGGCCGTAGGAGTAGGCTTCACCGACGATGAAGACGTCCTGGTCCTGCACCGGATGCCGCATGCCCTGGATGATCAGGTCGAGACGGTAGTTGGCTTTCCACTCGTGCCAGCCGCCGCCGAACGGATCGGCATCCCAGGCGTGATAGACCGCGGAGTAGGGCGCCGGCAGCTCGATCTGGTCGTGCAGGGAGGTGACCTGGCGCTGCGCGATGCGCACCATCTCTTCGCTGATCTGGTACTGCATACGCGGCACCACTTCATTGCTGTCGATACGGCCCTGCAGGCTTTTCGGCTGGTAGCCTTCGAACGGTGCGCCGTCTTCCAGGCCTTTCCAGAACGGCACGGTACCGATGTCGTTGTAGGAGGCCATCAACAGCGAGTTGAGGGTTTTCTCGCCGCCGTCCTGCTCGCACTCGGTGCCCATGTAGTAGCACTGGCGGATCGGCAGGTCGGTGACCGAACGCCCGGCCACCAGGCCCTGGGCGCGCCACCAGGGTTGTTCGTAGGCGAGGAACAGCTTGAACGCCGACTGCACCAGTACCGAGCCGATGTTCTCTTTCAGCCACGGATCGTCGAACAGTGGCGACTGGATCAGCTCCAGGGAGCGCCGCGGCATGGCCAGGATCACCTGGCGGGCATGGATGATGATCTCGTCCGCGCCCGGGACGTCAGTGGTGTTGCCATCCACGGTCTGGGTGGGGACGAAGTGCAGGCGGTACGGGTACTCGGTGTCATCGCTGTATTGCAGGGAGGCCAGGCGCTTGTTCATCTGCACCCGCTGCTCGGCGGGAACCAGGCCGCCCGAGACGTCCTGGAAGCGCTGGGCGAGGGTCAGCGGCAGGGTCTGGAAACCGGTCTTGAGGGTGAGGAACTTGGTGGTGTCGCTGTATTCGGTGGCGGGCAGCTGGGTCACGGCGCTGGCGTTGGCCACATTGGCCTCGTAGCCGCCGGCGTCCTTCATGAACTGGTAGCCCTCGTTGCTCAGCACGCGGTAGAGCAGGTCCCAGAAGCCGTAGCGCCAGATTTCCTTGCCGAACACCTTGACCTGCATCTGCTCGGCCAGGCTCAGTTGGTCGAAGCCCGGGTAGATGCTGTTCATCACCTTGACCTGCAGGTCCTCGGGGCCGAAACCGCGCTCGGACCAGGCCAGGTTGTAGGGGATCTTTTCCGGGGCTTCGGTGAAGTCGCGCAGGCGGAAACGCTCGCCGCGCAGGTAGAACAGGTTGTTTTTGGCACCGACCGGATCGTTTTCCGGCAGGTTGCTGCCCATGGGGAAGTCCTTGGTCGGCAGCTCGAGCTCGTTCACCAGCTTGTCGACCATCACGTGGCCACCGGTGTTGTCGTCGGTGGCCGGCATCCAGCGCATGCCGCCGACTTCGGCGACGACGTTGGGCAGACCGGGAAGATTGATACTGAACAGACGCCCGCCGATGCGGTCGCTGTATTCGAACAACTGGATGCGTTGATGATCGCCTTGTGCTTCTTGCAGGCGCCAAGCGCTGTAGGTCCCGGAGACGCCGCCGCCGATGATGGCGACATCCAATGGCTGGGTCTGGCTCATCGCAAATATCCCTATGTTGTTGTGGGCAAGGAAGTCCATGCGGGAGGCAGTATCGACGAGGATTGTGTCAGTGCCAATCTGCCATCACTGAATATTTTGTCGGCGCTGGCTGAAACGGTGAACCCCAATGAATACGGGGCTTTGCCGGGAGTCGAAGGTATGTGCGCAAGGCAATCGGAAGGAACCGCTCAAGCCCGCGCCCGCCGTCGAAACCGGGCAGGGCGGGGCGGGCGGTTTTGCGGATTATCCGCGGCTGGCAGTGAGCGCCTGCTCCAGGTCGGCGATGATGTCGTCGCTGTGCTCGATACCGATCGACAGGCGCACCATGTCGCGCGGAACACCGGCTTTTTCCAGTTCTTCGTCGTTCAGTTGGCGGTGGGTGGTGGAGGCCGGGTGGCAGGCCAGGGACTTGGCGTCGCCGATATTTACCAGGCGTACTACCAGCTTCAGCGCATCGATGAAGCGGGCGCCGGCTTGCTGGCCGCCCTTGATGCCGAAAGACAGAATCGACGCCGGTTTGCCCTGGGTGTAGCGCTGGGCCAGTGGGTGTTCCGGGTGATCCGGCAGGCCGGCGTACTTGACCCAGGCCACTTGCTCATGGGCTTGCAGATAACGGGCGACCTTGAGGGCGTTCTCGGTATGACGCTCCATGCGCAGGGCCAGGGTTTCCAGGCCTTGCAGGATCAGGAAGGCGTTGAACGGCGACAGCGCCGCGCCGGTATTGCGCAGCGGCACCACCCGGCAGCGGCCGATGAAGGCGGCGGGGCCGAAGGCTTCGGTGTAGGTCACGCCGTGGTAGGACGGGTCGGGGGTGTTGAGCAGGGCGAAGCGTGCCTTGTTCTCGGCCCAGGGGAACCTGCCCGAGTCGATGACGATACCGCCGATGCTGGTGCCGTGGCCGCCGATGTACTTGGTCAGGGAATGCACGACGATATCGGCGCCGTGTTCGAACGGCCGGCAGAGGATCGGCGTGGCCACGGTGTTGTCGACGATCAGCGGCACGCCATGGCGGTGCGCGGCGTCGGCCAGGGCCTGCAGGTCGACGATATTGCCCGCCGGGTTGCCGATGGACTCGCAGAACACCGCCTTGGTGCGCTCGTCGATCAGGGCTTCGAGGGCGGCGATGTCGTCGTGCGGGGCGAAGCGGGTCTGGATGCCGATGCGTGGCAGGGTGTGGGCCAGCAGGTTATAGGTACCGCCATACAGCTTGGCCACGGAAACGATATTGTCGCCGACTTCGGCGATGGTCTGGATCGCATAGGTGATCGCCGCCATGCCCGAGGCCACCGCCAGCGCCCCGACCCCGCCCTCGAGCGCGGCCATGCGTTGTTCCAGCACATCGTTGGTGGGGTTCATGATCCGCGAATAGATATTGCCGGCAACTTTCAGGTCGAAGAGGTCGGCGCCATGCTGGGTATCGTCGAAGGCGAAGGAGGTGGTCTGGTAGATCGGCACCGCCACCGCCCGGGTGGTCGGGTCCGGGCTGAAGCCCGCGTGGATGGCCAGGGTTTCCAGCTTCATGCAGTCGCTCCTTGAAAGAGGGGGGAGCGGCGGAGCATGGAGGGAGGGTGGCTGGATGGTCAATGGCCCTATTTGGCATAAGGAAATAGCCAGAGCACCACAAAACCCTGTGGGAGCTGGCTTGCCAGCGATGAGGCCGGCTTGAGCAATGATGTTGTCAGATCGGGCCCTATCGCTGGCAAGCCAGCTCCCACAGGGGTTTTGTGTCGAGCATGGCGAATCCGGTAAGCTTGCTAACGATTTTCCCCCGCCTTGCCTGCCCCCACGGAAACCCCCGATGTCCCAGACCCACACCAAGAACCGGGCCCTGCGCGTGCGCAGTGATGTCCTCGCCGGTTTGACCACGTCGTTCGCCCTGGTGCCGGAGTGCATCGCCTTCGCCCTGGTCGCCCACCTCAACCCGCTGATGGGCCTGTACGGCGCCTTTATCATCTGCACCCTGACCGCCCTGTTCGGTGGCCGCCCGGGCATGATCTCCGGCGCCGCCGGCTCCATGGCCGTGGTCATCGTCGCGCTGGTGGTCCAGCAGGGCGTGCAATACCTGCTGGCCACGGTGTTGCTGGGCGGCTTGTTGATGATCCTCTTCGGCCTGCTGCGCCTGGGCAAGCTGGTGCGCCTGGTGCCGTACCCGGTGATGCTCGGCTTCGTCAACGGCCTGGCCATCGTCATCGCCATGGCCCAACTGGAGCACTTCAAGCAAGGTGAGCAATGGCTGCAAGGCGCGGCGCTGTGGCTGATGCTCGGCCTGGTAGCGTTGACCATGCTGGTGGTCTACGTCCTGCCGAAGCTGACCCGCGCGGTACCGCCGGCCCTGGTGGCGATCCTCGGCGTCGGCGTGCTGGTCTGGCTGCTCGACCTGCCGACCCGCACCCTTGGTGACATGGCCCATATCGCCGGCGGCCTGCCGTCCCTGGCCCTGCCGCAGGTGCCGTGGAACCTGGAAACCCTGCGGATCATCGCTCCCTATGCGGTGCTGATGGCCCTGGTCGGGCTGCTGGAAACCCTGCTGACCCTCAACCTCACCGACGAAATCACCGAGAGCCGCGGCCACCCCGACCGCGAATGCGTGGCCCTCGGCGCGGCCAATATGGTCTCCGGGCTGTGCGGCGGCATGGGCGGCTGCGCGATGATCGGGCAGACCGTGATCAACCTCAGCTCCAACGGCCGCGGGCGCCTGTCCGGGGTGGTGGCCGGGGCGATGATCCTGCTGTTCGTGCTGTTCCTCTCGCCGCTGATCGAGAAAATCCCGCTGGCGGCGCTGGTCGGGGTGATGTTCGTGGTCGCCCAGCAGACCTTCGCCTGGGCTTCGCTGCGGGTGCTGCACAAAGTGCCGGTCAGCGATGTGCTGGCGATCATCGCGGTGACGGTGGTTACGGTGTTCACCGACCTGGCCACGGCGGTGCTGTTCGGCATCGTCATCGCCGCGATCAACTTCGCCTGGCAGCACGCCCGCGAGCTGTATGCCGACATCCATGACGAAGCGGACGGCAGCCGGCTGTACCGGGTGCATGGAACGTTGTTCTTCGCCTCGTCGACGCCGTTTCTCGACCAGTTCGACCCGGCCAATGATCCGGCGCAGGTAACGCTGGACTGCCGGCACCTGAGCTTCGTCGATTACTCGGCGATCGCGGCGTTGAAGACCTTGCGCGAGCGCTATGAGAAGGCGGGGAAGCATCTGCGGGTGGTGCATCTGTCGGAGCGTTGCAAGCAGTTGCTGAAGCGGGCGGAGCTCTGAGCGACGGCGTACCTGATATTTCTGTCAGGTGTTTGTTTACAGCAATAGGTTTTGAATCTTCTCCAGGCACGACGCCTTCGCCCGTGTCTTCACCATTCTTAATGGAGAGCATCATGACCGACCAACGAACAAAGCGTTCACTCGTACTCGACCCCACCTTCGGTACAGGAGGGCTGGTGGAAGTCAGCCTGCCAGGCGGCAACTACGGCGCACTTATTGCGGTGACGCCGTCCCGGCGCATCATTGCGGCCGGCCTGTCTCCGGGCAGTTCGCATAGCATCACTCTGGTCAGGTTCGATCAACGCGGTGCCCTCGACCCTACCTTCGGCGTGGAGGGTGTGGCAGTCATCGAGCTTTCCGATGCCCTCGAGCACATGCTTTATCACTGCGTGGCCCTTCCGGACGAGCGAGTGGTACTGATTGGTACCCGTAAGGTGAGCAACATGATTGCCCAGGACTATTTTTTCTCCTGTGTTGGCGCGGATGGTGCCCTTGACGGTAGTTTCGGCAGCGGCGGGACAACGATAATCGCGCCGTACAACCGGGTCTTCCATGTTTTCAGCGCGACGCTGCAAAGCGATGGCAAGGTCCTTGCTCATGGAGAGGGTGTCCAGTGGCCAGAAGGCTATACGGCCAATGCGCTGATGCGCCTCGATCACGACGGGCGGCCCGATCCCACGTTCGGCGAAGATGGAGTGCATTTCGTCGAGCGCGGTCTCCGGCTTCCCGCACTTGTGGTCAGGCCGGATGGGCGCATCCTTATGGGCGGGTGGTCGGATTCGCACGCCCAAGTCAGAGGTTATGATGCGGCGGGTCAGACGGATGTATCGTTCGGCGACGGCGGGGTTGCGGATCTGCCCGTTCCCGGCGGAGAGAGCATGACCACCGAGAGCCTGGCTCTCCAGGCTGACGGCAGGGTCATCGTACAGGGCCAGATAAGCCCCAGCGACAACGACAAACGCCGCAGCTTTGTGATGAAGCTGCGCCCGCATGGCGAGCGCGACCATACCTTCAACCGCGGCGAGCCTCTGGCCCTGTCCTGGACTCCCGGCCGCGCTGTGCTGGCCGACGCGGCCGGTCGGGTGTTCGCCCTGGCCCGGGACGAGTACGTGGATAGAGCGCAGCTAACCGTGCTCACTCCCGATGGCTTCGTCGAGCAGCCGGTTTTCACCCTGCCGTTTCCTGGGGTGGAGTACCATTTCCCTGCGAATCAGTTGCTGGAGCACCTACCCGGCACCTTGTTGGTGAACGCGCAAGTGATTGACCCTGATACCCAGGTCCATCGCCTGATGATTGCTCGCCTGTTGATCTGATCGACGGCTGGAGATGACCTGTATTTCGGGCCATCTCCGGGCCGCTGCGCCTCACCCCTGCTTCTTGATGATCACCTCGGCAATGCTCGCCGGCGCTTCCGCGTACCGGGTGAACTCCATCGAATAGCTGGCCCGGCCCTGGGTCATCGAGCGCATTTCGGTGGAGTAGCCGAACATTTCGCCCAGCGGCACCTCGGCCCGTACCACCTTGCCCGCCGGGGTGTCCTCGCTGCCCTGGATCAGGCCGCGACGGCGGCTCAGGTCACCCATGATGTCGCCCATGAATTCCTCGGGCATCACCACTTCCACCTTCATCACCGGCTCCAGCAGCACCGCGCCGCCTTTTTGCGCCAGTTGCTTGGTAGCCATGGACGCGGCGATCTTGAAGGCCATCTCGTTGGAGTCGACGTCGTGGTACGAGCCGTCGAACACCGCGGCCTTGAGGCTGATCAGCGGATAACCGGCGACCACGCCATTGAGCATCTGCTCCTCGATGCCTTTCTGGATCGCCGGAATGTATTCCCGCGGCACCACGCCGCCGACCACCTCGTTGATGAACTCCAGGCCTTCCTTGCCTTCATCGCCCGGGGCGAAGCGGATCCAGCAATGGCCGTACTGGCCGCGCCCGCCGGACTGGCGGACGAACTTGCCCTCGATCTCGCAGGTGTTGCGGATCTTCTCGCGGTAGGCCACCTGGGGCTTGCCGATATTGGCTTCGACCCCGAACTCGCGGCGCATGCGGTCGACGATGATGTCCAGGTGCAGCTCGCCCATGCCGGAGATGATGGTCTGCCCGGTCTCCTCGTCGGTCTTGACCCGGAACGAGGGGTCTTCCTGGGCCAGCTTGCCGAGGGCGATGCCCATTTTCTCCTGGTCGGCCTTGGTCTTGGGTTCCACCGCCACGGAGATCACCGGATCGGGGAAGTCCATGCGCTCGAGGATGATCGGCTTGTTGATATCGCACAGGGTGTCGCCGGTGGTGACGTCCTTCATGCCGATCAGCGCGGCGATATCGCCGGCGCACACGGCCTTGATCTCGGCGCGCTGGTTGGCGTGCATCTGCACCATGCGCCCGACCCGTTCCTTCTTGCCCTTGACCGAGTTGAGCACGGCGTCGCCCGAGCTGAGCACGCCGGAGTAGACCCGGGCGAAGGTCAGGGTGCCGACAAAGGGATCGGTGGCGATCTTGAAGGCCAGGGCCGAGAACGGCTCGTTGTCGTCGGCGTGGCGCTCCAGGTGCTTGTCCTCGTGGTCCGGATCGGTGCCGTTGATCGCCGGGATTTCCGAGGGCGCGGGGAGGTAATCGATCACCGCATCGAGCATCAGCGGCACGCCCTTGTTCTTGAACGACGAGCCGAGGATCGCCGGGACGATCTCGTTGGCCAGGGTGCGCTGGCGCAGGCCGGCCTTGATCTGCTCGTTGCTCAGTTCGACGCCGTCGAGGTACAGGCTCATGAACTCGTCGTTGGCCTCGGCGGCGGCCTCGATCATATGGGCGCGCCACTCGCGGGCCTGGTCCAGCAGTTCGGCGGGGATCTCTTCCTCGCGGTAGCTGGTGCCCTGGTCGTCATCGTTCCAGAAGATCGCCTTCATCTTCACCAGGTCGATCTGCCCGGCGAAGTTCTCCTCGGCGCCGATGGCCAGCTGGATCGGCACCGGATGGTGGCCGAGGCGCTGGTCGATCTGCTTGACCACCCGCAGGAAGTCGGCGCCCTGGCGGTCCATCTTGTTCACATAGGCCAGGCGTGGCACATGGTACTTGTTGGCCTGGCGCCACACGGTTTCGGACTGCGGCTCGACCCCGTCGGCGCCGCTGAACACCACCACCGCGCCGTCGAGCACGCGCAGGGAGCGTTCCACCTCGATGGTGAAGTCCACGTGGCCGGGGGTGTCGATGATATTGAAGCGGTACTTGTCGGGGAACTGCTTGGTCGAGCCTTGCCAGAAGGCCGTGGTCGCCGCCGAGGTGATGGTGATCCCGCGTTCCTGCTCCTGGGCCATCCAGTCCATGGTCGCGGCGCCGTCGTGGACCTCGCCCATCTTGTGGTTGACCCCGGTGTAGAACAGGATGCGTTCGGTGGTGGTGGTCTTGCCCGCGTCGACGTGGGCGACGATGCCGATATTGCGGTAGAGCTCGATGGGAGTGGTGCGCGCCATGAGGGGTCACCTGTGTTGCGTGGGGAGGGTGGTATTTCCACGGTAGCAGAGGCTGGGGGGATTGCCGGATCGCCGGACAGATGAACGACGCGAGATTGGTGTGGGAGCGAGCTTGCTCGCGAACGGGCGCGAAGCGGCCGTAAAACCTGTGTCTGCTGTATTCCTGACCAACCGCAGACGTAAGTTCTACGATGGCTGCACCACCGTTCGTGAGTGCACTGGAGGGGCTGCGATACAGCCCCAGGAAGAGGGATCGATCAACGCCCGGCTTCTTCGATGACTTTCGGAAACCTTGGCTCATAGCAAAGCAGTAGTGACAACCAGTGGCCGGTGGCGTGGATCAGGATGACGGGCCATAGCAGCAGGTTGAGCAACACGAATACCCGTAGTTCGCTCTGGCGGAAGAAGCTGGTATCCAACCCCCAGGCGGCCTTGAGCGAAAGCCAGGGCCAGGGGAATTTGCAGATGAGTTTCTTCGGGGCTGGCGCGGAGGCGGGGCCGTCTTCCATGTAGCGGCGGATGTATTCCCAGAACGCCAACAGTTCGCTGGCGTTGCGGGTGGGTTTGCCGATGAAGGTGACTTCGATGTTGTCGGTGGGGGTGCCTTGTAGATCGACGCCATCACCTTTGTCCCAGACCAGGATGACGAAACCTCCGGTACCTTCGAGTTCGCTCATTTTCTTGTCGATAAGGATCTCGGTCTTGTCCCAGTCCATGATGCGGATGCCACCCAAGTGCTTGGGACGGAGGAGGTAGACTTTTCGGGTGATTCGGTTGAAGCGGACAATTACGCGACGGGCGGTAAAGGACTCCAAACGAGTGAAACGAAACGTGTATTTCAAAAAGGCGGCAAGTACTATCAGCAAGGATAAGGGGAAAAGCACAGCAAAAAAGTAATCGATACTGGTTAGTGGGGCTTTGTCGTAATAGCTATGTCCAGCAATAATGTAGTCGATGGACATCACTGTGTTGATTGTAATGGCATGTATTAACATTCCATATATGGCGATTGCAAAGAATGTAATTGCTCCTCTTTTTTCGTCGCTCGGTGTCCTGACGTCAATGTGTCTGTCGTTGTATGTATAGATTGATGAGTTGTCATAAGTTCTGCTTGAAACTGGCTCGCTCACTCCATCGGGGGCATGAAGTTCAGTCTGTCCCGGATGGCGCTGTTGGTTGTTGAATTCGTTCTTGGCTTCGTCGTAAGTGGTTAATGTCTTGGACCACTGAAATCCTCGCTCCAGAAAATACACTAGAGAGTCCCCTCTAATGCGTTTTGCATGGTTTTTACTTCAGCTTCTTCACTCTCGATGCCATTGTTTTTAAGGTCCTTACGGAATGTGCAGGAGTCGAGATAGCGCTGCAGCTGGTTAGGAAATAGGAAAATTTCAACTAGTACCAATGCCAGAATCACCATGTTCAGGCCGAAAAATAGCCGAAGCATTGGAATCATGCGTAGGGCCAAAGCAGTAGAAGCTTGCAAGCCTGATCTAACCGCTACACCGAGAATTGGGCGAGTTCCGTACTGTTTTAGCAGGTATTCCAAGTATGGCTTCGCGTACGCCAAGCCCACCGTAATCGATAAGGTGGCGGAACCCATCTGCGTCACTGCGCGCAATAAGTAGACTCCGGCAAGAGAGTACCTTTTATGTCCTCGATTCTCATACGCATCCTGAAGGTCATACCAAGCCCCCACCAACCCAGCCGCCCCCACC
>NZ_MKZO01000039.1 GCF_001941965.1 Pseudomonas putida | reverse complement strand
CTCCCCCCATTGTTGCTGACCCTCCCCCTGACCACCATCGCCGCCACCGAAGAACGCCTGCCCAGCGTCACCGTCACCGCCGAGCACCGTCAGGAAAACCTGCAGAAAACCCCGGTGGCCATCAGCGCCTTCGACGAAACCACCCTGCGCGACCAGCAGATCAACAATATCCGCGACCTCTCCGGCCGCGTCCCGAACCTGACCCTGAATCGCCAGTCGATCTCCTACAGCGCCCAGACCTACGGCATCCGCGGCATCGGCGAGACCGACCCGATCCAGGAAGCCGCCGTGGCCGTCTATGCCGACGACCTGTACATCCCCCGGGCGATCTCCTCGATGCTCAACTTCAACGATGTCGAGCGCGTCGAAGTGCTGCGTGGCCCGCAAGGCACCCTGTACGGCCGCAACAGCGCCGCCGGGGCGATCCGTGTGATCACCCGCGACCCGGACCAGAAAACCCGCGCCTTCGTCGAACTCGGCGCCGGCAACTACGACGCACGCAACGGCCGCCTGCTGGTCAGCGGCCCGCTGGTGGACGACACCCTGTTCGCTAGCTTCTCGGCCCTGCGCCTGAGCCGCGATGGCACGGTGTACAACCGCACCCGGCACAAGGACGTCAACAACGTGGATATCCAGTCCTATCGCGGCAAGCTGCGCCTGGCCCCGGTGGACTCGGCCTGGGACACGCAACTGACCCTGGCCGGCACCTTCGACCGCGGCGACACCACCAGCTACACCCCTTTCGACCCGAGCAACGGCCACTTCGACAAGTTCAAGACCTACAGCAGCCTCGACCCGAAGAACCGCCTCGACCAGGGCAGTGCAGTGCTGCGCTCGATCTACCACTTCGACGATCAGCTGAGCTTCAAGTCGGTCACCGCCTGGTCGGCCTTCGACCAGCCGGTGGACTACGACAACTCCGGCGAAGCCAACACCGGCAACGCCGCACCGACGCAGAACAACCTGATCCACTACAAGCAGCGCTACGCCACCCAGGAGTTCCAGCTCAACGGCGAGTACCAGCGCTTCAACTTCACCCTCGGCGCCTACCTGTACAAGGAGCGCTTCCGCGCCGAGCGCGACAGCCTGACCTACTCGGTGGCGGCCGACCGGGTCAATGCCAGCGGCCAGTACAGCACCACCGACACCGAAAGCTACGCCCTGTATGGCCAGGGCACGTACAAGCTGACCTCACGCCTGTCCCTGACCGCCGGCCTGCGCTACACCGCCGAGCACAAGAACTTCGACTACCAGAACTACGCCATTACCCGACAGCGCGAGATCACCGGCCTCAACTTCAGCGCCGAAACCAGCGAAAGCTGGGCCTCGTTCAGCCCCAAGCTGGGCCTGGAATACGCCTGGAGCGACGAGCTGACCCAGTACGGCTACGTGGCCAAGGGTTTCAAGGCCGGCGGCTTCGACAACCGCGCACCGACCCGCCTCGCCGCCTTGCAGGGCTTCGACCCGGAGAACGTCATCACCTATGAAACCGGCGTGAAGGGCGACTACCTCGATGGCCGCCTGCGCAGCAACATCGCGGTGTTCTACAACGACTACAAGGACCTGCAGACCAACGCCTGGGACCCGGCGATCAGCGCCAACCTGCGCACCAACGTCGGCAGCGCCCACAGCTACGGGGTGGAACTGGAAAACACCGCGCTGCTCAGCCGCGACCTGACCTTCAAGGCCAATCTCGGCTACCTCGAGGCGCAGTACGACGACTTCAAGAATGCGGCAGGGCCGGGGGTGGATGCCGATGGCAACCGGATGGTCTTCGCGCCGCGCTGGAACCTGGCGCTGGGCTTGAACTGGACGCTGCCGGTAGACGTACCGGGCGCACTGGTGGCGGGGACCGACTGGCAATTCCAGAGCAAGTCCTACGCGAATGCGGTGAATGGCGATATCTATGAGGTGCCGCAGCAGAGTTTCTGGAACGCCACCAGCAGCTACAGCAGTGGTGATGGTCACTGGACCACCACCCTTGCGGTGAAGAACCTGCTCAACCGCGCTTATCCGCAAAGCATTGCGTATTCGGCGGCGAGCAGTACGGCGTATTACTCGGTGAATGATCCGCGGACCATCACCTTGAGCGTGCGTTACGACCTGTGATCAGGAATCGCGCTTGTCGGCAGTCGACTGCTCGGCTTTCTTGTCGGCTACCGCCTGCTGCGGTGCCTCTTTTTGTGCCTGCTGGAATTGCGCATGCCATTCATTGACCCGGTCGCTGCCGCCTTCTGCATGGGCCAGGACTGGCAGGGCGAAAAGGACGGACAGGGTTGCGGCTTTGAACATGGACATGGAATAGGACCTTTGCTTGGGCTAACGGAAATCGTTTAGCCCGGGCATTGTCCGAAGGTGCGATTAACCAGGAATTAAGCGCCGGGAGCGCTGCTGTCTTTCCCGGTCTGCTCGCTGCGGAGCAGCCCGAAAGCCTGACGCGAGCGTCAGTAGTCCCCACGCTTGCGGAAGGCCCAGCGCCCCGCCAGCGCGGTAAAGGTCGCCACCAGCACCACCAGCACCCAGAAGCCGTTGGGGTCCTCCGACAGCGGCACCCCGCCCACGTTCATGCCGAAGAAGCCGGCAATGATGTTGATCGGCAGCGCCAGCACCGTGACCACCGTCAGGGTGAACAGGGTGCGGTTGTTCTCCTCGGTCAGCTTGGCCGCGATCTCTTCCTGCAGCAGCTTGATCCGCTCGCCCAGCGCCGTGAGGTCGTTGATGATCACCGAGAACTCCTCGGTGGCCGCGCGCAATTGGCGGATGTCCTGCTCCTGCAGCCAGTCCGGCGGCCGGTTGAGCAGGCGCAGCAGCGAGCCCGGCTCCAGCGCCAGCAGGCGTTGCAGGCGCACCAGTACACGGCGCATGGCGCTGAGGTCGGCGCGGTTGTCGCTGAGGCGCTGGGACAGCAACTGATCCTCGATGCGGTCAACGTTCATGGTGGTCTCGCGGACGATCTGGGTCAGTACATCGCCTTGGTCGCCGAACAGGTGCACCAGCAACTCGATGGTCGAGCTGAACTGCTCGCCACGCTTGACCGACGAACGCAGGCGATCCACCGAGTGCAGCGGCTGCAGGCGCGTACTCACCAGCAAACGCGGGCGCACGCAGGCCCACAGGGTGGAAACGTCGGACGAGACCATGCCGAAGTTGAACACCACATCGTTGACCACCGCGAGCAAGGCGGTGTCGGCGTGTTCGATGCGGGTCGAGCGCGAGCCTTCGCGCAGGGTTTCGAAGAAGGTTTCCGGCAGGTCGAGGCTGCCCTTCATCCAGCGCTCGCAGGCGGCGTGGGCGAGGTTCATGTGCAGCCAGAGGAATTCCTCGGGGTCGCGGGGCGCGAGCATCAGCTCGCGGGCTTCGCTGGAATCGATCTCCCGCCCCGGCTGGCCGGGACGGAACACGAAACCGTAGAGCAGGCCGTTGAGGTCGGCGTCCTGCTGATGGCCCTGGGTGGTGATCATGCGGGCTCTCGGCAAGGGAATCAGTGACGGGAAGAACCGCTATCCACGAGGCTGTGCAGCAGGCCGAAACGCAGGCCGGGCTCGGACGGGGTCATGTCCTCGATACCGAAGACCTTGAACGCCGCCAGCATGATCGCCAGGCCACCGGGGAGCATGCCCTGGCGATGGGCCTGCAGACCGCCAAGCTTGAGGCGCTTGACCTGGCCGGCACCGAGCAGGGCCAGGGACAGGCGCAACAGCCCGGCATAGGTGATGCCATCGCGCCCGCCCTCGTTCAGGCCATTGGCCTTGAGCACCCGGGACAGCATGCGCGCGGTGCCGGACGAGCCGATCGCCGCATGCCAGTCGTGTTCGCGGATATAACCATCGACCCGGGAGAACTCCAGGGTGGCGTGCTGCTCGGCCTGCTGCAGGGCGCGGCTGTCGACCCGGCCAGCGGGGAAATAGCGCTTGCCAAAGGTGCCGGAGCCGATGGTCAGGCTTTCGGTGAAGATCGGCTGCTTGCCGCGGCCGACGATCAGCTCGGTGGAGCCGCCGCCGATATCCACCACCAGGCGCGTGGTTTTCTCGCACGGCATGGTGTGGGCGATGCCGGAGAACACCAGCTCGGCTTCTTCCTGGCCGGAAATCACCCTGATGGGAAAGCCCAGGCGGGCCTCGGCGCCTTCCAGGAACACCGCTGCATTGCGCGCCTGGCGCACTGCGCTGGTGGCCACCGCGCGCACCCGCGCCTCCTTGAAGCCGCTGAGGTGTTTGCCGAAGCGCTCCAGGGCCTGCCAGCCGCGCTCCAGGGCGAGCTTGTCCAGCGACTCGTCACGCAGCCCCTCGGCCAGGCGCACTGGCTCGCGCAGGCTTTTCACCTTGCGGATCAGCGGGCAGCGGTTGCCGGGAATCTGCTGGCCGATGGTCATGCGGAAGGCGTTGGAACCGAGGTCCACGGCCGCAAACAGGGGGGCGCTGCCTTTCATGGGAGATGTCCTGATAGGTCCGACGGCCAATTCCGCGCCGGGCGCAAGCATGTTCGAATTTGATGGCAGGAATGTTACCTCTCGTTTCATGACACTTCGGTGACGCGTGCGCCCTCGAGCCTTCAGCTTTTCCCGGCCAGGCCGATGACCCTGTTACCTCCCCTCGCCTTGTGCCCGTCACTGAGGACTCGAAGATGCAGCTGACTCTAAAAACAAAACTGCTGTTGCTTGCCGTACTCCCCGTCCTGGTTTTCGCCCTGGTCATCAGTGGCGCCGCCGACCGGATCCTGCGCAACCTCGCCGAAAGCGAGATCAGCGAAACCCGCCAGCGCCTGCTGGATGAAAGCCGCCAGAGCCTCGAACACTACATGCAGATCGCCGTTGGCTCGGTCCAGGCCCTGTACGACGCCGCCCCCGCCGGCGACCTGGCCAGCCGAAGCGAAGCCATCGCCCTGCTGGCGAAGATCAAGTACGGCAAGGATGGCTACTTCTTCGCCCACGACTCCAACGTGGTCCGCCTGTTCCGTGGCGACAGCCCGGTGGACGTGGGCAAGAACCTCAGCGACCGCAAGGACGTCAACGGCGTGTTCATCAACCGCGAGCTGGTGCGGGTGGCCAAGGACGGCAGCCACTACGTCAACTACAGCTCGCCGCTGCCGGGCAACGAAAGCGTGCAGGTGCCGAAGCTGGCCTACAGCTTCTACCTGCCGAAATGGGACATGGCCGTCGGGACCGCAGTGAACCTGGACAACATCGAGCTGCGCATCACCGAGCTGCGCGCCGAGATCGACCAGCGCATCGACTCGATCCTCACCAGCATCATCGCCATCGCCGCGGTGCTCCTGGTGATCCTCGGCATCGCCGGGCTGATGCTCAGCAACACCCTGCTCAAGCCGCTCAAGGCGATGAAGGACAACCTCGACGCGATCGCCGACGGCGACGGCGACCTGACCCACCGCCTGCGGGCCGGCAACGACGAGCTGGGCCAGCTGGCCGGCTCGTTCAACCGCTTCGTCGAGAAGATCCAGGGCCTGGTGCGCCAGGTGGTCGAGGTCAGCGGCGAGCTGTCGACCCTGGTCGAGGCCGTGGAAAGCCAGAGCCGCCGTTCCGAGCAGGCGATGGAAGCCCAGCGCCACGAAACCACCCAGGTGGCCACGGCGATCAACCAGATGTCCGCCGCTGCCCTGGAAGTGGCCCACAGCGCGCAGAACGCCGCCCAGGCCGCCCAGGAAACCGACAGCCAGGGCCAGCAGGCGCGGCAGGTGGTAGACGGCAGCATCAAGCGCATTCATGCGCTGGTGGAGAACATTCGCGGCAGCGGCACCTCGCTGGACAGCCTGCAGCAGGACGTGCAGTCCATCGTCGGGGTGCTCGGGGTGATCCGCTCGATTGCCGAGCAGACCAACCTCCTGGCCCTCAACGCCGCCATCGAGGCAGCCCGGGCCGGTGAGGCCGGGCGTGGTTTCGCCGTGGTTGCCGATGAGGTACGCGGGCTGGCCAGCCGGACCCAGCAGAGCACCCAGGAAATCCAGGTGATGATCGATCGCCTGACCACCGGCACCCATTCGGCGGTGGAGTCGATGCGCAACTCCTGCGAAGCCGGCGACAGCACCCGCGACCAGGCCAGCGAGGCCGGGGTGTCGCTGGATGCCATGGCGGGGTTGATTGGCACCATCAGCTCGATGAACGCGCAGATCGCCAGTGCGGCGGAGGAACAGACGGCCGTGGCCGAGGAGATCAACCGCAGCGTGCACCAGATCGCCCAGGCGGTGGACAGCGTGGCCGAGCAGACCCGGCAGGGGGCGCAGACGGCGCAGAGTCTGTCGGCGCTGGAGGGGCATCTGCGGGCGTTGGTGAAGCAGTTCCGGATCTAGTGCGCTTTCGGGCCTCATCGCTGGCAAGCCAGCTCCCACAGGGTCAGCACAAACCTTGAGACTTGTGCAGTACCTGTGGGAGCTGGCTTGCCAGCGATAGGGCCTGGGAGAACGCCCAATTCCTTAGCTTCGATCCTCACCCTTGCTGTCCCCCGGCCCGCCCTTGGGCGCCTTGGCCGGCCCGACCGGATCCACCTGTGGATCCTCGAGATCCGGCGAATCCGGATCGAAACCCGGATCATCCTTGCCACTGGAATGCTCCGAAGAATGCGGCCCCTGGTCGTGGCGCGGCTTGTCGTGGTTCATGACGATGCTCCCGTAACGAATGTCCTGCGTTAGGTTGCATCCGGCCGCAGAGCGTTCCATCCATTTCCCTTGGCCCGCCAACCTTTACGACAATTCGTCGGCCCGTGCCGAATCGCGTTGAGCAGCGACACCGCAGCCCTCGTCGTACCTGTACGCAGGGCATCCTGTGTGCACACTTGAAACCGACATGAGGTGAAGGATCATGGCCAACGATCAAGGCAAACCCGCACACTCCAACCCGGGCAATTTCGCCAATGACCGGCAGAAAGCCGCCGAAGCCGGCCGTAAAGGCGGCCAGTCCTCGGGCGGCAATTTTGCCAACGACCGCCAGCGCGCGTCCGAAGCCGGACGTCTTGGCGGCCAGAACAGCCACGGCGGCGGACGCAAGAGCCAGTGACCGACCTGGGCCCCGCGGGGCCCTTTTTCATGGGGTGAAACCGTGGCGCCGGGCGCTCCACACCAGGCTCAGGGTGACCCCGAGCAACAGCACCAGTACAGGCGCGAACGCCACAACGCCAAGCTGCTTCAGCAACACGCCCCCGAGTATTCCGCCCCCGGCGATTGCCGAATTCCATGCCGTGACCAGCATCGACTGGGCCACATCCGCCGCCTCCCCCGCCGCCTTGGCCAGCGCGGTCTGGAACAGCGTCGGCACGCCGCCGAAGGCCAGGCCCCAGACCGCCACCGAAGCCAGGATCAGCATCGGGCTGTCGCTCAGACCCAGTACCAGGGCTGCCACGCCAAACAGCAGGGTACTGACCAGGGTCAGCACCCGCAGATGCCGGTCGATCAGCACGCCGGTGATCCAGATCCCCAGGAGCGATGCTGCGCCGAAGACCAACAGCACCAGGTCGGTCCGATCCCCCATCCCCGCCTCGGCCAGGAACGGCGCGATATAGGTGTAGAGAATGTTGTGCGCAAGCACGAACAGCAGCACCACCGCCAGCACCGGGCGCACCCCGCCCAGAGTGAAGACCTTGCCCAGCGACAAACGCTGTCCCGCGCCCTGCCCCGGAAAGTCCGGAACCTTGATCCGCACCCAGACCATCAAGCCCAGCGCCAGCAGGCTCATCAGCCCGAAACACAGGCGCCAGCCGACCAGGTTGCCCAGCCAGGTCCCCGCCGGCACACCCAGCGACAGCGCCAACGGCGTACCGACCATGGCGATGGCGATAGCCCGGCCTTTCTGCGCCTCGCTGACCATCCGCGCCGCGTATCCGGCGACCAGTGCCCAGAGCAATCCGGCGGACACCCCGGCAACGAAGCGCGCCGCCAGGGTCAGGCCGACATTGGCGGACAGGGTGGTGACGCCGTTGGCGACCACGAACCCGGCCAGCGCCGTCAGCAGCAGACGGCGCCGGCGTACGCCACGGGTAAGCGCAATCAGGGGAATGGCCGCGACCAGCGAACCGATGGCGTACAAGGTCACCAGTTGCCCGGCCAGCGCTTCGGAAATCCTCAGGTCGCCGCTGATCGCCGGCAGCAAACCGGCGGGCAACGCCTCGGTGAGGATGGTGATGAAGCCGGCCAGCGCCAGGGCCAGTAGCGCGGCGATCGGCAAGGGCGCCGCGTCGTCCATCAGGGTGGTGCTGGAAAGTGCCATGGTGCCGTCCTGTGCCAAATGAGGCGGCCATGCTGGAGCTATCGTCGATACAAGACAATAATGCCCGGACTCAAAACATATCGGACAAAATGTCCGCAATAGGCGCAGTGATGGAATCGCTCAACGGCATTGCCTTTTTCGTTCAGGCGGCGGAAACCCGCAGCTACTCGGCGGCGGGACGCCAGCTTGGGGTTTCGGCCTCGGCGGTGGGCAAAAGCATCTGCCGTCTGGAGCAGCGCCTTGGCGTGCGCCTGTTCCACCGCAGCACCCGCAGCATCACCCTGACGGCCGAGGGCTCGCTGTTTCTCGAACGCTGCCGGCGGATCCTGTGCGAAGTGGAAGCGGCCGAACTGGAGTTGTCGGAAACCTGGCAGGCACCCCGCGGGCGCCTGCGGGTCAGCCTGCCCCTGGTGGGCATGCTGGTGATGCCGGCGCTGACCGCATTCATGCACCGGTACCCGGAAATCGAACTGGACCTGGACTTCACCGATCGCCTGGTGGATGTGATCGACGAAGGCTTCGATGTGGTAATGCGCACCGGCGAGCCTGCCGATTCCCGGCTGATGTCCCGGCCGCTGGGCACCTACCACCTGCAGATCGTCGCCGCCCCGGACTACCTGGCCCGTCGTGGTACACCCCAGGTACCCGCCGACCTGGCGCAGCACGCCTGCCTGCAGTACAAGCTGCACACCACCGGCAAGTACGAGCCATGGCCGCTGAAGGATGCACAAGGCACTCGGGACTGGAAGCTGCCGGCCTCGATGGCCTGCAACACCTCCGCCGCCCTGGTCGACGTGGCCCTGGCCGGCCTCGGCATCGCCTGCCTGCCGGACTTCATGGTGCGTCAGGCGATCGCCCGGGGTGAGCTGGTGGCATTGCTGGAGGCGCATGTCGAGCACCAGGGCAGCTTCCGCCTGCTCTGGCCGTCGAGCAAGCAACTGGCGCCGAAGCTGCGGGTGTTCATCGACTTCATGTGCGCCGAGCTGTTCAAGCCGTCAGCCTGATTCCGCAGGGGACAGGGCAAAGGCGCTGCGGATGAAATGCTCCAGCTCGTCGGCCTGGAGAATCTCGATGGACAACTGCCCGAAGCGCTTGGGCAACCAGATGATCCGCACCCCGCTGGGCGAGTCCAGGTGCTCGCGCAGCAGCGGCTGGCCGTTCTCGTCCTCGGGCTGTTCGCCCTTGGCGACGAGTTCGTCATAGGCCACGAGGATATCCGGGGTGGTGTAGCACTGCCGGTAGATGGTGCCCTCGCCGCAGCGCAACAACAGGTCGTGGAGGTTTCCGGCCAGGGGCTGGACCAGGATGAAGCGCTCGCTGCCGAACAAAACCACCGCGTAACGCACATGCAGGCCGTCGCGCTGCCAGGTGAAGGGCCGCGAGACCTGGGCCGAAAACACCCGGGCGTAGTGGGCGCAGGCGCTTTCCAGGTCGGCGACGAGGATGTCGGTGTGGCTGAATTTCAGGTCCATGGTCGAGGTTCTCCGGCGACAGAAAGGAAGAGTAACCCTCGTTGGTCGCGCCGCGAACCTTGTGGGAGCGGGTTTACCCGCGATTGCAGTGGTGGATTCACCGGCGAATCGCGGGTAAACCCGCTCCCGCAGGATCTGCTGCTTACTCAAATCTGTTACATCCACCCCGCCAGCACCACCGGCAACCACACGAACGACAGCACGGTGGAGCACATCACCACATTCGCCACCTGCTCCGGCGAGCGGTTGGCGCGTACCGCCAGCAGGTAGTTGAACACCGCCACGGGCATTGCCGTCTGCATCACCAGGATCGCCCGCTCCAGGGTGTTCAGGTCGAGCAAGGCACCGATCCCCCAGCCCACGCCAGCACCGAGCACGATGCGCAGCGCGCCGATCAGCATGCCGCTGGCGACGTCGCTGAGACGGATGCTGGCCAGGGACACGCCGAGGGTCAAGAGCATCAGCGGGATGGTCATGCCGCCCAGCAGGTCGACGGTGTTGCCCAGCCACAGCGGCAACTTGATGTCGAAGAAGATCAGCGGCAAGGCCAGCACCAGGCTGATGACGATGGGATTCTTCAGCAGCGAGCGGAAGTTTGCCGCGCCACCTGAGATGGCGATGCCGAGGGTGAACTGGAAGCTCGACAGGGTCAGGAAGAATGCCACCGCCAGGGCCAGGCCTTGGTCACCGAAGGCATACAGCGCCACGGGCAAGCCCATGTTGCCGGTGTTGGGGAACATGAACGCCGGCATCAGCACGCGCCAGTGCTGGCGGAATGCGCGGCTGACCAGATAGCCGATACCCGCCATGACCACCATGCAGATCACGCAGGCCAGGGCCATGCTGGCGAACGCCGCCGGCTCCAGGCGGGTGCGGTGCAGGGTCGACAGCACCAGCGACGGCGTGCCGATGGTCATCACCAGGCTGGCGATGAAGTCCGTGGGATAGGCATTGCCCCGCCGCGCCCAGATAAAGCCGATCCCGGCGACAATAAAGACCGGTGCCAGAACGGCGAACAACGAAGCCAGCATGGGGCGTGTTCCTTGGCAAAAACAGCCATGCTAGGGGCCTGCGACCGTCTGACGCAAGGCCTTGCCGGACCTCGGGGACGTTGACCCGGGAATTTCATCACCGTAGGATAGCTTATCGTACACATGTACGAATGAAGATATCTCTGCGCAGGAAATCCCCGATGTCGATCCACGTCAGCGCCGGCGCCCGCCGTGCGCTTTATCTCCTGTTCCTGATTCCCGGGCTGACCATGGCCACCTGGGTCACCCGCACGCCGGCCTTGCGCGATGGCCTGGCGGCGTCCACCGAGCAGATGGGCCTGATCCTCTTTGGCTTTTCCGCCGGGGCCATGAGCGGGATTCTCAGCGCCGGCCCCTTGGTGGCGCGGCTTGGCAGCCATCGCCTGACCCTGATCGGTCTGCTCGCCCTGCCCTTGAGCCTGTGTGTGCTGGCAGCCGGCAGTGACCTGCTGAGCATGGCCGGGGCCTTTGCCGGGCTGTTCATCTTCGGCCTGGGCATGGGCTGGGCAGAGATCGCGGTGAATATCGAGGGCGCGGCGGTGGAGCGGGCGTCTGGGCGCTCGATCATGACCACCCTGCATGGTTTCTTCAGCCTCGGCACGCTGCTGGGAGCGCTGGCCGGGATGGCCATGACGGCCCTGGAAGTGCCGCTGGGCCGGCATCTGTGGACGATTGCACTGTTGTCGGTGTTGCTGGTACTGGCCTTGATCGGCAATGCGCCACGGCTCAGCGAGCAGGAAAGTACGGGGCATGCCAATGGATCGACCGCCCCATTACGCAACCTGCTCGCCGATCGCCGACTGCTGCTGATCTGCTTCGTGGTCCTGGCCATGGCCTTGGCCGAAGGCGCGGCGAACGACTGGCTGCCGCTGTTGATGATCGACGGGCACGGCTTCGCTCATACCGCCGGGACCTTGATCTACGTGGTGTTTACCCTGGGCATGACCCTCGGGCGCTTTGCCGGGGGCCGGGTGGTGGAGCGCCTGGGGCGGGCGGCGACCTTGCGCGGCAGTGCCCTGATCGGAGCGCTGAGCCTGGGGTTGATCGTGTTCTGCGATATTCAGTGGATTGCCGCGTCGGCGGTGGTCTTGTGGGGACTGGGCGCTTCGCTTGGATTCCCGTTGGCGATCTCGGCGGCCGGGGACAGTGGCCGGGACAGCGACCAGCGGGTGCGGGTGGCAGCGACTGCCGGGTACATGGCGTTTCTGGTCGGGCCGCCGTTGCTCGGGTTCATTGGCGAGCATTTCGGCTTGCGCCTGGCGATGCTGCCAGTGCTGGGGTTGGTGGCGATGGCGTTCGTGGTGGCGTCGGCGTTGCAGGATCGGCCGGGGAAACAGGCTGTGGTTTGATCTCGTTGGTTCGGGCCTCATCGCCGGCAACGCCGGCTCCCACAGGGTTCAGCGGCGCACGCGATACCTGTGGGCTTGCCAGCGATGAGGCCCGCGACATCACTCAGGAAACCGCCTCGATCAGCCGCAAAATCTCCCCCCGCTCCACCGGCGTTTTTCCCAGAGCATTGTGGATGGTGAAGCCCTCGATCAAGGCATCGATGGCCCGCGCCGCGCGCTCGTCGAAGTGCAGTTGCAGGGCCTTGCGCGACAGGGCCATCCAGTCATCCATGATGTGCATGTACTCGGGAAAGCGCGACACGAAGGAATACAGCTCGAAGATCAGCAGCATCTGCCCGGAGACCTTCCACAGGTCACCGCAGATCAGGTCCGCCACCACCTCCCGCGCCTGGGCCTTGTCGCGGGCTTCGCGCAGCTTGCTGTAATAGATCCCGGCAATCCCCTCGCTCATACGCACGAAGGCCGCGGCGATGATCTCGTTCATGCATGTGAAATGGTAGGTCACCGTGCCCGGCGACACCTTGGCCCGCGCGGCAATGCGCCGGGACGTCGCCCCGACCACGCCATCCTCGACGATCATCGCCAGGGCGGCGTCGATGATCACGTTCTTGATTTCAAGACCCAGGGAGTCCTCTTTGCGGGGTCGACCCATGTCTGCCTCGATGGTGCGGGGGGTTAGGGCGGGGAGGATAACAGGGTGCAGGTTTTCCAGGCAGCTCGAACTCACGGCTGCCGGCCGACCACCTCGATCCAGGTCAGCCCCATCCGTTGAGCCTGCTCCAGAATCTCCTCCGGCGTGGCATCGGCAGACGGCATGACCAGGCTGTTCTCGCCGTCGCCAAAGTGCAGCACCAGCAGGTGCATGGCGGCTTCGTGGAGCGGCAGCTCGGTTTGCTTGAGGTCGAAGGTATGGGACTGGGGTTTGTCGTTGAACAGGTAGTTGAGAGTGAAATGGGCCATGGAACGCTCCGGGCAATGGGCTAGGGACTGAAGCAACTGACCCACAGGTCAGCTTTTTGGTTCAGATCCTGTTCCAGACCTGGACCAGCCCGAGCAGATGAACCAGTCCGTAACCGGTGCAGATCAGCGAGCTGACGGCAATAAAGCGCCCAGTGCGCCCGGTATTGCGCAGGAGCACGGGCCCGAGGATACCGCGCAGCAGGTAGACCAGGGTGATCAGGCACAGCGCCGGGCGCAGCAGTGGCAGCGGGCCGATCACCCCGGCGCCGGACAAGGCGTACGCGGCCCAGACCGTCAGGACGGCGGCGATGAACAGGGTGATCAGGGTCGGGAGTTTCCGGCCTTTCTCGGCGGCGCGGACCATGCGCTCGCCGGCACCGAGAAGGCGGTAGCCGGCTGGGCCCTGCTGGATGCACCAGAGGTGCGCGAGGGCGGCGAGCAGGCTGAGGGTGGCGGCGAAAATCAGGGGGAGGTTGTGGTCCGTCATCTTGGGTGCTTCTCCTTGAAGGGCGTCAAGCATAAACACCAATCTCGGGGCTGACCAATAACCCTGTGGGAGCTGGCTTGCCAGCGATGAGGCCGACATGACAATGATGTTGTCAGATAGGGCCAAATCGCTGGCAAGCCAGCTCCCACAGGGTTCTGATGTGTCCTTAGGATCGGGGGCTTGACAGCTCTGCGAGAATGGAAGGAAACACCACCCTCGATACCGCGTCGAAAAGACAGGAAGACTCCCATGCACAACGACGAACTCAAGGCCCTGTTCGACCAGCAGGCCGCCGGCTACGACCAGCAGTGGGCCGGCATGGCGCCGATCCGCGACAACCTGCATTTCCTGCTCGGCTCACTGTTTACCAGCCTGCCGGACAATGCCCGGATCCTCGCCGTCGGCGCCGGGACCGGCGCGGAAATCGGCTATCTGGCCGCGCGCAATCCAGGCTGGCGTTTCATCGCCCTCGACCCTTCCGGCGCCATGCTGGAAGTGTGCCGCGAGCGGGCACAGCGAGAGGGCTTTCTGGAACGCTGCGATTTCCATGAAGGCTATCTGGAAAACCTGGATAGCGCGCCGACCTACGACGCCAGCACCTGCTTCCTGGTCTCGCAGTTTTTCCTCGATCCCGCCGCACGCAGCACCTTCTTCGGCGAAATCGCCCAGCGCCTGAAACCCGGAGGCCTGCTCGCCAGCGCCGACCTGTCGGCCGACACCGCCTCCCCCGCCTACGACACCCTGCTCCACGCCTGGATGTCGCTGATGTCCTCCGCCGGCGTGCAGCCGGAGGCGCTGGAGCGAGCCCGGGCCGCCTATGCCAGGGATGTGGCGATCCTGCCCCGGGAGCAGGTCGCACGGATCATCGAGGCCGGCGGTTTCAGCCATTCGCTGCCCTTCTTCCAGGCCGGCCTGATGCACGGCTGGATCAGCCGCCGCTAAGCTCCCAGACCCGCATCACCCGGGTGATCGCCGCATCGATCACGGCATGCGGCGTGTCGTCCCGGGCCAGGATCGAGATGCCCTGGAGGAAGCTGTCGAACACCGTCCCCAGCACCTCGGCCTGGGTCTCCCCGGGCAACTCGCCCGCGCTGATCCCGCGTTCAACACAACGCAGAAGCCCGGCCCGGGTACGCTGCCGCGATTGTGTCAGTGCTGACGTCACCCGGGCGTTTTCCGGACTCGGGGCACTCATCACCCCCAGCGCAACCATGCAGCCACGCGGGTGCCCGTCCTCGCATTGCATCCGCGCCGACTGGCGCAGCGCGGTTTCGATGGCCAGCCGCGGCGCCAGGCCTTCATCCCACAGGCATTCGGTGACCTGGGCGTAGGTCGCCAGGTAGCGCTTCACGCATTCGTTGAACAACGCCTCCTTGGAACCGAAGGCGGCATAGAAACTCGGTGCGGAAATGCCGCCACCCAGCCCGGCCTTGAGCTGGGCCAGGGAGGTGGCGTCGTAGCCATGCTGCCAGAACAGGTGCAGCGCCTGCTCCAGCGCCTGGTCACGATCGAAGGTGCGCGGACGGCCCATTTGCGCCATGGGGAAACTCCTCGGGACAAGGACTTCGATACTAGTTGATACATAAGTCGTTGACAACGCAGCCGCAGGCCCGCCAACATTTGTACCGATCGATATCTAACTCAAGGAACCTTTCCCGTGACCGCCTCGCTCTCCCTCCCCGCGACAGACCAGCGCCTGCCCCTCGGCGCCCTGCTCGCCCTGGCCATGACCGGCTTTCTCTGCATCGTCACCGAAACCCTGCCGGCCGGATTGTTGCCGCTTATCAGCGCCGGGCTCGATATTTCCCCGTCCATGGCCGGGCAGATGGTGACCGCCTATGCCCTCGGTTCGGTGCTGGCGGTGATCCCCATGACCATCGCCACCCGCGGCTGGCGGCGACGCAATGTGCTGTTGCTGACCATCGTCGGTTTCCTGCTGTTCAACTCCATCACCGCCCTCTCCTCCCACTACGGCGTGACCCTGGTCGCACGTTTCTGCGCCGGGGTCTGCGCAGGCCTGGCCTGGAGCCTGCTGGCCGGCTATGCCCGGCGCATGGTCGCGCCGCATCAGCAAGGCAAGGCCCTGGCGGTGGCCATGGTCGGCACACCGATCGCGCTGTCCCTCGGCGTGCCGCTGGGCACCTGGCTGGGCAGTGCCATGGGCTGGCGCGCGACCTTCGGCCTGATGTCGCTGCTGACCCTGGTGCTGATCGCCTGGGTGCTGGTCAAGGTCCCGGACTATCCGCCGCAAGCCGCGCACCAGCGCCAGTCCTTGCACCAGGTGCTGACCACGCCCGGCGTGCGTCCGGTACTGGCGGTGGTGATCAGCTGGATGCTGGCGCACAACATTCTCTACACCTACATCGCGCCGTTCGTAGCCCAGGCCGGCCTGGAAACACGGGTTGACCTGGTGCTGCTGGTGTTCGGCATGTTCGCCCTGGCGGGCATCTGGCTCACGGCGAAACGGGTCGAACCGGCACTGCGGGCAACCACCCTCGCCAGCCTCGTCGGCTTTGCCGCAGTCACCCTGGTCTTCGCCCTGTGCGCCGACCAGCCCCTGGTGATCTACCTCGGCGTGGCCGCGTGGGGGCTGAGTTTCGGCGGTGCCGCGACCCTGCTGCAGACCGCCCTGGCCGATGCTGCCGGGGAAGGTGCGGATGTCGCCCTGTCGCTCAACGTGGTGGCC
Source organism: Pseudomonas putida (assembly GCF_001941965.1). GTDB lineage: Bacteria > Pseudomonadota > Gammaproteobacteria > Pseudomonadales > Pseudomonadaceae > Aquipseudomonas > Aquipseudomonas putida_L. The sequence goes on along the minus strand of NZ_MKZO01000039.1, from coordinate 34,991 downwards.
TGGAACAGCGCTATCGCCGGCAGCGGCGTGGTCGGCGGAGTGCTACTCGACCACTGGGGCGCGGCAGCCTTCCCGTGGGCGATGCTGGTACTGATCGGCATTGGCTTGCTGATCGCCTGGAGTGCCCATCGCCACGGCTTCACCCCGGGGCCGAGAACCCCGGGGAGCGCGGCGGCGAGCGGGCACTGAGCACGTGCCTCGGGCGCGTGGCGCATCGTCTGTGACTACTCCATGCTCCCGCACCCAAGGCCGTCGCGATGCAAGACATGCTGCAAGAGATCCTCGACCAGGTCCGCCCCCTGCTCAGCCAGGGCCAGGTCGCGCAATACATCCCCGCCCTCGCCCAGGTCGAGCCGAACCAGCTGGGCATCGCCGTGCACAGCCTGGACGGCCAGTTGTACTGCGCTGGCGACGCGCATACGCCGTTCTCGATCCAGAGCATTTCCAAGGTCTTCAGCCTGGTCCAGGCCATCAACCACAGCGGCGAGGAGATCTGGACACGGCTGGGCTACGAGCCGTCCGGGCAGGCGTTCAACTCGCTGGTCCAGCTGGAAGTGGAAAAGGGCCGGCCGCGCAATCCGTTCATCAATGCCGGGGCCCTGGTGATCTGCGATATCAACCAGTCGCGCTTCGCCACCCCGGCCCTGTCCATGCGCGACTTCGTCCGGCGCCTGGCGGGCAATCCGCGGATCGTCAGCGATGCCGTGGTGGCCGAATCCGAGTACCAGCACCGCGCACGCAACGCCGCCATGGCCTGGCTGATGACCGCCTTCGGCAATTTCCATAACGATGTGGATGCAGTGCTGCGCAGCTATTTCCATCACTGTGCGCTGTCGATGAACTGCGTGGATGTGGCGCGTGGTTTCGCCTTCCTGGCCAACAGCGGCTATTGCCCGCATAGCGGCGAGCAGATCCTCAGCCCGCGCCAGGCCCAGCAGGTCAACGCGATCATGGCCACCAGCGGGCTGTATGACGAAGCGGGGAATTTCGCCTATCGGGTGGGGTTGCCGGGCAAGAGTGGTGTCGGCGGCGGAATCGTTGCAGTGGTGCCGGGGCGCTACAGCATCTGCGTGTGGTCGCCGGCACTGAATGCCTCGGGGAATTCGCTGGCGGGGTTGCGGGCGCTGGAGTTACTGAGCGAGCGGATTACCGGGTCGGTGTTTTCGGCGGTGCCGTAGAGGCGGGGCTGCGCGAGTGTCGCCAGCGACACGGCCCTTGCAGACACACCAATAAAAAAGGCCGCCGGGTCTCCCCGGCGGCCTTTTTCATTACAGGTTCCGACTTACTTGTTGTAAGTCATCACCCCGTCTTCGCCTTCGACGAAGCCGTTGTACGGCGTGACCTGCTTGGTCGTCAGCAGGCCCGCATCGAACAGCTTCTCGGGACCGGTCTGCTGGACGATCGCCGGCTGCAGCAGCGCTTCCATGAAGCGACGGCTTTCGGCCAGGCTGCCGCCGATGACGCGGCTGCCCAGGTCGACCTGCGACGAGTCGTTGACGTCGCCCATCAGCTCCTGGATCAGCGCGGCATTGCCGTTGTCCGCCTTGATCGACACCTGCCATGCGCGCACGTTGGCCACGCCCGGCATGTTGTCGAGGACCTGCGGTGCAACGAACACCACCTTGCCGCCACCCATGTTGTTGGCCGTCTGGATCGACGCCACCTTGATGGTCTTGCCACCCTGGTAGCTGACGGTACCGGTGTCGGTGCTGGTGGTGCTGCCGGCCGCCATGACCACGTCACCGCTACCCGTGACGCTGACATTGCCGCGACCGCTGGTGCTGATATCGGCGTTCTGGTTGACGTTGGTACCGCTCAGGGCAATGTTGCCCGCGCCGCCATTGCTGACCGCACCGTTGACGTTCAGGTCGCCAGCGCTAGTCAGGGCGATGTTGCCCTGGGCAGTCGACAGACCGCTCACGTTCAGCGCCGCAGTCGAGGTGCTGTTCAGGTTGGCACCGCCGTTGCCGCCGTTACCCGCCAGGGTCCGGACGTTGACGTCGAACGCGTTGCCGCTCTGGCCGACGCCGCTGGCCGCGACCAGGTTGGCGCTCTGCGCGTTGACGTTGCTCGCCGCGTTGCCGTTGGCATCGAGGATCGCACCGGCGTTGGCGTTCAGGTTGACCGCATGACCGCTGGCATTGACCACATCCACACCGATGTTGCCGGTGCGGCTGGTGACCGAGACGTCACCGTTGGCGCTGTTGACGGTCAGGCGATTGAGGCCGTCGGCCTCGTCGATGGCGATGTTGCCGCTGCCGGTGACCTGGGCGTTGACGCTGCTGCCCTGGGTCTGCGTAGCGATGCCATTGCTGGCGGTCAGGTTCAGCGCGTTGCCCTGGACCCGGGTGTTGGCATTGCCATCGTCGACCAATTGGCCGTTTTCGGCAGACAGGCTCACCGAGCCGCTACCGCTGACCGCACCCACGGTTGCGTTGCCGTCGGCCACGCTGACCGAGACATTGCCGTTGCCGGTACGCACCTGCTCAAGGGTGACGGCCTGGCTCTGCGCCAGGTTGACGTCGCCGCCGCTGGTGCTGGCCGCCACGGTGCTGCCGTGCAGTTGCAGTGCGCCCTGCTCGCCGTTGCCCAGGCCGGTAGCGGCATTGAGCTCGACGCGGTCACCGGTGATCCCGGTGGCCTGGGCCACACGGGACAGCAGGCGAGCGAAGAAGCTCGGCTGAGCCTGGGTGACGATGGCGCCGCTGGTGGAAGTCAGGCTGACGTTGTGGCTGCCGGCATCGACGGTCCGCACGGCCATGTCGCCACCGGCGTTGACGCGGATGTTGCCATCAGCGGTGCTCAGGCGATTCAGGCTGATGCCGTCGTCTTCGGCCAGGACCACATCACCGCTGCCGTTGACCCGGACCGTGGCGCTGTCCACCGCAGTGTGCAGGTTGACACCGGTTTCGGCGTTGACGTCCAGGCTGCCGCCCTTGACCAGGCCACCGGTGGCGGTAACCACCTTGCCGCTGGAGTTCAGCGAGAGGCTGTCGCCCTGCAGTTGCTTGACGCTGATATCACCGGCGCTGACCGCCACTTGGCCATTGGCCGCAGCGACGTCGTCGAGGGTGATGGCGTTGGCTTCGTCGACCACGATCGAACCGCTGCCAGCCTTGGCCACCAGGGTGTCGATATCGGTACGCAGCGCATCGTTGGCGCCGATGCTGCCGCCCGCGTTGGCGGTCAGTTGCTTGGCCGTGACGTTGCGTGCCGCAGTGCCCTGGACCTGGATGTCACCGGTGGTGGCGGCCAGGTTGACGTTGCCGTCGGCAGTGCGGATCTCGTCGATCAGCAGGTTGTTGCCGGCCGTGTAGGTCACGTCGCCCTGGCCGTTGACCAGGGTCTGCGCGCCAACGCTCATGATCAGGTCGCTGCCAGCGCTGGCATTGACCTGACCGCCAGCGGTCTGCACCAGCGCTTGCTGGGTCAGGTTGCCGACCAGCGCCTTCAGGTCAACGTTGCCGCCGCCGGTGCTCACCTGCTGCAGCGTGGCGTTGCCGCCAGCGCTGTAGTCGATGTTGCCGGTGCCAACCACGCTGGTGGTGGCTTCGGTGCTCAGGTCGCCGTCGGCATGGGCAGTGATAGCGCCCGCGCCGGTCTGCACCAGCGCGTGCTGGGTCAGGTTGCCGGTGGCCTTCAGGTCGATGTTGCCGGTACCGGTGCTCACCTGCTGCAGGCTGACGTTACGGCCAGCGCTGTAGTCGATGTTGCCGGTGCCAACCACGCTGGTGGTGGCTTCGGTGCTCAGGTCGCCGTCGGCATGGGCAGTGATAGTGCCCGCGCCGGTCTGCACCAGCGCGTGCTGGGTCAGGTTGCCGGTGGCCTTCAGGTCGATGTTGCCGGTACCGGTGCTCACCTGCTGCAGGCTGACGTTACGGCCAGCGCTGTAGTCGATGTTGCCGGTGCCGACCACGCTGGTGGTGGCTTCGGTGCTCAGGTCGCCGTCGGCATGGGCAGTGATAGTGCCCGCGCCGGTCTGCACCAGCGCGTGCTGGGTCAGGTTGCCAGTGGCCTTCAGGTCGATGTTGCCGCTGCCGGTGGTCACCTGTTGCAGGTTGGCGTTACCGCCAGCGCTGTAGTCGAGGTTACCCGCACCGATCACGGTGGTGTCGTCTTCAGTGGTCAGGTCACCGTCGGCATGGGCGACGATGTTGCCGGCAACGGTTTGCACTACGGCGTGCTGGACCAGGTTGCCGCCAGCCTTCAGGCCGATATTGCCGCCACCGGTGGTTACCTGCTGCAGGCTGGCGTTGCCGCCGGCGCTGTAGTCGATGTTGCCGGTGCCGTTCACGGTGGTGTCGGCCAGAGTGGTCAGGTTGCCGTCGGCCTTGGCGGTGATGTTGCCAGCACCGGTCTGCACGAGCTGGTTCTGGATCAGGTTGCCGCCTGCCTTCAGGTCGATGTTGCCGGCCGAGGTGGTGACTTGCTGCAGGTCCAGGTTACCGCCAGCGGTGTAGTCGATAGTGCCGTTGCCAATGACAGCGGTCGGCGCCAGGGTGGTCAGGTTGCCACCCGCGTTGGCGGTGATATTGCCTTCGCCGGTCATGACCAGGGCGTTTTGGGTCAGGTTGCCCGCCGCGCCCAGGTTGATGTCGCCAGCGCCGGTATTGACCTGCTGCACGTTCAGGTTGCCGAAGCTGAGGTAGGTGATGTCGCCGGTCCCGATCACATTGGCGGTGTCCAGGGCCGTCACGTCGCCCAGCGCACCGATGCGGATATCGCCTTCAGCGGTCTGCACCAGGGCCATCTGGGTCAGGGCGCCCAGGGCGGTCAGCTGGATATTGCCCGCCACATCCACCAGCACCTGCCGCTCGGCCACCAGGTTACCGCCGGCATGGGCGGTGATGTTGCCTGCGTCGGTCTGCACCAGTTGGTGCAGGGTCAGGTCCCCGGCTTCGGCTTTCAGGTCGATGTTGCCGGTAACGGCATCCAGGCGTTCCAGGCTGGCGTTGCCACCGGCCTTGTAGGTGATGTTGCCGTTGCCCTGGGAAGCCGAGAGCACGCCCGACTGCATGACGATATCGCCACCGGCCTTGACCGAGAGGCTGCCGTTGGTAGCCAACAGGGAAGCGTTCTGCTCCAGGTTGCCGCCCGCTTGCAGGCTGATCGCGCCGTCGACGCTGCTGACCACGCCTTCGTTAACGGTGAGGTTGCCGGCAGTGCCGACCTCGATATCGCCGCCGTTGGCGGTGACACCGACGATGGACGGGTTGCCCAGGTTCGCGGTGACGCCGCCGATGACCAGGTCGCCGTCCAGGTCCTTGACCTTGACGCCGCCGTTACCGGTTTGCGCGACCAGCTTGTCGACCTTGACGTTCAGCGCCTTGTCGGTACCGATGCCGTTGATCGCCGACAGGGACAGGTTGCCCGCGTCGATATTGCTGTCGTCGCCGCTGCCGGCGTTGGTGATGGTGTCGCCGGATACCAGGGTCACGGTGTCGCTGGCGGTGCTGATGCGACCGACGTTCAGCGCGCCAGCGGTGGTCACGGTGACGTTGCCCTGCTCGGTTTCCAGGGTGCCGATGGTCAGGCTGTCGGCTTCGGCCAGGTTGACCTCGCCGCTGGCGGTGACATTGACGGTGTTGACCTTCAGGTCCAGGTGACGGTTGGCGTTGCTGCCCACCGCGCCGACGCTGCCGGCCGCGTTGATGTTCAGGGTGTCGGCGACGATCAGGGTGGTGTTGTCCTGGTCATCGGAGACCGCGCCATCGGCATGCAGGTCGATGGTGCCAGTGCCGGCACCGGCGTCGAGGCTGCCCACCACCACGGCACCACCGGCCTTGAGGTCGATGTTGCCGCTGGCGGTCTTCAGGTTGCGTGCAGTCACGCCGTTGGCTTCACGCACGGTGATGTTGCCAGCGTTGGTGATGTCGGCGTTGAGGGTGTCGACTTCAGTGTCGAGGTCGATATTGCCGGCGGCCTTGGCCACCAGGGTACCGCCCTGGACATTGCGCTCGACGGTGTTGCCGTCGACGATCGCGCCATCGGTGGCAGTCAGGCTCACGGTGTGGCTGTGAGTGCTGTCTTTCACCAGTTGGTCGATCTTCAGCGAGCCATCGGTGGTGACGCTGATATCGCCGGCACCGGTGATGCCCTTGACCGCGCCCTGGGTACCGATGGTCAGCAGTGCGCCGCCATTGGCGTTGACGATGGCCACACCGCTGTTGCCGGCGTCCGCTGCAACACGGTCAGTCTTGGTGTTGACCGCTTGCAGGGCACCGATGCCGTTGCCGGCGACCATTTTCAGGTCAGGGGTGACCAGCACACCGCCCTGGCCGAGGATGGCCTGGCCAGCCTTGAGGCTGATGGAGGTGTTGCTGTTGACGGTACCGACCACGCCGACGTTGCCGGTGGCTTCGGCGACGATCTTCTCGCCGGCGGCGACGGTGATGTCACCCAGGCCCAGGCTGCCGGTGGAGTTCAGGTACAGGCTGGAGTCGATGACCCCGCCGTTGTTGATGTCCAGGCGATTGGCGGTGATGCCCAGCGGTTTGTCGGCGGAGCTGTCGATCTGCTGGTTCAGGTCGTAGGCGGCCACGGCCTGCTTGCGCACCTGGAGGGCGGCGTCGCGGGCAGTGTTGGCCTTGAACACGGCGAGATCGGCCGTGGCCTTGGAGGTCGCGGTGGTGTCGCGGATCTGGGTGGTGGTCGCCAGGTTGGTGGCGGCGGTGTAGACCGCAGCGTTGGCCACGTCCAGGGTGTTGTTCAGCTCGACCAGCAGGTCCTGCTGCGGCGCCAGGCTGTAGCGCTCGTAGCTGTCCAGGGCCAGGGAAGCGGCGGACATCACCAGGTCGACCACGGCGAAGGCGGCGTCGGCACCGGCGTCACCGGAGAACGGCACGGCCTGGGCGGCACCGGCGATCACGGCGGCGGCGTTGCGCACCACGGTGGCAGCGTTCAGCGCGGTGTTCAGCGCGTCGGCCTTGGCGGACATGCTGTCGACCTTGGCCGCCTGGGCGTTGGCGTTGATCTCGGACAGACGCTGGGTCAGTTCGGCCAGGCTGTTCTGCAGGGTCGCCGAGGTGACCAGCGCCTCGTAGTCCTTCAGTTGCTGGATCAGGATGTTCAGTTGCAGCAGCTTGGCCGCCGCTTCCGCGTCGCGCGCCGAGTATTCGGCGATGGCGGTGTCACGGGTCAGCTCGGCGGTGTGCTCGCTCGGGGTGCTGGCAGTCAGGCTGACGTTATTGCCGCGGATGTTCTGCGCAGTACCGTTGCCGTCGAGGATCACGCCGCCGGCCGAGGCCACGGTGACGTTGCCGGTGCTGCCGGCATCGAGCATGCCGATGGTGATGTTCGACTGCGCCTGCAGGGTGATGTTGCCGCCGTCGGTCTTCAGGTTGCCGGCGATGATCACGCCGTCGTAGCCAGGGACCTGGGAACTGGCCTTGGAGGTGGCGATCAGGGTGATGCTGCCGCCACCCGGCAGGTAGATGGTGTCGTTCTGGTTGAGGAAGACGATGTTGCCCGAGGTCGCCTTCAGCACCAGCGAGCCGCCATCCATGGTGATGGTGCCGCCGTTGTTGTCGAGGATGGTGATGGCGGTAGCGACGATGTTGATCGCGCTGGTGCCCTTGCCGGTCAGGGAGCTGGCGTCCACGGCCACCGCGCCGGCGTTGGTCGCGGTCACGCCCGCGCTGCCGCCTGCGGCGGAGAGGAAGCTGACGTCCAGGGCGAGGTCACCCTGCTGGCCGATGCCGTTCGGCGCGCTGATGTCCAGCGAGCGGGCGACGACGTTGGCCTTGCTGCGGTCGGTACGGCCATCTTCGATGCTGCCACCGGCAGCGATCTTGACGTTGTTGCCGCCGGCATCGACGTTACCCAGCTTGATGGAGCCATCGGCGTCGATCTGGATGTCGCTGCCGGTGCCACCGCTGGTGACCTGGACCAGGGACAACAGGTTGCCGTTGCTCTGGCGTGCGTAGATACCGCCGTTGGCGGCGTCGATCACCAGGTTGTCGACCTGGATTTCCAGGGCGTCGCCGCTGGTACCGAAGGATTTCACCGCCGCGGTCAGGCCGCTGGTGATGAAGTTGGCGGCGCTGCCGTTGCCGTCGGTGACGTTGCCGGTGACCTTGAAGTCGATGGTGCCGCTGGCCTGCAGTTGGCCAACCACGGTGTCACCCGCGTTCTGGAAGGCGATCTTGCCGCTGGAGGCAAGCACGTCCAGCAGGCTGATGGCGCCGCTGTTGGAGAAGTTCACGTCGCCGCCGGTGGCGGTCAGGTTCACTGCGCCGCCAGCTACCTGGCTGGACAGGGCCTTGCTGCTGGTGCCGATGGAGGCACCGGTAACGTTCAGCGAGCCGGCCGAGATCGGCGTGCCCACGGCGTCGGCGGCAGTGGTCACGGCACCACCGGCGCTGAGGTCCACGGCTTTCTTGGCGATGACCGAGTTGACTGCGAGGTTGCCGGTCTGGGTCGCGGTGATCGCGCCGTTGGTGGCGTTGGCCTTGGCGGTCAGGGTCAGGTCGCTGGAGGTGTTGGCGAGGTTGACGGTGCCATTGCGGCTGGTCACGTTCAGGCTGCTGGCCTGGGTGGCCAGGGCCGTACCAACGGCGCCGACACTGCCGGATGCGTCGATGACCACGTCCTTGCCGACCACGCTGCCGCTGCCCTGGGTGATATCACCGGCGGCGGTCAGGGACACGTTCTTGTCGGCACCGGCGTCGATGCCATTGAGCTTCAGGCCGGCGGCGGTGTTGGCGAAGGACAGGTCCAGCGCCTGGGTGCGGTTCAGGGTCAGGGTGCCGAGGGTGCGGCTGTAGACCAGCGAGCCACCGGTGAAGGCGACGTTGGTGTCACCGTTCGGGGTGGTTACCGACAGTGCGCTCAGGGCCTTGTCGTTGGTCGCGTAGACGCCGGCCTGGGCGGCGGTGGTAGTGGCGGTCAGGGTATCGACGCTGGTGCCCAGCTTCTTCGCCGAGGTACCGATGCCGGACTTGCTCGAAGCAGTCAGGTCCTTGGCGGTGACGTTGGTGGTCGAGCCGCTGGCGGAGATGATGCTGCCGTTGTCGGCATTCAGGGTCACGGCGCCGCCGGTGGCGGTGAGGCTGCCGATGGTCATGTTGCCCTGGGTAGCGTTGAGCACGACGTTGTTGTCGGTGCCGGCAGCGGTGATGGTGCCGACGGTCAGGCCGTTGCTTTCGCTCAGGTACACGCCGCCGTTGCCGGCCGCCGCGTTGACGGTGTTGCTCTGGGTGCTCAGGGACTGGGCGGCGTCACCGATCTCGCCACCGGCGGACAGGTTGACGCTACGACCGACCAGCGAGGTGCCGGCCTGGGCGGCAAGGATGCTGCCGGTGTCGGAGGTGACGCTCAGGCCGTTGGTGGCCGAGACGGTACCGGTGAGGATCACGCCTTCGCTGGCCTGGACCTTGACGTTCTTGGTCCCGGTGCTGCCGTTGCTCAGGGTGATCGCGCCGCTGTTGTCCACCGCGCCGGACACCGAGGACTGGCCGTTGATGGTGATCTGCTCGCGGGCGACCACGTCGCCAAGGATCAGCGCGCCGTCGTTCTTGACGTTGATGCCGCCGTTCTGGGTCGAGGCAGAGAGCACGCCGACCTTGGTGTTGACCGCGGTGCTGTCGCTGCCGACCGCGCCGTCGGCGACCAGCTTGGCCGAGTAGCCGGTGACGTTGGCCTTGGAGGTGTCCGCAGAAGTAATGGAACCGTTCTGCGCGGTGATCACCACGCTGCCGCCAGCTGCCGGGGTACCGGCCTTGACGTCGCCCAGGGCGACGCCGCCGCTGACGTCGGTGACCAGCACGTTGCCACTTTGCGAGGAAGCGTTGAGCACGTCGGCATCGACGGTGAGCGCGCCTTCTTCGGAACCGATCGAGGCGCCTTCGTCCTTCACGCTGAGGTTCAGGGTACCGGCGCGGGTCGAGCTGTTGGCGCCGGTGGTGATGGTCTTGCCGGCGGTCAGGGTCGCGGTGGTCGCCGCTGCGGTGCCGACGCCCTTGATCACGTTGTTCTGGACGATGTCGCCCGCTTCGATGGTCAGGTCGGTGGCTTCGATGATGCCGCTGTTGTTGACCACCGAGCTCATCAGGCCGCTGGCCGAGTTGCCCTGCATCAGCACGGTCTGGGCGGTCACGGTGCCGCTGTTCTTGACGCCGGTCAGGTCGTTGCCGGTGGCGGCGGCCAGGGTGTCGGCGCTGACGCTGAAGTTGATCAGGTTGCTGCCTTGCAGGTTGACCGTGAAGCGGTCACCGGCGGCCATGGTCACGCGGCCGACGTTGGCGATGACGAAGCCGGAGTTATCGACTTTTGGCGCGACCAGGTAGACGAAACCACCGCTACCCGCGGTGATGGTGCCCTGGTTGGCGACGCTGGCCAGGTCCTTGCCGGCGACCTGGGCGAAGTTCAGCTGGCCGCCGTCGATGAAGCTCTGGTCGGTGACGTCGAAGGTGGTGGCCAGCAGGCCGGCCACGTCGACCTGGGAGCCGGCACCGAAGACGATACCGTTGGGGTTGATCAGGAAGATGTTGCCGTTGGCCTGCAGGGCGCCCTGGATGTTCGAGACCTGGCTGCCCAGCACCCGGTTCAGGGTGATCGAGTCGTTACCGGCGTTCTGCGCGAAGCGCACCAGTTCGCCCGCGTCGATGCTGAAATCGGTCCAGTTGATGATGCCCTTCTGCAGGGCCTGGGTGATCACCAGCTCGTTGTTGTTCATGGTGCCGATGCTGATGCCGCCCTGCACCGCGACGCCGCCGGTCGGGCCTGCCAGGGCAACCGAACTGGTCGCGCCGATGACGGAAACCGAAACCGCCTTGATGAATCTCTGTGTGCCTTTCTTCTTGCGGGACATAAGTACTTACCTGTGCAAATGGGGTGTGGTTTCCGGGGCTCAGAAGCGATAGCGGGCCTGGGCGTAGACGTAGGAGCTGTCTTCGGTCTTGTCACCGATCGGCACTCCGAAATCGACGCGCAGGTCGACGCTGTCGATCGGCCGGGCCAGCAGGCCGATGGCGGCACCGCTCAGGTCCTGATGGTCGTCCTGGCCGACCAGCGGGTCCTTCAACCAGACCTGACCGTGGTCCAGGCGCGCAGTGGCCTGGTAGCGGTCGTTGTCCTTGAACAGCGAATAACGGCCCTCGAGGCTGGCGGTAAAGCCGTGGTCGCCCGAGTAGGTGGAAGGCGCGTGGCCGACCACCGAGTTGAAACCACCGACGCCCCACTGCTCGCTGGAGACCAGCGAATCCAGCGAGTACTGGCCGGCGATGCGCGGGATCACCAGGAAACGCGGGGTGATCTGTTGCAGGCGAGCCACGTCGAAGGTGAACTTGGTGAACTTGTTGTCCGCCTTGGCGGCGGCGCGGCTGGACATCAGCGAGTCGTCGTCCATGCCGCCCAGGGCTTCGCCGAGGCCGTAGTGCAGGCCGGCGGTGGCCAGGGTGCGGCCGTACAGGTCGGAGTTGTCCAGGTTCAGGCTGAAGCGCAGCTTGCGGATCTTGTCTTCGGCGGTACGCACGCCGAGGATGCTCTGCTCCAGGTCCTGGGATTCCAGCCAGGCTTCGGCGGTGACGATGCTGCGCGCGGAACGCACGAAGTCCTGGGACACGCCCAGGCCCCAGCTCTGGTTGTCACCCTCGATCTCCAGCACGCGATAGGTGTTGCCGACGTCGACGTTACCTTTCGAGAAGTAGGCGCGGGCCTTGGTGCCCTGGGCGTTGAGCGGCAAGCTGTAGTCGACGTAGCCGTACCACAGGTCGCCGTCGCCGACCGAAGTCAGGGCCAGGACGTTGGCTTCGTCGCCGTGGCCGGTCAGGTTGGCGAACTTCAGGCTCGGCATCAGGCGGGTTTCGCCGGTGTCCTTGCTGCCGTAGTTGTTGATTTCCATGGCGCCCTGGATGCGCGGCGCCTCGGTGACGTCGACCACCAGGTCGGTGGAACCGGTCTGCACGCCAGGCTGCAGGGTCGAGCTGACTTCGATGCCGGACAGGCGGTTCAGGTGGGTCAGCGCGCGCTCGACCTGCTCAAGGGTGAACGGCTTGCCTTCGACCACGCCGCCGGCGGTCAGGGCGTCGTGCACCTGTTCCGGGGTGAAGCGCTTGGCGCCGGTGACCTGGACATTGCCCAGCCAGCCTTCCAGCACCACCAGCTTGAGGGCCGGCTCGTTGGCGAAGTCCTGGGCCGGGACCACCACCTTGACCAGGCGGTAGTTGGCGGCCTGGTAGTAGGCCTCGATCTTGGCAGCCAGGGCCTTCATCTCGACCAGGCTCATGGGCCGGCCAATGTCGTTGGCGATCTGCGCGCTGAGCTGCTCGCTGGTGAAGGTGCGGTTACCGCTGAACTCGACGGCCTTGACCATCACCCGGCTCTGGGAGGCCTGGGCCGGAGTGGCCGGGGCCGCGCTTTCGCTGGCCATCGCGGCATTGGCTGTCATCACGGCAAAACCGAGGGAGCACAGCAGCGCCTTCGCCGGTACGGGGGAATTGAACATGGGAACCTTGCTGTCAGTTATTGGCGAGGAGGTTGCGCGGGACAGGTGTGTCGAGCGTCGTGATACATCCGGCATCGTTGTTTCTCTAGCGATTAAGCACACTCGAGCGACGCCCCAAAACAGGGCGACGAACAGTCCTTTGGTAAACCGTTTGCATTGTTTCGGGCATACGAGGCCCTGGCCGAAAAACAGTCAGCCACTTCATTTTCTTAGTTGGGCACACACAAGCGGCTTCGAGGAAGCTTGCACGCAAAGTAGTTTGCCACTCCCCCCGCAAGTCCGTCGCAGTCACGACCAATAGCATGGTCTGGGTAGAGTTGGCGCATTAATAGCGCCGTTAGCAATAACGGTCAACGGCAAGTTGCTGATATTTTTTGACGCCGAGGGTTTGACGCGACGAAGTGCAACTTTCATAAGTGCGCAAAATAATCGACCAATGGGTCAGAACCCTGCCCGCAGCCCTTGCAGGATAAGGGATTCACAGCGGCGAAAGGCTGCTTCGCAAATATTTTGCGCACCAGGCAAAATGCCGGAAGTTATACTTTTGGATACGAGCAGAAAACGTATTCGATGAGGCACCCATATAAATCGCATCTAGGAAACGCAGATAAAAGTATACGGGTATCAGCAGGAAAGTTAACAACCAAAAGAGAGCCGATACAAATAAACCAAAATAAATTTCAGAGAAAAACCCGAACAGAAAACTGCGAACCTATTAGAACAAATTAAAATAGAGAAAAAGTCCGGGTATATTGACGACCTGAGAGTCGGGTTCGGCGAGAAAAAACTCAAGGGAACATCGCATTCCATTGGTCAGTTACGAACGTCGAGCGCCGAAAAAGAGCACCGTTGAATCACGCCCGATTCGCTCCGAAGTCACCTGCTAAATAATGTGAAGCGCATCACAAAAACGACGCGGAGCAATGATTACGGGGGTGGCAGTCATCAGCCACTGTGAGCCGGCCTGGCCAGCAGGTAACTCGCCTTAGGGTGCAAAGATGCGTGGCTTCGAACAGATAGTTGATAGCTTAATGATGGCACCTCCATTTGGAGGTTATGCCTTTCCGCTATCACCCGAATGCCAGCTTACAACCAAAGATAGAACCCAACTGAATGGCCTTATAGCCATTTCGAATCACTCATGTGAGTGGATGTATCAAAATGTGAAATTCATTCCCGGGTCTGCCTGGATAGGCCCGGAGACCTTGTCGTACAACTAACCTGATGGCATACCAAGTGGCTGGATGATGGCAATCACATAGCGCCGGTCATCGGCAAAATGTTCATCGAACTGCTGTTACTGGAACTTCTTTGCAAATGCGTAGTCTGCGTCGAGTTGTGCTGTCCTCCCGGGCCTCATCGCTGGCAAGCCAGCTCCCACAGGTTCTGCGTGCGCCGCGGACACTGTGGGAGGCCCTGAGGAGAGACACTAGACCAAGGGCAATCTCACCTCGGCACACAAGCCACCCTCCTGCCGATTGCCCAAACGCAGCTCTCCCCCCAGGCTCACCGCCAGCTGCGCCGCAATCGCCAGGCCCAATCCCGTACCACCGGTATCCCGGTTACGCGAGCTTTCCAGGCGGTAGAACGGCTTCACCACTTCCCCCAGCAGTTCCTCGGGAACCCCCGGCCCGTTGTCCAGCACCTGGATCGACACGGCCTCCCCCTCCCCGACCGCCCGCACCCACGCTTCACCACCAAACTTGAGGGCGTTGTCGATCAGGTTGGTCAGCAGCCGACGCAACGCCTGCGGCCGGCTGCTGACCAGCAGATCGCCGGTTTCCAGCAGTTCCACCGCCCGCCCGACATCGCGGTAGTCGAACACCAGGCTGTCGAGAAACGCCTTCAAGCGGATCCGGCTCCGCGCCTCGGTCGAAGGCTCGGTGCTGCGGGCATAGGCCACGCCCTCCTTGACCAGGTGACGCATCTCCTCAAGGTCGCTGGCGAGCTTGTCCTTGTCCGCCGAGTCGTCCATGAACTCGACCCGCAGCTTCATCCGGGTGATCGGCGTCTGCAGGTCGTGGGAGATGGCGGCGAGCAGTTGCACGCGCTCCTTCACATAAGCGGCGATCCGCTCCTGCATGCGGTTGAAGGCTACGGCAGCCTGCACCACCTCGCTCGGGCCCTGTTCTTCCAGACGCTGGCCTTGCTGGTTGAGGTCGAGGTTTTCCACGGCGCTGGCCAGGTGGGCAAGCGGGCGCATCGCCGTGCGTACCGCCAGCCAGGTGCAGATCAACAACAGGGCAAGCTGCCCGAGCAACAGCACCGGCAACCACGGCGACAACGGCATGATCGACGGCCGCACATCAATGGTCAGCGGCTGGCCATCGGCGAAACGCAGGTGGGCCTGGTAATGCGGGCGGATGTCGGGAATATCGCGAAAGCTCAAGGCGTAGTGCGCGCCCAGGGTGGTCTTGATCGATTGCACCGAGGCCGGTTCGTCGGTCATCTCGATGCCCGCTTCGCCCTGGTCCAGTTGGTAGCTGTAGTTCGGTCGCTGCAGGCGCGGCAGCCAGACCGGGCGCTCCGCCGCCGGCAGGCGTTCGAGAATCGCCACCGAGGTGTCGATGTCCTGCTCGAAGTTGCTCAGCATCAGGGTCCGGGCGCTGCTGTAGCGCTCGAAGGTCTGCAGGCCGAACGACAGGCCATGGGCGAGGATCAGGCTGGCCAGGAAGATCAGCGACAGGCGCGAGGCCAGGCTGCGCGGCCAGCGCTTCATGAGCCGGCTCCGACCAGGCGCACCGGGAAGCTGAACACATAGCCTTCGCTGCGCACCGTCTTGATATAGGCCGGCTGGCGCGCGTCATCCAGCAGGCGCTGGCGCAGGCGGCTGACCATCAGGTCGATGGAGCGGTCGAACAGGTCAGCGTCGCGGCCCTGGGTCAGGTTGAGCAACTGGTCGCGACTGAGGATCCGCTGCGGATGGTCGAGGAATACCCGCAGCAAGCGGTATTCGGCCCCGCTCAAGGCGACCACGGTGTCCTGTGCATCGAGCAGGTGGCGCGCCGTGGTGTCCAGGCGCCAGGTGCCGAACTCAAGCAAGCGCGCCTGCTCGCTGACCTGCAGGTTCGGCGGCAGCATCCGCGTGCGTCGCAGCACGGCGTTGATCCGCGCCAGCAGCTCGCGGGCCGAGAACGGCTTGACCAGGTAATCGTCGGCGCCCATTTCCAGGCCGATGATGCGGTCGGTCTCGTCGTCCCGCGCGGTCAGCATCAATACCGGCGTGGCGCGGTGCTTGCCGGCGCGCAGTTCGCGACAGAGCACCAGGCCATCGTCGCCGGGGAGCATGATGTCGAGGATGATCAGGTCGACCTGGCCGGCTTCAAGGTAACTGCGCATCTGCCGGCCATCGGCGGCCAGGGTGGTGCGCATGCCGTTCTTCTTCAGGTAGTTGCCCACCAGTTCGCGGATTTCGCGGTCGTCGTCGACGATCAGCACGTGATCAGCGTTGGAGTCCATTGCAGTGGCCTTGCTCAGCGGGAGGTGCGCTGAGTCTAGCGAGACGCCCCGGGGCTGGCAGCAGCCTTTGTAGGGTTTTGTATCAGGACGGTACACAGATACCAAAAGCGACAGCAAAGGCCGTGGATCGACACATCCCGGATACCTCGGCGGCGTGAAATGCCTGGCAAGCGCCAATCTGCGGAGCGGCGCCCTCCCCCTCGCAACCGGAGAACGCCATGTTGATCATTGCCTTCCTGGGCGGCCTGCTGACCGTCCTCAGTCCCTGCATCCTGCCCGTCGTGCCCTTCGTCTTCGCCCGTGGCGGGCAGAGCCGCACGTCGATCCTGCTGACCCTCGGCGGCCTGGTCCTGACTTTCGCTGCCGTCTCGAGCCTGGCGGTGGTCGGCAGCGACTGGGTGGTCAAGGCCAATACCGGTGGCCGCTTCCTGGCCCTGGCGGTGCTGATGCTGTTCGCCCTGTCGCTGCTGGCGCCGCGCCTCGGCAGTTGGCTGGCCAGGCCCTTCGTGGCCCTGGGCAACCGGATCGCACCCAGGGCGTCGGCCTCGGGTCCGCTGGCTTCATTGCTGATCGGTGTCGCCACCGGCCTGCTCTGGGCGCCCTGTGCCGGACCGATCCTTGGCCTGATCCTCAGCGGTGCCATGCTCGCCGGGCCGAATGTCCAGACCAGCCTGCTGCTGCTCGCCTATGGCCTGGGCAGCGCGGTGTCCTTGGGCGTGCTGATCCTCGCCGGCAAGGGCCTGAGCCGGCGGCTGCGGCTGTCCCTGCCAACCCTCGAATGGCTGCGCCG
Organism: Pseudomonas putida; assembly: GCF_001941965.1. Lineage (GTDB taxonomy): Bacteria > Pseudomonadota > Gammaproteobacteria > Pseudomonadales > Pseudomonadaceae > Aquipseudomonas > Aquipseudomonas putida_L. The sequence goes on along the minus strand of NZ_MKZO01000039.1, from coordinate 18,297 downwards.
CGGTACCGGCGTGGTGGTGCTGCTGGCCGCGGTCGGGATCGCCAGCGGCGGTACCCGCAGCCTGCTGGCGGACACCTCGTCGCAACTGTCCAACCGGGTCGAGCAGCAGGTGCTGAAGTCGGTCTCCACGGCCCTCGACCGCCTGATCGCCAAGGCCCAGGCCGCCACCGAACCGGACCTCTCGCCCAAGGGAAAAATGCCCTCGCTGGGCGGTGCCGTGGAGTGGATCAACTCCCCTGAACTCAGCGCCGAAGCCCTGCGCGGCAAGGTGGTGCTGGTGGATTTCTGGACCTTCGACTGCATCAACTGCCAGCGCACCCTGCCCTATGTGAAGCAATGGGCCGAGCGCTACGGCAAGGACGGCCTGGTGGTGATCGGCGTGCATACCCCGGAATACCCCTTCGAGCGGGTCCCGGCCAACGTGCGCAAGCAGGTGCAGAAGCTCGGCATCACCAACCCGGTGGCGATCGACAACGACTACGCCATCTGGCGCCAGTTCGCCAACCAGTACTGGCCCGCCCACTACCTGATCGATGCCACGGGCCAGGTGCGCTACGCCCACTTCGGCGAGGGCGCCTATGCCACCCAGGAACACGTCATTGAAGAACTGCTGGCCGAAGCCAAAACCACTCACTGAAGGAGCCTGACCATGAACACCCTCACCTCGATCTTCGCCGCCACCGCCCTGCACCTGGGCCTGCTGGGTGCCGTCCATGCCGATCAGGCCAGCACGCCGCAGATCGTCCCGATTGTCGCCGGCAGCCACACGACCCTCGGCCCGCTCAAGCACATCAAGGCCGGACTGCTGGATGTCGCCTATGCCGAGGTCGGCCCGGCCGATGGCCCGGTGGTGATCCTGCTGCACGGCTGGCCCTACGACATCCATAGCTACGCGGATGTCGCGCCAGCGCTCGCCGAACAGGGTTACCGGGTGCTGATCCCCTATGCCCGGGGCTATGGCGAAACCCGCTTCCTCTCGCCGAAGACCCTGCGCAACGGCCAGCCGGCGGCGCTGGCGGAGGACCTGATCGCCTTCATGGATGCACTGCAGGTGAAGAGCGCGGTACTCGGCGGTTACGACTGGGGTGCACGGACCGCGGACATTGTCGCGGCGCTGTGGCCGGAGCGGGTCAAGGCGCTGGTGGCGGTCAGCGGCTACCTGATCGGCAGCCAGGAACTCGGCAAAAAACCGTTGCCTCCGGCTGCCGAGTTGCAATGGTGGTACCAGTTCTACTTCGCCACTGAGCGCGGTCGCGAAGGCTATGCGCAGAACACCCAAGACTTCGCCAAACTGATCTGGAAGACCGCCTCGCCGCAGTGGCAGTTCGACGATGCCACCTACGACCGCAGTGCCGCGGCGCTGGCCAACCCGGACCATGTTGCGGTGTCGGTGTACAACTACCGCTGGCGGCTGGGCCTGGAAAAGGGCGAGGCACGCTATGACGCCATCGAGAAAAAGCTCGCCGGCTTCCCCGCGATCACGGTGCCGAGCATTGCCCTGGAAGGTGACGCCAATGGCGCGCCGCACCCGCCGGCCGAGGCGTATGCCAAGCGCTATACCGGGAAGTACGAGTACCGCCTGATCGAGGGCGGCGTGGGGCATAACCTGCCGCAGGAAGCGCCACGGGCGTTTGCCCAGGCGATCGTGGATGTGGATCGGATGTAGCCATCTCAAGTACACCACATCACCCTGTGGGAGCTGGCTTGCCAGCGATGACTTAGGTGAATTCACCGTCGCTATCGCTGGCAAGCCAGCTCCCACAGGGTCCGCGGCGCTCCTGCCGTTCTGGTTGCCCAGGTCTCGGCGGCCTGCGTATCCTGCCCCGGCCTACACAAGCACAAGGCCTCCCCACATGTGGCACATCGACCCGATCTCCCTGCGCCTGTTCATCGCGGTCTGCGAGGAAGGCACCATCGCCCGCGCCGCCGAGCGCGAGTTCATTGCGCCGTCGGCGGTGAGCAAGCGCATCGCCGATATCGAGGCCGACCTTGGCGTGCCGATGCTGCGCCGCAGCAAGCGCGGGGTGACGCCGACCCCGGCCGGCCAGGCGCTGTTGCGCCATGCCCGGCAACTGATGCTGAGCATGGAGCGCCTGCAGGGGGAAATCAGCGAGTACGCCGAGGGTGCGCGGGGGCATGTGAAGGTTCACGCGAATATCTCGTCGATCATGGAGTTCCTCCCCGAGTCGCTGTCATCGTTCATGATGGCCAACGAGAATATCCGCGTGGATGTGGAGGAGCGCTTCAGCTTCGATGTGGTGCGCGGTGTGCTGGAGGGCCAGGCCGACCTGGGGATCTGCCGAAAGACCGTGTCCACCAGCGAGCTGGAATTCATCCCCTACCGGCGCGATCACCTGGCGCTGGTGGTCAACGAGCGGCATCCGCTGGCCGGGCGCAGCAGCATTACCCTCGGCGAGACCCTCGATTACGAGCATATCGGCCACTCGGCCTTCGCCACCCTCAACAGTTTCATGCAGAACACCGCCCAGGAACTGGGCCGGGAGCTGCGCATCCGCGCCCATGTGTCGTCGTTCGATGCGGCTTACCGGCTGGTCCAGGCCGGATTGGCCCAGACCATCCTGCCGCGGGAAGCAGTGACGCGCTATGCGGCGATGTTCGGGTTGAAGGTGATTCCGCTGACCGATGCCTGGGCCAAGGGGGAGTTCGTGATCTGCGTGCGTGACCAGGAGGCGCTGTCACCTTCGGCGCGGCGGTTGTTGAATCATCTGTTGGCGGAGATGCCGACATAGCTGGCTGAATCGCCCCCTGTGGGAGCTGGCTTGCCAGCGATGGGGCCGGCCTGTGCAACGATGTTGTCAGATAGGGCCAAATCGCTGGCAAGCCAGCTCCCACAGGGTTCTGTGCAAGCCGCATCGATCCATCGCCATCCACGATGGATACCCCCGCCAAAGACGTCTTTTCCCCCGCCCGCCCCCTGCCTACCTTAGGCGGCAAGATCACCCCGCGAGAGATGCCATGACAAGAATAATCATCAATGAAGTCGGCATGCGCGATGGCCTGCAAAGCCTGCAGAGCATCATGCCCACCGACGACAAGAAACGCTGGATCGACCAGGCCTACGCCGCCGGCGTGCGCCATATGGAAGTCGCCTCCTTCGTCCCCCCCCGCCTGCTGCCACAGATGGCCGACGCCGCTGAAGTGGTCGCCCATGCCCTGACCTACCCGGACCTGAACGTCACCGTGCTCGCCCCCAACCTGCGCGGCGCCGAGAATGCCCTGGCCTCCGGCGCCCAGCGCATCGTCGCGCCCATTTCGGTCAGCGCCGCCCATAGCCAGGCCAACGTGCGCCGCTCCCCGGAAGAGATGGTCGAGGAATTCGCCCGCATGTGCGACCTGCGCAGCAGCAGCGGGCGCGACAACGTCATCATGGTCGCCGGCATGTCCACCGCCTTCGGCTGCACCCGCCAGGGCGAAGTGCCCTTGGCCGACCTGTGCGCCCTGGTCCGTCGCGTGCTGGAAACCGGTTGCGAACAGATTTCCCTCGGCGATACCACCGGCTACGCCACCCCGGGCCAGGTCGGCGAGACCATCGATGCGGTCCGCGAGATCGCCGGCGCGAAGCTGCAAGCCGCACACTTCCACGACACCCGCGGCCTGGCCCTGGCCAACAGCCTGGTGGCAGTGCAGCACGGTATCACCGAGGTGGACGCCTCCCTCGCCGGCCTCGGCGGCTGCCCCTTCGCCCCCGGCGCCTCGGGCAATACCGTGACCGAAGACCTGGTGTTCATGCTGCAGAGCATGGGCTACGCCACCGGCATCGACCTGCAGCGCCTGATCGCCAGTCGCGAGCTGCTCAGCCGCGCCCTGCCCGGCGAGCCGCTGTACGGCTATATCGCCCGCGCCGGCCTGCCGAAGAACTTCGTCGCCCCCTCCGCCTGAGGAAACCACCATGCAACAGTTGCCACTCGACGGCGTGCGCGTCGTGGAAATGTCCCATATGGTCATGGGCCCCACCTGCGGGATGATCCTCGCCGACCTCGGCGCCGAGGTGATCAAGGTCGAACCGCTCAAGGGCGACGGCACCCGCCGCCTGCTCGGTGCCGGCGCCGGCTTCTTCCGTACCTTCAACCGCAACAAGCAGAGCCTGGCGGTGGATGTCGAGACGCCCGAGGGCCGCGATGCGGTGCTCAAGCTGCTGGACAGCGCCGATGTGTTCATCGAGAACTTCAAGCCCGGGCGCATGGACGCCCTGGGCTTTGGCTACAGCGCCTTGAAAGCCCGCAATCCGCGGCTGATCTATGCCACCCACAAGGGCTTTCTCGCCGGGCCCTACGACAAGCGCCTGGCCCTCGACGAAGTGGTGCAGATGATGGCCGGCCTGGCCTATATGACCGGGCCGGTGGGCCGGCCACTGCGCGCCGGCAGTTCGGTCAACGACATCATGGGCGGCATGTTCGGCGCCATTGCCGTGCTCGCCGCGCTGTTCGAGCGCCAGCGCAGCGGCCAGGGCCGCGAGGTGCAAAGCGCGCTGTACGAGAACTGCGTGCTGCTGGCCGCCCAGCATATGCAGCAATACGTGGTCACCGGCGAGGCGGCGGCACCGATGCCCAACCGCATCAGTGCCTGGGCCATCTATGACGTGTTCGTTTTTGCCGGCGGCGAGCAGATGTTCGTCGCCGCCACCGGCGACGGTCAGTGGCGCACCCTGTGCACCCTGCTCGGCCAGCAAGCGCTGATGAACGATCCGACCCTGGCCACCAACAACGACCGGGTGTTGCAGCGCCCGCGCCTGCTGGCCCACCTGGCGGAGATCTTCGCCACCCTCGATGCGCAGGAACTGGCACCGCAACTGGAAGCCAACGGCATTCCTTTCGCGCCGATCCGCCGTCCGGAAGAACTGTTCGACGACGAGCACCTGATCCACAGCGGCGGCCTCGCCCGCCTGGAGCTGGAAGACGGCAGCCATACCGAGATGCCCCTGCTGCCCTTCTCCCTCGATGGCGAACGCCTGGGACCACGCCGCCCCATCGCGCGGATCGGCGAAGACACCCTCACGGTGATGCGCGATCTCGGCTACAGCGATGACGAAATCGCCCGCCTGCGCGATGCCGGCGTGCTGCGCAGCGAACAATAAGAACGAGGACTGCAAGATGGCGATCTATGAATACGACGGCCAGCGGCCGGAACTGCACGACAGCGTCTACGTGGCCGAGGACGCCACGGTGATCGGCAAGGTGGCCCTCGGCCAGGGCGCCAGTGTCTGGCCCCAGGCGGTGCTGCGTGGCGACAACGAACTGATCGAGATCGGTGCCGGCAGCAATGTCCAGGAAGGCGCGGTGCTGCATACCGATCCGGGCTTCCCGCTGCGGGTCGGCAATGACGTGACCATCGGCCACCAGGTGATGCTGCACGGTTGCCAGATCGGCGACGGCAGCCTGATCGGCATCCAGTCGGTGATCCTCAATGGCGCGGTGATCGGCAAGAACTGCCTGGTCGGCGCCGGCTCAGTGGTTCCCGAAGGCAAGGTCTACCCCGACAACTCGTTGATCCTCGGCGTGCCGGCCAAGGTAGTGAGGGAACTCACCGACGAAAGCATCAGCAGCTTCCACAAGAACGCCCATGATTATGTGGAGCGTGCACAGATCCACAAGCGGACCCTGATCCGCATCGCCTGACCTGAACCCGCCGCCCACGCAGGCGGCAAACACTCTCCGCACAATTACAAGAATGGAGAACACCATGACCACGTCCTCGACGGCGCTGGACATTCCACACGCCTCTGCACGCCTCAACGAACTGCTGCTGTACCGCCGGGTGGCCTGGCGGATCATGCCGCTGGCGATCATCTGCTTCCTGTTTTCCTATTTCGACCGCATCAACATCAGCTTCGCCAAGACCCAGATGCAGGCCGAACTGGGCCTGAGCGACGCCGCCTACGGCCTGGCGGCGAGCATGTTCTTCATCGGCTACGTGCTCTTCGAAGTGCCCAGCAGCTGGGGCCTGAAGAAGTACGGGGCGCCGGCGTGGATCTGCCGGATCATGATTTCCTGGGGCCTGGCCACCGCCGCCCTGGTCTTCGCCTATACCCAGTACACCCTGTACTTCCTGCGTTTCCTGATCGGTGTGATGGAGGCCGGCTTCGGCCCGGCGATCCTTTTCTATCTCGCCTGCTGGTTCCCCAAGCGCTACCTGGCGCGGATCAACGGCCTGTGGTTCCTCGCCGTGCCCCTGGCCGGTGCGGTAGGGTCGCCGGCCGCCGGGCTGATCCTCGGCAAGATGGACGGCCTGCTGGGGCTGGCCGGCTGGCACTGGCTGTTCCTGCTCTCCGGCCTGCCCTGCGTGCTGCTCGGCCTGGCGGTGCTGTGGAAGCTGGACAAGGACATCGACTCGGCGAAATGGCTGAGCCCGGAGGAAAAGCACCAGCTCAAGGAAAACCTCAAGGCCGATCGCAAGGCGGACAGCAACAGCCACGGCTCGATCTGGCGGGTGCTGTTGACCTGGGAGGTCGGGGTGTTCGCGCTGATCTATTTCGTCATCAAGAGCGCCAGCTACGGCCTGAATTTCTGGATGCCCAACCTGATCCAGATGTCCGGGGTGCACGACCTGCTGACGGTCGGGCTGCTCAGTTCCTCGCCCTATATCGTCGCCTGCATCGGCATGCTGGTGGTGACCCGGCGCTCGGACAAGACCGGCGACCGCAAGAGCTACCTGCTCTGGTGCATGGTCGCCTCGGCCATCGGCTATATCCTCGCCTGCGGCTTCTCGGGCAATCCGGTGGCGCTGATGCTGGCACTGGTCCTGGCGACGGCCGGCACCTTCATTGCCATCCCGGTGTTCTGGACCATTCCCCAGTCGACCTTCTCCGGGCTGGGCATTGCCACCGGCACCGCAGCTATCAACTCGCTCGGCCAGTTGAGCGGCATCGTCTCGCCGGCCATGGTCGGCTTCGTCAACGACCTGACCGGGGTCAGCTACATGGGCATGCTCTCCATCGTCCCGCTGATCCTCGGCTGCGTCGTGCTCATCGCGGTGTTCGTGAAGAACCCGGCGAAAGCCTGAGCCCTCCCCTGTGGTCGGGCAGGTCTTCAGCCCGACCCGCTCCTGAAGGTAATAACAATGACAACAAGCACCTCCTGGTGGGCTTGCGCCGTGGGCGCGGGTCTGGGTTTCACCCTGCTCGCGCCGCAGGCTTCGGCGGATTTCCTGGCCGACGGCAAGGGCAAGCTGGAACTGCGAAATTTCTATTTCAGCCGGGATTTCCGCGATGGGTTTCCCAGCCAGTCGAAACGTGAGGAATGGGCGCAGGGTTTTATCGTCAACTGGCAGTCAGGCTTTACTTCGGGGCCGGTGGGCTTCGGCGTGGATGCCATTGGCATGCTCGGGCTCAAGCTGGATTCCAGTCCGGATCGTTCAGGCACCGGGTTGCTGCCGCGCAATGCCGACGGCCGTGCCGAGGACGATTATTCGAAGACGCTGGTGACCGCCAAGATGCGCTTCGCCAAAAGTGAACTGCGCTATGGCGGACTGAATCCGGTGCTGCCGCTGATCGCCTCGAACAACAGCCGGCTGTTGCCGCAGTACTTCAATGGCGGGCAACTGACCTCCCGGGACCTTGGCGACTTCACCTTCCACCTTGGCCGGGTCGACAAGGTCAAGCAACGCGACTCGGCGGATTCGGAAGAGCTGACCACCATGGCCCAGGTGGGTGCCTGGTCCACCGCGATCCATAGCGACAGCTACACCTATGGCGGCGTCGATTACCAGCCGGTGCCCGAGCTGACCCTGAGCGCTCACGCCAGCGAACTGGAGGATTTCTACCGGCGTACCTATCTTGGGCTGAAATACTCGCTGCCGCTGGGGCCGGGCAAGGTGTTTACCGAGATCCGTCACTTCACCGCGCAGGAGACCGGGGCGAAGCTGATCGGCGAAGTGGATAACCGGGTGATCAGCAGCAACTTCGGCTATCAGCTGGGCGGGCACCGGATCAGTGGCGGGTACCAGAAGGTGGCCGGGGATACGGCCTATGCCTATCTCGGGGGGACCGATACCTACCTGTTCAGCGAGCAGCAGGCCTATACCTTCTCCCTGCAGGACGAGCGGGCCTGGCATGCGCGGTATGACTATGACTTTGCGGCGCTTGGGATTCCCGGGCTGAGCTTCACCCTGCGTTATGTGAAGGGAGATGACGTCGATGTCAGCCATGTGTCCACGCGCAAGGCCGCGTTGCTGCGGGCTGCCGGAGAGGACGGGCATGAATGGGAACGGACCACGGACCTGGCCTATGTGGTCCAGAGCGGGCCGTTGAAGAACCTCGGGCTGAGGTGGCGCAATGCGACGGCGCGGTCGAATCTGCAGGATGGGGTGGATGAAAATCGGGTTATTGTCAGTTACGAGATAGCGTTCTAGGTGAGCGCGCCGCATACCCTGTGGGAGCTGGCTTGCCAGCGATTTGGCCCGACCTGAAAACATCATCGCCATTGTCGGCCTCATCGCTGGCAAGCCAGCTCCCACAGGGTCTGCGGTGCGCTTTCGGAATGTTGACTACGACTTCAACCAGGCGCGCCAGCCGCCCCACTTGCTGATGTCCTGCGCTCCCTCAAGCCCGTAGGCGTCACAGACGAAGCCAGTCTCCCAGCGTCCATCCTCCAGCTCGACCTTGCCCAGCCCCAACGGCGCCGGAATCTCGCTGAGGAACGCACCCAGCGCGGCACTCGGCACCTGCCAGACCTCCATCGCAATCGCCACGCCATCACTGGCAACCCGCACCATCCCCGGCCGCTGCACAGGCCCGCCCGCCAGGGCATACAACCGGTAATTCGGCGAGCTTCGGATCGCCTCGACCAGCGTCGCGCCACGCTGCTTCAGTTGCCAGTTGAGCGCCAGCCCTTCCAGGTGAGCACCACAGACCACAACCCGGACCTGATCGTTGCGCGCTTCACGGGCAGGCGTTTCAAGACCTTGATAAGCACTCGCCAGACTCAGCAGGTACTGATCGGTAAACGCCCGCCCGAACAGGGTGACGCCCCACGGCAAACCGTTCGCCATGATCCCGCTGGGCACCGCGACCGCCGCATAATCCAGCAGGTTCATGAAGTTGGTGTAGTAACCCAGTTCGGCATTGCGCAGCACCGGTTCCTCGGCCAGTTCGGCCAGGGTCACAGGTCGACCGATGGTCGGAGTGAGCACGCACTCCAGCCCGACCAGCAGCCGGTCGCATTCCGCTTTGAGCTCTTGCAAACGGTAATGGGCCCGGAAGGTATCGACACCACTGACCTGCGGCGCCTTGGCCAGCACCGCATGGATCACCGGCAACACGGCTTCCGGCTGGGTACGTGCCAACTCGCCGACCACGCTGTAGCGCTCGGCCACCCACGGGCCTTCGTACAGCAGCCGGGCGGCCTCGAGGAACGGTGAGAGATCCAGCGTCACCGCCTCGCCCCCCAGCGCCTGCAGGCGCTCCACCGCTGCCGCGAACAGCGCCGGGCCTTCCTGACAGCCGAAGAACTCCAGGTCCTGCTCCCGTGGCACACCGAAGCGGAATTTGCCCACACGGCCAAAAGCACTGCCCAGGTTCCAGCCGGCATTGGCCCGGCTGTACTCGTCACGCGGGTCCTGCACCGCCAGCAGTTGCAGCAACTGGCTGGCCTCTGGAGCGGTGGCGGTGAAGGTGGTCACGCAGTCCAGGGTGCGGCAGGCCGGGACCACGCCAGCGGTGGAGATCAATCCTTTACTGGCTTTGAGACCCACCAGGTTGTTCAACGCTGCCGGTACCCGGCCGGAGCCTGCGGTGTCCGTGCCGAGGGCAAAACTGGTCAGCCCCAACGCCACGGTCAGCGGCGATCCGGCACTCGAACCACCCGACGGATACTCTTCCAGCACGCTGTTGATACAGGCACCATAAGGCGAGCGCGTACCGTTGAGGCCGGTGGCGAACTGGTCCAGGTTGGTCTTGCCCAGCGGCACCGCACCCAGCCTGATCAACTGCTCGACCACCGTGGCCGAACGCTCCGGTACATAGGCGAATGCCGGGCAGGCGGCCGTGGTCGGGATGCCGGCGAGGTCGATATTGTCCTTGATCGCGAAGGGCACACCGTACAGCGGCAGGCTCTCCAGGGAAGCACCGTCCAGCGCCGCCAGATACGGCTCCAGCTCTTCGACGCTCAACAGATGAATGAACATGTTGAAGCGCGGATTCAGTTCCGCCGCTCGCTCGCGCAGCGCCAGAATCAGGTCCCGCGCCGAGTATTCACCAGCGCCATAACCCTTGCGCAGCGCATCCAGTTGCAGATTCACCTTCATGCCTCACCTCCTTCCAGTACCACCACCCGTTGCCCCGCACGCACCGCCGAGCCCGGCTCGACCCGTACTTCCCGCACGACCCCGGCGCACGGCGCCAGCACCGGTATCTCCATCTTCATCGACTCCAGCACCACCAGCGCCTCCCCGGCCGCGACGCGCTGGCCGACAGCGACCTGGACCTGCCAGAGATTGCCGGCGATGGCGCTTTCCACACCGGTCTGCCCGGCCGGCAGTGGCGCCTCTTCACCGACCTCGGCCACCGCCTCGGTGGATTCGAAATGCGCCTGCCCGCTGTCGATCCAACGCTGGCGCTCGGCCGCGAACGCCGCCTGCTGCTGGTCGCGGAAGGCCTGGATGCTCGGCGCCTCCTCGGCCAGGAACTGCTGGTAGTCGGCCAGGCGCAACTGGCTCGGCTCGATCGCCAGGTCGAAACGACCCAGCGGGAAATCACGGCGAATCTGCTCCAGTTCCCCGGCGCTGACCGGGTAGAAGCGGATCTGGTCGAAGAAGCGCAGCAACCACGGCTTGCCGTCGAACGCCTCGACCTCGCGATAGCGGTTCCACATCTGCAGGGTGCGACCGACGAACTGGTAGCCCCCCGGCCCTTCCATGCCGTACACGCACATGTAGGCACCGCCGATACCCACGGAGTTTTCCGCGGTCCAGGTGCGCGCCGGGTTGTACTTGGTGGTGACCAGGCGATGCCGCGGGTCCAGCGGCGTAGCCACCGGTGCGCCGAGGTAGACGTCGCCCAGGCCCATGACCAGGTAGCTGGCGTCGAACACCGTGCGCTGCACCTCGTCGAGGTTCGGCAGGTCGTTGATGCGGCGGATGAACTCCAGGTTGCTCGGGCACCAAGGGGCGTCCTTGCGCACCGTGGTCATGTATTTCTCGATGGCCAGCTGGCAGGCCGGGTCGTCCCAGGACAGCGGCAGGTGGACGATGCGCGACGGCACTTGCAGGTCCTTGGCAGCACATACCATCTGCCATTCACCGGCCACGACTTCCAGCAGATGACCAAGCGGCAGACGCTCCGGCTGGTAATGGACCTGCAGCGAGCGAATGCCCGGGGTCAGGTCGATCACGCCGGCCAGGGCCTTGGCCTCCAGCGCCTGCATCAGCGCATGGCCACGGAAACGCAGGACCAGGTCCAGTTCGGCGGCGCCGATTTCCAGCAGCAAGTGGGTATCACCCGCCAGACGGGCGACCAGACGGGTATCGTCCGCGCCGATATCGAGGACGATGGGAGACAGCAGGTCCTGTTCGGATACCGCCTCCTCCGGCTCGTCCAGCAGCGCGGCGCAGGCCAGCTTGCGGGCCTGCGCCAGCGACGTCGGCACGAAGCGCACCTTGTCCCCCGCCTTGAGCTGGCCGAGCTGCCAGAGATCGGCCTCGATCACCGTCACCGGGCAGACGAAACCGCCCAGGCTCGGGCCATCCGGGCCGAGGATCACCGGCATGTCACCGGTGAAGTCCACCGCGCCGATGGCGTAGGGATTGTCGTGGATATTCGACGGATGTAACCCGGCCTCGCCGCCATCGGCACGGACCCATTCCGGTTTCGGGCCGATCAGGCGCACGCCGGTACGGCTGGAGTTGAAGTGCACCTCCCAGTCGGTGGCGAAGAAGGTGCGGATGTAGCTTTCGGTGAAGTACTCCGGAGCGCCGTGGGGACCGTAGATCACCCGGATCTGCCGGGTAGCGGCCAGCGCTGGTTGCGCGGGCAGCGTGGCGCCTGCCGACGCATCCTCCAGCGGCGCCAGGTGCAGCACATCCCCGGCACGCAGTGCACGGCCGCCATGGCCGCCGAACTGGCCGAGCATGAAGGTGCTCTGGCTGCCCAGGTACGCCGGCACCTGGAGGCCGCCGCGCACACAGAGGTAAGCCCGGGCGCCGGCACCGGCGATGGTGCCCAGGGCCAGCAGGCTGCCGGCCTTGACCAGCACGCTGGTGTTCATGGCGATGGCCTGGCCGTCCAGTGTCGCCGGGATCACGGCGCCGGTCACGGCGATCACCGCATCGGTGTTGAAGCGCAAGGTCGGACCGCTCATGGTCACTTCCAGGCCTGCGGCACCTTCCGGATTGCCGAGCAACTGGTTGCCCAGGCGCAGGGCGCGGCTGTCCATCGGGCCGGAGGGCGGTACACCGACGGCCCAATAGCCCAGGCGCCCCGGGTAATCCTGCACGCTGGTCTGGGTGCCGCCGCTGAGCACTTCGCAGGTGCTGGCGCGGTAGGTCAGGCCTTCGAGGCAACGGGTCCAGGGCTGACCGCTGACGAAGGGCGTGTCCTGGAGAATCTGGCGCAGGTAGTCGCGGTTGGTTTCGACGCCGTAGACCTGGCTGTCGCCGAGGGCGCGATGCAGTTGCTCCCGCGCCTGCTCGCGGTCTGCAGCCCAGACGATCACCTTGGCGATCATCGGGTCGAAGTACGGCGGGATTTCGCAACCGGCGCTGACCCAGGTGTCGATCCGCAGCGCCTTGCCGTCCGCCTCGGGGAAGCTGACGGCGGTGAGCAGGCCGGGGCTGGGCTGGAAGTCCTTGCCCGGATCCTCGGCATAGAGCCGCGCCTGCACGGCATGGCCCTCGGGCTTCAGCCCGGCAGCCAGTCGATGGAGCGGCGGCAGATCGCCGGCTGCCAGCTCGATCATCCAGCGCACCAGGTCCACGCCCCAGACCTGCTCGGTAACACCGTGCTCGACCTGGAGCCGGGTGTTCACTTCGAGGAAATAGAAACGCTGCGCATCGCTGTCGAAGACGAACTCGACGGTGCCGGCACTGCGGTACTTCACCGCGCGGGCCAGGCGGATCGCGGCGTCGCACAGGGCCTCGGCCATGCCTTCGGGCAGGTTCGGCGCCGGGGTTTCCTCCAGCACTTTCTGGTTGCGGCGCTGCACCGAGCAGTCGCGCACGCCCAGGGCGAGCACCTCGCCGGCACCATCGCCGAACACCTGCACTTCCAGATGGCGAGCGCGTTCGATGTACTTCTCGATAAACACGCCGGCATCGCTGAAGTTGTTCTGGCCCAGGCGCTTGACCGCCTCGAAGGCGTCTTCCAGCTCCGCCGCCGAGCGGCACACGCGCATACCGATGCCGCCACCGCCCGCCGTGCTTTTCAGCATCACCGGGTAGCCAACCGAGTCGGCGGCCTGCAAGGCATCGCCGAGGCTGTCGAGCAGATCGGTGCCTTCCAGCAGCGGCAAGCCTTGCTGGCGCGCCAGATCACGGGCGGTGTGCTTGAGGCCGAACAGGCGCAACTGCTCCGGCGTCGGGCCGACGAAGACCAGCCCGGCCGCCTCGCAGGCTTCGGCAAAGGCAGCATTTTCGGAAAGGAAACCGTAGCCGGGATGGATGGCCTGCGCCCCGCTCTCTCTGGCGGCAGCGAGGATCTTGTCCACGGCAAGATAAGTACCCGCCGCAGCGCCCTGCCCCAGGCTGATGGCCTGGTCGGCCTCGAGGATATGACGGCTGGCGAGATCGGCTTCGGAGTAGACCGCGACGCCCTGCACCTTCAGCTCGCGCAAGGTGCGCAGGACGCGGCAGGCAATGGCGCCACGGTTGGCGATCAGCAGTTTTTCGAACATGACAACGTCCCCGGAGGGGTGCGGGCCGTCCCGCAGTTGTTTGGAGGTCTCGGGGTCGTCCCCGGACGGCAGATCAGACGCGCTTGTCGGTTTTCAGCTGGCCGAAACGGGCCTGGCAGGCGCTGAAGAAGCACAGGCGGACCTGGCGCAGCAGGGCTTTCAGTTCCATATCAGCAGCTCCGCCGGGGTCGGGTTGTAGCCGTTGCACGGGTTGTTCAGTTGCGGGCAGTTGGAGATCAGCACCATCACGTCCATCTCGGCCTTGAGCTGCACGTACTTGCCGGCGGCGGAGATGCCGTCCTCGAAGGTCAGGCCGCCCTCGGGGGTGACCGGGACGTTCATGAAGAAGTTGATGTTCGGGCTGATATCGCGCTTGCCCAGACGGCCGTCGTGGCAGCAGGCGCGCAGGTAGTTGTCGCGGCAACTGTGCATATGGCGCTTGTCGAGGGCGTAGCGCACGGTGTTGCTCTCCTGGGCGCAGGCGCCACCGAGGGTGTCGTGGCGGCCGCAGTTGTCTTCGACGATGGTCAGCATCGGCCGGCCGAGGTTGGAATACAGCACGCTGCCGACGCCCAGGTAGACGTTGCCCTGGCGCCGCAGGGTGCGCTGCACGTCATAGCGTTCGCGGGGGTTGGCGACGCTGTAGAACAGGGTGTCGATGGCCTGGTTGCCTTCGAGGTCGAGGATCCGCAGGGTCTGGCCGGCCTTGACCTCGGTGAGCCACGGCTCGCCGGCGGGGATGGTGGCGCGGTAGATCGCGGTGTCGGCTTGCAGGGATGACGTCATGACGGGTCCTCAGGCGAACAGGCGTTGGGTGTTGAGGAAGCCGCGCTCGTTCTCCGGGCGCGAGGTGCGGCAGTGTTCGGCAACGCTTTCATCGGCGCGGGCGAAGGTCAGTCGCACCGGCTTGGGCGTGTACTGCGCGGACGGGTCCATCGGGTGCTGCAAGGCGGTGACGATGAACAGGGTGTCCATCGGCGCATACAGCTCGATGGCATCGCCCGGCTGCGAATTGCCCTCGACGAAATGCAGGCTGCCATCGGCGCCCACGTCCACGCGGCTGAACAGGTTGAGGGGCATGGTCAGGTCGGACAGCTCCAGGCCCCACTTGCCCATTTCCACCAGCAGGTTGTCGGTGCCGTTGCGGTGGAAGCGGTTGCGCAGTTCCTGGTAGCGGCCGGTGCCGTATTTCTCCTGGACTTCCTCGGCGTTGAGCACGCCGCCGATGCTGTCGCTCCAGCCGCAGGTGTCACGGGTGATCGCCGCCAGCACCCGGCCCATGTCCGAGTACAGGCAGTGGCCACTGCTGAGCTTGGCGGTGTGCTGGCACTTGAGGCTGTCCGGCAGGTTCAGGCGCTCGCTTTTTTCATGGGCGTTGAACAGCATCAGGCTGACGTTGGCGCCGCCTTCCAGGTCGGTGAAACGCACCTGCTGGCCGCGCTTGAGGACGAAGGACAGATGGCCGCCTCCGGGCAGGAATTCCTCTGCAAAAACGTTGGTGTCGGTCATGGTTAACCTCTTGCGTACGATTGAAGAAGCTCGGGTAATTCATCGGCCCGGGCTGCGAGGCGTTTGCCGTTGAGTGGCAGGTCGTAGGTGACCCGTGAGCCAAATGCCGTGGGCGCGTGGGGGTCGTGGCGCACCTTGTCGAAGACCAGCAGGCGGGTGCCGAGGCTGAAGCCTTCGCTCAGGTCGTGGGTGACCATGAACACGGTCACCCCGGTCTCGCGCCACAGCTCGAGGAGCAAGGCATGCATGTCCTTGCGGATGCCCGGATCGAGGGCGCCGAAGGGCTCGTCGAGGAGCAGCACCTTGGGTTTCATGATCAGCGCCTGGGCAATCGCCAGACGTTGCTGCATGCCGCCGGAAAGCTGGCTGGCGTACTTGTCGAGGGCGTGACCGAGGCCGACCTTCTGCAGCAAGGCCGCCGCCTGCTCGCGAGCTTCGCGCTTGGCGCTGCCGAACAGGCGGCCCAGCAGCTTGGCCCGCGGCAGCTCCAGGCCAAGGGCGACGTTGTCCAGCACGCTCAGGTGCGGGAACACCGAATAGCGCTGGAACACCACGCCCCGGGCCGGATCGGGCTCGGCCACCAGGGGCTCGCCATTCAGCAGGATCCGCCCGCGGCTCGGCCGCTCCTGGCCCAGCAGCAGGCGCAGGAAAGTCGACTTGCCGCAGCCCGAGGCACCGACCATGGTGCAGAACTCGCCTTCAGCGATGTTCAGGTTCAGGCCTTCGAGCACCACATGCTGGTCGTATTCCTGCCAGACATTCTTCACCTGGATAAAGCTCATGCCCGTGCCCCCTCGTACCAGGGGAACGCACGGCGGGTCAGGGTCTTGAGCAGCCAGTCGGTCAACCAGGCGAGCAAGGTGATCCACACCACATAAGGCAGGATCACATCCATCGCCAGATAACGGCGGACCAGGAAGATCCGGTAGCCCAGGCCATCCTCGGAAGCGATGGCCTCCGCCGCGATCAGGAACAGCCAGGCCGAACCCAGCACCAGGCGCAGGGAAATCAGCAGGCGTGGCAGCAGTTGCGGCAGCACCACCCGCAGGATCAGGGTCCAGGAACTGGCGCCCAGGGTCTGGGCCTTGATCAGCAGTTCGGCGGGAATCTCCCGGGCACGCTGCTCCAGGTCACGGGCCAGGACCGGGGTGATGCCGATCACGATCAGCATCACCTTGGACAGCTCGCCCAGGCCGAAGACGATGAACAGGATCGGCAATATCGCCAGCGGCGGAATCATCGACAGCACCACCAGCAACGGCGACAGCGGCGCACCGAACAGCGGCAAGGTGCCCGAGGCGATGCCCAGGCACAGGCCGATCACGGCGCTGATCGCCAGGCCGACACCGAGGCGTTGCAGGCTGGAGGCGGTGTCCTGCCAGAGCAGGTAGTTGCCGCTGCGCTTGTCCTCGACGAACGCCATGCGCTCCACCGCCGCGCCCATCTGGGCCGCGCTGGGCAGCAGCTTGTCGTTGGGGTTCTCGGCCAGGCGCTGCGCCGAGCCGAGGAAATAGGCACAGAGCACCAGGGCGAACGGCAGCAGCATCAGCAGCAGCCGCGACGGGCGATCGGGATGGCGGTTGATCAGGCGCATGTTCACTCCTCGCTTACAGCGAACCGTCGACGGCCATGCGCACGTAGGTCGGGTCGAAGCGCAGCTTGAGGTTGTCGCGGTTGCCGAGGATGACGTCGTTGGCGAAGCTCATGCCCACCGCCTTGCTGTCCTTGGCGCCCTCGCCCAGCAGGCCGTGGTCGAAGGAGAAGCTGGCGACCTTGTCCATGGTCTTCGGCAGTTCGGCGCTGCTGACGAAGGTCAGTGCCGCCTTGGGCGTATCGAACAGGTAGGTGGTGGACAGCTGGCGCTCGAAACCGTCGAGGTCGGTGCCGGAGGCCTTGGCCATGTGCTCCAGGGCCTTGGTGCGCTCGGGCGAATCGCCGGCGATCAGGTCCATCACCTCGTACCAGGCGCCGGTCAGCGCCTTGCCCAGGGCCGGGTTGTCCTTGAGGGTCTGGGTATTGACCACCATCAGGTCGAGGATCTCGCCGGGGATGCGGCTGGAGTCGAAGACCTGGGTCACGCCAGGCTTGTTACGCACCTCTTCGAGCATCGGATTCCAGGTGGTCACCGCCTGCACGTCGGCGGTATTGAAGGCGGCGGCGATATCGGCGTCGGAGGTGTTGATCACCTTCAGGTCCTTCTCGCGCAGGCCGGCGGTGTCCAGGGCGCGGGCCAGCAGGTAGTGGGAGACGGACAGCTCGACCAGGTTGACGTCCATGCCCTTGAGGTCGTTCACCGTCTTGCCCGTGCCTTTCAGGACCACGCCGTCGTTGCCGTTGGAGAAGTCACCGACGATCAGCGCGGTGCTGTCGACGCCGCCGGCGGCGGGGATGGTCAGGGCGTCCATGTTGGTCATCGAGCAGCCGTCGAACTGGCCGGCGGTGTACTGGTTGATCGACTCGACGTAGTCGTTGACCTGGGTGAGCTTGATATGGATGCCGTACTTGCTCGCCCACTTGTCGACGATGCCTTCGGCGGCGGCGTATTCCCAGGGCATCCAGCCGGCGTAGATGGTCCAGCAGATATCGAAATCGGTCTTCGCCGCGGCGTTGGAGGCGGAGCTCGCGGACAGGGCCAGGCCGGCGGCGAGGAAGGCGGAAAGCAGGGACTTTCGCATGAAGTGACTCCAGTTGACGGTGGACGAACCAGGGAGCAGCACGACACTCATTGCAGTGAGTGGTCTGTCTCCCGGGCTTTTATCCCGCCGTGTAACCTCGAACTGGAGGTCGCCGGCTCTCGGTCCAGACGCCCGCAGAAGCGGACCGGAACCCTAGCCGACCTATTTTCAGATTGTGGTGCAATTTAGCTCGCGCTACTCCCGCACGGAGGGAAGTAATGCCAGAGGCGTGCCAAGTGGATGGCGGGGTGGGTTTTGCGGGGGTTCTGGGG
>NZ_MKZO01000038.1 GCF_001941965.1 Pseudomonas putida | reverse complement strand
CGAAGGAGTGGGGGCAACAGCAGCTGCGCTGGTAGACTTATCCACAGTTGCTGGTAACAAAATCAGCAATCCGCCCTGGGTCAAATTTCAATCGGCAGGGTGGGTCAATTTTCCATCAGCGCCAACAACCGAGGTTTCTCAATGTCACTGGCCCACACGATCAATTGCCGTTCTAAGTTAACGGTTGATCTATCAAGCTCAAGGACATCAGCATAGGAGTTGTGGCGACGGATGAAGCCTTGGGTCTTTTTCCAAGCTTGGGCAAGGACGACAATGTCTATGAGTGTCTTACCATGAGGGCGTAAAACCAGATATTTCGTTTTGATGATGGACATCGTCTCTCTCGTTTAGAGCAGTGCGCAGCAGCTTTCTGCTGGCGTGCCTTTGGCTGGTAGCACCGAGAGAGACAAGAGGAGGCATCAAGCCTTCTAGTGAAGGAAACCTTCCTTGGTAACGCCCGCATGCAATGATTTCACGGTGATAGCATCATGCTTAATAGCGAAGTAGGCAAGGGCTGCCAGAAGTAGTAGAGAGAGTTTCTGCCCCCCTTTAGACGCGAGGGAACATCATCTGGTTACTGCCGAGTCCCCCCAGATTTCTTGGATAGCAAGCGAGCGCTTCTGCCCGCTAGCTGTCCTCCGTGAAGGGCAGCTATGGGTCGGTTCTTGCCGGTCAAGACTTACCCGTGCGCTGGTCACATCCGATGCAAATGACTGGTCACATCAGTGCAATTACCCACTCTGTCACATTCTTGTTGAACATTGCCTCTACCTGGGCCCCATAACCGGCTACGTCCGCAGCCATGTCCTGGCCTTCAACAGCAGGGATGAAGCAGATCACGAACCCAACGGTAACGCGGGGGGGCGACCTTTGGAGAGTCTCCAATCAGGCTCAACGCCATGCCAGCGCAACCAACGTTGCCGCCGATTGCGTTCAAGCCAATCGCTTCAAGGTCCTTTCCGGTAGAAACGTGCGAAGCGGTGTCGGTGGACATGTAGCGAACGGTTTCTTCCCTGGTCGATTGATTGAGCTGCCCATCGAACGAGCCGGGAGGGGCGGCCTCAAGGGAGGGCATGTCCATGACAGCAAAGACCTTGTCAGTTGCAGTGGCCGTGCTTGCGAACTTCTGCGGCGCACTATTGGCATGCTTGATCGTCATCTGACCGCCTGCCCTGAATTCGTAGTCAATCGCCGCTGACTGCGCCGTCCCGACACCCTCGACTTGAGCCTTTTTGGCATTTTCGTACATGGCACAGCCACCGAGGGATGCGATTGCCGCAGCGATCAGTGAGAATCCGATGAATTTTATCCTTGGACCTCTTCTTGGTTTTTCACATGAGATCGCTCGGTCGATCAGGCGCAAATATGTAATTTTCCGTCGTCCGAGGCCCCAAACCGACCTGGTCCACATTTGCTTGAGACACGAACGAAAGGTTTTGGGGGTGGGCAGGTTGTATTGACCGTCTGGTTCGTAGTCGATCTGCATGCGGTCGTCGGTTGGACAATTTGATGTATCCTGATCTTCGAAGCGTGCTCCGAGCGCATGACGCTTGGTGCGGGGTGGAACCTCATTCCTTCCCGCAGCTCATGGCAATTGGAGAGTAATAGGTGAAAAAAACAAAACAGGAAACGCGGGCTGCCGAAGAAACGAGATTGCGAGCCGATGCAAGAGCTGTGCTTGCAAAACGAACCTTGAAGCGCAGTCGCTTTCTGAACGCGGCTCTTTCAAACAGCGCGGATTTCGAGCCAGTTGGGCGATTGGCCGGCTGAAGTATTTTTCTCTGGTTTTTCTCCACTAGTCTCGGAAAGGCCGAGGCCACTGGTTTAGGGCTGGGGCGACCGCGTGGCTGCTACTGAAGTTCACTCGCGATCTGCCATGGCTGCGGGCTCTTGCGCGGTATCAAAGAGCATCGAGCTGCTGAAGATTGTCTCGTAGCTTGCTCCTTCCAGGGATGCGATCTCAGCGTCCCCGTAGATGTAGGTTTTATCACCTAGAACCCTGTATACGTATGCAATGCCTTCCTCAGATTTAAACCGCAAAATCGATTCCAAGGGTTCCATCATCCACCGACCAGCGTGATTAACATGGTCTGGAGTAATGAGCAGCACACTTTCCACTCGTAACCCGCTTTCCTGGTCGCTCACGAGCGATTGGAGGAGCTGGTCGTTACTCAGCATCAGCATAGGATGCTCCACAAAATCTCCATTCTGCTCATGGGTGGCGACGTAGAACCAGGGCCTATGGATGTTGTGTTCCACATAGCTCCATGCGGTGGGGGCCTCTCCAAAAAGACTAAATTGATCGATTTTTGCGTGCTGGTAGGTCAGAAACATCAGGGCATCTCTAAATATACTGTGGGCAGTATAGTGCAGAGCGCATCGAAGCGGCTTCATCGTTCCCTTTGCGAGTTGCTTCAATGCGATCGGAACTCAAGCGTGCGCTTGGTACGGTGCTCAAGTCGTATCGGCTGAAACGAAATTTTTCTCAGGAAAGCTTAGGGCCGAGCCAGGCCTACATCAGTAACCTTGAGCGGGGCAGGTGGAGCCCGTCGCTCGACAAGATCGAGCAGATGTCAGATGTGCTTGGAGTGCATCCCGCGAGTGTCATTCTTGCTGCGTACCTATCCGTAGCGGATGGTAAAAGCGCTGACGAACTGTTGGAGCGAATCCGAGGAGAGCTGGGAGAACTTGGACTCTAGATAGGCGTCCGAGCCGCGGCCTTTACAGCACCGTCGCCGATCCAGCTTCACGTTATGTGGGCGAGTAATGAGGCTTGGTAGGGGAAGAAAATGCGGTGGTGTTGTGTTGGCTGAGCATGTGATTGTAGCATGGGTTGGCACAATGCCTGGTGACTCCACCATGAAGGTAGCTGCCCTCTAGCAGCAGTCGGGTGATCTCGATGAGGTCCAACCCACAAACGTAAAGAATTTAGGTCGATAACGGCTTAAATTTTACAGAAGTATTTACGACTTCTGAGAAAAGCCATATAGATCATGGCCTTATTGCAAGCGTGAAGCTTCAAGGTGCTTATTACCATTTTGATTTGCTACTGCCGAGCCAGTAAATGGAAAGGCCCAGTCTCCTGAGGAGACTGGGCCTTCTTCATTCCAGCCTGGAAACTGCTTTGTCTTTCAGGGCCTCATCGCTGGCAAGCCAGCTCCCACAGGGTCCGTGTGCACCGCTGGACCTGTGGGAGCTGGCTTGCCAGCGATGAGGCCCTCAAGCCAGGCGCTACGCCCGCTCCCCACACATATCCAGCCCGAACCAATGCCGCGCCGTCGCCAGGTCCAGTCCGGCCCCCAGCAACCCGAACATTTTGCCCAGCGCCGCTTCTCGAGTCATCCCGCCGCCGGACACCAGCCCGGTATCCCGCAGCCGGCTTCCCGCCTCATAGATATCGAACACCACGCTACCTTCCGCACACTGGCTGATCGCCGCCACCAGCACACCACGCTGTCCTGCATCACGCAGCACGTCCAGCAGCGCATCGTCATCCGAAGGCCCGGTCCCGCTGCCATAGCACTCCAGCAGCAGCCCCTTCACCCCGGTCTCCAACAGCGCCCGTACATGAGCGGCTTGTATCCCCGGATACACCGGCAGCACCGCCAGGTTTACCGGCGTACGCGGTTGGCAGTAGCTCAACACTGCCGGCAGTTCGGCCGCGTGTTCGCCTTCACGATGACGAGGCAGGGCAGCAAACGCATCGAACGCCTCGCTACGCAGCTTGCTGGCGCGAACCCCGGACATCAGCTTGCCGGCGAAGAACAGTTGCACGCCATCCTCAACGCCTTGACTGAACACCGCCAGGGCGCCAGCCAGGTTGTCCCAGGCATCGCTGTCCGGCGCGCCGGCCGGCAACATCGAGCCGGTCAGCACCACCGGCACGTCCAGCCCGAGCAGCAGGAACGACAATGCCGCCGCGCTGTAGGCCAGGGTGTCGGTGCCATGCAGCAGCAATACGCCGTCATGCCCATCCTGCTTCACCGCCTCGACGATCGCATCGCGCATCGCCAGCCAGTTGGCCTGCTGCATATTGGCGCTGTCGAGCAACGGCGCCATCTCCTGCAGCCGCCAGTCAGGGCGCGGCGCTTCGGGGTGAGCGTCCAGCCAGGCACGCATGCGCGCGTCGAAGCCGCCCGCCGGGGCCAGGCCCTGGGACGTTTGCAGCATGCCGATGGTGCCGCCGGTATAGAGGACGAGGAGATTCTTGACTGCGCGCATTAGGGTATTTCCAAAGCAAAAACAGAAAAATCGGGCAAAAAAAAGCCGCCCGCGAAGGGGCGGCTCTCTTTCTGGAGCGAAGCGCGGG
Source organism: Pseudomonas putida (assembly GCF_001941965.1). Classification (GTDB taxonomy): domain Bacteria; phylum Pseudomonadota; class Gammaproteobacteria; order Pseudomonadales; family Pseudomonadaceae; genus Aquipseudomonas; species Aquipseudomonas putida_L. The sequence continues at coordinate 47,703 of NZ_MKZO01000038.1, read as the reverse complement.
AGAACTTAGCGCTGGGTTTGCGCGGCGCCCGCTACGGTAGCGTCGGCGGCTTCAGCCTTGGCACCTTCCGGCCAGGCGGCACGGTCCAGGTCCAGGTCGGAGAACTTGGCCGAGTCGAACACTGGCTGCGAGATGCCAGCCTTGCGTTGCTCGTCGTAGTCGCGCATCACCCGCAGGCCGATCTTGAACAGCATGGCCAGGGCGATCAGGTTGACGAAGGCCAGGCAGGTCATGGTGATGTCGGCGAAGGCGAACACGGTACCCAGGTTCTGTACCGAACCCCAGACGATCAGGGCCAGCACCAGCGCGCGGTAGCCCATCAGCACCATGCGGTTGCGGGTCAGGAACTGCAGGCTGTTTTCGCCCAGGTAGTAGTTGTAGAGGATGCAGGTGAAGACGAACAGCGACAGGGCGACGCTGACGAAGATCCGGCCCCAGTCACCGACGACCGCCGCCAGGGAGTTCTGGGTCAGGACGATGCCGTCACCTTCGAAGCCCGGGGTGTAGAAGCCCGACAGCAGGATCAGCAGTGCGGTGCAGGTGCAGATGACGAAGGTGTCGAGGAACACGCTGAACGCCTGGACCACGCCCTGAGCGCCCGGGTGCTTCACGGCGGCGACGGCGGCGACGTTAGGCGCACTGCCCAGGCCGGCTTCGTTGGCGAACACGCCGCGCTTCACGCCCATCACGATGGCGCTGCCCAGCAGGCCGGCGAAGGCCGGATCCAGGCCGAAGGCGCTCTTGAAGATGGTTTCCAGCATGGCCGGCACGTGTTCGATCTGGGTGCCGATCACGTACAGGGTGACGCCGATGTAGGCCAGGGTCTTGACCGGAACCAGCAGGTCGGACACCGCGGCGATACGCTTGATGCCGCCGACGAAGACGATCGCCAGCAGGACCGCCAGGGCGATACCGGTGTGGTTCGGGGCGAAGCCGAAGGCGTTCTGCAGCGAGTGGGTCACGGTGTACGACTGCAGGCCGTTGAAGGCGAAGCCGTAGGTGACCAGCAGCAGCAGGGAGAACACCACTGCCATGCCCTTGAGCTTCAGGCCGTGCTGGATGTAGTAGGCCGGACCACCACGGTACAGGCCATCGCCATCGGCGCGCTTGTAGACCTGGGCCAGGGTACATTCGAAGAAGCTGCTGGACATGCCGACCAGCGCGGTGACCCACATCCAGAACACGGCACCCGGACCACCCAGGGTCACGGCGATACCGACACCGGCGATGTTACCCGCACCGACACGACCGGCCAGGCTCAGCATCAGCGCCTGGAAAGAGCTCAGCTGGCCAGCCTGGCCGCGCAACGATTCCTTGAATACACCGAACATGTGGCCGAAATGGCGGAACTGGACGAAACGGGAGCGGATGGTGAAATAGCTACCCAGTCCGACGATGAGCACGATGAGGAGTTTCCCCGAAAGGAAATCGTTGAGCGCTTCAAGCATGGAAGTGACCTCGGATTCTTATTCTTTGCATGAAAGACAGATAGGCTGGCGCGCAAGCACCAGGTCCATGGCGCGCATGTTTGAACATGACAACTGTGGTTACAATTTCGCCAGTTGCTCTGTTTTGGTGCGACCTGATGCTAAACTGGCGCCTGTCGCATCAACCGGATCTGTCCCCATGAGTGAAAACCTCGGCATCAACCTCAAGTTGGCCTGCAGCCACTACCGCTCTATCTCCGAGGTTTGCCGCCAGCTCTCGATCAACCGGGCGCAGTTCAACAAGTATTTGAGCGGGCAGAGCCAGCCGACGGCCTACAACCTCAAGCGCATCGGTGATTTCTTCGGGGTCGAGGATTATGAGCTGGGCCTGCCGCCGGAACAGTTCGCCCGGCTGATCGGTGCACGGGGCAATGCGGTCGCCAGCCCGGTGCAGAACGATCCGCTGCTGGAGCTGTTGCGCCCTCTGCGCGAGCACGCCGGCAACCTGTCGCGCTACTGCGGCTACTACTTCGAATATTCCAACTGCATGTCGGTACCGGGCAGCATCCTGCTGTCGCTGGTGCACCTCTACGAAGACAACGGCAACTACCTGTTCGAGCGCCAGGAGCGTCAGGAACGTTCCAGCAGCACCGACGTGCAGGCGGAGGACTGGGTGCGTTGCCGCTACCTGGGTGCGGCGTTCCAGTTGCAGGACCGGGTGTTCCTCATGGACTACGAGTCGCTGACCGTCAACGAGATGAGCCAGACCGTGCTGATCCCCAGTTTCAAAAGCCGCATCACCCGGCTCAACGGGCTCAAGACCGGGGTTTCCAGTGGCGACCGGCGTACCCCGGCGTGCACCCGGGTGGTCTGGGAATACCTCGGCCCGGAGATCAACCGCATCAATGCCTATCGCCAGGTGAAGCTGTATCGGCCGGACGATCCGCGCATCGACGACGATGTTCGCGAGCGCCTGACGGCGGGGCCAATACGCAACGGGCTGTTCGAGATCGAATAAGCCTCAGGGCCATTCGTCGGCCACCCATTCCACCAGCGGGTTGCTGGCATCCAGCAGCAGCTTGGTGGCCATCACCGTGCACACGCAGACCACCAGTGGCCGTACCAGCCGCGGCCCGAAATGCACCGCGCAGCGCGCGCCGAGTTGTGCGCCGAGTATGGCGCTCAGGGCCATGACCAAGGCCAGCGACCACAGCAGCTTGCCGCTGGCGGCGAAGACCAGCAGCGCGCCCAGGTTGCAGGCGGCATTGAGCAGCTTGCTGTTGCCGACTGCCCGGAGCATGCCGTGGCCGAGCAGCAGCATGAACGCCAGCATCAGGAACGAGCCTACGCCCGGCCCGAACACGCCGTCGTAGAAACCCAGCAATGGCGCCACGAGCAGGCAGAACAGGGCCGGGGATATGCGCGGCTGGCGCAGTGTGCTGTCGTCCATCCGCGGGCTGAAGGCGAAGTAGCCGGCCACCAGCACCAGCAGCACCGGCACCCCGGCCTGCAGCAGGTCGTGAGGCACCAGGCTGACCGACAGCGCCCCGAGCGCGCCGCCGACGAAGGCCATCACGGCCATGGGCAGGCCGCTGCTCCAGTCCAGCATGCCGCGCCGGGCAAAGGCCCAGGTTGCCGAGGCCGTGGCGCTGGCGGCCTGGAACTTGTTGGTGGCCAGTGCCGCCAGCGGATCGAGCCCGGCGATGAACAGCACCGGCAGGGTGATCAGGCCGCCGCCGCCGGCGATGGCATCGAAGAACCCGGCCAGCAGCGCAACGGCGGCAAGGACGAGCAACAGGGGTAAATCGACTTCCAGCATTGAATCATTACTCCAGGGCTATCAACCGCGCACCAGCAGCGGGTCTTCCGTGAGGATCAGCGGACGGGCGAAACGCGAATAGCCGAACAGCCGGATCAGCAGGCGACGGTTGTCACTCAGCAGTTCGCGGCCATGCAGGGCGCGGGTGTTATTGACCAGCAGCACGGTGTCCGGCTGTAGTACGAAATCCACCGGGCGGGTCTGCGCCAGGCGCTCCTGGAAGGCGTCGAAGGCGCGGGCGGCGGCGTCGCTGGCGTGGTCGTTGAGGGAAAAGCGATAGGCGTTGTAGCGCACGCTGAAGCCGCCCTGTTCATCGAAATCGATGATCGAGGTCGCCGTGCCGCCTGCGCCGCGCCCATCGACGAAGCATTCGCTGCGGGTGAAATCGAACGAGCGCGAGCTCAGGGCCAGCACATCGAGGCTGCCGAGGCCTTCGATCACGCTGCGCAGCGGGACGATGCGGGTCGGTTCGTCCGCGGGGTTCCAGCGCGCGCTGAGGACCAGGGCCGAAGGCGCCGGGGAATGGCCGTCATGGGCGACCACCGAGCAGTGGTAGGGCGCCTCGGTATGCGGGCCAAGGCGCAGGCCGGCGTGGGAGCTGAGCTCTACCGGGGCTCGGCGGTTTTCATCATGGCGTGGCTGGCGCCCGCCCCCTTTGAAGTTACCGACCAGGCGCAGGTGCTTGCCGTCGTTGTCGATATCGAACGCGAAGGCGCAATGGCGCACCAGTTCCAGCAGCACCTGGTTGCGCGAGCCCAGGTACAGGCAGGTGAAGTCCCGCTCCAGGCGCGCCAGGTCCGGCAGTCGTTCCGGTAGCGGATCATCCTTGGGTGCGCGCAGGCGAGAGAACAGCAGGGCGGCAAGCTTGCCATCGGCGAACAGGTTCACGGTGGCTTGTTGCGCCGGTCGCAGGCTGGTCTCCAGCAGGCGTGCCCACAAGCGCGCCTTGAGTGCGGCGCCAGGCAGTTGCGGGCCGCCATGGCGGGCGAGATCAAGGCTGGCCTTGTGCAGTTGATCGAGCTGGTCGTTATCGAGGGTCAGGGTGGCGACGTCGCGGTCCTTCATGGGTAACCTTCCTTAGCAAGTGGGGGGATCGGGGCCTCCTTGCCCCGCAATGGCACCTGACGGCACAACAGGTAGCCGGCATGTAGATATTGAAGGTGGTTTTTTCGGTTGCCGAAGTCAGTTGGTTCTTTTGCCGATGTAAGCTGATTCCTATTTGAGAGTGTGGGAAACACCCTCGCTTGACCTGAGTCTTTAAACATCCTGTGGATCGGGGTGGGTTGGACTTCCCCGGGCGGAAACCGCAAACTACGTGCTTGCCTTTTCAATCAACCTGAGCGGACCTGCTGAACCTATGCGAATGCGCCTGATGCTGTTGGGTGGTGGAAATGCCCTTGGGCAAGCGCTGATTCGTCTCGGTGCGGAGGAGGACATCGGTTTTCTTGCGCCGCGTCCGCCCGAGCAGGGCTGGGACGCCGCGAGCCTGACCCAGTTGCTCGACGACACCCGTCCGGATGCCTTGGTCAACCTGGCCTACTACTTCGACTGGTTCCAGGCCGAGTCGGTCAGCGAACAGCGCCTGGCCTCCCAGGAACGCTCGGTGGAGCGTCTTGCCGAGTTATGCCAGCACCACAACATCATCCTCGTCCAGCCATCCAGCTACCGCGTTTTCGACGGCTCGCGGGCCACGGCCTACAGCGAGAAGGACGAACCGGTGCCACTGGGCCTGCGTGGCCAGGCGCTGTGGCGCATCGAACAGAGCGTGCGCGCCACCTGCCCGCAGCATGTGCTGCTGCGCTTCGGCTGGGTCCTCGACGACAGCCTCGACGGTGTTCTCGGGCGTTTTCTGACCCGCGCCGAAACCGCCCAGGAACTGCTGCTGGCCGATGACCGCCGGGGCAATCCGACCCCGGTGGACGATGCCGCCCGGGTGATCCTCTCGGTGCTCAAGCAACTGGACTGCGCCGCGCCGCTCTGGGGCACCTACCACTACGCCGGCAACGAGGCGACCACGCCGCTGGCGCTGGGCCAGGCGATCCTCGGCGAGGCCTCGCAGTTGCGCCAGCTGGCGGTCGAGGCACCCACCGCCCAGGCTCACGCCGCGCGCCCGGATGCTTTCGAGGAGCCGCAGCACGCGGTGCTGGCCTGCAAAAAGATCCTTCACACCTTCGGCATCAAGCCGCGCGCCTGGCGCTCCGGCCTGCCGACCCTACTGGACCGTTTCTATCGTCATGGCTGATGCCCCCATTCTGATCACCGGTGGCGCTGGTTTCATCGGTTCCCATCTGTGTGACGCCCTGCTGGAAAAAGGCTACGCCGTGCGCGTGCTCGACGACCTGTCGACCGGCAAGCCGGCCAACCTGCAACTGGACCACCCGAAGCTGCAACTGATCCAAGGTGATGTCGCCGATGCCGCCCTCGTCGCCCGCGCCGTCGAGGGTTGCAGCGCCGTAGTGCACCTGGCCGCAGTCGCTTCGGTACAGGCTTCGGTGGACGATCCGGTGAAGACTCACCAGAGCAATTTCATCGGCACCTTGAATGTCTGCGAGGCCATGCGCCTGGCGGGGATCAAACGCGTGCTGTTCGCGTCCAGCGCGGCCGTGTATGGCAACAACGGGGAAGGTGAGTCGATCAGCGAAGACACCACCAAGGCGCCGCTGACCCCCTACGCCTCGGACAAGCTGGCCAGCGAGCAGTACCTGGATTTCTACCGCCGCCAGCATGGTCTGGAGCCGGTGGTGTTCCGCTTCTTCAACATCTTCGGCCCACGCCAGGATCCATCCTCGCCGTACTCCGGGGTGATCAGCATCTTCTGCGAGCGTGCGCTGAACGGTACGCCGATCAAGGTGTTCGGCGACGGCGAGCAGACCCGGGACTTTCTCTATGTCGCTGACCTGGTCGCGGTGATGCTGCAGGCGCTGGAAATGCCGCAGGTCGAGGAAGGCGCGGTGAATATCGGGCTGAACCAGGCGACTTCGCTGAACCAGTTGCTGGACGCGCTGCGCGGTGTGCTGGGGACTTTGCCGGAGGTGAGCTACGGGGTGGCGCGTAGTGGCGATATTCGTCATTCGCGGGCGGACAACGGACGGTTGCTGGCGCGGTTCGGGTTGCCTGAGGTTACGCCGTTGGCGGTGGGTCTGAGCCGACTGCTGGGCCGCTGAGGGCCCTATCGCTGGCAAGCCAGCTCCCACAGGGATCGCGTAACCTGTGGGAGCTGGCTTGCCAGCGATAGGGCCCTGAAGGGCACCACAAAAAAAGGGCCGCTTGCGCGGCCCTTTGTCTTTAGAACTTGTAACCGATACCCACCATGTAGACCCAAGGATCGACATCCACATCCACCTTGGTCTTGCCCACGCCCAGGGCGCTCGGGCCGTCGATGCTGGCTTCGGTGTCGATATCGGCATACCAGACCGCGGCGTTGAACAGCAGGTTGTCGGTGAGCATGTAGTCCAGCCCCACCTGGCCGGCCAGGCCGACGGAGTTCTTCAGCTTCATGTCGCTGAAGCCCTGGGCCTTGCGCTCGCTGCTCAGGTCTTCATCGAAGAACAGGGTGTAGTTGATACCGATACCGACGTAAGGCTGGAATTTCGAGCCGGCGTCCATCGGGTAGTACTGGACCGACAGGGTTGGTGGCAGGTGCTTGATATCGGCCAGCTTGCCATCGAGGCCTGCGCCCAGGCCTTTCACGGCGACCTCGTGCTGGAACGGCGTGGCCGCCAGCAGTTCGATACCGACATGGTCGGTGACCATGTAGGCGAAGGCCAGGCCCAGTTGGGTGTCGCTGTCCAGGGTCGCCTTGGTGCCGCCGACCTTGACGCCGTCGAGTTTCAGGTTGCCGCTGTCTTCGTTCGGGGAAGCGGTGGCTGCGCCGGCACGGACGATGAAATCACCGGCCTGGTGGGCGTGGACGGCAGGCGCTGCGAGCGCGAGGGCAATCAGCGAGGCGCCGAGCAAAGACTTGTTCATGGAAGCTCCCAGGGGACATTTGGATTCGATGGTTCCAATGTTAAGGAGCTGCCACGGGGCGGATTTTGATTCAGCTCAATGAAAGCGAAGGCGTCCCGGCGCGGCCATTCATTGTAGTTCGTAGGCGTAGATTTTCTCGGCTTCCATCTGGTAACCGGCGTCGGCCAGCTCGCTGGACGACGACTGGACACGCATCGGCCCCTCGATCCAGTACGGCTGGTACAGCTCCTCGACCTTGATGCCGATTTCGCTGACCACATGCACGATCTGGTTCGACGGCGGTGGCGGCACATGGATGCAGGCGCCGTAGTAGGGCACCAGGAGAAACTCCGTGGTGCGTCCGTCCTCGCCTACTTCCAGCGGCACGATATAGCCCGGCAGCTTGACCTGCTGGCCGTCCAGCTCCTTGACCACCGGTGCGTCCGGCACCTGCTGGTGCGCCGCTGGCGCCGCTTCGGCAGCCAGGGCGTCAGCCAGGTTGGAAAGCTGCGAGAGGTTGTGCAGCGGTGTCATCTGCGGCTCGATCACCGGCGCACCGGCGGGAATCAGTTGCGGCCATTCCAGGGTCCGCGGCTCGCCTGCCCAGGCGGGCAGGACCAGGAAACACAGCAACAGCAGGGCACGGCGCATTGCACGGATACTCACAGATGAATGGACAGGCCATCGGCCAGCGACTGTCGATAGGCCCGCCAGGCGGGAATGCTGCCCATCAGCAGCGCAGCGCCGAGGATGATCCCCAGCAGCGTCCATTCATGCGCGCTCGGCAAGGCCAGCGGCAGGTATAACCCATAGTTGGCCTGCACGTAACCCTGGGCTGCGGCGATGCCAACGTAAAGCAGGCCCAGCCCCGCGCCGATCCCGACCAAGGCCAGGGTGAAGGCCTCCAGCACCAGCAATCCGCCGACATGCCACGGGCGTGCCCCCACCGAACGCAGGATGGCCATCTCGCGGCGGCGTTCGTTGAGGCTGGTGAGGATCGCCGTGAGCATGCCGATCAGGCCGGTCAGCACCACGAACAGCGAGACCACGAACAGCGCCTGTTCCGCCGTGCCCATCAGGCTCCACAGTTCCTGCAGGGCGACCCCGGGCAGGATGGCGAGCAGCGGTTCGTTGCGGAATTCGTTGATCTCCCGTTGCAGGGAGAAGGTCGCGATCTTGTTGTTGAGGCCGAGCATGAAGGCGGTGATCGCCGTCGGCGTCAGGTCCATGTTGCGCGCTTCGTCGGCGCTGATGCGGCCGTTGCCCCGGGCCGGCACGCCGTTGTGCCAGTCGATGTGGATGGCTTCCATGCCGCCGAGGCTGATGTGCAGGGTGCGGTCCACCGGGGTGCCGGTGCGCTTGAGCACGCCAACCACGGTGAACGGCTTGTCGTCATGCTTGACCAGGCTGATGGCGGCGACACCGTGTGCCAGTACCAGCTTGTCGCCGAGCTTGTAGTGCAGCGCCTCGGCGACCTCGGCCCCCAGCACCACCTCGAACGGATCGGTGGCGAAGGCACGGCCCTGGCTCAGTTCCAGGTTCTGCCGGCGACCGTACTGGTAGTGCTCGAAATACGCGGCCGTGGTGCCCATCACCCGGTAGCCGCGGTGCGAGTCGCCGAGGGAAATCGGAATCGCCCATTTCACCCGGCGGTCGTTGGCGTAGTGCTCGAAGCTGTCCCAGCGGATGTTGTTGGTGGCGTTGCCGATGCGGAATACCGAATACAGCAGCAGGTTCACCGAGCCGGAGCGGGCGCCGACGATCAGGTCGGTACCGCTGATGGTGCTGGCGAAGCTGGCGCGGGCTTCGGTCCGCACCCGCTCCACGGCCAGCAGCAGGCACACCGACAGGGCGATGGCGAAGGCGGTGAGGAACGCAGTGAAACGGCGGTTGGCCAGGCTGGCCAGGGCAAGGCGGAGCAGGTACATCAGACCTCCGTTTCGCTGGCAGGACGGGCCGCGCGGTTGAGTTCGGCAAGGGACAGCTGACGATCGAACAGCGGCGCCAGGCTCTGGTCATGGCTGACGAACAGCAGGCTGGAGCCGGCGTCGCGGCATTCGGCGAACAGCAGGCGGATAAAGGCTTCGCGGGTGTCGGCGTCGAGGGCCGAGGTGGGTTCGTCGGCGATCACCAGTTCCGGCTGGCCTATCAGCGCGCGGGCGGCGGCGACCCGTTGTTGCTGGCCGATGGACAGGCTGTCGGCGCGGCGGGCGAGCAGGTCCGGGGCTTTCAGGCCGAGGTGCGCGAGCAGCACGGTCGCGGCTTCGCTGACGCTGCCATGGCGCTGGGCGGCGCGTTCGGCGCGGGCCTTGGAGAAGTGGCAGGGCAGCTCGACGTTTTCCCGTACCGAGAGAAACGGCAGCAGGTTGAACTGCTGGAAGATGTAGCCGGTGTGGTCGACGCGGAAACGGTCGCGGGCGCTCTGGCTCAGCTCGCCAAGGTCCTGGCCGAGCAGGCGGATGCTGCCGCGGTCGGCCTTCTGCACGCCGCCGAGCAGGCCCAGCAGGGTGGTCTTGCCGCTGCCGCTGGGGCCCTTGAGAAACAGCGATTCGCCGGCTTCGAGGCGCAGCGCGGGGATGTCCAGCAGGGGCGGATGTCCCGGCCAGGCGAAGCCCAGGTCGGTCAGTTCAATCAGTGCCTGGCTCATAAATCAACGCCCGGGTTGCCCCGGGCGCTTCACTGGAAAGGTGGCTTAGAAGTTGATCGTAGCGTTTGCCGGGGCGGCTTCGACACCTTTCTGGCCATTCGGGCCGATCAACTGGACCTGGATCTTCTGGGTCGAAGGGTAGGTCTTGAACAGCGGGGCCAGGTCCAGGGCCTTCAGCGCATCCGGCTTGGCGCATTCGAAGCGGTAGTGGGCGTGGATATCGCTGTGGCCATGCTCGTGCTCATCAGCATCGCCGTCGTCATCCTTGCTCGGGGCATCGCCGAACAGCGGGCTTTCCAGCTCCTGGTCGCTGTCCTTGCAGCCGGCGGCGGCGGTCAGGCCGAACAGCTTCAGCGGCTGTTCCAGCTGGGCGCGCACGGCCGCGACCTTGGCTTTGTCGGCATCGCTCTGGGCGGCGTGCTCGAAGCCCACCAGGTTCATCGCCGGGCTTTCCAGTTCCAGCTCCAGGGTATTGCCATCGAGCACGGCGTTCAGGTGGGCGACACCGTGTTCGTGAGCGCCGAGTGCACCGTGGGCGTGATCATGATCGTGGTCGTCATGCGCGTGGGCGGTGAGGGCCAGGGGCAGCAGAGCGAAAGGCAAGGCAAGCAGCAGGCGACGCATGGGCGGAACTCCGGGGAGGGCGTTGGAAAGGTTTTGAAATGTTATAACGAAATTCAGGTGGCGTGCCAGTGTCCCTTGGCGATCGCCGACCGGCGTGGGAGCATGGTCGGTCTGACAATGGAGGGTGCAAGGTGCGAATTCGAGGGCATATCGGCGAATGGCCGGTGGATTTGACCATCGAGCTGGGGCCGGAAGAGTGGGCCGGTCTGGCGCGGGTGGGTGAGGCTGCGGCGCCGGTCAGCAGTGTCGCGCCGACGGTACAGGCACGGCCGGATGACACCCTGTGGCTGGCGGCGAAGGAGTTGCTGCGCAAGGCGGGGGAGATGGAAGGGCCGGCGTTGCTGGAGTTGCTCGAAGGGCTGGCCGGGAGCACGGCGGCGGGCAAGCGCCTGCTGGTGCGGCTGCGGCACAGTGCCGAGGTGAAGGTGGAAAGCGGGGCGGATGCGCCGGTGTATCACTGGGTCGGCTAGGTGTTCTTGCGGGCCTCATCGCTGGCAAGCCAGCTCCCACAGGTTCGGCGGTGCACGCGATCCCTGTGGGAGCTGGCTTGCCAGCGATAGGGCCGGAACTGACTCAGTAGAGAGCAGCGAACAACTTGCGCCGGTAGGTCCCCACCAACGGGTGGTCGTTACCCAGCAGCTCGAACACCTGCAGCAAGGTCTTATGTGGCAACCCGCCTTCATACCCGCGATTGCGCTTGAACAGCTTCAGCAAGCCTTCCAGCGCCGCCTCGTACTGCTGGCGCGACAACTGCTGGATGGCCAACTGGTAAGCCGCTTCATCATCCTCGGCATTCTGCGCCAGACGGGTTTTCAGATCGGCCACTTCCGGCAGGTCCTTGGCCTGGCGCAGGAAGGTCAGCTGGGCTTTCGCCCCCGCCAGCGCCGCCTTGTGCTCATCACTCTTCACCGCATCCAGCACGGTCTGCGCTTCCACCAGCTCGCCACGCTCGGCCAGGCAGCGGGCGTAGAGAATCAGCGCTCCTGCGTTGGTATTGTCTTCCGACAGCAACTGCTTGAGCGTGGCTTCCGCCTCGCTGTAGCGCCCGTCATTGAACAGTGCCTGGGCCAGTTCCAGCGGATCGGCCGCGGCTGGCGCCGGCATCTGCACATGGGGTTCAAGCATGGCGCGCACCGCCGATTCCGGCTGCGCCCCGGCAAAGCCATCCACCGGCTGGCCATCCTTGAACAGCACCACGGTCGGCAGGCTGCGGATGCCGAAGCGGGCGACGATGTCCTGCTCGACATCGCAGTTGACCTTGGCCAGCAGCAGCTCGCCTTGATACTCCTCGGTGATCTTCGCCAGCATCGGCATCAGCGCCTTGCACGGCGCGCACCAGTCGGCCCAGAAGTCCACCAGCACCGGCTTGTGGTGGGAGTTGGCAATCACCACCTGATCGAAGTTGGCAACGGTGGTATCGAAAATGTACGGCGATTCCTGACTCATCTCGACTCTCGCGAACGCATGTATGGCGCCACTATAAGGCCCCGCGACTGGCGTGGTACAGGCTCACCTGGCGAAACTCGTGGGGCTCGGCCAGGTCCGGCAGGGTCAGGGCGTGCAGCGTGTCGAGCTGGCGGTAGAGCGGGTGACGGAAGTCGCGCACCCGCGAGTCGGCCACCAGGGCCTGTTGTCCCCGGCTGAGGAACTGGTCGAGCAGCGGCAGGTTGGCGCGGTCGTAGAGCACGTCGGCGACCAGGATCAGGTCGAAACGGTCGTCCTCGGCGAAGAAGTCGCTGGAGTAGTTGAGCTCCACGCCATTGAGCGCAGCATTCGCCCGGCAGGACTCGAGTGCCAGTGGATCGAGATCGCAGGCAACCACTTCCAGCGCCCCGGCTTTCGCCGCGGCAATGCCGGCGATCCCGGAGCCGGCGCCGAAATCCAGGACCCGCTTGCCCGCCACCCATTCCGGTCGCTCCGCCAGATAGCGGGCCATGGCCAGGCCGCTGGCCCAGCAGAAGCTCCAGTAGGGCGGTTCTTCAAGGATCCGCCGGGTCTCCTCGGGGCTGAAGGCGCGGTCCATGTTGTCGGCGTCGATCAGCCAGAGTTTCAGCGGGCAGTCCGGCAGATCGCTGGCGACCAGCCGCGCATCCCCCAGCAGCTCGCTCAAGGCCGCCTGCAGTTGCACTGGCGCCATCTACGGCGCCTTTTCCAGTTGCAGCGGACCGAAGGCCTGGGTTTCCGCGCGGGACACGCTGACCGGCTTGAGGTGCAGGATCAGTTGCCCGGACTGGCTGGCGCGGGCGCGCAGTTCCACACGGCCACCGGCCGGGAACACTTCCGGATTGAAGCGCAACTGGAACGGCAGGGCCTGGCCGGTGCCATCATAGGTATCGCTGGCCAGCAGGCGCTGCGGGCGGCCGCGTTCGTCGATCACCAGCAGGGCGACCTCGACCTCGGCACCGCGGGGAATATTGGTGAAGCTGCCGCTCAATTCACGCTGGTAGGCGGGCAGTGGCGCGGGTACGTGAACATGCTTGGCGACCGGCTGGGCCGGGGCCTGGGGTGGAACGGGCTTGGGGGTTTCGCTGCTGCAGGCGGCCAGCAGGGTGGCGAAACCGAGCACGGCGAGCGCTCGAAACGACATGGATGAATTCCTTTAGGGGGCGTATTTCCTCACTGGATGGTAACCCCTTTGGCTTGTCTTGCCAGTCGGATGCGCTACCATGGCCCTCCCTTTTTTTGTTGCCTGCCACCATGCACTGTCCCTTCTGCGGTGCCAACGACACCAAAGTCATCGACTCGCGACTGGTCGCCGAGGGCGAGCAAGTGCGCCGTCGCCGCGAATGCGTGGCCTGCGGCGAGCGTTTCACCACCTTCGAGACCGCCGAACTGGTCCTGCCGCGCCTGATCAAGCAGGACGGCACCCGCCAACCCTTCGACGAAGAGAAACTGCGTGCCGGCATGCAGCGCGCGCTGGAAAAGCGCCCGGTCAGCGTCGAGCGCCTGGAAGCGGCCCTGGCCCATATCAAGCACAAGCTGCGGGCTAAGGGCGAGCGCGAGGTCAAGTCGCTGGTGGTCGGCGAGCTGGTGATGAACGAGCTGCGCAAGCTCGATGAAGTCGCCTATATCCGTTTTGCCTCCGTGTACCGGCGCTTCCAGGATCTCGACGAGTTCCGTGAAGAGATCGACCGCCTGGCCCGCGAGCCTTCCGAAGAGTGAACATGTCCACAGAACGCGCCGTGCTCGACGCTCACTACATGGCCCGCGCGCTGGAGCTGGCGCGCAAGGGCGTGTATTCCACTCATCCCAACCCGCGGGTGGGCTGCGTCATCGTTCGTGACGGGCGCATCGTCGGCGAAGGCTGGCATGTGCGCGCTGGCGAGCCCCACGCCGAAGTCCACGCCCTGCGCGAGGCCGGTGAGCTGGCCCGTGGCGCTTGCGCCTACGTCACCCTCGAACCCTGTAGCCACCACGGGCGCACGCCGCCCTGCGCCGAAGCGCTGGTCAAGGCCGGGGTCGGGCGGGTGGTCGCGGCGATGCAGGATCCCAATCCGCAAGTCGCCGGCAATGGCCTCAAGCGCTTGGCTGACGCCGGGATCGAAGTCGCCAGCGGTGTCCTCGAAGGCGAGGCCCGGGCGCTCAATCCCGGTTTCCTCAAGCGTATGGAGCTCGGCCTGCCGTTTATACGGGTCAAGCTGGCGATGAGCCTGGACGGGCGCACCGCCATGGCCAGCGGCGAAAGCCAGTGGATCACCGGCCCCGCCGCCCGCTCCGCCGTGCAGCGCCTGCGTGCCCGCTCCAGCGTGGTGCTGACCAGCGCCGCCAGCGTGATCGCCGACCAGGCACGGATGACCGTGCGCGGCGAGGAACTGGGCCTGGATGCCGCAACCACCGCCCTGGCCCTGAGCCGTCCGCCGCTGCGCGTGCTGATCGACGGCCGCCTGCGCCTGCCGCTGGACGCGCCGTTCTTCCAGGCCGGCCCGGCCCTGGTGGTCAGCGCTGGCGCAGACGATCCCCGCTATGCCGCTGCTGGCCATGAACTGCTGCGCGTCCCTGGCGAAAACGGCCAGGTCGATCTGCGCCAGTTGCTGGTAGAGCTGGCCCGTCGCGGTACCAACGACGTGCTGGTGGAAGCCGGCCCCGGTCTCGCCGGCGCTTTCGCCCGGCTCGGCCTGGTCGACGAATACCAACTGTTCATTGCCGGCAAGTTCCTCGGCTCCGAGGCGCGCCCGCTGCTCGACTGGCCGCTGGCGCGGATGAGCGAAGCGCCGGCCCTGAAAATCATTGAAATGCGCGCCGTTGGCGATGACTGGCGAGTCATTGCCATCCCCGCGCCCGCCCCAGGCGTATAATTCGCGGCTTGCGCCCGACGCGGCCCCAGGTCTCCGAGGAGGACCCCATGTTCACCGGCATCATCGAATCCATCGGCAGCATCCGTAACATCACGCCCAAGGGCGGCGACGTGCGGGTCTATGTCGAAACCGCCAAGCTCGACCTGAGCGACGTGAAGCTCGGCGACAGCATCGCGGTCAACGGCGTCTGCCTGACTGCGGTGGAACTGCCAGGCGACGGCTTCTGGGCCGACGTCAGCCGGGAAACCCTGGACTGCACCGCCTTCTCCGACCTCAAGGCCGGCAGCCGGGTCAACCTGGAAAAGGCCCTGACCCCGAGCAGCCGTCTTGGCGGTCACCTGGTCAGCGGCCACGTCGACGGTGTCGGCGAGATCGTCTCCCGTGCCGATAACGCCCGCGCCATCCAGTTCCGCGTGCGCGCACCGAAGGAACTGGCCAAGTACATCGCCCACAAGGGCTCGATCACCGTCGACGGCACCAGCCTGACGGTCAATGACGTCGATGGCGCGGAATTCGAGCTGACCATCGTCCCGCACACCCTGGCCGAAACCATCATGGCCGACTACCGCCCGGGTCGTCGGATCAACCTCGAGGTCGACCTGCTGGCCCGTTACCTGGAGCGCCTGCTCCTGGGTGACAAAGCCGCCGAGCCGAGCAAAGGCAGCGGTATTACCGAAAGCTTCCTGGCCGCCAACGGCTACCTGAAATCCTGAATTGAGAAGGGGGTGCCGCGTGGCGCTCAACACCATCGAAGAACTGGTCGAAGACATCCGCCAGGGCAATATGGTCATCCTGATGGATGACGAAGACCGCGAGAACGAAGGCGACATCATCATGGCGGCCGAGTGCTGCCTGCCGGAGCACATCAACTTCATGGCCAAGCACGCCCGCGGCCTGATCTGCATGCCGATGACCCGCGAGCGCTGCGAAACCCTGAAGCTGCCGCTGATGGCGCCGCGCAACGGTTCCGGCTTCGGCACCAAGTTCACCGTGTCGATCGAAGCCGCCGAAGGCGTGACCACCGGCATCTCCGCCGCCGACCGCGCCCGTACCGTGCAGGCTGCTGCAGCGAAGGACGCCAAGGCCGAGGACATCGTCAGCCCGGGCCACATCTTCCCGCTGATGGCCCAGCCGGGTGGCACCCTGGCCCGCGCCGGCCACACCGAAGCCGCCTGCGACCTGGCGCGCATGGCCGGTTTCGAGCCAAGCGGGGTGATCTGCGAAGTGATGAACGACGACGGCACCATGTCCCGTCGCCCTGAGCTGGAAGTCTTCGCTGCCGAGCACGGCATCAAGATCGGCACTATCGCCGACCTGATCCACTACCGCATGATCCACGAGCGCACCATCCAGCGGATTTCCGAGCAGCCGATCGAGAGCGAGCTGGGCGAATTCAACCTGGTCACCTACCGTGACGCGGTGGAAGGCGACGTGCACATGGCCCTGACACTGGGCAAGATCTGCGCCGAAGAGCCGACCCTGGTCCGTGTGCACAACATGGACCCACTGCGCGACCTGCTGCTGGTCAAGCAACCGGGCCGCTGGAGCCTGCGTGCGGCCATGGCCGCCGTGGCCGAGGCCGGCAGCGGCGTGGTGCTGCTGCTCGGTCACCCGCTGGACGGCGACGTGCTGCTGGCGCATATCCGCGAAAGCGCGGGTGATGCACCGACCAAGGCGCCGACCACCTACAGCACCGTCGGTGCAGGTTCGCAGATCCTGCGTGACCTCGGTGTGCGCAAGATGCGCCTGATGAGTTCGCCGATGAAGTTCAATGCGATATCCGGATTCGATCTGGAAGTTGTAGAATACGTGCCCTCCGAATGACCCGACGGTGTTTGACCGTTGCCCGTTCGTGACCAAAACTCCCACAGGCCGCGTTGTTGCGGCCTGGCTCTTTAAGATGAGAATCCCGCAATGTCCCTGAAGACCATCGAAGGTACCTTCATTGCCCCCAAAGGTCGCTACGCTTTGGTGGTTGGCCGCTTCAACAGCTTCGTCGTCGAAAGCCTGGTGAGCGGTGCCGTTGACGCCCTGGTTCGTCATGGCGTGAGCGAAAGCGACATCACCATCATCCGTGCCCCTGGCGCCTTCGAAATCCCGCTGGTTGCACAGAAAGTCGCCCAACAGGGTGAATACGCCGCGATCATCGCCCTGGGCGCGGTGATCCGTGGTGGTACCCCACACTTCGAATACGTTGCGGGCGAGTGCACCAAGGGCCTGGCCCAGGTGTCCATGGAGTTCGGTCTGCCGGTCTCCTTCGGTGTCCTGACCGTCGATTCCATCGAACAGGCCATCGAGCGTTCCGGCACCAAGGCCGGCAACAAGGGCGCCGAAGCTGCCCTGTCCGCCCTGGAAATGGTCAGTCTGCTGGCGCAGCTGGAGGCCAAGTGATTAGCGACGAAAGCGATCGTTTCAACCCGCGCGATCCGAAACCCGCCGATGCGGGCAAGCCCTCGAAAAGCGCCAAGCGTCGCGAAGCCCGCAAGCTCGCGACCCAGGCGCTGTACCAGTGGCACATGGCTCAGCATTCGCTGAACGAGATCGAAGCGCAGTTCCGGGTCGACAACGATTTCAGCGATGTCGATGGCGCCTACTTCCGCGAGATCCTCCACGGGGTCCCGGCGAAGAAGGGCGAAATCGACAAGGCCCTCGTACCTTGCCTGGACATGGCCCTGGAAGAACTCGACCCGGTCGAGCTGTCCGTGCTGCGTCTGTCGGCCTGGGAGCTGCTGGCGCGTCAGGACGTGCCGTACCGCGTGGTGATCAACGAGGGTATCGAGCTGGCCAAGGTCTTCGGTTCCACCGATGGCCACAAGTTCGTCAACGGTGTTCTCGACAAGCTGGCACCCGTGCTTCGCGAAGCCGAAGTGAAGGCGTTCAAGCGCTGATCCCGGCGCTGCCTGTCCATGGGTGAGTTCGAGCTGATCCGCCAGTTCTTCGCCGCCGCGCCTTGTGCGCAGGGCGGCGAAGGCATTGCCCTGGGCATCGGTGACGATTGCGCACTGCTGGCGCCGGCGCCCGGCGAACAGCTGGCGATCTCCACCGATACGCTGGTGGCCGGGGTGCATTTCCCCGCCGTCAGCGATCCTTTCCTCCTCGGCCAGCGCTCGCTGGCGGTAGCGGCCAGCGACCTGGCTGCAATGGGCGCCACCCCTCTTGCCTTCACCCTCGCTCTGACCCTTGCCGAGACCGATCCGGACTGGCTGCGCGACTATGCCCGCGGCCTGAGCCAGATGGCTCGGCAATGCGGCCTGACCCTGGTCGGCGGCGACACCACCCGCGGCCCCCTGAGCCTGACCATGACCGTGTTCGGTCGCGTGCCCGCCGGACAGGCGCTGACCCGCGGCGGGGCGCAGGTTGGTGACCTGGTCTGTGTCGGTGGCGAGCTGGGCAATGCCGC
The DNA here is from genome assembly GCF_001941965.1 of Pseudomonas putida. GTDB lineage: Bacteria > Pseudomonadota > Gammaproteobacteria > Pseudomonadales > Pseudomonadaceae > Aquipseudomonas > Aquipseudomonas putida_L. The sequence goes on along the minus strand of NZ_MKZO01000038.1, from coordinate 29,543 downwards.
TGGCGCCTTGCCGCTGGTGCTGGGCGAACGTCAGGCCGATGCAACCCTGAGCGAACCGCTGCTGTCCCACTATTGGTCGCCCTCGCCACAGATCGCCCTCGGCCAGGCCCTGCGCGGCAAGGCCACGGCGGCCCTGGATATCTCCGATGGCCTGCTGGCCGACTGCGGGCATATCGCGCTGGCGTCCGCCGTCGGCTTGCGCCTGGAGCTGGAGAGCCTGCCGCTGAGTGCCGCGCTGACCGGCTTCCTCGGTGTGGACGGCGCACGCCAGGCGGCGCTGACTGGTGGCGACGACTACGTGATCGCTTTCACCCTGCCGCCTGCCGAGCTGGACGGCCTGCTGGCCGACGGCTGGCCGGTGCATGTGGTGGGGCGGGTCGAGGCCGGCAGCGGCGTTCGCCTGCAGGATGCCGAAGGCCGCGATATCACCCCCGCCGTGCGCGGCTATCAACACTTTAGGGAGACACCGTGACCGACCACCCCAACCAGGTGCCAGCGGAAAACGTTCCGCCTTCGGTCTGGCGCAACCCCTGGCATTTCCTCGCCTTCGGCTTCGGCTCCGGCACCCTGCCCAAGGCCCCGGGTACCTGGGGTTCGCTGGTGGCGCTGCCGTTCGTGCCGCTGTGGCAGATGCTGCCCGACTGGGGCTACTGGCTGATGCTCGGCCTGACCATGCTGTTCGGCTTCTGGCTGTGCGGCAAGGTCGCCGACGACCTCAAGGTGCACGACCACGAAGGTATCGTCTGGGACGAGATGGTTGGCATGTGGATCACCCTCTGGCTGGTGCCGGAGGGCTGGATTTGGCTGCTGGCCGGGTTCCTGATGTTCCGCTTCTTCGACATCCTCAAGCCGTGGCCGATTCGCTGGGTCGACCGGCATGTGCATGGCGGCGTGGGCATCATGCTCGACGATGTGCTGGCCGGCGTGTTCGCCTGGCTGGCCATGCAAGTGCTGGTATGGAGTCTGATTTAAAGGGAGTTGGGTGATGCGCAAGTGGCTGTTGCTGGTAGCCATGTTGGCCGGGATGCTGGGTGTCGTGCGGGCTGATGGCCTGCCGGCCGAGGTCCGTCTGGCCAGCGAGGCCTGGCAGGACTACACCAATGCCGACGGCACGGGTGTCGGTTGGGATGTGCTGCGCATGGTCTTCGAGCCGGCGGGGGTCAAGGTACGGCCGCTGACGGCGCCGTACACCCGTGCCATCGGCCTGGTCAAACGGGGTGAGGCGGATGCCTGGGTCGGTTCCTATCACGAAGAGCATTCCGACAACCTCTACCCGCGCTGGAATTTCGACTCCGACCATATCTATGCCCTGGGCCTGGTCAGCAAGCCGCTGCCGACCAAGGACACTATCGGCCAGTACCGCCTGTCCTGGGTGCGCGGCTACGACTACCAGAACTACCTGCCGAATGTCGGCTACTACCGTGAAGTGCAGCGCCGCGACGGCATTTTGCCGATGCTCGAGCGCGAGCGGGTCGACTTCTATATCGATGCCGAGACCGAGGTGAACTACGTCCGGGCCCAGGCCCAGCACCCGGAGAAATTCCGCAGCACCCATGTGGCGGAACTGCCTTTGTATCTGGCATTTGGCAACACGCCGGAGGGCAAGGCGCTGCGCGACCTGTTCGACAAACGCATGGACGTACTGGTGCCCAGTGGCGCGTTGAAGCCGATTTTCGAGCGCTGGAAGCAGCCTTATCCGTTCGGTAAGCCTTTTAAATAGGCCGGTCAGCATCGAACTTTTCGATATTTTGCCCCAGTAATTCAGCATAAGCAGGTGCGGCAAGCTGCTGTTACAATCGGCCCACGTCAATTTTCATGCATATCAGGAGCACAAGGTGCCCGTCGTTTTCGTTGCCGCTTCCAAGCTGCCTACTCCTTTCGCGACTTTCACCATGCACGGTTTTCTCGACGAAGCCACCGGCCGCGAGCACGTCGTGCTCAGCCTCGGTGATGTCGCCGACGGCCAGCCGGTGCTGGGTCGCCTGCATTCCGAGTGCCTGACGGGCGATGCCCTGTTCAGCCAGCGGTGCGATTGCGGTTCGCAGCTTGAAGCAGCCCTGCAAGCCATTGCCCGGGAAGGGCGTGGCGTACTCCTCTACCTGCGCCAGGAAGGCCGTGGCATTGGCCTGCTGAACAAGATCCGCGCATACGAGCTGCAGGATGGCGGTGCCGACACGGTCGAGGCCAACGAGCGCCTGGGCTTCGCCGCCGACCAGCGTGACTACGCCATGTGCCGGCCGATGCTGGAGCATCTTGGCGTGACCGCGCTGCGCCTGATGACCAACAACCCGCGCAAGGTCAAGGCCCTGACCGACATGGGCATCGTCGTCGCCGAGCGCGTGCCGCTGCACACCGGGCACAACCCGCACAACAAGCACTACCTGGCCACCAAGGCCGGCAAGCTCGGCCACATGATGGGCAACGAGCACCAGGGCGAGGCCGGTCGCGCGTGACCCGCAGCCAGGTACGGACCCGCCTGACCCTGGCCTGGTGGCAATACCTGGCCGTGGCGCTGGCGCCGCTGATCGTGTTCGCCTGGGCCTTCGGCGGCATGGAGCCGATCATCCCGATCCTGGCCATGCCGATGTTCATCGGTGGCGTCGCCTCGATGTTCCTCACCCTGCCGCGTTTCGGTCCGTACAAGCACGCGTTGATCGCCACCGGCAAGGCCCTCGACAGCGAGGCCGAGCCGGCTGCCTGGATCGAGCTGGCGCGGGTGCGTCGCCTGGGCATGCTGTTAGCCTGCCTGCCGGCCTGGGTCGCCGCGCTGTCGGTGTTCGTCGGGCTGGAGGCGGTGCCGCAGATCCTCCTGGCGATCTCCAGCGTGGTCATCCTCTACCTCTACCGTCTTCCCCGTCAGTTGGCCTGATGCGCCGTTGGCTCCTGCTGGGGCTGCTGGCCTGCGCCGGCTCGCTGGCGGCCGCGCCACGGGTGGTCAGCCTGGCGCCTTCGCTGTCGGAAATCGTCGTTGAACTGCAGGCCAGCGACCTGCTGGTGGGCGTACTCGATGGCGGCGAGCGCCCGCTTGAACTGGCGCAACTGCCGTCCGTGGGGCGCTATGGCCAGCTCGACCTGGAGCGCCTGCTCAGCCTCAAGCCCGACCTGATCCTGCTCTGGCCCGCCAGCGTGCCCCCTGCCCAGCGTGCGCAGCTTGAGCACTTGGGGATTGCACTGGTCAGTGCCGAACCCCGTGACCTCGACAGCCTGATCACCCAGATTGCCTCTATCGGCGAGCGCCTTGGGCGTGCCGAGGCCGGAGCGCGCTATGCGGATCAACTGCGTGCGCGGCTCGCCGAGCTGCGCACGCGTTATCACCGCGAGCAGCCGTTGCGGGTGTTCTATCAGGTCTGGGACAAGCCGCTGTACACCGTCGGTGGTGGGCAGATCATCAGTGATGCGTTGAAGGTCTGTGGGGCACGCAACCTGTTCGAGGACCTGGAATTGCCGGCGCCTCAGGTAAGCATCGAAAGCGTCCTGCAGCGGGATCCGCAGGTGATCGTGGCAGGCGATCAGGCGCAGCTGGATGCCTGGAAGCCCTGGCGGCAGGTCAGTGCAGTGCGTGACGGTCGGTTGCTGCGGGTGCCGGACAAGGGCCTCGAACGCCCCAGCGGGCAGATGCTCGAGGCCACCGCGAAACTCTGCGAGGCGCTGGCTAAAGCTCCGGCGTCCAACTGATCGCCAGCAGCCAGGTACGGCCTTCCTCGCGATAGCCGTAGAAGTTGCCGGCGTAGTGGTACTGGCTGCGGGCGTAGTTCTTGTCCAGCAGGTTCTCGGCTTTCAGATCTAGGCGCACGTCCGGGGTCAGCGTCCAGCTGGCGCGGGCGCCGAGCAGGCCGTAGCCGCCGAGGGAGCGCTGGTTGGCCGCATCGGCGTAGCTGCTGCTGACTGCCTGCCACGAGGCACCCATTCCAAACCGGTCGAATTGCCGGTCCAGGTCCAGGCTCAGGGTCCGCCGGGCCCGGCGCTCAAGGGTATGGCCGTTGTCCAGGTCACGCGGGTCCATCAGCGCCACGCCCAATCGGCTCTGCCAGCCCCACCAGTCCTGGGTCAGGGTCGTTTCGAAACCGATGATCCGTGCCTTGCTGACGTTGTACGGCGCCGTGTCGCGGAAGACGATGGCGTCGCGCAGGTCGGTGCGGTACAGCGAGGTTTCCAGGCGGCTGTCGGTACTCAGTTGGCTGCGCCATTGCAGCTCGTAGCTTTTCGAATGCTCGGGCTTGAGGTCCGGGTTGGCGGCGAAGGGGTAATACAAGTCGTTGAAGGTCGGTGCGCGGAAGCCTTCGCTGTAGGACAGCAGCAGGTCGTTGTCCGCGTTCAACGGCAAGGTCAGGCTGCCGCTCCAGGTGTTCTGCCCGCCAAACTGCTGGTTGCGGTCGTGGCGCCGGCCCAGTTCGGTGGAGAAGTGCTCGCCCTGGTAACGATGCTGGACGAACACCGCGCGGTTCCAGCGGCTGTCCTCGCTGAAATCGGTTCTGGCGCGCAGGCGATCTATCCAGGCATCGCCGCCGAGCAGCAGGCTGTGCTGCTCGTCGAGATCGACGTCGTTCTGCCAGCTCAGCGAATCGCGGTAGGTGTTGTAGACATCCTCGGCGTCGCTCAGCTTGTCGCGGCTGCGGTCGCGGTTTTCGCTGTGGCCCAGTTCCAGGCGTGAGTGCCATTGCTCAGTGAGTTGTGCGGCGATGTGGGTGCTGACGCTGCTCACCGCGAAGTCGGTGTAGGGCGCCTGGGGCAGGAGCTGCCCGGTGTCTTCGATGTACAGCCCGTAGGGGTTGTCGAATTCGCGGCGGCCGCGGCTGTCCAGCAGGCTGGCGCCGATTTCCAGGTCATCGCTCAGCTGGTGCGACAGGTTCAGGCTCAGCGAGCGGTTGCGCGAGGCGTCGTGGTCCTGGTCGCTGGGGTACGACTGGCGTGTGTCGTCGATGCCGGCACTTTCATCCAGGCTGGCGCCAAGGCTGAAGCGGGTGCGGCCGTCGCCGCCGGACAGGCCGAGGCTGCGTTCGAAGGTTTTGTGGTTGCCGGCAGCCAGGCGCAGTCGGGCCTGCAGGCCTTGCTCGACACCGCGTCGGGTGAAGATCTGGATCACTCCGCCCATGGCATCGCTGCCGTAGATCGCCGAGCGCGAGCCGCGCAGCACTTCCACCCGTTCGATCTGCTCGATGTTCAGGTATTGCAGGCCGCTGTCGCCGGACGAGGTATTGGCGATGCGCTGGCCGTCCACCAGTACCAGGCTCTGGGCCGATTTGGTGCCACGGATGAAGATGCCCGGCAGGCTGCCGCGACCACCTGTGCGGGCAACTTGCACGCCGGGAACGCGGGTTAGCAGGTCGCTGACGCTGCTGGCTTGCAGGCGCTCGATATCGTCGCGGGTGAAGACCGTGGTGGCGGCGCTGGACTGGTTGCGGTCCTCGACCTGGCGGTTGGCGCTGATGACTACGTCGGGGAGCTTCAGGGCGCTGTCGCGGTCGATGGGGGCGGCCAACAAGGGGGTCGGAAGAAAGAGAAAGATAGAGGTCAGGCGGAGGAGTTTCATTGATAGGTCCATTGCAATCGCTGGCAAGCCAGCTCCCACAGGTTCTGCACAAGTCTTGAGGTATGTGCTGAACCTGTGGGAGCTGGCTTGCCGGCGATGAGGCCCTTAGAGGCCCAGGAGATCCATGCGCTTGCGCACCGAAGCCTCGATCCCCGCAGCATCCAGCCCGCACTCGGCCAGCATCTGCGCCGGCTTGGCGTGCTCGACATAAACGTCCGGCAAGCCCAGGTGCAGCAAGGGCTTGAGCACGGCTTTGCGAGCCAGGAACTCACCCACCGCCGCACCGGCGCCGCCCATGATGGCGTTCTCTTCGATAGTCACCAGCAGCTCGTGGCTGCCCGCCAGCTCCAGCACCAGCGCCTCGTCCAGCGGCTTGACGAAGCGCATGTCGACCACGGTCGCGTCCAGCGTCCCGGCCACTTTCAGCGCTTCGGCCAGTTGCACGCCGAACACCAGCAGGGCGACCTTGCTGCCCTGGCGGCGAACAACACCTTTACCGATTTCCAGCGGTTCCAGGCTGTCCTCGATGGGCGCGTTCGGGCCGCTGCCACGCGGGTAGCGCACGGCGGCCGGGCCGTCGTACAGGTGGCCGGTGCTGAGCATGCGGCGCAGTTCGTTCTCGTCGCTCGGGGTCATCACCAGCATGCCGGGGATGCAGCGCAGGTACGACAGGTCGAAGCTGCCGGCGTGGGTCGGGCCGTCTTCGCCCACCAGGCCGGCGCGGTCGATGGCGAACAGTACGTCGAGGTTCTGCACCGCGACGTCATGGATCAACTGGTCGTAGGCGCGCTGGAGGAAGGTCGAGTAGATCGCCACCACCGGCTTGGAACCTTCGCAGGCCATGCCCGCGGCCAGGGTCACCGCATGCTGTTCGGCGATCGCCACGTCGAAGTAGCGCTGTGGATAACGTTCGCTGAAGGCCACCAGGTCGGAGCCTTCCTTCATCGCCGGGGTGATGCCCACCAGGCGCTCGTCGGCGGCGGCCATGTCGCACAGCCACTGGCCGAACACCGCGGAGTACTTCGGTCCGCCGGCTTTCTTGGGGGCGGCGGCCGGTGCGTCGAGCGGTTCCAGCTTGGTGATCGCGTGGTAGCCGATCGGGTCGACTTCGGCCGGGGCGAAGCCCTTGCCCTTCTTGGTCACCACATGCAGGAACTGCGGGCCCTTGAGGTCGCGCATGTTGCGCAGGGTGGCGATCAGGGTCGGCAGGTCGTGGCCGTCGATGGGGCCGATGTAGTTCCAGCCCAGCTCTTCGAACAGGGTGCCGGGGACCAGCATGCCCTTGGCGTATTCCTCGGTGCGGCGGGCGATTTCCCAGGCACCGGGCAGGCGCGAGAGGACCTTCTTGCTGCCCTCGCGCATGCTCGCGTAGGTGCGGCTGGAGAGGATCTTGGCCAGGTAGTTGGACAGCCCGCCGACGTTGCGCGAGATCGACATGTCGTTGTCGTTGAGGATCACCAGCATGTCGGCGTTGACTTCCTGGGCGTGGTTCAACGCCTCGAAGGCCATGCCGGCGGTCAGGGCGCCGTCGCCGATTACCGCGATGGACTTGCGCGCCTCGTTGCGCAGGCGGGCGGCGATGGCCATGCCCAGGGCGGCGCTGATCGAGGTGCTGGAGTGGCCGACGCCGAAGGTGTCGTATTCGCTCTCGCTGCGCCGCGGGAAGGCGGCCAGGCCGTCTTTCTGGCGCAGGGTGTTCATGCGCTCGCGGCGACCGGTGAGGATCTTGTGCGGATAGGCCTGGTGCCCGACGTCCCACACCAGACGGTCGTCGGGGGTGTCGAAGACGTAGTGCAGGGCGATGGTCAGCTCGATGACGCCCAGGCCGGCACCGAAGTGGCCGCCGGTCTGGCCGACGCTGTAGAGCAGTTCCTGGCGCAGTTCGTCAGCCAGGTTCTCCAGGTCGGCTTCGGCCAGACGCCGCAGGCCGGCGGGCGTGGCGGCACGGTCCAGGAGCGGCGTGACCGGGCGTTCGCGGGGGATCTCTTGAAACGTCGTGGGCATCAGGCGAGTCGTTATAGGTTTGAAGACGCGGCAGTTTACCCCATTGGGGAGAGACTGCACATTTTGTGGGTGACCGTGAGGGCCTCATCGCTGGCAAGCCAGCTCCCACAGGGACCGCATGCACCGCCGGACCTGTGGGAGCTGGCTTGTCGGACCGCCGCACCGCAGCGATCGGGGCCGCCGCTTAGTTGCGGCGTTCGACGATGTAGCGAGCCAGCGCCCGCAGCGGTTCGGCGGCTGCGTCAAACGGCCGCACGGCCTCGATCGCCTGGTCGCGCAACTCCAGGGCATAGGCCTTGGCCGCTTCCAGCCCGAGCAGCGCCGGGTAGGTCGGCTTGTCGCGGGCAATATCGGCGCCCTGGCGCTTGCCCAGGGTCTCGGTATCGCTTTCCACGTCGAGGATGTCGTCCTGCACCTGGAACGCCAGGCCGATGGCCTGCGCGTACTGTTGCAGGGCCTTGAGTTCGGCTTCGCCAGCGCGTTCGCTGGCCAGGGCGCCAAGGCGCACGCTGGCTTCGATCAGCGCGCCGGTCTTGTGCCGGTGCATGAATTCAAGGGCGGTCTGGTCCAGCTTGAGGCCCACCGAACCCAGGTCGATGGCCTGGCCGCCGACCATGCCGGCGGGGCCAGCAGCCTTGGCCAGGGTCTGCACCATGGCCAGGCGCGTGGCGTCGCTCTGCCGGCTCAGGGACGGGTCGAGCAGGGCGCTGAAGGCCAGGCTCTGCAAGCCGTCGCCGGCGAGGATCGCGCAGGCTTCGTCGAAGGCCTTGTGGGTGGTCGGCTGGCCGCGACGCAGGTCGTCGTCGTCCATCGCCGGCAGGTCGTCATGCACCAGGGAATAGGCGTGGATCAGCTCCACCGCGCAGGCCGCGCCATTGGCCTGTTCGGCCGCGCCGCCGAGGGCTTCGCAGGCGGCATAGGCGAGCAGCGGACGGACGCGCTTGCCGCCGTTCATCACGCTGTAGCGCATGGCCTCGTAAAGCCGGGTGAGTTCCACCGAGGGAGCCTGGAACAGCGGCTCCAGCGCGGCGTCGACCCGGGCCTGGCAAGCGGTCTGGTAGGCGCGGATCATTCGGCCTGTTCCGCGTCGAAGGGCTCGGCGGCCAGTTCGCCGTCGCGCTCCAGGAGGATCTGCACCTTCTGCTCGGCCTGGGTCAGGGCGCCCTGGCAGTCGCGGGTCAGGCGGATACCTTGCTCGAAGGCGGTCAGCGAGTCTTCCAGCGACAGCTCGCCGTTCTCCAGGCGCTCGACCAGGGCTTGCAGGTCAGCGAGGGATTGCTCGAAATCGATGGCGGCTTTTTTTCGGGCCATGGCGTCTGTCTCGGTGGCGGTTCGGAACGGCGCGACACTAGCAGAGCAGGGCACCCGGGGCAAATCAGCGGCGGTTTCTTCGGTCGCATTCCCGTGCCCGCGTTGTGAGCAGTTATGGCGCTCTGCCATAATCTCGCCCGCTCAGCGTCCGGGGGCATTCCTTTCCTCACGTCTCATCCATGGACCCGGTTGTGAGCCTTCTTTCCATCGAATCCGGCCTGTGCTTCATCCTCTTCTTCGTCCTGTACTGGAGCCTGTGCTGGAGCACCCGGCTGCAGAACACCCTGTTGCTGGCAGGCAGCTACGGGCTGGTGGCGAGCTTCAGCCCCTTCGCCCTGTACGTGCTGTTCGGCTACACCCTGCTGGTGTACCTGCTCGGCCTGCTGGCGGCACGCTGGCCAGGGCGCTGGTTCGCCAACCTGGCCCTGCTGGCGCTGGTGCTGGGCGGTTTCTACCTGTTCAAGTACCAGGAACTGTTCGTCGCCGCTGCCCAGGCGGCGCTGGCGGGGCTCGGGCTGAAGCTATCGTTGCCGGTCCTGCAACTGCTGGTGCCGATCGGTTTTTCCTTCTACGCCTTCCACTCGGTCAGCTACGTGGTGTCGATCAACCGCCGCGAGCTGGACCCGGTACCGCCGCTGGACCTGGCCCTGTACCTGGCGTTCTTCCCCAGCCTGGTTGCCGGCCCGGTCAATCGTGCCGGGGAGATGCTGCCGCAGATCCGCACCACGCGCCTGCGCCAGGTGCTGGAACCGCAGCGGGCGCTGGGCCTGATCGGGCTTGCGCTGGTCAAGGTGTTCCTGCTCAGCGGCTGGCTGGGCGGCGCCTGGGTCGATCCGGTGTTCGAGACGCCGGGCAACTTCAGCCCGGCGCAGATCCTTCTCGCGGTATACGGCTACAGCCTGCAGATCTATTTCAACTTCAGCGGCTACACCCACCTGGTCACCGGCATCGCCCTGTTGCTGGGCTTTCGCCTGCCGCCGAACTTCGATGTGCCCTATGTCGCGCGCAACCTGCGGGAGTTCTGGAGCCGCTGGCATATCAGCCTGTCCACCTTCATCCGCGACTACGTGTATATCCCGCTGGGTGGTAACCGTCATGGCGCCTGGCTGGCGACGCTGTCCATGTTCGTGGCGATGCTGGTGTCCGGGCTGTGGCACGGGGCGAGCGTGAATTTCCTGATCTGGGGCGCGCTGCACGGGCTCGGGCTGGCGCTGTACAAGCTGTATGCGCGGCTGGGCTGGTCGGGCAGTGCGTGGCTGGGCCGGGTGCTGACCTTCCATTATGTGGCCTTCGCCTGGATCTTCTTCCGCAGCACCAGCCTGGAGGGCGCGCTGGACATGCTGGGCGGGCTGTCGGCCGCCGATCTGTTCGGCGACAGTGGTGTGCTGTTGCTGGCGTGCGTCGTTGCGCTGGGGATTTATCCGAAGAGCGTGGCGCTGTTGCGCGGGGGCTTCGCGGCGACCACCCGCTTGCCGTGGCAGTTCTACCCGCTGCCGTTCGCGCTGTTCCTGGCGGTGGTGATCTTTGCCGCGCCGTCCGGTGTGCCGGGGTTCATCTATGCCGGTTTCTGACAATCGCCAGTTGCTGCGCACGCAACTCGGAGCATTGCGGGTGCTCTACGCGCTGCTGTTCTGCGCGGTGTTGCTGGGCTGGCTCAACCAGCAATCCCTGAGCCTGTATTGCCAGCAGCGCTATCACCAGACGTGCGAACTGCCGTTGCTGGGCGAAAGTACCGGGTGGCGCCTGGGTGGACACCTCAATCAGGCCCTGGTGGATGCCCGTGAGCGCTTCTTCGACAGCCTCGACGGGCAGCCGATCGTGGCCGCTGCCGAGCCTGAGCCTGCGCCGCCCCCTGCGGTGGTGGAGCTGCCGCCGAATATCCCGGTGGTGACGGTGACACTCGATGCTGCGCCGGCCAAACCTGCACCCGCCAGGCAGCCACCGGCGCCCACGGCGGTTGCGGTGGCCAGGCCGGCGCCGGTGCTGCCGGCTATCCCGGTGTCGCCGCGGGTCACCCTGAACAGCGGCGACGAAGTCTTCCTGGTCGGCGATTCGATGATGCAGGGCGTGGCGCCGCACCTGTCCAATACCCTGCTCAAGCGCTACGGCATTCGCAGCATCAACCTCAGCCGGCAGAGCACCGGGCTGGCCTACCCGGGCTTTTTCAACTGGCCGCAGACGGTGGCGAAGACCCTGGGCGAGCGTCCGCGCATTCGCCTGATGGTGATCTTCCTCGGCCCCAACGACCCGTGGGACATGCCCCAGGGCAAGGGCAAGCCGTTCCTGCGTTTCCGCACCCCGGCCTGGGAGCTGAGCTATCGCCAGCGCATCGATGCGATTCTCGACCAGGCCCATGTCCGCGGCGTGCAAGTGATCTGGGTCGGGCCGCCGAACATGCAGCAGGCGCGGTTGTCCACCGCCATGGCCTATCTCAGCGGGCTGTACCGCGAGCAGGCGCAGCGGCATGGCCAGCATTACGTGTCGGCCAACGTAGTGCTCGGTTACAAGGGCGACGAATTTTCCACTACCGTTCACAACGGCCAGGGCGGGCAACTGCGCACCCGGGCCGACGATGGCATCCATTTCACCATTCCCGGGCAGAAGCTGATCGCCAACCAGGTGCTGGCGCTGATCGCCTTCCCCGGCCCTACCGTGACGGGGCATTGAGATGCGTCGAGTGCTTTTTTTCGTATTGCTGGGCGGTCTGCTCGCCAGCGGCCCGGCCGCAGCCCTGAGCCGCGATGGCAACCTGGGCCTGCTCGCAAGCAAGCTGCGCGTGGCGGCGCGGGCGCCGGTGAATATCGTCCAGTTCGGTGATTCGCATACTGCCGCCGACCTGTTCAGCGGTGAGTTGCGCCGTTTGTTCCAGAAGGATTACGGCGACGGTGGCATCGGTCTGGTCTCGGCCATGCCGGTGCCAGGCACGCGTTACGAGCAGGTCGTGCTCAAGGCGGCCGAGTCGCAGTGGAAACTGGTCTCGGCGCGCAACCAGCAGAGCGAGCAGTTCCCGTTGGGGGGCTACCTGGCCTTGCCGCAGGTGGACAAGGCCAGTGTGCGCATCGAAGCGCGTCAGCCGGATGAGCAGCGCTACCGGGTCTCGGCGCTGTACCAGGCGCAGCAGCACAGTGGCCTGCATGCCCGTGACGAACAGAACCCGGATCGCCGGGTGATGCTGGCGGCGACGGGCGGCGAGTGGCGTTTCAGCCCGCTGTTGAACAATGCCCGGCTGCCGTTGGAGCTGTCGGTGGAAACACCGGCCGGGCTGGCACTGGGCGGCTGGTGGGTCCAGGGGCAGAAGAATGCCGGGGTGACCTTGTCGGCGCTGGGGATCAACGGCGCGCAACTGGCGGTGATGAACAAGTGGCAGGCGGGCTGGCAGGACAGCCTGAAGGGCTTGCGTCCGGACATGGTGCTGCTGGCCTACGGCACCAATGAAGCCTTCGATCCGCGCTTCGACCCGGCGCAGTATCGCGAGCAACTGGCGCAGACCCTGGGCGAGCTGCGCCGGCAGTTGCCACGGGCGGTGATCGTGCTGGTCGGGCCGCCGGACTCGATTCGCCAGCGCGGCGCGCAGGGCTGTGCGGCGCGGGTGCCGCAGGCGTTGGCGGGGATCGTCGCCAGTCAGCGGGAGGAGGCGAAGAAGGTCGGGGCGCTGTTCTGGGATTGGCAGGGCTTCATGGGGGGCGAGTGCTCGATCGAGCGCTGGCAGGCGCAAGGGCTGGCGCGGGGGGATCTGATTCACCTGACGGCGGAGGGGTATCGCAAGAGTGCGACGGGGTTGTATGGGTTTTTGCGGGGGCAGATGGGATTGAGGTAAGTCTTCAGGACGGTGGTGGCTTCAATCGCTGGCAAGCCAGCTCCCACAGGGACCGCGTGCACCGCTGAACCTACGGGAGCTGGCTTGCCAGCGATTGGGCCTGGAGGACAACTCAGTTCTGCGCGGTCTTGACCCCATCCGCCAGCTTCACCGTTTCCTCCAGCGTGAAGCGCCCCAGCGGGTTCTGCAGGAAGTTCTGGATATTGCTGCGCGAGATGTTGATGTACGGGCTGTAATACAGGTCGATCCAGTTCACATCGTGCTTGGCCAGTTTCTGCAACTCCTGGTACATCTGCCCGCGCTTGACCGGGTCGGTCTCGATCCGCGCCGCAGCCACCAGTTGCTTGACCTCGTCGTTCTGGTAGCGGGTCATGTAGTTCTGGTTGGCGTCATGGCCGAGGACGAAGGTGGTCTTCTGGTCCGGGTCGAGCACGTCGTTGGTCCAGTACATCACCGACAGGTCGTAGTCGCCGTCCACCAGCATCTGCCAGCTCTGGGTCGGGTCGACCTTCTGCAGGTTGGCGGTGATGCCGACGTCCGCCAGCTGCTTCTGCACCAGCACGGCGGTCTGTTCGTCGGCTTCGTTGCCGGCGTTGACTACATAGTTGACCTTGAGCCCTTCGGCACCGGCCTTCTTCAGCAGCTCGCGAGCCTTGGCCGGGTCATACGGGCGTTGCAGGTTGTCGGCGTTGTGGTACAGCGCGCCCTTGGGAATGTACGAGTAGGCGACTTCGCCATGGCCGAAGGTGACGGTGCTGACCAGGGCCTTCTTGTCGATCGCCAGGTCGATGGCCTCGCGCACTTCCTGTTTGCCCAGCAGGCCCTTGGAGTGGTTGATCAGCAGATGGTCTTCGCGGGTCGACGGGTCGATATGGATGGTGACCTGCTTGTCCTTCTGCAACTCGTCCACCTGGGTGAACGGCACGAAGATCGCCGAGTCCAGCTCGCCGGCCTGGACCTTCATCATGCGCGTGCGGTCATCCGGGATGGAGATCCACTCGACGCCATCCAGGCTGACCTTGTCGGCCTGCCAGAACGCCGGGTTTTTCTCCAGGATCACGCGGTCGCCACGCAGCCATTCCTTGACCTTGAAGGCCCCGGACACCACCGGGTTCTGCGCATATTCTTCCTCGCCGAGTTTTTCCATCGCCTGCTTCGACAGGATCGAGATATTGGCGGTGCCGAGCAGGGCTAGGAACGGCACCGACTTGCTGTGCAGGGTCACGACCAGGGTGTGGGCGTCGGCCGCCTTGGCGGTGTCGATGATCTTGTAGGAGTCGGCCCACAGCGAACCGGGGTTGTCGCGGATGCGCAGCAGCGAGAAGGCGGCATCCTCGGCGGTGATCGGCGAGCCGTCGGAGAACTTGGCATTGCGCATCTTGAAGGTGTAGGTCAGGCCGTCGTCGGACACCTTCCAGCTTTCCGCCAGGCCCGGGACCAACTGGGTGCCGCTGTTGTCGACGCGGACCAGCACGTCGTAGACGTTGGCGAAGACCCAGCTGTCGCGGTTCTGGGCACTCTTGATCGGGTCGAAGGTGGTGGTTTCCTCACGGCAGCCGATGGTCAGTACCCCGGCGGCGTGGGCGATGCCGCTGGTCAGGGCGCTGGCGGCCAGCAGGGCGGCGGTGAGTAACTTCAATGCTCCGGGTTTCATGCTCAAGCTCCATTTGATGAATTGTCGTTATGTCAGAACAACGGCTCCGTATGGACGCAGGCGTATTGCCGTGCGCCCAGGGAATGAGTCGGTGGTGCGCTGTCCCGGCAAGCCGGCAGCGCATGGCGGCAACGGGGGTGAAAGGCGCAGCCGGCCGGCAGGTGCAGCGGGCTCGGTGGCTCGCCCGGCAGCGGCTGCTCGGGCAGGCGGCGGGCCGGGTCGATATCGGCGATGGACTGGATCAGTGCGGCGGTGTAGGGATGGCGCGGCGAATCGAAGACCTCCTGCACGGGGCCTTCCTCGACGATCCGCCCGAGGTACATCACCGCCACCCGGTCGCACAGGCGGCGCACCACGGTCAGGTCGTGGGTGATGAACAGCAGGGCGAGGTTCATGCGCTCGCGCAGTTCCAGCAGCAGGTTGATGATCTGGCCCTGGATCGACACGTCGAGGGCGGCGACGCATTCGTCGGCGATGATCAGCCGCGGTTCCACGGCCAGGGCGCGGGCGATGCCGACCCGCTGGCACTGGCCGCCACTCAGGGAGCGCGGCTTGCGCTCGGCCAGTTCCGGGCGCAGGCCGACCAGGGTCAGCAACTCGGCGACCCGCGCCGGCACCTGTGCCTCGGGCACCTTGCGCTGCACCCGCAGCACCTCGGCGATGATGTCGCCGATGCGCTGGCGCGGGTTCAGTGCGGTGTACGGGTCCTGGAAGATCATCGCGGTCTCGTGGCGCAGGCGGGCGATATCGGCCTGGCTGCCCTGGGCCATGTCGATGCCGTCGAAGAGGATCTGCCCGCCGGCCACCGGGTTCAGGTGCAGGATGGCCCGGGCCAGGGTGCTCTTGCCGCAGCCGGATTCGCCCACCAGGCCGAGGGTTTCCCCGGCGGCCAGTTGCAGCGAAGCGCCATTCACCGCGCTGACCTTGCGCGAACGCAGGCTGAACAGGCCGCTGCCGGCGGCGGGGAATTGCACCTGCAGGTCCTTGACCTGCAACAGCGTGGTCATGAGGTGACTCCGGCCAGCAGCGGCGTATGGCAGGCCAGGCGATGGCCGGGTGAGGTTTCCCGCAGTTCCGGCAGGTGCTCGCGGCACAGCGCCGAGGCCTGGGTGCAGCGCGGGCCGAAGCGGCAACCGGCGGGCATGTCGCCGAGCAGCGGAGGCTGTCCGCCGATGGTGTTCATCAGGCGCTGGCCACTATCGGCCGCCGGGTGGCAGGCGAGCAGGCCGGCGCTGTAGGGGTGCTGCGGGCGCGACAGGATCCCGGTCTTGCTGCCGTGTTCGCACAGGCGACCGGCGTACATTACCGCGATGCTGTCGCAGGTCTGGGCGACCACGCCGAGGTCGTGGCTGATCAGGATCATCGACAGCCCGCGACGGTCGCGCAGGTCCAGAAGCAGGCGGAGGATCTGTGCCTGCACCGTGACGTCCAGCGCGGTGGTCGGCTCATCGGCGATCAGCACTTTCGGGTTGCAGCCCAGGGCCACGGCGATCATCGCCCGCTGGCGCATGCCGCCGGAGAATTCGTGAGGGTAGTTGTCCACCCGGGACTGCGGGTCGGGAATGCCGACCTGGCGCAGCACCTCGATGGCTTCGGCCCGCGCTTCCCGGCGCGAGGCGCCCTGGTGCAGGCGGATGCCCTCGGCGATCTGCTCGCCGATGCGCATCAGCGGGTCGAGGTGGCTGCTGGGGTTCTGGAAGATCATGCCCAACTGGCGGCCACGCATGCGGCGCATGCCGGCATCGTCCAGCGTCAGCAGGTCGGTGCCGCCCAGGCGCACCGCGGTGCCTTCGAGGCGCAGTTTCGGCGAGGGCAACAGGCGCATCAGGGCGCGGCAGGCCATGGTCTTGCCCGAGCCGGATTCACCGACCAAACCGAGGATCTCGCCTTCGCCAAGGCTGAACGACAGGCGATCGACCACGGCGATATCGCGCTGCTCTATGCGGGCGATCACGCTGAGGTCCTCGACCTGCAACAGCGGCGTGTTCATGAACGGTCTCCCAGGCGTTCGGCGACACCGTCGGCAAGCAGGCTGAAGCCCATCGCCAGGGTCACCACGGCGAGGCCCGGGAAGGTGCAGATCCACCAGGCGCTGGTAATGAAGCTCTGGCCTTCTGCAACCATCGTGCCCCACTCGGCGGTGGGCGGCTGTACCCCGAGGCCCAGGTAGCTCACCGCCGCGCCGTTGAGCAGCACCAGCACGGCGTCGGACATGCAGAACACCACCGAACTGAACAGCGCATTGGGCATCAGGTGCCCGAAAAGGATGCGCCGGTGGCTGAAACCGAGGCTCTTGGCGGCCAGGGCGAAGTCGCTTTCCTTGAGGATGAGGATCTGCGAGCGGATCAGCCGCGCATAGGAGACCCAGCCGACCAGGGCCATGGCGATATAGAAACTGCCCAGTCCCGGGCCGAGGATGGCCATGATCGCCAGCATCAGGACCAGGAAGGGGAAGGCCAGGACGATATCGATCAGGCGCATGCACACCGCGTCCAGGCGCCCGCCGATATAGCCGGAGATCGCGCCGATGCAGGTGCCGAGGAGGAACGGGAAAATCACCCCGATCAGCGCCATCTGCAGGTCGATGCGTGCGCCCCAGATCACCCGGGAGAGGATGTCGCGGCCGAAGTTGTCGGTGCCGAAGGGGTGCGCCAGGCTCGGTGCGGCCAGGCGCAGGTCGCCGTTCTGCAGCAGCGGGTCATAGGGCGCGACCCATGGGGCGAGGAGGGCGAGCAGGCCCCAGCCGAGGACGATGGCCAGGCCGACATACAGGGTCAGGCGGCCATCACCCAGGTTCCAGCGCAGGCGCCAGCGGGTCGGGACAGCGACGGCGGGGCTGCTCATTGGATCTTCACTCGCGGGTCGATGGCCGTGGTGACGATATCGGCGATGAAATTCACCGCCACCGTGGCGCAGGCCAGGACCATGGCCACGCCCTGCACCACCATGTAGTCGCGGGTGAAGATCCCGCGGACCAGCAACTGGCCGATGCCGGGCAGGGAGAACAGGCTCTCGATGACCACGGTGCCGCTGATCAGCCAGCCGATGTTCACGGCCAGCAGGTTGACCGTCGGCACCATCGAGTTGGGCAGCACATGGCGGCGGAACACCGCGTTTTCCGAGAGGCCGCGGGCGCGGGCGGCGGTGACCTGGTCGGACTGCATCTCCACCAGCATGCTCGCCCGCAGGTTGCGCACCAGCACCGCCGACAGCGCCAGGGCGATGGTCAGGCAGGGCAGCACCAGATGGTGCAGCTTGTCCGGCCATTCGCGGCCGTAGCCGGACACCGGGAACAGGCCCCAGTGCACGCTGAACAGCAGGATCAGCATCAGCCCCAGCCAGAACGCCGGCAGGCCGAGGCCGGCGGTGGTGAAGAGGCGGATCAGGTTATCGGCCCAGCCGCCCTTGCGGCGTGCGGCTATCGTCGCCAGCGGCACGGCGATCAGCAGGGCCAGGAGCACGCTGCCGAACACCAGCATCAGGGTCGGTTCGATCCGCGTGGCGATCAGTTTCAGCGTATCGACCCGGTACAGCAGGGACTGGCCGAGATCGCCGTTGAGCAGGTTCTTCAGGAAATACAGGTACTGCACCCAGATCGGCTCGTCGAGGCCGAACTGGGCGCGGATCTTCTGGATCGCATCCGGCGTGCTGCGCGCGCCCAGCAGCACCCGCGCCGGGTCGCCGGGGATCGAGCGCACCAGCACGAAGGTGATGAGGCTGATGCCCAGCAATACCGGCAGCAATTGCAGCGGGCGGGTGAGGACGAAGCGGTAGCGCGCCAGGTTCATCGGTCAGCCCCGGTGACGCTGGAGAAAGTCCAGCAGCACCGCGGAGTAGGCCTCGGGCTCCTCGTAGAACGGCATATGGCTGCTGTTGGGGAAGACGTGCAACTCGGCGTCCGTCAGGGCCAGTTTCATGCGCATGGCGCAGGCCGGGGTGAGTTCGTCGTGCTGGCCGGTGGTGATCAGCACCGGCATGCGGAAGTCGCCCATTTCCTTGAGGCGGTTCCAGTCCTTGAGGTTGCCGATGTAGAGGAACTCGTTGGGCCCCTGCATGGCGGTATACGGCCCCATGTTCCAGTCGCCGAGGGAACGCTGCACCGGCGCCGGCCATTCGTCGAGGCGGCACACATGGCGGTAGTTGAGCAGGGTGATCGCGGCCTGGTATTGCGGGTGGTCGAGCTGCCCCATGGCTTCGAAGCGCTGCATCATCGCCACGGTCTCGCTGCCGAGGGCGCCGCGCAGGCGTTCCAGCTCGCTGGACAGGTGCGGGATGTCGCCGACGGTGTTTTCCAGGATCAGGCTCTTGAGCGCCTCGGGATGATGGACGGCGTATTCGATCGCCAGCCAGCCACCCCAGGAATGGCCGAGCAGGTGGACCTGGCCGAGGTCGAGGGCCTGGCGCACGCTTTCCACTTCGGCGACGTAGCGGGTGATGTTCCACAGTGTCGGGTCATCGGGGCGGGCGGACTTGCCGGTACCCAGCTGGTCGAAGGTGACCACGCGCAAACCCTTGTCCTTGAGCCACGAATGGGCTTCGCGCAGGTAGTCGCAGGGCAGCCCTGGGCCGCCGTTGAGGAGCAGCAGCACCTCGTCGCCTTCGCCGTAGCTGTACACCACGAGATCGTGGCCATCGACCGTCACGCCGAACTGCTGGTCAGGTTGCATCTCACGCCACATCGCTACTCTCCTGGTTGGCAATGGCTGGAGCTATACCCTGCGCAGGAGACGACGGCGCCCACAAGCTAGTATTTCCTATAGGTTTGTGGTGGCAGTCCCGCGCCAGGCCGTGGCATTCTACTTGCCGGACTTCAAGATGGAAATCCAACAGGGGTATACGCGCAGGAGTGCAAGGAATGCAGGCCAAACTCGCTGATCTCGATCATCGTCTGTTGTCTGGCAGGAGCCTGGACGAGCAGATGGACAGCGTCGCCGACGTCGCGGCGGACCTGGGCTTCGAAGCCCTGGTGTACGACTACAGCCCCGTCCCGCTCGACCATGTCGGCGAGCTCATCACCCCGGCGATCCTGCGGGTGCGCAACACCCCCGAAGACTGGAAAGACCTGTGGTGCGCCGAAGGCTACTACCAGATCGACCCGGTGCAGCATCTCGCGGTGACCTCCATTTCCCCGTTCGTCTGGTCCTACCAGCCCAAGGGCGACACCATCCTCCAGCGCTTCATCGACAGCCGCCATGCGCCGGTGGTTGGTTACCTGCAGGATGCCCAACTGGCGTGCGGTGTGACCGTCCCGATCCATCTGCCGCGCGGCGGTTTCGCCACCCTTACCGGCTTGCGCCCGCAGGCCAGCAGGAGCGACCTCGAGGACGCCCGCGAGCACCTCGCCGACTTCAGCCTGATCGCCCATGCCCTGCAGGAAGCCGCCTATCCGCTGCTCGACAAGGAATGTTCGCCCAAGGTCATCCGCCTCACCCGACGCGAGCGCGAATGCCTGTGCTGGGCGGCCGAGGGCCTCACCGCTGCGCAGATCGCCGAACAACTGAACCGCTCCCTGGCGACCATTTCCCTGCACCTGACCTCGGCCATGCACAAGCTGGGTGCGAAAAATCGCGTGCAAGCGGTAGCCCGTGCCGTGCATTACCGGCTTTTGGACGACTGATACCGGACATTTCGCGAAAACCTAGAGAATTCTCTAGTTATGCCTGAACGCCGGGGCGGCTATGGTGTGTCCTACGATTCGCACGGAGCCGGATGAAATGGAACTCATCAAATCGCGTGAAGGCTTTGCCCCTTTCGGTAGTCATCAAACCTGGTACCGCATCACCGGAGACCTGGAGTGCGGGCGCACCCCGCTGGTCATCCTGCATGGCGGCCCGGGTTGTACCCATGACTACGTCGATGCCTACAAGGACGTTGCGGCCGGTGGCTATCCGGTCATCCACTATGACCAGTTGGGCAATGGGCGCTCGACCCATTTGCCGGACATGCCGCCGTCGTTCTGGACGGTGAACCTGTTCCTCGAAGAGCTGGACAACCTGCTCGACCATCTGGGCATCCGCGAGCGCTACGCGCTGCTGGGCCAGTCCTGGGGTGGCATGCTCGCCAGCGAGCATGCGGTGCGGCGTCCGGCCGGGCTGCGTTGCCTGGTGATCGCCAACTCGCCGGCGGACATGCGCACCTGGGTCAAGGAAGCCAACCGCCTGCGCGAGGAACTGCCGCAGGAGGTGCAGGACACCCTGCTGCGTCATGAAGCAGCGGGCGATTTCACCGCTGCCGACTATATCGCCGCGACCCGGGTCTTCTACGACCGTCACGTCTGCCGTCTCAACCCGTGGCCGGACGAAGTGGCGCGGACCTTCGCCCAGGTCGATGCCGACCCGACCGTGTACCACGCCATGACCGGGCCGAATGAATTCCATGTGATCGGCAACACCAAGGACTGGACCATCGTCGACCGCCTGCCGCGGATCAATGTGCCAAGCCTGTTGATTTCCGGGCGTTATGACGAGGCCACGCCGCTGGTGGTCAAGCCGTACCTGGACCTGATCCCGGGGATTCGCTGGGCGCTGTTCGAGAACTCCAGCCATATGCCGCATGTTGAAGAGCGGGTGGCGTGCATGGGGACGGTAGTCACCTTCCTTGATCAGAACCTTTGATTTTTGCTTTTCGCTAATACAAGGTTTCCCTTCTGCAGGCTTGTCGTGGTGTCGAACCCGGCAGGCCCTTTTTTTGTGGTTCAGTCGTATAGCCACGGTTTCAGTTGGGCCAGGTTCTTCACCACGATCTGCTGTGCTTCCGGCTTGGGGTTGTGGTTCTTGTAGTCGACCAGATAGCGCTGCAGCACGTACTTGGCCAAGGCCGGTCGGCTGGAAATTTCCAGGCGGCCGTCGACCATGCCGTAATCGGCTTCGATGATGGCCTTTTGTGCGACATCCAGGCGCTCGTCGGGCTGCAGGATGATCGGTACCTCGGTGTTCCAGCCATCGTCCAGGTCGATGCCTTTTTCAGTCTTGTCGAGCAATTCAGGCTCTCCGCGAAAACGGCTGAGCACGAAGTCGCGGAATTCGCGGTTCTTTTCGCAATAGGCTCGCACGTGCCAGCGCATGCCGGTGTTCACCAGGGTATGCGGGGCGATCAGGCGGGTTTCTGGTTCCGGGGTACTCAGAGAGACGTACTCGGTCTCCAGGCGCAGTCCTTCGCGACAGGCCTTGAGCAAGGGCCGCAGGATCTGCGGCCGGATTGAGCGGTCCGGCACATCCAGGACGCGGGTGTGGGCATAGGCGAGCTTCAGGCCCTCCAAGTGCTCGGCCCGTTCGTTGTTCTGGAACAGCAGGTGCAGGTAGGCGCTGGCGCTGTCTTCGATGAAACGCGGGGTGAAGCCTTCGGCAGGTACATAACCTTTGACCTTCTTGTCATAGGTCAGGTTTTCAGGGGCATGGTTGGTCATGTAGCCGTTTATGTCCTTGGAAGCCTGCTGACGGCTGATGCCGAAACTTTGCATCAGGTGCCCAGTGGTCAAACGCCCTTCCCACCATGCGACGGTTTCAATCAGGCGATAGCGTTGGGCGAGGTCCCAGCGGACGCCAGAGGCGAGTAGGGAACGTTTCATGTGGCTTCCTTGTGAGCGAAAACTTTACGTGTATGTATCCACAATATGGACCTGTCATCAAAGGCTACATATTGTTTGCTGGCATTTTAATGTCGTTGCTGGCAGCGGCGAATGATCAGGCTCGCGGGGTTGGACAGCGTTTCTGGCTATGTGCCAGTATTTTATGCCTGCCGACCTGTCAGCGCTGACTCACCTATTTCAAGCCGGCTGTCACGAGCCGCCGCTACAAAACGGAATATCGGGAGGCGAGGATCGCCTCCACCAAGGAGATCCAATGCACGAACGCAATATCGAACTGCTGCGCGAAGAAGCCAGCCGCCTGCTACAAGTGGAAATCGACCTCCTGCAGCGTATGAAGGATGCGCAGGGTGTAGTGGTCGACGAGCAGGCCAACGAGCAGCAGACCTTTTCCTCGGTCAGCATCGACAAAGACCTGAAAATGCTCAACGGCGAACTGAGTAAGCTCGAGCGTCTTGAAATGGTTCTGGCAGTGGTCGGCACGATGAAGGCCGGCAAGTCCACCACTATCAACGCAATCGTCGGCACCGAAGTTCTGCCTAACCGCAATCGACCGATGACGGCACTGCCAACGCGTATTCGTCACACCCTCGGAAAACAAGAGCCGGAACTGGTCCTGGAGAACAACGGGCCGGTCAATCAGTTAGTGGGCAAGATCGCGCGTGCACTGTCCAAAGCAGAAGGCAAGCAATACATGGGGCGTGGGACCCATGACAAAGACATGAAGGCGTTGCTGGCCTTCATCCAGGGGGGGGAAACCTTCGAGCAAAGCTACAAGGGACCGGAAGAGATCTTCTGGTTCCTGAAAAGCCTCAACGATCTGGTGCGGCTGTCTCAGGACCTGGATCTCGATTTTCCGTTCGACAGCTATGCCAGCATTGATGATGTGCCCGTCATCGAGGTCGAGTTCGCCCATCTGGCGCACCTGCCGGAAAGCGTGGGCAGCCTGACGTTGCTCGATACCCCCGGGCCGAACGAGGCCGGTCAGTTCCATCTTCGGCCGATGTTGCAG
The DNA here is from genome assembly GCF_001941965.1 of Pseudomonas putida. GTDB lineage: Bacteria > Pseudomonadota > Gammaproteobacteria > Pseudomonadales > Pseudomonadaceae > Aquipseudomonas > Aquipseudomonas putida_L. The sequence goes on along the minus strand of NZ_MKZO01000038.1, from coordinate 6,630 downwards.
GAGCAACTGCGCAACGCCTCCGCAGTGTTGGCGGTGCTCGATTTCACCCAGCTCAAGTCCGACGCCGATCATCAGGTTCGTCAAGAGCTGGAACAGATCGCCGACGTGGCCGAGGGGCGAATGTTCGCGCTGGTCAACAAGTTCGACGAGAAAGATCGCAACAGCGATGGCGAAGATGCAACCCGCAGGCTCGTCGCCGACTCGTTGCTCGGCGGCCGCCTGGATATTTCGCAGGTCTATCCGGTGTCCTCGAAGCTCGGTGACCTGGCCAACCGTGCGCAACGTGAGCTGGCGAGCAAGGGGTGTCTGCCACAGGTGACGGGGGAAGAGAATGCCTGGGTCGAAGACTTCGGCAAAGCCGCCTTGGGCACTGTGTGGAAAATGACCATCACCAATGCTGAAGTGGTGCGCCACGCCGCCGATGCGCTGTGGGAGGCCTCACTGTTCGCCAAACCGCTGAACAACGTGATCCACAAGGCGCACAGCCAGGCCGCGACCCTGGCCATTGCCTCTGCCGCCGCCAAGCTGGTGGACATCTCCAACCGTCTGAACAACTTCCTCGATGTGCGTGAGGTCGCACTGGGAAAGAGCGCAAGCGAGCTGGTGGCGCAAATCGACTCGCTGCGCAGTGATATTGCGCGGATTGGCGAGCTGGAGCGGCAGACCCAGACGGATACGAAAAAGGCTTTAGGCAGTATCAACAAGCAGATGAAAGAGGCATTTGCTGCGATCCGAAGCGAAATCAATCAGGAAATTGCCGATGGTTTCAAATCGGGTAAGGAGAAGGAAAAACAGGAGATTCTCGAAGAGTCCAAGTCGTTATCAAAAGAGACATCTCCTTTCCGGATGTTTTCCCATTTTTTCGCGGCAATGGCGTCGGCGGACGGCCCGGGGGGAAGCAGAAAAAGCGGCTCAAGCAAGCCTTACGGTCGCGAGTTCGACCCAAATGAAAAAATTATTACCCTCAGGTCGCGAGAGGCAGCGGAAAAGGTCATCAACGGAATCGAGACGGGTGTACAGGGCATCATCGATTACAAGGAAAAAGACCTGATCAAGACGTCCGATCTCATCCTCAAAGGGTTTCACGATCTCTTCGAGCGAGATATCACCCGGCAAGCCAGCACCATCATTGGCGAGCTCAACCAGCGCTTGAATGGTAATGGATTCTCCATCGATGTCCGTCTACCCAGCACTCAGGCGTTGTCGTTGGGCAAAGGAAAGGGCGACTGGCTACAAGGCGTAATTGAAAGCAAACAGCGTACGGTGACCAAGCGGCGCCGCTCCTCCAGTGTGTGGGGCAAGCTCTGTGGGCTGTTCAACACGGATGACTGGGGATGGGAGTCTTACTCCTCGACCGTTGATGATTTCGTGGTGGATATCAGCAAGGTCAAGGCGTCGATCGACAAAACCGTTACAGTCCTGTTCGACAGCCTGGCCGCAGACATGGTCACGCACATCGAGACCCCGCTTCAGGAAGGTGTGGCGCACTTCTTCGACGAACTCAAGCTGGCTGTAGAGTCCTTGCGTAGTGACCTTGCCCAGAGTATCCGTGACAAAGAGGCCAGTCAGGACCAGCAGAAAGCGCTGGCCGAGCGCCTGGCCGGATTCAAGCTGCTGGTTCCTGGTCTGCGCCAGGACAGCGAGGCCCTCAAGCGAGACGTGCAACCTGAAGCAGGCGGGGTGCCGGCATGAGTGAAGTGACGAGCACTGCGGCGGTCGCCGAGGTATGCCAGGTCCTGACCTGCCTGCCGGAGAAGTTCGTGGTGGACTTTGCCAATGGCATCGATGTCGCTCGTGAGCGTCAGCGGCATATGGCTGGTCGCAGCGGTTTCTTCGCGCGGCTTTATGACGGTTTTACCGGACAGGGAGACCAGCATCAGGCCGAAATCAATGCCAGCCTCACCGATAGTGTGGAGGGCGCGCTCACCTGGCTGAAGGACTTGAGCGAGTCCCTCGCACGCAGCAACCACGCCATCGCCCAGGTTCACGCCCAGGTCAATGGCTTGAAACTCGATCTGGCGCGCGTGGTGGATTATTCGATCGAAACCCGGCGTACTCTGAACCTGCTGTCCGAGCGGCTCGATGAGCGCTGTGATCTGCTGAGCCGGGAGGTTGCCCGCATTGATTGCCTGCAGCAGGCGCACTTGCACCTTGACGCCGTGTTCGGCAAATGGGGAGCAGGTCGTTTCAATGGCTTGAGTCTTTCCGGGCGTTGTTATGCCGCACTCGAGGAATTGCGCTGGGGTGCGTTCGGCGACTGGTGCCGGGCTGCGGGTGGAGCAGAGCGTCAGCGACAACTGGAGGGCCTGGCCAATCGCGCAATTATTCAGATGAGTCGCGATGCATCGCTTGCCCATGGTGAACGCGTCGCCACCCGTGAGCGTTGGCTGGCTCGTCCGGCGGCGAACGTCTTCTGGTCAGACGGGGAGGACGCAGTGCGTTACCTCGGGGACTGGGCAGACTCACAAACAACGCCGTTTTCCTATGCCGTTTCCCAAATGCCGGAAGAGCTGCCTTTGCACGTCCCGCGACTCGGTTCGGCCCAGCGCATGACGGAGGGAATGATCAGTGAAGTGTTTTTGGAGACGTCGGTATGAGTGACACCATGAAGGTTGGGCTCGTCCTCTCCGGTGGCGGCGCCAAGGGTGCCTACCAGGTGGGCGTGCTCAAGGCGTTGCGTGAACTGGGCACCCGGATCGACGCGGTGTCCGGGGCCAGTATCGGCGCCCTGAACGGCGGCATCCTCGCTTCGGCGCCTTCGCTGGATATTGCTATCGAACGCTTGGAAACGTTATGGGGCCGCTTGGCAAGCCGTTCGCCCCTCAAGATGAATTTGCCTGGTTATCTGGTCCTGCTCGCTGCTGCCGGGCTGCGGGTACAGGGTGCGGGGATCGCACTGGGTGCTGTGCACGCCGTACAGACCATAGCCCGGCGTTTCGAATACGACCTGCCGGAATGGTTCGATAGCCTGGACGGTGGCGCGCTGGACGATCAGCCGCTGCGTGAGTTGATGGACGAATTCCTGGTTCCCGAGCACCTCGACAGTGGGTTGCCGCTGTATGTATCGACCTACAAGAGCGGAGGTGGCCTGCAGGACATGTTATTGGCCATGGCGGCTGAGCTGGGCTTTTCAGACACGCCGGATTCCGAGTTCGTACATATCCAGTCGCGTCCTCATGCCGAGCGCAAGAATCTGCTGCTGTCGTCGGCGGCGATCCCGCTGTTGTTTGCCCCGCGCAGGATCCGCACGGAGCGCTTCACCGACGGCGGTCAGGGCGGCTGGCAGACCATGCAGGGCAATACGCCCATCACGCCGTTGCTGGAGGCGGGGTGTAATCTGGTGATCGTTACTCACCTCAGTGATGGGTCGTTGTGGAGTCGGCAACGCTTCCCTAACGCCACCCTTCTCGAAATTCGCCCTGGGCAAAGCCTGGCCCGGGCCTCGGGGCCGTTTGGTGGCGTCCAGGACCTGCTCGGGTTCGATGCCGAAAAGATCCCATCCTGGATCGAACAGGGCTATCGCGACACGATGCATTGTGTGGGGCGAGTCATGGAGGCCCAGAAAAGTCGCCACGCTTTGCGCGCCTCCGAGCGGGTATTGGCCGACGTACAAGCGGAGTCGGCGCACGCAGACAGCGTTCTGGCGGATGCAATGTCACGCCTGAAGTAACAGACGGCTCGAGGTCGGGCATACCGGCCTCGAGCGCTCGAAGACAGGTTGCGCGTCAGACCTTTCCCATCCAATTGAGGGTCTTTTCCTGCATGCAGCACTGAGCCCGTGACGGTATCATCCCCCCTTTTTCCACGCCCGCCCGTGCGGGCGTCTTACATTTCTGGAGTACAACGCGGTGATCACCGGCGAGCTAAAAAGCAAAATCGACGCGGTCTGGAACGCCTGCTGGTCGGGTGGCATTTCCAACCCGATGGAGGTCATGGAGCAACTGACCTACCTGCTGTTCCTGCGCCGTCTCGACGAACTGCACACGCTGGAAGAGAACAAGGCCAACCGGCTCAAGCGTGACATGGAGCGGCGCATCTTCCCTTACGGACTCGACCCGCGCGGTTGCAACTACGACGAGTACCGCTGGTCACGCTTCAAGAATCTTGAAGCCTCGGAAATGTTCGAGGTGGTTGGCGAGCACGTATTCCCGTTCCTCAAGACCCTTGGCGATGATGGCTCCACCTACAGCCATCACATGCGGGACGCGCGTTTCACCATTCCCACGCCAGCGCTGCTGGCCAGGGTCGTCGACCTGCTCGATGGCATCCCGATGCAGGACCGTGACACCAAGGGCGACATCTACGAGTACATGCTCGGCAAGATCGCCGCAGCCGGGCAGAACGGCCAGTTCCGCACTCCGCGGCATATCATCCAGTTGATGGTCGCCCTCACCGCGCCCAAGCCCAACGACGTGATCTGCGACCCGGCCAGCGGTACTTGCGGGTTCCTGGTGGCTGCGGGTGAGTACCTGCGGGATCACCATCCCGAGCTGCTGCTCGACCCGGCGCTGCGCGAGCACTTCCACCACGGCATGTTCCATGGTTTCGACTTCGACAACACCATGCTGCGCATCGGCAGCATGAACATGCTGCTGCACGGCGTGGAAAACCCGGATATCCGCTACCGCGATTCGCTGGCCGAAAGCGCCGCCGGCGAAGCCGAGCGCTACAGCCTGATCCTCGCTAACCCGCCGTTCGCTGGCAGCCTGGACTATGAAAGTACCGCCAAGGACCTGCAACGGATCGTCAAGACCAAAAAGACCGAGTTGCTGTTCCTCGCGTTGTTCCTGCGGCTGCTCAAGCCGGGTGGCCGGGCGGCGGTGATCGTGCCGGATGGGGTGGTGTTCGGGTCGAGCAAGGCGCACAAGGAATTGCGTCGGATGCTGGTGGAGGACCACAAGCTGGAGGGCGTGGTGAAACTGCCGAGTGGGGTGTTCAAGCCTTACGCGGGGGTGGCGACTTCGATTCTGCTGTTTACCAAGACCAACTCTGGTGGTACCGATCACGTCTGGTTCTATGACGTGCGGGCTGATGGGATGAGTTTGGATGATAAACGCAATCCATTGCTTGATGAAAGTAAGCTGGGGGTTGCGCCTAAGACTATCCTGGCAGTTGAAGACGTCGCAAAAAATAATTTACCTGACGTACTTGCTCGTTGGCAGAAGCGTAACGGTGATGAGCTTAATCTTCCCCGGACTGGCCAGAGCTTTTGCGTTCCTGTAGCGGAAATCGCTTCGAGCAACTATGACTTGAGCTTGAATAGGTATAGGGAGATTTTGCGGGATGATGCCGAACATCGTGCTCCGTTGGATATTCTTTCTTCGATTGAAGATATAGAGTCTCAGATATCCAAGGGGCTGGCTGAGATTAGAGGCATGTTGAAATGACGAGCGTGTCTTTTGAACGTCTGGGGGATGTTGCAAATTTCATTCGCGGTATTACCTTCACATCAGAAGATGTTGTGCCTTTAAATACACCGGGCTCAGTATTGTGTTTGCGTACGAAGAATATTCAGAAAAGCTTGGATCTGAACGATGTATGGGCAGTGGACGAGGCATTTGTCAAACGCCCTGACCAGCTATTGAACGAAGGCGACATACTTGTCTCAAGCGCTAATAGCTGGAATTTGGTGGGTAAATGCGTATGGATCCCTGCTCTTTCTCAGAGGTCGAGCTTTGGCGGATTCGTTACAGCACTTAGGCCGCTGCCTGGGAAAATTCTGCCGCGTTATCTGTACTGGTGGTTTTCCTCTGAAGCGGTCCAGTCCCTACTGAAAAGTTATGGGAATAAAACTACCAGTATTTCAAATCTCAATCTTGAAAGATGCTTGGAGCTGCGCGTTCCTGTTTTGCCTGAAAGTGAACAGGTAAAAGTCGCTGGGATCTTTGATAGGCTTGAATCGATTGGTATGAAGAGGGCTGCGGTCATTGAGTACCACGATGCTCTCATGCAGTCAGAATTTATAGATAGATTTGGGCGCCCAGAAGATGAACGCTGGAAAATTTGCAGGGTTGATGAGGCCGGTTTAGTACAGCTTGGTCGCCAGAGGGCGCCCAAGTATCAGACAGGAAAGTTTTCTAAGCCTTACTTGCGCGTGGCCAATGTTTTTGAGGATGAAATTGACCTCTCAGACGTCTTTTCCATGGATTTTGATGAGCGTGACTACTCAAAATATGTTTTGAAATACGGTGACATACTTCTGAACGAGGGGCAGAGTACTGAACTGGTAGGGCGTCCTGCAATGTGGCGGGATGAGCTCCCTGACACATGCTATCAAAATACACTTGTGCGTTTTCAGGCAAATCCGGAGTTGGTTTTGCCTGAGTACGCATTAGCAGTATTTCTCTATTACTACCGTACGGGCGAGTTCTCGAAAATAAGTTCTAAGACATCCAGTGTTGCACACTTGGGCGCAGCTCGCTTTTCAGAATTGCCGTTCCCGGTGCCCCCTATGGAGCTTCAAATTGAGTTCAGAAAGCGTATCGCAGCGATAAAGGCTCTAAGGAATCTCCGAACAAGCCTTCAGTTATGCGAGAATCCCCGCAACACCTGATCCGAGCCGCCCATGAGCCAGATGAGCTTTTCCGACTTTGAGTACGCCGGCAAGCGCAAGCAAACCCGCCGAGAGCG
>NZ_MKZO01000037.1 GCF_001941965.1 Pseudomonas putida | reverse complement strand
GGCCTAGATGAGTACATCCGCTACTACAACCATGACCGCATCAAGCTGAGGCTAAATGGCCTAAGCCCCGTCGATTACAGGGCTCAGGCCGCTGGCTAAAGCTGTCCAACTTTTCGGGGGCAGTCCACCCTGTGGGAGCTGGCTTGCCAGCGATGAGGCCGGCACTGGTAACATCTTTGTCAGCCAGGGCCCTATCGCTGGCAAGCCAGCTCCCACAGGGTCCGTGTACAGAATTTAGTTGCAACAGGGTTAATGAGAAGTATTACCATGCGCACCATTCGACAACTTCGAGCCTGGAACCGCGCGCATGCCCTCCCCCGCGTCCCCGCACCACGCCATCGGTGAACTCTACGTCGCCCACCACAGCTGGATCGTTCAGTTACTGCGGCGCAAGCTGGGCAATCACCAGCAGGCCCAGGACCTGGCGCAGGACACCTTCGTGCGCCTGATGCGCCAGGACACACTGCCCTCCTTGCGCGAACCCCGGGCCTATCTGGCGACCGTCGCCAGCCGCCTGTGCGCCGAGTTCTTCCGCCGCCGTGCCCTGGAAAATGCCTATCTGGAATCCCTGGCCGCCCTCGATCAGCAGGAGGTACCGTCAGCGGAAACCCGCCTGCTGGTCCTCGAAGCCCTGGATGCCGTGGGCCGGGTGCTCGACGGTCTGGGCAGCCGGGTGCGGGAGATCTTCCTGTTGTCGCAGCTCGATGGCCTGACCTATCCGCAGATCGCCGAACAGCTCGGCATCAGCGTCAACGTGGTGCAGAAGGCCATGCTCAAGGCCTACCGGACCTGCTACGCCTCGGTCTACGACCTGTGAAAGCCTTCCAGCCACTGGACCGCCAGGCCATCGACGAGCAGGTGCTGGAGCAGGCGCTACAGTGGATGGTGCTCCTGCAATCCGGGGTCAGCAGCGACGACGAGCGCCTGGCCTGCGACGCCTGGCGCGCGCAGAGCGCTGCCCATGAACTGGCCTGGCAACGCCTCGCCGGCCTCAACCAGGACCTGCGCCAGAACACCCGTAACCTGGCCCCAGCCAGCGCCCGCAGCCTGTTGCGGGCCCGCAGCGGCAGCTCCCGACGGACCCTGCTCAAGGGTATCGCCGGCCTGGCCCTGCTCACTGCGGCCGGCGCCGGGGTACGCGAGCGCAGCCTGCTGCCGGAGCTGTTCAGCGACTACCGCACTGGCACCGGCCAGCGCCAGCGCCTGCAACTGGCCGGCGGCACGACGCTGCAACTGGATACCCGCACCGCGCTGGACCAGGAGGCGGGCGACCTGAGCCTCAACCTCGGCCGCGTGCTGATCAGCACCGGCCCGCAAGCCGCCCTGCGCATCCGTACCCAGGGCGGCTGGGTCATGCCCGGAGCGTCCAGCCAGTTGGTCATCGGCCGAGACCTGCCGGGCGTGCATGGCACCCAGCTCCAGGTCTTCTCCGGCAGCGCCACGCTGCAACTCGCCCAGGGCGACCGGCTGATGCTCGGCGCCGGACAGCAACTGCGCTTTAGCAACGCACAGGCGTCGCCACAGGCACCCGTCAGCAGCACCGACCTGGCCTGGAGCAACGGCCTGCTGGTGGTGGAGCGCATGCCCCTGGGCCTGCTCCTCGCCCACCTCGACCGCTATCGCCACGGCGTGCTGCGTTGCGCGCCGGAAGTGGCCGGGCTGGCGGTCTCCGGGTCGTACTCGCTGGAGCATCCCGAGGCCAGCCTGGAGCTGCTGACACGCCTGTTGCCGATCAGGGTAGAGCGGGTGCTCGGTCTCTGGACGACGGTGCTGCCTGCCTGAATCCTGCACTCAAATAAAAATAATTCGCGATACCCGGCAGTTTTTTCCGTCTCGCGCATCAAGACAGGCAGAACGCTGAAAAACAGCGCCCTTTCCCCTGCCAACCCAACGGATCGTCTTCATGCATACACGCCCTTCTCCTCTTGCCCTTGCCCTGCGCCTGGCCCTGCTCGGCGCCACCCTGGGCAGCGCCAGCCAGCCGCTGTTCGCCGCCGACAGCAGCAGCCAGCAACAGACCCGCAGCTACCGGATTGCGGCCGGCAGCCTGGACAGCGTCCTCGGTGCCTTCGGCCAGCAGGCCGGGGTGATGATCGGCGTGGACTCGGCGTTGACCGCCGGCCTGCGCAGCGATGGCCTTGACGGCGAATACTCGGTCAGCGAAGGCCTGGCGCGGATCCTCGTCGCCACCCGCCTGCAAGCCATCAGCGATGGCGCCGGCTACCGCCTGGTCGAGCGTCCCGCCAGCGGCAGCCTGGAGCTGGGCGTAACCACCATCAGCGGCCAGGGCATGGGCGAGATGACCGAGAACTCCGGCGCCTATACCACCGGCCTGGTCAGCATCGGTTCGAAGACCCCGGTCAGCCTGAAGGACACCCCGCAAAGCGTCTCGGTGATCACCAACAAGGTCATCGAGGACCAGCGCATGACCAACCTGCCCGAAGCCATGAAGCTGGCACCGGGTATCACCACGCGCAGCTCGACCTACCACTCCAAGCAGTTCTACTCCCGCGGTTTCGGCATCGACAACGTGCAGATCGATGGTGCCGCGCCCATGGATATCGGTACCGGGGTCGGTACCTTCTACAGCGACCGCATGTATGACCTGGCCTCCTACGACCACGTCGAGGTCCTGCGCGGCGCCAGCGGCCTGCTGGGTGGCACCGGCGATCCGGGGGGCATCGTCAACCTGGTGCGCAAGCGCCCCCTCGACCACTACCAGCTCAAGCTCAATACCTCCGCCGGCTCTTGGGACAACTACCGTAGCGAGGTCGATGTGACCGGCCCGCTGGCCTTCGACGGCGCACTACGCGGGCGCCTGGTCGCGGCCTACACCGACCGCCAGTACTTCATGGACAACCGCAGCACCGAGAAGCCGCTGCTGTACGGCATCCTCGAAGCGGATCTCGGCGCCGACACCCTGCTGACCGTCGGCGGCAGCTACGACAAGGTCAAGGAGAACGGCACCGGCGACGGCCTGCCGCGCTACAGCACCGGCGGCGACGTGCACCTGCCGCGGCACACCTGGTACACCACCAGCCAGGCCTGGAACGACAGTTTCACCCGCGAGTGGTTTGCCAAGGTCGACCACTACCTGAACGACGACTGGAAGCTCAACACCTCCTACACCTGGAACCACAACGGCTCCACCACCGAAGGCGTGATCCCCTATGGCTCGGTGGACGAGACGACCAACACCGGTCCGTACTGGTGGGGCAGCTACGTGTCGAGCTGGAGCGAGCAATCGGTGTTCGACATTAATCTGTCCGGTGGTTTCGATGCCTTCGGCCGCCGCCACGAACTGCTGCTCGGTGCCGATTACCAGAAGGTCACCAGCCGCTGGCGCGCGGCGGGCGGTATGGTCGGCAAGGGCGGCCTGATCGACCTCTGGGACCCCAGCGCCACGCCGCTGTCCAGCGACGAATCGAACCATGCCTTCTGGCGGGACTATTCCCCGAACACCCGCGAGCAGTACGGCGTCTACTCGACCCTGCGCCTGCAGTTGAGCGACTCGCTCAAGCTAGTACTCGGCGCGCGTGCCCAGCGCTACAAGTTCGAGCAGGCCTACAGCATGCGCAACAGCAACGGCACCGGCCCATGGACACTGCAGGACCGCGTCTCCGACCGCGAACCCACCACCCTGGTGCCCTACGGCGGCCTGATCTACGCCCTCGACGATCAATGGTCGGCCTACGTCAGCTACAGCGAGGTGTTCAAGCCCCAGGCGCAGAAACTCAAGGGCCCGGAAGACGCCGCGACCTCCATCGAGCCGATGACCGGCAAGACCTACGAAACAGGGATCAAGGGTGAGCTGCTGGGCGGCGCGCTGAACGTCAGCGCTGCGCTGTTCTACACCACCCGCGAGCACCAGGCGGCAATCGACCCGGCCTATCCCGACCCGGCCTTCAGCTACAGCAGCGCCTGCTGCTACCTGGCCCAGGACAAGATCGTCAGCAAGGGCATCGACCTGGAAGCCAGCGGCGAGATCGCCCCGGGCTGGGAAGTGCTCGCCGGCTACACCTACAACCGCGTGCAGAACAACACCGAGGAAACCCTCTACAGCACCATCACGCCCAAGCACCTGTTCAAGCTCTGGAGCGTCTACACCCTGCCCGGTGCGCTGTCGGCGGTACGGGTCGGCGGCGGCGTCACGGCGCAGAGCCCGACCTACGTGTCCGGCCAGGCCTACCGCTTCGACGCGCAGGGCAACACCATCGACAGCCGCGCCTATGACTTCAGCCAGTCCGGCTACGCGGTGTATGACGCCCTGGTGGAATACAAGGTTGACCAGAACTGGACCGTCGCGCTCAAGGGCAACAACCTGTTCGACCGTCGCTACTACGAGAGCGTCGGGACCTCGGAGTACGGCAACTACTACGGCGAGCCGCGCAACTTCACCCTGACCCTGCGTGGTGAGTTCGACTGACCGCCAACCCGCAGGGAATTCCCGGGCGCCGAAGGGCATCGGCGCCCGGGGCACTCAAGCTTCTCCCGTGATGGCCGATAACCCTGGCATCTCCATGGACATCACGGGCCCCAAGATGAACCCGATCAGCGCAGGATTGCGAATCACGCCGGTCTACACCGCACCGCAGAACACCACCACGCCGAGCGCCAGCAGCGTGCAGGTGCCGGCCGTGGTCAGCACCAGCAATGTCACCCTGGGCCAGACCCGCAACGACAGCGACGGCTACACCTATTCCTCGCGCAGCAGCAGCGCCTCGGCCAGCTATGCCCTGGAGCAGGACAGCGTCGACAAGCTCAGCGTCAGCCTGCTGACCGGCATCCAGGGCTCGTCCAACAGCGAGCGCTTCCAGGGCGTGGGGGCCGCACTGATCGAGCAACTGGCACTCAAGGGCGGCCAGTCCGTCTCGCAATCGGTGTTCCGCTACGCCGAAGGCACCGAGCCCAGCGCAGCGGCTCTCAAGCTGCGCGGCGAGAGCCTGCGCCAGGCGCCGGCCAATGCCATCAGCCTGAGCCTGACTACCGCCTCCGGGGCCACCATCACCCTGTCCCTGGCCAGCGACGAGCATGGCCTGGCGGTCAGCGCCGAGGTCGAGGGCGGCGAGCTCAACGCTTACGAACTAAAGGGCCTGGCCGACCTGGCCGACGGTTTCCAGGCGGCCATCGACGGCCTGGCCAAGGAACCGCCGAGCCTCAAGCTGGATGGCCTGGTCAAGTTCGATAGCAACCTGTTCAGCTCGCTGAAGATGAACGCCTCGCTGCAAACCGCCAGCGGCGAACCGCAGGTCTTCGACCTGAGCCTCGATGACAAGGCGCGCAACCTGAGCCTGCAGGGCCCGTCGGGCAACTTCAAGCTCGACCTCGACACCCATGACAGCAGCCTGCTCGGCAGTAGCGGCCAACGCCAGGCGGCGATCGGCAACTACCTCGAACAGTTCGACGCCGCGCGCAAGCGTGGCAATGGCGACAAGGACCTGATGAACCTGTTCAAGGAGGCCTTCGTCCAGCTCAACAGCGTGGATGACGCCAAACAGGCCGAGAGTGCCGGGCCAATTTCCGGCAAGACCGACCGCCTGCTGCTCAGCGGCCTGGCCGACTTCAAGGCCTCGATCGGCCAGACCGCGAAGTCGGTCAATCCGCTGCTGCCAACGGAAACCGATCGCTTCGACTACAGCGTCTCGCAAAGCACCACGGCCCAGGGCAAGGCCCTGTCCAGCCGTTCGATCCAGCAGGACCAGCAATCGAAGCTCAGCGCCGCCTGGCATGTCGGGGCCAACCCGCAGGTGCCGCTGGCCCTGGGCACCGATTACAAATCGCAGAACTACCGCTACCACGAGGTCACCGACGAAGCGAAAAGCAGCACGCGCCTGGGCTTCAACAAGGACAACCGCCTGGTCGAGGCCAGTGCCACGCAGCAGGCCAGCCAGAACGAGCGCGTGCGCAGCTATGTCGATGGCGTGCTGACCAGTGAAACCAATACGCCGAAGTCGACCTCGCAGACTCGCAACCTGCTCGGTTTGCTGACGGACGTGCTGCAGCGTGAACGGGTTTCGATGCGCGACAAGGGTGTGTCGGTACTGGAGTCGCAGTTGGCGGACAAGCGCAATCAGTGGTGGCTGCAAGGCGAGACGAACGCTATCCGGGCATGACCCAGGACAATACCGGGACGGGCCAGCCGATATCAAATTGACCCCCACTGGCCCGCGGGGGGCGGGATGCCGGCTGTGCGCCGGGCCGCCCCGGGCTTGATCGACACGCCACACCGACAAGGAATGCCGAACCGCCATGAGCGCCCGCGAACAACTTCGCCAAGACGGCTATCTCCTTCTGCCCCAGGCGATCCCTGCCGACTGGCTGGAAGAGTTGCGCACGGTCTTCGACGACCGTGTCCTGGCGTCCCACGCCTGGCCTGTGCCCCGCGGCCATGACTGGCGCCATTCATCGCTCGACGAGCACCCGCGGATCCAGGCCCTGTGCCGGTTACCGGCGCTGCTGGCGGCAGTCGGGGCGATGATCGACGAACGCTTCTTCCTCGCCCAGGTCGAGGGTCGCGAGCCCCTCGCCGGGGGTGGCCATCAGCGCCTGCACCGGGACATGTGGGGCCAGCGTCCGGGCGACACGGTGATCGTCATGGCCTGGTTCGATGACTACGGCCCGCACAACGGAGCAACGCGCCTGGTGCCGGGCACCCATCGCTATGAGACGGACGAAGCGCCTTTCGATCCCGACGATGAAAGCCGCAGCGTGCAGATGTCCGGCAAGGCCGGCGACCTCCTGGTGTTCGACGCCGACCTGGTGCATGCCGCCAGCCTCAACCCGTCCGGCGCACGGCGGCGCTCACTGCTGATCACCTACTGCGCCGAGCCGTTGCACGACAGCTATCAGCAGACGGCGGCGATACGCAATGTGCGCATGGACTGCAGTGCACGCTTCGAACCGGCGGACTACGCGTTTCCCGACGCATAGCATCCGGCCGGCAAACGTGCTCCAATCGCCGGTCCGATTTCCAGCCCCTCAGGCCCTGCCATGCCCCAAGCTACCGACCAAGCCTTCTACGACCGTGCCGACGCCCATATCGACCTGGCCAACCAGCAGATCGACAGCCTCCAGGACCTGGGCAAGGTCAGTGCCTCGATGACCTTCGGCGCGTCCCGCTTCAACGCCTGGATGAGCGCCCGCAGCTTCAAGTCCGGGGCCGAGATGGCGGCGGCGCGGGAAGAGCTGGTGAAGTACTTCAGCGAGCAGTACCGGATGATGCTCGAGGACAACCTCGACGATCACATCAAGCATTTCGAGCAGTACATGCTGGGCAGCAAGGACTGAGTTGTCGCTACCGGCCTCATCGCTGGCAAGTCGGGGCGCCGAACCGCAGCTCCCACAGGGTCCGTGGCGTTCCCGGTGATGAGGCTGGAACTGGCAAGGGGAGTTGGTGCACCATCGAGGTCACTCCTCCTGCCCGGCCGCGACCATGACCTACCTCTATTCCCTGCTGCTGATCACCGGCATCTACCTGGCGGTCCTCGCCAGCCCCGGGCCGAACTTCTTCATCCTCAGCCAGATGGCCCTGAGTCAGCGCCGTCGCGATGCCCGCTATGTGGCCTTCGGCATCGGCACCGGCTCGGTGTTCTGGGTCATCGTCTCGATCGCCGGGCTGGCGACTCTGCTCTCGCAGCATCCCTGGCTGTCCTCGGCGGTGCGTCTGCTCGGCGCCAGCTACCTGGTCTGGTATGGCGCCCGCCTGCTCTGGTCGGCCTTCCATCCGGCGCCACGCAGCGCCGCCATCGACCAGCCGCAGCTCGACGGCTCGCGCCTGGCGGCCTTTCGCACCGGCCTGCTGACCTGCGTGACCAACCCCAAGGGCGCGGCGTTCTGGACCAGCGCCTTCGCCGCGATCTTCCCGGCCCATCCGCCGCTGTGGTTCTACGCGGTGACCGTGGTGCTGATCGGCGTGCTGTCGTTCGCCTGGCATGTGGGGCTGGGGATGGTCTTCGGTACTTCGCGGTTGCGCGGGCTGTACCTGCGGATCGAGCGCTGGATCAACGGCGTGGCCGGTGGCGCGCTGGTGCTGTTGGGCGTGCAGCGGATCTTCAGTCGCTGACCTTGCTGCCGGCCCAGATCACCGCCTGGCCGGCGATCACGCTTTGCTGCTGCGGGTCGTAGGTCAGGGTGGGTGAGCCATGCAGTTGGTAGCCCTGGGCAAGCAGTTCGGAGATGCGTTTGCAGAAGGCAGAATCGTCCTTGCCGGTGATCAGGCGGTAGACCGGCAGGCCGTCGGGGGTGGTGGCGCTCATGAGAGGTCCTGGCTGGAAAAGGACGCAGCATATCACCCCTGTGGGAGCTGGCTTGCCAGCGATTGCAATGGTGAATTCACTGCAGCAATCGCTGGCAAGCCAGCTCCCACAGGGTCCACATTCCAGCCAGGGACCGCATCGTCGCTGTATTAGAGAACCCCCAGCAACGTCCACAAGCGCCGCGCCTCGGCGTCCGAGTTGATCAACTCCGACAGCAGCTCGCGCAGCGGCTTGTTGCCCCACTCCACCCCGCGCCTGATCAGGTACGGCACCGGGCTGTGGGGTTCGGTGCGCGCCAGGTAGTCGGCAATCACCAGCAACTGCCGGTAGGCTTCATCACGGGTGCGCGGCTCGGCGAAGGGAACCCGCGGCTCGATGACAGCCGCCAGGTCGGCACGGGGTCTCTCCACTTCCGGCTTAGGCTCGGGCTCAGGCTCGGGCGGCAACAGTTGCGGCGGGTGCATCGCGACGAACTCGCGCAGCAGGGCTTCCAGGTTCTCCAGCTGCTTGCGCAGCTTGGTAAACGAAGGCCCTTCGCCGCCCAGGTTGCGGTCGCACCAGCCATCGAGCAGCAGCAGTTGCGCCTTGGCGGTTTCCAGCGCCTTCACGCCCTCCAGCCACCAGGTGACCGGTGTGCGTCGCACCTCTTCGTTGACCTTTTTCTGCAACGCCTGGGCCGCTTCGGCAGCGACCTTGGCCGGCTTGCTGTCGTTGATCTGCACCTGGCGCTGTTTCATCTGCTGCCAGGTGTACAGGTTGAAGTTGCCGATATCCGGCACGACCTCGGGGAACAGGTGCATCCGCGTATACAGGACTTCGTCGTAACGCCGCGCCATCCACATCAAGGGGGCGGAGCGGTGGCCATAGTCATCCTCCAGTAGCGGGTAGAGATCGTCGGGGTAGCGTTCGCACAAGCCGCCGATCAGCGCCAGGGCATCCGCCACACTCTTCAGGCCTTCACGGTGCAACCAGGCCTCACCGAGCCAGGCGGCAATCATCAGGTGCTTGCTGCGGGTCTTGATGACCTCGCTGGCAATCAGCTGGACCTTCTCCCACTCGGCGCGCTTGACCTCGCTGGTCGACCAGACGCCCGTGGGCAGGCTGGTGTCATCTTCGCGGCGCAGCTCCTTGATCCGGTCGTACGCCCCGTCGTAAGTCACATCGACGCCACAGGGCGCATTGGCGGAAATGGGCTCGAGCAGTTCGCTGACCCGCTTGGAAAAGCCGGGAATGGTCATGGGTAATCTCCTGAAATCGCCACGCCACGCGGTGCGTAGCCTAGGGGGGACAGCGGTGCCTGAACCGGCAGCGGATGAATCGACAGCGGGGCCTTGCCCCCCTGGCTCATCAGCGACAGGCGCAGGAACATCTGGGTCTGGTTTTCCTCTTCGGGCTGGGCGTGCACGGGCACTTCCAGGCTCAGCGGGAATTCGGTGTAGTCGACGTTCGGCTGGCGCAGCAGCGAGCTGTGCGCCGCCATCATGCGCAACAGCGCCCACGGCCCCTGGTATTGCCATTCGGCTTCCAGGCCACTGACATGCAGTTGCTGCTGCACCGGGTCGTTGACCGGCCGCTGGGTACCGTCACGGGCCCAGCGCAGGCGCAGGTTGAGGGTCTGGCCCAGGCTCCAGTGCAGGACCTGGTCATCCCCCGGCCAGACGATCTGGCGATTGCCGGCTTCCAGGCTCCAGGCGATGACCTGGTCGGCTCCGCGCTCGCTGTCACGGTCGGTACGCCAGGTGACTTCCATATCGATCCCGGACAACCCGGCCTTGTCGCGCACCAGCATCGCCCCCAGCCACGGCCGCGCCAGGGCGATGCGGTCGAGGAATTCAGCGGCCGCGGCACGCTCGCGCACGCTCAGCAGGCCAAGGCCATCCCGCGCCTGGGGCAGGCGGTTGTCGATCAGGGTGAGGAAATACTGGACCCGCGCCGGATCGGCGTCCGGGGCATGACGGTCAACGGCGAACGGGAAGCGCCCGGCCAGGTACTGGTTGAAGTAGCCGGCCAGCTCGTTCCAGGCACTGGCCACGCTCTGCCGCTGCAGGTACTGGCAACGCTGCAGGGCAGCCTGCTGCAGGCTGACCCAGCGCTGGGTCAGTTGCCCGCTGGCATGGGGGGCGGTGGCCGAGCCGAGGATCTTCAGGCAGCTGGCCTGGTCCATGTCGTTGAAGTCGCGCACGATCAACTGGGTGATCAGCGCCGGCGAGCTGGACGGATTCTGCGCCTTGTACTTGACCATCTCCTCACCCAGCGAGTTGAAACGGCTGACCAGCTCCGACTCGGTCAGGTTCAGGCTCGGCAACTGGGTCATCAACCAGTCCTTGGCCGGGGCCGCCTGTTCGGTGATCGCGGTGATCACGGCGAACTGCTGGTCCAGGCTGCCTTTCAGGTCCTGTGCGTCCACCGCGCGGAACAGGCGCAAGCCGAAGTCCTTGCTGCCGTCCCATTGCTGGATGTCGGCACGGTCGCGGAACACCGGCTGCTGGAACACCGCGTCGATCGCCTGGGAAATATCGGCCAGGGCGCTCTGGTTGAGGGCGCTTTGCAGGCCGCTGGCCAGGTCCGGCCGCTGCAGCTGGATCAAGGCGCGGTGCACCGCCAGGGCCTGGTCGGGGCGCACCTGGAAGGTCGATGTGCCCAGCAGCTCGCTGTCGGCGGCCTGGCGATTGAGGCTGGCCCACATAGCATCGCCCGCGACCGTTTCGGCCGTCTTGAGCAGGGCATTGCGGTAGACCGGCGGAATGCCTGCCAGCGACTCATGGGAGTACTGCTTGTAGCTGTCGGCATAGCTCTGGGCCAGGCGCAGGCCCTCGCTGTCGACATGACTCAGCGGCGTCGCCTCGCCCGTCGCGTCCTCGCGCAGGGCGCGGGCGACGAAGTCACGCTTGAGCAACAGGTTGATGGCGCTTTGCAGATGGACGATACGCTCCTGCAGGGCCAGTTGCCCGGCGGCGTTCTGCACCAGCAGGTTGCGGCTCGACGAGCCCTGGGCGATCCATTGCTCCTTGAACGCGTACTGCATCTGCTCGGCCTGGCGCTCGGTCTCGTCGGCGATCGCCGGGCCAAGCAGCTTGCTCTGGCGGATCTTCTCCAGCAGGTCGCCGTAGCCGGCAACCAGGTCCTGGCCCTTGCCGCGGCTCCAGGTGGAGTTGGTCAGGTCGATGGCCGATTGCAGGTCTTCGATCAGCGCATCCATATGCTCCAGCTCGCGCAGGGTCTGCCCGGCGCCGTTCTCCAGGCGGTCGAGATAGAGCTTGAGGTAACCGGCCGAGACCACATAGCCGTCGGTGCGGAAGTAATGCCCCAGCCAGTTTTCCATCAACTGGTTGAAATTGCCCTGGATAGTGCTGCGATACAACGCCAGGTCCAGCGGCTTGAGCGGGCTGATGCCCTGGTTGACCAGCAGGCGGTTGTAGTAGCGCTCGTTGGGCAGGGTCCCGACATTCAGGTTCATGTCCAGGGCCTGGTTGCTCAGCGGGATCAACTGGTCCAGCGGGGTTTTCTGGTTGGCCTGGGCCTGGCCGTAGAGGCTGGCGGCCTGCTCCAGGCGCAGCACCTTGTGCACCAGCTCGCGGGCCTTGAGGTAACTCGGCCATTGCGCCGGATCACCGCCCTGGGGCGCGCCGGCGCGGCGGGTGACCTCGGCAATGGCCAGGACATCGCGCAGCTCGGCCTGCAGCAGGTCGTGGATCGGCTGCTGCATATGGCTCATGGCGGTGTGCTGCAGGACCCGGTCCATGTCATCGTCCAGCGACGAGAACCACGAGGTCGGATAGGCCAGCGAGGTGAAGTGCCAGCGCGGTGCGCGCTCCAGCACGTTCCAGAAGCTCTGCACGTTGTGCCGGGTCAGTTCCTGGCGGTGACTGTCGTCGGGGATGGCGATGTAATCGTTCTGCGCGTTCTGCAGCAGCCGCGACAGCTCGCCGGCATCGCGCAGGGAATCGCGCCAGACCCAGACCATGGCAATGGCCCAGACCACCCCGACCAGCGCCGCGCTCACCGCCGCCACCCGCTGCCAGCGCTGGCGCAGTTGCAACAGGCGCGGGATCGGCCGGGCCAGGCCGCGCTCGGCATTGATGCGCTGCTGCCACAGGCCGTGGCTGAAGACGTTCTGCACCAGCGGCTGGTCCAGCGCGCTCAAGGCCCCGGCCTCGTCCGGCAAAGCCTGGGCGCCGGTGAAGTACAGGCCGCGCAGGGCCGGCGCCTCGCCATGGGTGTTGCCCTGGAACACCGGCCACAGGAGCATCTGCAGGTTGCGCCGCATGCCTTCGAACCGCTGCGGCAGGGTATCGAGGTCGTTGCTCAGTTGCCCCGACAGGGTGCCCATCTGCACGATCGCTTCGGACAGCGCATGGCTGATGCCATCCACCGCGTCGTCGGTCCACTGCGACTGCCAGGCGGCATCCGCCGGATGCGGTGACGACCAGCCCAGCGCCTGTTTGCGCGCCGTGTCCGGCAAGGCCCGGGCCAGTTCCTGGAAGCCCGGCACTTCGTCCATGCCGGTGACCAGCACATACACCGGCAGGCTGCAGCCCAGGCGTTGCAGCAGATCGATAAAGCGCCGGCGCGCGTCGAGACCCAGGGTCGCGGCGCGGTCGGCATCGAGCAGGTCGGCGGCGGCGATGGTCCAGATCACCCCGTCCAGCGGGCGCCGTGAACGCAGGCGCAGGAGCAGGCCGATCAGGTTCCACCAGCCACTGGCCTGCTTCATCCCTTCACCGGGCATGAACAGCGCCTGCGGTACCACCAGCACCGCGCCGCTCGGGTCCGCCCACCAGCGGCCGAACCAGGCCGGCTTGTCCACCGGATTGAGGTTCCAGTCGGCGCACAGGCGCTTGCCCTCGACCTCGTCACCGAGCATCAACAGCCACGGCGCCTGGTAACGATCGCTGACGCCCTGCTCGTGTTCCATCTGGCGCACCGCCAGGTAGAAGCTGCGCACCATCGCGCCATTGCGGTTGCGCAGCCACAGCGCCAGCAGCACGACCAGCAGCAGGACAATAAGGATGCCGACCACCCAGGCCACGACGGACAGACTCATGAAATCGGCTCCTGGACCTGATGCGGGGTGGCCAGGTGCAGCACCGGCGCCAGTTCCTGGCCGATATCACGCCAGAACAGATGCCCGGCCGCGATCAGTAGCAGGCTCACGCCAAGGATCAGCAGCCCCAGGCGCAGGCCGTCGCCCATGGATTCGCGAGGCGGCAACTGCTGCGGACGGACACTGGCCGGCTCGGCCAGCAGCGCGCTGACATTGGCATAGTCCGGGTCGCGCTGGCGGGTGAAGCTGAACAGCGCATGCCGCCATTTGGCGTGCAGCGCCTCACCTGCGGGACCACGCAGGCGACCGTGGAAGCCGAGGATCATGCACAGCAGGTAGACATTGCCCAGGTCCTGGCTGGTGGGCGCCTGCTCGTCGAGCAGGCGCTTGATCTCCACCGGCAGGCGGTCGCCGGCCTGGCGGCTGCTGTACAGGCGCAGTTCCAGCGGACGCTCCTGCCAGGCCGGCTGGCCGGGCCAGTCGGCGAACAGCAGGGTCTCGTCGACCAGGGCGACGAAGGCATAGACCATCGACTTGATCTGTAGCGGCGCCGAGTCACCGACGCTGGCAAAGGCCGTGCGCCACAGGCGCCGGGTAGCAGCAGTCGACAGCTCGACCACCTGGTCGATCAGGGCGTCGTGGTCCTGGCCGCGCTTGTCCAGCTCGTCCCAGGCCTGCGCCCACTCCTGCCAGGCCTGGCGAAAGGCACTGGTCAGGGGCGCATCCTGCACGCCGCGATAACGCGAAACGGCAATCCCTTCTGGCATAGGCTTCCCTACCGTGTCAGGCGTCTTGTTCTTCGTGGTGGTCGTCGATCAGCAGAACGATCTGCCAGGGCCGGAAGGTCTCCCCCGAGCCGGTGGAAACGATCTGCAACGGCAGTTGCGGGTCGAAGCCCGGACCCTCGGCCTCGATCACGAACAGGCGGGTATCGTCGCCGACCCCGTAGGCCACCTGCTCCTTGCGGCTCATGGGGTTCTGCGCCAGGCCCGGACGGCGCTGGCGCGCCAGTTCGGCAACCTGGGCGGCGGTGGCGATGATGGTGCGGCCCAGCCACAGGCGGGCATCTTCCTCCGGCGAACCGGCCGGCATGCGCAGGCCAATGACCAGGGTCTGGCTGGCTTCGGTCGAGGGCAACTGCACCTCGTAGACATTGCCTTTCTGCTCGAACGGCACGCTGCGATAGCCCAGGCGCAGCTTGCCCAGCACCTGCTCCATCCAGCGCAGCACTTCGTTGTAGCCGCGGTACAGATCGAGAAAATCCAGCGGCGCAAAGGCCGGCACGCCCTTGGCCGGATCCAGTACCGACCAGCTGCCGGCCATGCCCAGCAACAGCCCATGCAGCCCCTGAGGCGTGGCGATGCGGCTGTTCAGGGCGCCCTCGATTTCCGGCAGGCGCGCCCACAGCGCGGCCGATTGCCGGCGCAGGTCGTCGGCGCTGCCGGCATCGCCCTCCAGTTGCACGGCCTGCAGGCGCTTGCCGAGGAACACGCATTTCTCGCGGATCATCGCGCAGAGCTGGAAGACGCGCTGGCCCAGGGGCGACTCGGGGAGGATGCGCGGCGTCGGCGCAATGAAGTCATTCATCACCTGGTAACCACCATCGGCCTTGCTGATGCGCAGCAGCGGCAGGCACACGGTGTCGGCCTTGTTGGCATCGGTGACCAGCCGCGGATGGGGTTTCCACACCGTGATGCGCTCGTCATCGAGGTTGTTGTCGAGGTTCGGCACCGGCTCGCTGAGTTCCGAGCGCCAGCGGCCGTCCAGGGCACGCAGGCGCTGGCCTTGCCACAGTGGACTGACCGCCAGGTACAAGGTAACGGCGGCATCCGGCGCAGCCGCGACCACCTCGGCCAGATCGAACTCGGGCAGGCCGCCCTCACCGGCCTCGAGGCTGATCGGCATGCCATCGGGCAACGTGGCTTCCAGGCTGAGGATGCGCAGCTTGCCGGCGACCAGCGCAGGCAACTCCCAGGACAGTTGCGTCACCCCCCAGAACCAGGGATTGGCGGCCCGGGCCAGGTGCGCGGCGATGGCTTCGGCCCGCATCCCTTGCAACTGAAAATGCTGGGGCAGCAGTTGCATGCCTTCGTACCAGCAAACCACATCAGGTCGCACGCTCATAGGTTCCCTTGACATCCTGTATTTGGCATCTGGCCGCACCCGGGGTGCTTAGCGCAGGTTCTGGTCGAGCAGGGTCATCTCGCGCGCATCGAATTTCAAGCGAATGCTGCGCTGGTCTTCCAGGCGCAGGCGATGGGCGCCCGCACTCTGGTAATTGGCAAAGGCCAGAAGTCCCACCGAAGGTTTTCCATCAAGCGGGAAAGTTGACGACTCAATCAACTGACCCGGTACCAGTTCCAGGCCCCAGACATAAAGAGATTGACGAAAATCCCGTTGATATTGATCGCGACTTGCAAACCATTGTTTTGCTGTCAGTCCTGACAACTTTGTCAGCAAATCATTATCGTTGACCGCAATAAAGTCGACCGCAATCGGCGAGTCATCATTTGCACGCAAAGCAACATCGAGGGTAACTCCGTCGACACTAACCTTGGATCCAAAATATGCGCATCCGCCAATCCCGGCGAGGCCCAAAAGTACCAGCATAATCTTGAAAAACATGAACTTTTTAAGACGCATAATGATCCAAGAAAAGTTTTATTTGCATTTCCGGATGCCTGTTATAGCATCCATGCCAATTCGCCACCATGACGAATTGAGGTGATTGCGGAAAACAGGATCCTCCAACGCGAGTGTGTCCGGCCCGCGGTCTAAGCAAGGGAATGCGATCAGTGGGAAACCGTTGCATTGCGCCCGCCTTCTGCATCGGAGTCAGCCACTATGGAAGAGAGTATTCAGCACAAGCTGGACCGGGTCCGCCCGCCTCGCGTGCAGATCACTTATGACGTAGAAACCGGTAACGCCATCGAGAAAAAGGAACTGCCGCTGGTCATGGGCATCCTCGCCGACCTTTCCGGCGCCACCCCCAACCCGGACAAGCTGAACGAGCGTCGTTTCGTCGAGATCGACAGCGACAACTTCAACCAGGTCCTGAGTTCGATCAAGCCCAGCGTCACCGTCAACGTCAAGAACACCCTCAGCGGTGGCAACTCCCCTCTCAGCGCCAAGCTGCAATTCGAATCTATCGAAGACTTCGACCCGGTCAACGTGGTGAAAAAGGTCGAGGCCCTCAAGGTGCTGTTCGAAGCCCGCGAGCGCCTGCGCGATCTGCTGACCAAGCTCGACGGCAACGACCGCCTGGACGAGTTGCTCAAGGAAGTCCTGGCTGGCACCCAGAAGGACCTCGAAGAGATCAAGGCCGCCGGCTCCGGCGCCAGCACCGGCAAGACCGACGCAACCCCGGATGAGCAGAAAGACGCAGCGGATTCCGGCGACAGCCCCGAGCCGAAGACCGAGTAACCGGTCCGACGCCTGATTCGCACGCCCGATCATTCCCTTTGCACCCGGAGACTTCACCATGCCCGCGTCCAGCACCGAGAACCAAAGCGAAGGCAGCACCCAGACCCTGACCCTGCTGGAAAAGATCATCAAGGAAGGCCAGATCGTTCATGACGAAAGTCAGAAGACCTACGCCCAGAACATGATCGCCGAGTTCGCCAGCCAGGTCCTCGACAAGGCCCTCGCCGTCAACCAGGGCCAGGACCCTGACACCCGCGCCCTGATCAACAACCGCATCGAGCAGATCGACCGCTTGATCGGCGACCAGCTCAACGAAATCCTCCACGACGAGGCCTTCCAGAAGCTCGAATCCTCCTGGCGCGGCCTGCATATGCTGGTCAGCAACACCGAGACCAGTACCCGCCTGAAACTGCGCCTGCTCAACGTCTCCCAGGATGACCTGACGAAAGACCTGACCCGCGCCATCGATTTCGACCAGACCGTCCTGTTCAAGAAGATCTACGAGGACGAATACGGTACCTTCGGCGGGCATCCGTTCAGCGTGCTGGTGGGTGACTACTACTTCGGTCGCCACCCGCAGGATATTGCCCTGCTGGGCAAGCTCTCGGAAGTCGCCGCAGCCGCCCATGCGCCGTTCATTTCTGCGGCCAGCCCGCTGCTGTTCGACATGAAGCAGTTCAACGACCTCGGCGTACCGAAGGACCTGGCCAAGGTCTTCGAAAGCCTGGAACTGGGCCCATGGCGTGATTTCCGCAACACCGAGGACTCGCGCTACGTGTCCCTGGTCCTGCCGCGCTTCCTCCTGCGCCTGCCCTACGGCCCGGACACCCTGCCGGTGGAAGGCATGAACTTCAGCGAGAACGTCAGCAAGGCCGACGGCAGCCACTACCTCTGGGGCAATGCCGCCTGGGCCCTGGCCCGCCGCCTGACCGACGCCTATGCCAAGTTCGGCTGGGGCGCGGCGATCCGTGGCGCCGAAAGTGGCGGTGCGCTGACCAACCTGCCACAGCACACCTTCAAGACCGCCTCCGGCGACCTGACCCTGAAGTGCCCGACCGAAGTAGCGATCACCGACCGCCGCGAGAAAGAGCTGAACGACCTCGGCTTCATCGCCCTGTGCCACAAGAAAAACACCGGCACCGCGGTGTTCTTCGGCGGCCAGACCACCAACAAGCCACGCGCCTACAACACCAACGAGGCCAACGCCAACGCGCGCATCTCCTCAATGCTGCCGTACGTGCTGGCGTCGTCACGCTTCGCTCACTACCTGAAGGTGATCATGCGCGACAAGGTGGGCAGCTTCATGACCCGCGACAACGTGCAGACCTACCTGAACAACTGGATCGCCGACTACGTGCTGGTCAACGACAACGCGCCCCAGGACATCAAGGCCCAGTACCCGCTGCGCGAAGCGCGCATCGACGTCACCGAGGTGGCCGGCAAGCCGGGTGCCTACCGGGCCACGGTGTTCCTGCGGCCGCACTTCCAGCTGGAAGAGCTGACCGCCTCGATCCGCCTGGTCGCTACCCTGCCACCACCGGTCGCTGCCTGACCCCGGCTCCCGCGGGTACGCCCGCGGGGGTGTTCCCCTTCTTTTCATTCGAATTTTCTGACTGCAGGAGCTTCATGCGATGGATGCGATCATTCTGGACCTGGGCGACGACATCAAAGGTGACTCGCTGATCGAGGGCTACAAGGACAAGATCGAGATCATGTCCTACAGCCATAACGTCGCCATGCAGGTGACCAACGACGTCAGCAACACCGAGCGGACCTCGGGCAAGCCCTTCGTCGGCGAATTCACCCTGACCAAGTTCATCGACACCTCGACCCCCAACCTCAACCTGTACTGCGTCTCGGGCAAGCCGATCACCCAGGCCAAGATCACCATCGGCCGCAACGCCGCCGAGAGCAGCGGGCAGATCATGCCCTTCATCGTCTACACCCTGGACAACGTGGTCCTCTCCAACGTCAGCGTTAGCGGCGGCAGCGGTGGCAAGCCGGTGGAAACCATTTCCCTGAACTTCACCAAGATCAAGTGGGAACTGACCACCCAGAAGGACGACGGCACCAAGGAAGGCGTGGCGGGCACCAGCTGGGACATGACCCTCAACAAGGCCGGCGCCTGAGGTTCACGATAGATGTCCAGCGCCTCGCGCCCCCTGTTGTTCGAACGTCTGGCCGACAGCCCGGGCGAGGCGCCGCTGCTCGACCGCCAGGCCCTGGCCGACTCGGTGCGCGAGGAACTGACGCGGCTGCTCAACAGCCGCCGCGCGGGACCGGCATTGAGTACGCCGCCCACCGTGCTGGACTACGGCATCGGCGACTGGAGCGGCCTGCAGGCCAGCAACAGCGACGATCGCCGACGTATCGCCAGGGAGGTCCGCGCCGCTATCAGTCACTTCGAACCGCGCCTGAAACTGGGCGAGGTCGAGGTGCGCCAGGTGCTCGGACAGCCACGGCGCCTGAATATCCTGGTCAGCGGCCTGCTGCGCCAGGCTGGCCAGCAATGGCCGGTGGCCTTTGTCCTGGACAAGGGCGATTCGGCGGTGGAGGTCAGCCATGAGCGACTCGATTGACCCGCTGCTGCTCAACTATTACCAACGCGAACTGACCTGGCTGCGCAATGCCGGCAGCGCCTTCGCCAACCGCTACCCCAAGGTGGCACGGCGCCTGGAACTGTCCCCGGGAGAAAGCCAGGACCCGCATATCGAGCGTCTGCTGGAAGGCTTCTCGCTGCTCTCGGCGCGTCTGCAACGGCGTCTCGACGACGACTACGCGGAATTCAGCGACGCCCTGCTGGAACAGCTTTATCCGCTGGCCCTGCGGCCCCTGCCCTCCTGCGCCATCGTGCGCTTCGAGCCGGACCTGACCAAGGGCGTGCTCGACAGCGGCTACACCCTGCCACGCGACACGCCGCTGTTCGTCACCACGACCCGCGGCGACAGCCTGCATTTCCGCACCGGCGCCGAGGTCACCCTGTGGCCGCTGCAGATCAGCGAGGCGGTGTTGCTCGGCGGCGACGAGGCTCGTGAGGTAACCGGCCTGCGCAACGCCGCCTCGGCCTTGCGCCTGCGCATCGACTGCCTGGGCAAGGCGCCGTGGAGCGCCCTGGAGCTGCGGCGCCTGCGCCTGCATCTGGATGCCTCACCCATGGTCAATGCAACCCTCTACGACCTGCTCGGCGCCCACACCCTCGCGGTCTGCAACGGCAACGGCCGCGAGCGCCTGCAACGCCTGGACGGCCTGCCGCAAGTGGTCGGCTTCGCCGGCGACGAGGCGCTGCTGCCCGAGGAAGATGGCGTGCACCCCGGCCTGCGCCTGCTGGCCGAATACTTCGCCTTCCCGGAGAAATTCCACTTTTTCGATGTGCCCCTGGACCCACGGCACATCGAGGGCAACAGCCTCGACCTGTACCTGGTCTTCGACCGGCCGATTCCGCCACATTTGTTCCTCCAGGCCAGCGATTTCGCCCTCGGCTGCGCCCCGGCGATCAACCTGTTCCGCCGCACCTCCGAGCCCCTGCGCCCGGACGGCCGCAGCAGCGAATACCGCCTGGTCGCCGACAGCCATCGCGAAAACAGCGTGGAAATCCACAGCATCCGCAGCCTGCGCAGCCTGTCCGCCGACGGCGTGGTGCGCCCGCTGGCGCCGTACTACGGCAGCCAGCATGGCAGCGACGCGAAGCTGTACTGGCATGCCCGGCGGGTCCGTGGCTTGACGGCGAATCGCATCGGTACGGACATGATGATCAGCCTGGTGGACCCCGGTTTCGATCCACTGACCCAGGCCTGGAACTTCACCCTCAGTGCCGACCTGCTGTGCACCAACCGCCATCTGGCGCAAAGCCTGGCAGCCGGCACCCAACTGTCCTTCGAACGCCCCGGCGCACCGGCCAGCGCACGCCTGGTCAATCCGCCCAGCAGCCAGGGCGAACCCAGCCTCGACGGCCAGTCGCGCTGGCGCCTGGTGTCGCAACTGACCCTCAATCACCTGTCGCTGGTGGAAGGCCCGCAGGCCCTCGATGCCCTGCGCGAGATGCTGACCCTGCACAACCTGCGCAACGAAGCCAGCGCCAGCCGGCAGATCGACGGCCTGAAAAGCCTGGGCAGCGAACGTCGTGTCGCCCATGTCGGCGAGGATGCCTGGCGTGGCTGGCGCAAGGGCCTGGAAGTGCGCATCCAGCTCGACCCGACGCACTTCGCCGGGCACAGCCCCGTGCTGTTTTCCGCCGTGCTGGCGCAATTTTTCTCGCTCTATGCCACCGCCAACCGCTATATCAGTACGGTACTGGTCGACGCTGACGACGCCACCAAGGAGATCAAGACATGGAGCCCGCAAGCCGGCATGCCCCTGAGCCTCTGAGCGAGACGCTGCGCGGGCGCCCCGAGGGCTTCGAGCTGCTTCAGGCCTTGCTGATCCTCGAACACGAGAACCGCAAGGCCACCTCCCTCGGCTGTGGCAGCGTCCCGCACAACGAGGCGGTGCGCCTGCGTGGCCCGCTGACACCGGTATTCCCCGTGGCCCAAGTGGAGAAGATCAGCCACGATCCCGACGACCCGCGGCCGATCCTGAGTACGCCGGTCTTTGGCCTCGGTGGCCCCGACGGCCCATTGCCCTATGCCTTCCAGGAATGGCTGCAACAACGCGCCGTGGCCCGCGACCATGCCCCGGCGGAATTCCTCGACCTGTTCCAGCACCGCCTGCTCAGCCTGCTCTACCGGGCCCTGCGCAAGCACCGTATCGCCTTCGGCTTCGCCCGGCCCGAGGCCAGCCCGGTCCACCAGCAGTTGCGCGCCCTCAGCGGCCTGCTGCCCCAGGGCCTGCGCGACCGCCAGGAACTGCCGGATGCCGCCGTGCTGGCGCGCACGGCCCTGCTCGCCGGTGGCCGCCGCTCGCTGGCCGGCTTTACCTCCATCGTCCGCCATCACTTCGGCTTGCCCCTGAGCATCGCCCCCTACACCGGCGCGTGGTGCGAAATCCCGACGGGCAGCCGCAGCGTACTCGGGCGTGGACGGCGCAACCTGGCGCTCGGGCGCAGCGCGATTGCCGGCAGATACATCTGGGACGAACATGCCGGCATCACCCTGACCTTCAGCCCACTGACGCCGGCGCAAGCCGAATCGCTGCTGCCCGACAGCGAGGTACACAAGCAGTTGGCCGACCTCGCCGCGCTGTACTTCGGCCCCGACCTGGATTGCACCCTGGTCCTGGAAATCAAGGGCGCGCCGGTATTGCACCTGGGCCGCCAGCACAACACCCGCCTGAACTGGAACAACGGCGTGCGCCGCCACGGCGACGCGGATCACCTCCAGCGCATCGAAACCCGATTGCGCCCACCGACCAGGGACTGAACATGGAACTCGGCAGCCTTATCGCATGCTTGAACACCGATACCCGCGACGCCCTGGAACGGGCCGCGCAGCGCTGCCTGCAACGCGGGCACCACTTCGTCGAGATCGAACACTTCCTCCTCGAACTGCTGGAAATCCAGGGCGGTGACCTGGCCTTGCTGCTGCCGCTTTTCAAGGTCGAGCGCGACACCCTGGCCGAACAGATCAACCGCGCCCTGGAACTGTTCAAGGGCGGCAATACCCGGACCCCGTCGCTGTCGGCGCAGACCATCAACCTGCTCAAGGAAACCGTGCTCCAGGCCAGCATCGGCGGCGGCCAGCAGCACATCCGCTCCGGGCAGTTGCTGCTGACCCTGCTGGAACGCGAAGAGCTGCGCAGCCAGTTGCTCAACAGCGCCGCCGCGCTGCTGGCGATCCCCCTCGACAGCCTGCGCAGCCAGTTCCAGGAGCTGACCCGTGGTTCCCGCGAGCAACCGGCCGAGAGTGCCCCGGTCAAGCGCGGCAAGGGCACGGCGAAAGGCGCCGAAGACCCGCTGCTGGAGCAATACACCCAGGACCTCACCGCCGACGCCCGGGCCGGACGCATCGACCCGATCATCGGTCGCGAAGGCGAGATCCGCCAATGCATCGACATTCTCCTGCGCCGCCGCCAGAACAACCCGATCCTGGTCGGCGCACCGGGGGTGGGCAAGACCGCGCTGGTCGAAGGCCTGGCCTTGCGCATCGCCGCCGGCGACGTACCGCCGGCCTTGCAGGACGTCTGCCTGCGGGTCCTCGACCTCGGTTTGCTGCAAGCCGGCGCCGGGGTCAAGGGCGAGTTCGAACAGCGCCTCAAGGGGGTGATCGACGCGGTGCGCAGCGCACCCCAGCCGACCATCATGTTCATCGACGAAGCCCACACCCTGATCGGTGCCGGCGGCGCCGAAGGCGGCAGCGACGCGGCCAACCTGCTCAAGCCGGCCCTGGCCCGCGGCGAGCTGCGGACCCTGGCCGCCACCACCTGGCAGGAATACAAAAAGTACTTCGAAAAAGACCCGGCCCTGGCCCGGCGCTTCCAACTGGTCCAGGTGGAAGAGCCGAGCGAAGCCACCTGCGTACAGATGCTGCGGGGCATCGCCGCCAAGCTGGAGCAGCACCATGGCGTGCTGGTGCTGGACAGCGCGATCCAGGATGCCGTGAAGCTGTCGCACCGCTACATCTCCGGGCGCCAGTTGCCGGACAAGGCCATCAGCATCCTCGATACCGCCTGCGCCCGGGTCGCCCTCGGCCAGCACGACGTACCGCCGCCCCTGGAACACCTGCGCCATCGCCAGCACAGCCTCACCGAAGAACTGGAACGCCTGCGCCGCGAGCAGGCCACCGGCCAGGACCACCGTGAACGCATCACCACCCTGGAAGGCGAATCGCTGGTCAACCAGGACGCCATGCGCGAGCTGGAAAGCCGCTGGAGCGAGGAGCGTGAAGCGGTGCGCGAACTGCTCGACGCCCGCCAGGAGCTGCTGGCCCTCAGCGAAAAAGCCGATGCCGACGGCGACAAGCGCGACCCGGACACCGACAGCCGCATCGATTACCTGGCCGCCGAGCTGCTGCGCCTGGAGGCGGGCCTCGATGCCATCCGCCAGGACGATCCGCTGGTGCCCGAACAGGTCGACTCGAAGATCGTTGCCGCGGTGATCGCCGGCTGGACCGGTATCCCGGTGGGCAAGATGCTCGCCGACGAAGCCCATGCCGTGCGTACCCTCGGCCAGCGCATGGGGCAGCGGGTCATGGGCCAGCAGGTCGCCCTCGACACCATCGCCCAGCGCCTGCAGGCCTACCGCGCCGGCCTCACCGACCCGCAGAAACCGGTGGGCGTGTTCCTTCTGTCCGGGCCCACCGGGGTCGGCAAGACCGAAACCGCCTACGCCCTGGCCGATGCCCTGTATGGCGGCGAGCGCAACCTGATCAGCATCAACCTCTCGGAGTACCAGGAGGCCCACACCGTCAGCCAGCTCAAGGGCGCCCCGCCCGGCTATGTCGGCTACGGCAGCGGTGGCGTGCTCACCGAAGCGGTGCGCCGCAAGCCTTATTCGGTGGTGCTGCTGGACGAGATCGAAAAGGCCCACCCGGATGTACTGGAAGCCTTCTACAACGTCTTCGACAAGGGCGTGATGGAGGACGGCAGCGGCCTGATCGTCGACTTCAAGAACACCGTGATGCTGGCCACCAGCAACGTCGGTGCCGAACTGATCCTCGACACGGCCAAGGCCGACCTGGAGGGCGAAGTGTTCAACGAACGCCTGCACAAAGTGCTGCTGCAGGCCTTCCGCCCGGCGTTCCTGGCGCGGATGACCGTGGTGCCCTATCACCCGCTGGACGAGGCCACGCTGGAAGGCATTGTCCTGCACAAACTGGAAAAACTCCGTGACCGCTACAAGACCGCCACCGGCAAGCAGTTCGATTTCGACCGCGGGATCGTCAAGGCGGTGCTCGCCAAATGCAGCGGCGCGGGGGCGCGGGATATCGAGAATGTGCTGATGAAGCAGGTTACCGGGAAGCTGGCGGAGTGGGCCCTTGAGTAAGTGTGCACTTGAGTAAAAGCGCAGTGAAACTGCCATGACCGTGTAAAGTCCCAGCTTCCGCCAGATTGTCCGAGAGCCCTCGATGCCCCGCGCCACCGACAGCACCACCAGCCTCTCCCTTAGCGCCAGTGCCCTCGGCGACCTCTACCCCGAGGCGCTGAGTGGCACCGAGCTGCTCAACGGGCTGGGCATGCAGATGTTGCGCGGGCACTCGGATACGGCGTTGACCCTGACCGATGCGGTGGCCAGCCATGTCACCGCCGTGCTGCACAACGACGACAAGCAGCGCCCGCTGGATGGCCTGGTCGCGGAAATCCGCCAGATGCCCGCCGACGCCAGCGCCGACCGCTACCAGTTGCTGTTGCGCCCCTGGCTGTGGTGGCTGAACCTGGCCAGCAACAACCGGGTGTTCCAGAACCTGACCACCTCGGACATTGCCAGCAAGATCTTCGATGCCCACGGTTTCAGCGACTACAAGCTGTCCCTGACCGGCAGCTACACCGCCCGGGAATACTGCGTGCAGTACGGCGAAAGCGACTTCGCCTTCGTCTCGCGGCTGCTGGAGGAAGACGGCATCTTCTGGTTCTTCACCCACGAAGATGGCGTGCATACCCTGGTCCTGGCGGACAACAACGACGCCTTCCCGGCCTTGCCCAACGGCGCGGCGATCAAGTACATCGGCCAGGAGATGGGGGTGCGCGAGCTGCACGGAATCCGCTCCGGGCAATTGGTGATGCAGGCGGTGGCCGGGGTCTATTCGGCCAGCGACTACACCTTCGCCACCCCCACCACCGAGCTGTACAGCCAGGCCGAGGCCAAGTCCGGGCCGCTGAACCTCTACGAGCACCCCGGCGGCTATATCGAAAAGGCCCGCGGCGATGCCCTGACCAAGCAACGGGTCGACGGCCTGCGCAGCCAGGAGCAGCGCTTTATCGGCGAGAGCGACTGCCGCTGGCTGGTGCCCGGCCACTACTTCACCCTCGGCAACCACGACGACGCCAGCCTGAACATCGACTGGGTGGTGACCTCGGTGACCCACGACGTCGACCACCAGCACTACCGCAACCGTTTCGAGGCGATCCCCAAGGCCACCGCCTACCGCCCGCCACGGGTCACGCCGAAACCGCGCATGCACACCCAGACGGCCAAGGTGGTGGGCAAGTCCGGGGAGGAAATCTGGACCGACGAACACGGCCGGATCAAGATCCAGTTCCCCTGGGACCGCGACGGCAAGAACGACGAAACCAGCTCGTGCTGGGTCCGGGTGGTCCTGCCCTGGACCGGCAAGGCCTTCGGCATGCAGTTCGTGCCCAGGGTCGGCCAGGAAGTGATCGTCACCTTCATTGACGGCGACCCGGATCGCCCGCTGGTCAGCGGCTGCGTGTACAACGGCGACAACACCCCGCCCTGGACCCTGCCGGACAACCAGACCCAGTCCGGGATCATGACCAACTCGTCGAAGGGCGGCGGCGGCTTCAACGCCCTGCGCTTCGAGGACAAGAAGGACGCCGAGGAAGTGTTCCTGCAGGCGCAGAAGGACTTCAAGACCAACGTACTCAACGACGTGACCGTGGATATCGGCCATGACGAGACCCAGACCGTTAAGAACGCCCGCACCCGCACGGTCAAGGAAGGCGACGAAACCATCACCCTGGAAAAGGGCAAGCGCACGGTGGCGATCCAGACCGGCAGCGACAGCCTCGACGTCAAGGACAGCCGCACCGTCACCGTGGGTGGCGACCAGACCCACAAGACCGGCGGCAACTACACCGACAAGGTCAGCGGCAACTACAGCCTGACCATCGATGGCGACCTGAGCATCAAGGTCACTGGCGCCATTACCCTGCAAAGCGGTGCCAGCTTCAGCATCAAGAGCGGTGCCGACCTGGCGGTGCAGGCCAGCACGTCCATCGCGCAGAAGGCCGGGACTTCCTTCGCCAACCAGGCCGGCACCTCGCTGGAGAACAAGGCCGGCACCACCCTGACCAACGATGCCGGGGTCAGCCTGACCAACAAGGGCGGTGCCGAACAGACGGTGGATGGCGGCGGCATGCTGACCATCAAGGGCGGCCTGGTGAAGATCAATTGAAGAATACCGCCAGGGGTGACGCCTTCCAGCTTGAACGCGGCGACTCGCGCCTGACCGGGCGGCTGCTGGAGGGCGACCTCAACGGCCCGCTGCGCATCGAGGAAAACGCCCGGTCCCAGGCCCACCTCAACTATGCCGGCGGGGTGTTGCACGGGGTCAGCCAGACCTTCCACGCCAATGGCCGGGTCTCGGCGCAACTGCCTTTCAGCAATGACAAGCTGGAGGGGGTGGCGCAGTTCTATGGCGAGGACGGCCAGTTGCTGCGCTCGGCCGGCTACCGCCGGGGCGTGTTGCATGGCGAGGCGGTCAGCTACTTCCCGGATGGGACGGTGGCCGAGCGCGAACAGTACAACCATGGCGTGCGCGAGGGCTTGCAGCAGCGTTATCACCCCAATGGCAAGCTGGCAATGAGGGCGCAATACCTCAATGGCCAGGCGCTGGATCCAGGGCAGAAGTATGCCGAGGACGGGCGGCCGCTGAATGCGGCGGGGAAGCCGGTTTCGCGGTTGAAGTGGTGGTGGAGCAATGGGGCGGAGTGAGGCCCGGGATCTGTTTTGACCTTGAGGGCCTCATCGCTGGCAAGCCAGCTCCCACAGGGATCGCGTGCACCGCTAGACCTGTGGGAGCTGGCTTGCCAGCGATGAGGCCCTCAAGACAACTCAAGGAATCAAGGTCTGCACCTGCCCCGCAAAATTGATCTTGATCACCCCCGCCCAGTTGCACATCAGCATGCTGTTGGCATCCAGCGCCGGCATGTTGCCCAGCAGCACCGTGGGCGCGCCCGGCATCCAGGGCGCAGACGTCGCCGGGATGCACGGCATCGGCGTCAGCACCCCGAGCGCGGCGGCAGTGGCCGCGGCGACCATGGGGTTGGCCATGCTCATGCACATGCCGAAGGTGGGAATATTCACCAGCGGGATATGGTCCATGATGTTCGCCGCCGGCACGCCCCCCACCATGACCCGGTTGACCGGCAGGACATTCAGCGCGCATGGCGCGGCGCCGAAGCTGCATTGCAGCAAGGCACCGGTACAGACCTGGGGGCAGGACATTGCGTGGCTCCATCCGGGGGGAAGTCGAAGGGCTCGACTCTAGCCTATCCGTAGGAAATTTCCCTCAACTTCATCAAGCCACCCGGACATATATTCAATAAAGTTATTAATTTATCTTTATTAATAATTGGACTGAATAACCCCTCCCCTCCAACAATCCCCTCACCCAGCCACTGTTCGCCAGGCAACTGTTCACCCACCAACACCCCAGCAACAGTTGCCGCTCTGGGCAACACCCTGGCTCCTCACAAACCCATCACAACCCATTGATTCAAAAGGCTTTTGAAAACTGGAACGGCTCTTGCTCTTGTCCAGGCAACCCACTCCGCCAAGGAATCCGAATCATGAGCACCGCATTCAACATCGTCGCCGTTTCCGGTGGGGCCTGGCGCCCTTCGCGCACCCTGGTCCTGACCGAAGCCCTGATCAGCGCCCTCGGCCAGCACCTGGACTTCAACGTCCAGGTCATCGAGCTGGGCGATATTGCCCGCCCGGTCGGTGGTGCCCTGTCGCGCAGCGAACTGCCCGCCGATGTCGAGGCGCAACTGGTCGCCATCGAACAGACCGACCTGCTGATCGTCGCCGCCCCGGTCTACCGCGGTTCCTACCCGGGCCAGTTCAAGCACCTGTTCGACCTGATCGGCCAGGACGCGCTGATCGATACCCCGGTACTGCTCGCCGCCACCGGCGGCAGCGAGCGCCATGCGCTGGTCATCGATCACCAGCTGCGCCCGCTGTTCAGCTTCTTCCAGGCCCTGACCCTGCCCATCGGCGTCTATGCCTCCCAGGCCGATTTCAGCGATTACCAGATCACCAGCCCGGCCCTCCAGGCGCGTATCGCCCTGGCTGCCGAACGGGCCGCCGCAGTGCTGGGCGGCGTGGCCGATAGCGCCCTGCGCAAGATCGCCTGAGGCAGGACACGGACCATGACCTTGCCTTCACACGCCCTGCAAACCCCACTGCAAATCGCCCGCGAACTGGCGACCCGCTTCGCCGCCACCGCCGTCGAACGCGATGCCCGCGGCGGCACGCCGAAAGCCGAGCGCGATGCCCTGCGCGCCAGCGGCCTGCTCGGCCTGGTGATCCCGAGCCAGTACGGCGGCCTCGGCGCCAGCTGGAGCGAAACCCTGGAAGTGACCCGCGAGTTCGCCCGGGTCGACAGTTCCATTGCCCATGTGTTCGGCTTCCAGCACCTGATGCTGGCCACCGTGCGCCTGTTCTCGCGCCCCGAGCAATGGGAGCCGTGGTTCGAACAGACCGCGCGCAAGCACTGGTTCTGGGGCAATGCCCTCAACCCGCTGGACACCCGCACCGTGGTCAAGCGCTTCGATGGCTGGGTCGAGTTTTCCGGCAAGAAGAGCTTCTGCTCCGGCGCCAGCGACTCGGAAATGCTCATCGCCTCGGCGGTGGACGAAAGCGCGGGCGGCAAGCTGCTGATCGCCGCCGTACCCAGCGCCCGCAGCGGCATCACCCTGCACGGCGACTGGGACAATATCGGCCAACGCCAGACCGACAGCGGCAGCGCCACCTTCGAGCGGGTGCGCATCGAGCAGGGTGAACTGCTGCTCGATCCGGGCCCGCTGAGCACGCCGTTCGCCTGCCTGCGCCCGCTGATCGCCCAGCTGCACTTCGCCAACCTGTTCCTCGGTATCACCGAAGGCGCCTTCGCCGAAGCGCGCCAGTACACCCTCAACGAAAGCCGCCCGTGGTTCCGCTCCAGCGCCCGTCACAGTGGCGAAGACCCCCACGTGCTGCGCCACTACGGCGAGTTCTGGGTCGGCCTGGAAAGCGTGCGCCTGCTGATCGAGCGCGCCGCCGAACTGCTCGACAAGGCCTGGGCCAAGGGCACCGGCCTGGGTGCCGAGGAACGCGGGCAACTGGCCCTGGCCATCGGCACCGCCAAGGTCGCCGCGACCCGCCACGGCCTGGACATCTGCAACCGCCTGTTCGAAGTCACCGGCGCCCGCGCCACCCATGCTTCGCTGCGCTTCGACCGGCACTGGCGCAACCTGCGCACCCAGACCCTGCACGACCCGGTGGATTACCGCGTCCACGAGCTCGGCGAATGGGCGCTCAACGGTACGCGCCCGACCCCGACCTTCTACTCATAAGGCCCGCCCATGCAACTGCTCACCCTGCCCCCGTCCCCGACCCTGGCCACCTCGATCCGCGCCACCGCGCAGGTCTTCGAAGACCCGCGCTCGCAGGCGCTGCTGGCCCATCTGCAACAGGTCGCGCCCAGCGAGGCGAGCGTGCTGATCATCGGCGCCACCGGGACCGGCAAGGAGCTGGTGGCACGGCATGTCCATAACCTCAGCGGGCGGCGCAACGGGCCGTTCGTGGCGGTCAACTGCGGGGCGTTTTCCGAGTCGCTGGTGGAGGCCGAGCTGTTCGGCCACGAAAAAGGCGCCTTCACCGGCGCCCTCGCGGCCAAGGTCGGCTGGTTCGAGGAGGCCGACGGCGGCACCCTGTTCCTCGACGAGATCGGCGACCTGCCGATGCCGATCCAGGTCAAGCTGTTGCGGGTGCTGCAGGAGCGCGAGGTGGTGCGCCTGGGCTCGCGCAAGAGCATCCCGATCAATGTGCGGGTGCTGGCGGCGACCAACGTGCAGCTGGAGAAAGCCATCAATGCCGGGCATTTCCGCGAGGACCTGTACTACCGCCTGAACGTGGTCAGCCTGCAACTGCACCCGCTGCGCGAGCGGCCGGGCGACATCCTGCCGCTGGCCCGGCACTTCATCGCCGAATACAGCCGGCGCCTGGGTTACGCCGAGGTCAGCCTCAGCGACGAAGCCCGCCAGCGCCTGGCCAGCTACGACTGGCCGGGGAATATCCGCGAGCTGGAAAACGTCATCCACCACACCCTGCTGCTGTGCCGCGACCAGGTGATCCGCGCCGAGGACCTGCACCTGTCGAACCTGCGCATCGAGCGCGAGAACGACAGCCGGCCGCGCCAGGAAAGCGCCGACGAACTGCTCCAGCGCGCCCTGCTGCAACTGTTCGAGGAGCAAGGCGAAGGCCTGCATGAAAAGGTCGAGGACGCCCTGCTGCGTGCCGCCTACCACTTCTGCCATTACAACCAGGTGCATACCGCGCAGTTGCTCGGGCTGTCGCGCAACATCACCCGCACCCACCTGATCCGCATCGGCGAACTGGTGGTCAACAAGCGCCGTCCCGCCCCCGGTGGCTTCGATGGCCGGGTGATCAACCTGTCGATCTGAATTCCTAGAAACAGAACCTGCTACGCGTGCCTACCACTCAACGATGGCAACAAGGACACTGCAATGAGTCTCGATATTTTCTGGTTCCTGCCGACTTCCGGCGACACCCGCTACCTCGGTCCCTCCGCCAGCGGCCGGCCGGCAACCAACGCCTATATGCGCCAGATCGCCGTGGCCGCCGACCAGCTTGGCTACGACGGCCTGCTGATTCCCACCGGTGCCAGTTGCCTGGACCCCTGGGTCACCGCCGCCAGCCTGGTGCCAGTGACCCAACGCATCAAGCTGCTGGTGGCGCTGCGTACGTCCCTCGGCAACCCCACGGCTTCGGCGCGCCAGGCCGCCACCCTGGACCAGGCCAGCAACGGCCGCCTGCTGCTCAACGTGGTGCCCGGTGGCGATGCCACCGAACTGGCGGCCGACGGCGTGTTCCTCAAGCATGACGAGCGCTACGAAGCCTCGGACGAGTTCCTCACCATCTGGCGCCGCCTGCTGCAGGGCGAGAACGTCGACTTCGAGGGCAAGCACCTCAAGGTCGAAGGCGCGCAGAACTTCTTCCCGGCGGTGCAGCAGCCCTACCCGCCGCTGTACTTCGGTGGTTCCTCGCCAGCTGCGCATGAACTGGCGGCCAAGCATGTGGATGCCTACCTGACCTGGGGCGAGCCGCCTGCCGCCGTGGCCGAAAAGATC
This sequence comes from Pseudomonas putida, assembly GCF_001941965.1. Lineage (GTDB taxonomy): Bacteria > Pseudomonadota > Gammaproteobacteria > Pseudomonadales > Pseudomonadaceae > Aquipseudomonas > Aquipseudomonas putida_L. Next base: position 23,361 of record NZ_MKZO01000037.1, on the reverse strand, counting down.
GCCGATGTGCGAGCCCGTGCCGCGAAGCATGGCCGGAGCGTACGTTTCGGCGTGCGCCTGCACGTGATCGTCCGTGAAACCAACGAGGCCGCCTGGGCCGCGGCCGACGAACTGATCAGCCACCTCGACGACGCCACCATCGCTGCCGCCCAGGCCAACTACGCGAAGATGGACTCCGAGGGCCAGCGACGCATGGCCGCGCTGCATGGCGGTGACCGCAACAAGCTGGAAGTGGCGCCGAACCTCTGGGCCGGGGTTGGCCTGGTGCGTGGCGGTGCCGGCACTGCGTTGGTGGGTGATGCCGAGACTGTCGCCGCGCGCCTGCTGGAGTACGCCGAACTGGGTGTCGACAGCTTCGTGCTGTCCGGCTATCCGCATCTGGAAGAAGCCTACCGCTTCGCCGAACTGGTCTTCCCGCTGCTGCCGGGCAAGGGCAAGGTCACCGTGGATGGCGCCTTTACCGGTGGAGCGTTCGATATTCGTGCGGGGAAGGGCAAGGAGCAGGCGGCATGAGGGTCGAGTTGCGCTGCCGTCCGGCCTATGGACACCTGGAGACGCCTGACGTCACGCTGTTGAATCTGGGGTGAAACCACTGGCCTCATCGCTGGCAAGCCAGCTCCCACAGGGTTCGCGGTGCACACGGTCACTATGGGAGTCCGCCCAGTCTTTCAGGCAGGGTGGACTTCAACAGGTATCGCGTATGCCGTCAAACCTTGTGGAAAGCTGCATTGCCGGCGATGAGCCTGATTGCAGAATCTTTGTACTTACTGGTTGCGCCCTGGTTTTACCGGTTGGTCATAGATGCAGTCTGGAGCATTGGGACCGACATGAATCAACCCGGCATACACCTCACCGCTCACTCCCCAGTTGATTGTTCCACTGGCCTGAGCCAGGTCGTAGATCTTGCTTTCCCCTAACAGCTCTCCCGTGCGGTTATCGTAAAGACGATAGAAGCCCGGGTATTTCCACAGCGGCCATCTTTGTGCTGGAACATCTTCATTGGGATCTGCACGGGGATGGAAAATATCGGGCAGAACCCAGAACGGCTTCAGACTTTGCAGTCGGTAGCAGCCGTTGGGGCTGCTGATCTCGTCCCATTGTGTCGCCAAGCCTTTTTCCCACCATCCAGAAGCAGCCCAAAGGGCTGCCGAGATTGCGATGGCGAGCGCAATAGCTCGGGAAGTTCGGTTCACGATACCGGTCCCAGGTTGATGATCTGGTCGGTTTCGACCCACAGAACATCGGAGTAAAGGAGAAAGTCTCCGCCCATTCCAACCTTATCCCGATACTTCCTGAAGTCACCGTTTGTTACCGAAGCGAAGGCTGTATCACCGAGTTCGAAAATCGGGGCACTTCCACCTGTCGCAACCTCTATCAATTCAGAGCGGTTCAATATCTGGTCCTGTGTCCAGATCCCCAAGAACTGAAAGCCATTGAAGTCATAGTGATCCCGGATATAGAACCCCAGCCTCTCCACCTGAAAATAGCCGATCGAGCGCTGGTTCCCTGGCTCTTGCTCGACAAAGGCCCTGCCCGAGACACACACCTTGACTATCGCCTGTCCGAGCGCACCGTACATATCGTCCAGCGGGTCGGACAGACTCCCTAACGGCGCAACGTTTACCTGGGCTGTCACATCGAGTACCCGAGCGGTCGCATTCAAATCACCGAGCCGGATGGGGGCCTTTCTGTCCCATCCGGCCTTCACCAGAAGGTCATTCAGCCGCTGAACGCCATTCGGCGTGTGGATCCTTGACGCTGCCAGGGACACAGCCTCTCGACAACGCGCGAACCCCATCGCCCAACTCATCTTCACGATGCCCTCATCGCAATGAGCTCGCGTCAGGGTCATGGGATCAGGCCTGGTTTTCTCCTCCTTCCACGCCTCCGGCATTTGCCATGCTGGGCTGTCAAACCAGCGCTGCATCAAGGCTGCCGCGGTGTGCCAATTCATCTTGCGCATGGCCACCGGGACTTTTGACAGAGGCAGGGCCTGGATGACGATCTGCTTGGGTGGATGGTCTCTGCCCGGCAGGGTATCCAGCGTGACACCCTCCAGGAGAAACAGAGCATCAGGGCCCAAGGCTGTGGCTTGCTGGAAATCTTTTAACGACATGAAGCTACTCCAGATCTGGCGACGGGCCGCTGCTGGTGGTTTGCACATGGATAGCAAGGGTGCTGTAGGCCTCGTCGTTATTTGGTGCCATCCAATCGAGCCAGATCATGGAAGCAATGCGTTGGTAAATAAGTAGGGCAAATCTGAAGGATTAAGCAGAAACGTCTGACTTTTTGATTCAGCCGTAGCTTGCCGGCGCCCGCCTACAAGTAACGCGCAATCTGAACCTCATCCACTCGATCTGCCAGCATCTGAACGCACTCGAGATCGCCACTCTTGACCGCCACCCGCAACCGCCCCAGCGCCCGGCCCTGGATCCGCTCCACCCCACCGTGCAACAACCGCAACCCCGGCAGCGCCTTGCTCAGCGCCGCCAGATCCGGCTCCAGCCCATGCTCGCCGGTGTAGTGCAGATCCAGCACCTGCTCCCCCGCCACCTCGACCGCCTCACGATGCTCCGAAGGCGCCAGCAGGATCCGGCTGACCTCATGCTGCGGATCACCGAACACCCGCCAGACCTCGCCCTGCTCCACCACGTGCCCGCGCTCGAGCACGGCGACCCGATGGCAGAGATCGCGGATGACTTCCATCTCATGGGTGATCAGCACGATGGTCAGTCCGAGGCGCCGGTTGATATCCCGCAGCAGTTGCAGGATCGCCTGGGTACTTTCCGGATCGAGGGCCGAGGTGGCTTCGTCGCAGAGCAGGATCTGCGGGTCGAGAACCAGCGCCCGGGCAATACCGACCCGCTGTTTCTGGCCGCCGGAAAGCTGCGCCGGATACGCATCGCGGCGCTCGCCGAGGCCGACCAGTTGCAGCAATTCCTCCACCTTGCGCGTCCGCTCCGCCGCCGGGACACCTGCCATCTGCAACGGCAGCTCGATGTTCTCGGCGACGGTGCGGGTGGCGAGCAGGTTGAAGTGCTGGAAGATCATCGCCACCTGGCGGCGCAGCGGGCGCAGTTCGGCGCTGGTCAGCCGGGCGATGTCCTGGCCGTTGACCAGGACCTGGCCGGCGCTCGGGGTTTCCAGGCGGTTGATCAGGCGCAGCAAGGAGGACTTGCCGGCGCCACTGCGGCCAATGATGCCGAAGATCTCGCCACGATGGATCTGCAGGTCGATCTCCGCCAGGGCGGTGAGGCTGCCATAGCGCTTGCCGATGCCCTGGAGGTGCAGGTGGGTGGTGAGGGATTCCGGGGGGAAGCTGGTCATGGGGAGGGTCCGGGATTGTTGTGTTGTTGCTGAGGGCCCTATCGCTGGCAAGCCAGCTCCCACAGGTCCAGCGGCGCACGCGGACCCTGTGGGAGCTGGCTTGCCAGCGATGAGGCCCTCAAGGCAGATGAAGATTCAGGCTCAGAACCCCGGGGCGATCTGGCCCTTATACCGGGTCAGGATGAACTGCCTGACCTCAGGCGTATTCAACGCCTTGGCCAGCTTCTGGATCCTCGGGTCCTGGAGGTTGTCCGGCCGCGCCACCAGGTACTCGACATACAGGTCCTTGCCCTTCTCGACGATCAGGGCACTGCTGGTGTCGATCCCCGCCTCCAGCGCGTAGTTGGCGAACACGAAGGCCAAATCCACCTGGTTCACCGCCCGCGCCAGCAAGGCGCCTTCCAGCTCCCGGATTTTCAGTTTCTTCGGGTTCTCGGCGATATCCCGCTGGGTCGCCAAAGTGTTGCTCGGGTCCTTGAGCTTGATCAGCCCGGCCTCATGCAACAGCACCAGCGCCCGGCCGGTATTCACCGGGTCATTGGGAATCGCCACGCTGGCGCCGTCCGGCAGGTCCTTCAGATCCTTGATCTTCGTCGAGTAGGCACCGAAGGGCTCGATATGCACCCCCACCACCGGCACCAGGTCGGTGTGGCGGGTCTTGTTGAAGTCATCGAGGAACGGCCGGTACTGGTAGTAATTGGCGTCGAGGTTCTTTTCCGCCAGTTGCAGGTTGGGCTGGATGAAGTCGGTGAAGACCTTGATATCCAGGTCTACACCCTCCTTGGCCAGCACCGGTTTGACGAATTCGAGGATCTCCGCGTGGGGCACCGGGGTAGCGCCGACGGTGAGCCTTTCATTGGCGTGGGCGGAGAAACTGATGATGGCAGCGGCAAGCAGCGCCAGGGATTGCTTGAACATGGTCTGACTCCAAAGGTAGGCAAAAAGGTGTTTCAACGACGGGTGAAATGCCGCACCAGGCGGTCGCCGCTCATTTGCAGGGCCTGCACCAGCAGGATCAGCAAGAGCACGGTGACCACCATCACGTCGGTCTGGAAGCGCTGGTAACCGAAGCGGATCGCCAGGTCGCCCAGCCCGCCACCGCCGATCACCCCGGCCATGGCGGTGTAGTCGACGAGGACGATGGCCGTCACCGTGACCGCCGCGATCATCCCGGTGCGCGATTCCGGCAACAGGGTGTAGCGGATGATCTGCCAGGTGCTGCCACCCATGGCCTGGCTGGCTTCAACCAGGCCCCGATCCACCTCGCGCAGCGCGGTTTCCACCAGCCGGGCGAAGAACGGCGTGCAGCCCACCACCAGCGGCGGAATGGTGCCGCGCACGCCCAGCGAGGTGCCGGTGAGCAAGGTGGTGACCGGAATCAGCACGATCAGCAGGATGATGAACGGCAACGAACGCAGGACGTTGACCACCAGCGACATGCCCCGGTACAGGCCAGGGCTGGCGAGCAACTGGCGCTGTCCGGTGAGATAAAGCAGTACGCCAAGCGGCAGGCCAAGCAGCACGGTGAATCCCAGGGCAGCGGCAAGCATGCTCAGGGTCTCCAGGCTGGCCTGGCCGACTTCGCCCCAGTTGAGGTTGACCAGCAACTCGTTCATTGCCCGTGCTCCCGCCGCAGCGCCGCTACCGGGTGCGGCGCGCGCAGGCGGTCACCCTGGCCGAACAGTTTGTGGCGCAGGGTGCCTTCGGCGTATTCGCGCTTGAACAGGCCGCGAGCCTGAAGTTCCGGCACCAACAGGTCGACCACGGCGACGAAGGTCTCCGGGGCGACCACGCTGGCCAGGTTGAAGCCGTCCACGCCGGTGGCCTCGACCCATTCCTGCAACTGGTCGGCCACGGTCCGGGCCGAGCCGACCAGCACCGGGCCGTCGCCGCCAATGGCGCAGTAGTCGGCGATCTCGGCGGTGGTCCAGGTGCGGTTCGGGTCCGCGCGAGTGAAGGCTTCCACTGCCGACTGGATAGCGTCGCTCGGGACTTCCTTGAGGATCTGCTCCGGGCCGTACTGCGAGAAATCGATCCCGGTCCAGCCCGACATCAGGGTCAGGGCGCCGGTGGCACTGGCGTACTCGCGGTACTCGCGCAGACGGGCAAGGGCCGCCTCGTCGGTCTCGGCGACGATCACCGTGAGCTGTTCGAGGATGACGATATCGTCGGCGGCGCGCCCGGCAGCGACGGCTGCCGCACGGAACTCCTCCACCTGCTTCTTCAGCACCGCCTTGCTTGGCGCGGCGACGAACACGCATTCGGCGTTGGCCGCGGCAAAGGCCCGGCCCCGGCTGGACGCACCGGCCTGATAGAGCACCGGGGTACGCTGTGGCGACGGCTCGCTGAGGTGGAAGCCGGGCACCTTGAAGTACTCGCCCTCGTGCCCGATGCCATGCACCTTCGCCGGATCGGCATAGACTCCGCTGTCGCGATCGGCTCGGACCGCGCCCTCCTCCCAACTGCTTTCCCAGAGCTTGTAGCAGACCTGCAGGTATTCCTCGGCCAGGGCATAGCGCTGGTCATGGGACAGCTGCTCGCGCTGGCCGAGATTGCGCGCGCCGCTGCTCAGGTACGAAGTGACGATATTCCAGCCCGCGCGGCCCTGGGTCAGGTGATCGAGGGTGGACATGCGCCGGGCGAAGGGAAACGGATGCTCGAAGGACACCGAGGCCGTCACGCCAAACCCCAGGTGCTCGGTGGCCGCCGCCATGGCCGGGACCAGTTGCAGCGGGTCGTTGACCGGCACCTGCGCCCCGGTGCTCAGCGCCGCATCGGCACTGCCGCCATAGACGTCGTAGACCCCGAGCACATCGGCGATGAACAGCCCGTCGATACGCCCGCGTTCGAGGGTTTTCGCCAGCTCCACCCAGTAATGAATATCGGTGTAGCGCCGCGACTGGTCGCGGGGATGGCGCCACAGGCCGGGGGACAGGTGCCCGACCGTGTTCATCGCGAAGGCGTTGAGGCGGATCTGCTTGCTCATGGCCGCCCCCTAGTTCCAGTCGTGCCGCGCCGGCTTGATGCCGTTCAGCGCCCAGTTGCCGACCAGGTGGTATTTCCAGCGCACCGGGTCATGCAGGGTGTGCACCCGGGCATTGCGCCAGTGGCGGTCGAAGTTGTGCCGGGCCAGGGAAGAGCGGGTGCCGCCCAGCTCGAACAGGCGGTTGCTGGCTTCGATGGCGGCTTCGGTGGTGAGCACCTTGGCCTTGGCCACGGCTACCGAGGCGGCGGCGACATTGTCTTCGTCAGGACTCGGCTTGGCAGCATCCAGTACCCACCCAGCGCGCTCCAGCAAGGCTTCGGCGGCTTCCTGGCGGATCTCCAGTGAGCCGATCTGGATGATGGTCAGCGGATCATCCCCAGCCTTCTCCACCTGGGCATCAACCCACGGCCGGGCATGCTCGCGAACGAAGGCGATGGTGTCGTCCAGCGCAGCACGGCCGATACCGGCGTCGATGGCGGCGGTGGTCAGTTGGGCGAACGGGCCGGCCAGGGTCGGCACTTCATAGGAGCGGTAGCTGGGGAACAGGTTGAACGCCGGAACGCGCAGGCCATCGGCGATCACCGTACCACTGGAGGTGGTGCGCTGGCCGATGCTGTCCCAGTCGTCGACCACCACCAGGCCCGGGGTGCCACGCTCGACGAAGGCCAGGTGCGCGCGGTCCTCTGCGTCGAGGGCCAGCACGCCGATCCAGTGGGCGTAGAGCGAGCCGGTGCAGTAGCCCTTGCGCCCGTCGATGCGGTAACCCTCGTCTTCAGCGACCAGGCGGGTCTGGATATCGACCACGGTTTTGCCGCCGGTTTCCGACAGGGCATTGGCGAAGCGATGGCCCTTGAGCACCAGGTCGAAGAAGAAGCTCTTCTGCTCCTCTGTGCCTTGCAGGCGGATGTCTTCCAGCAAGCAATAGTGGTTCTGCGGGATCTGGCCAAGGGACGGGTCGGCGGCGGAGACGATGGCGATCACCCGGGCCAGGGTGGCGAAGGACACTTCGGCGCCGCCATGGCTGCGAGGCACCGTGATACCCCACAGGCCGCTGTTGGAGAAGGCATCGACTACATCGGCGGGCACCCGGCGCTGGCGGTCGCGCTCGGCGGCGCCTTCGCGGAGCAAGGCGGCGATGCGCTGGGCGACGGCGATGGCTTCGGCATCGTCGCGGATGACATGGGCATCCGGCTGGCGGAGGTCGTAATGGGCGGAAACGGCAGGTGTGGTCATGGGAAAGATGAATCCTGGAATGCGATGACCACAGGGCTATTGCATTTCCCATGCCAAGCAGGAAAAGCCTTGTATTTCAGGGGCTTGATGGTTTCAGGCAACAGTCAGTGCGACTGTTGAAACAGCAAAATGTTGAGCCACTGTTGCTGGATGGACAGTTGAATGCGGAGTGTTCTCCCGGGCCCTATCGCTGGCAAGCCAGCTCCCACAGGGACCGCGTGTACTGCAGTACCTGTGGGAGCTGGCTTGCCAGCGATGAGGCCAGAAAGAACAAAAACAGTTCAATTACAACAGGACGACAATAGTTAAAACACCAACTAACCCGACACTTCACAATACCGCAACAATATTCCCGCCCATCGATTCACTGGCCAGCAAACGCGCCCTTGCCGTGCCCCAGTTCATCGCCCGGGTCATGGTTTCGCCCGGCCGGGAATCATAGGTTTCCTCGAACATCAGCGTGCCGCCGGCGTTGTAGACCCCGATAAACAGCTGGGTTGCGCCAAGCCGGGAGAGCCGCACCTGCACATCGACAATCTCGCCACCGTCCAGCACTTCTTCATGGGAACGACTCATCAGAGGCGCTTCGGCCCAGGCCCAATAGTGTTTTCCGCGATACTTCATATTCACGCTCCTGTGCCCGGGTTTTATAAGTACGTCAGTGAGACTAACGCCCCGGAATATTTCCGCCAACAAACGCGGCGGTTTTTCTGAATTAACGGACGGCCGGTATTTCAATGCTGCAACAGCGGAAAAACATCCTGCTACTTCCACAGGTGCGGAATTGCTACTTCCACAGGTGCGGAATATTGAAATAACCAACCGGACAAACGATTGCGCCATTTACTTCGAATATTTTCCCTGCCCGCCGCCTTGGCGTTTCGCGTGTTCCTGGGCAGTTGAATCCCGCTTGCCCTGGCCGGGTTGATCGGGGCGGTGGGCGTCGTTGTCGCGCTCCACTTCGCCGGGCATGTGCTGGTCGGACGCAGCGCCCGGGTGCTTGCTGGAAGGCATGATAGTTCTCCGTGGATGACCGTTGCAGAAACCGACCGCTGCGCTGGTGAAAAAGATCCATCGAGATGATCACCGGCCTGTCAACCGACCACTCGGCGCCCTGCCCCGACAAAAACTGAACGCCGGAAAACCCTTCTGTTTCCAAACTTCATCGCTGACAGGAGATCCCTCCGATGAAAGCTCACCTGGTCAAACTCCTTACCCACCCGGATTACGCCTGGATGGATATCCGCACCGAAGAAGAACGGCAGCCGCGTCACTACCTCCCGCACCTGCTGCTCTGGGCGCTACTCCCGGCGATCTGCCTGTTCATCGGGGTGACCTGGACCGGCTGGAGCCTGGCCGAGGGCGATCGGGTGCGGGTCAGCATGGCCAGTGGGTTGCAGCTTGGGGTGCTGCTGTACGTCACCATGCTGCTGGGCACGCTGATCATGGGCGGGTTTATCCGCTGGATGTCGCGGACCTTCGAGGCGCGGCCAACGTTGAATCAGTGCATCGGTTTCGTGGCGTACACCACCACGCCGTATTTCCTGGCGGGGATCACCGGGTTGTATCCGAGTCGCTGGCTGGCAGTGGCGGCGCTGATCGTGGCGGGGGCTTATGCGACGTATCTGCTGTTCGTGGGGTTGCCGAAATTCATGCGGTTGACCCAGGACCAGGGGTTTCTCTATGCGGCTTCGGTGTGGGGGGTTGGGTTACTGGTGTTGGTGACCATTCTGGTGAGCATGATCCTGTTCTGGTTCAACACACTCCAGCCCGAGTACCTACGGCCTGCGACGTTGCCTTGAGACCGCTATCGCTGGCAAGCCAGCTCCCACAGGGACCGCATGCACCGCAACCCTGTGGGAGCTGGCTTGCCAGCGATGAGGCCATCAGCATCACCCTCTACCGGGAGCCTTGCTCGATGCTGTAGTGGAAGGTGTTCTTGATCCCGGGCACCTCTACCGCCCGGCCATCCACAATCCTCGGCTGATACCGAAAGCTCCGTGCCGCCTGCAACGACGGCTGGGCAAACCACGGATGGCACCCATCCAGCACCTGCGGATCACGCACCTTGCCCTGGGTATCCACCGTGTAGCTGACCGTGCAATCCCCCTGAATACCCTTGTCCAGCGCCCGTTGCGGGTAGTCCGGGGCTTTCTTGGTGATCGGCAGGTACTGCTGGCTCGCCGCCGCTGCGGCACGGGTACGCTCATCCGCCGCCCGACGCTCGGCGGCCAGGCGCTGTTCAGCTTCCCGCGCCTGGGCTGCATCCCGCGCCAATTGTTCCTGCCGCTGCTGCTCCTGGCGCTGACGAACTTCCTCACGCTGACGCTTCTGCTCCGCCACCTGCTCCTGCTTCTCGCGCAACTGCTCGCGCTTGAACGCCAGCTCCGCCTCGGTCGGCACCACCGGCGCCGGGGCCTTCACTACTTCCGGAGGCGGCGGCTCGACAACGGCAGGCGCAGGCGGCTCCGGCACCACCACAGGCTCAACCACCGGTTCCGGCAGCGGCACGCTGATCAACTGCGTAGTGATCACCGGCACCACCGGCGCCGGCATCTGCGGCCTGTAGTCATGCCCGAGCAAGGCCACCGCCACCGCCACATGCAAGGCCACGGCCACGCCCGCGGCACCTGCATTGGCGCGCCATTTCGGCAGATTGAAGGACGGCACCGGGGCCGACAGCGGCAGACTCATCGCAGCCATCTCAAGGCTCCTCGGTAATCAGGCCCAGGTTGCTCACCCCGCCACGCTGCAACTCGGCGATGCCGGCAACCACCCGCCCGTAATCGGCACCCTGGTCGGCCCGCACATAGACCTGGGTATCACCGCGCTCGGCAATGATCCGCCCTACCTTGTCGCGCATCTCCTCCAGGCTCACGGCGCTGTCGCTCTGCCCGTCGAGCTTGAGGTCCGGCCCGACATTCCAGTAGAAGCCGCCATCGACCTTTACCGACAGGGTCAGCACCTGCCGCTCGCTGTCGGCCGGCATGGCCTGGGCGGCGACCTTGGGCAGTTCGAGCTTGACGCCCTGGACCAGCATCGGCGCGGTGACCATGAAGATCACCAGCAGCACCAGCATCACGTCGATATAGGGCACCACGTTCATTTCCGCCTTCACGGCGTGCTTGCGCTGGGGTTTTACCAACATCGGGGAAACTCCTTTCAGGCCACCGCAGCCATGCTTGGGGTGCAGTGCAGACGCTTGTGCAGGCGCGCCTGCAATTCATTGGCGAAGGCGTATTGGCGGGCGCTGAGCATCTGCCCGCGCGCGCTGAAGCGGTTGTAGGCCATGACCGCCGGGATCGCCGCGAACAGGCCGATGGCGGTGGCGATCAGCGCTTCGGCGATGCCCGGGGCCACGGTGTTGAGGGTCGCCTGCTGGACCTGGGACAGGCCGAGGAAGGCATTCATGATCCCCCACACGGTGCCGAACAGGCCGATGTACGGGCTGACCGATCCTACGGTGGCGAGGAAGGCCAGGCCCTTGTCGAGGCGTTCGTCCTGCTCGGCGAGGGACACGTAGAGGCTGCGCTCGACACCTTCCAGCACGGCGGAATTCTCGATCTGCGGCTGTCGCTGCAACTGGGCGAAGGCCTGGTAGCCATCGACGAACAGGCGCTGCAGCGGCGTCTCGTCATCGCCCTCGGCGGTGCGCGCCTGGCTTTCGCGGTACAGCAGGGCCAAGTCGCCGCTGGCGCGGAACCGCTGGAGGAAGCCGTCCGAGGCCTTTTCGCTGCGGCCCAGCGCCCAGCCGCGCTGGACGATCAGGTACCAGCTGAGCAGCGAGGCCAGCACCAGGCAGGCCATCACCGCCTGCACCACCAGGCTGGCATCGCTGACCAGGCCCCAGATGCTCATATGTTCGCTTGCGTGCATGTTCTTTGCTCCTTGGCCCCGCACCAGGCGGGGCGTCGTGTATTGGATGACAACGGCATTGCCGGTTGATGACAGCGGCTCAATCGAGCTGCAGCGCCTCGACCACCTGGCTCCAGGCAATCGCCTTGAAGTTCTGCCGGCCCTCGGGCATGCGCTTGCGGCCGTCCTGCACCACCAGCAGGCCCTGGCTCCACGGACCACCGAGGTTGGCGGATGTGACTTCCAGGCCGTCGGTCTGCGAGGCACCGTCGATGCCGCGTTCGGCATTCAGGCCAATCGCGAAGGCGCCGCGCAGGCGATACGGCGGCCTGGCCTCGACCACCACGTAGCGGTCGTTGCCCTGGCTGGAGATCACCAGGTAGTCGCGCTGCTTGCCCTGGTAAAACGCCAGGCCTTCGATATCGGCCTTGATTGGGTCGCCCACGGCAATGACTTTCTCAAGCGTGATCGGCGCATCGGCGCGGGCATCCAGGGTCCAGACCGCCTTGTCTTCCTCACCGATGAACAGGCGCTGGCCACGGTCGTCGGCCACGCAGCCTTCCGGCTGGGTCGCGGTGGCGAAACGGCGTACCAGTTCGCCCTCGACCTGCCCTTTAGCCGTGCCGAGGCGGTATTGCAGGAAGCTGCCGTTCTTGTCGTTGACGATGGTGTGGATGGCACCCGTCGCATCCTTGAACATGCACAGGCCGTAGATTTCCTCGAGCGGCGTGGCCACCTCGCCCAGCGGGCTGACTTCGCCGGTCTGCGGCTCGATGGCGAACACCTGCAGGCTGTTGTGATCGCGATTGCTCGCCACCGCCAGGTCCACGGTGCGTTCGCCGAGCTTGAAGCCATTGCGCACATCGACGTTGTTGACCCGGCCGACACGCAGGTCCTGCAGCTGCTTGCCGGCGAGGTCGTACACCAGCAGCCCGCCCTTCTTGTCGGTGCCGATGATCCGGCTTTGCTGCGGGTTGGCGGCATTGACCCAGATCGCCGGATCGTCGGCGGCATCGCCGAAGCTCGGGACCGGCTCGGTCTGGACCTGGGCCGGCAATACCGGGACCGGCGCGGCGACCTTGGCAACCGGCAGGTCCCAGTCGAGACGGGCACGGCGCTGGCCTTCATCGTCGACGATCAACAGGTCCAGGCCCTTGGCGTCCTGGCGCACGCTGAGTTGCTCGGGCTCCTTGAGACCGGCCAGCGGCAGGCTCGCCTCGGCTTTCCAGCTCGTGCCGGCCTGGCGATACAGGTGCAGGCTGGCGCCCAGCGGATCCAGGGCCAGCACACCGCCGGGCACTACCGCCATCCCGGCCGCACGCTTGGCGATGGAGCCGAACGGCGCCCGCAAGTCCACCGGACGCCGTTGCAGCGGCGCCTCGGCGGCCGCGCCATAACGCCAGAAACCGACGCTCTCTTCATTGACGAACAGGCTGTCGCCGGCATCGTCGCCCTGGCAGTGCTCGCTCAGTGGCGGCAGGCTCAAGCCACGCACGCGGAGGGCTTCGCCAAGCGGCTTGTCGGCGGTGGCGACCAACCACTGCTCGCCAACGCCCTCGGCGCCCATCAGGAAGACGAAGCTGTTGCGCGCGCTGTCGCGATACAGGCACAGGCCTTCGACCGGGAAATCACGCTTGGGCAGGTACAGCGGCGTGCTCCAGCCCTTGTCCTTGTGCAACTGCACCAGCACGGCCTGCTGGCGCTTGCTATCGACGGTCGCCACCAGCAACGCGTCCTGGTCGCTGCGCAGGTCCAGGCCCTTGTAGCGGCCATCGAGCTGGCTCAGCACCTGGCCGTCGGCCTTGAGCAGTTGCAGGCCCTGCTTGCCGGCGACCAGGCGGTCGGCACCGGGCCAGAAGGCATCGGTGCTCAACAGACGGGCATTCTCGACGCTGCCGGGCAGGCGCTCGCCAAGGGTCAGGAGCGGCGCGGCGGCCACGGCCTGGGATACCGCCAGGGCCAGCAGCAGGCCCCCGGCGAAGGTGAAAGGTCTTGCATTGAACATGTTCGGGTCTCGGGCTGGCGATCAGAAGTGGGTCAGGGTCAGGCCAACCTTGTAGGTCGGGCCGTATTCCTCGTACTGCGAGTTGAAGCGCGAGCGCCCGGTGTAGGTGTAGTAGGACTCGTCGGTGATGTTCTGCGCCTCGAAGGTGAGTTGCAGGTCCGGGGTGATGAAGTAGCCGGCCTTGAAGTCGACGAACAGCTGTTCGTCCGAGTACAGGTCGTGGGCCTTGTCATCGATGCCGGCGACTTCCGCCAGGTACTTCGACTTGTAGTTGGCGGCCACGCGCAGGCTGAGCTTGTCGTCTTCCCAGCCGAGGGTCAGGTTGCCGACGGTGTCGGACTGGTTGGGCAGGTCGATGCGCCGGGTCAGGCCCTGGCCTTCGATTTCGGCGCGGGACTTGCTCAGGGTCAGGTTGCCGCCCAGCAGCAGGCCGTTCCACGGCGCCGGCAGCCAGTCGAATTTCTGCGAGTAGGCCAGCTCCATGCCATACAGCTTGGCGCTCTGGCCGTTGGCGAAGGTCTTGGCCTCGTCGAAGTCGACCCACTCGCCGGTGCCGGCCAGGTCGGTGTTGTAGACGAAGTTGTCGATGTCCTTGTAGAACAGGAACGCCGAGACGGTGCCGGCACGGCCCATGTAGTGCTCGATGCCGAGGTCGAGGTTCATCGATTCCAGCGGCTTGAGGTTCGGGTTGCCGAAGGCGGCTTCGCCTTCGCCATCGTCGATCATGAAGCCCGGCGCCAGCTGGCCGAAGGTCGGGCGCACCACGGTGTTGGTCCAGGCCGCGCGCAACTGGGTCTGCGGGGTGAACTGGTAGCGCGCGTGCAGGCCCGGCAGCCAGTGGTCATAGCGTTTGCGGCTTTCGGTCGGGCTGTACTCGCCGTCACGCAGGCCGGTGCCCTTGGCCTCGAACTCGGTGCCCTCGTAGCGTACGCCGCCGATAAAGCGCCAGGCGCCAACATCGACGGTGTTCATCAGGTAGGCGGCGTTGATGTCTTCGCGCATGGTGAAGTCGTTGATCCGCGATTCTTCTTCGTCGTAGAAGGCATCGCGGTCCATCCCGCCGATCAGGTTCTTGATCGCCCCGGCGCTGATGCCGTTGCCGAAGTTGCCCAGGGAGTAGTCGACCTTGCCGCTCTGGTAGCCGGCCAGGGTGACATCGTCGAAGTCCTCGTAAACCCAGATATCGGTGTCGGCACGCTTGTCGCGGCGGCTGGCCTTGGCGCCGAACTTGACCTGGGAGCTGTTGCCGGCCAGTTCGTAGTCGCGGGCGAGGTCGAAGCGGATGTTCTTTTCTTCGTCGGTGGAATTGGCTTTCTCCCACTCCACCTTGTCCAGGGTGAAGGCGTTCGGGTCGTAGAAGGCCGCGCCGGTGGACAGGCGTGGCTTGCGCGTGCCGTCGAAGCCGATGTCGCTGAAGTCGCCTTCGAACTTGGCGTCGGCAATGCCGCCCGGGTCGTTCTCGCTGGACTTGCTGTAGCCGACCTGGCCACTGAGGGTCCAGGCATCGATCAGGCGTTCGCCGCCGAATACATAGGACTGGATTTCCTGGGTGTCCTCGCGGGACTTCAGGGAACGCCAGCCTTCGCCGTCGCCACGCTCGCCGGAGGCTTGCGGGTCTTCGAACTCGATGCCGGCGGCATTGCGCGTCTCGGTGTCCTTGAAGCGGCTGTAGAGGGTGCGCAGGTAGTAGCTGGAGAAATCGTCCGGGCGGTAATCGAAGTTCAGGCCGGCGCCGGTGCGTTCGCGGCGGATGCGGTAGTCACGCTGTTCGGCTTCTTCCAGGCGTGGCTGGTCGCCTTCGAAGTCCCAGGCGCCGCCGGTCTCGACGTTGTCCGAGCCGAAATCGCGCTGCTGCCAGCTAAGGGCGGCGGCCACGCCGAAGTTGTCGATACCGTCGCCGAGGCTGAACTTGTTGCTGAACGCGCCGGAGAATTTCGGGCTGGTCTGGCTGGTGTTCTCGTCGTGGCTGGCTTCGCCGCTGACGGTGTAGAACAGGCCCGGGTGATCGAAGGCCGACAGGCTTTCCACCTCGATGGTGCCGCCGAGGGAGTTGGCGTCCATGTCCGGGGTCAGCGACTTGACCACCGACAGCGACTGCACAAGCTCCGTGGGCAGCACGTCGAGGGCCACGGCGCGGCGGTCGGCTTCCGGGGCGGGCAACAGGGTGCCGTTGATGGTCACGCTGTTCAGGTCCGGGCCGATGCCACGCACGCTGACGAAGCGGCCTTCGCCCTGGTCGCGTTCCACCGACAGGCCGGGAATCCGTTGCAGGGCTTCGGCGGCGTTATCGTCGGGCAACTGGCCGACGGCATCGGCGTGGACCACGCTGCGGATGGTGTCGGAGGCTTTCTGCTCCTTCAGCGCCTGGTCCAGGCTGGCGGCCTGGCCGACGACGTTGACGTGCTCCACCTTGTCTTCGGCGAAGGCCGGCAGGCTGGCGGCGATGGCCATGCTGAGCAGGCTGATCTTGAATCTGACGATTGCCACGTTGTTGCTCCCCTGAAGTCGATCCGCCACACCCGGCGGAAACTGAGGGGCACGCTAGGGCTGGCGTGTGGCAGATCTGTGACAGGGATTTTCACAGCGGTCGGATCGGGGCATTTTCGGGTGGTTTTCGCGGGGAATTGGCCTGATATGACCCCCTTTCACTCTTCATTGGCTGTACCGGCCTCATCGCTGGCAAGCCAGCTCCCACAGGTTCAGCGGTGCACGCGGTCCCTGTGGGAGCTGGCTTGCCAGCGATGAGGCCCTTGAGAACACTGAAAAACCAACATTTTTTCACATCTGCCAGCGTCCAAATAGACCCCCCACCCTGTAACCCAAGCGTCATTTGCCTTTGTTTCCTTGGCCGCCAGAACTCACCGACCCAAGGATCCTCCATGTCCCGCCTGAGCCTGCTGGCCCTCGCCCTCGCCGCCTGCATCGGCAACGCCAGCGCAGCCGAACCCCTGCCGCATTCACCCGGCGCGCCCTACGCCGCCACCGGCCTGGCCGACCGTATCGTCCTGACCCCCGGCGCCAACCCGGCCCGGGAAATGGCCGTGACCTTCCGCACCGACAGCCGCCAGGCGGCCAGCCAGCTGCAACTGGCCCCGGCCCTCGACGGTCCGCAACTGGAAAAACGCGCCATCCTGCTCGAAGGCAGCAGCCAGTCGCTGGATACCGAGAACGGCGCCGCCCTGTACCACCAGGTCCGCCTCACCGACCTGCAACCGGACACCCCCTACGTGTACCGGGTCAAGGGCGCCGACGGCTGGAGCGAATGGCTGCAGTTCCGCACCGCCGCCGCTGGCTTCAAGCCCTTCCGCTTCATCTACCTCGGCGACACCCAGAACGACATCCTCTCCATCGCCTCGCGCAGCGTGCGCCAGGCCCTGCACGCCACCGCCAGCCCGGCGCTGGTGGTGCATGCCGGCGACCTCACCTCGCAGCGCGACGACCTGGTCCACGACGATGAATGGGGCGAATGGAACCAGGCCGGTGGCTTCCACTACGCCGGGGTGCCACAGGTGGTCGCCACCGGCAACCACGAGTACCTGGACAGCGTGAACCCCGATGGCAGCGAAGGCCGCGTGCTCGGTCCGCACTGGGCGAAGCAGTTCGCCCTGCCCGGCAATGGTGTGAAGGGACTGGAAACCACCACCTACTTCACCGACTACCAGGACGTGCGTTTCATCGTCCTCGACGGGACTGCCGCCCTCGACCTGAACACCCTCGACCAGCAGAGCCAGTGGCTGGAACAGCGCCTGAAGGAGAGCAAGGCGCGCTGGAAGATCGTCGTCACCCACCAGCCGATCTTCACCTGCGCCCGCCCGGAAGACACCGGCCCGCTCAAGGCCGCGTGGAAACCGCTGTTCGAACGCTACAAGGTGGACCTGGTGCTGCAGGGCCACGACCACTGCTACAGCCGCCTGAGCAATGAAAAAGGCCGTGTCGCGGCGAAGAAGGACCACGCCGCCGGCAAGGTCCAGGGCCCGGTGTACATGGTCTCGGTGGCCGGTTCGAAGATGTACGGCCTCAACGACCGCGCCCGCCAGCAGCCGGACCGCAGCGCCGAGGAAACCCAGCTGTACCAGACCGTCGAGGTGCTGCCGTCGCGCCTGGAAGTGCGCAGCTTCACCGCCAACGGCACGCTCTACGACGCCTTCGACCTGAACCGCGACAAGCAGGGAAGCAATCGCCTGAGCGAGCCGGCGAAGAACCTGCCGGCGGAGCGCTTCTGCACCGGCGAACAAGGCCCGGACCAGTTGCCGTGCAAATCCCGCAGCAAATCCCTGTAACACCCTTGTGACCTAGGTCGGGCACGCTAGCCAGCGCCCGACCCGGAGACCGTCAATGAAATCACTGCTCAAACTGCACACCCTGACCTTTGTCGGCTTGGCCATCGCCGCCAACCTCGGCCTGCAGATCTACCTGGCCTTCGGCGAGGTCAAGCCATGGGCGCAGATCAACTGGATGGACGTGGTCGGCGAAGGCGGCTCGGGGCTGATCTGGTTGATCTGGCTGGTGATGCTGATGCGCAGCCGCCCGGCCGGCCGGGTCAGTCGCCTGCTGGCGGTGGGCATGGCCTGCGTGTGTTTTTCCTGGTGGATGGATGTGCTCGACGAATTCATCCGCCTGGCCCCGGACGCGGTCTGGGACAACTGGCTGGAAACCGCGCCGATGCCGGTGGGCCTGCTCCTGGTGACCTTCGGCATCTATCACCTGCACCAGGAACAGCAGGCGATCAACGCGCAGATGAGCAAGCGCGAGGGGTTGTTCCGCGAACACCTGCTGTTCGACAAGCTGACCCCGCTGGGCGGTGCCCAGTACCTCAAGCAGCATGTGCAACTGGCCCTGGAACAGGCGGCCCGCGAAGAGCAGCCGCTGTCGCTGGTGGTGCTGGATATCGATGATTTCAGCGCGGTGAACCTGATGCATGGCGAGGCCGAGGGCGATCACCTGCTGCAGGCGCTGGCCCAGTTGCTGTTGCTCAACCTGCGCCAGCAGGATGTGCTCTGCCGTCTGGCCGGCGATCGCTTTGTCGTGGTCATGCCCAATACCGGCGAAACCCAGGCCCGCTGGCTGGCCGGGGAGCTGCAACAGGCAGTGGCCAGCTTCGCCTACAAGACCCAACGCCACGGCGAGCGCTTGCAGTTGCACGCCAGCGTGGCGGCGGCCATGGCCTATGACGACGATGTAGACAGCCTGCTCAAGCGGGTCAACCTCGGTATCGCCAGGGCCAAGCGCCAGGCTCCGCAGCAGGGGGCGGCATGAGCGGCTACGAGCGTGATCAGCGTTTCATCGTCGGCCACTACCAACCGGCAACCCTGATCGACCTGGCCCTTTCCCGGGGCATCGACAGCCACCGTCTGCTGCGCGGTTGCGAGGTGTTCTACGAGGATGTCAGCCGGGGCGCAACGCGTTTCAGCCAGGAGCAGTTCCTGACCCTGATCGACAATGCCCGGCGCCTGCTGGATGCCGATGACAGTGCTTTCCTCTTTGGTCAGCGCTTGCTGCCAGGGCATTACGGCGAGGCCAGCCAGACCCTGCTGCATGCCCGCGACCTGTACCAGGCGCTGGAACACCTGTGCGAGTTCCATGCCCTGCTCAGCCCGCTGCTGACGCCGCGGCTGATGCTGGAGGAGCATTACCTGCATCTGTATTGGCAGGATGGCTGTGGTGCCGGCAACCAGGCGCAGTTTCTCGGTGAAGCCTGCCTGAGCGCGGTCCTTGCAATGAGTCGGCGGCTGGTCGGCGAGCATCTGCCCTGGCGTATCCAGTGCGCCTGGAGCCAGCCGCGGCATATTGAGCAGTACTGGGTGTATCTCGGCGAAGAAGTGCGTTTCGATGCGCAGATCACCCTGCTCTCCCTGCCTCGGGAATATATCCATCGACCGTTGCCCAATGCCGCTGCGACACCTGGGCTGGTGGCGCGGCAGGCGTGTCTGGGGCAACTGGAGGCGCTGGGAGGTGGGGCGAGTTTTCTGGATGAGCTGTTCGATCACCTGCACGGGCATATCCATGAGCCGATCAACCTCGACCGTGTCGCTGCCGCCTTCGGTATCAGTCCGACTACCCTCAAGCGCAAGCTGAGCAAGCATGGCACCCATTTCCAGCAGCAGCTGGACCTGGTGCGGCGCCACGTGGCGTTATACCTGTACCAGATGAAGGGGTACACCAATGAAGAGGTGTGCAACTACCTGCGGTTCAGTGATACGACCAATTTCCGCAGGTCGTTCAAGCGCTGGACCGGGTTGACGCCGAGTGGGTTGGCCCGGTGGTTTGGATGATGTGGGTGCTGAGGGCCCTATCGCTGGCAAGCCAGCTCCCACAGGTTCTGCGTGCGCCGCGGACACTGTGGGAGCTGGCTTGCCAGCGATCAGGCCAGTACAGACACCATCAGAAGTGGGTAGTCACCGACACCCCATAAGTCCTGCGATCCCCTCGCGCATCCCAGGCGATATCGAACGGCAGCGGCACGCTGTCGGTCTTGTAGCGCTTGTCGGTAAGGTTGTTGACGTAGGCGCTCAGGTCCAGGTCCTGCTTCCCGGCAACGTGATACGTCAGGCTGGCATTCCCCAGCGTGTACCCACCCTGCGAAACACTGTGGTCCTCCTGCGCCGTCGGCAGGAAGTAAATGCGGCTCTGATAGCGCCAGCTGTTATCCAGCGTCACCGCATCCCCGCCCTCCAGCGCAATCCGGTAGCTCGCCCCCACCGACAGGGTTCGCTCCGGCGAGCGGGCAATGCGGTTACCCGAGTAATCCGGGCCGCCCGGTGACGAGAAGTCCTTCAACTCGGTATGCAGCAAGCCCAGCGAACCGCGTAGTTGCAGGTTCTGCAACGGCAAGGCCTGCAGTTCGAACTCCGCCCCGCGAATCACCCCGGCTCCGCTGTTGGTCAGCAGCGACACCACCTGCCCGTTGCTCACCGACACGGTATTCACCTGGATATCGGCGTAGTCGTAGTAGAAGACGTTGGCATTGGCGATCAGACGCTCGTCGAACCACTCGCTCTTGAGCCCCAGCTCGTAGGCATCGACGTTCTCCGGCGCCACCACCGAGGTCTCCGCCTGCACCGTGGCGCCACCATTGAAACCGCCGGAGCGGAAGCCCTTGGCGTAGCGGAAATACACCCGGGCGTTGTCGTTGAGCTGGTACTCGGGGGTGAAGTCGTAGGTCAGCTTGTTCCAGGTGCGCTGCTCGTCCTGGGTCGCGACGGTGGCCAGGGTGCCGGTGTAGTCCTTCCACCAGCGGTTGCTGCTGGCGAAGGACACGTCTGCGGCATCCGCCGAGGCGACGCGGTTCAGGTCGATGTCCTTGGTCTCGCGGGTCCAGCGCAGGCCGAGGGTGAAGCTCAGGTCATCGGTGGCCTGCCAGGTGCTGCTGCCGAACAGCGCGTAGCTGGTGGTGGTCTGGTCGAGGTCGGTCCGGCCATAGCTGGCGACATCGAAAGGTGCGTTGTAGGCGGTGGGCAGGATCGCACTGCTGCTGGCGCTGTCGAGGCTTTCATGGAACAGGTGGGTACCGACGATCCAGCTCACGACCTGGTTCCTGGCCGAGGACAGGCGCAGTTCCTGGGACACCTGGCGCCAGTGATCGTCGCCATAGGAGCGGCCGAATTCGTAGATGCCCATGTTCGGGCCCTGGGCCTTTTCCTGGATGTCGTCGAAGGCGGTGATCGAATCCAGGGCCAGCTCGCCCAGGTCCCAGTGCAGGTTCAGTTGCACGCCGTTGTGCTGGATGCGGTCCTCGCCCTTGCCGGTGAAGGCCGCTTCATCGTCCTTGACCGTGGGTGCCGGGCCGAACAGCGTGGTGCCGCCGGGGCCGGCACCCCAGGCGCGGGTGGCGATGCCCTGCCCCTTGTAGTCACGGGAGCGGATCTGCAGGGTGGCGTCGAGGTCGTCGCTCAGGCGCGCGAGGATTTGCGCGCGCACGGCCTGGTCGTGCACATCGCCGACGGTATGGCCATCGACGATGTTCTTCAACTGGCCGTCCTTGCTCTGGTCGACGAACGCCACCCGGGCGGCCAGGCGATCGTCCACCAGGGTGCCGCCATAGGCGCCTTCGTAGAGGCGCGACTCGTAGTTGCCGGCGTCGATCTTCAGGTAGCCGTTGCCCTTCTCGAACTGCGGCTTGCGCGAGACGAAGTTGATCGCCCCGCCGGTGGTGTTCTTGCCCCACAGGGTGCCTTGCGGACCGCGCAGGATCTCCACCCGTTCCAGGTCATAGAGCGGACCGCCTGTGGCGATATGCGGGCTGATATAGGTGTCGTCGACATAGATGCCCACCGGGTAGACGGTGGTCGGGGCCATGTCACCCGAGCCCATGCCGCGGATGTACCAGCGTGGCCGCTGGTTGCCGGCGAATTCCGGGGCGATGGCGTTGGGCACGTCCTGCAGCGCCTTGCCGGCGGTGAAGCCGCCACCGGTCTGTTCGATCTGCTTGCCAGAGACGGCAGAGACGGCGGCGGCGACGTCCTGCAGCGACTCTTCGCGCTTCTGCGCGGTGACGGTCACGGTGGGCAGGGCATCGGGTTTATCGGTGTCGTCGGCCAGGGCGGCGTGGGCAGGCAGCAAGGTCGCGGCGATCAACAGCGCCAGGGGCTGGCGGCGGAAAGGCAGGGTCATGGGCAGCTCTCTGATTACGGATGGCTGGACCATGGCAATGCCCGTGCCAGAGGCTGGAGGGCTTGTGGATCAAGGGGTGTGGCGGGGTTGGGAGTTTTGACTGTTGCGTCAGGAGCAATGGCTCAGCAGTAGGTTGCTGCTACTGACACAGCACAGATTCTGTGGTCACCTTGGCCCCTGTGGGAGCTGGCTTGCCAGCGATAGGGCCCTCACTGGCAACACTGTTGTCCGATCTGGCCTCATCGCTGGCAAGCCAGCTCCCACAGGGGTTTTGCTGTGTCGCGACTTACTGCATCAGAATGCCAGACCCACCTTCACCCCGAACTCGTCACGCTTGAGCTTGGTGTTGTCAGCCACTGCCGAGTCCTCGTCCAGCTTGTACTCGGTGCGGGTGTAGTAGGCGCCGACCTGGATCGGCATGCCGCCCTGCTGGTTCATCAGCAGGCTGACTTCGGCGTAGGGGTTGGTGCGGTCCTTGAGGTCGACGCTGTCGCTGCCGAAGTCCTCGACCTTCAGGCGGGCACGGCCGTCGATGGTGTGGCGGGCACCGACTTCGACGCGCAGGGTCGAGGCGTCGAACTGGTGGTTGTAGCCCAGCGCTGCCTTGGCGAACGGCGATTTGACGGTGAGCTTGGTGTCGATGTCGTTGATGTCCGGCTCGAAGCGCGACCAGCCATAACCACCACCCACGCTGACATCGACGAAGTTGCGCGCATCCAGCGCGGCACGCCAGCCGAGGTCCAGGTCAGCCTGGGCTTCCTTGAGTTTGTTGTCGTTCTTCTTGCCGTACTTGGCCTCGGCACCGAGCTGGTAGATGAAGCCGGATTCGGCGGTGAGCTTGTTGCCGAAGGTGGCGAACACACCGCCCTGGCCCATATGGCTATCGTCGGATTCGCTGCCGCCTTCGAACTTGAACTTGTCGTAGCTGCCCGTCAGACCGAGGGTGAACAGCGGGTCGGTGCTCGGCGCAGCGACGGCAGCCAGGGGCGCGCCCAGCAGGGCCAGGATGCAGGTCGGGGCGAGCAGGTTACGGGTACGCATTGGTGAAGCCTCCATGACGGTAAACGTATTAACGAATGCAGGGCTTCGAGGGAGGGGTCTGTAGGAAAGTTCGAAATAAAGTGAAAGATTTGTGAAATGTTTCGCACAAGGCGAGGCTCTGGGACGGGACTTGCCCAGGTTTTATGGGTGTTCTTGAGGGCCTCATCGCTGGCAAGCTGAACTGGCCTAATGATCCCGGACACCTCTTAAGGGCGATATGATTCGCCCATTCAGGAGGTTCTATGCAAGAACGGAAGACCTACACCCGCGAGTTTAAGCAACGTGCTGCCAGCATGGTTCTTGA